>CAVYYK010000023.1:0-222056 GCA_963772635.1 uncultured Alphaproteobacteria bacterium
CGGTTTGTTTGGCTTGGCCTAGCATCTCACTTGGGCTAGCATCTATTTGTTAAAGTCCTAGAGCCGTTTCGCGGTGTCGGGATGGATCAACCAGGAAGAATTGCGGCGCCCCCCAATGATCGAGTCTCTCTACACCCTTCTTGGGATCGTCGCCATCTGGTACATTTTCTATTGGAGCATCAGGAACGACAAAGTGAGTTCGATCAAGGAGCAAAAGGGATGGCTGCGCATGACGAACGACGGCCGAGAACATAACCCGGAGGCGACCAAAAAGAAAGGCAAGTGGATGCCGCGAAGGACGATCGAAAAAGAAAAAGAGAGGCAGGGTCTTCGATGACCCTTCGGTAGCGGCCTTCGTGCCCGTCCATGGGGCTCCGCTCGGGTCACCCAATGCATCGTGACGTCGCGCGCGTTACGTCATTCAGCCCGGGAATAGTCTATGCACTTAATATCAAATATCTCAAGGGGCTCGTTCGCCATATTTGTGCCTATTCCGGCATTGTCCAAACAAATATAGCACAATAGCAAAATAAAATGGATAGAATTTTATGAAATGATCGAAGCACTTTTCTTATAAAAAACTTATTTTTAAATTCATGCTGTGAGCCAGCAACGCGCGGACGTCGGGACTTGCAACTGACGGCCATGCCCTTTCATCCCAAGAGTTCGATCATGAGTTTTCCAAGCGCGCGCTGCGAAACGACGTGGCAGCGCTCACACGCACGTGGCTCGAGAATCATTCATCGCTGTGCACTGGCAACGCCGGGTAGTCTGGAAGTCCCGCTGATCCACGGGTGGGGAACCAAGTGTTACCAGGAAGATCGGGGTTCCATGATGCGATGATTGTGTTTCCGGTGAGTATTACGCTGCTCATTTCCTCATGTTCTAGGACTTTGCCTACTCTATAGGTGTCGAAAATTATCAGATTGTTTTCTATGATTGCAGTCATTGGTGGATATTTTATCACATCTTCAAGACCAATAGCAATCATTGCACGGTTTGCACTTCTTGGACCCTTTTGTATGATAGAGTTCCTTATAATTATATCCCCGCCATTGGGAATATCGATACTCCGGCTATCCCTAGAATCCAAAGATGCAATGATGCTGTCATAGATAATGGTTCGATGAGCCCTACTTTTGATCTCGTGCCCTTCATCCCGGGCTCTCAGGCTTCGGCTTCGAATAAATTTTAGGACTTCTCCCTGCGCATATATATTGTGCGCCAAACCATTATGCCCGTTGTTTTCAAAGACGCTGTCCTCGACTAGGAGTGTACCGGTAGCTTTAGCGGTCAGAATGCCCATTTCGTTATCGTGAAAGTACACGTTCCTCAGGATAAGGTTTCGGCCCTCCTGGCGAACCGCGGCTCCGTTTCCATTCGGTACGCTCACGTTCGATATTTCTAGCCCCAAGATCGTCGTATCATCGCCCTTGACGACAAGCGCCGCCTTGCCCTGCGCCGCCACCCCTGACAGGTGAGCCCCTGTTCCAATGATTGTCACACCGTTGGCGACGAGAACACCAGCCTCGCGATAGGTTCCGGGTACGAGGGTGATCCTATCGCCGTCCTCGGCTATGCCGAGGGCCTTTGCGATTAAATCGTAGCAATTGTCTTCGATACACGCCGCTATTTGTCCAGTCGCAGTGCCGCCAGCAGCATTGAATGGTGGCTCAGCAAGAACATCGACGGAGGCTAGGCAAAAAACGAGCATCAACATGCTCATCGTTTTATTATAGATTCTGCCTATAAAATCTTCAAATTTCATCTATGTGAATTTTTTTACTTAATTTTCCGAAAAACATGAGTGATTCATATAGCTTATCCCCGTGTCACGGGTCAAACGAAATATGGTGACCGGGTGCATGGAAAGGTTGCCAGACATCAAAAAAACCGCTTTAACCTTTAAGGAGTAGGTTCGCTGGCCGTTGACAAAGTCCGCTCTGAGCAACACAGGCACAACATATAGATGGTATATGCCGTTTTGCGCAGCATGATGTGCTCGTTTTTCCGGGCCCGCGTTTCATCAACGGTCTGTTGGCGCAACTGACACCTATCCCTGACTTTGGGTTGAAGAGATGGCGTTTGGTCTGTTTGGGCGGGATCGCGGCGTAGCGGGATCGAGGCTTATGAGCACACGATGCACGATTGAATGGTTCTCAGAGATCTACGGCTCAACAGGTCGCCATTTGCCTGCAGTGCATCCACCAGCGGCGCAACCGATGCCGCGCTATGATTGCGCTCGGCCAAGAAACCAACTTAGCATTTGGATGAGGCGGTACAGCGTTCTCGGGCTAAGAATCTTCGTGGCAGCATTGGTCTTTCTCGGTTCCGCGTCAATGTCGTCCTATGCGGCAACCCAAAATCGAGACTTTGGATTGCCTGGAGAGCTTTGGAAATCTGAGCCGAAATACTACGAACCCTCCGACACCTATTTTCAACTCGTCAGTGATAGCGAAACAAACTCGGATGGAATTTTTTGGATGGATGCCGCCGAAGCGGCGTCAAAAATGACTTATAAAGGCCGGCCAGGACGGCTAGCTATAATTAATGATGCCGCGACGTATGGCTGGATATTGGAAACTTTTAACCTTCATAGCCGTTCTCGCTCCGGAAATACGTGGATAGGACTTCGATACTTGTGCAGCACCCGCACTCTGATGAGGGTGACCGGCGAAGAGCATCCACGCAGCGCTTTCAGCTTCTGGGACTCCCCTTGGTATCGAGACGATGGAATCCGTTGCGGCAAAACGCCAATTCCATACATGGGTGTGTATATAAATGGTGAAACAAACCGCTGGCGCGCTGTTGGCTATAAGAAGCATTATGTACACTATATTGTAGAATACCCAGCCGAGTGAAACCAACGTATAGACTGCGTGGAACTTGCCAAATATGGCCGCCCATCGAAAGCGCGTCGCGCCTTGCCGTACAATTTTTTAAGAATTTCTGACGGCGAGGCGGCGAACTTGTGGTGGGGCTCCAAGCTTTCCAACTGAAGCCAACTGCGCCTGGTCCGGGGCTGGCCGGCAACGGGCCGGTTCGCATGAAGCCCACCCGATCATCCCGTGGCCGCGGCGAGAACTCGAGACAAGCGGGCGACATCCCTCTCCACCGCCCACGGTTTGAAGTGTCTTGTTGGTCCCGTCGCACTCCGGCCGCCTTCGGTTGCGGCGAATCGCAACAACCGATGCAGCGTAAACCAGACGAAAGCCGGCCGCGGCACTTCCAGCCCGCTCCCTCCACGCCTATGCCCATCGAAGAACGCCGCCAGCACGGCGTCGCGGTGCAGCGTCCATCGCGCCATCAGGGCATGCGGATGATAGGCGAGGAGAAGAAGGTGTGCTGCGAAGTTCGCGAGGTCGCGAACTCCCGGGCCGACGAAACGAAGCGAGAAGTCGAGCCCAACGGTGCGCGCCTCGGACAGCAGGACGTTTTCCGGCTTGAAGTCCCCATGCACCCGCGCCATCGGTACCGGGGTCCGCTCGATCCTCGGCAGGGATTCGACTAGGTCGTCGCGGCCTCTGCGCACCGCCGGGCGCTCCGCGACGCCGGCTTCCGCCGCCGTCGCGTCGATCTCCCGCATCAAGGAATCGATCGGCAGCGGCGCTGGCGGCGCTGCATCCACGGTGTGCAGACGCCGCAGCCATCGGCCCGCGCGATTGGCAAGCGCCTCCACTCCGATCACCGCCGGCCGCTCGCGACACAGAATTGCGGCTAGTGACCGGCCGTCCACCCACTCCATGACCAGAAGATGGCCGTCCGCCAAGATTCCGAGCGGTCGCGGGACGCCGTGCTCGCCCCCGCAGCCGAATGCGATGGGGGCCCGCTCCAAGGCCTCTTAGCGCTGTTGTGCGGCTGGTTCGTGAAACCATTTTACGGCGAGCGGAATCTCAAACGCGGGTCCGCTGACGCGATAAATTACTCCCTCTCCGCCGCGCGCGCTCGGTCCGGTGATCTGCCATTGCTCAGCCTTTCCTTCGAAGTGCTCCTGCAGCAGCCGGCCGACCTCGGGTGCGTTCAAGTTTGATCCGCCTTCCGGCAGACGAAGAACACCGCTTCGCTGACCCCCGGGCAAACCCGAAAGTGCCTCTCCAGCTTCAGGCCCGCCTCCGAGACCAAGCGCGCCAGTTCAGCCTCGGAAAGCGGAAACGCCGCCGGTGCGGTGTGTCCCAACCGCCGCTTGAGCCCTCGGCGCCACTGGTTGTAGAGCGTGTCGAGGCCCTGATTGAAGATAATCTGTCCGGTAGTGACGGCAGCGATCGCACGCAGGAAGGCGATCTGTTCGCTGACCGGCACATGCATCAGGAAGCGCGCACAGACGCTGCACGCTGGCATCGAAGCGCATCCGCTCACCCTCGAGGGCACGGGCATCCATCACGCGCCCTTCGAACCGGCTTCCGAACCGCGCCAGCTTGTTCCTCGCCACCGACAACATGGGCTCGGAGATATCGATGCCGACGACCCTGAAACCCAGACCGAGGATCGTCTCCGCAAGACGGCCGGTACCGCACGGTGCATCGAGAATGCATGCGTTCGCCGGTACCGTTGCGAGTGCCTTGCGCAGGCAGCGTTTCTCCAAGGCATTGAAGACGCGCCTGGGAAGGCTGGCAAAGCGCTTACGGTCATAGCTTTCGGCGACAGCGAGATCCTGATAATATCGGTAGGGATTCCAACCTTTGCGGTAACGACCGCCCGACTCGTCACCCAGCACACCGGTCGCTTCATCCGAAGGTTCCGTGAGCGGAGTGAATTGCGCTTTTAATCAGCCTTCACCGCCAGAATCATCCATAAACGTCCTACTTTCTCCTGCCACCCGTCCATCTTCGTACGCTTTCTGTTAACAACACCCTTAACACTTAATCGTTTAATCAGGGTGACACTTATATTTGATGAGGGGCAAGATCAACCATAGGCAATCGCATTTAGTAATGTGTTGCCGGGGCATTGGGTGTTTCAGTTCTCGGGCCGAATCGATTCTACCTCCGTGAGGGATTGCGTGGACGGAGGGGGGTTCGATGGAAGGATGGCGGTTGTGCTTTGAGAGAATTGAGGATCCATGGACGGGCAATGCCGGGCGGTATTATCTTTGTAGAAGTTCGATAGAACATTGTTCAATCACTCCCTGGCGATGGCACGGCTGATGACGATGCGCTGGACGTCGGAGGTGCCTTCGTAGATCTGCGACACGCGGACGTCGCGATAGATCCGCTCGACCGGGAAGTCGCTCAGGTAGCCGTAGCCGCCGAGGATCTGGATCGCCGTCGAGCAGACCCGCTCGGCCATCTCCGAGGCGAACAGCTTGGCCATCGACGCCTCCTTGAGACACGGCAGGCCCGCGTCCCGCAGCTCGGCGGCGCGCAGCACCATCAGCCGGGCGGCGTCGATCCCGGTGGCCATGTCGGCGAGCCGGAACGCCACCGCCTGGTGCTCGATGATCGGCTTGCCGAAGGTCTCCCGCTCGCGGGCGTAGGCAAGCGCGGCCTCGTAGGCGGCGCGCGCCATCCCCACCGACTGGGCGCCGATGCCGATGCGCCCGCCCTCCAGGTTCGCAGAGCGCCACCCGGTAGCCCTCGCCCTCGGCGCCGAGCAGGCAGTCCGCCGGAAGCCGCAGATCCTCGAAGGCGATCTGGGCGGTGTCGGAGGCGTGCTGGCCCATCTTCTCCTCGATCCGCGTCACCGTGTAGCCGGGGGTGTCGGTGGGGACGATGAAGGCGCTGATCCCCTTGCTGCCGGCGCCGGCGTCGGTGACCGCGAAGACCACCGCGACCTGGGCGTTCTTGCCCGAGGTGATGAACTGCTTGACGCCGTTGAGCACGTAGTGGCCGCCGTCGCGCACCGCCCGGGTGCGCAGGTTGGCGGCGTCCGATCCGGCCTGGGGCTCGCTGAGGCAGAACGCGCCGAGCCATTCGCCGCGCGCCATCGGCTTGAGAAACCGCTCCTTCTGGGCGTCGGTGGCGAAATTGTGGATGCACAGGCTGGCCAGGCTCTGAACGCTGACGATGGTCGAGCAGGCGCCGTCGCCGGCGGCGATCTCCTCGACGGCCAGCGCGTAGGCGACGTGATCGGCGCCGGCGCCGTCCCATGCCTCGGGGATCAGCATGCCCATCAGCCCGAGCTCGCCCATCTGCCGGATCGCCGCCGCCGGAAAGGTCGCGGTGCGGCTCCACTCCGCGGCGTTGGGGGCGAGCCGTTCGCGGGCGAAATCCCGCGCCATGTCGCGGATCATCGTCTGTTCTTCGGTCAGTCTCATCGGCCTCCACCTCCTCGAGCGGCGCATCCGCCGGCAAAGCGCAAGAAAACCGGCGGCGTTACAATTGGATACATTGCGCACACATTTCCGAAACCCAATCGGAAAATTATGGCACCTACAAACACAGACCTCCCATCGACTAATTACCACTCCCTCCGGGGGGTGGTTTTTTTTGCGCTCCGGTCGCCGCTTTCCGCTCTGCTATAAGGGGCTGTTCGCGGGATTGATGCCAACGTGCATTGATATTGACCCATTGTGATCGTGTTTCCGGCATCCTCGGCAGGAGGGATCGCGCAGGCGATGCTGGCGCATCGTCAAGCGGTTCCGACGCCCCGAGGATGCCGGAAACACGACCCGGAGGGCGGCCTTTCGAGGCCCCCGGTCTTCGTCGGGAGCCGCTTGTGATGCTCCAGCATCACGGCGCGCCTCACTCCTCGCCGGAAACCTCGAAAGGCCGTCACAACGGGTTAATATCAGTGCATGTTGGCATGAAGGAGGAGGGAACCATGGAAATCAAGGGAGTTGCGGCGATCGTCACCGGGGCCGGCTCGGGGCTCGGCGAGGCGACGGCCCGGGCGCTCGCCGGCGCCGGGGCCAAGGTGGCGGTGTTCGACGTCAACGAACAGGGCGCCGCCAAGGTCGCCGCCGACATCGGCGGCATCGCCGTCCGCTGCGACGTCAGCGACGCCGGTTCGGCCGAGACGGCCTTCGCCGCCGCCCGCGAGGCCCACGGGCCGGCCCGCATCGCCGTCAACTGCGCCGGCATCGCCCCTGCGGCCAGGATCGTCGGCCGCAACGGCCCGCTGCCGCTGGAGAACTTCGCCCAGGTGGTCGCCGTCAACCTGCTCGGCACCTTCAACATCATGCGGCTCGCCGCCGCCGACATGCAGGGGCTGGAGCCGCTGGCCACCGGCGAGCGCGGCGTGATCGTCAGCACCGCGTCGATCGCCGCCTTCGAAGGCCAGATCGGCCAGGCCGCCTACGCCGCGTCCAAGGGCGGTGTCGTCGCCCTCACCCTGCCGGCGGCGCGCGAGTTCGCCCGCCACGGCATCCGGGTGCTGGCCATCGCGCCGGGCACCTTCGGCACGCCGATGCTCAAGGCCCTGCCCGAGGAGATCCAGGCCTCGCTCGGCGCCGCGGTGCCGTTCCCGTCGCGCCTGGGCGACCCCGCCGAATTCGCCGCCCTGGTCCTGCACATGGTCGACAACGTCATGCTCAACGGCGAAACCATCCGCCTCGACGGCGCGCTCCGGATGCCGCCGACCTAGGCGCTCGCAGTCGCGTAGCCGTCCCGCCGCCGATATCGGCGATCACGAAACGTTTCGGCGCGCCACCTCGATGACGATGCTCTCGTCGGCGGCTTCGTTCCCCAGACCGTAAAGCGCGCGGAATGCGTCGCAAGCGGCATCGCCAAAGGGGACCGACAGCCCCAGCTTGCGGGCGAGGCGAACACCATACTCGGCGTCCTTGAGGCGCAACGCCGGGGTGAAACTGATCTGCTTGTGGTGATCGTTCTCGGCCATGCGCCTGGTATTTCGCACCACCTGCGGGCTCGCCGCCTGACCCAGCGCAAGCGCGTCCGCGACGGTACCGAGATCAAGTCCCGCACGCTCGGCAATCGCCATGCCCTCCGCCGCCGCGGCGATCTGCACGGCGCCCATCAGATTGATCATCAGCTTGTAGGCCGTCCCGCAGCCGACACCGCCAAAATGGATGATCCGCTCGGCCAAAGGGGCAAGATAGGGTTCGGCGGAAGCCAGGTCGGACGTCTCCGCGCCGACGAGCAACGTCAATGCGCCACGGGCGGCCACCTCCGGCAGCCCGGTGACGGGGCAGTCGATATAGCGCAACCCTCGCTTCGCGGCCTCGCCGGCGAGTTCCCCAACCCAGTCATAGGACAGCGTCGAACATTCGATGACCAGGGCTTTGGCGGCAAGGGCGGCCAGCGCCCCCTCATCGCCAAGCCACATCGCCCGTGACGCCGCATCGTCGGCAACCATGGAAAACACCGCATCGGCGCCGTCCGCGGCCGCGCCCGGACTTTCCGCCAAACGCGCGCCACGGGCGGTGAGCGGTGCCGCCTTGCCGGCCGTCCTGTTGTAAACGGCAACCTCATGACCGGCATCAAGCAGCCTCCCGGCCATGGCCGAGCCCCATGCGCCCGAGCCCGATGAATGCGACGCGTGTCGTTCCCATCATCCCGTTCCCGTCTGTCCTTGCACACAGTCGCCCAAACGACCGCCGATGGCTCTATACAAACCTATTCAAACCTGCGCGGATACTGTCTCATCGTGACGGCCTTTCAAGGTTTCCAGCGAGGAGTGGGACGCACCGTGAAGCGGGGCGTCAAAAGTGCCTTACAACCGAGCCCAAGGAGACGCAGCGCACCCCCGTTGTCATCGCGAGGAGCGAAGCGACGCGGCGATCCAGGAACGCCGACCCCGCAGCTTTCTCATAAACTCCGCGGGGTCAGATCGTTCCAATCCGGGTTGACCGCTTCGATCAGCGCCAGCTTTTTCCGGCGCGATCCCGCCTTGATCTGTTTCTCCCGGGCGATGGCCGCGGCCATCTCGTCGAAAACTTCGAAGTATACCAGCCGCGTGCACCCATACCGGCTGGTGAAACCGCGCATGACCCCGGACCTGTGCTCATGGACCCGTTTCGCCAGGTTCGACGTGACGCCGGTGTAGAGGGTCCCGTTTCTCCTGTTCGCCATGATGTAGACCGCCGGTTGCTTCATCCAACGTCCCTGGATTGCTTCGTCGCTCCGCTCCTCTTGATGAACATACCTCTAAGCCGTTGATATCGCTGAGGGTAGGGGGACGAGGTGGAAGCCGAGTTGGGCGGCGCGTTTTTTGAGGGAGCGGGTGACACGCTGGCGGTACTGGCGTTCGTAATAGTCCTGGCCGGTATCGACGAAGGGGGTTTTGGTGGTCAGCATGCGATAGAAGATGCGCGCCAGCTTGTGGGCGGTGGCGGTGATCGCCTTGGGCGCGCCGAGGCGGGCCCTGAGCCGGCGGTAGAAGGCGCCGAGCGCGGATTTCGAGTTGGCGAGGGCGTAGGCCGCCATACGGAAGGCGGCGGCCGCACGGTTGGCGGAGGCCCTGGTCCTGCCGCTCAGGCGCTTGCCGCCGGAGACCTTGGTGCCCGGGCTCAGCGCCAGCCACGAGGCGAAGTGCTTCTCGGTCGGCCAGGCGCTCATGTCGGCGCCGGTCTCCGACAGCACCGCGAGGACGGTGCTGTCGCTCATCCCTTTGATCTCGGTGAGGTCCACCCCCGTCAGGCGATAGAGGAGCGGGCGGGCGTCGAACGACAGGTCGTTCTTGCTGTGGCCCTTGGGCTTGCGGCGGGCGGGGAGCGGCGCTGCCGGCTCGCCGTCGCCGACACGGTCCAACTGGCGGCGGATCGCCTGCTCGCACGCCGCGATCTGGCCGCCGAGAAAGTCGTAGCGCTCCAGCGCCTGGCCGAGCTCGAACAGATGCTCCTCGCGATAATGCCCTTCCAGCGAGCCCGCAATCACCCGCGCCTCGGCCCGGCACCGCCGGTCGCGCAGCGCCGCCAACCGCCCCGCATCCCGCTCCCCCGCCACGATCGCCCGGATGATCGCCATCCCCGTCACCCCGGTGATGTCGCTGACCACGGTGTCGAGAACCAGATTCATCTGGCGAAGCGCCTTCTGCATGTGCCGGATGGAGTTGGCGGCGGCCGCCAGCAGCCGCTCGCGCTGGCGCAGATAAGCCCGCAGCCGGACCATCTCGTCCGGCGGCCGGAACGCACCCCGCAACAGGCCGTAAGTATGCAGCTGCTGAAGCCACTGGCAGTCCAGAACGTCGCTCTTGCGACCGGGCACGTTGCGCACGTGACGGGCATCGACCAGCAACACCTCCAGACCGCGATCCTCCAGGATCTCGTACAGCGGAATCCAGTACACCCCGGTCGATTCCATCGCCACCGTCCGGATCCCGAGGGCAACCAGCCAATCCGCAAGCCGGTGCAGATCCCCGGTGAACGCCGCGAACTCCCGCACCGGCGTCGGGTCGAGATCCTCCGGAACCGCCACAAAATGGCTCCGCGCGCCAACATCAATTCCCGCCGCGAACAGATTGACCCGCTTCAGATGCGCCCGAACCCGCCGCCGCCGACCAACACTCTTGCTCATCTCACCCTCCATTCAACACATCCCGGAGAAGGGCTGACGATAACGCGCACTCTCTTGAACAGGGTCGCCACCGGCGCCACTAACGATCAACTCGCCCAGCCCACAACCAAGCTCGCAAACGGGCACGACCGCACCATTGAACGATCGGTCTCGCTCCGGAACCACCAGCTTAGCCCAATCGCCAAAGTTCATCACCCATCCGGCACCGCCCAGCGGGGTGAGAAGCTCTTGATGAACATACCTCTAAGCCGTTGATATCGCTGAGGGTAGGGGGACGAGGTGGAAGCCGAGTTGGGCGGCGCGTTTTTTGAGGGAGCGGGTGACACGCTGGCGGTACTGGCGTTCGTAATAGTCCTGGCCGGTATCGACGAAGGGGGTTTTGGTGGTCAGCATGCGATAGAAGATGCGCGCCAGCTTGTGGGCGGTGGCGGTGATCGCCTTGGGCGCGCCGAGGCGGGCCCTGAGCCGGCGGTAGAAGGCGCCGAGCGCGGATTTCGAGTTGGCGAGGGCGTAGGCCGCCATACGGAAGGCGGCGGCCGCACGGTTGGCGGAGGCCCTGGTCCTGCCGCTCAGGCGCTTGCCGCCGGAGACCTTGGTGCCCGGGCTCAGCGCCAGCCACGAGGCGAAGTGCTTCTCGGTCGGCCAGGCGCTCATGTCGGCGCCGGTCTCCGACAGCACCGCGAGGACGGTGCTGTCGCTCATCCCTTTGATCTCGGTGAGGTCCACCCCCGTCAGGCGATAGAGGAGCGGGCGGGCGTCGAACGACAGGTCGTTCTTGCTGTGGCCCTTGGGCTTGCGGCGGGCGGGGAGCGGCGCTGCCGGCTCGCCGTCGCCGACACGGTCCAACTGGCGGCGGATCGCCTGCTCGCACGCCGCGATCTGGCCGCCGAGAAAGTCGTAGCGCTCCAGCGCCTGGCCGAGCTCGAACAGATGCTCCTCGCGATAATGCCCTTCCAGCGAGCCCGCAATCACCCGCGCCTCGGCCCGGCACCGCCGGTCGCGCAGCGCCGCCAACCGCCCCGCATCCCGCTCCCCCGCCACGATCGCCCGGATGATCGCCATCCCCGTCACCCCGGTGATGTCGCTGACCACGGTGTCGAGAACCAGATTCATCTGGCGAAGCGCCTTCTGCATGTGCCGGATGGAGTTGGCGGCGGCCGCCAGCAGCCGCTCGCGCTGGCGCAGATAAGCCCGCAGCCGGACCATCTCGTCCGGCGGCCGGAACGCACCCCGCAACAGGCCGTAAGTATGCAGCTGCTGAAGCCACTGGCAGTCCAGAACGTCGCTCTTGCGACCGGGCACGTTGCGCACGTGACGGGCATCGACCAGCAACACCTCCAGACCGCGATCCTCCAGGATCTCGTACAGCGGAATCCAGTACACCCCGGTCGATTCCATCGCCACCGTCCGGATCCCGAGGGCAACCAGCCAATCCGCAAGCCGGTGCAGATCCCCGGTGAACGCCGCGAACTCCCGCACCGGCGTCGGGTCGAGATCCTCCGGAACCGCCACAAAATGGCTCCGCGCGCCAACATCAATTCCCGCCGCGAACAGATTGACCCGCTTCAGATGCGCCCGAACCCGCCGCCGCCGACCAACACTCTTGCTCATCTCACCCTCCATTCAACACATCCCGGAGAAGGGCTGACGATAACGCGCACTCTCTTGAACAGGGTCGCCACCGGCGCCACTAACGATCAACTCGCCCAGCCCACAACCAAGCTCGCAAACGGGCACGACCGCACCATTGAACGATCGGTCTCGCTCCGGAACCACCAGCTTAGCCCAATCGCCAAAGTTCATCACCCATCCGGCACCGCCCAGCGGGGTGAGAAGCTCGCAATGACGTGGGGCATACGGGCGGGAACTGGTGGTGCGCGCGGATCACCCCGCGGCGATTTTGGCGAGGTCGGCGGTGAGGCGGCGGACGCCGGCGAGGCGGTCGGGGGCGGTTTCCCAGGAACGGCGGTAGACCAGCTTGTGGTCGGGGCGGAGCTTGACCGTTCCGGCCTGGTCGCCGATGAAGCGGACGAGGCCGGCCGGGTTGGCGAAGTGGTTGTTGCGGAACGACACCACCGCGCCCTTCGGCCCCGCTTCCACCCGCTCGATGCCGGCCGCCCGGCAGGCGCCCTTCACCGCCACCACCTCCAGCAAATTGCCGACCTCCTCGGGCAGCGCACCGAAGCGGTCGATCAGCTCGGCGGCGAAGGCGTCGATGTCGGCGCGCTCGCGGATGTCGCCGAGGCGCCGGTAGAGGCCGAGGCGGACGCCGAGATCGGGAACGTAGGGCTCCGGGATCAGCACGCTGACGCCGATCGAGATCTGCGGGCTCCACTCCTCCTCGGCGGGTAGGCCGCCGTCGCCGCCGCGCGCCTCGGCCACCGCCTCCTCCAGCATCTGCTGGTAGAGCTCGACCCCGACCTCGCGGATCTGCCCCGACTGCTCGGCGCCGAGCAGGTTGCCGGCGCCGCGGATGTCGAGGTCGTAGCTGGCCAGCGAGAAGCCGGCGCCCAGCGAGTCCAACGCCTGCATCACCTCGAGCCGCTTTTCCGCCGTCGGCGTCAGCTTGCGGCGCGGCGGCAGGGTCAGATAGGCGTAGGCGCGGACCTTCGACCGCCCGACCCGGCCGCGGAGCTGGTAGAGCTGGGCCAGGCCGAACATGTCGGCGCGGTGGATGACGATGGTGTTGACCGCCGGCAGGTCGAGACCGCTCTCGATGATGTTGGTCGACAGCAAAACGTTGTAGGAGCCGTCGTAGAACGCGCCGACCGCGGTCTCCAGGTCGCGCGGCGCCATTCGTCCGTGCGCCTTGACGATCCTGACCTCGGGCACCAGGGCGGCAAGCCCTTTCTCGACCTCGTCGAGGTCCTCGATCCGCGGACAGACGTAGAAGGTCTGGCCGCCGCGGTAGTGCTCGCGCAGGATCGCCTCGCGAAGCACCACCGGATCGAGTTCCATGACGAAGGTGCGCACCGCCAGCCGGTCGATCGGCGGCGTCGCGATCAGGCTCATCTCGCGGACCCCGGTCAGCGCCATCTGCAGGGTGCGGGGGATCGGCGTCGCCGTCAGGGTCAGCACGTGGACGTCGGCCTTGAGTTTTTTCAGCTTCTCCTTGTGGGCGACGCCGAAGTGCTGCTCCTCGTCGACGACGAGCAGCCCGAGATCCCGAAAACGGACGTCCCGCGCCATCAGCGCATGGGTGCCGATGACGATATCGATGGTGCCGTCGGCGAGGCCGGCCTTGACCGCCTTCGCCTCCTTCGCCGTCACCAGCCGCGACAGCTCGGCGATGCGCACGGGATAGCCCTTGAAGCGCTCCTGAAAGGTCCGCGCATGCTGACGGCACAACAAGGTGGTCGGCACCACCACCGCCACCTGGGTGCCCTCCATGGCGGTGACGAAGGCGGCGCGCAGCGCCACCTCGGTCTTGCCGAAGCCGACGTCGCCGCAGATCAGCCGGTCGGCGGGCTGGCCCGCGGTGAGGTCGTCGAGTACGTCGGCGATCGCCTTCGCCTGGTCGTCGGTTTCGGCGTAGGGGAAACGGGCGCAGAACTCGTCGAACAGGCCCTCCGGCGCCGGCAGGACCGGTGCGGCGCGGAGCGCCCGGGCGGCGGCGACCTTGATCAGCTCGCCGGCCATTTCGCGGATCCGCGTCTTGAGGCGTGCCTTGCGCGCCTGCCAGGCGGCGGCGCCCAACCGGTCGAGGGGCACCCCCTCGCTTTCCGACCCGTAACGGCTGATCACCTCGATGTTCTCCACCGGCAGGTAGAGCTTGTCGTCGCCGGCGTAGACGATCCGCAGGCAGTCGTGGGGAGCGCCGTCGACGGCGATCGTCTCCAGCCGGTCGTAGCGGCCGATACCGTGGTCGACGTGGACGACCAGATCGCCGGGAACCAGCGCCGAGGCCTCGGTCAGGAAATTCTCCGCCCGCCCCCGCCGCGCCGCGCGCCGGGTCATCCGGTCGCCGAGAATGTCCTGTTCGGTGATGACCGCGAGGTCCGGCGTGGTGAAGCCCCGGTCCTGGTTGAGCACCGCCAGCGCCACCGCCTTGCCTCGACCTTCCCGACCTCGGCCCAACTGTCCGCCGGGGTAACGCCGGTGATCCCGTGCTCGCCCAACACCGTGGCCAGACGGTCGCGGGAGCCGCGGCTGACCGCGGCGATCATCACCCGGCGGCCACGGCGTTGGAAATCGGCCAGCCGCTGGGCGAGAACGTCGAAGACGTTGACGTCGGGCCGGATCCGGGCTTCGGCGAAATCGGCGCCCGGGCGCCCGCCGGCATCGACGGCCTCGGGGGCGTCGTCGGGGGCGGCGAACGGCGACAACCGGCCGACGGCGCGCTCGGCCAGTCGGGCGTCCCAATCGTCCCGGTCGAGAAACATCCGCTCCGGCGGCACCGGGCTGTAGCGTGCGCCCGCGCCCGCGAATTTGCCGGCGTCGACGTTGCACCGGGCGCCGTAATAGTCGGCGATCAGCTCGAAGCGCGCGTCCCGCGCCTCCTCCGCCTGATGATCGAGGATCACCGCCGCCCCGGGGACATAGTCGAACAGCGTGTCCAGGCTCGCATGATACAGCGGCAGCCAGTGCTCCATGCCGACGTGGCGGCGGCCGGCGGACACCGCCGCGTAGAGCGGATCGTCGCCGCCGATGGCGCCGAACAACCCCCGGTAGGCGGAGCGGAACAGCGATACCGATTCGTCGTCCAGTCGGACCTCGCTCACCGGCCTGATGACGAACTGCTCGAGTTTGGCGGTGGTCAGCTGTGTGGCCGAATCGAACGATCGGATGCCGTCCAGCTCGTCGCCGAAGAAGTCGAGCCGCAGAGGATCCGCGTAGGCCGGCGGAAACAGGTCGACGATGCCGCCGCGCACCGCGTATTCGCCCGGCTCCATCACCGTCTCGGCGCGGACATAGCCGTTGTGAGCGAGGAACGCGATCAACGCCTCGGGATCGAGCCTGTCGCCGCGGGCCGCGGCCAGGCTGGCGCCGCTCAGCGATTGGCGCGGCGGCACCTTCTGCAGCAATGCCGAAACCGTCGTCAGCACCACCGTACCGCTGGCCTTGGCCTTCTCCCCGTCGCCGGCGTCCAGCAACCGGGTCAGGGTCTCGATGCGCCGGCTGACGATTTCGGTATTGGGAGACACCCGGTCGTAGGGTAGGCAATCCCAGGCCGGAAATTCCAGACACTCGACCCTGGGCGCGAAGAAGGCCAGTCCCTCGGTCATCCGCGCCAGGCGGACATCGTCGCGGGCGACGAACAGCACGCCGCCACCGAGGCTCCCGGCGAGCCCGCCGACCACCAGTGCGTCGTAGCCCTCCGGCGCGCCGCAAATCAGCGTCCGGCCGGGAGACGAAAGTTTCTGCTGGATTGATGTCAAATGGTTACGAGACGTATTTGAAGTTCAAAATCATGTGCATGACCGGATGGTCGAGCTCCGGTGGCACCGGTTTCCGACCCACTGTCCAGTTGTGGAGATCGATGTCGTTGTTGTCCATCAGCAGCGATTCGAACCAGACCACGTCCTCGTCGCTCATCGACGCCAGATGGCGCTCGGCGAAGGCGCCGAACAGCAAATCGTTCTCCTTCATTCCGGTGTGATGACAGCGAAAAAAGACGCGTTTCCGCAACTTGTCCAGGGGTTCGGGCATGGGTCTCCTCTCCTCACCGAGTTCAGGGTATAAGTTTCCGCAGCCCTTCTGTCAGCCACTTCGTTGCACGGCGGTACAATGCGTCCGGAAATTCTCTATCCGCTGTTTGCTCCGCTGCGCACCCTCCCCGGCGCCGGGCCGCGCATCGCCCAGCTGCTCGAACGCCTGGTCGGCCCGCGGGTCGGGGACCTGTTGTGGCATCTGCCCTCCGGACTGATCGATCGCCGCTATGCGCCCAAGATCGCCGGAGCCCGCGCCGGCGTGGTGGCGACGCTCACGGTCCGGGTCGACGTCCACCAACCGCCGGCTCGCTCCCGCCAACCCTACAAGGTCCGATGCTCGGACGGCAGCGGCGACCTGGTGCTGGTGTTCTTTCACGCCCGTTCCGAGTACCTGGAGAAGGTGCTGCCGGTCGGGGCCGTGCGGGTGATCAGCGGTGCCGTCGAACGCTACGGTCCCGAACTGCAGATGACCCACCCGGACCACATCGTCGACGAAAGCGAGCGGGACCGCCTGTTGACGGTGGAGCCGGTCTATCCGCTGACCGCCGGACTGACCGGCAAACGGCTCGGTCAGCTGATCCGCGCCTCACTGGACAAGACACCGGTGCTCGAAGAATGGCTCGATCCGGCCTACTTCGCCCGTCAAGGTTGGAAGCCCTGGCGGCAGGCGCTCGAGCAGGCCCATGCCCCCGAGGCCGAGGGCGACCTGTCGCCGTCGGCGCCGGCACGGGCGCGGCTGGCGTTCGACGAACTGCTGGCCAACCAACTGGCGCTGGCCCTGGTGCGCCGGCATATCCACCGGGTCAGGGGGCGCGCCATCCGGGCGCAGGGCCGGCTTGGACAAAAGGCCCTCGACTCGCTGTCGTTCACCCTGACCGAGTCACAACGGCGGGCGGTGGCGGAGATCACCGACGACATGGCGGCCGAAGCGCGGATGCTGAGGTTGCTTCAGGGCGATGTCGGCAGCGGCAAGACGGTCGTCGCCCTGCTGGCCATGCTCAATGCCGTCGAAAGCGGCGCCCAGGCCGCGCTGATGGCGCCGACCGAGATCCTCGCCCGTCAGCATTTTGCCACCATCGGACCGCTGGCGGCGGCGGCCGGCATCCCGCTGGCATTGCTGACCGGCAGGGAGAAGGGGAAGTCCCGCGAGAAGATCCTGAAGTCCCTGGCCGGCGGGGAAATCCCGATGATCGTCGGAACCCACGCGTTGTTCCAGGAAGCGGTCGCGTTCAAGGACCTGGCGTTGGCGGTCATCGACGAACAACACCGCTTCGGCGTGCACCAGCGGCTGACCCTGGCGGCAAAAGGCCAAGCCGCGGACGTGCTGGTGATGACGGCGACGCCGATCCCGCGGACGCTGTTGCTGACCGCCTATGGCGACATGGACGTCTCCAGGTTGACCGAAAAGCCGCCCGGGCGGCGGCCGGTGGACACCCGGGTGGTTCCCGCCGACCGCCTGGACGACGTTGTCGCCGCCGTCGGGCGCGGCCTGGCGCGGGGCGCCAAGGTCTACTGGGTGTGCCCGCTGGTCGAGGAATCCGAGGTCCTCGACGTCGCCGCCGCGGAAGATCGGTGCCGGCACCTGCGCGGTGTCTTCGGCGACCGCGTCGGCCTGGTTCACGGCCGCATGTCGGGTGCCGAAAAGGACGCCACGATGGCCGCCTTCGGCGAAGGCTCCGTCGACCTGTTGGTGGCGACCACGGTCATCGAGGTTGGCGTCGACGTAGCCGCCGCGACGGTGATGGTGATCGAACACGCCGAGCGTTTCGGTCTCGCCCAACTCCACCAATTACGTGGCCGCATCGGCAGGGGCACGGCCGATTCCACCTGCTTGCTGGTTTACGCGCCGCCGCTGACCGAAGCCGCGCGGGCACGCCTGGCGATCATGCGAGAGACCGAAGACGGCTTTCGCATCGCCGAGGAGGACCTGAAGCTGCGCGGCGCCGGCGAGTTGCTCGGTGTCCGACAAAGCGGACAGCCGGCGTTCCGCGTCGCCGATCTCGCCCATCATGGCGATCTCCTCGCCGCCGCCCGCGACGACGCCCGACTGATCCTCGAGCGGGACCCCGGCCTGGAGACGGCGCGGGGCAAGGCGCTGCGCACGCTGCTTTATCTGTTCGAGCGGGACGCGGCGGTCCAATACCTGCGTTCGGGATAGCCTCGCCCGCGACGATCAGGCGTTGGCTTTTGGGGCGTTATACCAAAGTTCACCGGCAATGACTCATCGTGACGCCCTATCGGGTCTTCCGAGAACCCATGGAGAAGCTGCCACAGGGCAGCGAAACCCTTAGCGATCATTCACGATAATCTTGAAAGTCTCTACGCCGCGCCAGGAGCAACGATTAATAGAAAAACAGTGATTATGAGAATTTAAAAACAAAATGTTCAAATATTAAAGGTTTACTCTGGAAGAGCATCGCAAACCGCGTCATGCCGCAGAGAACCGCCGCAACTTGTGTTGGAAACACGAAACAAAATAAAGGGCGCGCGGCTATAGGTAATAACTAGTGGCGGCAAAGTGTGCCGACCTGATCGTGAAATCAACGCATTCACTCGGAGACCCCGTCTCCGCTACGCAGGCATTGTAATTTTTTTGAGCCTCCTGACAAGGATTACTCTTTTCCCCACCATTAGAACGATCTTTATCATCGTGGTCAAATAACGCGCAGCTACCAACAAGCAGAGAGATGAAAACTACCAAAACAGCGCAATGCTTCAGCCTGCCATCTGCCTCGAAAATGTTCATGAGGACCCCCTCTCTTGAATCACCTTAATCAGCCTAGCTTCTCCAGTACGGGATTGCAATAGACGAAGCGCCGCCTGTGTCGAAGCGCCGCCGCTGACCGAAGCCGCGCGGGCACGCCTGGCGATCGTGCGCGAGACCGAAGACGGCTTTCGCATCGCCGAGGAGGACCTGAAGCTGCGCGGCGCCGGCGAGTTGCTCGGTGTCCGACAAAGCGGACAGCCGGCGTTCCGCGTCGCCGATCTCGCCCATCATGGCGATCTCCTCGCCGCCGCCCGCGACGACGCCCGACTGATCCTCGAGCGGGACCCCGGCCTGGAGACGGCGCGGGGCAAGGCGCTGCGCACGCTGCTTTACCTGTTCGAGCGGGACGCGGCGGTCCACTACCTGCGTTCGGGATAGCCTCGCCCGCGACGATCAGGCGTTGGCTTTTGGGGCGTTATCAGTGATGCGCTTCTCGTCCGGTCAGGACCGCGCGGCGCCACCGGTGGGCGCGCCTGCCGCCATTCCTTTCAGAGTCACGCGATCCACCTTTCCCGTCGCATTCAGCGGCATCGCGTCGAGGACGATGATCTCTTCCGGCGCCTTGTAGCCGACGCGCGCGCGGGCGAAGCGGATGAGGTCCTGCATCGTCGGCGGCGTTGCTCCCGGCTCCAGCGTGACGTAGGCGCGCACGTTTTCGCCGTGCATGGCACTGTTCACGCCGACCACGCCGGCACCGGCCACGGCGTCGTGTTCGAGCAGCGCCCCTTCAACCTCCTGCGGACAGATGTTCGAGCCGTCGTGGACGATGATTTGCTTCTTGCGGCCGTGGAACCAAAGATAGCCGTCCTCGTCGGCGCTCATCACGTCGCCGGTATCCAGCCAGCCATCGACGATCGTCTCCGCGGTCGCCTCCGGATTGTTCCAGTAGGCGACCATATTGCCGGCAAACCTGATCCAGAGACGGCCGTCCGCGCCGGTCGCCACCTCGCGCCCGTCGTCATCGCGCAGCGAGGCATGGTAGCCGTGGGCGAGGAGCCCGACGGAGCCGATTTTCGCCGCATCCGGCGGATTCACGGTCGGAATGCCGATCTCCGTCATACCGTAATCCTCGTCGATCATGATGCCGGCAAGCGCGGTGAACTCTTCCTCGAGGGCCTCGGAAACCTTGTCGCCCCCCGAAAAGCACGCCTTGACCGAGGCGAAATCCCCGCGGCGGGCGCCGTGATCACGGGTCAGCGCATAGAGCGCCGAGGGAAGCATCCACATCTTGGTCGGCCGTTCCTCGCGCAAAAGCGGCAGGATTTCGTCGCCATCGAAGGTGCGCGCCATGACCACCCGGCCGCCGGCGGCGAACGTCATCATCGACAGGTGGTGTCCGCCGACATGCGATGCCGACCCGCCGGGCATCATGACGTCGTCGGGACCCATTCCCCAGCTCTTGGCGGCACTGGCAACGATCCAGCCCAGCGTCTCGAAGCTGTGGCAGACGCCCTTCGGCCTGCCGGTGCTGCCCGACGTAAAGAAGATGATCGCCGGGTCTTTCGGCTTCGGCGGGGCGACGTCGCGGGTCGGGCCGCCTTCCGTCAGCGATCCGAAGGTTGGGTCGTTTCGTCCGCCACTGTCGTCATAGCTGATTTGGCCGAGCGGCAGTTTGCCCGCAAGCCTGCTGGCCGCCAGGTCTTCGCGGCGCTCGTCATGGGCGAGCAGGATTTTTGCCCCGCAGACGTCGAGCGCATGGTCGATTTCCGGCGCCATGTAGCGGTAGTTCAGCGGCACCGCGACAAGCCCGCACTTCATGCAGGCGAGGTAATGGACCAACAACTCCGTCCGGTTCGGCATCAGCGACGCGATCCGGTCGCCCGGCGCGAGACCAAGGTCGAGGTAATTGCCGGCCAGACGGGTTGAAACGGAATCGAGCATCCGCCACGTCCAGCGTCGCCGGCGCGAGACGAGGGCGTCCGCATCCGGTTTTGTGCCCAGACCCTGCTTCAGGATCTCCCAGAGGTTGATGGGCCCGTCCAGCGGCGGTCCGGCAATCGGCATGGCGATCCTTCCCGATGGACCCGATCACGAGCGCATCGTGCTCCCGACGATAGCAAACTGGACGAAATTCACAAGAATGGGTGCTGTCGGCCCATGCGATCCGGTCTCCCAATTTCACCGGCGTAGCGTTGATACCAAAGCTCACTGATAATGACCCATCGTGATCGTGTTTCCAGCCCGCTCGGGGCGTCGCGAACGCTCGACGATGGGTCGGCATCGCCTTCACATCCGCTCCTGCCGAGCGGGCTGGAAACACGACCCGCAGGGCGCCCTTTCGAGTCTTCCGGACGGCGTCCTGCGCCGCTCATGATGCGCGCGCATCACCTCGCGACCCACTCCTTGCCGGAAGACCCGAAAGGGCGTCACGATGAGTCATTATCAGTGAGCTTTGGTATGACATGTTGTTCATCTCGCGTGCCTGTGCTCCGGCGCCACGGGATTGGGCGCGAAGTCATGGGCGTCGTGGTCGGCAAAAAGGTTGTGGTGGCGGGAACGTTGCCGCCGATGGCGGAACGGTTGCCACGCCAGCCGCTGGTCCTGGATCCCCGCGATCGGGGCGGCAGCCTCGGCCGAGTCCGGACCGGAGCGGTCATCGGCCGCCATACGGACCGAACCGCTAGCGCTGGTTCTCCGCCATGGCGTCCTTGGCCGGTGTCAGCTCGCCGCGAAGGTTTTGCTGCATCCGTTGGGCAATCTCTTGCAGCGAAAGGCCCCGCGCAAAGAGGTAGTGCAACTTGGTGAAGGCGGCTTCGCGGGTCAGGTCGGAGCCACTGATCACGCCGCAGTCCGCCAGAACCGAGCCCGACGCGTAGGTCCCGAGCGACACACTGCCCTCGACACACTGCGTTACCGCGACGGCGACGACACCGCCGTCGACAGCCTCGTGAAGGGCACGGATCAAGGGTTCGTTCATGTCGGGCGCGGAGCCCTTGCCGTAGCACTCGAGGATCATGCCCCGCACACCGGTGCCGACGACGGCCTTGACGATGTCCGCATGGATACCCGGAAAGATCGGCAGCACGGCGATATTGCCTGGCCGATAGACCGGGCGCTCGAACCAAGACGCCGGCACGGCGCGCCGCGGTTCGCCGACATCGCGAAAGTGGATGGGGGCGCCCAGATCCGCCAACGGCGGGAAGTTGGGGAGTCGAACCCGTCGAGGGCTGACGAGCTGACTTTGGTGGCTCGGTTTCCCCGCAGCACGCGGCGGCCGAAGACGACACTTACCTCCGACGTGTAGGCGCCGGCCGCCACCATGAGAGCGGCCTCCAGGTTGGCATGCGCGTCGCTCTCGACCTCCACCAGCGGGATTTGCGCGCCGGTCACCACGACAGGCTTGGCCATGGGCGCCAGAAGAAACGACAGCGCCGAGGCCGTATAGGCGAGCGTGTCCGTGCCATGGATGATCACCAACCCATCGTAATCCGCTTCAATGTCGATAATTTGCTCCGCCAGGTCGTACCAGAATTTCGGAGTCGCATTGGCGCCGTCGATCGGCCGGTCGGACTCGATCAATTCATACCGTGGAATGCCATCGCGCTGGAGTTCCGGCGCGTTGGCTTCGAGCAACCCGGCGAGACCCTTTGCCGGGACGAAGCCGCGCGGAGACCGCACCATGCCGAAGGTGCCGCCCGTATAGATCACACATATGCCTTTGTTTCCGGTCATCGAGGACTTCCCTGGCAGCCGCGAACCGACCCTTCGAGCGTTCCCTGGCGGCCAAAAAGATCGGCCATCGGCGACGACGACGCCGGGGAGAATGCGCCGCGTTGCCGATGGCCGGCCAGCCGGGATCAGCGTTTGTCCCAGGCGGTCGGATCGATATCCAGATCCGGAAACTTCTTCGGATCAAACACCGGGGGATCGGTTCCTTCTTTCAACTGATCGGTGAAATCCTTCAGGACCCGCATGCCGATCGGAAACAGCATGAGAAGGGCGATCAGGTTGACCACAGCAAGAACGCCCATCATCGGGTCGGAGAAGAAGAACACGGACGTGGCGCCCGGGGCCGACGCCCCGAGAAAAATAACACCGATGATTGCGATCCGAAAGATGTGGCGAGAAATTGCGCTCTCCGTGAAGACCATGAGAGCGTTCTCACCGAGGTAGTAGTTGTAGATGATGGAGCTGAAGGCGAAAAGCAGGATCGCCGCCGTCAGGAAATACTGACTCCATGCGCCCACTTGTGACACCAGGGATTGTTGGGTCAACACGACGCCGTCGATTTTCTCCGCTCCGGGCACGTAGACGTCGCTCAACAGGATGATAAAGGCCGTGCACGAGCAAATAACGATGGTGTCGATGAACACGGAGAGGGCTTGAACGATTCCCTGGCTCATCGGATGGTGCACGTAGGCCGTCGCGGCCACGTTCGGAGCGCTGCCGAGGCCCGCTTCATTGGAAAACAGTCCGCGACGGAGACCTTGCGCGATCGCCACGCCCATGCCGCCGCCGACGACCGAGTCAAATCCGAAGGCGTTCTTCACGATCGTGGCGAATACGCCCGGAAGTTCGGTGATGTTGAACAGAATGATCACCAGGGCCATGCCGATGTACCCAAAGGCCATGATCGGGACCACGATATCGGCGGCTTTGGCAATTCGCTTGATCCCGCCGTAAATGACGAAACCGGTGACGATGGCGAGCGCTGCCCCGGTCCAGATCCTGTCGATGCCGAGGCTGTCCTTTACGGCTCCGGCGACGGTGTTGCCCTGGAAAGCGTTGAAACCCAAGCCGAATGCCGCGATCAGCGAAACCGCGTACACGATTGCCAGCCAGTTATAGTGGCGCCCCAATCCGTGGAGAATGTATTGGGCCGGACCGCCCCGGTATGTGCCGCCTTCGTCCGAGCGCTTGAAGATCTGGGCCAGGGTGCATTCGAACAGGCTGGTCGCCATGCCGACAAGCGCGATCGCCCACATCCAGAAAACGGCGCCGGGACCGCCCAGCGTAATGGCTACGGCCACGCCGGCGATGTTGCCGCCGCCGACCCGTCCGCCGACGCTGACGAGCAGGGCTTCCCGGGAACTGATGTGCCCCTCCGCCCCTTTCTGCTTGCCGAGCAGCACCCCGAACATGCGCCCGAAAAACCGCAGCTGAACGAACCCCGAAGCCAAGGTGAAGAACATACCGAAGATGACCAGTATCGGGATGAGAGCCCACCCCCAGGTAAGGTCCCCTATGGTGTTGAAAATACCTTCTATAAACGCCATAAACCCCTCCTCTGTCTTAATTGAGCCTGTATTATGGTTACGATGCGAGTTGTCGCCTAGTGGTGATTTTGCCGAATATCTCAAATTGTCGGATTCAGGTCGTAAGTGCCTCACGTCTGGCGCGCACGAAGCCGCTGGGCGTAACATTGAAACGGGCGAGAGAGTAACGGCCGGGAGACCGCCGTGCGGCGGGCTCCCGGCCGAGGGTTTGGCTATGGGCGGGTGGTGTGGACGGCCGTGTCGGTGCGGCCGAGCGCGAAGATCTCGTTGCCGTCAGAGCTCCGGTCGTAGGCGCGGTCGAACTGGCCGGGACCGCCTTCCCAGCCGTTGGTGTTGTTGAAGGTGAAGGTGAACGTGTCCGGCGCGGCGGGGATCTGCCCGACCCACCAGTGGCGGCCGTTCACGAAACCTTCGTAGCCGAGCGGGAATTCACCCGAGAGGCCGCCGAAGGCGTGGACGTTGTAGGTGCACCCCTGATCGGACGGGCAGAACTCCCATTCGGCCAGATGCACGGTGACCGGCGGCCCGTTGACGACGTTGGTCGAGATGAAGTTGGCGTAGTCGTTCTTGTCGGTCTGCCACGGGTTGCAGCCGGTCTCGACCAGGCGCAGCAGGGTAAAGCCGCGATACGGCGCATGGGCGAACACGTTTTCGATGAGACCCCAGTTGCGGTTGTCCGGGCTGCCGGCCGGCTCGGGCCCGTCGACGCACGCCAAGGCGTTTTCGCCCTTGTGGGTGATGCCATGGTCGGCGGCTCCCTGAGAGATCCAGAACACCAGGGATTCGGCCATCGAAGTGCCGACGCAGCCCGGATCGTTGTCCATTTCGAGCGCGGTGAAGTGGAGGACGACGTCGCGGCCGGCCGCCTGTTTCACCTGCTCGATCATCTCCATGGTGGCGCGATAGCCGTAGGCATCCGAGCGCGCGGCGTCGACGGGTCTGAGATCGAGGGACGTGCGCACCAGTCCGGCGGTGATTTCGGCGATCCGCGGATTCGGCGTGCATTGCATCTGCCAGTGGACGCCGGGGAGCTTCATGCCGAGGGGGATGGCGTCGAATGCGCCGCCGAACGCGGCGTCCGCGGCGAGCAGGACCCGTTTGCCGTGCCCGACCAGCGATTCATTGTACCAGTCGATGAAATCGCGACCGTACTGGCTGTTGCGGTAGGCCTGGGTGTCGACGAAACCCTGGGCGCGGTGGCCTCCGGGGGGTAGCTCGCCGCCCGGAGGACGGATCTCGTCGGCGTTGGCCAGCGGGATGCCCCAGCGGCTGGAAACGCCCGACAGGCCTCCGAAGCGCGCCAACGCCCAGTCGCGGAACTGCTGGCGGGCGATATTGCTGTAGGCCTGGAAGTTGCCGCGGTCCGGGTAGTTCCAGCCGTCGTCTCCGTTGTAGGCCGGGTAGCGAAGTTCGCCGGTCGGCCCGAGGCTGACGTTGATCTCGGCGAAATCACCGGCCTGGCCACTGTAATGTTGGGCAAAGGCCTGCATGAACTCGCTGAACTGCTGCAACACCGCCGGGTTTTGCGTCGCCCAGGGAGCGATCGCGTCATCGAGCTTTTTCCCGGTCTCGCTTTCGTAACGGAGATCGTCGGCGGTCAGGCCGACGCCGTTGAAGTGGTTGGCGAGCCAACCCGGCATCGGGATGTTGCAGTCGTCGCCGGGACCGCCGCCGCATTTGTGGAACGACATGATCGGCACGATCTTCAGGCCCCGGTCGCGGATCATCTGGAACACCGAGTCGTAGTAACTCCAGTCGAATTGCTGATCGCCGGCGCCTTCGACCACCCCCATCCAGACGTCCACCGTCACCGCGTTGACGCCGATATCGGCGGCCTGTTGCAGCAACGCGTCGAACGCCTGCTTTTGTGACTGATCGGTCATGAACAACGGCGCCATCACCGCGACCGTCTCGATCGGGGCCTGGCTCGCCGCTCGCGGGTTCGAGGCGGGCAGCGAAAGGCCGGCGATGGCCATGAGGAATAGGACGAAGGCTTTCAGCGGCGTCGCTCGTTTCCGCGGGTGATGTTCGGTGGGATCCCCGCCATTGCGGCGATCCCTATCCATGGCTTTGTCTCTTGAGAACACGTTATGCGCTCCTCTGTAAGAACCTTTTCACCAGTCGTGCCACGTGAACGGGAAGGAAGATGCAGCCGCATTGCAGGCGGAATGCCGTTCGCGCGGTCACACAAAAGATTACCCCATTTGGACGGCAGAGAGTGTGGCGCAATTCACAGTTCCTGGATGCGGGCAAGCGCAATGGGCATTGCGACGCCTGGGCAAGTAAATCGGATTGGTCGCAAATCCCGCCCGGAACCAGATCACTAGATGGCGGCGCCAAGCTTCATTTCGACGTGAGCCCACCGACCGACCGACGCTCGACTCATCGGATAGTCCGGTCGGATCATTCCTGCATTGGCGTTACAGGATCACGTGCCTCCGGTGCCATCCGCCCGGTACTTCGTGATCTTGCCCGATTTCAGTCGCGACCAATAGGAGTCCAGCTCCCTCTTGACCACCGGAAACATAATGTAGAGGCCGATGATGTTTGCGATCGCCATGGCAAAGATGGCGGAGTCCGAGAAGTCGACCACCGGCCCAAGGTTCATCGACGAGCCGATGACCACGAAGATGCAGAAAATGAGCTTGAACAGGAGGTCCGACGTCCGGTTTTCGCCGAACAGATAGGTCCAGGACTTCGACCCATAATAGGACCAGGAGATCATGGTCGAGAAGGCAAACAGAATCACCGCCAAGGACAGGATATAGGGGAACCAGGGAAAGACGCTGGCGAAGGCCTTCGAGGTCAGATCCACGCCGCTCATTCCCGCCTCGTTGGAATAGGAGCCGGTGATGACGATGACCAGCGCCGTCATCGTGCAGATCACCACCGTGTCGATGAACGGCTCATGCAACGCCACCAGGCCCTCGGTGATCGGCTCCTTGGTGCGGACGGCCGAGTGGGCGATCGATGCCGAACCGATCCCCGCCTCGTTGGAGAAGGCGGCGCGCCTGAAACCCTGGATCAGCGCGCCAACCGCGCCGCCGGCCACGCCCTCGGGGCTGAAAGCGCCGACGACGATAGCACTGAGCGCGGCCGGCACTTCGGTGATATTGGCAAGGATGATGATGATCCCCGCGCCGACGTAGATCACCGCCATGAACGGCACGACCTTCTCGGTGACTCTGGCGATCGACTTGATCCCGCCGATGATCACCGATCCGACGATGATCGCGACGACCAGGCCGAACAGCCAGCCCTTGTCGGCCATGAAACTGCCCTCGCCCCCGGTCACGTTGACGAACTGCTGGAAGGACTGGTTCGCCTGGAACATGTTTCCGCCGCCCAGCGAGCCGGCGATGCAACAGACGGCGAAAAAGACCGCCAAGAACTTGCCGAGGCCGCCCATGTTCTTTTCCGCCAGGCCCTTGCTCAGATAGTACATGGGGCCACCGGAGACGGTTCCGTCCGCATATTCGTTGCGGTATTTGACGCCGAGCGTACATTCGGCGAACTTGAGCGACATGCCCAAAAGACCAGCAATGATCATCCAGAAAGTGGCGCCCGGCCCGCCGATGGAGACGGCGATGGCGACGCCTGCGATGTTGCCGAGCCCGACGGTGCCCGAGAGGGCGGTTGCCAGCGCCTGGAAGTGGGAGACCTCGCCACTGTCCTTGGGGTTCGAATAATCGCCCCGGATCAGCTCCAGGGCATGCTTGAACGCACGAAACGAGATGAATTTGAAATAGACCGTGGCAATCGCCGCGGCGATGACGAGCCACAGCACGATCAACGGAAACTGCGTCCCGAACACCGGTACGGAGTAAAATATCACGCTGACGATCGCGTTGGAAATCGGCGCGATAGCCTCGTTGACAACGGTGTCGATCCCTTTTTCTTGCGTCTCCTGCGCCAACGCTGACGAGGTCCAGAACAGTGCCGGCAAGGCGGCGGCGAGTTTATGTCTCATCAATGCCTCCCAAGGCTTCTTGTTTGTGTGTGTGACATCCGGGTTCCGCGGGCAAACCGACCAAGAAGTCTGCATAGCCCGGAACGGAAGGCCCGGAGTTTCAGGGGACTACGGTGACGGGAACCGGTGACATCTGCACCAGCGTGCCGGCGACGCTGCCGAATAGCAGGACTTCCAGCCTGGAGAGGCCACGCCTGCCGATGAAGATCTGGACGGCACCGGTCTCCACCGCCAGGCCGCACAATACCTGCGCCGGGTGCCCGTGACGTACGATACTCTCGGCCTCGATCCCGGAGCTTTTCAGCGCGGCAACGACAGGATCGAGAACCTGAGCCTGGGCTCGTCCGATCTCCTCCTCTCGCCGCTTGTGGCGCATTTCGTTCTCTTCCGGCGTATTGAAGCTGTACTGCGACCACTCGATCACATAGGCGACGATGACCCGCGCGCCGGCGGCCTTGGCCCGCGCCGCGGCGAAATCCGCCGCGCGCCTGCTGCCGTCGCTGCCGTCTATTCCGACCAACAGAGTATTCGTCATGCTCTCCCTCCCAAGCGTCAGGCGATTACCTCACGCTGCTAAACCCACCCGTATTGTCAAGCTATTCACCATAGCTTTTCGCGAATTACCCGTCGACCTCAACGCTATCACATATAGAATTTCAATATGGAGCACCCCGCGCTTGAGATGAACGAGCAATATTATGCTGAATTTTTACAGTTGACCAACCATGAATAGTTCTAGCTCAAGGTGTATATTCGCCGGGTTTCGCGGGTTCGCCCAGCCTGACCCAGAAAGCACGAACTTCAATGCGATTTCCTTGCCGTCCACCTTCATTTCGTCCAGGAACGGGTTCAACCAATTCAGAAAGTCGGCATCTTTCTTTCGGATCGAGGTCTGGGCAGATGAGACGCCGCATGCGAATCCGCTGACCACCGGTATCACGCGTCCGAGGGCTTGAGCAGTTCCTCCGGGTGCAGCGCGAAGAGGTTCGGGCAATTGAGCAGCCAGAACCCGATCTCGTTGATCTTGATGCCGGCGATGCGCAGCACGCGGCGACCGGTGCCGTCCACGGGGTGAGACTGATAGGCGCGCGGGAGCGGGGCGAAGGTGGTGTCCTCCTGCTCCACCCCCAGGTCGTCGAGGTAGAACAATTGGAGGTTGTCGACGACGGAGGCGTAGAAGTGGATCTCGGCGACGCCATCGGGCACGAGAAAATAGTAGGAGCGGCCGAGAGATGTGCCTCCGCCGAAACCGCAGGGATCGCCCTCGCGCCCCGGGTCGAACGAGACGAAGTGGCGTACGCCCGATCCGGTCCACCAGTCGAGACACATCTGGTCGCCGGTCGCATAGGTGGTGAGCCGGATCTGGTAGAGCTGGCCGGCGGTGAGGCTCGCGGCGATGGTGCCGTCGGCGGTCACCGGGAATTCGGCGTCGACGTCACCGGTGGCCTGGTTGACGAATTCCACGTAGGCGCCGCCGTCGCCGACCTCGTACGCGCATTCGAACGTCGAGTCCCCCGGAATCAGCCACAGCTTCATCTTGTCCTTGGCGCGATAGGGCTGGAGGGCGGTGTCGTCCTGCCGTTCGCGGCTATCGGTGATCCACCCGCCCTCGAGGGCTCCGGTGAACGCCGTGTCGGTCAGTCCGTGCTTGTCGTTGTCGGCCTGCCCCACGGCGATCCAGTTGGTCACGGGATCGGTGAACTCCTCTACCGGCGGCGCGGTGGTGATCCAGGCGGGGCGGTCGCTGTTCGAACCCCGGCCGTCGCCCGGCGGCTCGTTCAGGGCATCCCAGATCAGGCCGAGGCCGAGGGCGTCGTGGACGTCTCGGTCCAGGGGAAACTGGAAGAGGCTGAAGACATCGACCAAACCCGAGTCGCGGATGCGGAACAACCACTCCATCATCGCGTCGTAGGCGGGTTCGGCGTCGAGTCCCGCCGCCGCCGCCGCTTCGAACTGGTTCCTGAGGTCCAGAAAGCGGGTGTATTTGCCCAGCTCCGCAACCCGTTTTTCCTCGGTTCCGCCGGCGGCCACCGCGGCCATCGCGGCTTCGAGTTCGTCCCACAGGCAACGCACCAGGTGCGCGGACAACAGCGGTTTGTGCTCCAGGTCGAAGAGCAGTTTGTACCAGGCGCCGATCGGGCGACGCACCGCCTCCGTCGGGAACAGATCCCTCATGAACCGCCGGCGGTGTCGATGGAAATCGTCGAGGGTGAAATCCGCGGCGACCCGCCCGACGTCCAGCACCATCTGCATGTAGCCGTAGTAGCCGAGCCCGTAGAAACCGAAATCGGTCATCGCCTCGCCGGTGAGCACCCGCGGGCTGACGTTCGTCGTTCGCTCGGCGAGGTATTTGACGCGGTTGGCCCTTTCCACCAGCTCTGCGGGGCTGCCGACGGGGGCGGTGATGATGCCCTGACCCCAGGCCGAGGAATAGAGGTACTGGTACACGCCCATCGGGCAACGGGCGGTCAGGTTGCCCGTGCCGTCGTCGACGACGTAATCGTCGATGATTTGCTCGGTCGTCCGGCCGGGGGGGCGGTAGGCCTCGATGACGATCACGCAGACCGCGTCGGGGTCAGGCCAAACGTCGTCGGTCGGGGGTTCGGCGGTGTCGCCGTAAGCCTGGATGACGATCCCGGTGCCCCCAGTGGCGATATAGTCCGCCGACGTCGCCACGTGGTTGGCCAACTCGATTTGCCGCCTGACCGGGAGCTTGGCCTCGAATGCCGGGTCGTTGAAGAAGATTTCCCAATCCCAATCGCCATCGGGGCGGGACAGACTCACCCAGTCGAGCCCGAGCCTCGCCACCTTATCGTTGGCGTAGTCGAGGGCGGCGCGCCTGACGTCGGCGTCATCGGTGTAGAGCTTGTGGCTATTCGGCGTCGTCTGCGCGGTGTAGTGACCGGTGAGCGTCGTCTCGTCCCAGACCGAGAGGGTGTGGTCGTGCGTTTCGTCGTAGGCGATCACCGCCGTCCATGCCGCGTTGGTCTGCAGGCTCGACGAGGAGGTCCAGCCCATGTGCCGCAACCAGGTGCCATCGGGGTCGGGCTCGATCGCCGGGGACTCGCCGATGGCCCCGGACAGATCCCCCTCCTGCTGCCCGTCCGGGTAGAGGATGTTTCCGTCTTCGTCCCTCAGACTCCCGTGGTCGGTGCCGTCGGACCAGCCCAGATTGGAGGTGCGGCCGGCGATGCTCGGAAGCAGGTGATCGATCGCGCCGGTCCACACCCGGTCGACGTTGGTCGTGATCGTGTCCCGCTTGTTCATGGAGACCCACAGGTCTTCGAGGCCCTCCACGCCGTTGGGCATGTAGTGGCGCCAGCCGAGGCCGTGCAGCGCCATCCACGCCGCGCGGAGCAGGAGAGGGTAGTCCCGAGCGACGATGTGAAGCTCGCTGCCGGTGCAACCGGTGTTGAGGCAATCCGAACCGGAGACGACCTTGACGGCGAAGTCGTTGCCCTCCGCCCACCACGGAACGTTCGCCAAACCGACTTCGGACGCCCAGTCCTGTTCCCTTCCGATGAAGACGGCTTCGACGTCGGTGGTCGGGACGCCGGCAGCGACCATCGCGCTGAACGGGCTTGCGGACACGTCGACGAGGTCGTCGAGCCGGGCTGCGAATTCCTCCGCGAGGTGCTGTGCATCCGACTGCCCCGAAGGATAGCGGATTTCTACCGCGTTACCGGCTGCATACAGATCCATGACAATACTCCCGCTGTCTAGATTTCGAACCGAGCCTTTTCGAACAGCCCTCCCGCCGCGATATCACGCGCATATGCGGCACACTGTGAACGGGTTCACAGACCGAAGGTGACGGGCGCACTTTGACGGTCTCATCGCGGAAGATTGGGCAGTCTACGGCCGGCTCATCGGACACTCGCATCTCGGTACGACGAGTTCGGTACGGCATGGACTGGCGATCGGTAGCGCAACGGTGGTACCGTCCGGGCGGCGATCCGGGAGGGTTCGAATGGGGAGGTCTGGTCAGATGAGACGGTTGATGCGGTGGCTGGCCGCGGCGGCGGTGATCGTGGGGCTCTGCGGCGTTGCCGTGGCCGGAGCCGTGGAGGGGCCGCCGGCGTTGCGCGACCGGGTGGCGGCGGGAACCCTGCCGCCGATGGCCGAGCGGCTGCCCCACCCGCCGCGGGTCGTCGATCCCCGCGAGCGGGGCGGCAGCCTCGGCCGTTATGGCGGGCGGCTGCGAACGCTGATGGGCAGCGCCAAGGACACGCGGATGCTGGTGGTGTTCGGCTACGCGCGGCTGGTGGGCTACACCCCCGAGTGGCTTTTGGTGCCCGATATCCTCGAGCGGCTCGAGGTCGAGGAAGGGCGGGTGTTCACCTTTCACCTCCGCGACGGGCACCGCTGGTCCGACGGTCATCCGTTCACCACCGAGGATTTCCGCTACGCCTGGGAGGACGTGCTCACCAATCCCGAGATGACTCCGTTCGGCCTGCCCGGCTATCTCCTGGTGGACGGGGCGCCGCCGACGTTCGAGGTGCTCGACGCGACCACGGTGCGTTACACTTGGCCGAAGCCCAATCCGAACTTTCTGATCGCCCTCGCCGGTCCGCGGCCGGAGTACCTGTACATGCCGGCGCACTACCTTCGGACCTTTCACGCCCGCTACGCCGATCCGGCGGCGCTCGATCGGCTGGTCGCGGAGGAGAGGCGCCGCAACTGGGTCGCGTTGCACTACGCCAAGGGCGCCCAGTACGACAATGTCAACCCGGACCTGCCGACCCTGCAGCCATGGGTACTGACCACGGCGCCGCCGGCGACGCTGTTCCGGTTCCAGCGCAACCCCTACTTCCACCGGGTCGACCCGGAGGGCCGGCAGCTTCCGTACATCGACGAGGTGATGTTCTCGGTGGTGAGCCCGAAGCTGATCCCGGCGAAATCGGCGGCGGGCGACAGCGACCTGCAGGCGCGCGGCCTCAGCTTCGACAACACCGCGGTGCTCAAGCAGGGCGCCAAGCGCAATCCCATCGAAGTGCTGTTGTGGCGCAGCGCTTCCGGCGCCGAGCTGGCGCTCTACCCCAACCTTACCGTTACCGACCCGGTGTGGCGGCAGGTGCTGCGCACCGCCGACGTCCGCCGGGCGCTGTCGCTGGCGGTCAACCGCCACGAAATCAACCAGGTGGTGTACTTCGGGCTGGCCGATGAGGGGGGCAACACGGTGCTGCCGGAGAGCCCGCTGTTTCGCCCGGAGTACGCCTCGATGTGGACCGGCTACGACCCCGACAAGGCGCGGCGGTTGCTCGACGGCGCCGGTCTCGTCGATCGGGACGGTGACGGCGTGCGGGATCTGCCCGACGGCCGGCCGATGGATATCCTGGTGGAGACGGCGGGCGAGAACCCGACCGAGACCGACGTGCTTCAGTTGATCGCCGATACCTGGCGGGGAGTCGGCGTCGCCCTGTACATCAAGCCGACCCAGCGCGACCTGTTGCGCAATCGTGCGGTTGCCGGCGAGACGGTGATGACCGTTTGGAAGGGGCTGGAAAACGCCGTCCCGACGCCACAGATGTCACCCTACGAGCTGGCCCCGACCAGCCGGGTTCAGCTCGGCTGGGCGAAATGGGGACAGCATTACGAGACCGGCGGGCGGGCCGGCGAGCCGGTCGACGACGCCGCGGCCGCCGAATTGCTCGGGCTCTACAGGGCGTGGCAGATGACCACGGACGATGCCCGGCGGGCCGAGATCTGGTCGCGGATGCTGGAGATCCATGCCGAGCAGGTGTTCAGCATCGGCATCGTCCGCGGCGTCCCGCAGCCGGTCGTGGTCAACAAAAGCCTGAGAAACGTCCCCAAAGAGGGCCTTTACGCCTGGCAGCCGGGCGCCCACTTCGGGGTCTACAACCCCGACACCTTCTGGTTCGACGGCAAGGCGTCACGCTGATTCGGCGAGCACCCGCGTTACGGGCCCCCTCGTTCGGCGAAGTAGGTCTTGAACGCGTCCGCCGAAAGCGGACGGGAGAAATGGAAACCCTGGGCCAGCCGCACGCCGGCGCTCTTCAGCACCTCGGCCTGCTCGGCCGTCTCCACCCCTTCCGCGACCACTTCCAGTTTGCCGGTCTTCAGCAACGGCGCGAGCGCCTCCAGGTTGCCCGGCAGCGGCTCGCCGCGCCGCACCTGGGCCACCAGGTGCCGGTCGAGCTTGACCATCTCGACGTCGCAACGGGCGAGCACCAAGAGATTGGCCCCGCCGGTGCCGACATCGTCCAGGGCTACCCGCAACCCGCGTTGGGTCGCGAGATTTATCGTTTCAATCGCGATCCGGTCCGGCACCCCGCGTTCGGTGATTTCGAAGACGATCTTGTCCTTCACCTCGATCAATCCCGATCTCTCCCCGACATAAGCGATCCCGCCCCGGCCGATGATCTCCGGCGGCACGTTGATGGCGATAAAGGCGTCGTGAACCTTGAGCCAATCGAGGAAGTCCCGGGCGATCTGTTCGACCACCCCATAGGTCAGAAGACCGGATAGAGGCGTGTTCTCCATGAGGGGAAGAAAATCGGCGGGCTGCACGACGCCCGAGGGTCTGCGCCAGCGGCTGAGCGCTTCGCCGCCGATGCAGCGGCCGCTTTCCAATTCCACCGTCGGCAGGTATTCGAGGAAGAACTCCCCGTTCTTCAACCCCTCCTCTATCGCATCGTAGTCGCTCATTCGGGCACCTTCCCCCCCACCGCGCCTTCCGGGCGGCGCGAATACATCCGGAAAAAGCAACAAGTCTCACCCGGAGTCCAGCCTCTTGAGCGCTATGGGGCTGTCGGGTTGCGCGGCGGCGGTGTTGGGAACACAATCGACCCTATCGGTAATCCCGGGGAGGACTCCGGCAACCAGGGAGGAAGATCCATGGCTTTCATGCTCAAGATCCAGTGGGACCTCAAGAAGGGTCGCGAGGCCGAGTTCAAGACCAACCAGGAGAAGCTGTGCAAGGTGATGCACGACGACCATCCGGGCGTCATCTGCTATCACGTCGACTATCCGTCCGCAGGCGTCAGCCAGTGGACCGAGATCTACGCCACCGACGCCAGCTTCAAGGCTCATCTGGCCAACGAGAAGGGCAAGGCGCCGCTGGCTGCCTGCATCGATGCCAGCGCCGAGATCACCTGCCGGTGCTGGGGCGACCCGGACGCGGGATCCCGTGAACTTCTCGCCGGGTTCGGTACGACCTATCACCAGACGGCGGTCAACGCCTTCGTGCTGAACCCGCGGGCCGACAAGGACTCGTTGGCGTAGTGTAAGTGTCGGCTCTCACGACTCCCTGCGCCATGTTCATAGGGTTTTAAGCCCCCCGTGAGATCATCCGCGTGGAAGCCGGGGTCGGCCCCGGCGGCGGTTGATCGACGCTGGGTGCGACATGGTCGAATTTCTGCAGCGGTTTATCGACGACACGCTCGGACGGATCGAGGAGTTCCGGCGCGACGGGAAGACGGAAGACGCCTCCGACTTCGCGCAATCCCTGGAACGGACGGCACTGTTCCTGGGGGCGACCGGCCTCGCCGCCGCAGCCCAGGACCTGCGCGGCGCGCTTGCGCAACCGACCGGACAAGGCGATGGCGATCACGCCGCCGCCGAGGCGTTGCGCGAGAAACTCGACCGGGTCGCACAGGAATTGCAGGCCCTCGGCGGCCGACGGAACGGACCTCCGTCCGCACCGGCGGAAGACCCATCGTCGCGGCCCGCGACCGACGCACCCTCGGTCGGCGGCGGCGACGCCCGAAACATCAGGCTGGCGGTCGACGACATCCGGGTCGGCGCGCGCCTGCGGGGCCTCGACGAAGCGAAGGTCGCGATGCTCGAGTCCTCGATGCGCGATATCGGGTTGCAAACGCCGATCACCGTCGCCGCCGACGAAGCGGGCGGCTGGCGCCTGGTCGCCGGCATGCATCGCCTGGAGGCGACCCGCAGGCTCGGGCGAACGGACATCGCCTGCCTGGTGATCGACCGGTCGGAGCCGGCGGCGCGGCTGTGGGAGATCGACGAGAACCTGGTGCGTTCGGAACTGACCCAGCTCGAACGCGATCAACACCTGTTGCGGCGCAAGCAGATCTTCGATGAATGGGTAGTCGGTGAAACCGGGCGCAATCCGCCCGGTTTGGGCGGCCGCGGCAACAAGGGGTTCGCCACCGACACCGAAGACAAGACCGGCATCGCCAAACGCCGCGTCAACGAGTCGGTACGGCGTGCGACGCGGATCGCCGACGAGGTTCAGGACGCCGTCCGCCGAATGCCGGCCGCCGACATCCGCGTCGAGCTCGATGCCTTGGCGAGCCTCGACCGCGAACAGCAGAAACTGGCGCTGGCCAAGGTCGAACGGGGCGAGGCGGTGAACTTCCGCGCGGCGGGACGGCAAATTCGCGGCGTCCGCGAGAACGACGAAACCGAACGTCGTTTCAAGGAGTTACGGTCCGCGTGGCAAAGCGCCGGCACGGAAGCGAGGACCCGGTTCCTCCGATGGTTGCTTGGAACTGCCGAAGCCGAAGTGCTCGCCATTCTGCGGCCATGTCAAGACCATCCGCCGGAAAGCCGCCGGTTGCGGATTACTCATGTCGGCACCGGTCGCGACGGCGCGACGCGGAATGTAACGTAGGGAACCGCGTCATGTGGGTTGTCGGAGTTTTGCGCCCGTTCTCCGAAACCACCGACGAGACGATCGGCAGAGAGCTCCGGAACATCTGGCAAGAGGGCGATCCCGGTAAGGGCGGATCGGGTCCGGTCGCCCTGGTCGAATGCGGTACGGCGGAACTCGGCGACCGCCTGACCGCCCTGTGGGAGGGCGGGTGTGCGATGAGCATCGTCGGAGTCGGCGCGAAGGAGGCCGGTTCAGCGGGCGACTATGTCGAATACCTGGATCTGGCGGTCATCGAGGTCGACGTCATGCGCTTCGACGCGACGGAACTCGGTTCCGTCCTGGCTCGGCTGGATCAGCAAGCGGTCCCGTTCTTCTTCCTGATGAGCGGGGTGTCGGACGGCAAGAGCATTCTCCCGGAGATACCGGTGACGCTGGCGCAGTTCGGCACGGTCTGCCCGTTCCCGCTACCCGCGTCCGATCGGGACGCCGGGTTGAGGCAGCTGCGCGACTATGTGCTGCAGCGCCTGGACAAGCACTACGGCAAGCGCGAAAGCGCCGCCGAACCGAAAGCGACGGCGGCGGAACGGCGCGCCTTTCCGCGCTGGCAATTGGATCGTCCCGCCATCGCGACGATCGCCGGCCGCAACCATCCATGCCGGGTCGCCGATATCAGCGGCGGCGGCATGGCGCTCGATCTCGCCGACCCCTGCGAGATCGGCGGGGAAATCATCGTCACCCTGGAAGGCATGCGACCGCTGCGCGGCAAAGTCGTCCACGTCGGCCAACGCCGGATCGGCGTGCAGTTCACCATGGACGCCGTCGAGCACAGCGAAGCCCTGGTCCTGATCGCCCAGGTGGTGGCCGGCCGCGCCCAGGCGGCGGAGTGACGCCTTCCGCCTCTCCTGCCGGTTGTCCAGACACTATCGTGGCGGATTGGGTTTGAGCGGTCCGCTCTCGCCGAATGCGCCGCCGGCACGAACCACGAAATCCTGAGCGAGCCGCTCGCTGAAGCCGCACAGGAACCCGACCCCCCATGCCAGATAGGGGCCCTCCGGGCTGTCGAGATCGATGCCCAGGAACGAAATCACTCCGGCCTTCATCATCACGAAGACAAGGATTGCAAGCATCACGGAAACAAACGGTCTCGTGACCACGGAAACGAAGATCAGCAACGAGCTGAACGCCGCGATCGAGAGAAAATCCCGGAGCCGAGCCAGAATGCTGACGACGCTGCCGATAAACGCGGCATGCATCAGAAGCATGAGCTGGGCAATGGGCATGTTTCGGATGGCCTCGAACAGGGGTAGCTCGTACTCCATTTCCTTGGCCGCAATCGATGCGAACCGATGCCCTTCGGCAATGACAAGGGATATGACCAGCGCCAGCACGAGGACCACGATCAATCCGGACAATACGGCGTGAAGCGGCGCGTCGCCGCTCAGATATGACAGGATCCGGGAGATCCCGCCGGCCGATCTGTCCTTTATCTCGGCAAGACCGAAGCGAAGACTGCGGACGATGATCAGATTGGGTTGATCCGCCGCCAATTGATCGAACGCCAACTCGAACTGGGCGCGGTGCGAGGCAACCACCTTCCACCGCATGACGGCGAGCAGCCGCATCAGGTTGGCGATTTCCACCTGGACCTCATCGTCGATGGGGGACGAGAGCTTGTGTTCGATTTTAGCGTTCAAGAACCGGACGAACGCCTGATGCGCCTCCGGGTCGTCCTGGGAATCCTTGTGTCGACCACGAGGGGCGCCGCTCAGCCCTCGCGAATGCGCGTCGTCGAGCCCTTGCTGGTCCGGTTTCGGTTGCGACAGCGGCTTTTGCTCCTGATCCCTCATCATCCGCCAGCACTATGGTCGCTCGCCGCGACAGACATGCGATATTCGATCACAATGCTGCCTCGGCGTGTAATGAAACGAATTAGTTATTGAACGCTCAGGATTTTATTATTCCCTGCTTTCCCAACTTCGGATCGAAACGGTTTGCTCTACCCGAATCAAACAGTCGGCCGCGTTCAAGGAACCCTCAACCGCCTACGGTATTTGGACCAGCACCAATCTTCTCCAGGTCGCAAATAATTGTCACTCGGATTTTGATGCTATCCATGATAAACTTTGCCGCGTTTGGGTCCCACATGTTCGGGAATCGGGACAAACCCGAGCAGGTGGGGCAATAACCAAAAAATAAACGGGAACAAGGAGGTCTTCATGCGCTCACTCCCGTTTTGGCGTCTCGTCGCCGCGTTTTCGGCGCCTGTGTTGTTTCTGAGCGCGGGAACCTTTTTGGGCATCGGGGTATGGGTAGGCCCCCTTCGGGTGCCCGCAGCCTTGGCCCAGGAAAATACGACCCTCGACGGAACACCCACCGGCATGGTCGCGTTTTTCTTCAACGAGTCCGGCTGCCCCACCGCATCCAACTGGGTCGAAGCGGATTACGCCCAAGGGCGGCTACTGCTGGGGTACACCGATACGACCAGCTATACGAAGGGAATGCAGGTCGGCGATGCCATGGGCATCTATCAGGTGACCTGGACCGGGAGCAACGGCTACAAGGCGGTCATCACCTTCAACGGCCAGGACAGTGACGGCGATGGAGTCTTGCGGGGACGCGGCTCCAATCCGTCGACCATCAGCGGCGGATACGAGAATGAAATCACCGGCTGGGGAATGACCGTCTACGAAAACGGCCAGCCGCTGGCGTTCTACGACTGGCCCACACAAAAAGAGCGAAACGACTTCAATTTCAATTTTGATATCGGCACGATGGAGGTTCTCGCCACCGGCAATTGGTCGACCCCGACCGGCGTCAACACCGGCAGCAAGGGAACGAACGGATACAACCTGCACACCAACACCAGCAGCCAAATCGTCGTTCAATATAACTCCGACACTTCGACGGTTTCCACCGGTGGGAGTGGAAACGACAAGTTCGCCCCGAGCGCGACGCAAAGCTCGGCGCCAGCCATTCCGTGGATGCACACCCACACTTTTCAAACAACTTACGATCTCGGGGATAAGGGGATTGACGCCGACAGCGACTGCACATGCTCAAGTGGCGGGGAGAGCAAGACTTACGATATTCCGGACTCTCCGCCTGGAGTGTCCAACCCAGCGGCGCCCAACCTTCCGTTCATCCAGCATTACGTGTGCGAAAAGCAGGCGGGATCGACCAACGTCCAGGACGATCCCTATCCGGCGACGACGACGGCCTTCTTCAACCTCGACGCGTGTCCCGACGGATGGTCGGCAGCGCAGGCCAAGGCCTATCAAGCCACCTGGGATGGAGACAATGGCTACCAGGCCATCATCATATTTACCGGCAATGATACGGATGGCGATGGGTTCCTGCGGGGGCGTGGTTCCGATCCGTCGACCATCAGCGGCGGGTACGAAAATGAAATTACCGGCTGGGGGATGGCGGTTTACGAAAATGGCCAGAAGAAGGCTTATTATGACTGGAGCACGCAGAAGCAGAGAGACGATTTCAATTTCAATTTCAATATTGAGACTTCGCAGGTCATGGCGACCGATAATTCGTCGACCTCCAATGGCTTGAATACCGGCAGCAAGGAGACAAACGGGTACAACCTCCACACCACCACCAGCCAGATCATTGTTCAGCTGGAAGGGTCTTCTACGGTTTCTTCGAGCGCAACTGGCAACGATAAATTTACCGACACGATAATTCCCCAGGACTTGAACGGCTACTTCCTCGTACCCTTCGCCAATATGGCCGGAACGGATGTCGGCTGGAGCGTCGGCACCGGTTTGAGCAACGGCGAACAGCGCCAGCACACCCATCCGTTTACCGGAAGCTTCGATGCGGGGGAGCAGGATTACTACGGTGATTCGGGAAATCACATCCACCCCGGAACTTCCGGGACGAAGACGTTCAGCGGCACGACGGCGGACGCCAATCCCCAGATCCCCTACGTCCAGCTTCTGCTCTGCCAGAAGGTCAGTCCGAAATCCACCGACCCGGCCTACGCCGCCCCCACCAGCGTTTTGACTTACGTGAGCGCCGAGACATGTCTGGATGGCTGGAAGCCCGTCCCGGATCCGGACTCCAGTGGTCGGTTCATGGTCGGATTGCCCGAGGGTGGCACCCCACAAGCGACTTTTGGCGGCAGCGAGTTGGGCTCACCCGGTGCCCCCGTCCAACACGAGCACGGGCTGACGGGCGAAGTCACCCTAAGCGAGAAGTGCGTCGAACTGGAATGCGGATGCCATCCGGGGTGCATCAAGGGCTTTGCCCAGAAAGGCAGCAAGACCATCAGCGGCGCGGCATCTGGGCCGCCCATCGACGTGCCGTATCTGCCCGTCACCGCGTGCATTCCCTGTGTCGCGGGCGATGACGATCCGACGTGCACGGCGACCGCGCAATAGTTTCGGAGGCGGTCAAGGATCAAGAGTTTCATCATCGGGAGGCGGAGACATGACCAACGACGTTGCCAGTATTCAGATCGGCGTCAATCTGATCGACGACTATCTGTATGTGGAGGAGGCCCCGGTCCAGGAGGCGTTGTCCCGTCGGTTCGCCATCGTTCACAACCCGACCAGCAACAACCCAACCAGCGAACTGGTATCGATCGGCGGTAACGGCGAGCTTGTGCACTTCTGTCCGGACGGATCCTCGAACTCCGGCTGGTCAACGACCGCCGTCCCCTGTTCGCCGCCCGATTACGGTCTGAGAGACTCCGACACGTCGAGCGACATTCAGGCGCTGGCCGCCTTTTACGACTCGGCCGGCGTGCTCAATGTCCTCGTCTACTACCAAACAACGGAGGCCAACGCCTACTGCGCCACCTGGATGCAGCGGTCAACCACCGGTGCCTGGACCGAGGCCACCCTAGGCGGCACCGCCAAGGATGCTCTCGGCTTCGTCTATCAGTCGGACGTCTACCTTGACAGCAACAACACCCCTTACGTCTACGGTGTTTCCGGCGGGCTCAGCACCGGTGCATTTTTCATCGCAAGCTTCGACAGCGGCAGCAACAGTTGGGACGTCGGGGACTACTATTGGCTGCTGAGTGCGTTTTCTCCCGCGCTGTCGACGCAGGCGGCTTTCCGCATGGCCGAGGGAAGCGGCGGGAACCAGTTTTCCGTCCTCTGGGTGGACACGCCCCCGGGCGAGGTCGACACGTTCATTTATCATCAGGGCGCTTCGCTCGGCCACAAGCAGATCCAGTGGGACAGCAGCGGTCCCGGGAATTTCAATCCCAATCTGGGCACCCTTACCGTCGACGGCCTTTTCGGGTTGCCGGGCGATTTCGGACAGGACAGCGTCCTCATTCTCGATGGGAGCGGAGCGCTGCATTTGGTTCAGGGCTACACCGGGTCGAGCCCGACGGCGACGACGCTGACCGGAACGGGCGCGACGCAGCCCGCCGGCACGGTCGGGATTGCCGTCGGGGTCGACAGCACCGGGGTGCTCACCGTCTTCGCCATCGAATCGGGCGAGGACAACAATCTCTGGTACGTTCAACAGCAAAGCCCTAGCGAACCGCTCGACCCGACGAGTTGGGTGAATCTGGGCGGCAAGCTTTTCGCCGTCGGATGCCGATCGTCGATGGTCGCCGGCCCCGAGCTTTTCTGCGCCGAAATCGGCGCGCAGGGGCCGACCGTCTATCACATGGACCGAAGCCTCTCCAATCCGGTGTGGTCGACCCGCAAGGTCGCCGCCCCGATCGCCATGTCCGGCGATCCGAGCAGGATCGCCAGCTACACCATGGAGCTGACGACGCTCGATACCTACGGCAACATCGTTCCCTCGACTTGGCTCTCGGTCGCCACCGACCAGGCGGCGACGCTTATCTGGAACCTCGTCGCCTATCACGTCGGCCCCAACACGCCGATCCAGGTCCAGACGGACGGCAGTGGCCAAGCCTCGGTCCAGCTTCAGTGCGACAGCCTCAAGCCGCCGGTGGTCACCTACACCGCCAGCAACGGCAACTCCGCCGTATCCCGCTGGTGTCAGGGCGACGTGGTGGAGGTCAAGAGCGAAGAGCAGGCGCTGCCGCCGCTTGCCGAACTCGGTGGCACCGACGCTGCAGAACGTCAACGGTCAAACACTGATCAGTCAGCAGCTATTCAACACACAGGGCTATAATTCCCAGAGCGATGCCCAGACGGCCGCCAACAACACGGCCTTAGCCATCAACGCGACCGGTCAGTGGATGAGCGGCAACCCGAACGATCCCACCGGCAGCGGCCTGCTGAACACCAAGGGCATCAACACACCACACTGGCAGATCGACTTCACCCATCCCGAGGGACCGCGGTTCCGCGAACTCACCGTGGAGGAAGCCCGCGCGATCGTCCGGCGGTCCCGGGACGGATCGACACCGCCCCTGCTCGGCGGGTCGCTCGGCAGCGTCTTCGGCGACGTCGCTCACTTCTTCAAGAAGGAGTGGCAAAAGCTGCACAAGTTCTCCTCTTCCCTCGAAAACGACGTCCTCACCATCACCCTCGAAGCGGAGGAGGGAACCCAAAGCTTCGTCATCAACACGGTGAAGGAGGCGGGCGCCGCCCTCGAGACGGTGTTCGCCCAGATCAAACAGCTCGCCGACGACATCTACAGCGTCATCGCCGAGGTCATCGCCTGGCTCAAGATGCTGTTCGATTGGGAAGATATCCTCAATACCCAGAAGGCGATCAACGCGTGCGTCAATCAGACGATTGCCAATATTAAAATGACGGTCGGTAACAATGACGCTCAGCAAGCCGTCAACAAGTGGATCGGCGAGCTTAAGAGCCAGATCGGGGGAGCCTTCAAACAACTTGAAAGCGTTTTCGAACCCGGCACATCTTATAACACTTATGCCAATAGTGCTGCGCAGACATCGCTGGCGACGTTTCTCAAAACATCTGGCACATCAGATAGTGACAATATTCTTGCGGCGGTGCCCGTAAAAAACGCCCAGCAGCAACATGCATCCAAGTGCAATTATGTTTATAGCAAGACCAAGTCTCATTACGCGAGCTCCGGCTCAAGCCAAAGTGTAATTTTAGGCGCGTCGAGTAGCAATGGTGTTCAGCCCATCATCGATGCTATCATGAACAACATTTATGGCAGCGATTTCAACTCTGGTGTTGCCCAAATCAATACGCAACTGCAAACTCTCGGCAGTAATCCTGGCGCTATTTTTGACCTGATCATTGTGGACTTCCTGAATGCAGCGCAAGATGCCATCAATGTGGTCATTGACGGCCTGGAAGCCGTTATCGATGCGATCATTCAGGTGGCGACCGATACGACCGTCGGAGTCTTCGATGCCATCGACAGCATCCTCAACACGGAGATTCCCATTCCCGTTGTGGCCTGGCTGTGGACCAATGTCATCGACAAGGGGCAGCCACTGACCCTGCTCAATCTTGTCAGCCTCATCGGCGCCGTGATTTCGACGATCCTTTACAAGGTACTTCAAATCGATGGAGGCAATCCGCCCTTCTCCTCGGATGTTTCCGGACAGATCACCGGCAATCTCCCGTGGCCGGCCGTGCCTTCGGCCCCTCAAACGCAACCCCTCATCGCCGCCGACGAAGGCACGCCGCCATCATGGAGCAAGCCACTTGGCTATGTGGGGGCGGCCCTCATGTTCGTTAACGGACTGGTCGCGGCGGAGACCGACCTGTTTGCCTATGATAACGCCGTCATCGCGCAAGAAACGGGAGAGGATCCTCCACCCAACCCGGATTTCCAGTTCTGGTCCGTCGTCAGCTGGATCTTCGGCATCATGGTGGCGGGATCGGGGGCGCCCTACAAGGCCATCTACGACAAACCGACCACGGGGGCCGACGGAGTGACCATTGCGTTCTGGGGCTCCAATATGCTGCGGTTACTCGTTGACATCATTTTTACGGTGTGCGGCCCGCAGATGTGCAAGGTCGAAGGAAGCCCCAATTGGGGCCCCGTTTGCAAGAGCACGGCCGGACTATGCAGCTTGGCGCTGGCGATCATCGCGAGCATTGTGAGTAAGGCGGAAGGCAGCTACAGCCCGTGGGCGACAGCCAATATGGTCATTCGCCCGATCAGTCCTTGTGCCAAATTCCTTCTGATGGGCGCCAACCCGCAAGCGGCAATGCTCTTGATGCTTCTCGAAGTCGCCGTGGGCACCGGCGCAGGCTTGACCCAGTACGAAAAAATCAGGCAAAGCTGAAGCACGTCGACTCGTCCTATTTCGCGCGGCCTATTTCATGATCGTCTCGGGGGCCTTGCCGGTCTCGACCCACGCTTCCAGCGCACCCAGCGGGTCGATGCTCCATTGGTTGACGTCGCCGGGGCCGGGCAGCAGCCCGCAATGGTCCATGCCGGGGATCATGAACAGCCGGGCGAACTCGCCGACCTTGTCCGCCCCGCCCATGTTCGCCGCCAGCTTCTCGTACCAGTCGACCGTCTTGTAGGGGGTGACGACGGAGTCGGCCCAGCCGTGCCAGACGATCATCTTGCCGCCGGCGTCGCGGAACGCGGTGAGGTCGGGGGCATCGGAATTGTAGACGGCCGCCATCGTTGCCAGCAGCGCCGGATCCTCTTCGAAGTCGAAATCCAACGGCGAATAGGACTCGCCGGGATCGTCGGCGAACGCCATGTAGGCACCGAAATTCGTGGCGAACAGCGGCACAAGCTTGCCGCCGCCACCCGGCTTTCCGGTCAGCCACAGCCACCAGAACCGCTCCGAACCTTCCGGAATCCCCCCCGGATAGAGCTGCTCGCCGGCGGAATTGCGCGGGCCTTGCCGCCACTTGGCGATGACGCCCAGTTCCGCCTCGCTGAGGCACGTTTGCGCATCCGCCCCCTTGTTGCAGAGAAGGGTCGAGAGATCGACCGAGCATTCTCGGGGATCGTCGATCAGGCCGTCGCTGTTGCCGTCTTCGGCGTCGCATTGGCGCATCACCTCGTCACCGATCAGCGTGTCCTTGCCCGGCTCGAGGATGGTGTTGCCGTAGGCATCGGTGTTGGCCTGGACGATCCATGCCATCTCCAGCGCGACCAGGCCGGTGTAGTCCATCGCCGGCGCACCGGAGATGATGCCGCTGAACAGCTTCGGGTACTTGAGCGCCGCCATGTTGGCCAAGCGCCCGCCGGTGGAGCACCCCTGGAAATAGCTCTGTTTGGGCGCCGCGCCATAGAAGGCGTCGATCATCGCCTGCGCCACCCGGTGGGTCTCGCCGATCGACCGCCACCCCCAATCCCGCTCGGCGGGCGGATTGTGGTCGGCCCAGGCCGCGTCGATGACGCTCATCCCGTGATGGCCGCTGTCCGAGGTCGCCGTCGCATAACCCTTTTTCAGACCCGGGCCCATGGCGTTGATGAATGATTTCTGCTTGTCGGCTCGGCCGAGGACGCCGCAGAAGCCGCCGCATCCGGTCTGGTAGTACTTGCCGTTCCAGCCCGCCATCGGCAGGCGCACCTCGATCGACATCGCCGGCAACGCCATCGCCCGCACCCTGCAGTAAGCCGGCATGTCATCCGCAGCGCCGACCACGTCGGTGGAGGTGACGAAGGCATCGTCCAGCGTGACGTTGCGAAGCTCGGCGCAGCGCCCCGCGTCCTGCGCGGCCACGCCCGCCGTCGTGACGACGGTGAAAAATCCCGCGCCCAGGATCCCCTGCATGATAGACCGACCCGATTCCCCCATCCCAGCTCCCTCCCTCATAGCTCGATCCGCAATGTTTCCGGTGTCGGCCGGTACCCTGATATCGGGCGACGACTGATCCAGCTCACTATGATCCCCGAGACGGTTTTCCCGCAACCCGTATAGATGCCGACGGAGCCCATCAAAAAGCTCCGGTCCCGGCCCTGTGCCGATTGTCGTGGCGTGGGAGGCGGTCGTCGATGCCGGTCCCCGGCGGATGGAGCGCATCTGGGAACCTGCCCACTTCCCCAAACGGGTAATTTTTATGATGAAAAAATCGCGCCACGTGTATAGTAGTGCTTCATTAAGTAGTGCCGCATTAACATCCCGGAATGTCGCTTCGGGGCGCCCGTGAACCGGTGCTTGGTACCCGCACATCGTCTTTCAGGGAACCGAGGAATTCCTCCATGAACCTCACCGTAACTCAAAATAGCCCCACCGCCCATGCGGCCAGGGAGGTGCCTCAATTCCTGCTGCTGTCGTCGCCGCCGAACCTTCTCCGGGACGATTTTCGATGTCGTTTCGTGTTCGGTGACGAAGAGGTGTTCGAAGGCATCATTGTCGTCAACGGCCACGGCGCCGACGACGTCGAGGCAATTGTCCGTCGTTCCAACAATTTTCTCCTGCCGATCGCCAATCTCTCGGACGCGGCGATCCCGTTCGCCGATTACCACGGCCAAGGTGCCAGCCGAGGGCGCCTGGAGGACGCGGTCGATGCGTTGATGAGGATATGCGAGTCCGTTCGCCAACTGCCCGAAAGCATCAGGCTCAACGACGAGGCCGAAGCGATCCTGCTGGCTCGCGTCCACACCCGAGACGGGATCCTCGCACCGGCCTACGATGCGAGCGTGGGCCGCATGATAACCTATCCCGCCGCGGGTCTGATCGATGAGCCGTGGCGGCATGCCGACCGTCTGGCCGAGGCGGGCCTCCTCAGCAAGCACTTCTTCGATCGGTTCCATTGCTGCCCTTCCTGCGGATCCTCCCGGTTGAACGTCCGCGAGGAATGCTCGACCTGTCACTCGGCGGATCTCTTCGACGAGACCACCATCCATCATTTCCGCTGCGCCCATCAGGCCGTCGAGCGACAGTTCCGCCAGGGCGAAAAGCTTGTCTGTCCGAAATGCAGTCGGGAGCTTCGCCACTTCGGCGTGGACTACGACAAACCGGGGCTGACGACCGCCTGCCGGAGCTGCGGCCACGTCAACGACGACTCCCTGGTCGGGTTCGTCTGCGTCGATTGCGAATCGAAGCACGACGGTCAGGCGGTGGCGACACGGGATTGGTACGAATACAAGATGACGGCGGTGGGTGAGCGTTCCCTTTTGAGCGGCGAGGTGACCTCGAGGAAGGATGGCCGGAAAGATGCGCTCGACACCTTTCGGCTTATGGTCGGCCAGGGTCTGCGCCTTAGTTCGCGATACGACAAGTCGCTCACCATCCTCAAGATCGCCTTCGCCAAGGCGGACCAGGTTCGAAAGCAGCACGGGGAGCGGGTGCTCGCGCAAGCGCGGACCCATGCCCTCGAGATCGTCCGCGGTGAATTGCGCGACACCGACTTGGTCCTCGATACCGAGGACAACATCCTGGTCTACATGCCCGAGACGGACACCGGCCAAACGGAAACGCCGCACCGCCGGCTGATCGACCGGATCCGCTCCACTCTGCGGGTCGATCTCGGCGCGGAAGCTTCCCTCGTTGCCGCCGAGGAATTGTCGCGCCTGTTGCCGATGCATCCATGAGTGTATTCGACCCCACCTACTTTCTCTCCAATGCCGAACCGAGCACCCTTATTGGAATGCTCTGGTTCCTCCTCATCCTCGACATCCCCCGTTACACGTTCGCCTGCATATCCGTGGTTGTCTACGAGGTTTTCCGGCGCCGTCGCAAACATACGGTCGTCGGTGAACCGCTGGTCTCCATCGTCATCGTCGGTCACAACGAGCGGCCGACCATCCGCCGCTGCATCGCCTCGCTGCGCGAACAGAGCTACCGCAATATCGAGATCATTTGCGTCGATGACGGCTCGAACGACGGCATGGCCGAAGAACTGAGCAAGCTGCGCGCCGAAGGGCTCGTCGACGGCGCCCTGACGACGAATCCCCGCTGCGGCAAGCCCAGCGCCTGCAATCTCGCCTTTGGCCGGGCGCGGGGCGATCTCATCGTCAATGCCGATGTCGATTGTACGTTCGATCGCGACGCCATCGCCAACATCATCGCTCCGTTGGCGGACCCGAAGGTCGGCGCCGTGTCGGGAAATATCGGCGTGCGAAATGCCGAAGAGTCTCTCATCAGCGGCCTTCAATCCGTCGAGTATCTGATCTCGATCTCGCTGGGCAAACGCGCCCTGGACTTTTTCAACATCGTCACCTGTGCGTCGGGAGCGTTCAGCGCCTTTCGACGACAGGCGCTGGAATCGGTCGGCGGCCTGGACGTCGGTCCCGGCGAGGATCTGGATTTGACCCTTCGCTTGCGCAAGGCCGGCTGGGAGGTGCGGTTTGCCGAGGACGCATGGTGTCTGACCAATGTGCCGGCCACGATCCCGGGTTTTGTCACGCAACGCCTTCGCTGGGAGCGGGACGCAATCCGACTGCGGTTGCGCAAGCATCGCGATGTTATCAACCCGACAAACAGGGCATTTTATTTCTCAGAATTTCTACACAATTGTGAATTTTTATTTACAAATATCATCGTAACCTTTGCGTTTCCCTTCTATTTGATTTGGCTTTTTTTCCAATTCGGCAGTGGAGCTTGGACCATTCTGGTCTTGGTGATGATGGGCTACGTTCTGCTGGATTTCATCGCCGCGGGATGTGCACTGGCCGCCGGCTATCGTCCCGGTGCATGGCGCATTTGGCCCTACGTGATCCCCTACGGGGCTTTCAACGCCTTCGTCATGCGCGGAATTCGCATCTACGCGTACCTTCAGGAGTGGATATTCAGAACTTCCTATACCGACCGATACATCCCCAAGAGAGTCCTCGAGAGAGCGCCCTGGTATTGATCACGAAACTCAGACGAAAGCAGCGGATCGACAGCATGCCGAACGACGTCCGCATTCACAAACATCAGTTCGGCCGATGGATCTATCTGCTTCTATTGTTCGGGTTTTTCACGTGGATCGGCGACTTGTTCATTGGACCTATGCTGCGCCTGCAAGCGGACGGACTGGTCGTCGCCGACCGCGTTTCGATTGCGGTCCCGTTCCCGGCGCAGGTCATCGATGTGGCCATCGAACCCGGCTCGAAGGTGAAGGCGGGAGACGTGCTGGCGCGGGTCAATTCCGTCGAACTGACCCAGGACATCGCTTCGTTGACGGCGCGAAACGCGGACCTCCTGATCAAGCGGGTCGACATCGAAAGACGAACGCGCATCGCCGAGGCGGTGATGCCGCTCGCGCGAGATCGGGCCGGCCAGGCCGAGACGGCCCTCGAGACCATCCGCGACGTTCGCAAACGCGGGGACATCTCCCTGGCGATCTGGACGCACGCGTTGCAGGAGCGCTTCACTTCCACCGAGCGCGTCGCCGAACTGGAGGCCGAGTTGCACATGGCCAAGACCAGCGTCACCGCCGCCGACGCGGCGATCGGCGATTCCCTGACCGCTCTGGAGGAACTCCGTCTCGCCTACAATCACGGGGTCGTAACGGCGCCCGATGACGGCATTGTCGGGCTCAGTGCCGCCCGTCCCGGCGACGTTCTGACCGTCGGCGAGCCGATCATGGCTCTCTATCGATCGAAACCCTACGTGCTGGCTTATCTCGAAACTGGCACGCTGTACACGGTGTCGACCGGCGACGAGGTTCGGTTGTCGGACGGGTTCACCCAGACCAAGGGTTGGATATCGGAAGTGCTGCCGGTCGCGGACCAGTTGCCCGAGGAGTTCCGCAAGGCCTTCCAGCCACGGGGACGCAGCCAGGTGGTCCGCATCGATATCGCCAAGGACGCGACGTTTCCTCTGTTTTCCCAAGTCTTCGTTTCCGGGATGGGGTGGCTTGCACAAGGCACGAAGGAAACCATCCCGGGGCGGTAATTCCAACCTGCGCTGTCGGGATGACGCCGTCGCCTTCCGGCGGAAATGTCAGGTTCCTGGCGGTCCGGGTCTACCGGCGATAAAAGTAAGGAGGCCGACCGGGAACGTGGTCGGGCCTCCCTAACAGCGCAATATCCTTTTGTTATATTCCGTTCCGGGTCGCCCGCAACGGTTGGCACCATGCACGCGATCCCCTCCGGATCCCGCACCGCGTTTCCTCCCCTGCGCTTCGACCGACGCTTCTGTGAGCGCCTGTGCCTTCATCGCGTGGGTCCCCCCGATACCGAATCAAACCGACCGGTACTCGCGCGGCCGAAACCGGACTCGCGTTACGCCTTTTTTGCCCCTTGTTTACATAATCATATTACATTACGGAGACGAAACGTCAACAGTATGTTAATTAGAAATTCCTCGCTAAATTGATATTGCCGTACGATTTGCAAATAATAACCGTTCTCCCTTGGGGTGCCAAACGATCGCCTTTTCCTCTAACTTCACCATGGAAACTGCGTCAAATTGGCGAAAAATCCCCGGGTGGTTGGTTTTCCCGCTTCGCTACTGGCGTATTTTCGCCGCGCCTTTTATTCTATCTCGTTTGCGGCCGATCGCTGCGTGGACGCCGTATTAGTCGAGGTAGACTTTCAACCAGGCCATCGACGAGGAGTTTTTATATCGTGTACAACGCCATTTTCTTCGATTTCGACGGCGTGCTCGTCGAGTCCATGCAGGTCAAGATCGACGCCTTCCGCAGCCTCTATGCCCCGTACGGTCGCGAGGTCGAGGAAAAGGCCCTCGCCCATTACCTCGCCAACACCGGAATCAACCGCGGCATCCGTATCACCGAGTGCCACCGGGCGTTCCTCGGCCGGGAGCTGTCGGAAACCAAGGTGCGGGTGCTCAGCGACCGGTTCGGCGAACTGGTCGAGGATCGGGTCGTCGCCTGCGCCTGGGTTCCCGGCGCCCGGGCGGTGCTCGAGCGTTGGTATCGAAGGCTGCCGCTGTTCCTGGTCTCGGCGACGCCCAACGAGGAACTGGCGCGGATCCTCGATCGCCGGGGGATGGCGCATTATTTCGCCGCCGTCTACGGCTCGCCGCCCGACAAGATCACCGTCATCGGCCGGTTGCTGCAGGAACACGGCTGGAGCGGAGACCGCGTGCTGATGGTCGGCGACGGTCCTCCCGACCAGCGTGCCGCCGCCGCCAACGGCGTCGCCTTCGTCGGCCGCCTCCACCAAGGCTACCCCAACCCGTTTCCGGACGGAACGAGGACAATCAACGATCTCAATGAACTAGTCTTCGATATTGAAGTCGCTTCGTAGGACCGTCGACGTCAGGGTTGACCCCCGCCGAACATCGCCTCCATCTCGCGGCGGACGCGCACGGCCTCGCCGGTGCCGTCGACCTCGACATCGGCCCAGGTAACGATCTCGCCTTCGGGGACCGGGTGCACCACCTTCACCCCATGGGCGAGGCCGATGGGGAGTGCGCCGGCATGCAGCGACCGTTCGGCCGGCATCAGCTTGCCCCACACGGTATAGCCGCCCTCGCCGTCGAGCATTTCGCCGACGATCAGGTCGCGCTTGGCCGTCGCCACGGCGTCGCCGCGGAACCCGGTCGGCGCCCCGGTCGGCTCGCCGTAGAGGGCGGCGCTCGCCACCGAGATCCCGAGCTCGAGGCCGATCAGGTGGAACGGCTTGTACATGGCGCCGTAGCGGCCGCTCGGATCGGTGACCAGCCCGTACTCGCCGAAGCAGCGCGCCGTGTAGTCCGACGGCGCCCGGAAGGTAACGTAGACCCCCCAGCGCAGGTCGCCGACCACCGGGCGGCCGTCCCGCTCCTCCGAGGAGATGACCTCGACCTGGCCCATGTGCTCGAGCAGGCCGCCGTCGGCCCTCGGCTTGAGAATGCGCGGCAGATCGTGGACGCCGCACGGCGGGAACGCCAGGCCGTCCTCGGCCGGCGTCAGCCCGGTGGCGTTGGCCACCGCCGCCATCTCGATCCCCGATTTGGTGCCGTCGAGGAACGAGTTGAACATCCTGGGGTTCATGCCGCCGGCCGCCGCCTGCTCCGGGGTCAGGCCGTAGTGCTGCCACACCGTCTCCGGCGTCGAGTCGTGGTAAGCCGGGCAGATACTTGGTGCCCTTGCCGGCGGCGGCGACCTCAAGACCCGCGGTCCGCGCCCAGTCGACCAGCTCGGCGATCAGCGCCGGCTGGTCGCCGTAGGCGAGCGAATAGACGACGCCGGCCTCCTGTGCCCGCCTTGCCAGCAACGGGCCGGCGAGCACGTCGGCCTCGACGTTGACCATGACCACGTGGCGGCGCTGTTCGGCGCAGGCGAGGGCGTGGCGGATGCCGGCGGCGGGATCGCCGGTGGCGTCGATGATCACCTCGATGCCGTCGGCGGCGATCAGCGCCATCGCGTCCTCGGTGATCCAGGTGGCGCCGGTCTTCAGCGCGTCGGCGATGGTATGCGCTTCGCCCTTCTCGACCGGCCAGCCTGCGGCGGCCAGGGCGGCGCGGGCGCGCGCGCCGTCCAGATCGGCGATCCCGGCGACATGCATCCCGGTGGTGAACCGCGCCTGCGCGAGGAACATGGTGCCGAACTTGCCGGCGCCGATCAGGCCGATGCGCACGGGGTTGCCCGCGGCGGCGCGGGCGGCGAGGCGTTGGTGGAGGTTCATCGAATGGCTCCTGGCTCCGTTCAAGACGGCGATAGTTTTGTGTCCAGACATCCAGAATAGAGAACTTGGGGCACAAAGAAACCCGTTGGGAGTTTGCGCGCGGCAATTCCCGGCGTAGATTGACGCATGTCCGAGGAGCCAGACGAACTCATCACCCACCTCCGCCGCCTCGGATTGGTCGGCGAAGACGAACGCCCCCGCTGCGAGCCGCTGGCGGGAGGCGTTTCCTCGGACATCTGGCGCGTCGATACGGAACGCGGTCCGGTTTGCGTCAAGCGGGCGCTGGCCAAGCTCAAGGTCTCCGCCGACTGGCGGGCGCCGGTGGAACGCAATGCCTACGAGGTCCACTGGTTCGAGACGGCGGGACGCATCGTGCCGCAGGCGGTGCCGAGGATCCTCGGGCACGACGAGGCGGCCGGGTTCTTCGTCATGGACTACCTCGATCCGAGCCGCTTCCGGCCGTGGAAGGAAGAGCTTCGCCATGGGGTTGTCGACCTGATGGTCGCCGCCGACGTCGGCGAGCGGCTGGCGCGGATTCACGCCGGCACCGCCGGCTGTTCCGACGTCGCCCACCGCTTCGATACCGGCGCGCTGTTCCACGCGCTGCGCCTGGAGCCCTATCTCGAAGCCACCGCCCGCGCCCACCCGACCCTCGCCGAACCTCTGGCCGAGCTGGTCCGGGTGACGGCGACCACCCACCACCGGGCGCTGGTCCACGGCGACGTCAGCCCGAAGAACATCCTGGTCGGACTCGACGGCCCGGTGTTCCTCGACGCCGAGTGCGCCTGGTACGGCGATCCCGCCTTCGACCTCGCCTTCTGCCTCAACCACTTGCTGCTCAAGTGCCTGTGGACCCCGACCGCGACGGACTCGTTTCTCGCCGCGTTCGCGGTGATGGCCGAGGCCTACCGGACCCTGGTCAGCTGGGAGCCGGCCGCGGACGTGGAGGGACGCGCCGCCCGCCTGCTGCCGGGACTGTTCCTGGCGCGGGTGGACGGCAAGTCGCCGGTCGAGTACGTCACCGACATCCGGGACAAGGAGCGGGTGCGGCGGGTTGCGCGAAGCCTGCTGCTCGACCCCGTGGAGACGGTGGACGACGTCGCCTGCGCCTGGGCCAGGGAGTTGCGATCGTGAGCGAAACGGCGATCGGGGCGGTCGACGGCTACCGGGTTTGGGATTCGCGCGGCCGGCCGACGGTTGAGGTCGAGGTGCGATTGAGCGGCGGCGGCCGCGGCCGCGGCATCGCCCCGGCCGGCGCCTCCACCGGCAGCGGCGAGGCGGTCGACCTCCGCGACGGCGGCACCGCCCTCGGCGGCCTCGACGTCACTCGCGCGATCGCTTCGGTCAACGACGTGATCGCGCCGGCGCTGGTCGGTGCCGACGCCGGCGACCAGGCGGGCGTCGACAAAACGCTCGTCGACCTCGACGGCACGCCGAACAAGTCCCGGCTCGGCGGCAACGCCACCATCGCCACGTCGATGGCGGTGGCCCATGCGTCGGCGGCGGCGGCGGGACTGCCGCTGTGGCGATACTTGAACGGCGCCGGGCGGCCGGCGTTGCCGCTGCCCGAGATCCAGATCTTCGGCGGCGGCGCCCACGCCGGCCGGCGGGTCGACGTCCAGGACTTCATGGTCGTCGCCGTCGGCGCCGCCGACTACACCCAGGCCCTGGATTGGACGGCGGAGGTCTACCGCGCCGCCGGGACGTTGATGGACGAAGCCGGGCTCCTCGCCGGAACTCGCCGACGAGGGCGGCTACTGGCCGGCCTTCGACGACAACGAGCAGGCCCTGGGTTTCGTGGTTCGCGCCATCGAGCGGGCCGGACTGACGCCGGGCGCGGACATGGCGATCTCGCTCGACATCGCCGCCACCGAGTTCGGCGGCGGAGGCCGCTACCGCCTCGCCCGCGACGGCGCCGAACTCGACAGCGACGGCCTGATCGAGATGCTGCTCGGCTGGATCGACCGCTATCCGATCGTCTCGATCGAGGACCCGCTGGCCGAGGACGACGAGGCCGGGCTGGTGCGCTTCACCCGCGCCGTCGGCGACCGGGTCCAGGTGGTCGGCGACGACTACCTGGTGACCAACGCAGAGCGGGTGGCCGCGGGCGCAGGGATCGGCGCCTGCAACGCCGTCCTGGTCAAGCCCAACCAGGCGGGAACCCTGACCGAGACCCGGGCCGCCCTCGACGCGTCCCGCGACGCCGGCTGGGGCGCCATCGTTTCGGCGCGCTCGGGCGAGACCGAGGACGTCACCATCGTCCACCTCGCCGTCGGCTGGGGCGCCAAGCAGCTCAAGGTCGGCTCGTTCGCCCGCTCCGAACGGATGGCCAAATGGAACGAGGGCCTGCGCATCGCCCGCGCCGCCGACGGCCGCGGCCCCCTGCCCCCGCGCTCCGCGTTCCCGTGGGGCCGCCCTTTCACGCCGCCACGGCGTTGAGGTGGTCCGCCTCGGCGTAGCGAAGGATTGCCGCGTCGCGGGTGACGAGGACCGCCTGGTGTGCGCGCGCCGTGGCAATGATCATGCGATCGGCGGGATCGCTCGGCGGCGCGCCCGGGAGTGTGGCTGAATCGACCGCAATGGTCGGCGTCAGCGGCGACACCCTCGCGCCCGGAGCGCCAAGGGATTTCTCGATCCAGGCCAACGTGGGCATGGTCAGCGTGATCCGTCCCCTTCGCACCAGCATCGCCAATTCCCACGGCACGATCGCCGGGATCAAGACGTCACCGTGATCCGCGGCACGCATGACCGCAGTCAACGCCTCTTCCCGCAGCGACGGGCTCCCGAGCATCAGCCACAGCCAGGCGTGCGTGTCGAGCACGACCGGCGGAACATCAGCCATCCGCCGCCTCCCAGCGTTCGTCCAACGGTGCGACGACATCGCCATAAATCGTCGCCGTTCCTTGCATGAAGCCGAAGAACGATGGCTGCTCGACAGTGAAAGGCACCACCCTGGCGAGAGGGCGGCCGCGCTTGGCGATCACCAATTCGGTGTGCTTTTGCGCGACGTCCTCGATGAGTCGCAGGCATTTCGCCTTGAATTCGGAGATCGACAATGTGACTTCGCTCATCTGCCATACTCATGGTCAAATTCATTTGACCATATACTAGTCCAACAACCGTCGACGCGCAATCCGAATGCGCAGACCGCTGCCATCGCGGCGTCGATCTGCTACAAGCGCTGAACACTCCCGAGAACACCTCAAACAAAGGAGGAAATGGTCGTGAGCAAACCCGTCATTCTGGTCACCCGCAAGCTGCCCGACGCCGTCGAGGATCGGCTGCGCCGCGACTACCAGCCGCGGCTGAACCCCGACGACCAGCTCTACTCCAGCGACGAGATCGTCGAGCTCGCCGCAGGCGCCGACGCGATCCTGCCGTGTCACACCGAGAAGTTCACCGCCGACGTCATCGCCCGCCTGCCCGACAGCGTCAAGGCGATCGCCAACTTCTCGGTCGGATACGACCACGTCGACACCGCAGGCCGCCAAGACCCGCGGCCTGATCGTCACCAACACCCCCGACGTGCTCAGCGACGCCACCGCGGAGACGACGATGCTGCTGATGATCGGGGCGGCGCGGCGCGCCGGCGAGGGCGAGGCGTTGGTCCGCACCCGCGCCTGGAAGGACTGGAGCCCCAGCTTCATGGTCGGCATCCAGGTCACCGGCAAGCGCCTCGGCATCGTCGGCATGGGCCGGGTCGGACAGGTCGTGGCGCGGCGGGCGCGCGGTTTCGACATGGAGATCCACTACGCCAACCGGCGGCGGCTCGATCCCGAAGCCGAAGCCGGCGCCATCTATCACGAGACCGTTGAGGACCTCCTACCGCACTGCCAGTTTCTCTCCATCCACTGCCCCGCCACCCCGGAGACCAAGGGCCTCCTCGATGCCGATCGCATCGCCCTGCTCCCCGACGGCGCCGTCGTCGTCAACACCGCGCGCGGCGCCGTCATCGACGACGAGGCGCTGATCGCCGCGCTCAAATCCGGAAAGGTCGCCGCCGCCGGGCTCGACGTGTTCAACAACGAACCCGATATCCATCCCGAGTACCGCGAACTCAAGAACACCTTCCTGCTGCCGCACATCGGCAGCGCCACCCGGGAAACCCGCGACGCCATGGGCTTCCGCGCCCTCGACAACCTTGACGCGATCTTCGCCGGCCGCGAACCACGGGATCGAGTTCGCATGATCCTCGTTTTGCTACCATAACGAGCATCAACCCTAGCTTGCAGGGTTGCGCTGGCGGCATTCATCCGATTGCGGCGGAAAAAGCCTTGCGATTCCGCACGAAACGCTCATCATGATGGGTAAATCAATACGTTTCGCGTGCCTGCCCCGAAACACGGGCGACAAAACCAAGTGGAACGGAGGGAGCGACAAGTCCAAATCTTACCGACTATGATGGAAATAAATCAAACGGGTGAACCGGGCGTACGCTTGGTTTGTCCTAAAAACTTGATGGGAGAAATCCGGTAATGACGAAAAAGATGGAAGACAACAACACGATCGGAACCGAAACCAAGAAAGCCAAGAAAAGCAAGGTATCGCGCCGCAAGTTCCTGACAGGCGGCGGTGTCGCGGCGGGCGCCGCGGCGGCGACCATCGCGTTTCCGCAGGTCTCACGGGCGCAGACGGTCACCCTGAAGATGCAGGGCTCCTGGGGCTCCTCCGACATCTTCAACGAGATGGCCGTGGAATACGTGGATCGGGTCAACGCCATGTCCGGCGGCCGGCTGAAGATCGAGTATCTGGTCTCGGGCGCGGTGGTGAAGGCATTCCAGGTTCAGGACGCGGTGAACAAGGGCGTGCTCGATGCCGCCCACACGGTCGCCGCCTACTGGTACGGCAAGAACAAGGCGGCATCGCTGTTCGGCACCGGCCCGGTGTTCGGCGCCGATGCGAACCAAACCCTCGCCTGGATCCACAAGGGCGGCGGCAAGGAGTTCTACAGGGAACTCACTCAGGACATCCTCAAGCTCAACCAGGTCGGCTTCTTCGCGATGCCGATGCCGACGCAGCCGCTCGGCTGGTTCAAGAAGCGCATCACCAGCGTCGAAGACCTGCAGAACCTCAAGTATCGGACGGTCGGTCTGGCCACTGACATCATGCAGACCATGGGCCTGAAGGTGACCCAGCTCCCCGGCGGCGAAATCGTCCCCGCCCTGGAACGCGGCGTGATCGAGGCGTTCGAATACAACAACCCGACCTCCGACATGCGCTTCGGCGCCCAGGACGTCTCGAAGATCTACATGATGAGCAGCTACCACCAGGCGGCCGAGTTCTTCGAGATCATCTTCAACAAGGACAGGTACGACGCGCTGCCGAAGGAACATCAGGCGATCCTCGAGCATTCTGCGGAAGCGGCCAGCACATCGAACTATGCCACCGCCATGGACAATTATTCCAAGGATCTGCAGATTTTGATCAACGACGACGGCGTCAAGGTCTACCGCACGCCGCAATCCGTGATGGAAGCCCAGCTCAAGTCCTGGGACACGAACCTCGAGAAACTGAACGAGGATCCGTTCTTCAAGAAGGTGGTGGACAGCCAGAAAGCTTGGGCCGACCGGGTCGCTTTTTACATCTTGATGAATCAAGCCGACTACAAGCTGGCCTACGATCACTATTTCCCCGGAAAGCTGCCATACTAGGTTTGAGGGGGTGATCGGACCGACCGGGATCGGGGGCGGCGCGCGCGTGCGCCGCCCCTCCCCTGTGCTCCGATACCGAGGGCTGGAAGCAGGCGACAGATGAACCGTTGGCTTTTCCTGATCGACAGCATCAGCGCATGGGTCGGCAAGGCGTTCGCGTGGTGCATCCTGGTGATGACCTTCGGCGTCAGCTACGAGGTCTTCGTTCGCTATGTTCTCCGGGATCCCACGGTGTGGGCGTTCGACATCAGCTATATCATGTACGGCACCCTGTTCATGATGGGCGGCGCCTACACCCTGTCGCGGGACGGCCACGTCCGCGGCGACGTGCTGTACCGCCTGTGGCCGCCCAGGGTGCAGGCGTGGATCGAATTCATCCTTTACTTCCTGTTCTTTTTCCCTGGGGTCGCGGCGCTGATCTACGCGGGCTGGGATTACGCCATGCTGTCTTGGAGCTACAAGGAAGTCAGCGTGATGAGCCCCGCCAACATCCCGATCTATCCGTTCAAGACCATTACCCCGATCGCGGCCTCCTTCCTGTTCCTGCAGGGCATCGCCCAGGTGGTCCGCTGCGTCATCTGCATCAGGACGGGCGCGTGGCCGCCCCGCCTTCACGACGTCGAGGAAATGGAGACGGTATTGCAGCATCAGCACGAAAGCGCCGACGAGGTGTTGAAAGGCCTTCAGAAGACGCCGGCGGGAGAGGCCCGATGACCGATCCGCAAATCGCCCTCCTGATGCTGTCGCTCTTCATCTTCACCATTCTCCTGGGCTTTCCGATCTGCTTCACCCTGGTCGCCATGGGCGTCGGCTTCGGCTACTACGCCTACTACGACCCCGAACGGATGCATTCGATCTTCGACAATCGGGTGTTCGACCTCCTGGTCAACCAGACCTATTCGGTGATGGCCAACGACGTGCTGACGGCGGTGCCGCTGTTCCTGTTCATGGGCTACATCGTCGAACGGGCCAATATCGTCGACCGATTGTTCTTCAGCCTGCAGATCGCCGCCCGCAAGCTCCCCGGATCGATGGCGGTGGCGGCCCTCGCCACCTGTGCCCTGTTCGCGACCGCCACCGGCATCGTCGGAGCGGTGGTAACGCTGATGGGGTTGCTCGCGTTCCCCGCCATGCTCAAGGCCCGATACGACACCAGCTTCGCGGCCGGCGTCATCTGCGCCGGCGGCTGCCTCGGCATCCTGATCCCGCCCAGCATCATGCTGATCGTCTACGCGGCCACCGCCGGCATCTCGGTGGTCAAGCTCTACGCCGCTGCCATCGTGCCGGGCTTCATGCTCGCCGGCCTCTACATGGCCTACGTGATCGGACGCTCGACCCTCAATCCCAAACTCGCGCCGAAGCCTTCGGAGGAAATTACCCGGGACATTACCGGCGCGAAGATCGCGTGGATGCTGCTGACGTCGTTCTTTCCGTTGGCGGTCCTCATCCTCTCGGTGTTGGGCGCGATCCTGTTCGGTCTGGCGACTCCGTCGGAGGCGGCATCGATCGGCGCGCTCGGCGGCATCGTCCTCGCCGTCGCCTATCGGGCGCTGACCTGGGACAGGTTGAAAGAATCCGTCTATCTGACGGTGCGGACGTCGGCGATGGTGTGCTGGCTGTTCGTCGGGTCCTGGACCTTCTCCTCGGTGTTCTCCTATCTTGGCGGACACGATTTGATCAAGGAGTTCGTGCTCGGCCTGGACTTGTCGCCGATCGTGTTTTTGATCCTGGCGCAGGTCATCATCTTCCTCCTCGGCTGGCCGCTGGAATGGAGCGAGATCATCATCATCTTCGTTCCCATCTTCCTGCCGATGCTGCCCCACTTCGGGATCGATCCGTTGTTCTTCGGCATCCTGGTCGCCCTCAACCTGCAAACGTCGTTCCTGACGCCACCGATGGCCATGGCGGCCTACTACCTCAAGGGCATCGCGCCGCCGCACGTGCAATTGATCGACATTTTCAAGGGCGTCATGCCGTTCCTGGCGATGGTTATGATCTCCATGATTCTGCTCTATGTGTTCCCGGAAATCGCCTACTGGCTTCCCGACTACATCTATGGCCACTGATCCGGAGGACGACCGCATGGACAATATGACCGAAGCCGACACCGGACCACAGCGGATTGACCGCCGCCGCCGCCGCGCGCGCGCTGCAGGCGGGCGAGATCACCTCGGTCGATCTGGTCCAGGCCTGCCTCGAGCGCATCGCCGCGACCGAGGAAACGGTTCGGGCGTGGACCTTCCTCGACCGCGACTACGCCCTCGCCCAGGCGAAGGCCGTCGACGCCGCCGCCCGGGCCGGGCGCCCGCAGGGGCCGCTGCACGGCCTGCCGGTCGGCATCAAGGACATCATCGATACCCGCGACATGCCCACCGAGAACGGAACCGTGCTGCACGCCGGACGGCGACCGACGGCCGACGCCACCGTCGTCTCGCTGCTTCGCCAGGCCGGGGCGGTGATCCTGGGCAAGACGGTGACCACCGAACTCGCCGTCTACGCCCCCGGCAAGACCCGCAATCCCCACAATCCCGGGCACACCCCCGGAGGCTCGTCGAGCGGCTCCGCCGCCGCCGTCGCCGCCGGCATGGTGCCGCTCGCCCTCGGCACCCAGACCAACGGCTCGGTCATCCGCCCCGCCTCGTTCTGCGGCGTCTATGGATACAAGCCGACCTCCGGTCTCGTCTCCCGCCACGGCGTGCTGAGCCAGTCGCCGCCCTTGGATCAGATCGGCTTTTTCGCCCGATCGATCGAGGATCTGGCGCTCGTCGCCGAGCCGCTGATGGCGTTCGACGACCGTGATCCGGCGATGCGCCCCACGGCTCGCGCCGAGTTGAGGCGGATCGCCGGCGAGGCCCCCCCGGTCACCCCCCGCATCGGCTTCGCCCGAACACCGGTGTGGGATCAGGCGGAAGCGTCCACCCAGGAAGCGTTCGCCGAACTGGTCGAGGCCCTCGGCGACGACGTCGAGGAGGTCGCGATGGCGGAACCCTTCGACAAGGTCGTCGACTGGCACCGGGTGATCATGGAGGCCGATCTCGCCAAGAGCTTCGCCGAGGAATACGCCCGCGGCGCCGACCGGCTGAGCGCCATCCTCAGGGAGATGATCGAGCGCGGCCAGCACTACCTCGCCGTCGACTACAACCGGGCCGTCGACTGGATCCGGATCGTCAACGCCGTGCTCGACGAGGCCTTCCGCTGGAACGACGCCCTGCTCACCCCCGCCACCATCGGCCCGGCGCCGGCGAGCCTGGACTCCACCGGCAGCCCGATCTTCTGCACGCTGTGGACGTACCTGGGCGTGCCGACCGTCACCCTGCCGCTGTTCCATGCCGAGAACGGCATGCCCTTCGGCGCCCAACTCGTCGGCCGCAGGGGCGACGATGCCCGCCTGCTGCGGACGGCACGTTGGTTGGTCGACCGGGTCGAGGCAGAGGCGACGACGGAATAGAGAACACGTTGGAAAGCGGACAAGTCCATGATTGATCGAATCCTTGCCACCCTCTCGCTTCTGATGTTTCTGGGCTTTCTCGGGTTTCTCGGCGTCTACATCGCCAAGCTCAATCTCTGGGTGGTCTTGGTGATCGTCGGAGGAATGGCCACGTTCGATTTCATCCGTAGCCTGCGTCAGGATGCCGAAGCCGGCGCGGACGGGCTATCGGCGCATGAGCGGGCCGTGCAGACCCTCGAAAACCAGGAAGACCAAGCCGGCTAGGGGCGTCGGCGGCGCGATCAAGCGCCGCGATCCTCCCACGCCCGCACCTCCTGGCGCTGCTCGCCCAGACCCTCGATCCCCAGCTCGATGACGTCTCCCGGTTTCAGAAACACCGGCGGCTTGGCGGCGTTGCCGATCCCGGCGGGCGTTCCGGTGGTGACCACGTCGCCGGGCAGCAGGGTCATGCAGCGGCTGATGTAGGCGATCGCCGCGGCGACGCCGAAGTTCATCCGCGAGGTATGGCTGTCCTGCCGCATCACTCCGTTGACGCTCAGCCACAAGCGCAGGTTCTGCGGGTCGGGTACTTCGTCGCGGGTGACGAGCCATGGGCCGAGCGGGGCGAAGGTGTCGAAACTCTTGCCCTTGATCCACTGGCCTCCACGCTCGAACTGCCACGCGCGCTCGGAGAGGTCGTTGATGATCGTGTAGCCGGCGACATGGTCGAGCGCCTCGCCCTCGCCGACCGATCGCGCGGTGCGGCCGATGACCACCGCGAGCTTGACCTCCCAGTCAGCCTTGCGCGCGCCCTCGGGCAGCACCACCGGGTCGTTGGGTCCGTTCAGCGCGGTCACCGCCTTGGCGAACAGGATCGGCTCTTCGGGCAACGGCTTGCCCACTTCCGCCGCCTGGTCGACGTAGTTGAGCCCGACCTCGATGATCTTGCCGACGCCGGACACCGGCACCCCGAGCCGCGGCGTCCCGGTAACCAGCGGCAACGTTTCGGGATTGATCCGGCGCAGCGCCTCGAGGTGCCCCGGCGTCAGCGCCGCTCCGTCGATGTCGGCGACATGGTCGGCGAGGCTGCGGATGCGTCCGTCGCCGTCGAGAACACCGGGCGTTTCCTCGCCGGGCTCGCCGTAGCGCAACAGCTTCATCGCGACCTCCGGCAGATTTTTCCGCCGCCACCCTCCGGTTACTTCTCCAGGACCTTGATCAGCGCCGAATGGTCGAGATCCCCGTGACCTTCGGCGATCAGCTTGTCGTAAAGCTTCATGCACAGCCGCGTCGCCGGCAGCTCGAAACCCAGCTCGCCGGCCAGCTCCAGCGCCTGGAACAGGTCCTTGCGCTGGGTCACGCACTTGCCGCCCGGGCGGAAGTCGCCGTCGACCATGCGCTTTCCATGGACCTCGAGGATCCGCGAATCGGCGAAGCCGCCCCTGAGCGCCTCGCGGACCTTGCCCGGATCGACGCCGGCGTTCCGGGCCAGGGTCAGCGCCTCGGCGACGGCGCCGATGTTGAGGCCGACGATGACCTGATTGGCGGCCTTGGCGACCTGGCCGGCGCCGATCCCGCCGACGTGTGTCGTCTGCTTGCCCAGTACCTCGAAAATCGGCATCGCGCGCGCCATCGCCGCTTCGCTGCCGCCGGCCATGATCGTCAACTCGCCGCTCTCGGCGCCGATGGTGCCGCCGGAGACCGGCGCGTCGATGTAGTCGCCGCCGGCCTCGGTCACCGCCTTGGCGAAGCGGCGGGTGGAGGTGACCTTGGTGGTCCCCATGTCGATCACCAGCAAGCCCGCCTCGAGCCCGGAGACGACGCCGCCTTCGCCCAGCAGCACCGTCTCCACCGCCGGGGTATCGGGAAGCATGACGATGACCGCCTCGGCGCCCTCGCAGGCGGCCGCCGGCGTCGGCGCTGGGGTCATGCCGAGGACCGCGAGATCGCGCACAACGTCCTGCGAGCGGTTGTTGATGATCAGCCGCGCCCCGGCCTTGTGCAGATTGAGCGCCATCGGTTTTCCCATCAGCCCGAGGCCGACGAAGCCAATGGTCTTTCCCTCGATCGAGGCCATGGATGCTCTCCTCATTCCCTGCCCGGTCTCCGGTCCTTCGAGCACACTACCGAGCGCCCCCGGTCCAGTAAAGCGGCCCTTGTCCCGCACCGAGGCCGCAGGTTTTGTGGCGGAGTGGCCTCGAATACCTGTTGAACAGCGGATGGGATCTCCGCGATCAAGGCAAGGCGGCGGCCGTCGATTGTTTCCGGCGTCATAAAATCGTTACCGCCCCGTAACATCCACAAATTCTGGGGACAAGTCTGTGGAAAACCCCTTCTCCGCGGCCGGAGACCACGGTGATATCAAGGTTTTTCTCAACATGCCCAAAAAACGGGCGATAATTTTAATACATTGATTTCGCTAGTAAATTAGAAATATGTGGTGAACAATATTCGGTGCGGGAGGTTGCTGTCCGCGGGTCGGGCACGGACCCGACGTTAGTAGCCGGCGTGTGCACAACTTTGATCTTCAACGCAGTTGCGAAAAACTCTCGTTTGGAGAACCCGTAGCGAATCCGAAGGGTTAAGTTGCGTCCGGTCCAACTCGTCGCCGGTCAGGCTCTCAAACACCCACCGCGCCGTAACGCCTGTCGCGCCGGTGAAACTCGCTGATTGCGGCTTCCAGATCTCTCCGCGAAAAGTCGGGCCACAGCACGTCGAGGAACATGAACTCGGTGTAGGCCAACTGCCAAATCAGGAAATTGCTGATTCTCTTCTCGCCGCTGGTGCGGATCAACAAATCGGGATCGGGAACCCCGGGGGTGTACAGGTGCGCCGCGAGCGAGTCGTCATCGATGTCGTTGGGATCGATCTCGCCCATCGCGGCCATTTCGGCGAGCCGGCGGGCGGCCGCGACGATCTCCGCCCGCCCCCCGTAGCTGAGCGCGATGATCACGGTCAACTTGTCGTTGTCGGCGGTCCGCCGCTCGCTGTCCTCGATCAGGGCGACGATATCGGGGGCGAGGCGCGTACGGTCGCCGATCACCCGCAGGCATATTCCGTTTTCGCACAGATATCGGACCTCGTTCCGCAGATAGAGACGTAGCAGACCCATCAGATCGATGACCTCCGCCGCCGGGCGCTTCCAGTTCTCCGACGAGAACGCGAACAGCGACAGATAGCGGATCCCCAGGTGCAGGGCGGCCTCCATCGTCCTCCTGACCGCCTCGGCCCCCTGCTTGTGGCCGGCGGTCCGCTGCAGCCCGCGGGCCGTCGCCCAACGCCCGTTGCCGTCCATGATGATGCCGACGTGAACAGGCGGCGGCAAATGAGGTCGGGGAGGCAAAGTTACAATGTTCATCTCTGTGCTCGTCTTCGGCGTTGTGTCGGAAGGGCGCTTTCCGCAGAAGCAAAGAACATGCTCTCCGGAATGTCGGCGATGGGCGAAATTTACGCAACCTCGATGAAAACTTGGTTAGCAAACGGTAGAACCATAAAATTACAAAATGTTGGGACTTTGGCCGACGCGGTCCGACTGCATTCGATGCCGCGCCATCCGAATCCGCGATTCCGTCGTTTCCGTTCCGTCGGACGATGCGGTATCCTGCACGGGCATCGATGCCCGTGGCAGTCCGGCCTCTCGCCGTAAGTCCTATCGGTCACTCGGCTTTGCGAAAGCGCTTCGCAGTCCGGGGGCACGGCAGGCGACGCCGGTCTGCCCAGTCGAACGGAACAGATGACGGGTTTGCCGAGGGTCGAGATCGAGTATTGCACCCAGTGCCGCTGGCTGTTGCGCGCCGGCTGGATGGCGCAGGAACTGTTGACCACTTTCGAACAAGAACTCGCCGGCGTCTCCCTGGTTCCCGGAACCGGCGGCGTCTTCGAGGTGCGCGTCGACGGCAAGACGGTCTGGTCGCGGAAGACGGAAGGCCGCTTTCCCGAGCTCAAGGAACTCAAGCAACGCGTCCGCGACCGCGTCGCTCCCGACCGGGACCTCGGCCATTCGGACCGACCGAGATAAAGGGAGCGGACTGATCTACTAGTAGAAATGCCCTCATGCTCGCTCAAGGCGTTCCGTCATCCGCGTCTTTCGGTTTTCGCGTCGTGCCGTGGACGGTCGATCCTTTCCTGTCGCCGGCGACAGGGCGCCAAACCAGCGCATGGTGATCGTCGCAGAACGACGAGCCCGCGCGAACCTGTCGACCGCAAACCACGTAGACGCCACGCCTGGGCTGGCCGACGATCCAACGGCAATGCTGCCAAGTGGCTTGGCTCAACAGAACCACCTGGTCGACGGTCGCGCCGTCACTATCCTTTGGCATGTGTAAGTTATCGCCTTTTTCTAAAGCTATCTGCCAACCACTCACTTACGAGATAGGGATAATTTGGCAAAAACCAATAGCGCGACGGCGACCGGGAAAAAATTTTCTCGGGGTTGAACAACGCCGGACGATCATCATACCGTGCGGGTGATCGGCACGTGGCCCGGCTGTCGGCGGATCCGCTCCAACCAGGCACACACCCCGGGAAAGCCCGCCAGATCGAAGCCACCCTCGGGCGCGACGTGGGTGTAGGCGTATAGCGCGATGTCGGCAATGGTACAGGAATCGCCGACGAAGAACGCCCGCCCCTCCAGATGCCGTTCCATCACCTCCAGGGCCGCCCGTCCCCGCTCCTGCTTTTCCGCGAGCAACGCGTTCCGGTCCTCGGTCATCTCCAGGTGCTTCAGCCAGAAGCGGCAGACGGCGATGTAGGGTTCGTGGCTGTATTGCTCGAAGAACATCCATTGCAGCACCCGGGCCCGGTCGAACCGGTCGGCCGGCAGCAGCGGCGTGCCTTCTGCCAGATAGAACAGGATCGCATCGGATTCGGCGAGACACCTGCCGTCGTCGAATTCCAAAACCGGGATCCGGCCGTTGGGGTTCTTCTCCAGAAACGCCGGCGTCCGTGTCTCCCCGGCGAGGATGTCCACCTCCACGTAATCGTAGACGATGCCGAGCATGGCGAGCAGCAGCCGCACCTTGTAGCCGTTGCCCGAGTTCGTGAAAATCGTAGAGCCGCAGCATCCCGGCACCGGTTCCCCTAGCGCCCGCGGGTCAGCGTGCCGAACAGGCCCCGCAACAGCTCGCGGCCGAGCTGGCGGCCGACACTGCTCATCACCGACTTGGCAAAGGTCTCGCCGACGCCCTGGCGGTTGGCGCTCCGCCGTTTCCTCTCGGCCGGCGCCGCGCGCGCGGTCTCCGCACGCCGCTTTTCCCGCTCGGCCTGGGCGGCGGCGGCCTTGGCACGCTCCTGCAACAGCTCGTAGGCTGACTCCCGGTCGACCGCCCGGTCGTACCGGTTGCCCACCGGGTCCGCCGCCATCACCACTGAACGCTCGCCCTTCTCGGCGGGACGCAGGCGCGAACAGGGCGGGCGTATCAGCGTCCGCTCGACGATGCCGGGAACCCCACCCGGTTGCAGGGTGGAGACCAGCGCCTCGCCGACGCCGAGCTCGGTGATCACGGTTGCCGCATCGAAGCGGGGATTGGGGCGGAAGGTCTCGGCGGCGACCTTGACCGCCTTGGCGTCCCGCGGCGTAAACGCCCGCAGCGCATGCTGAACGCGGTTGCCGAGCTGGCCGAGGACATCGTCTGGGATGTCGCTCGGGCTCTGGGTGACGAAATAGATCCCGACGCCCTTGGAGCGGATCAGCCGGACCACCTGCGAGACGGTATCGAGCAGCGCCTTCGGCGCGTCGTCGAACAGGAGGTGGGCCTCGTCGAAGAAGAACACCAGCTTCGGTTTCTCCGGGTCGCCCACCTCCGGCAGCTCCTCGAACAGCTCCGAGAGCAGCCACAACAGAAAAGTGGCGTAGAGCTTGGGCGAACGTATCAGCTTGTCGGCGGCGAGCACGTTGACGACGCCGAAGCCCTCGCCGTCCAGCTTCAGGAAGTCCGCGAGCTCTAGCGCCGGCTCGCCGAAGAACAGCTCGCCGCCGTCACGCTCGAGGCCCAACAGGCTTCGCTGGATGGCCCCGACCGAGGCCGACGAGACGCTGCCGTAGCGGGTCCGCAGATCCTGGGCGTTGTCGCCGACGAAGGTGAGCATCGACCGCAGGTCCTTGAGATCGAGGAGCAGCAACCCCTCGTCGTCGGCGACCTCGAAGGCGACGTCGAGCACGCCTTGCTGGGTGTCGTTGAGCCCGAGCAGCCGAGACAGCAACAGCGGCCCCATCTCCGAGACGGTGGTCCGCACCGGATGCCCCTGCTCGCCGAACAGGTCCCAGAATACCGTCGGAAACCTTCGGTAGGCGAAGCCCTCGATGCCCAGTTTTTCGACCCGCTCGCCGATGAACGACTTCTCCTCACCCACCTGGCTGATCCCGGAAAAATCGCCTTTGACGTCGGCGACGAACACCGGCACGCCGGCCGCCGAAAACCCCTCCGCGAGACATCCGAAGCGACACCGTCTTGCCGGTGCCGGTGGCGCCGGCGATCAGCCCGTGGCGATTGGCCAACTGGAGGTTCAGATTTTGCGGCACCTCGCCGGCGCCGATGAATATGCTTGCGTCCCGATTCATTTCGATCTCCCCGTTGGCGTTGTCGCCGTGACGCGGCAGTCTAGCGGTTTTCGCTCCAGGCGAGCGAGAACGGGAGGTCACGATCATGGACCGTTGATATAAGTGCCGGATAAAGCGGCCGTCAGGTTGGCGAAGGGCGGCGTTTGAAAAGGAGGTGTTCCGATGTTGAAGTGGATGGTCGTGGTTCTGGGGCTGCAGTTCGTCGGGGAGCTGTCGGCCTCCCTGCTCGAGCTGCCGATACCCGGGCCGGTGATCGGAATGATCCTGCTGTTCCTCCTGCTTCTCAAGCTGGGAGGATTGCCCAAGGATCTGGACCGGCTGGCCAGCGGCTTGCTGAGCAACCTGTATCTGTACTTCATCCCCGCCACCGTCGGCGTCACCACCCACATCGCCCTGCTCAGCGACCAATGGCTGCCGATCGTGACGGCGGTGGTCGTCAGTTCCGTCCTGGCGATGATCGTCGCCGGATGGATCATGCAGGGCCTGGCCGCGAAGGACGACGACGATGCTGTATGACGCCGTCGAGGGACTGCGCGCGTACCTGGCCGCCTCCCCCCTCGCCTGGCTGTTCGCCACGGTGGCCGTCTATCTGTTCAGCATGTGGGTGTACGAGAAGTCGGGTCGAAGGCCGATCTTCCACCCCATCCTGGTAGCCGTCGTCGTTCTCGGCGGCGTCCTGTGGGCCGCCGACGTCGACTACGCGGTCTATTTCGAAGGCGCGCAATTCATTCATTTCCTGCTGGGCCCGGTCACCGTCCTCCTCGCCGTACCGCTGCTCAAGAGCCTGCACCTGATCCGCCGTGCGGCCGGACCGATCCTGATTGCGCTGGTGGTCGGGTCGCTGCTCGCCTCGTTGCCGGCGGTATTGCTGGCGTTCTGGCTCGGCGCCGACGATGGTGTCATGCGCTCGCTGGTGGCGAAATCGGTCACCACGCCGATCGCGCTCGGCATCACCGAGAGCCTCGGCGGCTATACGCCGATCGCCGCCGTCGTCGTCGTGTTCACCGGGGTCCTCGGCGGCGTCATCGGCGGGTGGGTGTTCAAGATCGGCCGGGTGCGCGATTCCCGGGCGATGGGGTTGGCCCTCGGCCTCACCTCCCACGGCATCGGCGTCGGACGCGCCCTGCAGATCGACACCACGGCGGGCGCATTCGCCAGCCTGGCGATGGGCCTCAACGGCCTGATCACCGCCCTCTGGGCGCCGGTGCTCATCCCGTGGCTTCTGGGCGTTCTCCGCTAGAGCCAAATAGCGCTCGCTTGACCAGCGAAAAGGCAATAGCATCCAGGAAAACAACAAACCCTGGGGAGGAATTCGCGTGAAGGTCGCCCTGTTCGTTCCGTGTTTCGTCGATGCCTTCTTCCCGGAGATCGGCATCGCCACCCTGGAGCTGCTCGAGCGGTTCGGGGTCGAGGTCGAGTATCCCCTCGATCAGACCTGTTGCGGCCAGCCGATCGCCAACAGCGGCTGCCAGAGCGACGCGGCTCCGGTGGAGGCCCTGTTCGTCAAGAACTTCGCCGGCTACGAGTACATCGTGACGCCGTCGGGCAGCTGCACCCACCATATCCGCCATCACTTCGACGCCATCCCTCAGACCGACGAGGTCACCCAGGTGCGCGAACGCACCTTCGAGCTGGTCGAATTCCTCCACGACGTCCTGAAAGTCGACGCGTTCCCATGGGCCCAGTTCCCGCACAAGGTGGGGCTGCACAACAGCTGCGGCACCCTCAGGGCCCTGCGCCACGCGTCGATGTCGGAGCTCGGCGAGCCGTTCTTCTCCAAGCCGGTGGCGCTGCTCTCCAAGGTCGAGGGCATCGAGTTCGTCACCCCAGCCGGCCCGACGAGTGCTGCGGTTTCGGCGGAACCTTCTCGGTTTTCGAGGAACCGGTGTCGGCGAAGATGGGCTACGACAAGGTCGTCGACCACAAGAACGCCGGCGCCGAGTACATCGTCTCCGCCGATATGTCGTGCCTGATGCACCAGAAGGGATGCGCCGAGCGGATCGGCCTCGATCTCAAGTTCATTCATATCGCCCAGATTCTGAACGGAACCCGCGCATGAAACGCATCGACCATGCCGAGGCGTCTTCGTCCTTCATCGCCGCCAGGGACAACGAGACCTTCCACGACAAGCGCCTGTGGGACCTCCGCCTGAAGCGCGACGGCCAGCGCGACGAAGTCCCCGAGTGGAACGAGCTGCGGGAGCTTGGCGTCGGCGATCAAGGCGCACACGCTGACCCACCTCGCCGGCTACCTCGAGCAGTTCGAGGAAAACGCCACGAAGAACGGCGCCCACGTCCATTGGGCGCTGGACGCCGAGGAGCACAATCGGATCGTCCACGACATCCTCGAGGATCACCGGGTGAAGACCCTGGTCAAGAGCAAGTCGATGCTGACCGAGGAGTGCGAGCTCCGCCCCTATCTCGCCCGGCGCGGCATCGACGTCATCGAGACCGACCTCGGCGAGCGCATCCAGCAGCTCGACGACGAGCCGCCGAGCCACATCGTCGTGCCGGCGGTGCACAAGCTGCGCGGCGACGTCGCCCGGGTGTTCGCGCGCACCCTCGGCTCCGATCCGAAAAACGACGATCCCCACTATCTCAGCGAACAGGCGCGGATCACCACCCGCCCCTACTTCCTCGGGGCGGAAGCGGGGATGACCGGCGCCAACTTCGCGGTGGCGGAGACCGGCGGCTTCGTCGTCTGCACCAACGAGGGCAACGCCGATCTCAGCGCGACGGTCCCGCCGCTGCACATCGCCTCGATCGGGATCGAGAAGCTGGTCCCGCGCACCGAGCATCTGGCGGTGTTCGTCCGCATGCTGTCGCGCAGCGCCGTCGGCTCGCCGATCACCCAATACACCTCCCACTTCCGCAAACCGCGCGACGGCGGCGAGTTGCACATCGTGCTGGTCGACAACGGCCGCAGCGAGCGGCTGGGCATGAAGGACTTCTGGACCTCGCTCAAGTGCATCCGCTGCGGCGCCTGCATGAACACCTGCCCGGTCTACCGGCGGAGCGGCGGTCTCAGCTACGGCGGGGTCTACTCGGGGCCGATCGGCATCATCCTCAATCCGACCTACGATCTGCGCAAATACAGCAACCTGCCGTTCGCCTCGACGCTGAACGGCAGCTGCACCGCCGTCTGCCCGGTGAAGATCAACATCCACGAGCAGATCTACCAGTGGCGCCGCATCCTCAGCGAACACAACCAGCTTCCGTTCGTCAAGAAGACGGCGATGAAGGTCACCGGCCGCATCCTCTCCGATCCGAAGACGTACCGGCGGACGATCGGCGCCACCGACGCCGCGATCGAGTACCTGCCGCGGTTTCTGCTCTACACCCGGTTCAACGCCTGGGGAAAACAGCGCGAGGTGCCGGCGACGGCGGACCAGACCTTCCACGCCTGGTACCGGAAGAACCGGGGGAAGAAATCATGAGCAGCCGCGAGATGATCCTCGAAGCGGTGCGGCGCAACCAGCCGACCGCGTCCCCGTTGCCGGAGGTGCCGCTGTTCGATCAGGACCAACCGCCGGCGTGGCAACGGTTCCGCGACAGCCTCGAGCGGATGGGCGGGAAGCTGGCCGAGCCGGGCCCTGGCGGCGACCTCGGGGCGCTGGTGAAGGAACTCCATCCCGACGCCCAGGTGATCTGCTCGGCAACGCCGGAGGTCGAGGGCAATCGCCCGCTGGGCGACGTCCGCGCGCCCAAGGACCTCGACGACGTCGATGTCGGCGTCGTCCGTGCGGTGTTCGGCGTCGCCGAAACCGGCTCGGTGTTCCTGCGCGACACCGAACTCGGCGTCAACGCCCTCGGCTATCTCGCGCAGCACTTCGTCGTTCTGCTCGATCCCGCCGATGTCGTCGGCAATCTGCACCAGGCCTACAATCGCCCGGAATTCGCCGACGCCGGTTACGCCGTGCTGATGACCGGGCCGTCGGCGACCGCCGACATCGAGGGCGTGCTCATCCACGGCGCCCAGGGGGTCAGGAGCCTCACGGTCGTCGCGGCGCCTCGCCCCCGGGCATAGTCGCCGCCCCGGCCGCCAGGGCGCGATCTTTGGTGGCGAGCGGTATGCCGGATCGCCATTGCCATCTCCAGATACGCCGCGTCGTAGGCTGTCAGACCGTGCCTGCGGGCCAGGGCGAGGATTTCGGCGAACGCTCGAAGTGGGCTTTCCTGATCGATTTCGATGGAAAAGGTTTCCACCATTGCGATGAACTCGGCGGTTCCTGCGGCGGAGATGCGCCCTTTCCGCTCGGCGAGTACAAGGACGTTTGCCGCTTCCAGGTGCCACAACGACGGGACCGCCGCAGTCTCCGTCTCCAGTCGATCCAGCACCGCCCACGCAGCCGGGGTAGCCTCGTCGCGAAAGCACCAGGCAAGGGCGACGGAAACGTCGAGGACGAACCCCGTCACCGACGGCCCTCGTCACGGAGCGCACGAATGGAGAGCCCGCCCAGGGTTTGACCCTCGCTGAACTCCTTGAGCCGCCGGATGGTCCGGTCGCGGATGTTGCCGAGAGAAATAAGCCGCCGAACGGTTCGTCAACGGGGCCGGAGGGTACCAGCCCTGCGGAGAAACCGGAACTGTCCCGAGCTCACTCCCGCCACAGGCGGGGCGAGAGAAGCACGATCACCGTGAAGATCTCCAGCCGACCGAGCAGCATCGCCGCCGCCAGGACCCATTTTGCGCCATCGGGCAGGACATCGAAGTTCCCGGTTGGCCCGATCAGGGCGCCGAGACCCGGTCCGACGTTGCCGACCGCCGTCGCCGCCCCGGTCACGCTGGTCAGCAGATCGACCCCCATGAATTCGAGAGCGACGCTCGTCGCCGCCGTCGTCAGAAGATAAACCCCCATGTACAGGATCACGCCGGTGATGACGTCGTCCGAGACCGGGCGGTTCTGGTAGGTGGCCGTCACCGCCGCGTGAGGGTAGATCAGTCGTCGAACTTGGATACGCAGGGCCACGCCGAGCATCTGAAAGCGGAATATCTTCAGACCGCCGGCGGTCGACCCGGTGCAACCGCCGATGAACGTCAGCAAGAAGAACGTGCCGAGCGGAAGACTGCCCCACTGCGTGTAATCGGTCGAGGCGTATCCGGTCGTCGTCACGATCGACACCACGTTGAAGGCCGACTTGGTCAAGGCCTGCAATGGCGCGAAGCCATCGACGTACCAGAGCCAGAACGCGATCGCCAGGACGACGAAGACAATGAAGCGGATGAAGCTCCTGATCTGCGACTCCCTGAGGATCGAGCCGGGCCGCCCCCGCAGCATTCGGGCGTAGCCGACGAACGGCAGGCTGCTCGCAATCATGAAGACGACGATGATCCACTCGATGAGCCAACTGTCGAAATGGCCGACCGACCCGTCGGAGGTCGAAAAACCGCCCGTCGAGATCGTCGTCATCGCGTGAACGACGGCTTCGAAATGAGTCATGCCGGCGAAGTCGAGCAGCACCGCGCAAGCGGTGGTCAGGGCGATGTAGACGAAGAGCAGCATCCCGGCGAACCGCCTCGCTTGCGGCACGATCTTGTCGGATCTCTCGGATGATTCCGTGCGGAACAACTGCATTCCGCCGACCCTGAGAAACGGCAGCATCGCCATCCCGACGACGATGAAGCCGATGCCGCCGATCCATTGCAGAAGGCCACGCCACAACAGGATACCCGGAGGCGCGGTGTCGAGCCCGATGATCACGGTCGAGCCCGTCGTCGTCAGACCCGACATCGCTTCGAAATATGCGTCGGTGTAGGTTAGGTTCAGTTCGGAGAACGCCATCGGCATGGCGCCGAACGCGGCGGAGAAGATCCAGATGCCGGTGGTGAGGACGAAGCCCTGCCGCCGACTGATCGAGAGTTTTGGTGAATCCGTGGACAGAATAAGGGCGATGCCCAGGAACACGGTCACGGTGGCGGAGGCCGCGAACGCCTTCCAGTCCCCATGCCCCACGCCCAGGTCGACGATCGCCGGCAAGATCATCAACAACCCGACGGCCGTCAGAAACCAGCCGATGACATGGAAGACCGGCTTCAGCGCGACGTACTCGCGGGTGCTCGCTGGCGGGGCGAACGCAGTCATCGCTCGACGGCCCGGTCAGGACGGCGCCTCGGGACAGAGCCAAGACCGGCGAACCGGCATCTTTCGTCTTCGGACACCGCGTGGTCCGGGAACGAAATGCGCCTCATCCAAACATTCCCGACATCGAACCCCCCACGGCGGGCGCAGCAACCGGCTGCTGCCGTCGTCGTAACCCACATAGCACGCCCCCGCCGGCCTTGCCATACCGCACGGCCCCGCATTCGCGGGGATCGGGATGAAAGGGCGTGGACGCGTGCTCCGCGGCGCATCGGCCGTCGGCGACCGCTTTCGAGGTCCGGCGGGAGGCCGCGCCCCCGTCGCCGCCCGCGTCAGCCGCCCTTCTTGGCGATCTGCTCGGCCTTCTTGACCATCACCTCGGCCTGCTTGATCGAGGCGATGTCGATCAGCCGGCCGTCCAGCGCCACCGCGCCGGCGCCTTCCTTCTGCGCCTTTTCCATCGCCTCCAGGATCCGCTTGGACTTGTTGATCTCGTCGGCCGACGGGCTGAAGATCTCGTTGGCGAGGTCGACCTGGGAGGGGTGGATCGCCCACTTGCCCTCGCAGCCGAGCACCGAGGCCCGGTTGGCCTGGGCGCGGAAGCCGTCGGCGTCGGAGAAATTGCCGAACGGGCCGTCGAGCGGACGCAGGCCGTTGGCACGGGCCGCCACCACCATCCGGGCGATGGCGTAATGCCAGACGTCGCCCCAGTGGACCTCCCGCCGGCCGTCGGCGTCGGGATCGGTGAGCACGTGGTATTCGGGATGGGGACCGCCGATGCCGGTGGTTCGGGTCTTGGTCGAGGCGGCGTAGTCGGCGACGCCGAAATGCAGCGACTCGTTGCGCGGGCTCGCCGCGGCGATCTCGTGGACGTTCTGCATGCCGAGCGCGGTCTCGATGATCATCTCCAGGCCGATCCGCTTGGTGTAGCCCTTGGCTTCCTCGATCTGGGTGAGCAGCATGTCGACGGCATAGATGTCTTCCGGCGTGCCGGCCTTGGGGATCATGATCAGGTCGAGCTTGTCGCCCGCCTGCTCGACCACGTCGACCACGTCGCGGTACATGTAATGGGTGTCGAGGCCGTTGATCCTGACCGACAGAGTCCGCCCGCCCCAGTCGAGGTCGTTCAACGCCTCGATCGCGTTTTTGCGCGCCTGCTCCTTGTCCGGAGGCGCCACCGAGTTCCTCGAGGTCGAGAAAGATGATGTCGGCGTTGCTCTTGGCCGCCTTCTCGATGAAGCGCGGGTTGGACGCCGGAACCGCCAGCTCGGTGCGGTTCAGGCGCGGCGTGCATTGCTCGATGACCGTAAAACTCATGATGATCTCCCCGGCACCTTTTGACGGTTGATTGTTGATGTCGGACCTTATAGCGCAGATGACGAAGCCGGCTCCACCCCCAACTCCGCCGCCGGATGCGAGGGGGCGACGCCGATCGGGGAATCCGACACCGTGGAGCGGTCGATGGGGAGGCGGAAAAGACCAAAAATACCCCTATAACTGGTATTTTCGTTCTTTTTTTCGCGTTGATCGGCAATGTTAATCCTTTGGCAATTCGTGCTTCGTAGGGTGCCCGGCGAATCACAACCGGAGGCCACGCCATGGACGGAACCCTGCCCCAGGAAAGCACCCTATTTACCGATTTAACCCGTATTTTCATGGCGATGAGGGGCGCTCCTTACGGAGAAGTGGAAGAAGCGGTGGAGAAACGGTTCCGCCAGTTCATGCGCTCCAACGCCGGCCGCGACACCCGCGGCCTGCAGATCACCCTGGCCTGGACCATGGCCGACGGCGCCGACGACTGGGCGATCCAGGGCATGCGCTACGACACCCTCACCGACGAAGACGTCGCCACCCACTGGTGCCGGTGAGCGCGGTTCGGCGCGATCTCGCTAGCGTCAAGCTTCGAGCAGCGCCGCGAGGCGATCCGCGGCGTCCGCGGCAAACGGGTTGATGATCGCGACGCCGCTTAGACTCCGGCCGTGCTGCATGTCTTCGCTGAGGATCGTCGAGCAGCCGATCCGGCGTGCCGTCGCCCACAGCATCGCGTCCCAGAACGACAGCCGATGCTCTTCGGCGGCATCCATGGCGTCGACGAGGGCCGTGTCGTCGGCCGCGGTGACGGGAAAAACATCGAGCCAGTCGCGCACGAAAGCACCCGCACGCGAGGGCTCAAGCAGGTTCTTCCGTGTCGTTGCATGAAAAAACTCGGCAAGCGCCTGGACCGTCAGCACGCAGTCGCATCGGGCGGCCCGTCCGATGATCTCCCCGGACCGCTCATGTCGTTCGCCGGCATCGCGATCGACGGCATAGACGAGGATGTTGGTGTCGAGCGAAAATCGCCCCTTAACGGTCATAGAGGTCTTCACGCTCGACCTTGAGGCCACCGAGCGAAGCCCCCTCCTCCAATCGCGCCATCATCCGCTTGTGCGCCGCCGCCCACTCGGGATCTTCCGTCCTTTCGGCGGCGTGGGGCACCAGCTTGGCGATCGGACGGCCGCGCCGGGTGATCAGGAATCCCTCGCCATGCTCGACTTCCCTGATCAGCTTGGAGAACTCCTGGTTGGCGGTCATCAGCGACACGGTACGCATCGATCGGCTCCATATTCTAGTATGTACTATTTTCTCTTTCTCCGCGCCCCTTGTCAACAGACGGGCCGCGAATGGCCCATCACCACCACGATCACTGAAACGGCCGGCCGAAGTAGGTCAGCACCCACATCGCGACGAGATAGACGCTGATCAGCGACTGGGCGCCGGAGACCACCCGCACCCAGCCCCGACCGCGCAGCGCGAACTCGCTCGGCTGGATCCGCGAGATCCAGGTGCCGACGTTGAGGTCCCGCCAGCCGATGTGGAAGGCGGACAGCATCGAGAAGTAGAGCCCCCACCCCAGCGCCGCCGCGAAACCGGACGTCGCCAGCGGCTCCGCCGTGACGCTTCCGGCCAACTGCCGCACCCCCTCTCGATCGACCAACCGCTCCGCCGGCCGGATGCGGACGACCTCGCCATGCTGCGTCCAGTCGACGGGAGGGTCCCAGATGGCGATGGCGTAGACGAACCCGAAGCCGCCCATCAACGCCAGCATGATCGCCAACGCCCGCCCCGGATAGAAGGCCCCAGCCGGTGGTCCACTCGAAGAAGACCAGCTGCAGCCAGCCGCCGAACCGCTCGAAGACCGTGCCGAGCCTGCGGGCGTTTTCCGCCTTGGTGTGCTCGATGGCGAAGGTCGCCTGGCGCTCCAGGTCGCGCAGCCCCGCCTTCTGCAGGAGGTCGCGCACCTGCACCAGGCCGCTCTGCCGCCCGGGCGGAAACGTCACCGTCGCCAGCCCCTCGATGCCTTCCAGGTAGCCGCGCGGCGGCGGCGAGGCCGGGGCGTAGATCGTGCCCCTCAGCGATGCGAACGCCAGCGAGGCGTCGGTGACGATCGCCGAGTTCAGCAACGCCCCGTCGAGACCGCGCCGCCGAGATCGGCGCCTTCGAGATCCGCCAGATACAGCTTCGCGTTCTTGCCCAGCTTCGCCGCCCTGAGGTCGGCGCCACTCAGGTTCGCCCCGCCGAGGTCGGCGCCTTCCAGGCGCGCATAACGAAGATCGGCGCCGGCCAGGTCCGCCCCGCCGAGGTCGGCCCGTTCGAGCTTCGCCTCCCTGAGATCGGCGCCACAGAGAACCGCCTTGCCGGCGACGGTGGCATCGAGCCCGCCCTGCCGGCGCCACGTCGCGTGGGCCGCCAGTATGTCCGCGAGTTGCTGCTCCGTCGGCTTCCAACCCTGCTCGCACGGACAGTCCTCCGACCCCTCCTCCCAGTCCGCCCGCACCGGACACACAAGCTCCTCCCGCGTGACCGCCGCCGCCGGCCACGGCAGGCCCGCCGCCAGAACCACGAGGATCAACACCGCACGGAGTTTCATGTCCTCCCCCAAGAGGAAGCGGTCGACGGCTGCCATCTTGGCAGACGGCGGGGGGCGAGCGGAAGGGGGTTGTCTTTCTGACGCGGCGTTCGATGCGCTGCCGCGACCCATTAAACGACGCCTGACCTCAATGACACCGGCAACCGTGAACCAGTTCACAGACGCGCATTTGACCCAAAATTAGGCTGTCGCCTCGGGTTCCACCTTCTGGCCCGGCATAGGGCCGGTTCGGAGCATTGGAACCCGGCAGGAGAAGGCTGTGGGGGCATCCATGGCGCAAGGAACGTGCGGCGCATCCGCTCGCTCGCGGCGCGGTATTGGCGGCTTCACCGAATGGAGGAGGTATGACGAGGTTCGACAGTTATGTCGCCGCCGCCGTGCCCCTCTAATTGCCTCCCAGCCTTTTCAACCATCCGTCGACAACCTTTGGGAGATATGTCATGGCCACGATCAAGAAGTCAAAAGCGGCTAAATCCGACCAGCCCACCAGCCTGGGGTTCCTGAACGCCGCCCACGCCGCGGTGCGGGACCATCTATCGGCCTCCACCACACTTCCCGACTTTCTGGAGACAGCGGGGAACCTCTCGCTCGACGACCGCAAGCGACTGGTCGAGCAGGCGCTCGTGCTGCTCGACGACAATTTCGTCCATCTGCCGCTCAAGCGCGCAATGCACGGCGTCGATCCGATTCAGAAGCTGAAGCTGATCCAGCACAGGCTGAACCAGGCGACACCCGCGACAATGGGCCCGGAGTTCGCCTTTCACCGCGAGATGATCGAGGTCTTCACCTCCGTCCGCGACCTCCACACCAACTACCTGCTCCCCAACCCGTTCGCCGGGCGGGTCGCCTTCCTGCCGTTCGACATCGAGGAGTATTTCGACGACAACGGCGACGCCCACTATCTCGCGAGCCATTTCGTCCAGGGCTTCAGCCATAGCCATTTCAAGGTCGGTGTCGAGGTTACCACCTGGAACGGCGTGCCGATCGCACGAGCCGTGGAGATTTCGGCGGATATGCACGCGGGAAGCAACGCCGACGCGCGGCACGCGCGGGGTGTCGATGGGCTGACGATCCGCGGTCTCACCCGCGCCATGCCGCCCGACGCGATGTGGGTCGACATCGGCTATATCGACAAAAACGGCGTCGCCCGCGAAATGCGACAGGACTGGATCGTGTCGCCTTCGCTTCCGTCCAATACCGCTGTCGATCCGAATGTCGCGAACCTCAATGCGGCTTCCCTGGGATTGGATATCGAGGCCGACATCATCCAGCGCGCGAGGATGATGCTGTTCGCGCCGAAGGCCGTGGCCGAGGAAAGCGAGCTCAAAGCGGTCACCACCCGCAGGGCCGCGAAGGGCGCCGACGTACCGACCCTGATGTCAGGTGTTTTCCGTGCACGCAGCGTAACAACCGCGTCAGGCGAGTTCGGCTATATCCGCATTTTCTCTTTCAATGTCGATCAGCCGGACGCGTTCATCAGCGAGTTCATCAGGCTCGCCGGGCTTCTGCCGCAGAACGGGTTGATTGTCGACGTCCGGGGCAATGGCGGTGGGCATATCCACGCCAGCGAGGGCCTGCTTCAGACGCTCACGCCCGGCAAGGTGACGCCGGAGCCGACGCAGTTCATCAACACGCCGCTCAACGAGGCCATTTGCGCGCGGCACGCCGGCAATCCGGTGGGGATCGAACTCGGCCCCTGGCTCGAACTCGATCCGCCAGTCGGTCGAGACCGGCGCGATCTATTCCCGCGGCTTTCCGATTACACCCCACGACTTGGCCAACGAGCGGGGCCAGCATTATCATGGGCCGGTCGTCCTGATCACCGACGCCCGCTGCTACAGCGCGACCGACATCTTCGCCGCCGGGTTCCAGGATCACGGGATCGGCCACATCCTCGGGGTCGACGGCAATACCGGCGCCGGCGGGGCAAATGTGTGGACCCATGAACTTCTGAAACTGCTGATGGAACTGCCGGAGCCCGCCGATCCGGATACGCCCTTCGATGATCTGCCGAACGGGGCGAACATGCGCGTCGCGATCCGCCGTACCCTGCGGGTCGGGGCGCAATCCGGCACACCGTTGGAGGATCTTGGCGTGAAGCCGAACTCGCGCCGCCGCCTCACCCGCAACGACGTCTTGAACGGTAACGCCGACTTGATCGATCGTGCCGGCGAGATCCTCGCCGGGATGCCGGTGCGCGGTCTTACCGCCTCGGTCGCCTTCACGCGCGGCGGGATGGAGGTGAACGCGGAGACCTTGGGGATCGACCGGCTCGACATCTATGTCGACGGCCGACCCGACGCCAGCGTGGATGTCGCCGATGGCCAGCACACCATCCCGGTCAACGCCGCGGGCGGGAACGTCATGCGGATCGAGGGCTTCGAGGGCGGGGTGCTGGTCGCCTCCCGCCTCCTTCAGCTCTGATCCCTGGCAGCTCTGACCGCCGGCAGTTCTGGTCGCTGGCGATCAGCGCCTCGATCAGCCGAGAGACGGCGTCGCCTTCCGGGGAGCAGCATTGCTGACGCCCCGGAAGGCCGGCGCATTCATACCAACCCACGGCGAGGGAACGCCACGCCGCGGGTGTTCGCCTCTTCAAGGAAGGATCGTGGATCGCGCCTGACTTGCCGGGCGGTGTACTATCGGTTTCGATCGCGGTGAGGGTCGATACGGCGCCGAATGTATGCAGAAGGGATACCTTTTTTGGCCGCGGCGCTGCACAGCCGCCGTTAGCGCGGGCTTCGCCACGAGTATCGATTTCGCTGATGATGGCGGCGCTGGCGACCCCAACGGGATTCGAACCCGTGTCGCCACCTTGAAAGGGTGGTGTCCTAGGCCTCTAGACGATGGGGTCGGAGCCGCCCCCTCGTACCCGCCCCGCCGGTTAAAATCAACCCCGTCGATTGCCGCCGCGAATGCCGGGATCCGTTGGTTCTTTTGGGCTTTGACGGCTTCTGGTGCCGTGATAGGTTGCGGGCGAATTCGCTGGCGCGCCGCCGCCGGACCGCGGCCGGGCGTCGCTGTTTTCGAGAATGGGCTAAATCGTACTCTCAGGGATAGCGGAGGAAGTACCTCATGTTGCAGGGGAAAATTCTCGTCGCCCAAGGCGGCGGGCCGACGGCGGTGATCAATGAATCGATGGTCGGCGCGGTCATCGAGTCGCGCAAGTTTTCCACCGTCGATCGGGTCTACGGTGCCCACCACGGGGTCAGCGGCATCATCAACGAAGACTTCATCGATCTGACCCGCGAGACCACCCACAACCTGGAAATGGTCGCCACCACGCCGTGCTCGGCGCTGGGCTCGACCCGCGACAAGCCGGACGAGAAGTACTGCCAGGAGATGTTCAAGGTGCTGCAGGCGCACGGCATCGAAACCTTCTTCTACATCGGCGGCAACAACTCCTCGGATGCGCTGCGCATCCTGCGCGACCAGGCGAAAGCCACCAACTACCCGCTCAACTGCGTGCACATCCCGAAGACCATCGACAACGACCTGATGATCAACGACCACACCCCGGGCTTTCCGTCGGCGGCGCGCTACGTGGCGCTCGCCCTGGCCGGCGCCAATGCCGACAACCGGGCGTTGCCGGGCGTCTACATCGCGGTGGTGATGGGCCGCCACGCCGGGTTCCTGACCGCGGCGTCGGCGCTGGGCCGCAAGTTCGACGACGACGGGCCGCACCTGATCTACGTGCCCGAGCAGGACTTCAGCCTGGACACCTTCACGTCCGATGTGCAGGAGGTCTTCAACAAGCACGGGCGCTGCATCGTCGCCGTCTCCGAGGGCATCCACGACGAGTCCGGAGAGCCGATCATCGCCTCGCTGGTCAAGAACGTCGAGCGGGACGCCCACGGCAACGTTCAGCTCTCGGGGAACAGCGCTCTCGGCGACCTGCTCGCCGACCACATCAAGACCCATACCGACATCAAACGGGTGCGCGCCGATACCCTCGGCTACATGCAGCGGTCCTTCCTCGGGGTCGTTTCCGACGTCGATGCCCGCGAGGCCCGCGAAGTCGGCGAAAAGGCGGTCCAGTATGCCCACTTCGGCGATTCCAAGGGCGAGCACTCGGGCTCGGTGACCATCCACCGTACCGGTTTCTACTCGGTCGAGTATCACCTGAGCCCGCTCGAGGCGATCGCCGCCAAGACCAAGGTGATGCCGAGCCAGTTCCTCGCCGACAACGGTCACGACGTCACCGACCGCTTCCTGCTCTATCTCCGCCCGCTGCTCGGATCCGGCATGCCGTCGGTGGCGCGGCTGCGCCTCAACAAGGTGCCCAAGGTTCTGAAGAAAGTAGCCGCGCGACCGAGCCGGCACAGATACAAAGGGGCGTGCGGCATCGGACCGCACGCCCCTTTTGCTATGCAGGCGAAAAAATTACTAAAGAACGCGAGAAACGTCTCGTAACACGCTGATTTACAGTTGGTAAACAGCGGAGCGGCGTCGTCGATCACCAGCCTCGATTTCGTCCGTCCCGCGCCAGGAGTTTTCCTGCAGCCTTCCGGCGAAGTGGAAAGGTGCGCCGGCGTGATTGCGGAGCGCCTCCCCCAACGGCCTGTCGAGACATCGGAACGCCATGGCGTCCAGCCGCGCGCCGTGATCGTCGACCAGCACGCACCGCAAATGGTTGGTTCCGGCAACGCTCACATGGGCCAGCCGGGCGGCGGCGATGACGAACCGTGGCTCGGGGTTGCCCATACCGAACGGTCCCACCTTCGCCAGTTCGGTCGACAACCCGGCCGCGGCACCGGAGACCGAGAGGACTCCGTCGAGGCGGAGAGTCGGCGCGTCCTCCGGGGTCCCGAGGCGGCTCGCCAGGCGTTCAACCAGGAACTCCCGGAGGTCGGCGAGCCTGTCCCGCTCGACGGTAAAGCCGGCGGCCATGGCGTGCCCGCCGCCCTTGACCAGCAGGCCCGCATGACGGGCGGCGTTGATCGCGGCGCCAAGGTCGACACCCTGGATCGAACGTCCCGAGCCGGTGCCGAGATCGCCGTGGAGAGCGACGACGCAGGCCGGTCGGTTGAACCTCTCGACCAGCCGGCTGGCGACGATGCCGACGACGCCGGGATGCCAGTGCTCCTGCGCGGCCACCAGGATGGCCGACCGGCGCTCACGGTCGTCGAGAGCGTCGATCTGGGCGATCGCTTCGTCGAGCACGCGAAGCTCGATCCTTTGCCGCTCGCGATTGAGTTCGTCCAACCGCCGGGCAATGCCGGCCGCCTCGTCCGGATCGTCGGTGGAAAGCAGCCGGGCGCCGAGAGCGGCCTCGCCGACCCGCCCCCCCGCATTGATGCGTGGACCGAGGACGAAGCCGGCGTGATAGGTTCCCGGCGTCTCGTCGACACCGGCGACGTCGGCCAACGCCCGAATACCCGCATTGGCCCTGCGCGCCATGACCTTGAGACCTTGAACGACGAAGGCGCGATTGACCCCCCGCAGCGGCACCATGTCGCAGACGGTCCCCAGGGCCACCAGGTCCAGCCACTGCCGCAGATCCGGTTCGGGGCGACCCGCGTAGTGACCGTCTCGGCGCAGGATACGATTGACCGCCACCACCACCAGAAACACCACCCCCACCGCCGCCAGGTTGCCGCAAGCGCTGGTGTCGTCCAGGCGATTGGGGTTGATGACGGCGGATGCCCGCGGCAGCCGGCTTTCGGCCGCGTGGTGATCGCAGACGATGACGTCGAGACCGGCGTCGGCGGCAGCCTCGAGAGCGTGGAAAGCATTGATGCCGCAATCGACGGTGACCACCACCGAAACGCCCTCGGCTTTCAGCCCGAGCAACGCCTCGGCGCTGGGGCCATAGCCTTCCTTGAGGCGATCGGGCACGTACAGCCGAGCTTCCGAACCGGTCGCGGACAGGAACCGGGCAAGCAGCGCCGCCGACGTCGCCCCGTCGACGTCGTAGTCCCCGAATACCGCGATCCGTTCGCCCTCTACGATCGCCCTCGCCAATCGTTCGGCGCCGGCGTCCATGTCCTTCAGGCGGCTGGGATCGGGCAGAAGCTGTCGGAGAGTGGGGTCGAAGAAGGCGTCGGCCTGATCGAGCCCGACCCCTCGCCCGGCCAGCACCCGACCGACCACTTCCGCGACGCCGAGCCGTTGCGCCAGCGTCAGTGCCGCCCGCTCATCCGCCAGACGCATCAGCCAGCGTTTGCCGGTCAACGACCGTTCGACGCCCAGAACGCCTGCAGCCGTCGGCGGCTGTCGGTACGGAGAACGCGGGATCGGATCCGCCCATCTCAGGATCTCGGACCGGGTCGGCGGGAAAAACCATGGTGGGTTTCGATGTAGCGCACTTCCTGCGTGCTCGATCGCAGAACCAGCGAGTGGGTGACAGGCTTGTCGAAGTGATGGCGTATCCCGTGAAGGATCGGCCCCGTCGTGATGCCGGTCGCCGAAAAGGTAATGTCGCCGGATGCCATGTCCGCGGCGTTGTATTTGCGATCGGGCTGCTCGATGCCGTAGCGGGCGATCATCTCCCGTCCCCGATCGCCGGGAAACACCAGACGTCCCTGCATCTGTCCGCCGACACAAACCAGGGCGGCGGCGGCCAGGACGCCGTGGGGAGCGCCGCCGACACCCATGTAGATATCGACCCCCGTCCGCGGCCAGTTGGTGGCGATGACGCCGCTGATGTCGCCGCCGGCGATCAGCATGATCCGCGCCCCGACTTGCCGGATCTTGGCGATCAGTTCGGCATGACGCGGGCGATCGAGGACACAGACGAGCAGTTCGCGTACGTCGACACCCTTGGCCTTGGCCAGTTCGCCGAGGTTGCGACCCGGCTCTTCATCCAGGTCGACGAGATCATCCGGCAGGCCGCTGCCGACCGCCAGCTTGTCCATGTAAATGTCGGGAGCGTTGAGAAAACCCCCTCCTTCGGTCATGGCGAAGACGCAAAGCGCGTTGGGATCGCCGCGGGCCACGGCGTTGCCACCCTCCAGCGGAACCACCGCCACGTCCATTTTCGCACCGCCGCCGATGCCGACCTTTTCGCCGACATACAGTTTTGGGACTTCGTTTTCCGCTCCCTCGCCGATGCGGATCGTGCCGTCGACGGAAAGCGAGCGGAGGGCATCGTGCATTACCGCCACCGCGGCCTCGTCGGCGGCTCGCTCGTCACCCCGCCCGCAAAAACCGGATACCGCGAGGGCGGTCGCCTCGGTGACCCGCACCGCCTCGATCCCCAGATCGCGTCCTTGAGCGGTAGTGTTCAAAACCGCAGGCTCTCCTCTCTCACCGTCCGCGACGCAAGCTCAGAACGGCTCGATACGAATCATCCGAGGCGGTTCCACACAGGCTTCCATCGCCGCGATCTCCTCGAGCGAACCAACCATTGCGGCTTCCTCGGTATCGTGGGTTGTCATCACCACCGGCACCGGTTCGTCGGGTGCGCGGGCACGCTGCAGAACGGCCTCCATGGATACCTGGTGATCCCTCAAAATGCTTGCAACGTCCGCGAACACACCCGGTCTGTCCAGCACCATCAGCCGTATGTAGTAGGCGCCTCGATGACCCGACATCGCCGCCGACGGCAATTTCTCGAGCCGCGAAGCGGGAACCGCGAAAGCCGGTACCCGCTGCCCCCGAGCAATGTCGACGATGTCGGCCACCACCGCCGAGGCCGTGGGCCGCTCCCCGGCGCCCCGTCCCTCCATCACCACCCGGTCGACGAAATCTCCGTCAGCGACCACGGCATTGAAAACACCTTCGACATGGGCGATGGGTGCACTGAGCGGGACCATGCAAGGATGCACCCTCCGTTCAACCCCTTTGTCGGTCAAGGCCGCGATCCCCAGCAGCTTTATTCGGTAACCAAGCTCCTCGGCAAAAGCGATATCCACGGACGAAATATGGCGTATGCCCTCGACATGGACCGAGCCGAAATCGAGGGTACAGCCGAACGCGACGGTGCACAGGATGGCGAGTTTATGGGCGGTATCAATTCCGTCCACATCGAAAGAGGGATCGGCCTCGGCGTAACCGAGAGCCTGGGCCTCGGCCAACACCTCGCCGAACTCGCGGCCGCTCGCCTGCATGGCGGTCAGGATATAATTGCAGGTGCCGTTGAGAATTCCATAGACACGCTGATGGTTGTTGCCGACGAGGCCTTCCCGAAGCGCCTTGATGATCGGGATGCCGCCTCCCACCGCCGCCTCGTAGGCCAGGGTTACCCCGGCGGCTTCGGCGGCGATCGCCAACTCCATCCCGTGGTGGGCGATCAGCGCCTTGTTGGCGGTGACCACATGCCGGCCGGCGGCAATGGCCGCTTCGCATACCGTCCTCGCGGCGCCCTCCGAACCGCCGATGAGTTCGACCACGACGTCGACCTCGGCCTCCTTGACCATCGCCACGGCATCCTCGTACCAGGCGTAGCCGTCGACCGAAAAACCTCGATCGCGACGATCGAGGTCGGAAACGGCGGAAACGACGATGGCCCTTCCCGCCCGTCGTTCCAACAGCGCGGCGTTGGCCTGAAGCAGCCCGACCGTGCCGCTGCCGACGGTTCCGAGGCCGGCGACCGCGACTTTCAGAGGTTGGCTCATGAACATACCCTTCAGGGGTTTTGTTACGTCTTCTCTACCCTATTCGGCCCTACTCGGCCGCGGAGATCTCCTTCTCCGCGTTTTCGATCACATTGTGATAGCGGCCGAGGAATCCCTTGATGTTGCGCACCGCCTGGCGAATGCGGTGGGCATTCTCGACCAGGGCGAAACGCACGTGACCATCGCCATGCTCCCCGAAACCGATCCCCGGAGACACCGCGACTTTGGCCTCGCGCATTACAAGCTTCGCGAACTCGAGTGAACCGAGATGCTTGAACGCCGGCGGAATCGGCGCCCAGGCGAACATCGTCGCCGGTGGCGACGGAACGTCCCAACCGGCATTGGCCAGTCCCGCGATCAACACGTCACGGCGCGACCGATAGTGCTCCCGCATTTCGACGACGCAGTCCTGGGGACCGTTGAGCGCGGCGGTCGAGGCGACTTGCACCGGGGTGAACGCGCCATAGTCCAGATAGGATTTCACCCGAGCGAGAGCCGCGATCAGCTTGGCATTACCGCAGGCGAAACCGATGCGCCAGCCGGGCATCGAGTAGGTCTTGCTCATCGACGTGAACTCGACGGCAATGTCCTTGGCGCCGGGCACCTGCAGGATCGACGGCGGCGGATTGCCGTCGAAGTAGATTTCGGCATAGGCCAGATCGGAGAGGATGTAGATGCCGTGACGGCGGCAGAACTCGACCACCTGTCCGTAGAAATCCAGATCCGCCAGTTCCGCCGTTGGATTGTTGGGATAGTTGAGGACCAACGCCGTGGGTTTGGGAACGCTGTGCTTGACCGCCCGCTCCAGCGCCTCCAGGAACGCGTGGTCGGCGCGCACCGGGATGTTGCGTACCGCGGCGCCGGCAATGACGAAGCCGAACTGGTGGATGGGGTAGCTGGGATTGGGAACCAGGATCACGTCCCCGGGGCTGGTGATCGCCGAGGCCAGATTGGCGAGCCCTTCTTTCGAGCCGAGGGTGACCACGGCTTCGGTCTCAGGATCGATGTCGACGCCGAAACGACGGTCGAAATAGGCGGCGACCGCCCTGCGCAGGCCCTTGATGCCGCGCGATTCCGAATAGCGGTGGGTGCGCGGATCCTGCACCGTCTCGGTCAGCTTGTCGACGATGTGCCGAGGGGTCGGGAAATCCGGATTGCCCATTCCGAAGTCGATGATGTCGTCGCCAGTGGCCCGGGCGCGCGCTTTCATCGCGTTGACCTCGGCAAAGACGTACGGCGGCAAACGCCGAATCGCGTGAAATTCGTTCTCCATCCTATCCACCCTAAAGAATCGGTCGCATCCAAGCGCACCCCAGCCGACCTGTCATCGGAGGCACGCTCTATCGTTGGAAGGATTGAACCTTCCGCTCAGCGCTATCTATCGCGGAAACCGGTTCAATAGTCGATATAGATTTCGGCTCGCCGGTTGCCGGCTTCTCCTGACGGCATCACCTCGCGGTAAACCGGCTCCTCGTCAGCCATCGCCGAAACGACGATCATCTCGCTCGGCACACCGAGCTTCGCCAGTTCCCGCGCCACCTCACTCGCCCGCTCCACCGAAATCCCGTAGTTTACCTTCCTGTGGCGGTCCGGATCCATGTTCCGCGTCCGGCTGCTGGCATGACCGATCACCCGGACGGTTCCGCCGCGTCGCTGATAAAGATCCGCCACCTGTTGCAGAATGCCCCTTTCCTGGTAGCCGAGGCTAGTGGAACCGTCGTCGAAAAGGATGGTCGCGACCTTTACCGAGCCGCTTCCCGGTGTTACCGAGTCGCTTCCCGCTGTTGCTGAACCGCGTTCCGCTGCTTCCCAACTGCTTCCCGCTGTTGCTGAACCGCGTTCCGCTGCTTCCCAACCGCTTCCCGCTGTTGCCGAGCCGCGTTCCGCTGCTTCCCAACCGCTTCCCGCTGTTACCGCGCCGCGTTCCGCTGGTACCGAGCCGCGTCCCGCTGTTACCGAGCCGCTTACCGCTGTCGACGGTGCCATCGGTTCGACGCCCCCTGGAGACGGGAAACGGTCGAATCGGGTCGGTTCGGGTGAAAGCTCGGGTAGGAATACCGGTCGGTCCCTGTATGTTTCGACGCCCTCGGACGAGACGACGACCGTAACCAAGGGCCTGTCGGGATCGGCCGCCGGCGGAATTGTCGGCGGGAGTATGGGCGTCCCACCCATTGGTACCGATTCTTGGAGACGCGCCTGGTAGGTCTCCTCACCGCCAGGACGTGCTCGCAAGGGCGAAGGGCGCCCGGTCGCCGGCGGCGGCGGGGCAAAGGGATCCGAGACGGCTGCGACCATAGGCGCTGGCGCGGGGACCGCCGGGATGGAGGTAGCGGGAGGTGGAACGAAAGGCGTTGGCGGGTTGCTGGTCGGTCCCAGGAACCCCGGTTCGAGCGCCTTGTCCGTCTCCCCTTCCGGAGGCCCCCCAATCGGAGGCGCGGCGGTCATGGCGACCGCCGCCGCCGGAGTGTCTGTCTCCGGTGGCGGGAAAGGTTGCGGCGGCGGGCTCGTCGAACCGGAGAACGGCGGCGTCACGGCTTGGGTGGGCATTCTTTCCGCCGCAGATGAGGTCCCCATCGCCGCCTCGATTCCCGCCGGAACCGGCGGCGATGTGGAGGGCGAGCTGGTTGACGGTGGCGGCGTCGAGGCGATCGGCGATGGGCCGGGCGCCGCCGAGGCTTCGGGCGATCCCGAAAACGGCGGCGTAACCGCCTTCATCTGCGACGAAAGCGCCGAAGGGGCCTTCGCTTCGGTAACCATTTGTTCCGGTGGCTCGAGCGGCGCTGCCGGCTCACCCTGGAAAGCGATCGCCTCGTCGGAGTACTTGCTCCGCGCGCGATCGGAGACCAACCCTTCGGTCAGTTCCCGACGTTGCTCGGGAGTGCTGGTTGCCGGTCGCTCCGGCACGCTCGCGAGAGCGGGAAAGGGCTCGGTAGCGCTTGGAGTCCGTTCCGTCGACGCTGCCTGATCGGTCCCGTCGTCGGTCGAAGAGCAAGCGCTCGCGACCGCCAGGCAAACCCCGAGCAGGACGGCGGCAGCCAGGCTCGTGCGCTTGCACCCCTCTCGGATATCACCGTGCATGGTTTCCCTTGCCTCCTTCGTTGTGGACCCATTTCCTACAGGCAGGGCTTGCGACTTCAACATTGCCCGAAGGTAGTTAAGGGGTTATAAACACCGGCGGCGGACCACCGCGTCCGTCCTCTCGTTTCACGCTCGTATGCTCGCCGGTGCAGGACAACCGCCTCCCGCAGATCCGGCACTAGCTCCAAGGGATCATAAAGGATTGAGTCATGGCCGATCAACAAGGCACGGAACTACAGATGCCTGACCCCGCTGAACTTTCTAAATCGATGGCTGAAATCGCCGAACGCAGTCAGCGGATACTCACCGACTGGCTGACCAAAAATGGCGCCGACATAACCCAGACTGCGGCATCGGACCCCCTGAACATCGGGAATACGTTCTTTGAGCTGTTCTCGCAAATGATGGCCGACCCCGGAAAGATGGTGCAGGCGCAGATGTCCTTATGGCAGGACTACATGGCGCTGTGGCAGAGCACCGCAAGCCGGATGATGGGTCAGGAGACCGAATCGCTGGTCAAGCCGAATAAGGACGACAGGCGGTTTAAAGACGAGGCCTGGGAAGACAACGAGGTCTTCAACTACATAAAGCAATCGTATCTTCTTACCTCGCGCTTTATGGAGCAGTCGGTCCGCGACACCGAGGGGCTCGACCCCAAGACCAAAGAAAAGGTTGAGTTCTACACCCGGCAGTTCGTCAGTGCCCTCTCACCCACCAACTTCGCGATGACCAATCCGGAAGTGATCCGGCAAACCATCGAAAGCCGGGGCGAGAACCTGATCAACGGTCTCAAGAACATCCTGATCGACCTCGAGCGCGGCAAGGGCAACCTCAGGATCAGTCAGACCGATTACAGCGCCTTCGTGATCGGCGAGAACATCGCCACCACGCCGGGCAAGGTCATCTTCCGCAACGAGATGATGGAGCTGATCCAGTACACGCCGTCCACCGATACGGTCGTCAAGCGGCCGCTTCTGTTCGTGCCGGCCTGGATCAACAAATTCTATATCGTCGATCTCCGTGCCAAGAACTCGTGGGTGAAGTGGGCCGTCGATCAGGGCCACACGGTATTCATGATCTCCTGGGTCAACCCGACCGAGGAACTGGCCCAGAAGTCGTTCGCCGATTATATCGTCGACGGCACGATGACGGCCGTGGATGTCATCGAGAAGGCGACCGGCGAGAAGGAAGTCAACGCCGTCGGCTACTGCATCGGCGGCACGTTGCTGGCGGCGACCCTCGCCTACGCGGCGGCCAAGGGCGACGACCGGATCAAAAGCGGCACGTTCTTCACCACGATGCTCGACTTCTCGGAGCCCGGTGAACTCGGGGTGTTCATCGACGAAGCCACCATTTCCTATCTCGAAGGCAAGATGGCCGAACGCGGTTATCTAGAAGGCTCCGAGATGGCCTCCACCTTCAACATGCTCCGCGAGAACGATCTGATCTGGTCGTTCGTCATCAACAACTACCTGCTCGGCAACGATCCGTTCCCGTTCGACCTGTTGTACTGGAACTCGGATTCGACCCGCATGCCGTATGCCATGCACAGCTTCTATCTGCGCAACTTCTACCAGCAGAACAACCTGGTGAAGCCGGGCGGCATCACACTCGCGGACGAGCCGATCGACCTCCGCAAGGTCAAGGTCCCCACATACTTCCTGTCGACCCGCGAGGACCACATTGCGCCTTGGACGTCGACCTACAAGGGAACCCAGATCTTCACCGGACCGATCCATTTCACCCTGGCGGCATCGGGTCATATCGCCGGGGTCATCAACCCACCCGCCGGCAACAAGTATTGTTACTGGTTTACCGACAAGAAGCCCCCTGCGGATCCCAATGAGTGGCTCGCCCATGCAAAGCAAAAAGACGGGTCCTGGTGGCCGGACTGGGATGCATGGGTCAAAAAGCTCTCCGATAAGAAAGAGGTACCGGTACCGGCTCGCGAGCCAGGTAGTGGCAAGCTCAAAGCGCTTTGCGATGCACCGGGAACCTACGTGACAGCGAAAGCCTAACCGGCCGACATTTCGTTCCAAACCGGCGGTTATGCCCCAGCGGCCTGACCGCCGGTTTTCTTTTGCACTCAGTCAGTTCCGAGCAAAACCTGGGCCGCCGCGTAAGGATCGATATCCCGTTCGATTGCGCGTCTAAGCACTTGGTTGAGCTCGTTTCGATCGTGCCCGAGCAGACGATCGCGAACGATGTCCTCGGCGGCCTTGAGGATGCGCATTTCGACGATTTTGCGGCGCCGATCGTCGATCTCTCCGCTGTCGCCGAGATGGGCGCGATGGGCGTCGATGGTAGCGACCAACTCATCGATACCCTCCCGGTTCTGCGCGCTGCTCCGCAAGACCGGCACCTTCCACGTCGACCTCTCTCCCATTGCGGTTGCGCCAAGCCTCAGCATGGCTCGGAGATTGACCACGGTCTGGGTGGCGTCGGCGCGATCGCACTTGCTGACCACGTGAATGTCGGCGATCTCCAGGACGCCGGCCTTGATCGCCTGGATCTCGTCGCCCAACCCCGGAGCGGAAACCACCACCACCGTGTGCGCGGCCTGAACGATGTCCACCTCGTCCTGACCGACACCGACCGTCTCGATGAGCACCACTTCGTAGCCGGCGGCGTCGAGAACATCGGCGACGTCGAGCGTGGAGCGGGCAAGCCCGCCGAGTGCGCCACGCGTCCCCATGCTTCGGATGAAAACGCCCGGATCGCCGGACAACTCGGACATCCGAATCCGATCCCCGAGGATGGCGCCCCCGGTAAACGGGCTGGAGGGATCGACGGCGACGATGCCCACCTTGCGGCCGGAGGCACGAATCCTCTGGGTCAATGCACGAACCATGGTCGACTTGCCGCTTCCGGGCACGCCGGTGACGCCGATGACATGGGCATGCCCGGTGTGGCGATGGATCTGGGCGAGCGCCTCGTGGCCGGCTTCTCCCGTCGACTCGGCGAGCGACATCATCCGGGCAATGCTCTTGCGGCGTCCTTCCAGAACCTCGGCGATCAGCCCTTCCGCCGCACCCCTTTGATCGGTACTAGCCATGGGCCTTGCGAGCCAGGCCGTGGCCGGATTCGAAATACTCCCGGGCCAATTTGACGTAATGCGGCGCCGTCGCCGCCATATTTGCGCGGTCGGCCTCGCTCAGGTCGCGTACCGGCCTGGCCGGGCTGCCGGCCCACAACTGGTGCCGGACCACCCGCTTACCGGGAGTGACCAGGGCGCCTGCGGCGACCATGGCACCGCTTTCCACCACGCAGCCATCCATGATCGTCGCCTGCATGCCGATGAAACAGCCGTCCTCGAGCGTGCAGGCATGAATGAGCGCCATGTGGCCGATGGTGATGTCGGAACCGATATAGGTTCCATACGTCTCTCTGGAGACGTGGACGATGGTGCCGTCCTGGATGTTGGTGCGCTCGCCAATGCGGATCTCGTTTACGTCGCCCCGAAGGACACAGCCGAACCAGATGTTGGTGTCCGTTCCGATCTCGACGTCACCGATCACCGTTGCGGTCGGGGCAATGAACACATTGTCGGCGATGCGCGGCTGAACTCCCTTGTGTGACAACAAGATACCAGACACTATTGCTCTCCTTTCTCAGGTTTTCAGCCAGTCACGTAGGGCGGCGCCGACCTCTCGCGGCCGCTCCAGGGGCGCGAGGTGACCGCAATCCTCGATGACCACCAGTGAGGCGCGGGGTATCTTTTCGGCCATTTCCTCACTGACGGCAAGAGGCGTACGGAGGTCCTGCCGGCCGCACAGCACCAGCGTAGGGCAATGAATCAGGCCGAGGTCGCGGCGGCTGTCCGGTCGGTTCATGATCACCCGCTGCTGGCGCTGGAAAGCCTCCCGGCCCAGTCGTTCCGCCATCGCGAAGATCGTTTCGGTGAGCTGGATGTCGTTTAGCCGGTCGGGATGGATGAGTTGCGGCAGCAGCCGTCGTGTGACCCCTCTGAACTCGCCCCTGCGTGCGAGATCGATAAGGGCCTGTCGATGCGCCGTCTGCTCGTGGCTGTCCGCGCGCGCCGACGTGTTGAGAAGCGCCAACCGGGATATGCGGTCCGGGACCTGCCGTGCGATTTCCAGGGCCACGTAACCCCCCATCGACAGTCCGGCAAGCGCAAAGCTCTCCGGAGCTTCGGACAACACCCGTTGCGCCAGGGGACCGAGTTGGTCGTCGCGGCTGAGATCGGCGACGGTCGTCTCGGCAATATCGGAAAGGGTTTCGATCTGATCCTGCCAGAGCGCCGCGTCGCAAAGCAGCCCTGGAAGCAGCACCAGCGGAATTTTCCCTGACATGTCGCCGCCCGCCCGTTCCGCCTACTTGATCAGTGCACTGATTTCCTTGAATTCCGGGGTCCCGGCTCTCTCCAACCACTCGAAGGCCACCATCTCGGTGGTCACGATTTGCGCGCCGTCGGCCCGCATCCGCTCGAGCGCCGCCTCGTGGTTGGCCGTGGTGCGCGAGGAGGTGGCGTCGGCGACCACGAAGACATCGCAACCGGCCTCGATCAGTTGCTCGGCGGTCTGCAACACGCAGACGTGAGCCTCGATGCCGACCAGCACCGCCTGCGACCGGTCGATCTCCCGGAATCGCCGAGCGAAGCCGTCGTCGCCCAGGCACGAGAAATGCACCTTCTCGACCCTCGAGTCGGGAGGCACCAGTGCCGCCAGTTGTGGCAACGTCGGTCCGAGGCCTCGAGGGTATTGTTCGGAGACCAGAATTGGCACCTCCAACACGCCCGCCGCCTTCAACAATAGTGCGGTGTTATCGATCACCATTTGGGTGTCGGCCATGGTCGGAGCCAGTCTGTCCTGGATATCGATGACCAGCAGACAGGATCGATCGGCAGTAATCAGCATGGTCTGATGTTCCTCCGGTGCCGCGGCCGGTCAACCTATCCGAAACAAGTGGTGGGGCCAAGCGTGGATGCCCGACCCCCGACTTTTCGACGGACCGTTGACTTGGGCGCACGAACACCTATTATCCCACTCCAACAGTGGAATAATTGGGTCGCACCGCCGCCTTCCGGTTGCCACCCGAGCCCCAATTGCATATGGACTTTTCAGACCTCGGACTTAGCCCGGACGTTCTGCGAGCCGTTGCCGATGCCGGCTACAGCGAGCCTACTCCCATTCAACAACAGGCGATCCCCTATATCTTGATGGGACGGGACGTTCTCGGCTGCGCGCAGACCGGCACCGGCAAGACCGCGTCGTTCACGCTGCCGATGATCGAGATTCTCGCCGCCGGGCGCGCAAAGGCGCGGATGCCGCGCTCGCTGATTCTCGAGCCGACCCGCGAGCTGGCCACCCAGGTCGCCGAGAACTTCGACACCTACGGGAAATACCACAAGCTCTCGAAGGCATTGCTGATCGGCGGCGAGTCGATGACCGAGCAGTTCAAGGTGCTGGACCGGGGCGCCGACGTACTGATCGCCACGCCGGGCCGACTTCTGGATGTCTTTGGTCGCGGCCGCCTGTTGATGAACGACGTGAAAATCCTGGTCATCGACGAAGCCGACCGCATGCTCGACATGGGTTTCATTCCCGACGTCGAACGGATTGTTTCCTTGGTCTCGCGAATGCGCCAGACCCTGTTCTTTTCGGCAACGATGGCGAGGGAAATTCGCCGGCTCGCCGATGCGTTCCTCAACAACCCGAAGGAAATCAGCGTCGCGCCTCCGGCCACCACGTCGACGACAGTGACCCAGGGCCTGCTGATCATCGACCAAGGCGGCGCTCACGGCAGCCACAAGGAAAAGCGCGCTGCGCTCAGGAACCTGATCGACAGCGAGGACGTCCGCAATGCGCTGATCTTCTGCAACCGCAAACGGGATGTCGGGATTCTTGCACGGTCGCTCGTCCGTCGCGGGTACGACGCCGCCATGCTGCACGGGGACATGGCGCAGCCGGCCCGTACGGAGGTTCTCGAGCGGTTCAAGCGCGGCGAAATGAAGCTTCTCGTCTGTAGCGACGTGGCCGCCCGAGGCCTCGACATTCAGGATATGAGCCACGTCTTCAATTACGACGTTCCGGCCAGCGCAGAGGACTATGTGCACCGTATCGGCCGCACCGCACGTGCCGGACGCGAGGGGCGTGCGTTCACCGTCGCGACGCCCGAAGACAGCAAGTACGTGTTGGCAATCGAGAGATTGATCGGCACACCGCTCCCACGCATGACCGTGGAAGGGGTCGAAATCTTCGGAACTGCAAGCCGCAGACCCGGAATCGCCGCAAGGCCGGCGGAAGGCAGAAGAGCGCGGCAACCGACGACAGGCCCCCCGAAAGAACCGAGACACGACAAAAGCAGCCGAGTCGACCCAGTCGATCGAACGACCGAATGCCGCATACGTCCCGTCCGCCGCGCCGCGAGGAACCGGACAAACCCGTGGTCGGCATGGGCGACCACGTTCCCGCCTTCATGTTGCGCGAGCCGAAGCTGGGAAAGAAAGAGCAGTAAACGGCGTAGGTAGACGAGAGACTTTCGATGCAGACCATCTTCGTACAGATCAAATGCGACCTGGGAAAGTCCTATCGGGTCGCCGAGAGCGCAGTCGACGAGATCGAAGGCATCTCGGAAGTTCATTCGACTTCAGGACAGTATGATTTGATGATCAAGTGTCACCTCGATGACGGCACCGATATCGGCCATTTCGTCACCGAGAAGATCCAGAAACTGCCCGGTGTGAAGGACACCTACACCATCATTGCCTTCAAGGCCTTCTCCTGACCCGGCCGGGGCCCCGAATTTCCCGAATCTCCCCTTTCCACTAATGCTGGCTGCCCAACCGGCGGTCGAGGAAGTCGATGACCACATCGTCGACGTCGAGTCCTGCGTGACCGGCGTCCGGAATCCACAGGCTTTCCTTGGGATCGACGGCGGCGTCGAACAGCGCCCGACCGAAGCGGACGGGAACGACGCGGTCCCGTTCGCCGTGATAGATGAATACCGGTGTTCCGACTCCGGCGATCTTGGCCTTCGACTCGAACCGGTCCTTCATCAGCCAGCGCACCGGCGCCCACGGATAGTGATGGGCCCCGACATCGGCGGCCGAGGACAGCGGCGCCTCGAGCACCAGCGCACCGACCGGGCGTGAGGCCCGCGCCTGTTCCGCGGCGATGTGCACCGCAACCCCCGTCCCCAGCGACTCGCCGTAGATCACCGTTCGCTCCGGTGGTACGTCCTCGGCGGCGAGAAACGCCATCGCCGCCCGGCCGTCCTGGTAGAGTCCGTCCTCGTCCGGGCTGCCCGGATTACCACCGTACCCGCGGTAGCTCACCAGGAGGACTCCGAAACCGGCGTCGAGATAGGGCCGGACCCTGGCGCCACGATAGCCGATGTGCCCGGCGTTGCCGTGGAAATAGACGATGGTGGGCCGTTCGCCGCCTGCCGGCCGATACCACGAGGAAAGTTCCAGGCCGTCCGCCGTCGCCAGTTTCACCACCTCCATTTCCGGCACGCCGCTCGCCATCGGCGAAGGGGTCGCGGCGCTCGGCAAGTAGAGCATGTTCCGCTGGAAGACATACATCCCGCCGACCAGCGCGAGATACCCCGCAACCACCAGCGATATCAGAGTCAAAGCCATCGGTCGCCGCCGTCGTTTCTCCACGGCCACCTTTCGCGAGGCAGCACCATAAGTGACATCGCAGTAACTAAGGTTTGTCGCAGGCGAAGTGGGCTTCCACCGGGGTGGCAATCGGGCAATCGCCAAAGCCCTGATGGGTCGGTCGCGCCCGCTTGGCGTACTTGCCGCATTCGGTGCTGGCCAATTCGAACACGACCTCGGGGGTGGTGCTCTGTTTGTTGTAGCAGATGGTAACCGAATCGCGGTCCTTGGGCTCCTTGTTGAAGTCCTCGGCCTCGCGGTCGAACTCCTTCTTTTTGTAGACGTAGGGACGGGTCTCGCCGCAGGCCGCGATAGCCACGACGATCGTTAGACAGAGAACAGCAAGGTGCCGGGGTTTGGATACCATCGGCTTTGTCTATCGACCTTTGCCTTGGCCGACAACCCGTGTGAACCCGTCAGAGGACTTCATCTTCCTCCAGCGACAGCAGCGCCGTGTTGCCGCCGGCGGCGGCGGTATTGACGGTCAGAGTCCGCTCGGTGGCAAACCGGTGCAGATATCGGGGGCCACCGGCCTTGGGGCCGGTTCCCGACAGGCCCTCGCCGCCGAACGGCTGCACCCCGACGACGGCACCGATCATGTTGCGGTTGACGTAGGTGTTGCCGACCCGAAGCCGTTGGTGGATGCGGCGGGCGAAGTCGCCGACCCGGCTGTGAATGCCGAGGGTGAGCCCATAGCCTATGGCGTTGATCCCGTCGATCACCCTGTCGAGCCGCTCGCCATCGAAGGCGATGACGTGGAGAATCGGCCCGAAAACCTCCCGCTCCAGCCTATCGAGCCTATCGATCTCGAAAGCGCAGGGGGCAAAGAAGGTGCCGTGGGCGCAGGCCTCCTCGTCGAGAGGGACCCGGTAGAGCAACCGCCCTTCCCGCTCCATCCGCCGGGCGTGATCCTCGAGCATCCGCAAGGCGTCGTCGTCGATGACCGGGCCGACGTCGGTGGAAAGCCGGCCGGGCTCGCCGACGCTTAGTTCCGCCATCGCGCCGGCGAGCATCTTGGTGATTCGCCCGGCGATGTCCTTTTGGACAAACAACACCCGGAGCGCCGAACAGCGCTGGCCGGCACTGCGAAAGGCCGAGGTCACCGCGTCGGTGACCACCTGCTCGGGAAGCGCCGTCGAATCGACGATCATCGCGTTCTGGCCGCCGGTCTCGGCGATCAGCGGCACGATCGGGCCGGTGCGGCCGGCGAGTGCCTGGTTGATGGCGCGGGCTGTCTCCACCGAACCGGTGAACGCGACCCCGTTGACCCGGGGATCGGCGATCAGCGCGGCGCCGACGACCCCGTCGCCAGGCAGCAAATTGAGCGCACCGGGAGGGATTCCCGCCTTGTGGAGCAACTCGACGGCCCGGGCGGCGATCAGCGGCGTTTGCTCGGCGGGCTTGGCGATGACCGCGTTGCCGGCGGCCAGCGCCGCCGTCACTTCGCCACAGAAGATCGCCAGCGGGAAATTCCAGGGACTGATACAGGCGAACACGCCACGACCGCGGAGGGCCAGCTGGTTGCGTTCGCCGGTAGGACCCGGCATCTCCAGAGGGGTGGCAAAATCGGCCCGCGCCCGGGCGGCGTAATAGCGGCAAAAGTCCACCGCCTCGCGCACCTCGGCCAAGGCATCGTGGATGGTCTTGCCCGCCTCGCGGACACAAAGGGCCATCAACTCGGGACCGGCGCTTTCGAGCAAGTCCGCCGCCCGATCGAGGCAGGCGGCGCGGTCTCCGGCCGGTGTCGCTTCCCAGTCCGGGGCGGCGGCGGCGGCGGCGGCCAATGCCGCCACGACCGTCTCGGTTCCCGCCTCGCGGACACGGCCGACAACCCGCCGTCGATCGGCCGGATCGGTAACCGTTCGCTCGGTACCGCCGGGAACTTCCTTGCCGGCGACCCTGGGCACCGCCCGCCACGGCCCGAGGAAGGCGTCCATCGACCTCGCCAACGACCGCAGCGATGCCGGATCGCTCAAGTCGATTCCCCGTGAGTTGTGCCGCTCGGCACCGTAAAGATCCACGGGGAGCGGAATCCGTGGATGTGGCTTGGTCTTCAGCCTCGCCACCCGCTCTATCGGGTCGGCGACGATGTCGGCGATCGGCGCCTGCTCGTCGACGATGCGGTTGACGAACGAGGTGTTGGAGCCGTTTTCCAGCAGCCGGCGCACCAGGTAGGCCAGCAGGTCCTCGTGGCTGCCCACCGGCGCGTAGATCCGACACGGGATGCCCGCACCGCCGCTGCCGCCGCCTTGGATGACCTGGTCGTACATCGCCTTGCCCATGCCATGCAGGCGCTGGAACTCGAAATCGCGGCGGGTGCCAGCCAGTTCCAGAATCGCCGCCAGGGTATGGGCGTTGTGGGTCGCGAACTGGGGATAGAACGCGTCGGGCGAGGCGAGAAGTTTTCTTGCGCAGGCAATGTAGGAGACGTCGGTGTTCACCTTGCGTGTGAACACCGGAAAGCCCTCGAGCCCCTGCTCCTGGGCGCGCTTGATTTCCGCATCCCAATAGGCTCCCTTGACCAGCCGAATCGACAGTCGCCGCCCCCGACTCCGGGCCAGCGCGGCGAGCCAGTCGATCAGCGACGCCGCCCGCTTCTGGTAGGCCTGAACCGCCAGGCCGAACCCTTCCCAGCCGCCCAGTTCCGGGTCGGTGAACACCGCTTCGATGACGTCGAGGGTGATCTCCAGCCGGTCCACTTCTTCGGTATCGACGCACATGCCGATGCCCGCGGCCTTGGCCCGCACCGCCAGGTCCCTGACCCGTGGAGTCAGTTCGCCGACGATCCGCTGCCTGTGGGAGAACTCGAAACGGGGGTGCAACGCCGACAGCTTGATCGATATCCCCGGTCCATCGACGAATCCTCGTCCCGCGTTCTCGCTGCCGACGGCGGCGATGGCATTCCGGTAGGACTGGAAGTAGCGCTCGGCGTCGCGCCCGGTATGGGCCGATTCACCCAACATATCGTAGGAATGGCGATAGCCGCGGGCTTCGGATTCGCGGGCGCGGTCGAGGGCTTCTTCGATGGTGCGTCCCATGACGAACTGGCGCCCCATGATCCGCATCGCCTGGATCATCGCCTGCCGGATCATCGGTTCACCGCTTCTCGCCACCAGCCGGCGCAGGAACGATCCCGGATCGCCGATCCCCGCCCCCTCCACGCGAATGACCCGGCCGGTAAGCATCAGTGCCCAGGTCGAGGCATTGACAAACAGCGACTCGCTTTGACCCAGGTGCCGCTCCCACTGGGCGTCGCCGATCTTGTCGGCGATCAGCTTGTCGGCCGTATCCGGATCGGGGACCCGCAGAAGCGCCTCCGCCAGGCACATCAGCATCACCCCTTCCTGGCTGGACAGGTCGTATTCGTGCATGAAAGCGTCGAGCCCGCCCGCGCTTTGCTCACGATCACGGATTCGCTCGACAAGGGTCGTCGCTCTGGCGGTGATCCGCCTGCGCACGGCGACGCCGGGATCGGCCTCGGCGACCAGCGCTTCGACACAGGTCGTTTCGTCGGCGAGGGTCGCCGCCTGGATGGCGGCACGCAATGGATCGGGTTCGGGAAAATCGCCAATGAAGGTCATGATACCAGTCGGGCTCCATCTCAAGCTTGTACGAAAGTGTCACAACTCGGAGCCTAGCAGAAAACAGCAACCGCGTCGGCCATGTTCCGGCAACTCGACGCCGGCTGTGGGGCGCGTCTTGTTTACGTCCTGCGAACCCGCCATCATGAGTCGCATTCGAGGTGAAAGGGTCTGTTCATGGCGTTACCCCTGATAGTCGGAATCAGCGGCGCATCCGGCGTCGTCTACGGCGTCGAACTGCTGAAGGCCCTGAGACAACTCGGCCATCCGAGCCATCTGATCATCAGTGAGATGGGGGTGCGGACGCTCGCCATCGAAACCGACGTCAGCCTCGACGAAGTGCGGGCGCTTGCCGACGTGGTCTACAACATAAAGGACCTGGCTGCGGCGGTCTCCGGCGGCTCGTTCCGCACCCGAGGGATGATCATCGCCCCTTGCTCGATCAAGACTCTCTCCGGAATCGCCAACGGCTTCTCCCACAACCTGATGATCCGTGCCGCCGATGTCACCCTCAAGGAGCGCCGGCCACTGGTGCTGATGGTTCGGGAAACGCCGTTGCATCTCGGCCACCTCAGGCTGATGACGAAGGTGACCGAGACCGGGGCGGTGATCATGCCGCCGATGCCGGCCTTCTATCATCGGCCGGGAACGATCATGGAAATCGTTCGGCAGAGCGTCGGCAGAGCACTCGATCACATCGGCATCGAGCACGACGTGCTCGATCGCTGGTCAGGCCCTTGAGAACTTTCGGGCGCCGACAATTGTCGCTCAGTGTTCTGTGGCTCTCCTTACAATGGCGATCGCTTCGTCGAGCAACCGTCGCTGACGATCGGTGATCTCACCGCCGATCTCGACTCTGAGAAAGCGCAGCTTCACCGCCGCGTCCTCGAGGGTCATCGCCGGGATCTCATTGATCTGTCCTTCCACTTCGAGAATACGGTCAAACACGAAGCTCGCCTCTTTCTGGCGACTGCCGGCGGCAAGCTTCTGAACTTCGAAATGCAGGTTCACAAGTTCGCTGTAGAGTTCCGCGAGCATTGGATTTCCTCCTTAGCAGGCTGTTACGGTTGTTGTTTTCGCGCCCACATACATTTCATCCGGTTCCGATTTCCCATCCCGTAGATCGAACGCCTCCGCAGCGGGGTGCCGTCGATGCCACGGCGAACAGGCCACTCGACCTTGCCCCCCTGTTCATCGCCATGTCATGCGCGACACGCCGGGGTTCGTCAAACGACGAACCAGCTGCAGGCGTCCCCCTCGGCACTTGTCGGCCCGCGTTTTCTCCGGGCAGGAGCCGAGGATTTGACCCCAAGGGAACGACTCGAATATTGCTCGCCGGCGCCGCGAGAAAAAATCCGCAATGGTACCCAAGATCATCCGCAGGGATGCGGCGTATGGTGGAACACCTACGTAATTATACTCAATCAGCGCGCGAGGCGCGGATCGCCCCGGTCGAATGCTCAGCGATTGCCAATGTTCGATGGGTGCGGCTCACCGGGGACGACGCCGGCGGCCAAAGCCATGCGCACGAGGTGGGAGACGCTCTCGGCCTCCATCTTGCCCATGATTCGGGCTCGATGGTTTTCCACGGTCCGTACGCTTATTCCCAGGTCGAATGCTATGGTCTTGCTTTGCCGTCCGCTAACCACTCGCTCCAGCACCTGTCTCTCGCGAGGGGTCAGGCTTTCTACGCGAGTCTTGGCGTCGGCGGTAAAACGGTCCTCGGTCCTGACTTGGGTGCCGAGATTGAGGGCGCGGCCGATACAGTTCAGAATGGCCGCTTTGGTGAACGGCTTCTCCAGGAAATCGACGGCACCTGCCTTCATCGCGTCGACCGCCAGAGGAACGTCTCCAAAGGCGGTGATGAACACGATCGGCAGGTGGTCGTGTTTGGCCCGCAGCTTCGCTTGCAGGTCCAGCCCGCTCAGACCCGGCATGCGAACATCGAGGAGCAGCACGCCTTCGCCGCAGACAACGGCAGCGTCCAGGAACTCCTGTGCCGACGGGTAGGTGTTCACCGAAAAGCCCTGAGCGGTCAGCAGCATGTGCAAGGAATGTCGTACCGCCTCGTCATCATCGACGACGAATATCGTTGGTTCAGCCATGGCGACCGGTATATTCGGATCCGATGGGGAGGGTAAAGCGCAAGGTGGCGCCACCATCCTCGTTGGCGTTCGCGACCAGATGGCCGTGATGGTCCTCGATGATTGAACGACAGATCGAAAGTCCGATTCCCATCCCTTGCGGCTTGGTGGTTACGAACGGTTCGAACAGCCGATCCACGACGTTCGCGGCGATCCCGGGGCCGGTATCACCGATCTCCACCTCGACGGCATCGCCACTGTGTCGCGATGTCCTCAGCGTAAGCTGGCGGTTTTGCGAACGCTCCATTGCATCGAGAGCGTTTTTTATCAGGTTGGCGACAACTTGCTGGATCTGGATCTTGTCGACGAAAACCGCAGGCAGCCCGCGGTCCAGCTCGAGTTTCAGCTCCAGCCCATTTTCGGTCGCGCCGACCAGGGCCAGGGCAGCGGATTCCTCGATAACAGTATTGATATCCTGAAGGCCACGCCGTGTTTCGCCCTTGCCCATGAACTCGCGAAGACGGCGGATGACCTGTCCGGCCCGCTGGCACTGGTCGACGGTCCTGTCCATCGCCTCGTAGACAGTCTGCAGACCGGCGCCTTCGGCCTCCTCCAACAGATCGCGGGCCGTCTGCACATAGTTGGTAATCGCGGTGAGCGGCTGATGCAGTTCATGGGCGATCCCGGCGGCCAACTCTCCCATGATGTTCAGGCGGGCGACGTGCTCCAGCTCCGCCTGGAGCTTGCGCGAACGTTCTTCCGCCTTCACCCGCTTCGAGATATCGCTGAACCGGCCCGTGTATCGAATTGGTGTCCCCTTTTCGTCCCGAACGCAGGTTGCGCGCGCCTCTATCCATATCCAGTGTCCGTCCTTGTGCCGATGTCGGTATACGCACTGGTAGAAAGGCGTCTTGCCGGCAAAATAATCCTCCATCGCCTCGAGGGCGCGTGGCAAGTCGTCGGGATGGACCCAATCGCGCCACACGTAGCTCTCCATCTCCGCCTCGTCGAGTCCGATGATCTGCCGCCACACCGGTGAATACCAAACCTTGCCGGCAACCAGATCCCGGTCCCAGAGACCGTCCCTGGTTCCGCTGACAGCCAGTTGGACGCGCTCGTCGCTCTGTCGAAGGGCCTCCTCCACCTGCTTACGATCAGTGATGTCGGTGCGAATCAGCAACGTCCCGCCGTCGCGGGTTCGGTACTCGTTGACCTGCGTCCATTGGCCGTCGACGTAGTGTTGCTCGAGCGGGCTGGACAGTGCCCGATGCCGTTGGAGCCTTTCCTGCACCCAGTCCTCGGTGCGTCCCAGCGCTTCGACGATATACCCCCGTTCCGCCAGCGCTCGGACCAGATCCTCGAACCGGGCACCGGGCGCCAGGATATCGGCGATCAGGGGAAGAGCCCGCCGGATGTTGGTATTGAACAGGACCAGGCGGTCGTCGGCGTCGAACAGCGCGAAGCCCTCCGAAATGCTCTCGATGGCCTCCTGGAGCCGATCACGCGCTTCGGCCGCCTGCTGTTCGGCCTGGACCTCGGCCGTGATGTTGGTGCCGGTGCCGCGGTATCCCTGAAACCGGCCTTCTCCGTCGAACACCGGCACGCCGCTGACGCTGAAGTGGACCTCGTCGCCGTCGTCGCGCCACGCGCGGTAGCGGAAGTCTCTGAACGGCCGGCGGGCGCGGAGATCGTCGAGATGGCGGGCCCAGGCCGCATCGCCGGGATCGGATCTTCCCAGCTGTTCCCGCGTCCCGCCGACGACTTTGTTCGGAGATATGCCGGAAAGCCTTTCGAACTGATCGGAAAGCCAGATAAAGCGGAGATCTGCTCCCATTTCCCAGAACCAGTCGGAACTGGACGACGCAAAATCCTTGAAGCGCCGCTCGCTCTCGCGAAGCGCTTCCTCCGCCTGCAGCCGCTCGGCGATCTGCTCGTGCAAACGGAGGATTGTCTCGTGGAACTCGGCCGTCCGTCGGCGAAGGTGATCCGCCAGTTCCTCCTGGATGGACACGCCCCCCTCCCCAACGCGCCCGCGCTCGGTGATGCCGGTTCCGACTGCCTCGTTTGCCGATCGCGAGGCGTCCCACAAGAGATTCACACAATAGCGAACCGCGTCCCCCTGGTCGCGCAGAGGAATAGCGTGCCACTCCAAGGTGATCTCGGAACCGTCCTTGCGATAGCCGGCCGTCTCGCCAAAGAAACAGCGGTGAGCGTTCAACGCGTGCTTCAGCCGCGATAAGGTCTCTCGGTCGGCCTTGGAACGCCAGAGAGCGGGAAGGGATTGCCCGATAGCGTCAATGGGTGCGTAACCGGTCAGTTCGGTGAAGGCTCGGTTGACAAACAACACCTGTCCCGGCGGGTCGAGATCCGCGGACGTCACGACGATCGCGTCGCCAATCTGCTGGAGGATCGGCTCCATCCGCGGGAGAATATCGTCGGTTGCGATCATTCGAGCACTAGGTCGAGCATGGGTTGAACCATAGCAAACGCGTATATTGCCGTGAACAAGTACACAGGGCCATCGATCATATCGGTATCAGGACTCGCCTTTTCGACCGGTGATCCGGACTTTGAAGGCGCGACGGCAATAGGCGAACCCGGTTAGGAGGAGATGGATACGCGAAACCCTCGCCCGTCCGTCCTGATGATTGCTTTTGTGGTCGGCGTGTCGGGTACCGATCTCCCTCCCGCTTCAGCGTCGAACGATCTGCGAGTGGATTCGCGAGAGTACAAGCTCCCGAATTACGCACCGCGACACTCGATCGCGCCGAGGCCCTGTTCCTGGCGATGGCGAGTCTGCCCTGGGCCGATGCCAACGCCACTACAAAAACGTCCTTCATCTACCAGTACCGGAATTTTTGTTCATAACATGCTATTTTTGGACACATTATGATTGGCAACGGCACCCTGCCGAAAGCTCTCGTCTCGCCAAGGATCCCCAGGCTTTGCGGACGGGTGGTTTTCCGGCCGTGGTTCGATGCGGTCGCGGTGCGCGTCGTAACCCGCTGCTACTTCCCGGCGTCACGCGGCTGGGCGGCGGCTTGGGCGGCGGACGGGGATCTCGAACGGTTTCGCGAGGAGGCCGGCGCCGGACTCCCCGACGTCGCGGCACGTCGGGCGGCCGCGAGAATCGCGAGATCATCAAAGGCTTACGAGTCGGAAGCGGCGAGATGGGAAGCCGTCCTGTTCGGTCCGCTCTCACCCTCGCCGGATCGATTGATGGCCGCCGAGCGCGCCCGCAACCGTGCCGCTTTCCGCTTCATGCGTGGCCGATCCGCCTTCCTGCCATGGCTGAAGCGACTGCCCCCGGTCCGTTGGACCATCACGCCAGCCGAAGAGGTCGAGGCACGGCACGGGAGCCGGCTGGCGACGCCGGAAGCCGCCTACCCTCCACCGGCGCAGCCGCAGATCGATACCTCCCACGCCGTCGCCGGCGATGGACGGCGAACTTATTGGGTGCGCTTTCCTTCCCCCGTCCTCGGCGACACGGCCTGGTCGAAGGTGATCGAGCCGGTCGGGATCGACAATCCTCCGACATTGATCTTCCTCCACGGGATCGGGGTCGAACTGGAGATGTGGCCGCCAACCGCCGACCCGCTCGACGACCTGGTCAATCATGGCGTGCGGATCGTCCGGCCCACCGCGCCGTGGCATGCCCAGCGAATGCAGAAAGGCTTCTACGGCGGCGAGCCGATCATGGGCCGCGGTCCGGACGGGTTGTTGACCTGCTTTCAGGCCTGGGTCGCGGAGACGGCGGTGCTCGTCGGCTGGGCGCGAAACGCGGGCAGCGCCACCGTCGCCGTCGGCGGCTACTCGCTCGGCGCGCTGGCCAGCCAGTTGGTCGCCAATGCCGGCCGGACCTGGCCCGAAAACCTGCACGCCGACGCCCTGTTCCTGGTGGCAACCACCGGCGGGGCCTTGGGCATCGTCGACGGCAGCCTTGCCCGTGGCATCGGCCTCGCCGCCGAACTGGACCGGACCGGCTGGACCCACAACGAACTGGAACGGTGGTTACCGTTGCTGGAGCCGAGCGCGCCGCCGGTCATGTCCCCTCGGAACATCGTGATGATCCTGGGCGAGGCCGACGACCTGACCCCCTTCGCCGGCGGCCTCGCCCTCGCCCGCCGATGGAACGTACCGCCGGAAAACCTGTTTCAGCGCCGGCAGGGACACTTCTCCGCTGCTCTCGGCCTGCTCAGCGATCCCGCTCCGATCGAACGCATCATCGCAGTGCTTCGTCGGTAGACAGGACAGCAACTCCACGTGAACAAATGGTAATGCCGGTGTAACAACCGCGTAAGGTCGCGTTTGTCATTCTCGAATCGAACACGGACATCATTTACATCAGCATGGAGAGTTCCGGATGGAAGCCCTTGTCGTTGCCAGCAACCTAAGACCGGCACGCCGGAAGGGGGTGCTCAGCGCTCTTCTGGTCGCGGGGGCCGTGGCCGCCGCGCCGGTTGTGACAGCATTACCGGCCTTTGCCCGGCCCGCGCCGGATGGCTTCGGCGATCTCATCGAGCAGGTCAGCCCCGCCGTCGTCCAGATTTCGGTGAAGCAGGTCATGCCGACCGGCGACCCTGCCGGCATGGATGAGCATTCCGTGCCGGAGCAGTTCCGCGAAGGACCGTTCAAGGATTTCTTCGAGCGTTTCTTCAAGGACCGCGCGCCGCAGGAGTTCCAGCGTCCGCATGGCACGCGCGCTGCGATCGGCTCCGGCTTCATCATCGATAAAAGCGGCATCGTCGTCACCAACAACCACGTGGTCGGCGGCGCCAAGGAGATAACGGTCACCCTCAAGGACGGCAGCGAACTGCCGGCCAAGCTCTTGGGTACCGACGAAAAGACCGACCTCGCCGTCCTCAGGATCACGACGGCCGCCGCCCTGCCGGCCGTCGCCTGGGGCGATTCCGACAAGGCGCGGGTCGGCGACTGGGTGCTGGCGGTCGGCAATCCGTTCGGCCTCGGCGGCACCGCCACTGTCGGAATCATCTCGGCCCGAGGCCGCGAGATCGGCGCCGGCCCTTATGACGACTTCATCCAGGTCGACGCGCCGATCAACAGTGGCAACTCCGGCGGCCCCCTGTTCGATCAAAATGGCAAGGTCATTGGCGTCAACACGGCTATCTACACTCCCAACGGAGGCAGCGTCGGCATCGGCTTCGCCATTCCCGGGGACCTCGCGCAACACGTGGTCGCCCAGTTGCAGGAGAACGGCTCGGTCAAGCGCGGCTGGCTCGGCGTCCGCATTCAGCCGGTGACGCCAGAGATCGCCGAGAGCCTGGGCCTCGACAAGCCCGAAGGCGCCATGGTTGCCAGTGTGAACACCGGCAGCCCTGCCGAAAAGGCCGGCCTGCACCAGGGCGATGTCATCCTCAGCTTCGCAGGCGAGAAGATCGAGCACCTGCGGGATCTGACCCGTGCCGCGGCCGACGCTGAAATCGGCAGCAGCGCGCGGCTCGACGTCTGGCGCGGCGAAAAGGCGATGACCCTCGACGTCAGGATGGGCGAGGCACCCCAACAGCTTGCCTCGGCAACCGGCGACGACAACAGCGGCAACAGCGGCAACGACGGCATCGAACTGAACAGCCTCGGCCTGGTCCTTGCCAATCTCGACGACCAGACCCGTGCCCGTTACGGTCTCGAAGACACCATGAAAGGTGTGGTGATCGCCGGCGTCGCCTCCAACTCTGATGCGGCGGACAAGGGCCTTCGCCCCGGCGATCTGATCACCCGCATCAACCAGAAGACGGTTGCAACCCCGACCGACATCACCCAGGCGGTCGAACAGGCGGAACAGGCCAAGCGCAAGGCGGTCCTCCTCCTGGTCGAGCGCCAGGGCGAAGAGCGGTTCGTCGCGGTGGAAATCGCCCACGCCTGACCCCCACCCCCCGTCGTCACCGAAATGCCTCCTCCCCGGTGACGACAAACTGGCTCCTCGTAGAAAGGACAGCCAGCACTACTGAGCCCCGTTCCCCCGTCCCCGGGGAACGGGGCTACTTCCTTTAATTCACCCTTTTCTTTGTTCCGTATATGGTAGCGTCATGCGGATCCTGATTATCGAAGACGATCGTGAAACGGCCGACTATCTCCGCAAGGGACTCGCGGAGAACGGTCATGTCGTCGATCACGCGCCGACCGGACCACAAGGTCTAGCGATGGCGCTCGAGAGCGTCTACGACGCCTTGATCGTCGATCGGATGCTTCCAGGTCTCGACGGCCTGTCGGTGATCCAGGCCTTGCGCAAGGAGCAGTTGAACACACCGGTGCTGATCCTGAGCGCGCTTGGACAGGTCAATGACCGGGTCCGGGGCCTCAAGGCCGGTGGCGACGACTACCTGGTCAAGCCCTTCGCTTTTTCGGAACTTCTGGCTAGGCTGGAGGCGTTGGGCCGCCGCACCAGCCCCGAGGAAAAGGTGGTTACCACCTTGCGCCTTGCGGATCTGGAAATGAACCTGCTCGCCCGCACCGTCACGCGCGCCCGCCACCCGATCGAACTGCAGCCGCGTGAATTCCGGCTTCTCGAATACCTTCTGCGCCATGCCGGCCAGGTGGTCACGCGAACGATGTTGCTGGAGAGTGTTTGGGACTACCACTTCGATCCCCAGACCAACGTCATCGATGTCCATATCAGCCGTCTGCGTGCCAAGATCGACAAGGGCTTCGACGTGCCGCTCCTGCACACGGTCCGGGGCGCCGGATATACCCTCCGTGAACCTGCCTAACCTCACGCGTACGTCGGCGTTTCGGTTGACGCTGCTTTATATGACTCTGTTCGGCGCCTCGGTCCTGGTGCTGCTCGGGTTCATCTCATGGTCGACCATCGCTTTGATCGAGCGGCAAACGGACGAAACCATAGAGGCGGAAATCCGAGGCCTGGCGGAGCAGTACCGGGAACGCGGGCTGTTTCGGCTGGTCGCCGTTATCCATGATAGAAGCGCCGACCATGCCGATCAAAGCAACGTTTATCTGCTCACCGACCCGACGCTCGGTCCGATCGCCGGCAACCTTACCAACTGGCCCGCGGAAACCGACGCCGGCGGTTGGGTTCATCTCACGTTGAAGAAGCGGGAAGACGGAAAATCGGTCGCCCATCAGATCCGCGCCCGGACTTTCGTGCTACCGGGAGGATACCGTCTGCTCGTCGGTCGGGATACCAACGAAAAGGACAAGTTCGAGGAGACCATCAAAGAGGCGGTCAACTGGTCGCTGGCGTTGACCTTCGGCTTCGGACTGATCGGGGGCGTGTTCATCAGCCGGAGGATGCTCGCTCGGGTGGATCGGGTTTCAACGACCGCCCAAGGAATCATTGCGGGTGATCTCGCTCGTCGCATCGAGATCAGCGGCAGTGGTGACGAGTTCGACAGGCTCGCCGAGAATTTGAATGCCATGCTCGCGCAGATCGAGCGCTTGATGTCGGGCATGCGCCTGGCCACCGACAGCATTGCCCACGACCTCCGTGGGCCGTTGACCCGCCTCAAGGGCCGGATCGAGATGGCCCTGAGATGTCCTCCCGAAACGGGCCAGGACCGGGAGGCCCTCGCCGACGTGCTGGCGCAAACGGATGCCGCCCTCGTCGTGTTCGACACCCTGCTCAAGATCGCCACCGCCGAGGCGCGCACCGACGCCGAGGACCTTGAAACCCTCGACCTCGCCTCCCTTGCGAGCAACGCGGCAGAACTCTACGAGCCGGTTGCCGAGGAGAAGGGCGTTGCCCTCGATGTCGACACCGAGGGTCAGGCCCAGATCCGGGGTCAACCGCAGTTGCTGGCCCAAGCCATCGCCAACCTGCTCGACAACGCCGTCAAGCACACGCCCGCCGGTGGTCGGATCACGGTGACGACCGGCAATCGCGGGAACGGCGTCGCTCTCGCCGTGGCGGATACCGGCCCGGGCATACCCGAAGCGGATCGGGCGCGAGTCCTCGAGCGTTTCGTGCGCCTCGAGGAAAGCCGCAGCACTCCGGGTGCCGGGCTGGGCCTCAGCCTGGTCGCCGCGGTGGCCAAGCTGCACGACGCGACCGTGCACCTGGACGACAATAACCCGGGTCTGAGAATTTCCGTCCGGTTCCCGGCCGATCCCAGAGGCGATGGTGTCAATGGTGGTGCCCCTGAACCGGACAATAGGTTAAATTGAAGGTGGACTTCTCAGGACAGAACAGGCGGAGGTCCCGGTGAGCCGGTTGTCGACAATTCTGGTGGTTTTCCTCGGCACGATTGCAACCGCTCATGCTTTCGACCCCTCGGCGCTGGATGGCTTACGAGAGAACAACGATTGCGCCAAGTGCGACCTGAGCGGTGCCGATCTTAGCGACGCCGGGCTTACCGGTGCCGGACTGGCGGGCGCCGACCTGAGCGGCGCCAACCTGCAAAAGGCGTTGCTGATCGGCGCGGACCTGAGCGATGCGAACCTGCGTGAAGCCGACCTCGGCGGCGCCCTTCTCGAGGACGCCAATCTGGCCGGCGCCGATCTTACCGGCGCCAGACTTGAGGCAACCAGACTGAGCGGTGCCGATCTCGACGGCGTATCCGGCCTGACCCAGACACAGCTTGACCAGACCTGCAACAATTCGACCGGGTTCCCCGACAAGACCCGGCTGCCGAAAGGGTTGACTCTCAGACGCTGCCGATAATGTCCCGGCGATCGGGCAAACTACCCGAACAGATTCCCGGGCGGAGCATACACTTCAATCTCGTCTGAAACGCCGCGCAGGCCGTGACGGCCGCAAGAGCGCCAGGCGAGCGGCACGAGCTCCGCGAACGCGGAGGAAACGACGACGGGCTCCTGGAGATCCTTGGTCAGGGCCTCCAGGCGCACGACCTCGTTCACCGCGCGGCCGATCACGGTGAAATCGATGCGGGTCGGAATTCCGATATTGCCGTACACGACCCGGCCGACGTGGAGGCCGAGGCCGTAGTGGAGCGTGGATTCTCCCAGGGCCGACCGTTCCCGATTGACCGCCGCCATCCTGTCGGCGGCGTCTCGCATGGCGGCGAGCGCCTTCCGCGCCGCCCCCACCGCGCCCGTGGCCTCGCCGATCGGGAACATGGCGAGGACGGCGTCACCGATGAAGCCGACGACGTCACCACCGTAAACGACGACCGCACCGGCAGTGCATTCGAAGTAGCTGTCGAGGAGTGCGAGAAAGCGGGTAGCCGGCAGCCGGTCGGCGAGCTCTGTCGAGCCGCGCAGATCGCAATACCAGAGAACGGCGTAGACGAACTCACCGTCACCCCGGTGGATCCGCCCCTCCAGGACGCGTGCCCCGGCGTCGGCGCCGAGATACGCCGCTGCGACGTTGGCGGCGGTTTGTTCACGCTTGGCGACCTTGATGGCGACGGCGAGACGGAACTGCAATCGGCGCAGCACCCGGATGTGCTCGGCGGAAAATCCGCCGGGACGATCGGTAACCCACGAGCACATGATGCCGTCCATCCGTTCATGCGCGGTCGCCTCGTCGCCGAACGGGGTCATCAGCACGAAGTAGTCGGTGGCGCCCGTCTCCCGCAGGTCGACGAGCAACGGAAAACGGGACCAGTCGCCCGGAACTTCGAGATTGTGTCGCAACGTGCGGACGCGGCTCTCCAGCATGTCGAACAGAGGGCTCTGTTGCCACTGCGCCGCGCCGTCGGAACCCGGACCGAAGCGATCGACCGAGATCTTACCGCCACGCCACCATGTCGTCGTCATCGACGTGAACAACGGATGCAGCGCCCGAACCGCCAGGTGTCCGCGCAGCAGCGGTAGGGGCGCAGTCTCGAGGCGCTCGCAAAAACCCGTGAACACCAACTCGATGCGCACCTCGCCCAGCGCCTGGGCCATCAGCCAGTCGCTGATTGCCTGAACCCTGCCCTCGCTTAACCGGGACTTGCTCACTGGTTGCACTCGTGTTCGCCGGTTTTATCGGATTGCCGGCGGTCAGGCGTCAATTGCTGGCGCCGGCGCTGAAGCGTAGGGCGACGAACCTGGGCCACAGGAGTTCGACCACCACCGAGCCGCAGATGATGACGATCGCCAGCATCTGGATGGCGGTGATCGGTTGGGTCAGGAACAGGAACGCGAGCAGCGCGGTGATCACCGGTTTGAGGAAGAACAGATAGGCGCCGCGGGTGATGTCGGGGACAGCCGCCAGCCCCCCCAACCACAGGAGTTGGGTGATCGTCGTGTTCCACAGGCCGAGGGTCAGCAACGACCAGCGTTCGATCGGCGGTCGGTCGAACAGGGTGAACGGATCGACCCAGACGTTCCAGGCGAGGCCGACGATGACCCACAGCCCAGCGGCGCCGATAGTAATCGTGATCGTGGTGATTCGGAACGCCCCGTGCTTGTTGATCAACGGCCGCGCCATCACCGAGTAGATGGCGACCAAAGCGGAACAGGCGAGCGCGAGTCCGATGCCGGTGAGTGAGCCTTTCCGCCCCGCCAACTCGCCCAGATAGCCGTCCGTGACCAGAAGGGCGACGCCTACTATGGCGCAGGCGGCTACCAGGATCTTGGGGGCAGTGAAGGGGACACGGTTGATGACCAGATTGGCGAGCCCGACGAAGATGGGAATGGTGGTGACCAGGGTGGCGACCTGGACGGCGGTGGCAAAATCAAGCGCCCAGTGGAATGCCAGGTAGGCGAAGCTCACCCCGACGACCGACAGCCACAGCAGCCGCCAGCCGTCCTCCTTCAGCGGCGTGATCAGGTCGCGTGTGCTCTTTCGGCTGAGGGCGGCTGCGAGCAGGCCGGCGCTGCCGATGAGGTAGCGCCAGACCGAGGCTTCCGGGCCGGCGACGCCGGAGAGCACGGCGAAGAACTCACTCGAAGCATGGCCGGCGACACCGGCGAGGACGATCAGATAGGCGAGACCGGATCGGTTCCTGGTGCTCATCTCAGAGGTCTTCGGCAAACGTGATCAATGCGGCAGACAGCGCCGTCGGCCGCTCGAGCGGGATCAGATGGCCGGCGTCCTTCATCTCCAGGATTTTCGCTTTCGGCAGGCGGGCAGTCAGGTCGACCACGTCCTCGCGGTCGTAGAACAGCCGATCCCTGACACCGGTGACCACCAGCGTCGGCACTTCGACCCGCTCGTAGGGCACGTCCCAGTCGGTGTGTCGGGCGTGGGCCAGAAGCGAGAAGTGGCCGTCGTCCGGATCGATCGGCTGGTAAGCGTCCTCGGTGAGGAAATCGCCACGGATCTGGACCAGCCGCTCCTCGTTGACGAGCAACGGCATGTACATGTCCATGACCAGTCGCAGACCTCCGACCCTTGCCGCTCGCGCCATCGCCGCGTTGATCCAGTCGAGGCGCGGACTTGATTTGCGCAGCGTGTTGACCAGCGCCAGTCCCTCCGCCGGCGCTCCCGCGAGATATGCCCTCATCGCGAACAGGCCGCCGATGGACAAACCGACGAGAACCGGCCGCGGCGGACCGACGGCTTCGAGCAGCCGCTTGAGGTCCTCGATGATCAAGGACTGATCGAGCGCGATGCCGGGACTGAACGGGCTGTCCGCTTGGCCGCGGAAATTGTAGGCCAGGGTTCCGTAGCCGGCGGTGCGCAGCGTCGGACCGATGTCGGCCTGCCAGGTACCGGTGTTGCCGGTCAGCGCGTTGACGAAGACGAACGTCCGCCCCCGTTCCGTCGGCGGGTCGTACTCGTAATAGAGGCCGTCGTATTCACCCAGTTTAAGGATATCGCCGGTCATGATTGCTTCCGCCCGGAGGTCCCTGCCCTCGCCACTCGCTTTCTCACCGGAAACCTTGCCGGCCCCCGGCTCCCGGGTCAACGCCCGATCGTTCGCGCGTGAAAATCAACCTGCGCTATCGCGAGGATGGGAAACGCCAGCGGGTCTGCGCCGGTGGTGCGAAACTGAAAGGCGGTCCCCGTCGGGATGCGCTCGCGATCCGCCTCCGCCGTAACCGCAAATGGTGATCAGTGATGCCAGGTGTGACCGCGGACGTCGGAGAGGGCGAAGTCCGCGGGATCGAGGACCACGTGTTTGATTCGCTCGCGGTTCCAGGTGTAGGTGATGTGCACCAGATCGTCGGATCCCTGGATCACCGCCGGATAGGAGTATTCGCCCGGCTGGTCCTCCAGCACCCGCAACGCCCGCCAGCGCCTGCCGTCGGAGGAGATTGCTACGTTGAGCGGAAAGCGCTTCCTTCGCGTGCTCACATGATTGTAGACGAGGAGCGCCCGACCGTCGGTCAGCGTCACCGCGTCGATGCCACTGTCGGGATTGGGCAGGGTCGTCGGCCGCATCTCCGTCCAGTTGGCGCCGTCCTCGGTCCAGCATTCGGCAATCTTCCCCTGCCGGCTGCGGCACAGGATCTGCATCCTGCCGCCGGGATAGGTGAGGATGCAGGGTTGGATGGCGGCAAAGCTCTTGCCGTCGTTCAACGGCCCCGAATGCTGCCAAGTCCGGCCCAGATCGGGCGTGCCCTCCAGGTGGATGCGCCAGCCGTCATGCTCGGTGCTCGACGGACACAACAGATAGCCGTCGTCGAGCGCGACCGGCTTGTTCTTGATCGGGCCGAGAATGCCGTCGGGCAAACGGCGCGGCGACGACCAGGTCCGCCCTTCGTCCTCGGAAGTGATCACCATGCCCCACCATCGGCTCGGACTGGGACCGACCTTGTAGAACAGCAACAGCGGACCGGTAGCCGGCTGATACAGCACCGGGTTCCAGCAAGGAAACCGCCTGCGCCCCTCCTCGACTCCATGGGCGACCTCCTCCGGATCCGACCAGCGCCCGTGCTCGCGCCGCGATACCCAGATGGTCACGTCGCGCTCCCCCTCGCGGGTGCCGCCAAACCAGGAGGCGATCAAGCCGGACCCGGTTTCCGCGATCGTCGATGCATGGGCGGACGCAAACGGCGCTTGATCGAAGATGAACTCGGATTTCACGGTCGTTTTCCATCTTTAGCGTGTTAACATATTGGCACAAACACCGTCATCCTTGGTGTCTTTAGAGGCTGCGCATGATCAGGACTTGGTGCTTGTTGGCGGCCGCGCTTCTGGCAAGCCCGGCGTTGGCCGCCGAGGATGCAATCACTCGCGACGCCGATCCTCGCCCCTTGGAAGAGAAGGCACAGGCGGCGGAGAAAAAGGGCGAGGTTCTCGAGGAGAAGGCATCGGCCAGCGGTGACAAGAAGGCACCACTCGCTGCCGAGAAGATCAGCAAACCGGAGGCGCAGGCCGTCGATCCTCGCGGTCAGGAGGCGCTCGACGATGCGCTGACCTGTCTTGCCCGGTCCATTTACTGGGAGGCCAAGGGCGAGGGTCGTGCCGGCATGGAAGCCGTCGCCAGCGTGGTGATGAACCGCCTGGGCAGGGAGAGCTTCCCGAACACCGTATGCGGTGTGGTCAAGGAGGGCAAAGAGACGGGAGCGTGCCAGTTCTCCTGGTGGTGCGACGGCCGCCCGGATGATGTCGAGGAGGAAAACCTTTACACGATCGCCAAGGAAATCGCGCGCCAAGCGCTCAACCGGCAGTTCCCCGATCCGACCGGCGGTGCTCTCTATTTCCACAGCGTGAAGGTGACAGCAATTTGGGATAACGACTACGTGGAGACCGCCGAGATCGGAGATCACCGCTTCTACAAGCCGAAAGACGGCAAAGACAAGTGATTGGGACCCCTCCACGCGCTGATGGCCCGCGTTACCTGGCTCACCGCTCGGACGCGACCAGGGCTTGAACGCTCGCATAGTCGATCTTGGCGAAGCGCTTGGCCTGCTCCTCGATGGTGACGTAGCCTTCGTCGTCAACGGATACGATGTCGCCGGTATCGTAGCGGCCGCCCTCCGGTGGCTGCACCGCGCCCGGCATGTCGTCCTTCAGATATCCCAGCATCACGTTGGGGCCGCGGACGATCAGGCGGCCGCCGCGCTCCACGCCGGGAACGGGCTTCACCTCATAGGTCAATCCCGGCAGGAAACGGCCGACCGTTCCGGCGCGGTAGTTCTCCCTTCAAAAATGAATTGCACAGCATCGATCCCGCGCCGATGCCAACTGTCGCGATCACCAGAAAGAAGGTGACGACGTAGTTGTCGCCGTTGAACACCGTTTTCGCGAAGTTCGGGAACTGGGCTAGGGTCTGTTGACAATCGTTTAATTTGCAACAGATTTTTGAACGGCGTTCATTTGCGTGATGACAAAACGCCCAGAAGGTGGAGCGGTCGATCCTCCGGCACCGGCGGCGAGTGCGAATTGCGTCGACGCCCCTCGACAGGCGATGGGGCGCCGCCTCAGGCAGACCATATAAGCGAAAGACGAGAAAACCGGTACTGCGGAATGGCCCATCAAATGACGGGGAGGACAACATGGAAACGAATTTCGCCGCCGACCAAATTCTCAAGTGGCTGCTGGGCATTCAAGGCGTTCTCGCGCATCAGATCCTGACACCCGACAATCTGTCCCAGCTTCCGGCCGTCTTCATCACCTTCGTCCTGGCCTGGATCGTCGCCCGCATCTCGGCGCCACTGCTCCGCCATCTCTCCCATCACCTGGCCGTCGACGAGTATCAGGAGTCGTTCTACGTCAACGCCCTGATCCCCCTCGCCGTCCCCCTGTCATGGGTGGCGGGACTGTGGATCTCGATCGTCGTCGCGGGCCATTTCAACTGGCCTTCCAACGTGATCGGAATCGCCATCAACCTCGCCGGAGCGTGGCTGATCATCCGGTTCGCATCGTCGTTGATCCCCAACGCCACGATATCGCGCGTCGTCGCCGTCGTCGCCTGGACCGTCGCCGCCCTGAACATCCTCGACCTCCTGACGCCGACGGTCGCGCTGCTCCGCGAGACCTTCATCACGGTCGGGCAATCCCGCGTTTCGATTTTCGCCATGCTCGAGGGGATCCTCAGCCTCGCCGTTCTGTTGTGGGCATCGGTGCTGGTGGCAGGGATGGTGGAGCGACGGATCGAAAAATTGCCGACGCTGACCCCGGCGGCTCGGGTGCTGTTCGGCAAGCTGTTGAAAATCTTCCTGATCGCCCTCGCCTTTCTGGTTTCGCTGGCATCCGTCGGCATCGATCTCACGGCATTCGCCGTGTTCACCGGCGCGGTCGGCGTCGGCATCGGCTTCGGCCTGCAGAAGAGCGTCGCCAACCTTTTTGCCGGGATCATCCTGCTCCTCGACAAATCGATCAAACCCGGCGACATCCTCGAAGTCGCCGGCACCTACGGCTGGGTCTCCGCCCTCGGCGCCCGCTATGTCGAGGTGGAAACCCGCGACGGCACCGCGTTCCTCATCCCCAACGAGGACATCATCACCCAGCAAGTGTTCAACTGGACCCACCAGGACAACAACGTGCGCCTGAAGCTGCCGGTCCGCATCGCCTACGACGCGGACGTTCGCAAGGCGCTGGACCTGATGCGCGAGGCCGCGGATCGACTCGAGCGGGTCCTCAAGTTCCCGCGGCCGAACCCCCTCGTCATCGGCTTTGGCGAAAACGGCCTCGATTTGGAGCTCCGCTTCTGGATCGCCGACGTCCACAACGGCATCCACAACATCTCCAGCGACGTGCTGCTGGAGATCCTCGACCTGTTTCGCGCGAACGGCATCCAGATCCCGCTGCCGCAGCGGGACATCCACGTGCAAACACTGCCCCGGCAGCTAGCGGTGGGAGGCCTTCACTAAGGGGCTGTCAGCTGACCTCCTCCAACGGCTTTGGCATACCCAAGGCATCGCCTTGGGCGTAATTCACGCCCATTTCGCGCAGGCGTTCGACGATCGCCTCGCTGTGGGCATACTCGGCGATCGTCGTCATGCCCATGACATGGCCGACTTCGTTGATCGCCGACACTACCGCTTGGTCGACGGGGTTCTCCATCATATCGCGGACGAAGCTGCCATCGATCTTCAAGCAGGTTGCAGGCAGGGACTTCAAGTAGCTGAACGATGAAAGGCCGCTGCCAAAATCGTCGAGTGCCACGCAACCGCCCATCCTCGTGATCTCCGAAACAAACTCGGCGGCCCGGCTGAGATGACGCACGGCGATCGTCTCGGTGATCTCGAAGCAGACACGGTTCGGAGCAAGGGAGAACGCGTCGAACTGCGCCCGCACATAGTCCAGCAACGTATCGTCGTCGAGCGAGTTCCCCGACAGGTTGATCGCGATCTGCGCCTTCGGGAGCCGGCCGAAGATCGCGGCGTACTGGCTGAAGCCCTCCCGTATCACCCAACGGTCGATGGCCGCCATCAGGCCAAAGCGCTCGGCGGCCGGGATGAACGCCTCCGGCCGGACGATCTCGCCGCCCATGTCGACCAATCTGAGCAGAAGCTCATAGCGAATCGGCGTTTCGCCGTCCTTGGACAGGGGCACGATCGGCTGACAGAACAATCGAAAGCGCTCCTCCTCCAAGGCGTCCCGGAGCGTCGCCGCGCGAAGGATTTCCCGGTGTTGGCGGGGAGGCTCGGCACCATCCTTCTGGTAGACCCGCACCCGGTTGCGTCCGCGTTCCTTGGCCGCGTAGCAGGCGACATCGGCTTGCGCCAGAATTTGAGCGGAACTCTCCGCATCCGCCGTGACCGGGGCGACGCCAACGCTGACGCCGATATGAAAGGTCCGCCCCTTCCAGGAAAAACGGAAATCCCGCAGGGTCGCGACGACCATCTCGGCGATTTTGACGGCTCTTTTCACCGAGCAGTTGTCGAGAAGCAGGCCGAATTCATCTCCGCCGAGCCTGGCCAGCGTATCCCTCCCACGAAACTTGCCCCTGAGCAGGCCGCGGACCTGTTTCAGGAGCTCGTCTCCGGCGGCATGACCGGCGGTGTCGTTGACGAGCTTGAACTGATCCAGATCGAGATAGCAGAGGGCGTGCCGGAAGTCATGCTCCTTGGCACCGACAAAGGCATGTTCCAGCCGTCTCTCGAACTCACGGCGGTTAACCAGATCGGTGAGCGCGTCGTGGGTCGCGTCATGGGCCATCTGCCTGGCAACGCGGCGTGCCTCGGTGACGTCGTGAAACACCAGTACCGTACCCAGCAACCGCGCGCCGCGGCCGCGGATCGGGGCCACCGTGTCTTCGATGGCGTGCTCCTCCCCCTCACGGCTGATCAGCACGGTATGGTTCCCCAGCCCGACGATCCGCCCCTCCCCGATGCAGCGGGATACAGGGTCCACTACCGGCTTGCGCGTCTCCTCGTCGACGATCCGAAAGACGGTGTCCAACGACAGCCCTTGCGCATCCGCAGATAACCAGCCGGTGAGCGCCTCCGCGACGCGGTTGAGGTACGTCACCGTACCCTTGGCATCAGTGGTGATCACCGCGTCTCCGATCGAGTGCAGGGTCACCAAAGCGCGTTCTTTCTCCTCGAACAGCGCCTCTTCGGCCTGCTTGCGATCGGTCACGTCGCGGGCGATACCGGTGGTGCCGATCACTTTCCCGCCGTCGTTGACGATCGGCGTCCTGATGCTCTCCACCAGGCTGTCGTTTCCGTCGCTGTCCACCAAGCGTTCCTCCACACGCTTGCTTTCGCCGGAACGCATCACCTCCCGGTCATCGGCGCGGTAGCTGCGGGCGAGATGCTCCGGCCAGATATCGAAATCCGTCTTTCCCACCAAATCCTCGGGCGTCACGCCGCAGGCCTTGGCGAAGGGCTCGTTTACCGCAATAAAGCGGCACTCATCGTCCTTCAGCCAGGCGATGTCGGGGATATTGCTCAGGATCGCGCCCTGCTGGCGGTCGCTGCGCTTGAGTGCCTCCTCGGCCTGTCTGCGTTTTCTATCGTTTCTCAGTGCCACGATCAGGTTCGCACAGGTGCCGAGAAATGGGCTGAGAAATTGAACGAGCCCTGCATCGTAACCACCTGGTCTATTGGCGATTCCGGCCATGCCAACGGTTTCCATTCCCGATCGGAATGGAACCCCCAGAAAGGCTTCCAGCGGAGGATGCCCTTTCGGAACGCCGCCTTTTCGGGGATCGGAGCCGGGGTTGTTGGCGATGACGGGTTGTCCGGTCGCGAGGGTTTCACCGCACAGCGACCTCGGATTGCGGAACTGGAACCCGTCCGCGGCGTATTTCTCGAGGAAGTTTCTGATTTCGGAGTTCCGGGAAATGTCGGTGATCGCGCGAGTCTCGAAAACGGCCTGCCCTTCGTCGGTATGGACGACTTCGCCGATGAAACCGAATTCGCTCTCGGTGACGCTCAGAAGGTCTTTGAGAAGCTGGTCGAACACTTCTCCTTCGGAGCCTTCCGCGATGAACCGGGACTGAGCCAGGCTGATCGAATCCAGCAACAGATGGCTTCGATGCAGCGCCTCCTCGGCCCGCTTGCGGTCGGTGATGTCGGTTCCCACGGACTGGAACGACAGAAGATCTCCATTTTCATCGAAGCGCGCCAGATCGTTCCAGAGATACCAGCGGACGGAGCCGTCGGCGCGGACGATCTCATGCTCGTAGTGCCTCGCCGGATCGTCGGGCGTCACCGACGCCAGATTCGCCATCACCCTGGCGGCATTTCTCTCCGACAGAAACTCGATGAACCGCTTACCGACGAGATCTTCCGGGCGGCGTTGAAAGAACCTCGCGTAAGCCGCGTTGGCGAAGGTGAGCGTGGTATCCGGCAGAAAACGGCAGATCAGGTCGGGCTGGTTCTCGACAAGCTGCCGGTACAGGCCTTCGGCGGCTTTCTGGCCCCGCTCCGCATCCCGCCACTTCCTTGTGTCCCGCAGCGTGCTCAGCCAATAGCACACCCAACCGGAGTCTCCGAAGAGAGGCGCGATCTGCCAGTTTACCTGAAGCTCGGAGCCGCCCTTTCCATAGACGATGGCCTCTCCGGTGAAACGACGCCGAGCAACCAGTTCATGGCGAATTCTCGCGAACAGCGAGCGGTCGGTTCTGAGGCCATCGAGAATATGGAGTGATTTCCCGATGATCTCGTCGGGCTGGTAACCGGTCCGCCGGTGGAAAGCGCTGTTGACGAAGACGACGTGGGGTCCCGGATGATCGAGGTCCGCGGTCATCACGATGACCGCGTCCTCCATGAGCTGAAGGGTCGGTTCCAGCGATCGAAGAATGTCGTCGACGCCGAGCATGGGGTTCTCCGCGATCCCCTTCTTGGCCACCGCCGAGTGGGATACCGAACCACTATTTCTCAACAGAACACCTTCCACTAACCCGTATGGGGAATCATAACTGCCCTAAACCAGGACGCAAACAATTATCGTTGCTTTGACCTTTTTTGGACTCTCTGGAAAAGCGTTTCGGGTCGGCAAACACAAAAGCCTCGGCGACGGTCGGCGGCAGCATCATTGCCGGGCCGGTCGCCGCCCGTCTTGTATGCTAGCAAGCGGCACCGGTGCGCCGACGGCGTAGCCCTGGGCGTAGTCGACGCCCAGGGCGGAAAGGCGCTCCAATATCGCTTCGTTGTGGGCGTACTCGGCAATGGTCTTGATTCCCATAACGTGGCCAACCTGATTGATCGCCGCCACCATCGCATGGTCGACGGAATTCTCGACCAATGTCGCGGACGAAACGGCCGTCGATCTTCACGTAATCGACGGGCAGGGTTTTCAGATAGTCGAACGACGAGAGACCGCTGCCGAAGTCGTCGAGCGCGAACCGGCTACCCCGTTTCCTGATGTCGGAGATGATCTGTGTGGCCTGGGAGATGTTCTGGATTGCCGCCGTCTCGGTGATCTCGAAACAGATCTGCCCCGCCGGGATCCGCGAACGGGAGAATTGCCTTCTCAGGAAGCCCGGAAAGTGATCGTCGCTCAAGCTGTTGCCGGAGAGGTTGATGGAGATCTCGAGACCGGGATTGTCGCTAAAAAGCTTCTTGCAGTAACGGAAAGCATGTCGGATGACCCAGCGATCGATTTCCGCCATCAGTCCGTAGCGCTCTGCGGCCGGAATGAACGATCTGGGCAGCACGAGTTGGCCTTCGACGTCGATCTTTCTGAGCAAGATCTCGTAGCGCTCCCGGACGTCGGCATCGTGCCGGAGAGACTTGATGGGTTGGCAATAGAGACAGAACCGGTCCTCCTCGATCGCGTCGCGAAGGGTGGCGGCGCGGTGAATCTCGCTGTGATGCCGGGCGGGTCCGGCACCCTCCCCCTGGTAGACGCGAACGCGGTTTCTGCCTCGTTCCTTGGCGGCGTAGCAGGCGACATCGGCCTCGGCCATCGCCTGAGCGGTATCCTTTGTATCCGCGGTGATCGGGGCCAGACCGATGCTGACGCCGATCCGAAAGGTCCGACCCTCCCAGAGGAAACGATGATCCCGCAGATTGGTGATCAACATCTCGCTGATCTTGAAGCGCTCTTTCCAGGGTACAGGTGTCGAGAAGCAGGCCGAACTCGTCGCCGCCGAGCCGGGCCAGGGTATCCCGGCCCCGGAACTTGCCCTTGAGCAGGACGCGGATCTGTTTGAGCAGCTCGTCGCCGGCGGCGTGACCGGCGGTATCGTTGACCACCTTGAACTGGTCGAGATCGAGGTAGCAGAGAACGTGGCCCGAGCCACGCGTCTTGGCGCTCTCCACCGCGCGATCCAGCCGCCTTTCGAATTCGCGGCGATTGACCAGATCCGTCAGCAAGTCGTGGGTGGCCTCGTGGGCCAACTGCTCCTGCAAGCCGTTTCTGTTCAGTGATCTCATGCTGGATCGCGACGAAATGGGTGATCGCCCCGGCTAGCGTCCTTGAGCGGGGCGATGGCCACGAGATCCCAGTAGAGATCACCCTTCTTCTTTTTGTTGCACAACTCGCCGTGCCAGACCCTTCCGTTCCTGATCGTGTTCCAAAGATCACGGTAGACGGCCTCGCTCGTCAGGCCGGACTTGAGTATGCCGGGCTCTTGCCGATGACTTCATCAGATCCGTATCCGGAAGTGACGGTGAACGCAGGATTGACGTATTCGATCGTGCCTTTGGCATCCGCGATGATGATGGCGCTGGGACTGTGCTCCACGGCCCCCGACAATTTGCGCAGATCCTGCTCCGACTGTTTGCGCTCGGTGATATCTGTTCCGGCGGCCTGATACGACAGCACCGCGCCTGTCTCGTCGAAGTAGCCGAGCGTAGTCCACAGGTGCCAGCGCGTCCCGCCGCTTTTTGAGAGGTGCCGGTGCTCGTATTGCCCCGAAGGGTGATCCGGCGCGATCGCCCTCAAATGGGCCGAAAGACCGAGGCGATCCCTCTCGGCGACCAATCCCATGAACCGTTTGCCGATCATCTCGTCCGGTGTCGAATGAAACAGTTCGGCGTAGGCGCGAGTTGACAAAGGTGAGGGTCGTATCCGGCATGAACCAGCAGATCGGATCCGGTTGGTTCTCGACGAACAACCGGAACGAGTGCTCCGAGGTCCAGATAGTCCTTCTCGACGTTCGGGCTCGGCGTCATGTCCCGGCAGATCGTTATCCAGTGATGGACGGCGCCGTCTCCGTCGAGCAGACGGAACCGTCTGCCATTCGAGGAGGTAGCCCGAACCATCCTTACGATAGCGGACCGCTCTGCCCCGAGCCAGTTGGTCGTGTTCCAGCTCGTTGCGCAACCTGGCCAGCGCTTCATGGGCCGGCTCGGCTCCGTCCGCCAAACGATGCACCTTGCCGACGACCTCCGCCGACGCGTACCCGCTCATCCGTGTGAACGCCTCGTTCACGTAGACGACGCGTGGACCCGGCGGATCCAAATCCGGCGTCGTCACTATCACCGCATCGGTCATCAACGCCAATATTGGTTCGAGACTCCCAAGCGCCGAATTCTGGTCAAGCACTTGCTATCCTTACCCCCTGCGACGAATCGCGCTCTGCCTTGAGCGGCATTCGTCAGCTTACCCCATTTGAGGTAATATAGAACATTTCATGAACACAATGCAATCCCTATTTGCGCCCACACCCAATTTTTCTCCGAAACACCGCCATTTCGGTTCCTTGCGTCCGTTGAATTGCGGGAGGTGAAAGCCTGCTTTCGAACTTGCGAACACGCCTGCTCGTCGATACGAGAGGCACTCCGGTCGAAGACCCGCTACATAAACCGCCGTCCCATTGGAAAGCGAGGCGCGCATGACCCCCGACGACGTCGAGGTCCTGGAGCACGATATCCCGTTTCAGGGCTACTATCGGATCGAGACCTTCCAGCCTCCGTCACCGCATGTTCGCCGGCGGCTGGAGCGAGCCGATGCACCGCGAGATGCTGGAGCGCGGCCACGCGGTCGGCGTCGTTCTCTACGATCCCGACCTCGATACCCTGGTGCTGATCGAGCAGTTCCGCATCGGCGCCTTCGCCGCCTGCCGGACGCCGTGGTTGCCCGAGGGATCCTCGCCGTGGCTGTTGGAGATCGTCGCCGGCATCATCGACGCGGGCGAAACCCCGGATGCGGTCGCCCGGCGCGAGGCCGTCGAGGAAGCCGGCTGCGAAATCGACGAGCTGGAGTTCGTCTGCCGTTTCCTGGTCACCCCCGGCGTCTCCAGCGAGATGATCCTCCTGTACGTGGGTCGGGTGGATGCGGCGAACGTCGGCGGCATTCACGGTCTCGACCACGAACACGAGGACATCCGGGTCTTCGCCGCGCCCGCCGCCGAGGTGTTCCGTTGGCTCGACGAAGGGCGGATCATCAATGCGACGGCGCTGGTCGGGCTGCAGTGGTTCCGCGCCAACCACGCGGACCTGCGTGCCCGCTGGCGAGAAGCACCGGAATCCTGAGGCCGAAGGTGCCTTGCCGACCGCTTGATCGCCTCCCTGCTCGCCGCTAGTCTGCACCGCTCGGTTCAGGCCCTAGAGGTCCCAGGCAGTACATGGACGTCCGCAACGGATTTCTCGAAACCATCGGCAACACGCCGCTGATCCGGCTCGCCCGAGCCTCCGAGGAGACCGGATGCGAAATCCTCGGCAAGGCCGAGTTCCTCAATCCCGGCAGCTCGGTCAAGGACCGGGCCGCCCTCTACATCGTCCGCGACGCCGAGGAGCGCGGCGTCCTGGAGCCGGGCGGCGTCATCGTCGAAGGCACCGCCGGCAACACCGGCATCGGCCTGGCGCTGGTCGCCAACGCCAAGGGCTACCGCACGGTGATCGTCATCCCCGAGACCCAGAGCCAGGAGAAGAAGGACATGCTGCGCCTGTGCGGCGCCGAGGTCCGCGAAGTGCCGGCGGTGCCCTACAAGGACCCCAACAACTACGTCAAGCTGTCGGGCCGCCTCGCCGAGGAACTGGCGACAAGCGAGCCCCACGGCGCCATCTGGGCCAATCAGTTCGACAACGTCGCCAACCGCCGCGGCCACTACCTGACCACCGGTCCCGAGATCTGGCGCCAGACCGACGGCAAGGTCGACGCCTTCGTCTGCGCGGTCGGCACCGGCGGCACCCTCGCCGGCGTCGGCCTGTATCTCAAGGAGAAGAATCCGAACGTGAGGATCGGCATCGCCGACCCGATGGGCGCCGCCCTCTATCACTACTACAAGCACGGCGAGCTGAAGGCGGAGGGCGAGTCGATCACCGAAGGCATCGGCCAGGGCCGGATCACCGCCAACCTGGAGGGCGCCCCGGTCGACGACGCCTACCAGATCCGCGACGAGGAGGCGCTGCCGATCGTCTTCGACCTGCTCAAGGACGAGGGATTGTGCCTCGGCGGCTCGAGCGGCATCAATGTCGCCGGCGCCATCCGCCTGGCCCGCGACCTGGGACCCGGTCACACCATCGTCACCGTGCTCTGCGATTTCGGCACCCGCTACCAGAGCAAGATGTTCAACCCGGCCTTCCTCCGCGACAAGGGACTGCCGGTCCCCGACTGGCTGGAGTAACCGTGATGGACTACGCGAACCCGCAGGCGCTGAGATCCACCGCGTGGCTGGCCGAGCACCTCGGCGATCCCGCCCTCCGGGTGGTCGACGGCAGCTTCCATCTGCCCGGGTCCGGCCGCGATCCCCGCGCCGAGTACCTGAACCAACATATTCCCGGGGCCGGGTTCTTCGACATCGACGGGATCTGCGATCCCGATACCGACCTGCCCCACATGCTGCCGGCGGCGGAGGCGTTCGCGCGCGCGGTCGAAGCGCTCGGCATCGGCAACGACGATACCGTCGTCGTCTACGACGCGCCCGGCTCGGCGGCAGCGGCGCGGGTGTGGTGGACGTTCCGGGTATTCGGCCACCGCGACGTCGCCGTTCTCGACGGCGGCATGGCGAAATGGCTGGCCGAGGGCCGTCCGGTCGACGACAAGCCGCCGAAGCCCCGCGCGGCGCACTACACGGCTAGGCTCGATCCCGCCTTGGTACGCTCGAAGGACGACATTATCGCCAACCTGGCCAACGCCCGCGAGCAGGTGGTCGACAACCGCGGCCCCGGCCGGTTCGCCGGCGTCGAGCCCGAACCGCGCCCGGCGCGCAAGATGGGCCACATTCCCGGCAGCGTGAACATCCCGTTCGTGGCGTTCATGGATGCGGAGCGGTTCGGAACCTGGCGGCCGGCAAACCAGCTTTCCGCCGTTCTCGCCGGCGCCGGCATCGACCTCGACAAACCGATCGTCGCCAGCTGCGGCTCCGGCGTCACCGCCTGCACCACCGCGTTCGCCGCCCATCTGCTCGGCCGCGACGGCGTCGCCGTCTACGACGGGTCGTGGGCGGAATGGGGCAACCGCGACGACACCCCGGTGGAACGGTGAGGCGGCCGTGAAGAAGGACACCCTGCTCGTCGGCGCCGGGCGCGATCCCCACGCCAACCACGGCATCGTCAACCCGCCGGTCTACCACGCGTCGACCATCGTCTACCCGACGGTGGCGGCGATGGAGGAGGCCGACCACACCCCGTTCGAAGGTACCCGCTACGGCCGCCGGGGAACGCCGACCACCTTCGCGCTGGAGGAAGCGGTGGCGGCGCTGGAGGGCGGCTATCGCAGCATCGCGGTGCCGTCGGGGCTGGCGGCGATCACCTGCACCCTGATCGCGTTCCTGCGCGCCGGCGACCACCTGCTCATGGCCGACACCACGTATGGTCCCGGCCGCCGGTTCTGCGACACGGTGCTCGCCGGCTTCGGCGTCGAGACCACCTACTACGATCCCTTCGCCGACGTCGCCCCGCTGATCCGCCCCAACACCCGCGTCGTCTACATGGAATCCCCGGGCTCGCTGACCTTCGAGGTCCAGGACGTGCCGGCGATCGCCGCCGCGGCGCGGGCCGCCGGCGCCGTCTCGGTGATCGACAATACCTACGGCGCCGGCCTCTATTTCCGCCCGCTGGAGCTGGGCGTCGACGTTTCCCTGCAGGCGGCGACCAAGTACATCGTCGGCCATTCCGACGCCATGCTCGGGCTGATCACCACCACCGAGCCGGCCTTCCTCCGCGCCAAGCGGGCGACCGCGTTCATCGGCACCTCGGCCGGCCCCGACGACTGCTATCTGGCACTGAGAGGGCTTCGGACCCTCAGCGTCCGCCTAGCCCGCCACCGGGAGACCGCGCTGAAGATCGCCCGCTGGCTGGAGACCCGGCCGGAGGTGGCGACGGTGCTCCATCCCGCCCTGCCCTCGTGCCCGGGGCACGAATACTGGAAGCGGGATTTCTCCGGCAGCAACGGCCTGTTTTCGTTCGTCCTCGCCGACCACTTCGCCAAGAACGCGGTAGCGGCGATGCTCGACGGCATGAAGCTGTTCGCCATGGGCGCCAGCTGGGGCGGCTACGAGAGCCTGATCATCCCCTTCGATCCCCGCCCCGTCCGCACCGCCACCCCCTGGCCCCACCCCGGCCCCTGCATCCGCCTGCACTGCGGCCTCGAAGACCCCGACGACCTCATCGAAGACCTCGACCACGGCTTCGCCCGCCTCAACGCGACGCGATAAGCGGAAACCGTTTCGAACCTCGGCCGTGTGTCTCCCGAATGCATGCTGGCGTCGGACCCGGCCCTGGCAGGAACACACCCTCCCTTTCGAGACGTCGCGGAGTGCCGGGTACGCTTTCGACGAATGAAACCGAGAAAGCGTAAAATTCGCTTTCGAATGTGCGCGAATGCGATCTCGGCCTCGCTTTTGATTGCTGCTTGTGCTATCATCGGAGCAACCTGGAAAGTAGATTTGCTCAAGTATAGCCGTCCACGCTGCGCGTGAAGCTTGCCGGTTTTTCTTATTCTGGGTGCTTCGGTGAACGCTCCCACTTGCGGGTGCCATGTGCGATTTACTCGGCAAGGCACTCTCTTGGGAGCAAACCGAGAGCAGTGTTGTGTTTGTTGGGGGGCCAAACGAACGCGCGATTGCAAAAAAGTTTTCCCAAATCGAGCTCGTCCGAATGGTGCTCCCGCCTATTGGGAGGTAATCACATGGTTCGATCGCTCATCGCCACTACTCTCCTCGTCTTGTTGGTCGGGCTGACAACATCGTCTGCGCAAGCCGAAGAGCAAACTTTGAAGTTTCGCTTAGTCACCCATACCCTGAGCATTACCGCGATCCCGGCGTCGAAAACGGAGGGCCACATCATTGGCGTCGGCAAGTTTCGCGGTGTTGCTGTGTTTGAGGACGGGCGGCTGGCCGACAAGGTTTTCACCGTAAGTTTCGATTACACCAAGGGTGTTGGTCCGTTCCATGGCTACAGCACTTACGTTTTCGAGGACGGCTCAACGATCGGCGCTCGGTTCGACGGCACCTCGGAAGCCAGCAAAAACGGTCGGGTAATTCGAGGAGAGTACAGCGCGCTCACGGGCACGGGCCGCTACGAAGGCGTGAAGGGCAGCGGCTCTTTCGTAAGCAAGCCCGTACCGTGGGAAGAGGGCGCCGTTCTCTACGATGGCGAGTTCAAGCTCACGATGCCTTAGCACCGATCGGCACCGCCCGACCGCCGGCGGGCGGTGCCCCACATTCGGGACCCTTCGGGCTGCTCTCGTTCGTCCTCGCCGAATATGTCGGCATGGAGGCGGTTCGGGCGATGCTCGACGGCATGAAGCTGTTCGCCATGGGCGCCAGCTGGGGCGGTTACGAGAGCCTGATCATCCCCTTCGACCCCCCGCCCCGTCCGCACCGCCACCCGCTGGCCCCACCCCGGCCGCTGCATCCGCCTGCACTGCGGCCTCGAAGACGCGGACGACCTGATCGAAGACCTCGAGCCAGGCTTCGCCCGCCTCAACGCCGCGCGATAGGCGGGGTCGATTCGCGCCTGGGCCATGGGTCTGCCCCGCTCAATGCCTGTCTTTGACTTGCAGCGAGAGTGCAGGTCTCCACCGGGATAAAGAGGTCTAGCTTGATTGTTTGGGGGTTTGTTTCTCCGGCACGCCCGCCTTGCGCAGGTCTCCCAGGAACCGCATCTTCATCGTCTCGTCTTTGAACGGATAGATCGACGATGCTTCTTCCAGGGTGAATCCAGGTCTCAGTTCCTGGATCACCCGTGCGTGATCCCGTGACGATTGAATTCTGTCGAGCTCGACCAGGGCCGCCGCGGCTCCGAGATGGCAGAAGAAATATTTCGGATCCTGGATGAGGCAAGCATTGTAGACGTCGGCAGCCCTTTCATACTGGCCGACCGTGTAGAGCGCAATTCCGTGATTGCTAAAAAAGTAGATCGGCGACAAAGGATCTAGGCGCACCGCCTTTTCTGCCGCCGCGACGGCTTCCTTGTAGCTCCCGGCGACGGCTGCGGCCCTCGCCAAGAACATATAGCTGTCGGCGTCGTTGGGATTGAGCTCGACCGACTTTCGGCTGGCCGCCAGGGCATCATCGACCCGTCCCTGGTATGATAATGCATAGCCCATGGCCTGGTAGGCGATGGCCAGCGTCGGGTCCAGGGCGAGGGCTTTTTGAAACAGCCCCATGGCCTCGTCGAGCGACTCGGGGCCAGCCTGTCCGGTAAGCTTAAAGGTGTAATCGACCAAAATGGCATAGCCGAGATAGGCGTACGCATCGGCGTACGAGGGGTCGAGCTCGATGGCTTTCTTGAGCACCTCCCGGGCACGCAGGCTCCCCGCCCTGGTAAAGGTGTGCTTGTACTTGACGCCCTGCCAGACCAGATCCTGGGCGCGCAGGCTCTCCGTCGGCCTCTCGAACGCCGCGGCCTTTTCGGCGATCCGCACGTAGGAGAGCAGGATTCCAGAGATCGTCTCGACGAGTTCGTCCTGCACGGCGAAAAACTCGTGTGCCGGTCGGTCGTAGCTCTCCGCCCACAGGTGGCGCCCTTCGACGGCGTCGATGAGCTGCGCGGAGACCCGAATTTGATCGTTGTCGAACTGGACGCTGCCTTCGAGGACGTATTTCACCCCCAGATCGCGGGCCACTTCCCGCACGTCGACTGATTTGCCCTTGAAGGTGAAGGTCGAGTTACGGGCGATCACGAACAGGTCTTGATTCTTGGACAGCCTGGTAATGATGTCCTCGGTCAACCCGTCGCTGAAATACTCCCGCTCAGGATCGCCGCTCAGATTGTCGAACGGTAGCACCGCGATCGACGGCTTGTCCGGCAGCGGCAACGCCGCGCGCGCGACCGACGCCGGTGCGGCGGCCCACTGCTCCCAGGGGCGGAGCCACGCGGCGACGGCCGCCGCGGCGACGAGCGCGACGATGCCGGCGGCGAGCGCGAGGCGGAGGGTGAACCGCCGGGCCGGCTTGCGCGGCCGCGGACGCGGTGTGCCGGGATCGACTCGATACGCGGTGACCGGCTCGGCGATGTTCTTGACCCGGTGCTCGCCCATCGGCTCGAAGGAGAAGTCGAGCTTGGTCCTGACCTGGTTGTAGACGTTGCGCGCGACGCAGACGCCGCCCGGCTCGGCCAGCCCTTCCAGCCGGGCCGCGACGTTGACGCCGTCCCCGTAGATGTCGTCGCCCTCGACGATGACGTCGCCGAGGTTGATGCCGAGACGGAACTCGATGCGCCGGTCCTCGGGGATGGCGGCGTTGCGCTCGGCCATCGCCCGCTGGATCTCGACGGCGCACTGCACCGCCTCGACGACGCTGGGGAACTCCACCAACGCGCCGTCGCCCATCAGCTTGACGACGCGGCCACGATGTTCGGCGGTCTTGGGGTCGAGCAGCTCCTTGCGGTGCGCTTTCAGTTGGGCAAGCGTTTCACCCTCGTCCTCGCCCATCAGGCGACTGTAACCGACAACATCCACGGCAACGATCGCAGCGAGACGACGTTCCATCGCTGATCACCCCCACGTAGAGAGGATATCAAAGTGCGACCGGAGTAGCAACGCAGGAGGCGGGTTCCGGTGATCCAAGCGCAACCCGAGATCGACGTGGCGATGGCCGGGCGTTACGCGCAAAAAATGCTCAGTAGTGGTATCGAAGTTGGGCGATCAAGATCGAGTCGGTGTCGGTCCGGTAGACGATGCGATGCTCTGCGTCGATCCGCCTGGACCAGTAACCAGACAGCGCATGTTTGAGTGGTTCCGGTTTTCCGATCCCTTCAAAGGGGGAGCGCCGGATGTCCGAAATCAGCTGGTTGATTCGTTTGAGAATTTTTTTGTCCGTTTTCTGCCAGCAAAGGTCGTCGTCCCACGCGTTCTCGGAAAAAATCAGCTTCATTCGTTCAACGTTCGTTCGGTGCCGCCGCCGGCATCGAGTTCGTTGATGGAGTCCAGAAGGCGTCGAACGTTTTTCGGGGTGCGAAGCAAATAGGAGGTTTCCTCGAGCGCCTGGTAGTCCTCGAGGGAGAGCATCACCACGGAACGGTCGTTCTTCTTGGTAATGATCACCGGTTCGTGATTTTCGCATACGGAATCAATAGTTTGCGCCAGATTGGCGCGGGCCTTGGTGTAGGTGATGGCGTCCATGGGTGTCGCCCCAATTCGTATGTACAGGAAGTTGTACATGATGGTGGCAGCGCGTAACAAATCGTTCAAGTCGTTCGCCTCAACGCCGCCCGAAAAAACGGGGATCGGTTGGAGCCTCCGCCGTGTGTGTTCCCGGGGTACTTCCAGATTTTTCTCCAAACCGGATTCGTAGTGACGGTCGTCACAGCGGACCCTATGGCGATCGAGCTATAACCGCGGTGTCAGGGGCCACCCCCCCACTCCTGACAAATCCCTACCGGGATGGCCGGGCCGCAATGGCCCGGCCTTTCCGTTTTTACCGCAAAGATTATTCCGACTCACAGCAACGCACGCCGGTCCGCGTCGTGAGGATTGGTGCGACACAGCCCTGAGGTGGTGCTCTAAAGATACGGCGAAAGCAGCCACGCGGTTCCGTCGCGAAGCTTCACCGGCAGGCTGCGGTCATTCATTTGTTCAAGGGTTACAGGCTTACCGGCAGCTTTCTTGGCGTCGATCAGACCTTCGAGAACGGAAGCCAAGCCCCGGTCATAGCATTCGACATCGAACTCGAAATTCAGCCTGAGGCTCCGCTGATCCCAGTTCGCCGAGCCGATCAGCATCCATATGCCGTCCACGGTCATCAGCTTTGAATGGTCGAAGGGCGGCGGTGTGCTCCATACCCGGCATCCGCGGGCAAGCAGTTGGTAAAGCTGCTTTCGCGTCGCCCACTGGACCAGTTTGAGATTATTCCGCTCCGGTATCAGGATATCGATCTGAACCCCACGCATTGCCGCCATGACCAAAGAGGTGATCAACATTTGATCGGGCAGGAAATAGGGCGTGACGATGCGAACCTGCTTTTGCGCCTGAGAAAGAGCCGCGAGTATCGCCCACCGAATCTTCTCGAAATCCTCATCGGGGCCTGCCGCGATGCCGCGCGCGATCGCCTGGCCGGCGGCGGCGAGTTCGGGGAACCAGGCGTCACCTTCCAGAAACTCCCTGGTACAAAACGCCCAATCTTCCGCGAACGTATCCGCCAGGTGGGCAACCACGGGCCCCTCGAACCGGAAATGGATGTCCTGATCGGCGTGATTGTTCTTGGGGCCGGTGAGATAACTCCCGCGGATATTCATCCCGCCGGTAAAGCCAACGCGTCCGTCGACGACCAGGATCTTACGGTGGTTGCGCAGGTTGGCATAATGCATGTGCAGGGGTACGAACGTCGGCAGGAACTCCGCTATCGGCACCCCGCGGCGGCGAAGCCTCGAAATCAACGAGGGATAGGAGTAGCGGGCGCCGACGCCATCGATCAGCAGTCGCACCGTGACACCGCGATCGACCGCCCGTTCCAAAGCCGCGGCAAAAAGCTTGCCGGCACGGTCATTGTCGAAGAGGTAGGTGGTCATCCCTACGGTTCGCGAGGCTTTGTCGATGGCCCCGATCATATTCCCGTAGGCGGTCTCGCCACCGATCAGGGGTCGTGATCGCGTTGCCGGCGGTCAACGGTAGCGCGGTCATGGCATCCACGAGATCGCCGATGGCGCCCAAATGGCGGCCCCCCTCCGGAAGGGCCGCCGCAAGATCCAGGCGGGCCGGCCCGGTTTTACTTTCGGGCAAACGTGGATGCGGTCTTTGCAGCTTCAGTTCGCTCGCGCGCCGGCGAATACGATTGATGCCCAACAGGCCGTAAAGTGCCGAGCCGGCAAACGGAACCAGCCAAATCATGCCAACCCAACCGATGGCGGCGCGAACGTCGCGCTTGCGGAGGACGGCGTGGGCGGAGGCAACCACGGCAACGGTCAGCGCCAATGCCGCGACGACAACGGGCCAGTATCCGGCGAGCAGGTCGTTCATTACCTTCGAAGTCCGGCTACGATAATGGCGACGGCCCCTGGTGCGGACGCAACATCACAGCGTTGCCCTTTCGACGGCTTTGGCGGCAGGGGCATACCAACCGCCGACGCAACATTCCAAGGATACCGATTTGGCTTCACTAGGCGTCGACCTGTTTAAGGTCGCCTCGGCCCGGTGGCAAGACATTGAAAAAAATAAATGTTTTTCAATGAACTAGACCGTGACGTTGGCTCTGTTTTCGATGCCCCGTGACCACCGCCGCGGCACCATGGGCAGCTTCTTCCAACGGAAACAAAATCCCGTTATGTTCCGCCTGCGGGCGAACGTGCCGGCGCCGTTGACTTATGGAAAGAAAGAGGTTGCCGTGACCACTGTACATATTTACCAGCCCAGCAAGACCGCCATGCAGTCGGGAAGCGGCAACACGCATAGTTGGGTGCTTGAATTTGAACCCGCCGCTCCAAAGTTGGCCGACCCGTTGATGGGATGGTTGGGGTCTTCGGATACCCGCACTCAGGTGCGGCTGAAGTTTGGCAGCCGGGAGGAAGCCGTGGATTTCGCGAAGCGAAAAGGATTGGATTATCGGATCCAGGAACCGAAGACTCGCCGCATTCGTCCCAAGAGTTATGCGGAGAACTTCAGCTACCAGCGGGTGGATTGATTTCCTCAATTGCAGGGCGCCCGTAGCTCAGCTGGATAGAGCAGTGGACTTCTAATCCACAGGTCGCAGGTTCGAGTCCTGCCGGGCGCGCCAAATCTTCGAACATTCGTCTACGCTATACATGGCTAATCGTATACTTTGGACATAGCAACCAACGATTGGGACCTCGGAAGTCTGATTCTGTTGCAGTTTGTCGGATGAACCGTGGGTCGTGCAGTCAAAAACCGATAGGGGAGTCATAATATGATCTGGATGTTCAGGCGATTTGCAACGGGTCTTCTGGTTGTTTTCTTGTTCGGCGCGCCCTGTGGGATCGCTATCGCTCAGCAAGGACCGACGCAGCCCCAGGACGTTCTCCGCGAACAGGTCAATCAAGGCACCGTGGGGATCATATCCGGTGGCGTCAACGGGACCTACATCCGGATCGCCAGTGACCTTGCGTCCGTACTCGACAATGGCAACGAGCTTCGGATTCTACCCATCGTCGGCAAGGGCTCGGTACAGAACATCACGGATATTCTGTACCTGAGGGGTATCGACATCGGCATCGTCCAGTCCGATGTCCTCACCTTCATCGCGAGGCAAGGCATTCATCCGACCATCGAAAAGAGAATTCGCTATATCACCAAGCTTTATAACGAGGAGTTTCATCTTCTCGCCGGGGAAGGCATCAAAACGATCCAGGATCTGGCCGGAAAAAAGGTCAACTTCGGGATTGCCGGCAGCGGGACCTACATGACCGCATCGACGATTTTCAATGACTTGGACGTTAAGGTTGAACCTGTTTCTTATGATCAGGCCCTTGCACTCGAGAAGCTGAAATCCGGCGAAATTGCGGGGATGGTCTATGTCGCGGGTAAGCCGACGACCCTGTTCCGCAACCTTGAAGGCACCAACGGCATTCATCTCGTCGACGTCCCCGCAACGCCCAAATTGCTCGAAACCTATCTACCGTCGCTGTTCTCCCACGAAGACTATCCGCTTCTGGTTCCGGAGGGTGAACCGGTGGAAACCGTGGCCGTAGGCGCGGTCATGGCCGTGTACAACTGGGATCAGAAAACCGAGCGCTATCGCAAGGTCGAGAATTTCGTCAAAGCGTTTTTCGACAACTTCGACGAGTTCCTGAAAGCGCCCCGGCACCAGAAATGGCAGGAAGTCAACCTGGCGGCCGTTGTTCCGGGGTGGATCCGCTTCAAACCAGCGGAGCAGTGGCTTGATACGCGGTCGACGTCAGCGGGGCCTGGTTACAACTTGGAGCAGCGACAGATGTTCGAGGCATTCCTGAAATTCATGCAGGAGAAGGGTGAGGTCGGAAAGACGATCAGCGACAAGGAGCGGGCCGGTCTCTTCAACCAGTTCCTCCGGTGGCAGCAAGGGCAACGATAGCAAAGGCGGAACGATCGGCAGAATAAGCCGTCCGTTCCGCCGTTACCAAAAATTCAGTTGCGCGCGCCTTCAAGGATCCGTTGGGCTTCGCCGTCTCCCAAGGCGGCCGCCCGTTCCAGGCGATTTGTGAGTTCGCGCAGTTGTACTTCGGCCCCCCGATCCCCCATGTCGATCGCCTGCCGATACCATTTGATCGCCTCCGCAGGGCTTGGCCTCGCCCCAACAAAACCAATTCGCTCCAGGTAAACCGGGTCATAGGTCGAACCCATCGCCATTGCTCCCTTGGCGCTGCCCTGCTTGGCTGCCAATCGGTAGAACAACCGAGCCGAAGCAACATCGCCGAGGGCGAGGAGTTGGTCCCCACGATCGAGCAACTGGTCGACGTCAAATTGTGGTTGAGTCGATTCCGCCACATGGAAAGGCGTCGGCGGTTCGCCAGGCGTTAGAATCTCCGGTTTCGAGGGCTGGGGTTCCGGCCGACCCTGCGGCAGGTCGCGCAACTCTGGAAGATCCACCCTGGCAGTCACGGGGACCGAAACCTCGCGAGCGTCGCTGGCCGCGGGAGCGGACCGGAGATTTGCCGCGCTGTCGTCATTCACCACCGATACGGATGGCTCTGCGACGGGGCGGTCAAGCCGTGTCGCCGGTTCATCGGCTTTCGTTGCCGAATCCGCCTCGACGGCCACCTCGGGGCTTTCGATTGCCTCTTCGCTCCCGGCCGCCGCATCCATCTCGGCGGGCACCGCTTGGCTGACAGCCGGTTCATCGGCTTCCGCTGCCGAATCCGCCTCGACGGCCACCTCGGGGCTTTCGATTGCCTCTTCGCTCCCGGCCGCCGTTTCCATCTCGGCGGGCACCGCTTGGTCTGCCGCCGGTTCATCGGCTTCCGCTGCCGAATCCGCCTCGACGGCCACCTCGGGGCTTTCGATTGCCTCGTCGCTCCCGGCCGCCGTTTCCATCTCGGCGGGCACCGCTTGGTCTGCTGCCGGTTCATCGGCTTCCGCTGCCGAACTCCGCCTCGACGGCCACCTCGGGGCTTTCGATTGCCTCGTCGCTCCCGGCCGCCGTTTCCATCTCGGCGGGCACCGCTTGGTCTGCTGCCGGTTCATCGGCTTCCGCTGCCGAATCCGCCTCGACGGCCACCTCGGGGCTTTCGATTGCCTCCTCGGTCCCGGCCGCCGTTTCCATCTCGGCGGGCACCGCTTGGCTGCCGCCGGTTCATCGGCTTCCGCTGCCGAATCCGCCTCGACGGCCACCTCGGGGCTTTCGATTGCCTCTTCGCTCCCGGTCGCCGTTTCCATCTCGGCGGGCACCGCTTGGCTGACCGCCGGTTCATCGGCTTCCGCTGCCGAATCCGCCTCGACGGCCACCTCGGGGCTTTCGATTGCCTCTTCGCTCCCGGCCGCCGTTTCCATCTCGGCGGGCACCGCTTGGCTGACTGCCGGTTCATCGGCTTCCGCTGCCGAATCCGCCTCGACGGCCAACTCGCGACCTGCTCCCGCCTCGTGGGGTTGCATAGATGGTTCGATTCCGCTGGGTGAACCGGTGATCTTGGTCGTCTCGTCGATCTCTACTCCCGAGTCTGTCGTGACGGCGAACTGGGAACGATCGATCGTTTCGTTGATTGCGGCGACCGGTTTCGATTCAATGTCTGGTCCGGCCTCTTTGATTGTCGTGTCGAGCACCGGTATCGACCTGGGCGCAGTTGGCAAACCGGTTCTGTCGAACGCCTCGTCTGATCGCGCCTCCGATCCCAATTTTACAGGCGATCCAACATCTTGAAGCGGTTTTCCAATGCTTTGTCGTTGCTCCTCAGGAAATTGACGGGCCTTGTCGCCGGAAGAGCCGGATTCCGTCTCCGAACGATACTCCCGATCCATTTTGCTCGAAGGTTCGACCCGGTGAGACGGTCGCCGTTCCGCAAGGCCAAGTTCTAGCGGGTCGTTCTGGGGCAACGTGCTCTCTTCACCGGAGAGCAGGGCCAACCATCGCTTTGAGAACTCTATTGCGTCGAACCGTCCAGTTTGGGTCAGGTAGACACCGGTCACACCGACAACGAGCGTCACCCCCAGGAAAACCCACAGACATCTCATAACGATGCCAGTTCGATCTGGGGACCACCATCCGATACGTTCTTCCTCCACGAATTCTTCCAGTGGGTCGGGCTTGGGAATACGGGCCAAAGCAACAATTTCGGCTTTTCTGATCGCGTCACCAGCCGTTTCATCTCGAAAAACAGGCTTCTCCTCAACTTCCTCGCTCGCCGGCGTCGTCTCTTCCGAAACCGCTTCAGCGGGACGCGATCGATCATCTGGCAAGTCCGTTTTATGCACGCTCGCGAGGCGAGTTAGCTCAAGATCCAAAGCTTGAACCGTGGCATTCCCTGAATCCCGTGAGTGTTCCGCAGTCGTTTCGCTTGCGCTTGCGCTTGCGCTTGCGGCAGCAACTCCATCGACCATTTCTGCTGAGACGGTCTCGAGGGCCTGTCTGCTCGCGAGGACCAACGTCGACCTGCAGATCCGATTGATCGCCAACGGATTGCCCCCGGAATAGTGAATAATTCGGTCGATTGCCGAGGGGGCAAACAATGCCGGTCCCTGCCAACCGGCCAATTTAATGCGATGAGCGATGTAAGGCTCTACGTCGCGGTCTTGAAGCCTTTGAAGTCGGAGGCTGACATCAGCGTTTTTCTGAACGGCCTCGAGCGCGGAACCGCTCTGTCCTCTCCGCGGCTCCAAGCAACCGGATAGAACGATGGACAGGCGCTCCCGTTCGTCAGCTGACCGCGCCGACAATGCCTTCAGACGTTCCAGTGCCTCCGGGGACAGATGCTCCGCACCATCGAGAATAAGGGCCAGGGGCCCATCCGCTTTTCCCCGATGTTCTAGGAATTCCGCCAAGCCGCTTCCATCATCCTCGTTGTTTGCAGCATCGGATGAGGTGCCGGATCGCAGGCGACACGCCCTCACGATTTCGCCAAATGAGGGACTGCTTTCACAGGAAAGGAGTCCCGAAGGAGCCAACAAGGCTGCGCCGTTGACGGCTTCCAATTTTGCAGCCAAGTGGCAAAGCAGTATCGTCTTGCCTATCCCGCGCTCCCCTGTAAGCAGGATAAGGCCCTTACTCTCGCGGATGCTCGAAGTTAACTGGGCATGGACATGTTGACGTGGGGCATCATAATAAAAAAAATGGACACTTGGGTCTATTTCGAATGGTTCTTCCTTAAATCCAAAGTTGTCAAAAGACATAAGCCGCCTTCCTTAGCGCGCGAATTTTAGTTTATCATGGATCATGATATATTTTTGCGAGTTAAATTTTCCTTTATTATTTTCAAAATTCGTATTTTGCGCTTGCATTGAATTGTTGCGTTCCCATTTTTGCATTTCAGTGAATTAGATGCTGTCAGCATCCCGTCGCAGCAGAATCACCGGACATTCCATGAGCCTCCATGGAAACGCGCTGCCGACCACAGTGTACTGCAAAATTTCCGAGCAGGGTAGATCTGCCTGCTGTCACATGTCTTTGTGGGACAACCTCTCCGTCCTCATCGAACCCCGTTCACGAATTCATTAAGCCTCTGTATCAATGAGGCTTCTTCTGGTTCTTGAGGCCAACGCACCGACCGCGGTGCGCCATTCGGGTTAGCAGACCGTTGGCAAAGCGCCAACCCCGACAACGCCGGTTGTTAGCACTACATTTTCGGGGGTCGAGGGTCAGGCCGGGTGGTCGCGGGTGTTGGGCGGCAGTGCGACGCCGGCGGCATTCATCTCGTCGACGTCCCCGCAACGCCCAAGTTGCTCGAAACCTATCTGCCGTCGCTGTTCTCCCACGAGGACTATCCGCTTCTGGTTCCGGAGGGCGAACCGGTGGAAACCGTGGCCGTAGGCGCGGTCATGGCCGTGTACAACTGGGATCCGAAAACCGAGCGCTATCGCAAGGTCGAGAATTTCGTCAAAGCGTTTTTCGACAACTTCGACGAGTTCCTGAAAGCGCCCCGGCACCAGAAATGGCAGGAAGTCAACCTGGCGGCCGTTGTTCCGGGGTGGATCCGCTTCAAACCAGCGGAGCAGTGGCTCGACACCAGGTCGACGTCAGCGGGGCCTGGTTACGACTTGGAGCAGCGACAGATGTTCGAGGCATTCCTGAAATTCATGCAGGAGAAGGGTGAGGTCGGAAAGACGATCAGCGACAAGGAGCGGGCCGGTCTCTTCAACCAGTTCCTCCGGTGGCAGCAAGGGCAACGATAGCAAAGGCGGAACGATCGGCGGAATAGGCCGTCCGTTCCGCCGTTACCAAAAATTCAGTTGCGCACGCCTTCAAGGATCCGTTGGGCTTCGCCGTCTCCCAAGGCGGCCGCCCGTTCCAGGCGATTTGTGAGTTCGCGCAGTTGTACTTCGGCCCCCCGATCCCCCATGTCGATCGCCTGCCGATACCATTTGATCGCCTCCGCAGGGCTCGGCCTCGCCCCAACAAAACCAATTCGCTCCAGGTAAACCGGGTCATAGGTCGAACCCATCGCCATTGCTCCCTTGGCGCTGCCCTGCTTGGCTGCCAATCGGTAGAACAACCGAGCCGAAGCAACATCGCCGAGGGCGAGGAGTTGGTCCCCACGATCGAGCAACTGGTCGACGTCAAATTGTGGTTGAGTCGATTCCGCCACATGGAAAGGCGTCGGCGGTTCGCCAGGCGTTAGAACCTCCGGTTTCGAGGGCTGGGGTTCCGGCCGACCCTGCGGCAGGTCGCGCAACTCTGGAAGATCCACCCTGGCAGTCACGGGGACCGAAACCTCGCGAGCGTCGCTGGCCGCGGGAGCGGACCGGAGATTTGCCGCGCTGTCGTCATTCACCGCCGATACGGATGGCTCTGCGACGGGGCGGTCAAGCCGTGTCGCCGGTTCATCGGCTTTCGTTGCCGAATCCGCCTCGACGGCCACCTCGGGGCTTTCGATTGCCTCTTCGCTCCCGGCCGCCGTTTCCATCTCGGCGGGCACCGCTTGGTCTGCTGCCGGTTCATCGGCTTCCGCTGCCGAATCCGCCTCGACGGCCACCTCGGGGCTTTCGATTGCCTCGTCGCTCCCGGCCGCCGTTTCCATCTCGGCGGGCACCGCTTGGTCTGCTGCCGGTTCATCGGCTTCCGCTGCCGAATCCGCCTCGACGGCCACCTCGGGGCTTTCGATTGCCTCGTCGCTCCCGGCCGCCGTTTCCATCTCGGCGGGCACCGCTTGGTCTGCTGCCGGTTCATCGGCTTCCGCTGGCGAATCCGCCTCGACGGCCACCTCGGGGCTTTCGATTGCCTCTTCGCTCCCGGCCGCCGTTTCCATCTCGGCGGGCACCGCTTGGTCTGCTGCCGGTTCATCGGCTTCCGCTGCCGAATCCGCCTCGACGGCCACCTCGGGGCTTTCGATTGCCTCTTCGCTCCCGGCCGCCGTTTCCATCTCGGCGGGCACCGCTTGGTCTGCTGCCGGTTCATCGGCTTCCGCTGCCGAATCCGCCTCGACGGCCACCTCGGGGCTTTCGATTGCCTCCTCGGTCCCGGCCGCCGTTTCCATCTCGGCGGGCACCGCTTCGCTCTGCCGCCGGTGCATCGGCTTCCGCCGCCGAACCCGCCTCGACGGCGACCTCGCCGCTTTCAACCGTCTCCCCGGTCCCGGACAGCCGTTTCCATCGCGCACGGGCACCGCTCTCGCTCGACGCCAGTGGATCGGTCTTCCGCCGCCGCACCCGCCTCGACGGCGACCTCGCCGCTTTCAACCGTCTCCCCGGTCCCGGTCGCCGTTTCCATTTCCGCAGGCACCGCCTCGCTTGCCGCCGCTGGATCGGTCTCCGCCGCCGAACCCGCCTCGACGGCGGCCTCGCCGCTCTCAACCGTCTCCCCGGTCCCGGTCGCCGTTTCCGTCTCCGCGGGCACCGTCTCGCTTGCCGCTACTGGATTGGTTTCCGCCGGCGAACCCGCCTCGTTGGCGACCGCGCCCCTTTCAACCGCTTCGCCGGGTTCTGCTGCCGACCTCGAATCCTGGACCAACTCGCGACCTCCGCCCGCCTCATCAGCCTCAGAACGTATCGCTGGTTCGATTTCGATGTGTGACCCATTGATCTTGATCGTCTCGTCGATCTCTACCCCCGAATTCGTCGTGACGGCCAAGGGGGGACGATTGATAGGTTCATAGGTTTCGGTGACCGGTTGTGATCCCCTGTCCGGTCCATCCTTTTCGATTGTCGCGTCGAGCGCCGGTATAGACCTGGTCGCCGCCGACAAACTCGTCCCGCTGAATGCCTCGCCTGATCGCGCTTCCGATCCCAATTCCACGGGTGATCCACTGACTTGAAGCGGCTTCACAATGGCTTGTCGTTGCTCCCCGGGGAATTGACGGGCATTGCCGCTGGAAGGGGGTAACTCCGTTTCCAAAGAACGCTCCCGATCCAGCTTGCTTGAGGCCTCAACCCGGTGAGAGGGTCGCCCATCAACGAAGCCACTTACTCGCGGGGCGTCCCGCGGCAACGTGCTCTCATTGCCCGAGATTTGGGCCAGCCATCGCTTCGAATATTCGATTGCGTCGAACCGTCCAGTTTGGGCCAGGTAGACACCGCCCACACCGACAACGAGCGACGCCACCAGAAAAATCCAGACAAATCTCAAGACGATGCCAATTCGATCTTGAGACCACCATCCGACAGGTTCTTCTTGCACGAATTCTTCAAGTGGGCGGGGGTTCGGAATACGGGCCAAAGCAGCAAATTCAGGCGTTCTGCCCCCATCCCCGACCGTTTCACCCAAGAAATGAAATTTATCCTCCTCGTCCTCGGCCGCCGGTGTCTGCTTTTCCGAAATCGATACGAATGGGTGCGATAGGTCAACTGGAAAGCCAGTTGCATTCTCTATCGGGACATGGGGTAACTCAGGATCTGAAGTATGATTGGGGCGCTTCCCTGAATCCGAAAAACTATCCGCAGTGGTTCCGCGCGGGTCACCCGCAACGACCGCATCAATGGTTTCCGCCGAGACGGTCTTGATGGCGTTTCTGCTCGCAAAGACCAACGCCGAACTGCAAATCCAATTGATCGACAACGGATTGCCCCCGGAATAGCGAATAATTCGGTCGATCGCCAAAGGCGCAAATGGTTCCGGTCCCTTGCGACCCGCTAACCGAATGCGATGACAGATGTACGGTTGTACGTCGCGGTCTTGAAATCGCTGAAGTCGGAGGCTGACATCGGCGTTTAACCGCGCGGCTTCGAACGCGGAACAGCTCTGCCCATTCGGTGTGTCCAAACAACCGGATAGAACTATGGATAGGCGCCCCCGTTCATCCGCGCTCAGCGCGGACAATGCCTTCAGATGCTCTAGTGCTTGCAACTGGAGTTGATCCGCATCATCGAGGATAAGGGCCACGGGCGCATCCGCTTTGTTGCAGCGTTCCAGGAGTTCCGCCAAGCCGCTTTCATCATCTTCGTCATCTGCACCATCATATTGGGCATCGGATCGCGAGCGACATACCCCTACGATCTCGCCAAATGTGGGGCGACCTTCACAGGAGAGCACCCCCGAAGGAGGCAATAAAACCGCTCCATGAACGATTTCCAGCTCTTCAGCCAGATGGCGAAGCATTATCGTCCTGCCTACGCCACGCTCTCCCGTAAGCAAGATAAGCCCCTTGCTTTCGCAGATGCTGGACGTCAGCTGGGCATGAATATGCTGACGCGCCGCATCATAAAAAAAATCGTCCATAGGGCTCCACTCCGAATGGATTTTCCTTAAAGCCGAAATGGTAGAGAGGCATAAACCGCATTCCTTGACCCACGTTGCATAATTTTAAACATATTCAATTTGAAAGAAGATTAGATATTCGATTATTATGTTTGTGATTTGAACTTTTATTCTGTTTTTTATTTAATTCAATGCCGTCCGTGTTCGATTTCATATAACGAGCGGTATCGTATCCCGTCGCGGCAAAATTCACTGACATTGCGTGAGCCTCTGCGCAAACGCCCTGTTGAGAGGAGTTTACCGCAAAGTTTCGGAGCAGGGTAGATGTACCCGCCGTTGAATGTCTATGTGGGACAACCTCTCTGTCCGCACCAAACCCCGTTCACGAATTCATTAAGCCGCTGTATCAAAAGGGCTTTTTCAGGTTTTCGAGGCCGACGCACCGACCGCGGTGCGTTATTCGGGTCAGCGACCCGTTGATGGAGCACCAACACCGGCAGAGGGGCGTAACATGTTGCGCGCAAATGCACATTTTCGCCTGTATACTGCGTCTGCATCGCGCACAATGGGCTTTGCCAACGGGCTGTTAGCTCATGGTCCGGAACTCTTTCGCGTTCGCGTGACAAATGGCAACTGCCTATTTCGTCGGTTTGCCGCCGTCAAACAAAAGTGCCGTTGATCGCCCGCGCACAGAGGGGACGGATTTTCGCTCCCAACCCAGTTGAACTCGTAAAATTTGAAACAAAAATAATCCAAAATTGCTTTTATATTGTTTATACTAATTGATGTTGCAATTATTACCCCTTTTAGTTTAATATATGAATTAGGTGAAAGTACCTTTTTACCCACCTGATACCGGTGAACCGAATGAGACTTGGTATCTGCGGAGGTTGGCGATGCTTGACGATGACCTGAATGTGGCCCTGGGGCCGGGTGGCGGCGTTAGATTTTCGAACAACGTTGCTTTGTTCCTGTCCAAGAAAGTAACAGAAGCTCAGCGCGAGATCGCTCACCAGTTGCGGACGGAGGTGCTCGATCACACACGCGCCGAAACCGCTGAAAAAGAACCTGACAAAGGGCACGTACCAGAGAAAAAAGACGGCAGGGAAGAACTCAGCGTCCAGCCCGACAGCGATACAAGCGAAAACATTTCTCAACCAATACAACAACTTAACATTACTGTCTGACGGAATAACCGAAGGGTCGAAACTCCGGTTCACCGAAGGCTGGTGGTACCCTCCCGCAGGAACAAGTTTGACTTGTTTGTCGCGCGAGAGGTTCCGTTGTGCGTGGGGCCTGCGAAGACGGAAAAAACCGATACCCTGGGGCCCAGCCTCGCAAAAAGCCAAGCCATACTTCCATGACATCCGAACGTCGGTCGGCAAACAGCTCCAGTGGCTGGAACGGTAAAATCTCGACCATCCGTTGGCCTACCCCTCGAACCTGCATGCGCTGGTGATGCGATCGAATGAAATTGGGACGGTGCTGGCGAGTTGCTCCAACCGCAACAACGTGCCGCCTGCCAACAGCCTCGGGGCGTGCCCAAACGGCCGCCATGAGGATTTCCGCTCGGAGCTGACATGACCGCAAGTTTCTGCATTTGATTCCAAGTGCAATGGAGGCCGTTGCTCTTTTGCGGACGAGTGACCGGGGCACTCCCCATCCAATCGAACGATGTCATGGAAGAATCAGCTGGGCTACCATGCCGGACATCCGGGATGGGAGTGCGATGATGCGACGGAACGATCGGGATTGGCGGCCGCGGACTTTGGCCGTGCACGCGGGAGAAGGGCTGGATCCGACGACGGGCGCCTCCGCTCCCAACATCGTCATGTCCACCACCTACGGCGTCGACAGCTCGCTCGGCTTCTCCGCCCACGACATGGCCGAGGACGCGCCGTTCATCTACACCCGCTGGGGCAACCCGACGATCCGCCAGCTCGAAGAGAAGCTGGCGGCGATGGAGGGCGCGGATGCCTGCATCGCCTTTGCCTCCGGCATGGCGGCGGCGATGGGGCTGATGCTGGGGCGGCTGAACACCGGCGACCACCTGGTGATCAGCGACGCGAGCTACGCCGGCACCGCCGAACTGGCACGGGGGACCCTGACCCGCCTCGGCATTCAGGTGACCGCGGTGGATTGCTCCGATCCGCGCAACGTCGAGGCCGGATTGTGCGAAGCAACGCGGATGATCTGGATCGAGACGCCGGTCAACCCGATCCTGAGGTTGACCGACATCCGAGCGATCGCCGCCGTGGCCAAACGGGCTGGAGCCGAGCTGGTGGTCAATTCGACCTTCGCCACCCCGATGGCGACACGACCGTTGGAACTGGGCGCCGACTGGGTGGTGCACTCGCTGACCAAATACATCGGCGGCCATGGCGATGCGCTCGGCGGCGCGGTGCTGGGCCGGGCGGCGTCCGTGCGCGAACTCTCCCTCGAATCCGGGGTGCATTTCGGCGCCACCATCAGCCCGTTCAACGCCTGGCTGATCATGCGTGGGGCGGCGACCCTGCCGCTGCGCATGCGCGCCCACGCCGATGGCGCGATGCGGATCGCCGAGTTCCTCGAAGCCCACCCGGCGATCGAGCGGGTGATCTACCCGGGGCTCCCGTCCCATCCCCAGCACGACCTCGCCTGCCGGCAGATGGACACCTTCTCGGGGATGATCGCCTTTCAGGTGGCGGACGGCCCGGCGACCGCCGCGAGGATGGCGAAGGAGCTGCAGGTCATCCACTACGCCGTCTCGCTCGGCCATCACCGCAGCCTGATCTACTGGATCGACACCAACGAGATCATGGCGTCCAGCTTCCACCTATCCGCGGAGCAACTCGCGAGCTATCGGGCGTTCGCCGGCGACGGGGTGTTCCGACTGTCGGTCGGCCTCGAGGACCCGGACGATCTCTGCCTCGATCTCGAACGCGGCCTCGGCTGACGATCGCGGTCCCGGGAGAGGAATGTCCGCTCATTCGTTTCGGTTTCCGACGGCTCGGGAATTTTTCACCGTCGCGCCCCGGTCACGGGATCATCAGGCCGCCGTCGATGACGACCACCGAGCCGGTCATGAACGCGGCGAGATCGGAAGCGAGAAAGGCGACCAGCGGGGCGATTTCCTCGGGTTCGCCCAGCCGGCGCAGCGGGATCGTCTTCAGATAGCGCCCCAGCTTCTCCTGGTCGTCGCTGAGATGGCGGATCAGCTCGGTGCGGATCCAGCCCGGCGCCACCGCGTTGACGGTGATGTTGTGCCGCGCCCACTCGATCGCCGTCGCCTTGGTCAGGTGGGCGACCGCCGCCTTGCTGGCGTGGTAGATCGCCTGGTTGGGGGCGGCGACGTAGGCGCCGACCGAGGCCATGTTGACCACCCGCCCGTACTGCTTGGCGATCATGTGGCGCCCCGCCGCCCGGGTGAACAGGAACATGCTCTTGACGTTGGTGTCCATCACCCGGTCGTACCCATCCTCGTCGATGTCGAGCAGCGGCTTCGGCAGATCGATGCCGGCATTATTGACCAGGATCTGTAGTCCGCCGAGCTCGGCGACGGCCCGCTCGACTGCTTGGGCGACGGCCTTGCCGTTGGTGGCGTCCGCCGGCACCGCAAGCGCCGATCGACCGAGGGCACGCACCGTTTCCGCCGTCTCGTCGATCTCGGCCACTGTCCTGGCGGTGACGCAGACGTCGGCGCCGGCCTCGGCGAGCCCGATGGCGATCGCCCGTCCGATCCCCCGCCCCGCTCCGGTCACCAGCGCCACCTTCCCCGCGAGATCGATGTCGATCGCCATGCCCCCGGTCTCCTTTTGATCTCTCGCTTCCATTCCTTGAGTTGGATTGTACGTTAAAGCCTGGGCCGTGGGACCACGCAAACGCTCGGGACCGGATTGCGTTTGACCTGGGAGAGAACCTACGTGAACGAAGGCGGACAGGGATCGAACGCGCGATCGAGCCCGACGAAGGTCGGAGTGGACGCGAACCTCCGGGCAAAACGAAAGCCGACGATTTCCGGGCTTCCATTCGGGTGTAGCGTGCACCAGATACCGGAAAAGCCGAACAATCCGGAGGGATTCCCATGTCGACAGTTCTTCGTCCGTTTTTTGTGACCGCGTTGGCCACGGTGCTCTGCGCCTCTGTTGTCGGAGCGGCGAGCGCGGCCGAGCTCCAGTGGTACGGCCAGTCGGCGTTCAGGATCACGACACCGGGGGGCAAGGTCATCCTCGTCGATCCATTCATCACCAAGAATCCGAAGACGCCGGAAGCCCTGAAGGATCTGAGCAAGCTGGGCCAAGTCGACCTGATCCTGGTCACTCACGGGCACGGGGACCATACCGGCGACACCGCCGAGATCGCCAAGATGACCGGAGCCAAGGTGGCGATGAACGCCGACATGGGACACACCTTCGCCTCGCTCGGCTGGGTACCCTATGAACAGCTTATCCGGTTCAACAAGAGCGGCGCCGTTCAACCCCTCGGTCCCGATATCACCATCACCATGGTCCGCGCCGAGCACAGCTCCGATATCGTGCACACGGATGCGGACACGAAGAAAATGACGGTGCATCCGGGTGGCGAGCCGGCCGGCTACATCATCGAACTGGAGGACGGCTTCAAGATCTATCACGCCGGCGATACCGGGGTGTTTGCCGACATGGCGTTTATCGGCTCGTACTACGAGCCCGACCTCGCGCTTCTGCCGATCGGCGGGCACTTCACCATGGATCCGACCCACGCGGCCTATGCGGTCCGCAACCTTCTCAAGACCAAGACGGTGATGCCGATGCACTACGGCACCTTCCCGCCGTTGAAGGGAACGCCGGAGCAGTTCAAGCAAGCCCTCGGCGACTACCCCGGGGAAGTGGTGGTGATGCAGCCGGGAGAAACCCGAAAATTCTGACCAGTCCATAACCCGGCCCCGCGCTTACGATTTTTCTGGTATGCCGGCCATCGGAAAACTATGGTCGCCCCGAATATGCGGTGCTCGCGGGGATAAGCGGCACAGAGAAGACGTTGCACCAGGGAGGGCTCGTCTTGGTCCATTCGGTCAGTCTGGCAGGGGTTCTTTGCGTCCTCTGGCTTCTTCTTTCCGGCCACTTCCATGAGCCTCTGCTTTTCGGGCTCGGCATCGCCTCGGTCGCGGCGGTCGTGTTCATCTCCCGACGGATGGACGTGGTCGATCACGAGGGTCACCCGATCCACCTGAGCTGGCGGGCTCTCCTTTATTGGCCGTGGCTGTTGTGGGAGATCGTCAAGGCCAACATCGACGTCGCCCGGGTGCTGATCGAGCGGCGAATGCCCACCGACATCTCGGTGATCAACGTCAAGGCGACCCAGAAGAGCGAGCTTGGCCGGGTCATCTACGCCAACTCGATCACGCTGACGCCGGGAACGGTGACGATCGCGCTCGACGACGACATCCTGACCGTCCACGCCCTGACCACCGGTGCCGCGGAGGGTCTCAACACCGGCGAAATGGACCGCCGGGTGACCGCGGTGGAGGGCTCATCGTGATGTTCGTCGCGGCCAGCTTGGCGGTGCTGGTGGTGATGGCGCTCGCCCTGGTCCGCGCGATCAAGGGCCCGACCGTCTACGACCGGATCCTGTCGGTCAACAGTTTCGGCACGTTGACCATGGTGTTGATCGCCGTTTTGGGCTTTCTGACCGACCGTCCGGAGTTTCTCGACATCGCCCTCGTCTACGCGCTGATCAACTTCATCGGCACCATCGCCGTGACCAAGTACGTCGAGTTCGCCCATCTCGGAGACCCGGTCGACCAAGGGGATTGGGAGGACATATGATGGCGCTGCTCGTCGATGTGATCAGTTGGGCGTGCATCATCGTCGGGGCGGTGTTCGCGATCATCGGCGCGGTAGGCATCCTGCGGCTGCCCGACGTGTTCTCGCGAATGCACGGCGCCGGCATCATCGACACCCTCGGCGCCGGCCTGATCCTCGTCGGCCTGATGTTTCAGGCGGGGTTTTCGCTGATCACGGTGAAGCTGATCCTGATCGTCGTCTTCCTGCTCTATACCAGCCCGACCACCACCCACGCGCTTGCGCGGGCGGCGCTCAACGGCGGCGTCAATCCCCTGATCGAACGCAAGGAAGCGGGCGGAGACGAGCCATCGGAAGCCTGATCGACATCGCTCTGTTGCTGTTCATGGCGGTTACCGGGCTCGCGATGGTGCGGCTGCGCAACTTGTTCGCCGTGGTCATGCTGTCGGGAATTTTCAGCCTCTCCGCGGCGACGTTGTACGTGGTGCTGGACGCCGTCGACGTCGCCTTCACCGAGGCCGCGGTCGGCGCCGGCATCGCCACCGTGCTCGGCATCGCCACCCTCGCGGTGGTCCGCACCGAAATGGAGAAGGTTCAGAAGCGCAGCGTCGTCGGACCGCTGTTGATCGTCATCGTGACCGGCGCCGCGCTGATCTACGGCACCCTCGACATGCCCCACTACGGCGATCCGGCCGCGCCGATCCATCACCACGTGGCCCCCCGCTACATCGAGGAGTCGGGCCGCGAAGTCGGCGTTCCCAACATCGTCACTTCGGTGCTCGCCAGCTACCGGGGCTACGACACCCTCGGCGAGACCACGGTCATCTTCACCGCCGCCGCGGGTGTGCTGGTGTTGCTGGGTCGCGGTCGCCGACGCCGCCGACAGGACCGGCGGGAAAAGCGAGGGGAGGCCGCCGAATGAAACGCAAGGCCATTCTCCGCGTCACCTCCAAGCTGCTGATCCCGCTGATCATGCTGTTCGCGCTGTACGTCCAATTCCACGGCGACTTCGGTCCGGGCGGCGGCTTCCAGGCCGGCGTCATCTTCGCCTCCGCGTTCATTCTGTATGCCTTGCTGTTCGGCGTCGCCAACGCCCGCCGCGTCGCCCCGGCGGGGGTTGTCCGCGCAGGTCTCGCCTTCGGTGTCTTGCTTTACGCCGGCGTCGGCGTCGCGGCATTGGTTCTCGGCGGCAACTATCTCGACTACTCGGTGCTGGCCCACGATCCGGTCCACGGCCAGGAGCTCGGCATCTCGCTGATCGAATTCGGCGTCGGCACGACGGTCGCTTCGGCGATGATCACCATCTTCTTCATCTTCGCCGGACAGGATCCGGAGATCGGAAGAGGCGAGCGCTGAGCCATGGACGTGCCGGGGCTCTACAACTACTGGATCGTCGTCGTCTTGATGATGATCGGCTTCTACGTGGTCATCGCCCAGGGCAATTTGGTCAAGAAGATCTTCGGCCTCAACATCTTCCAGGTCGGGGTGTTCGTCTTCTACATCTCGATGGGCAAGGTCGACGGCGGCACCGCGCCGATCCTCGAAGAAGGCTTCAAGGTCTACACCAACCCCATTCCCAGCGTCCTCATCCTCACCGCCATCGTCGTCGGCATCGCGACGATGGCCCTGGGACTGGCCCTGGTGGTCCGCATCCGCGAAGCTTACGGCACCATCGAGGAAGACGAGATCGAGAAGCAGGAGGGGGAGGTACCTTGATCTCCGTCCATCTCCCGGTTCTGCAGGTGGTGGTGCCGTTGATGGCGGCGCCCACCTGCATGATCCTGCGAAACGGCAAGGCCGCTTGGGTCCTGGCGCTGGTCATCACCTGGGCGGCGTTTGCGGTCGCCCTGTCATTGTTGCTGCAGGTGATCCACGGAGGCCCGATTTCCTATGCCATCGGCGGCTGGGCGGCGCCTTGGGGCATCGAATACCGCGTCGACATGCTCAATGCCTTCGTCCTGGTGATCGTCACCTCGATCGGCGCCCTCGTCGTTCCGTTCGCCCGCGCCAGCGTCGAGCGCGAGGTGGCCAGCGATCGCATCTACCTGTTCTATACAATGTACCTTCTGTGCCTGGCGGGACTGCTCGGCATCACCATCACCGGCGACGCCTTCAACCTGTTCGTGTTTCTCGAGATATCCTCGCTGTCGTCGTACGTCCTGATCAGCCTCGGCCGCGACCGGCGAGCGCTGACCGCCTCGTTTCGCTATCTGATCATGGGGACCATCGGCGCCACCTTCTACATCATCGGCGTCGGCATGATGTACATGGCGACCGGCACCCTCAACATGGCGGACTTGGCGGCGAGGCTCCCGGCGATGGCGGACTCGCGCACCGTTCACATGGCGCTGGCGTTCCTCACCGTCGGCATCAGCCTGAAGCTTGCGCTGTTCCCGCTGCACCTGTGGCTGCCCAACGCCTATGCCTTCGCCCCCACCGCAGTGACCGTGTTTCTCGCGGCAACGGCAACCAAGGTGGCCGTCTACGTGATGATCCGCATCGTCTACACGGTGTTTGGCGGTCCCGCCATCTTCGAGCAAGTGCCGATCGACAAGGTGCTGATGGGTCTCGGCATGCTGTCGATGATCGGCGCCTCGCTGGTGGCGGTTTTTCAGGACAACGTCAAACGGCTGCTGGCCTATTCCAGCCTGTCGCAGATAGGCTACATGATTCTCGGCCTCAGCCTGGCCAACGTCAACGGCCTCGCCGGCGGCATCGTCCACATCTTCAATCACGCGATGATGAAGGGGGCGCTGTTCATGGCGATGGGCTGCATCTTCTACCGGGTGGGATCGGTCCAGATCGACGCGCTCGCCGGGCTCGGCCGGCGGATGCCGTTCACCATGGCGGGGGTTGTCGTCGGCGGGCTGAGCCTGGTCGGCGCCCCGCTGACCGTCGGCTTCGTCAGCAAGTGGTACCTGATCCAAGGAGCGCTGGATCGAGGGTTGTGGCCGGTCGCCCTGGTGATCCTGGTGAGCGGACTTCTCGCCCTGGTCTATGTCTGGCGGATCGTCGAGGCCGCCTATTTCCGTCCGTCGCCCGATGGCGCGAGCGAAATCCAAGAGGCGCCGCTCAGCATGCTGATCCCGCTCGGCGTGCTCTCCGTGACCTGCATCGTTTTCGGCATCGACGCGACCGCGACCATGGATGTGGCGTTCGCCGCCGCCCGGGCGCTGATCGGGGGCGCTCCGTGAGCCCGGAACTGGCGATGGTACTGGCTCTGGTGGTGCCGCTGGCCGGAGCTTTGTTGATCGTGCTGACCGGCTCGAAGCCCAACCTGCGCGAGGCGGTCACTCTCGTCACCGCCTGTACCCTGTTCGCGCTGGTCGCCTCGATCTTTCCTGCGGTGATGGCGGGCGAGCGACCGACGGTCAGCCTGGTCGAGATGTTTCCCGGGATCCGTTTCGCGCTCACCGCCGAACCCCTGGGGATGGCCTTCGCCGGCGTCGCCAGCCTGCTCTGGATCGTCACCTCGATCTATTCCATCGGTTACATGCGCGGCCATCACGAGCAGAACCAGACCCGGTTCTACGCCTTCTTCGCCATCGCACTGGCAACCACAATGGGCGTGGCTTTCTCGGGCAACATGCTGACGCTGTTCACCTGCTACGAGGCCCTTTCCGTCTCCACTTTCCCGCTGGTCACCCACCATGGTACCGAAGAGGCGAAGCGCGCCGGCCGCACCTATCTCGGCATTCTGCTCGGCACGTCGATCGGTTTCCTGTTGTTGGGCGTCGGCGCCACATGGGTGATCACCGGGACCACCGATTTTACCGACGGCGGCATCCTCGCCGGTAAAGCCTCCGAGGGGGTGATCGGCGTTCTGCTGGCGCTGTACGTTTTCGGCATCGGCAAGGCGGCGGTCATGCCGGTCCATCGCTGGCTGCCTGCGGCGATGGTGGCGCCGACACCCGTCAGCGCGCTCCTCCACGCCGTCGCCGTGGTCAAGGCGGGCGTGTTCAGCATTCTCAAGGTCGTTATTTACATCTTTGGCGTCGACCTGTTGGCAAACACAACAACCAGCGGGTGGATGGTTTACGCCGCCGGTTTCACCATCATCGCCGCGTCGATCGTCGCGCTCCGCCAGGACAACCTGAAGCGCCGCTTGGCGTACTCGACGATCAGTCAGCTTTCCTACGTGGTGATCGGCGCCGCCATTCTGGCGCCGCTTTCGATCGTCGGGGCGACCATGCACATCGTCGCCCACGCGTTCGGAAAGATCACCCTGTTCTTCGCCGCCGGCTCGATCCTGGTCGCTTCCCACAAGACCGAGGTCAGCCAGCTCGACGGGATCGGCTGGCGGATGCCCTGGACCATGGGCGCGTTCGCCGTCGCCTCGCTGTCGATGATCGGCGTGCCGCCGACCGCCGGTTTTATCAGCAAGTGGTACATCCTGGAGGGGGCTCTGCAGGCGGACAAGATGGTCGCGGTCGCGGTCATCGTGGCCAGCACCCTGCTCAATGCCGGGTATTTCCTGCCGATCGTCTACGCGGCCTTTTTCCGCAAGCCGGCGACAACCGGCAACCCCGGCGATCACGAGCACGGCGAAGGTCCCCTATTCTCGGTGGTGGCGCTAACGGCGACGGCGGCGGTGACGGTAATCCTGTTCTTCTACCCCGATGTGCCGCTGGGCTTGGCGCAACAATTGATGGGAAGTCTGCAATGAGCGAGCAAACCGGACGCGACGCCAAGGAATTGCATTGGCTCGTCAGGCCGTCGACGATCCGCAAGCTGTGGTGGTGGAGCTGCGGTAGTCTGGCGGTGTTGACGCTGGCCGACCTCGTGGTCCATGGCCATTCCTACTTCTGGATCGACGGCACCTTCGGCTTCTATTCCTGGTACGGGCTCCTCACCTGCGCCGCCATGGTCCTATTCGCCAAGGGGCTCGGCGTCTTTCTCAAGCGCGATGACACCTACTATGACGATTAGCCTGCCATGACGACGAGCATCCCTCCCGCGCTGATCCTCGTTCTCGGCGGCCTCGTCCTGCCGTTCCTCGGTGGCCGCGCGCGGGCCGCGTGGATCCTGGTGTTGCCGTTGGTAACCCTGGCCCTGGTCTGGGCGCTACCCGACGGCCCGGCGCTGACGGTGGCCTACCTGGACTACGAGCTGACCCCGGTCAAAGCCGACAACCTGAGCCGCTTGTTCGCCACCATATTCTCGATCATGGCTTTCGCCGGCGGCCTGTTCGCCCTCAACCAGCGGCGCGTCTACGAACTCGCCGCGGCGTTCGTCTACGCCGGCAGCGCCGTCGGTGTCGCGATGGCCGGCGACCTGATCACTGTGTTCGTGTTCTGGGAGATGATGGCCGTCGCCTCGACCCTGGTGGTGTGGTCGGCGGGGACCCGCAGTTCGTATCGGGCATCGATACGTTACGTCATGGTTCACCTGTTCGGCGGCGTCATCCTCATGGTCGGCATCATCGCCCACGTCGCCGATACCGGCTCCGTCGCCTTCGGACCGATGCGGCCGGAAACCTTTGGCACCTGGCTGATGCTGATCGGCTTCCTCGTCAACGCCGGGGCACCGCCGCTTTCGGCCTGGCTTCCCGACGCCTATCCCGAGGCTTCGTGGAGCGGAACGGTGTTCCTGTCCGCGTTCACCACAAAGGCGGCGGTGTATGTGCTGCTGCGGGGGTTCCCGGGCGCCGAAATCCTGATCTACGTCGGCCTGTATATGATCTTCTACGGGATCATCTACGCGCTGCTGGAAAACGACATGCGGCGCATCCTCGCCTACAGCATCGTCAACCAGGTCGGTTTCATGGTCACCGGCATCGGCATCGGCACCGAGATGGCGCTGAACGGCGCCGCCGCCCATGCCTTCGCCCACATCATCTACAAGGCGCTGCTGCTGATGTCGGCAGGTTCCGTGATGTTCATGACCGGCAAGCGTAAGTGCTCGGACCTCGGCGGCCTGTTCCAGAGCATGCCGCTGACCACCATTTGCGGCGGCATCGGCGCCCTGTCGATCTCTGCGTTCCCGTTGACCTCCGGCTTCATCAGCAAGTCGATGATCAACCAGGCCGCCGCCGACGAGCATATGGCCCTTGCCTGGTTGCTGCTCACCGCGGCCTCGGCGGGCGTGTTCCTCCATGCCGGCATCAAGTTCCCGTGGTTCGTGTTTTTCCAGAAGGACTCCGGTCTGCGGCCTCCGGATCCGCCGTGGAACATGCGCGCGGCAATGATCCTGTTCGCCGTCCTCTGCATCGGGATCGGCGTGCTGCCCGGACCGCTCTATGCGATCCTGCCCTATCCCGTCGATTACGCGCCGTATACCGTGGCGCACGTGGTTCAGATGCTGCAGTTGCTGCTGTTCGCTGGTCTCGCCTTCTTCCTGATGCTGTCGCTAATGAAGCGAACCCTGACCATCACACTCGATTTCGACTGGTTCTACCGAACGTTCGGCGTCTCCGTTGTTCGTTTCCTGCTGCGCGTCTTCGGTCCGGTCGACCGCAAGGCCCGCCGGACCGAACTCGTCGCGTTCGGCCGGGTGGTCCACCAGATCTACCGCCACCACGGACCCGCCGGGGCGCTGGCCCGGACCGCCAACGCCGGCAACATGGTGTTCTGGGTGATCGTGATGCTCGCCGGCTATCTGGTGATCTATTTCATTTAGAGTCCGTGCCGGGCTCCTCAGGACTTTGCCGGCGACGGGTTTCGGAACCAGTTCAAGCCGAGGATGGCGCCGACGATGACCGCGCCGACCAGGATCGCTTTCAGGTCGTTCAGCACCAACAGCAGGCCGCCCAGGGTCAACGCCGCCTTTTCGAGGAAGCCGAGTTCGCCGCGGAACCGGCCGATGTAGGCCGCCGACAGCGCGAGCAATGACAGGAGGCCGCTGGTCAGCGCGACCGTGAATTCGGTGACGGTGAAATTCACGAACAACAGGCTTGGCGCATAGACGAACATGAACGGCACCAGCGCCTTGCCCATAGACAGGCGGAACGCGGTCATTCCGGTACGCATCGGCTCGGAGCCGGCGATTCCGGCGCCGGCGTAGGCGGCCAGCGCGACGGGCGGGGTCACGTCGGCGAGCACGCCATAGTAGAATACGAAGAAATGGGTAACCAGCAGCGGCACGTCGAAATCGAGCAACGCCGGGGCGACGATCGAGGCCAGAATGATGTAGGTCGGGGTCGTCGGAATACCGGCCCCCATGATGATGCAGGCGATGCCGGTGAAGATCAGTCCGAACAGGAGCGTGATCTGGCGTTGATCGATGAGACCGGTCACGTCGATCGAGGTGACCCAGGCGCCCATCGCCTCGGCCCCCTGAACCATCGCCCCGGAGAACTTGAAGCCGAGGCCGGACAGGGTGGTGATGCCGAGAATGAAGCCGACGCAGGCGCAGGCGGCACCGATCCCCAGCGCATACTTGGCACCGAGCTCGAGCGCGTCGATGAGATCGCGCGGCTTCAACGCCGAGGACGCGTCCAGCCGGGTGACACCCAGCGGCCGCATCACCAGCGGCAGATAGGAAAACCCGATCGAAAGCAGGATGCCCCAGAACGCCGCCAGGAACGGCGTGTACTGCATCAGCAACAGCGCGACCATGGCGACGAGAGGGATCAACAGGTGCCAGGACGAAAAGAACACGTCGGCCAGGCGGGGGATCATCGACCGGTCCATCCCGGATAGACCGAGCCTGCGCGCCTCCAGATGGATCATCAACAGGATGGCGAAATAGTGCAGCGCCGCGGGCACGATGGCGATCAGGATGATCTTGCTGTAGGGAATGCCGAGAAGCTCGGCCATGACGAAGGCGGAGGCGCCCATGATCGGTGGCGTCACCTGGCCGCCACACGATGCGGCTGCCTCGGTCGCCGCCGCGAACCGGGCGGAAAAGCCACTCCGCTTCATCATCGGGATGGTAAAGGCGCCGGTGGTCACCGTGTTGGCGATCGGCGAGCCGGAAATCATTCCGAACAAGCCCGAAGACACCACCGCGACCTTGGCCGGGCCGCCGGAATAGCGCCCGGCGAGAATGGTCGCGAGGTTGATGAACAGCTGACCGACGCCGGTGCGCTGGGCCAACACGCCGAACAGGACGAAATGAAAGACGTAGGTCGCGACCACCCCGACGGCGATCCCGTAGATGCCCTCGGTGCCGAGATAGAGGTGGTTGACGATCCTGAGGATGCTGTAACCCCGGTGCCCGAGGACGCCCGGCAGATACGGTCCGAACATGCCGTAGAGCACGCAGATCACGCCGATCACCGGCAACACCGGTCCCATCGTCCGCCGGGTCGCCTCCATCACCATGATCATCGCGATGACGCCCATCACGTAGTCCTGGTCGATCGGCGCACCGACCCGCTCGATGAAGATGTCCTCGAAAAAGATCAGGAGGTAGATCGACACGCTGGCGGCGAGCAGCGCGAACACCCAGTCGCGCAGCGAGATCTTGTGGGTCATGCCGGCCAGCGCCGGGATCGGCAGTGTCAGGACAGCGATCAACGCGATGCCGATCAGGAACGGCCAGTTGTTGCCGCGGCCGGCATCGAGATAGAGGGCGGCGTTCAGGTCCCAGGCGAGGAGCAGATAGAAGGCGGCGAAGGCGAGCCCCCATATCCATTCTCCCGGCCGGTGCGCGTGCTTGGGCGACGGAAAGACCAGAAAGATCAGGCCGAGGACGAACGCCAGGTGGACCGAACGGTGGGCGATCTCGTTGAGCAGGCCGAAACCGGCGGTGTAGACGTGAAACAGCGACAGCGAAACGCCGAGGATGGTGACCAGAACGGCGGCGCCGCCGACCAGCCGGCGGAAGTTCGACTCCGGGTCGTATTCCTCGATGATCGCTTGGATTTCGGCTTCCGACGTCCCTTCGCCAATGCCGGCGTTCGGCGCGCGTTCGTCCGCCATCATCCGCCCCCCGCGTCGCAGACGCGCACGCGCAGCTCGAGCGCGCGGCGTCCCCATTGCGTCAGGTCGATCTTCCGCTCTGCGGTCACCAGCCGATTGCGGTAGTCCGGGTCGACGCGCAGCCTGATGCGCGGCAGTTCCCGATCCAGGCCGACACGGAACCGCCCGCCCTCGATCCGCCAGGGCTGTCCGCCGGCCAACGGTTCGGCCGCCAGTCCGGGTCCATGCTGGGCGAAAAGCTCCGCCACCTGGCGAAAGCCGTCGGCGCCCAGCCGGTAGCGGCTCTCCACCGGCGTCAGGGTCACGGAATGCAGATAGACGAGGGCGAAGTCATAGTCCCGGCTCCCGGCCTTCGCACCGTCAACGTCGATGTCGGCGACGATCCGGCCTTCGGGAACGGTGGTGACGGTGATGCCCGCCGGGCACGCAAAGGCCACCGAATGCGCGCACGTCAGAATCGCCGCGGCGACGGCCGACACAAAACAGCGCCGGCCGCGCCGCGGTCCCCGAAACAGGGATCCGAGCATCCGCCCTCTACTTGATCAACCCCTTCTCGCGGTAGTACCGCTCCGCGCCCGGGTGCAACGGAATGGAGACCGAGGTCAATGCGGTCTCGAGGGTGATCTCCTTGCCCTTGGGATGCACCTTGGCCATGGTCTCGGTGTTGTCGTAGAGCGCCTTGGTGATGGCGTAGACAACGTCGTCGTCGACGTCGGCGTGGGTCGCCCAGATCGCCATCACCGCCAGCGTCGGGACGTCGGCGTCCTGCCCCTTGTAGGTGCCGGCCGGCAGGGTGAAGGAGGCATAGTACGGCTGAACCTGCTTCAGCTTCTCCACCTCCGGCCCGCTCAACGGAACGACCTTGATCTCGGTGGCGTTGGCGAGATCGAGAATCGAGGCGGTCGGCGCGCCGGCGGTGACCAGCGAGGCGTCGAGATTGCCGTCCTTGATCTTGTCGACCGACTGGGAGAACGACGACAGATCCTCGGTCACGTCCTCGATCTTCATGCCGTAAGCGGCGAGGAGATCGCGCAGCAATTGCCACTGGCCGGAGCCCGGCGAGCCGGAAGACACCGAGTGCCCCTTGAGATCGGCGAAGCTGTTGATCCCGGCGTCGGCGCGGGTGACGAGTTGCACCGTCTCGGGGTAGAGCGCGCCGATCGCCCGCAAATTCTCGATCTTCTCGCCTTCGAACTGGTTGGCGCCCTTGTAGCCGGCATCGAGAATGTCGGCCGCGACGAAAGCGGTTTCGATTTCCTCGCGTCCCAGCAGCTTGGCGTTGGCGACCGACGCATTGCCGGTTTCCGCCGTCGCCGCCAGCTTCTTGCCGTCGAGGTCGACGGTATTGGACAACAACTGCGCCAGCATGCCGCCGAGCGGATAGTAGGTCCCGCCGGTTCCGCCGGTGGCGATGCCGAGAAACACCCGCTCGGCCGCCGGCGCCGCCGTGGCCGACACGGCGACGGCCACCGCCAGAGATAGCCCAATCAAACCTTTCTTCATCTCCCACACCTCCCTCTAGAAAATCGATCCGCTCGACAACCCCGCCGAACGGAACGCAGCATTCCGAATCCGGGTTCCCCGGACAACGTTTCTGCGTTTCGAAAACGCTAGCACGAATATCCGGCGCGGTCGAATCAGACCTCGCGAACAGTTGATCCGATGACGGCAAAGCCAAATTCTTGACGATGGAGAACGGGTCACCGAACCTGAACTCTCGGATGTACTTCACGGTGGGCATGCGCATCAACGCGTGTCGACCAAGTCAGCGCAATGGAGGAGGAAATACAATGGCGATGAACATCATTTCGTACGAGGACGCCCGCCCCCGAATGCAGGCGGGGGACGTCATCGCGTTCGGCGGTAAGAGTCAATTTTCGGAGATCATCAAGATGACCACCCGGGCCGACGTCTCGCACGTGGGATCCGTCCTGCAGACCCAGGTTCGCGACAGCGGCGGCGAACGTTTCTTCAACCAGGTCATCGAGTCCACCGAACTTCACGAGTTCAGCGGGGTGCAGGTCTCGCGGTTAAGCGACCGTCTGACCTACGAGGGCGAGATCTGGTGGCTGCCGCTGCGCGGCGAGGTCCGGCAGAACCGGTTCGACCAGGTCGCCTTCTACGACTTCCTTTTCAATGAGGCGAAAAAACGAACGACCTACGATATGCCCCAGGCGATGGGCTCCGCGCTCGACGCCCTCGACAGCCTGCCCTTCGGGATTGAGGGCCCCACATACAACCGGGAGGACTTCAGCAAGTTCTTCTGTTCCGAACTGGTCGCCGCGGGCCTCGAGGCCGCCGGGTCGGTCGGTCAGGTCAACGCCTCGGAGGTGACCCCGATCGACCTGTGTCGCTGGAGCATCTACGAACCGGACTATTTCATGCTCAAGGGCGACCCGGAGAAATCGATCTCCAGGCACAACACCCTGGACCCCGGCCTGTGGAACGTCTGACACGGCCTGCCCGCGGGTAAAGGTCTACACGCGCCCCTGTCGAAGGACGGTTACTCCGCCGAACCGTGGAGGAAATGCAGCGCCGGCATGCCGACGCCCGCGACCTGTTCCCTCGCCGCCTGAAGCTCGGCGCATTCGGCGAACGGCCCGGTCGTCTCGACATCGGTCATGTCAAGGAGGACGACGACCTCCTTGGGGTCGTCGTAGGACCGATAGACGCGGCTGTTGGTCGAACCGTGATGAAAACGCCCGAAAGCCCAATGAGACAACGGTGGCGTTGGCCCGTTTTGTTGCGCTGCACAATCTCCATTGCATATTGCAGCGCAGCATTTAGAATATCGCCGCGCGTTGATGGCGCTGGAGATGGTGCGATGACCGAACCGGTTCAACGCTTGGTCGCCGGCTTCAAGGCTTTCCGATCGGAGTACTACGAACAACGGCCCGAGCGCATTCACTCGCTGGTGACCGAAGGACAACGCCCCCGGATTTTGATGATTGGTTGCTCGGATTCGCGCGTCGATCCGGCGCTGGTGACGAACGCCGAGCCGGGTGAGCTTTTTGTCGTCCGCAACGTCGCCAACCTCGTTCCCCCCTGCGAGCCGGACGGCCGCTACCATGGCACCAGCGCGGCGCTGCAGTTCGCGGTGGAGGATCTGGCGGTGACCGACATAATCGTCCTTGGTCACTCGGAATGCGGCGGAATTCGAGCGATGGTCGAGCGCGCGGCAGGAATTTCTCGGCCTCGGGAGTTTATCACACCCTGGGTATCTCTCGCCGCGCGGCATTGCGCCGACATCATCTCCGACCCGTCCGGCAAGGAGCCCGATCTGTCGGCCTGTGAAAAGACGGCGATCAAGGGCTCCCTCGCGAACCTGATGACGTTTCCCTTCGTCTCTGAGCGAGTCGCCGCGGGAACGCTGAAAACGCACGGCTGGTGGTTGGAACTCGGGAAGGGCCGGTTGTGGGGTACTGATACCGGGAAAGATCGCTTCCGACGACTTGTGTGAACGACGTCCATCATCGCGAGCCTGGCAAACCGCAGATGCGTGCGCCACGGTCGCAAAACAGGGGTTGAGGTCATGCGTGAGATTATTGGAGCGTTGGAAAACCGACGGGCACAGGCCCGGGTGGGCGGCGGCCCGTCGCGAGTTGAGGCCCAGCACAAACGAGGCAAGCTGACCGCGCGCGAGCGCATCGAGGCCCTGTTCGATCCCAACTCCTTCGAGGAGTGGGACATGTTCGTCGAACACCGGTGCGTCGACTTCGGCATGGAAAAGACCCAGGTCCCGGGCGACGGCGTCGTCACCGGATACGGCACCATCAACGGTCGTCCGGTCTTCGTCTACAGCCAGGACTTCACGGTGTTCGGCGGCAGTCTCTCCGAGGCCCATGCCGCCAAGATCTGCAAGGTCATGGACGAGGCGATGCGGGTGGGTGCTCCCATCGTCGGTCTCAACAACTCGGGCGGTGCCCGCATCCAGGAGGGCGTCGCCTCTCTCGCCGGTTACGCCGAAGTGTTCCAGCGCAACGTCGACGCCTCGGGCGTCATTCCGCAAATCTCGGTGATCATGGGACCGTGCGCCGGCGGCGCCGTGTATTCGCCGGCGCTCACCGACTTCATCTTCATGGTCAAGGACAATTCCCACATGTACGTGACCGGCCCGGACGTGCTGAGGACCGTCACCCATGAGGACATCGATCACCAGGGGTTGGGAGGCACCGATGTCCACACGATGAAATCGGGCGTGGCCGACCGCGCTTTCAGCGACGATGTCGAGACCCTCCTCTACGTTCGGCGGCTGATCAACTTCCTGCCGTCGTCGAACCGGTCCGAGGCACCGCAGCGCGCCGCCTACGACGACCCGAACCGGTTGGAACCGTCCCTCGACACGCTGGTGCCGGACAACCCCAACGTGCCCTACGATATCAAGGAACTGATCACCAAGGTCGTCGACGAGTCCCTGTTCTTCGAGGTCAAACCCGACTTCGCCGCCAACATCGTCGTCGGGTTCGGCCGGATGAACGGCATGTCGGTGGGCATCGTCGCCAATCAGCCGATGGTGCTGGCCGGCTGTCTCGACATCGACGCCTCCTTCAAGGCCGCCCGCTTCGTGCGCTTCTGCGACGCCTTCAACATCCCGATCATCACGTTCGTCGACGTGCCCGGTTTCCTGCCCGGGGTGTCGCAGGAGCACGCCGGGATCATTCGCCACGGCGCCAAGCTGCTGTTCGCCTACGCCGAGGCGACCGTTCCCAAGGTCACCCTGATCACCCGCAAGGCCTACGGCGGCGCCTACGACGTGATGGGCTCGAAACACCTGCGCGCCGACGTCAATTTCGCCTGGCCGACCGCCGAGGTCGCGGTGATGGGCGCCACCGGTGCCGCGGAGATCCTCTATCGCGACGAGGCTCGCGATGCGGAAAAGATCGCGGCTCGCATCGACGACTACCGAAAGAAGTTCGCCAATCCCTTCGGGGCCGCCCGACGCGGCTTCATCGACGACGTCATCATGCCGCACAGCACGCGAAGGCGCCTGTGCAAGGCGCTCACCTTGCTGCGCGACAAGGAGAGCACACCGCCGCGTCGCAAGCATGCCAATCCCCCGCTTTAGGTCCGGAGACCCCTCATGTTCCGCAAGATCTTGATTGCCAACCGCGGTGAAATCGTGCTGCGCATTCACCGAACGGCTGAGCGCCTCGGGATTCCGACCGTGGCCGTCTACTCCGACGCCGACACGTACGGACTGCACGTCGGCGCCTGCAACGAGGCTGTTCATATCGGGCCCTCGCCGGCCAAGGACAGCTACCTCGCCATCGACAAGATCGTCGAAGCGTGCCGCCAGACCGGCGCCGACGCCGTCCACCCCGGATACGGCTTCCTGTCGCAGAATCCCAAGTTCGCGGAGGCCCTGGCCAGCGCCGGCATCACTTTCATCGGCCCCGACCCCGACGTCATCGCCCTGATGGGTGACAAGATCGCATCGACCCAGAAAGCCAAGGAGGCCGGCGTTCCGGTCATTCCCTCCCATTTGGAGCCCATCGGCGACATCGAGCAAGCCAGGAAGATCGCCGGGGAGATCGGCTATCCGATCATGCTGAAGGCCTCGGCCGGCGGCGGCGGCAAGGGCATCCGCGTCGTCCCCGACGAGAGCCAATTCGAAGAGGCGCTGCGCATGACCACGTCCGAGGCGCGCTCCAGTTTCGGCGACGACCGGGTGTTCATCCAGAAATTCATCGCCCAGCCGCGCCACATCGAGATCCAGGTGCTCGGCGACCGGCACGGCCACGTCATCCATCTCGGCGAGCGGGAGTGCTCGATCCAACGGCGCCACCAGAAGGTGATCGAGGAGGCCCCGGCGGTAGTCGTCGACGAGCGTCTGCGCGCGGAAATGGGCGGTGCCGCCGTCGCCCTCGCCGCGGCGGTCGGCTACGATTCGGCCGGCACCGTCGAGTTCATGCTCGATGCCGACGGCAAGTTCTACTTCCTGGAAATGAACACCCGCCTGCAGGTCGAGCATTCGGTGACCGAGTTCGTCACCGGCGTCGACATCGTCGAGTGGATGATCCGGATCGCCGCCGGCGAAAAGCTGACCATCCGGCAGGACCGCGTCCAGATACGCGGCTGGGCGGTCGAGGCGCGGATCTATGCCGAGGACCCCAACCGCAATTTCATGCCTTCGACCGGGCGCATCGTCCGTTATCGCAGCGCCTTGGAAGGATCCCAGGTCCGCGTCGACAACGGGGTCTACGAAGGTGGCGAGGTCAGCATGTTCTACGATCCGATGATCGCCAAGGTCACCACCTGGGATCGTGATCGCAACAGCGCGGTGGCGCTGTTGCGGCGATCGCTCGACGAATTCTACATCAAGGGTGTCCTTCACAACCTCGCGTTCCTGGCGGCACTGTCCGCCAACCCCAGGTTCCTCAAAGGGGACCTCACGACCAATTTCATCGACGAGGAATATCCGCGCGGCTTTGCTCCGGTGTCGCTCGACGAGTCCGAGAACGACGCCATCGTCGCTGCGGCGACGCTGATGCACCTTCGCTACCTCTATCGTGCCGCCCGGACCACCGGCGTGATGCCCGGATACCAGCGCGTCGTTCCCAAGGAAATGGTGGTCGAGATTGGCGGAGTTCAATATCCGCTCAACGCCGAGCCCATCGCCGGCGGGCCCGACGAGGGGTTCGACATCAGAGCGGGCGGCCGGATTCTGGCCATCCACAGCGACTGGCGGATCGGCGATCCGGTGTTGCGCGCCACCATCAACGCCGTGCCGCAGCGCTTCAAGGTCGAGCGCAACGGTCTCGGCTACCGACTCTTCCACCAGGGCGCCGAGATCGACGTCATCGTCTACCGCAAGCGCGTCGCCGAGCTCGCCAAGATCGTCCCGGAGCGCAAGCCGCGCGACATGAGCAAGTTCGTGATCGCTCCGATGCCGGGACTGCTGCGATCGTTGGCCGTCGCGGTCGGCGACAGCGTCAGTCCGGGAGGCGAGTTGGCGACGCTCGAGGCGATGAAGATGGAGAATATCCTGAAATCGAGCCGCTTCGGACGGATCGCCAAGCTGCTCGCCCATGAGGGCGATACCCTGGCGGTGGGTCAGATCATCGCCGAGTTCGAATAGTCGACCGGACCACGCTGCGATGACGCGCCTTCGGCGAAAGGCCGGAGTTCGGCGACAGCAAGACGAGCGTCCCGATTCGGTGTCCTCGGCGGCAAGGAGGGAGCGGAAACGGATTCTCCCGAAGCGCGGCTTTTTGAACCTGCGACCCGATGGCTCCCCCCAGACCTCGGCGCCCTTTCGCCCGACCAGCTCCATCCCAAGGACCCGGGCGAACTCCCACGCGTTGAGTCCGGGGAGCGCAGGTTATCGTAGACGGCCAGGGTCAGTGAGGCAGCCCGAAGGCAACTGCGGCCGAAGGCGAAAACACGCGCCAAGAAGTCATTCATCGCGTCATTCCATGCCTGGCCCTGGCCTGCCGACATTTCGAGAAAATGACATCCGGCCGACAGCAACCGGATCGATCATGAAGGTGACGAAATGGCCGAAACCTGCGGATAGCATGTCGCGAACTGGTCATCGTGCGGATATGCAGGCTGTTGAAAGGATAGCTGTCGTGGTCCCCTCATGTCTTACTATGGCACTCGGCCTGGTTTGTTATCGACTGCCGCAAGCGCTCCCTGTCGGGACGCGCCATCGCCAATTTCCCGGTGATCAGTTGACCTTGAGACGGCCGCCGCGGCCTAGACCACCCTTGACGTCCTGAGCCTTGTAATTTCTCAGCGCGACGACCATGCCGTTGTAGGCATCGAGGAACGCGGCAACGGTGGCCTTGCCCTCGGGTGTGGTCGACATGCCACCCAGAGCGCCGCCGCCGGCACCGCCGCTGCCACCACCGAACGCCGCCAAGGCGGCGCCATAGTTGGTCGCGGTCGAGCTGCCTTCCGAGGCGGCAATCTGTACCTGGGAGCGAATGTCGAACACCGACATGGTGACGACCGAGGATTTCGAATTCCATGCCCCCCGCAAGTCCGCCGATGGCCGAACCGATACCGGAGAACGCGCCGACAATTCCGCCGACACCGCCGGCGACACCGCCGAGACTCGAGTTATTGATGATGATCGCAGGCTCGAGGAAATAGTCGGCGGCCACGCGCTGGCCCTTTTGCTGCTTCGATCCGGCGCGGAATTCGCCGGAACTACGCTGCTGTGAGGTGATGCCGGACATCCGCTCGTTGAGGCGGGAATTGCCGATCGACGTCAGCACGAAGCAATTGGACTGCTGGACGGCGAGCCGAATCATCGGCTCTATCGTCGTGACATTGGTCGCCGCGCTGAACGGTCCCCACCAGGACGCGTTACGCCCATCATCCACCGCCAGCGTTCCGAGCGTTTCATCGCACCGCTCCAGGTTGCTCGCCGCATCGACACTCGTGGCGCCACCTGCCGAACCCGAGATCGCGGTTCCGTCGGTGCCCTGGGTGGTCGTGCCACCGAGGCAGCCACCGAGCAACACGGTCAAACAGGGTAACAAGAGATAACAGCTTTTGCTCCTGGCCATGGGCCACCCTCCTATTAAGCAACGGTCGGCGCGGGATAGAACGGCTTCGGGCGCCAATCCGCCCGATTCCACCAGAACGGGCGGGTCTGCCCCGTTCACACCCGCCAAGGACCTCCTTATCGAAAAGTAGCAAAAATGTGGCAATACGTATAGTTGTTTCGTGTGTTACTTCGCCTGCAGGGAGGGCTGCCATGCGATGGATCGTTCTCGCGTTTGTCTTTGTTGCGGCGTTCGGTTGTGCCGAAACGCCGCCGAAGAACACCGTCACCGTTTGCACCGGTTCGAGTTGTGTCGAACAGGACAAATCGGTCTCAACCTACAATCCGGCGACCGTCATGGGCGATCCAAGCCCGGAGCAGGAAGCCAAAATCGCTGCCCTGGAGCACCTCGCGCGCGACGACCCGAGCGCCGCCTACGACCTCGGCCTTCGCTACTTCCGAGGGGACGGGGTGACCCAAAACAGCTACAAGGCCCTGGAATGGATGCGTACCGCCGCCGAAGGCGGGGACGTGAAGGCGCAGGCGGCGCTGGGGCGCCTCTATTTCACCGGCCTCGAGGAAATGGGATCCGACCTCCCGGAAGCCGAAAGATGGCTGTCGAGCGCTGCCTCACAGGGTGATGCCGAGTCCAAGAAGCTGCTGGAACAGGTACAGGTGGCCCTGGCCGACGAAAGGGCCTATTACAACCAGGTTAACGAGTGGCGGTACCAAACCCAGTACTATTGGTCGCGGGGATGGCCCTATCGCTGGTATTGGCATCCAGAGCGTCTCTCCTATTGCCGTTATCCCTGTTACTAGGGTCTTCTTTAATCCGGCGGCGGCTGTCAAGTTCCGACGTTCTGGTTTCGCGGTGCGGCGAGCGAGGTCCTTGAGGGTCAGCTTCTTTTCGTGCTTCTTTAATCCGGCGGCGACCCGTACCGGTTCATCCCTTTGCCAATAGGCCGTCGTTTCAGCCTTGAAGCAACGCCTTAACGCCGACGATGGGCACCCCCTCGGAGTCGCCGGAGGTCAAGGATTTCATGCTTTCTTGTTTTCAAACGGTTAGGTGATGGCCTCGAGGACGGTGTCGTCAGCGATGTCCTCGGTCTTCGCGCCGGTATTCGCCGCCGCCGGCGCCTCCGTGGCGTCGACGGTCCAGCGCGGATCCGGGGCTTCGGCGAACAGGCGGCGCAGGCCTTCGCTCCAGTGCCGGCTCAGCTCGTTGAAATAGGGATCGTCGTCGCGGATGCGAAGCTGGGCTGGCGATGCTGGAAGCTGTCGGTCTTGTAGATCACCAGGTCGATCGGTGGTGCCACCGAGATATTGGCGCGGATGGTCGAATCGAACGATACCAGCGCGCACTTGGCGGTGTGCACCAGGCCAAGGCCGGGTTCGAGCACCCGCTCGAGGATCGGTTTGCCGTACTTGGTCTCACCCAACTGGAAGTATGGCGTTCCTTCGCTGGCCTCGATGAAGTTGCCGGCCGGATAGACCAGGAACATCCTCGGCGGCTCGCCGCGGATCTGACCGCCGACGATCAACGACGCGTTGAACTCGGCGCCGTGGGCCTGAAAGTAGGCGCCGTCGCGATCGTAGACGGTGCGCAGAAAATTGCCGACGATCTTGGTGGCGTCGAACATCGAGTCGACATGGAACAGGCTGCGCTCTGGATCGTCGGTGCCGAGGCCCCGTTCGACCATGCTGATCACCTCCTGGGTGACCGCCAAGTTGCCGGCGGTCAGCAGCACCAGCACCCGCTCGCCGGGCTTGTCGAAGAGGAACACCTTGCGGAAGGTCGAGACGCTGTCGACCCCGGCGTTGGTTCGGGAGTCGGCGGCGAAAACGAGGCCCTCGTCGACCTGGATGCCCAAGCAGTAAGACATGGCGACACGTTATCCGATTTCTCTGGCGATTTCGCTCAGGCTTTCACTGCCCGTGGCCCTGGCTGACGTTCACCCGCACCGACATCTCCTCGATGCCGCCGCCCTTGCGCAGACCGCGGATCGGACAGGCGCCGGCGTAGTCGAAGGCCACCGCCAGGCGGACGTAGGCCTCGGTGGCCGAAACGCCGTTGGTGGGGTCGAACGAAACCCAGCCGAGATCGTCCACATAGGCCTCGGCCCAGGCGTGGCTGGCGAGACCGACGCCGCGCTCATCGTTCTCGTCGTACAGGTAGCCACTGACGTAACGGGCCGGCACTCCCAATACCCGGCAACAGGCGATGAACAGATGAGCATGGTCCTGACAGACGCCGTGGCCATGCTCCAGTGCCTCCGCCGCGGTACTCTCCACGTCGGTGTAACCGGGGTTGTAGCCGACCGTCTGATGAAGGCCCCACATCAGCGCGTGCAGAGCGGCGATCGTTCCCTCGTCCCCGCTCCGCTCGATGTACGGGGCGGCAAAGTCGGTAATACCGCCCTCGATGCGGGTATAGCGGGTGTCGCGCAGGAACATAAGCGGCGGCAACCCGTCGTCGGTCGGCAGGATGCCGAAGGTGTCGTAGGTCTGCACCTCGCCACGGACCAGCACCGCGATCTCGTCGTGGGCACCGTCCTGCACCGAGACGTGCGCGGGGTTGCCAAAGCCGTCCTGCCACGGCCTCAGCTTGCCCGGCGTCAGGATCTGCCAGTTGACAACCGCCTGGGACTCGTCGGCCCTCGGCGTCAGCCGCAGATACTGGATGCTGTGCTGCGCCGGCCGGCCGAACCGGTAGTGGGTTTCGTGTTCGATGCTCAGTTTCATAGGACCAACATGAACCTCATAGGACCAACATGAACTCCTTTCCGATCATCGCGTGAAGCTCGTTGTTGCGGTTGATGAAACTGCCCAGGTAACGGGGCAGGCCGGAGCGCAAGATGCCGTCGATCCGGTTGCGCCGCATCTGGTCGCGGGCCTGACCGGCGAGCAGGGTGCACGGGGCGTTGCCGCGGAGCTGGCCGAGGATCTCGGTGAGTTCGTTGATGCAGGCGAGCAGCGACCGCGGCATGTCTGCGCGCAGGACCAACAGTTCCGCCACCCGTTTCGGCTCGATGATCCCCGAATAGACCTCGCGGTAGGCCTTGAAGGCGCTGAACGCCCTGAGCAGGGCGCCCCAGCGGTAATAGTCCTCGGCCCCCAGTGGCTTGCCGCTCTTCGGTGTCAGCATCTCCCACTTGCTTGCGAGAACGCGCGCCGAATTGTCGGCCCGTTCGATAAAGGTGCCGAGACGGGAAAAGGTGAACGCGTCGCCGCGCCGCATGGTGCCGTAGACGGCGCCCCGGAACAGGTGCGAACGCTCCTTGACCCAGTCGAAGAACTCGCTGAACCCCTGGTCGATCATCTTGGCATAGGACATCCGCTCGAGTTCCAGATAGGTCTCGTTGAGGCCCTCCCACACCTCCGTGGTCAGCGCGGTGCGGGTGGCGCGGGCGTTCTCGCGGGCATTGCGGATGGTGGCGCGGATACTGTTGGGATTTTCGGCATCGAGCGCCATGTAGGCCATCGCCTTTGCCGCCGTCACCTCGTCGTAGCGGGACAGAAAGTCCTCGCGATCGCCGCCGAGGCGCAACGCCGACTCCCACTCGCCGACGTCGTTGCCGCCAGCGACCGGCAGCAGCGACATGTAGTAGGTGCTGGCCAGCAGCCGCGCCATGTTCTCCGCGCGCTCGATGTAGCGAGCCATCCAATAAACGTTGTTGGCGGTACGACCGAGCATGATCAGCCCTCCAGCACCCAGGTGTCCTTGGTTCCGCCCCCCTGCGAGGAGTTGACCACCAGCGAGCCCTCTCGCAGCGCCACCCGGGTGAGGCCGCCGGGCACCACCGTCGTCGACTCGCCGGTCAGCACGTACGGCCTGAGATCCACGTGCCGCGGGGCGATTTCGCCGTTGACCAAGGTCGGGCAGGTCGACAGGCCGAGAGTCGGCTGGGCGATGAAGCCGTCCGGGTTGGCGAGGATCTTGTTCTTGAACTCGAAGCGCTCCTCGACGGTGCTGGCCGGGCCCACCAGCATCCCGTAGCCGCCGGACCCGGCGACCTCCTTGACCACCAGCTCGTCGAGGTGCTCGAGGACGTAGGCGCGGTCGTCCTCTTCGCCGAGCTTGTAGGTCGGAACGTTGCTGAGGATCGGCTTTTCGCCGAGGTAGAATTCGATCATCTCCGGAACATAGGTATAGACCGCCTTGTCGTCGGCGATGCCGGTGCCGATGGCGTTGGCGAGGCTGACCCCGCCGTTGCGAACCACCGACAGCAACCCGGGGACGCCGAGCACGGAATTGGGGTCGAACGCCAGCGGGTCGATGAAATCGTCGTCGATGCGGCGATAGATCACGTCAACCCGGCTGGGACCATCGGTGGTCCGCATGTAGAGGACGTCGTCGTCGACGAACAGATCGGATCCCTCGACCAGATCGACGCCCATCTGCTGGGCGAGAAAGGCGTGTTCGAAATAGGCGCTGTTGAAATGCCCCGGCGTCAGCACGACCACCGTCGGATCGGCGGTGCCCCGTGGCGCCGAGGCGCGCAACGTCCTGAGCAGCGCCTCCGGATAGTGGTTCACCGGCGCCACCGAATGGGCGGCAAACAACTCGGGAAACAGCCGCATCATCGTCTCGCGGTTCTCCAGCATGTAGGAGACGCCGGACGGCACCCGGGCGTTGTCCTCGAGCACGTAGAACTCCTTCGCCGAAACCCTGACCACGTCGATGCCGGCGACATGCACGTAGACGCCGCGCGGCAGATCGAGGCCGAGCACTTCGGGGCGAAAAGCAGGATTGTTGAGGATCAGCGTCGCCGGAATCCTCCCCGCTTTGAGGATGTGCTGCTCGTGGTAGATGTCGTCGAGAAAGGCGTTGATCGCGCGCACCCGCTGGCAGACGCCGGTGGACACCACCTTCCACTCCTCGGCGTCGAGGATCCGCGGGATGACGTCGAACGGGATCAGACGCTCGGTACCCTCGTCGTTGCCGTAGACGGAGAAAGTGACCCCGAGACGCTGAAAGATCAGATCCGCCTGCTGGTGCTTCTCGATCAGGCGCTCGGGCGGCACGCCGTCGAGCCACTTGCCGTAGGCGCGATAGGCGTTGCGCAGGCCGTTTTCGCCCCCGTTCATCTCGTCGAAGGCTGCGCTCAGCGCCATCTTGCCTCGCTCCCGTTTTGCCAACCGTGATGCCTTCCGCCGATAATCCGAGTAAAGCAAATCGCGTGCCAGCCGCGATTCAAGCCGATCTTTTGTTCGTTGCTTCAATGCAATTCAGGATACTGGGAGACGTCATTGATATATGTGGCGAGCGCGAGGCGGCGCAACCGGAAACCGCTTTTTGCACACTAACTGATCAAAAATCGATTGCCGCCTGTTTTCTAGGCAAAATTCTCGGCGGCGCGGCTTGGTTCCTGGATGATCCGTTCGACCGAGGGGCAGCCCGCCCCCGCCACTGAGGCGGGGACGGACGGTCAGCCACCCCTTGCCGTTCGCTCCACGACGGCCCGGCCCCGGGGGCGGGACGCGAGAAGATGCAGTCGCCGCGGCGTTATACCAAAGCTCACTGATGATGACCCTTGCAGTCGGTGCCGCTCGGGAGGAGCAATCCGTTTCGTTGCGCCGATCTTATCAGGTTCCTCCGCTCGACCCCAGCGACCTAAACCAGTAAATCACTGAAATTGAGTTCATATCTGGTTGTGCTCGACGCCTTCGTCGAGCCGAATTGTGCGATTTTCGTTGGCCCCTTGGCCGGCCGACGTTGCCGGCGGGCGATCGCCCACTTAAGCTGATGCCGGACGACCAAACCAAAGGCCGAAAAGGAGCTGAAGGGAAAGGGGTTGATGTCCAGCAAGCTGACGAGACGTTCGTATGATGATGGTGACGGCGGCGGCGCTGATCGCCGCGACCGCCGGCGGGTCCGCCGATGCGGCCGAGGAGCGCTCCTACCTGCTCGCCACCGCCACCACCGGCGGCACCTACTATCCGGTAGGAGTGGCGTTGGCGACGCTGACCAAGGTCAAGCTGCGGCCCAAGGAAAAAATCTCGATGTCGGCGATCACCTCCGCCGGCTCGGGCGAGAACATCAAGCTGTTGCGCGAGAACCAGGTCCAGTTCGCCATTCTCCAGGGCCTGTACGGGGCGTGGGCGTGGACCGGCGCCGGCCAGGTCGCCGCCGAGGGTCCGCAGAAGAATCTGCGCTCGGTGACCATGCTGTGGCAGAACGTCGAGCATTTCGTGGTCGACGGCAAGTATGTGGAGACCGGTACCGCCGTCGACCTGGCCGGGCTCAAAGGCCAGAAGTTCTCCATCGGCGAGCGCAATTCGGGAACCGAGGGATCCGGCCGCACCATCCTCGCCGGCATCGGCATCGATCCGGACACCACCTTCGATCTGGTCTACATGGGCTACAACCCCAGCGCCGACGCCCTCCAGAACGGCACAATCGCCGGCATGAATACCCCCGCCGGGGTGCCGGTCGCCGCCGTCACCCGCGTCGCCGCCGCCCTCGGCGACAAGATACGGGTGCTCGATTTCACCGACGAGGAGATGGCGGGCGCCAACAACGCCGCCGGCCTCGAACTGTGGACCCGTTTCGTCGTCCCGGCCAACATCTATCCGGGCCAGTCGCAGGAGATCAAGACCATCGCCCAACCGAACTTCCTCGCCGTCCGCGAGGATGTGGACGAGGACGCCGTCTACTTGATCACCAAGACGATTTACGAGAACCTCGGCTTCCTCCAGGCGATCCACAAGGCGACCAACGCGATGGCCCTCGACAAGGCGATCGCCGGCCTGCCCTTCCCGCTGCATCCCGGCGCCGCCAAATACTACAAGGAGCAGGGCCTCTCCATTCCGGACAGTCTGATCGCAAAGTAGGGCCCCGTCGCCCGGTGCGCGGCAATCGACGATGAAGGAGCCGCCACCCGACAGCGGAGAGGGGTTCGACCGGGAACTCGGCGAAACCGAACCGACCGTGCGCGACGAGAACTCGGCCGCGGGGCGCGTGGCTTTCTGGGCGGGGGTGGCGATCTCCATCGCCACCGTCTACTTCAACACCCTCGGAACCCTGTCGGAATTCTGGACATCGGCGATCCACTTCGGAGCCTTCGGCTTCCTCTGCGCGCTGATCTTTCCGATCGCCCGTAGCCACGGTCCCCGGATCCGGAAGTCGTTATTGGCCGTGGATGTCGTCATCGGGATACTGGCGCCGGCGTGCGTCGCCTATCTCATCACCAACGAGCAGGCGCTGTTCGACCGCGGCGTCCATTTCGTGCCGACCGACTGGGTGGTCTCGATCGTCGGCATCCTGCTCGCCATCGAATTCACCCGTCGCACCACCGGCTGGATCATCCCGATCCTGATCGTCATTTCGCTCACCTACGTGGCGTGGTGGGGACGGTATGTAGGTGGCGTCTTTCATTTCCCCGGACTGACCTTGGAGACGGTGCTGTTCCGCAACTTCTTCGGCACGGACGGTATGTTCGGAACAATTGCAAGAATTTCATCAACTTACGTGTTCATGTTCATCTTGTTTGGCGCCTTCCTTGTCCGCTCCGGAGCGGGCGAGTTCATCATCGACCTCGCCCGTTGCGTGGCCGGCCGGTTCGTCGGCGGACCGGGACTGGTGGCGGTGCTCGGCTCCGGACTGATGGGCTCGATCTCCGGCTCGGCGGTGGCCAACACCGTGTCGACCGGGGTCATCACCATACCTCTGATGAAGCGGGCCGGTTTCGACGCCCGCTTCGCCGCCGGCATCGAGGCGGCGGCGTCGACCGGCGGCCAGCTGATGCCGCCGATCATGGGCGCCGGCGCGTTCATCATGTCCAGTTACACCCAGATCCCCTACCTCGACATCGTCGCCGTGTCCGCTTTGCCGGCGATCCTGTACTTCCTCTCGGTGGCATTCTGGGTGCGGATCGAGTCCAAGCGCCTCGGCGTCGTCGGCCTGGATCAGGAAGACCAACCCAGCCTCGGCCAGGTGCTGCGCCGAGGCGGGCATTCGCTGATCCCGATCGCGGTCCTCATCGGGCTGTTGATCCACGGCTTTACCCCGACCTACGCCGCCGGCATCAGCATCCTCTCCGTGGTCGTCGCCTCCTGGCTGTCGCCATACCGGATGGGGCCTCGGGCGATCATCGAAGCGCTGGCCCTCGGCGCCCGCAACATGACCGGCATCGCTGTGCTGCTGGTCGCCGTCGGGCTCATCGTCAACGTCATCGGCACCACCGGGATCGGCAATACCTTCTCGCTGATGGTCAACGACTGGGCCCACGGCAGCCTGATCGTGACCATCGTCCTCGTCGCCCTCGCCTCGCTGGTGCTGGGCATGGGGCTGCCGGTGACCGCCGCCTACATCGTCCTCGGCACCCTGTCGGCTCCGGCTATCTACGACCTGATCGCCCAGGCCCGGCTGACCGACGTCATTGCCTCCGGCGCCGTTCCAGAGACGGCGCGAATGTTGTTCATGCTGGTCTCCCCCGAGACGACGGTGGGCGCCCCCATGGCTCATGGTCAAGCCGCGGCCCTGGTCGCCCAGATCCCGCCGATGGCCACCGGACTGACCGCCTGGAAGATCGCCAAGGGCCTCTACATCATGCCGCCGCTGTTCGCCTACACCCCCTTCCTCGCCGGCGGCACCTCGAGCGCGCTCGGCATCTTCGCCTTCGGCACCGTCGGCATCTACGGCCTGACCGCGGCCATCGAGGGATATGCCGAATCGTCGCTGAACTGGCCGCTACGGGCGGCGTTGGCGGCGGTCGGCGTTCTGCTTCTATGGCCCGTCTTCTATGGCCCGTCGACCTCACATGGAAGCTGGCGGGATGCGGGGTGTTCGCCGCGCTGATCGTGCTCGGCCATCGGTTGGCCAGGCGGACGGCTGCTATTTCTCGCTGATCGGCTTCGCAGCCGGCGTCCACGCCTCGACCGAGACCGAGCGGCCGGTCTGGGTCCGCATGATCTTGGGCCGTGCCACCGGAAGCGTCGCCGGCGAGGCATCATCGCCGGCGAACGACAGCCGCATCATGTCGAGGTCGATTTCGGCGCCGTTGCCGCGCTGACGGGCGAGCCGATAGGCCAGTGTGTCCCTGGTGATTCGCGTCAAATGCTCGGCCGAGCAGTGCCCGAAGCGGTTCCAGACATCGTCGAGCACGGCTTGCGCATCCTCGGGAAGCCGAGGGTCCACGTCGATATCGGGCCGCCCCCTGGAAAGGGCGAGGTGGATGTTGGGTTCGATCGGACCGAGTTCGTCGGCGACGAACACCGCCGGCATCAGCCGGCGCCCGCGATGGCGCACCGCATAGGCGCACTGGGCGAGGAACATCAGCCGCTGGAGCTTTTGCGGCTGCAAGTATTCGTTCTTGTCCAATGCCTTGTCGGTGAAATTGAACGCGATGTCGAAAGCGGACTTGGCGGCGGCGGGCATCGTGCTCCCTGTCTCGGTGATCGGTGGTCTTGCTTGCGATTCTCGGGCACCTTACGGTCATGGCACCAACAAAGTCTTAAGCAATGACCGCATCCGGACCATCCGTTTTCAGAACCGTTCTGATCGTGTTGCTGGCGTTCGTGGTCGCGGCGGCGGCCGCCGCGGGCGTTGCCGTCCTCCAGCGGATCGCCGTCGTCCAATGGCTGGTGACGGAAGCGCTGACCGCCAGGGGCATGGAATCGACCCGTTTCGTCGTTGAAGACGTCGGTCTCGACCGACTGGTGCTTTCCGGGGTGCGCCCCGACTTCGGCGGCGACATGAGCGTCGGCCGAATCGCCGTCCGCTACGCCCCGCTGGAGATCCTCGACCGGCATATCCGGCGGCTGGAAATCGAGGATTTCAGGTTTGTCGTCGTCGTCCCGGCGGAAGGCGGCGAGCCGACCCTCGCCATCCCAGAACTCGCTGCTCGGCACTTCGGGCGGCCAGGGTCCCGGCTGGACCATCGGCACCGTCGAACTGCGCGACGCCCGCATTGCCGTCGAAGGTCGGTGGACCGCCGAAGCCGTTGTCGACGGAACGGCCCGCCATCTCGAAGACGAGCTCTACGGAGGAACTCTGAAGCTGCGGGGCTCGGTGACGCCGCCCCGGCTCGCGCCGACACAACTCGACGGCACGATCGCCTTCACCGCGTCGCCGCAGGGACTGCGAGGATTGACGGGCGAATTCACCGCCGATCCCCTCCACCTGCCGGATATCGACTCGCGTACCGGCCGGCTGGATGTGGCGTTGGAAGACGGGATGTTGATCCTTCGAGGCGACGTGCTGACCGGGGATGGACGCATCGATCTCCAAGCCGAGGGCCCGTGGCCCGAGCACTTCTCCCCCGACGCCGTCGCCGGAAAGCTACTGGTGACCGCCGAACGTCCGCCGCTGCCGCTGCTCGATGTCGAGACCGCCAGGCTCGAAGCATCGGTCGCCAACGGCGCGGCGACCGTGACCGTGGATATCGTCGCCGGCGAGGGGCGGCTGCGGGTCGATGCCGAGGGGCCGGTGCCGTCCGGGGACCTGCCGACGGCGCTTCGTGGCCGGGCCACCGTCGACATCGATCTCGCCGGCGTCGAAATACCGGGGGCCCCCGCGCCGGTATCGGTAAAGGGCCGGGCGCTGGTCGTCTCCGATAACGAGGCACTGACGGTCCGGGCGCTGGAACCGCTTGTCGCCGCGATGACCGGCAACAGCCGACCGGTCGCCGTGCGGATCTTTCCCCACTCGGACCCCTTCTTGACCACCGGTCCCCTGAATCGGATTCCCTCCGACGCCGAGGTGCGGATCGCCGAAGCCCGGGTCGAGGCCGCCGGTCGCGCCTTCACCCTCGGCGACGTCGACGCCACCGTCACCGTCGACCCGACCCGGCAGATCCACCTGCGCCGGGCCTCGATCGGCGATCTCGGACCGCCGCCGTCGCTGCCGCCGCTGAAGCTGGCGGGACGGGCGTCGCTCGACGAACCGAACCTCCGATTCACCGGCACCGCCAGCGCGGCGGGCGACAGGCTGGTGGTCGACTTCGACGGAACCCACCGGGTCGACACCAATGCCGGCGGCGCCAGCCTGCGGCTGCACCGTCTCGACTTCCAGCCGGGCGAACTCCAGCCCCAGGACCTGATCATCGGGCTCGGCAACGACCTCTCGGCGGTAACGGGAGCAATCGAGGCCGACGGCAGCCTGCGGTGGGGTCCCGGCGCCAAGGCTTCCGACTTCACCGTCCACGTGGAGGACCTCTCGTTCGGCCTCAAGGGCGTCCGCGTCGACGGCGTCGATGGAAAGGTCGTCCTCGACCGCGCGTGGCCGTTGCGCACGCCGCCGGACCAGATCCTGGTTGCCCGGCGCATCGATGTCGGGGCGCCGATGACCGACGCCGTCGTCCGCTTCCGGATCGACGAACAGGCGCGGCTCGCGATCGAAGAGGCCCGGGTCGACATGTTGGGCGGACGGTTCGCCGTCGGACCGGCGATTTTCGACCCCACCGCCGACCGGCAGCGGGCGACCGTGCGGTTGACCGGACTCGACATGGAAACACTCCTCGCCATCGCCGCGATCGACGGGGCAACGGCCTCCGGCCGGGTGAGCGGCGAGATCCCGTTGGTGGTCTCGCGCGATGGGTTTTCGGTCGCCAACGCCGTGCTCGAAACCGATGCCCCGGGCGTGCTCCGCTACGCGCCGGCAGTGCCGCCCCCCGCATTGCAAGACGGTGGCGAAGGGGTTAGCCTGATGCTCGAGGCCCTGAAGAACTTCCACTATGACGTGGTTAGCTTGGCTGTCGATGGTCGAAGCGGCGACGAATGGAGCGTGAAGCTGCACGTAGAAGGAAAAAATCCAAATTTCATGGATGCTTATCCTTTTGTCTTCAACTTGAACCTAAGCGGAAAATTGGATGAAATCATCCGCACCGGATTGCAGAGCTACGAGCTGCCGGCGCGCGTCGGCGAGGGAATTTCGAAGAGACAGCCAAGTACCGGCAAATAAGGGAAGCTCAACGTGAACATGGGGACGCGATCGCTATGGAGAAAAGCTGTTCTGACGGGTTTTACCGCGGTTTTGCTGACCGCCTGCCAGCCGACGGTCAGGGTGGAGGGGCCGAAGGAGCCGATCACCATCAACCTCAACGTCAAGATCGAACACGAGATCCGGGTCAAGGTCGACAAGGAACTGGACACTCTGTTCGAGAAGGATCCGGAGCTGTTTTAGCGATGCGCAACCGTCGATTCGCGATACTCGGTCTGATCCGCGCCACTGCCGCCGTTCTGGCAATCGTCATGTTGGGCGCTTTGCCGCCTTTTGCCGCTCCGGCGTTCGCCGGCGAGCTCGACGACGCCAAGAGCGCCGGCTACGTGGGCGAACGCCCCGACGGCTATCTCGGCTTGGTCGATCCGGGCGCACCGGCCTCCGCGCGGCAACTGGTCGACGACATCAACGCCAGGCGACGCGCCCACTACGCCAGCATCGCCGAGAAAACCGGCTCCAACGTCCGCGACGTCGGCATCCTTGCCGGCGAAAAGCTCATCGCCAACGCCGCGCCGGGCACCTTCGTCATGGATTCGGCGGGCCGCTGGCAGCGAAAGTAGCGCGCGGCCTCAGATGTAGTACTCCCGCATCGGCGGGAAGCCGTTGAAGCCTTGCGAGGCATAGACCGACGTGTAGGCACCGGCGCTGAGCAGTGAAACCTTGTCGCCGCTCTTCAACGCCAGTGGCAGGGTGTAGCGGCACTTCTCGTAGAGGATGTCGGCGCCGTCGCAGGTCGGCCCGGCGATCACCACCGGCCCTTCCGGTCCGCCGTCGTGGGGCGTGCTGATCGGGTACTTGATCGCCTCGTCCATGGTTTCGGCAAGGCCGCCGAACTTGCCGACGTCGAAATACACCCACTGCTCCGGATCGTCATAGCGCTTGCGCGAGACCAGCAGCACCTCGGTTCGGATCACCCCGGCCTCGGCGGTGACGCAGCGGCCGGGCTCGATGATCATCTCCGGCAGGTCGTTGCCGAAGTGCTTGGTCATCGCCCGCATGATCGCTTCGGCGAAGCGGTCGATCGGCGGCAGGTCGTCGCCCCGATAGCGGGCCGGGAACCCGCCGCCGAGGTTGATCATCCGCAGCTCGAGGCCGGCATCGCGCAGGTCGGAGAACACCATCGCCGTCCGGCCGACGGCCACGTCCCAGCGGTCGGGATCGGTCTGCTGCGAGCCGACGTGGAACGAAATGCCGTGAGCATCGAGCCCAAGATCGGCGGCCCGCAGCATCAGGTCACGGGCCATGTCCAGTTCGCAGCCGAATTTGCGCGACAACGGCCATTGGGAGCCTTCGCTGGACATCAGGATGCGGCAATACACCTTCGAGCCGGGCGCCTCGGCGGCGAGCTTGCGGAGCTCGTCGAGGCTGTCGAAGGCGTACAGGCGAACGCCCCGATCGTAGGCATGGGCGATATCGCGGCGCCTTTTCACCGTGTTGCCGTAGGAGATGCGATCCGCTTCGGCGCCGACGGCCAGACACTTGTCGACCTCCTCGGCGCTCGCCGCGTCGAAACTGGAACCAAGGTCGACCAGCGTTCGAAGCACCGGCGCGGCCGGATTGGCCTTGACCGCATAGTAGACCTCGGCCACCGGCATGGCGGCACGCAGGGCCTTGTAGTTGGCGGCAACCGTCTCGAGGTCGACGACCAGAAACGGCGTCTCGAGACGGTCATTGGCAAGAAAGCGGACAATTTTTGGAGTCATTTCGCACTCCTCCGGGTTCGTTCTTCTGGGAGAGTCGGGCTGGCGACCGCGACCTCGGTGAGGCGGACGGCCGAGACGGTCGCAGACGGCCTTTAAGCCGCGTGCAGACTGGAGTGGGGATTCTTCCTGCCGAGCAGGAGAATATAAGATTTACGAAACCCGCAGGTATAGTCCATGACCGCTATCATGCCACTCTCCCCCAAAGGCACCGGTTTCTTCCGCCCAACCGGTCAACTCCAAGAGGAACGCCCGGATGCCGCTTCCTCAAGCGGCGTCCCGAACGCGGACCCCACATATATGCACAAAACCGGCAAACCCAAAGAAAATTTTTTGCCGTCCATTCGGCCTCGAACGACGGGCGGCCGAGGGCGTGTTCGGCGGCGGTCAGATCAGGCCGGCGAGCGGCGACGACGGATCGGCGTAAAGCTTTTTCGGCATCCGCCCGGCAAGATAGGCCAGACGCCCCGACTCCACCGCCAGCTTCATCGCCCGCGCCATCCGGATCGGATTCTTGGCCTCGGCGATGGCGGTGTTCATCAGCACCCCGTCGCAGCCGAGCTCCATGGCGACGGTCGCGTCCGACGCGGTTCCCACCCCGGCGTCGACCAGCACCGGCACCGATGCCTGCTCGACGATCAGGCGGATGTGGACCGGGTTCTGAACCCCCAGCCCCGAGCCGATCGGCGCCGCCAGCGGCATGATCGCGACGCAGCCCAGGTCCTCCAGGCGCTTGGCCAGGATCGGATCGTCCGAACAATAGACCATCACCTTGAAATCCTCCTCGATCAGCGTCTCGGCGGCGGCCAGCGTCTCGATCATGTTCGGATAGAGGGTCTTCTGGTCGCCGAGCACCTCGAGCTTGACCAGATCCCATCCGCCGGCCTCGCGAGCGAGTCGGAGGGTGCGCACCGCATCCATGGCGGTGTAGCACCCGGCGGTGTTGGGCAGGTAGGTGTAGGTCTTGGGGTCGACATAATCGACCAGCATGGGCTGGCTGGGATCGGTGACGTTGACCCGGCGCACGGCGACGGTGACGATCTCCGCGCCCGAAGCCTCGATCGCCCGCGCCGTCTCGTCGAAATCCTTGTACTTCCCGGTACCGACGAGCAGACGGGATCTGAACCGCTTCCCGGCGACGAGCAGATCATCGCCGGACTCGGCCGCGGCGTCGCCGGTGTCCCGAGTGGTGTCGGGAGCGCCGCCGCCGATGAAATGAACGATCTCGATCCGGTCGCCGTCGGCGACGGACGTATCACCGTAGCCCGAGCGCGGGACGATCTCCAGATTTCGCTCGACCGCCACCTTCTTCGAATCCAGGCCGATGTCGGTGAGCAACTGCTTGACCGTGATCGGAGCGTTCAAGATCCTGGGTTCGCCGTTGATGGTAATATGCATCGGAATACGACCTGTTCGCGACGTCCGCGGAGACGCCGGAAATGGAACAGCGCCCGCTCAGCTTGTAGAGCCTAACATAGTCCAAACGCGAGGTTACACAAGACCGAGGCCGTGCTATAAGCCACGGCCGCAATATGGCTACACGTGCCGCGATGACCCACAAGATTCTCGATTCTCAACGGACCGAACCTGAACCTCCTCGGCGCCCGCCAGCCGGAGGTCTACGGGGAAGAAACCCTGGCCGGGATCGAGGCCGCCTGCGCCGAGCGCGGCGAAGCCCTGGGTTTCGAGGTCGAGTTCCGTCAAAGCAATTCCGAAGGCTCCCTGGTCGACTGGATCCAGCAGGCCCGCGGGACCTGCGCGGCGCTGATCATCAATGCCGGCGCCTATACCCACACCTCGGTGGCGATCCTCGACGCCCTGCTCGCCCTTGACATCCCGGTCTACGAAGTGCACCTGTCGAACATTCACCGACGCGAAAACTTTCGTCACAACTCGTACGTCTCGAAAGCGGCCGAAGGGATGATCTGCGGCTTCGGCGGGTTCGGCTACCTGATGGCGCTGGAGGCGGCGGCACGAAGGCTGGGAGCCGTGGACCCAGCATAGAGCATCCGAGAAAAGACATGACCACGTCGAGCAAGAAACCGTCCGTCAACACCAAGATCGTCCGCGAGTTGGCGGCTCTGTTGAACGAAACCGGCCTCACCGAAATCGAATACGGCTGTGGCGACCTGCGGGTGCGGGTAGCGAAGACCGTGGCGCCGACATCGGTAACGGTGGCCGCTCCGACTCCCGCTGCGGCGCGGTCCGGGGCAGCCGGCGGCGAAGTGGACGCGGTTGCCGATCATCCGGGCCTCGTCACCTCGCCGATGGTCGGGGTCGTTTATACCTCCGCCGAACCCGAAGCGCCGCCGTTCGTCAAAGTCGGGGATATGGTTGCGGTCGGCGACACCATCCTGCTGATCGAGGCGATGAAGGTGTTCAACCCGATCAAGGCGCCCCATTCCGGCCGCGTGCAACAGGTATTCGTCGCCAATGGCACGCCGGTGGAATACGGGGAGCCGTTGATGATCATCGAGTAGCGGGCGACCACCGGTGTTTCACCCGCCCGTATTCCACAAAGTGCTGATCGCCAACCGCGGAGAGATCGCGCTGCGCATCCTGCGGGCGTGCCGGGAGATGGGCGTGTTGTCGGTGGCGGTGCATTCGACCGCCGACGCCAACGCGATGCACGTGCGTCTCGCCGACGAATCCATCTGCATCGGACCGCCGGCGGCATCCGAGAGCTATCTCAACGCGGCGGCGATCCTTACCGCCGCCACCATCTGCAATGCCGAAGCGATTCACCCGGGATACGGGTTTCTCGCCGAGAACGCCGACTTCGCCGCCATGGTCGAAGAGCATGGTATCGCGTTCATCGGCCCGGCGCCGGAGCACATCCGGCTGATGGGAGACAAGGTCGCCGCCAAGCGGGTCTGCCGGGAGGCCGGCATCCCGGTGGTTCCCGGGTCCGACGGCCCCGTCGAAAGCGAGGACCAGGCGCGCGCCGTCGCCGACGACATCGGGTATCCGGTGCTGGTCAAGGCGGCCGCCGGCGGCGGCGGACGCGGTATGAAGGTGGTCAACGGACCCGACGAGCTCGCGGACGCGCTGTCGACGGCGCGCTCGGAGGCGGTCGCCGCCTTCGGCAACGGCGAGTTGTACCTCGAGAAATACCTGGCCCGGCCCCGACACATCGAGGTTCAAATCCTCGCCGACCTGCACGGCAACGTGGTCCATTTGGGCGAACGCGACTGCTCGGTGCAGCGGCGTCATCAGAAGGTCGTCGAGGAGGCCCCGTCACCGGCGCTGAGCCCGGCTCAACGGAGGGAGATCGGCAGGGTCGCCACCACCGCCGTCAAGCGCTTCGGCTACCGCAACGCCGGAACCTTCGAGTTCCTCTACGAGGACGGAAAGTTCTATTTCATCGAGATGAACACCCGCTTGCAGGTGGAGCACCCGGTCACCGAGATGGTGTGCGGGCTCGACCTGGTCCGCGAAATGCTCCGCGTCGCCTCGGGTGCACCGCTCGGCTACGGCCAGAAGGACATCAAAATCAACGGCCATGCCATCGAGTGTCGGATCAACGCCGAGAACCCCGAGACCTTCGCTTCGTCTCCCGGCCGGGTCGGCGATTATCACGCCCCCGGCGGCCTCGGCGTGCGGGTCGATTCGGCGCTTTACAGCGGATACATGGTGCCGCCGTACTACGACAGCATGATCGCCAAGCTGATCGTCCACGGAAACAACCGCAACGACTGCCGGATGCGGCTGGTCCATGCCTTGCGCGAGTACGTCATCGACGGCATCGAGACGACCATACCCCTGCATCAGCGACTGCTCGAAGCGCCCCGGTTCATCGCCGGCGACTATGACGTCCACTGGCTCGAGAAGTTCGTGAGAGGCGAGAATTAGACCGTTTGCGGGAGACCACCGGCTGACGCCGGAGATGATCGTTCGCGCCTATGCCTCGGGGATCTTCCCGATGGCGGCCAACCGGTTCGACCCGACGATACATTGGGTGGCGCCGGAATTCCGCGGCATTCTCCCTCTCGACGCCCTCCACGTGCCCCGCCGCCTGAAAAGAACGGTGCGTCAAGGACGCTTCGAAATCCGCTGCGATACGGATTTCGAGGGTGTCGTTCGCGCCTGCGCCGCACCGCGGAAGGGCCGCGGCGAAACCTGGATCAACCGGGAGATCGCCCGCGTGTTCTGCCGGCTGCATCGCATCGGCCTCACCCACAGTGTCGAAGCCTGGCGGGAGGACCGGTTGGTCGGCGGCCTCTACGGACTGGCGTTGGGCGGCGCCTTTTTCGGCGAAAGCATGTTCTCCCGGGAAACCGATTCCAGCAAGGTGGCGCTGGTGTACCTGGTGGCGGCGCTCAGGCTCGGCGGGTTCGGCCTGCTCGACATCCAGTTCATCACCGACCATCTGAACCGGTTCGGAGCCGTCGAGATCCCGGCCGCCGACTATCTGGAGCGCCTGGACGCGGCGCTGACCCTGCCGGCGGTATTCTACTCCGATTTTTCCGCGGGCGCGTTCGTGCCGGCGGTCGAGGAGGTGCTGACGCAGTCCAGGACCCAGACGTCGTAGACCGGGTGGTCCATCGCCGACAGCGCCGGACTCGAGGCGAACATCCATCCACGAAACAGGTTGGCCGCCGGCTGTTCCTTACGGATCTCCCAGATATCGAGGAATGCGGCCAACTCCGGCGGTTCCTCCGGCGGACGCTTGTCGCAGGTGCGGACGACGATCTCCAGGGTTCCGAACCGCACCGGGTGGCCGATCGGTGCCTCTATGGTGGAGATGCGCGCGGTTACCTTGTCGAGGCCGCCAAGGACCGCGATCGGATAGGTTTCGGCGGCCGCCGGAGCGGCGACCACGGCGGTCAGCAAAAGGGCGGCGAACCAGCGTCGTGACATGGCACCCGTCATACCATCTCCGCGATACAAAGCCACCAGTGATCTGCCTGCGGTCATCAAGGCTTGAGCGCGGCGAAGCGCAGCCGGACGTAGTCGACGAACCAGCCGCCGTCCGGTGTTCGCAACCGGGGCACCAGCGCGTCGCGGACCTCGGCGACGAAGGCCGGCCGGTCGGCCGCCGAGATCAGCGCGAGAAAGCTCCCGGCGAAGATTTCCAGCCAGTCGTCGATCGCGCCCGGCAGCGGCGTCGGGCGCGGCATCAGCTCCAGGGTCGTCACTCGAAATCCGCGGGCTTCCAGCATCGAGCGGAAGTCATCGGGCGAAGGGAACACCCAGGGGTAGTGCACCTCCGCATCGATGTTCCGCTTCGCCAGGGCGTCGCACAGGGCATGCGACACGGCGGCGACGTTGCCGGATCCCCCGGTTTCGCCGACAAACCGGCCGCCTCGGCACCAGCGCCTTCCACACGCCGGCGACCACCGGCTCCAGATCCTTCATCCAGTGCAGCGCGGCGTTGCTGAACACCGCGTCGAACTCGGCCTCGAAGGGAAGCCGGGCGCCGTCGATCACCCGGACGTCCAGTCCCCGCGTCGTGGCTGCGGCAGCCATTTCCGGGCTCGAAATCGACACCGACGACCCGGGCGCCGGCCGCTGCGATCTTCTCGGTCAGCGCCCCGTCACCGCAACCGAGATCGAGAATGCGTTCCCCCGGCCTCGGCGCCAGCATCTCCACCACCGGCGCCGCCAGATCGGAGACGTAGCGGGCGTCGCGGGCGTAGCGGTCGGAGTCCCAGCGTTGTCCGGTCACGCGGGTCGGCTACTCCGACGGTCCGGGCTTGCCGGTCGCCAGGAAGATGATGTCTCCGACCTGGTCCTCTAGCGAGCGGTAGCTGTCGGTCTTGGCGATCGTTCCGCCGGGTTCGATCGTCGTCTTCGACGTTCCCGGCTGCAGCCGGACGTACTTGCCGCCGAGGGGACCTTCGCTGGCGATGCCGGCCACCGTGTCGTCGGGCAGTCTGAGATCGTTGTTGATCCTCATGGTGACCACCGCGTCGAAGGTCTTCAGGATCGAGTCGCCTGTCGACGACTGTCCCCACCTTGACGCCGCTGATCCGGACGTCGCTGCCGTTGCTCAGGCCGCCGATCTTGAAGAACGCGGCGCCGATTTCGTACCCGGGCGCGCTACGGATCTCGGTCGTCGAATAGACGAAGTAGACGAACAGGCCAGCCACCGCCAGCACCACCGCTCCCATCACGGTTTCGATGATGTTTCTACGCATCATTGTTCCCCTTTTTCGCTCTGGCCTTTTTCTTCGCCTTGGCTTCGCGCCGCCTTGCCCTCGCGGATGATCAGATCGAGAAGATCGCTGACGACCACCGAGTCCTGGGTGAATTCGATGGCGCTGCCGTCCTGGAGCATCTTCTCGTCCCCCCCCGGATCGAGGGCGACGAACTTCGAGCCGAACAGCCCGTCGGTGTAAATCGCCGCCGCGGTGTCGATCGGCAACTCGACGCCGCTGTCGACTCGCAGCGTGATCCGCACCCGGAAGTCGGTGTCCAGATCCATGCTCTGCACCCGGCCCACCGGGATCCCGCTGACCATCACCTCGTCGCCGACCGCGAGGCCGTCGACGCGGTTGAACGTGGCGAAGATCCGATAGGTGTCGAACTCCGCTCGGGCCTCCTTGTCGGCGCCGCCATAGACGACGATCAGCACCAGCGCCAGCACCATCAGCGCCGCGGTGCCGACCACCATTTCCTTGATCTCGCTGGATTTCACCGGGGTGATCTCCCTTTCGTCACCGCGACCCGATACGGCGGCTCGAAGGACGGCCGCGGACGGCGACGCCCGGCGTCACTCCGGCGTCCACGGCTCGTAATCGCCCGTCGCATGGGCGCGCCGTCCGCCCTTGAGGTCGTGGCCCGCCGGACGATAGGCGTAGGGGGTGCCGGTCAGGTTGACCATTCGCTCCTTCTGCCACGGCAGACGTTGCGCTGCGCTCTCGGTCAACGGCTCGTCGACCATGTGATGCAGCCAGGCGTGCCACTCGGGTGGCGCCTTGGTGGCCTCGGGCTTGCCCTTATAGATGACCCAACGGCGTTCCCGTCCGTACCGCGCCAGACGCTGGTTGCGGTAGTAGCGGTTGCCGAACTCGTCCTTGCCCACCCGTTCGCCGAACAGCCAGGTAAAAAGCAGGGTGCCGATGTCCATCGCCTCACGATCCACTTTGCAGGGTATCGCCCGTCCCGATCGCCGCCGTCGGCCCGGATTCGGGGTGCCCCTCCCCGGGGCGGCTGCAATATGGCACCGGCCACGCCCGTCGTCCAGTCCGTCCTGTCTCCTCGGCTCACGCCATGAACCGCAACATTGTGCGTCGGGCACAATATCATGTGATCAAGAGCGCCGTTGCTACGAAATCTTGTTGCAACCACGGTAAACCCACGATATAGTGATAATTGGCGGTAAGGGTGCCCTATCTTGTGCCGTTAGCCACGGGATCTGATGCACTCAGCCGTCGTAAGGGGGCTTGGGAGGCGACCGAGAACGGCAGCGTGGTTGAGGCAACGCCGTCGCCTGTTTCATGGCCCTTGGTGGAATTGAGCGCAACAACAAGGTGAGACGAAAAAGCGATGCACATTGCACGACTGTTTACCGAACCAGACAGCTCACCCTACGAGTCGGTCGCGTTCCGCAAGGTTTCCAGCGAAATCCGCAATCCGGATGGGTCTGTGGTGTTCCGCCAGGACGACATCGAGGTGCCCGCCGGCTGGTCGCAGGTCGCCAGTGACGTGCTCGCCCAGAAATACTTCCGCAAGGCCGGTGTGCCGGCGCGGCTCAAGCCCGTCAAGGAGCGCAACGTGCCGTCGTGGCTGTGGCGCCGGACGGCCGACGTCAAGGCGCTGAAAAGTCTGCCTGTAGACCGGCGCTACGGCGGCGAGACCAGCACCAGGCAGGTGTTCGACCAACTCGCCGGCACCTGGACCTATTGGGGCTGGAAGGGCGGCTATTTCGATTCGGAGCAGGATGCACGGACGTTCTTCGACGAGCTCCGCTACATGCTGGCCAAACAGATGTGCGCCCCGAACTCGCCGCAGTGGTTCAACACCGGCCTGCACTGGGCCTACGGCATCGACGGCCCGGCCCAGGGCCACTATTACGCCGATCACAAAACGGGCGAGGTGCGGCAGTCGGAAACCGCCTACGAACACCCGCAGCCCCACGCCTGCTTCATCCAGGGCATCGAGGACGACCTGGTCAACGAGGGCGGCATCATGGACCTCTGGGTCCGCGAGGCGCGCCTGTTCAAGTACGGGTCCGGCACCGGCACGAATTTCTCCATGCTCCGCGGCGAGAACGAGCCGCTTTCCGGCGGCGGCCGTTCGTCCGGGCTGATGAGCTTCCTCAAGATCGGCGACCGCGCCGCCGGGGCGATCAAGTCCGGCGGCACCACCCGCCGCGCCGCCAAGATGGTGGTGGTCGACATCGATCATCCCGACATCGAGGACTTCATCAACTGGAAGGTCCGCGAGGAGCAGAAGGTCGCGGCGATGGTGACCGGCTCCCGGCTCGCCGGCAAGCACCTGAACGCGGTGATGGCGGCGTGCCGCGAGGTCCCCGGCGGCGAAGGCGAGGCGCGGTTCGACCCGCGGCGCAACCCCGAGCTCAAACAGGCGGTGCTCGGCGCCCGCGAGGTGATGATCCCCGAGAGCTATGTCCAGCGGGTCATCGAGTTCGCCCGCCAGGGCTACACCGAGGTGTCGTTTCCGGAGTACGACACCGATTGGGATTCCGAGGCCTACCGCACCGTCTCCGGGCAGAACGCCAACAACAGCGTCCGGGTGACCAACGCCTTCCTCGAGAAGGTGCTGCAGGACGGCGAGTGGGAGCTGATCGCCCGGACCGACGGCAAAGTCGCCAAGCGCGTACCGGCCCGCGAGCTGTGGGATCAGATCACCTACGCCGCCTGGGGCTGCGCCGACCCCGGCCTCCAGTACGACACCACCATCAACGAATGGCACACCTGTCCGACCAGCGGCCGCATCAACGCGTCGAATCCCTGCTCCGAGTACATGTTCCTCGACGATACCGCCTGCAACCTGGCGTCCCTCAACCTGATGGCGTTCCAGAACGCCGATGGCGAGCTCGACGTCGCGGCGTTCGAGCACGGGGTCAGGCTGTGGACGTTGGTGCTCGAGATCTCGGTGATGATGGCCCAGTTCCCGGCGCGGCGCATCGCCCAGCTGTCCTACGAATTCCGCACCCTGGGCCTCGGCTTCGCCAACATCGGCGGCTACCTGATGGCCGCCGGTAGCTCCTACAACTCCGACACCGCGCGCAACGTCTGCGGCGCGATCAGCGCGCTGATGACCGCGGTCTCCTACGCGACATCGGCCGAGATCGCCTGCGAGTTGGGCCCCTTCCCCCGCTTCGCCGAGAACCGCGAGGCGATGCTGCGGGTGATCCGTAACCACCGCCGTGCCGCCCACGGCGATGCCAAGGGCTACGAGGAGCTGTCGGTGGCGACCCGTCCCGCTCGACGCCGCCGCCGTTCCCGACCGGGCACTGGCCGACGCCGCGCGCACCGCCTGGGACCGGGCGCTCGCCCTCGGCGAGACCCATGGCTACCGCAACGCCCAAACGACGGTGATCGCCCCCACCGGCACCATCGGCCTGGTGATGGATTGCGACACCACCGGGATCGAGCCCGACTTCGCCCTGGTCAAATTCAAGAAGCTGGCGGGCGGCGGCTACTTCAAGATCATCAATCGCACGGTGCAACTGGCGCTCGCCCGGCTCGGCTACGCCGAACAGGAGATCGAGCAGATCGTCCGCTACGCGGTGGGCCACGGGACCCTTCACGGGGCGCCGGGCGTCAACCCCGAATCGCTCCGCGACAAGGGCTTCACCGAGACCGCTGTCCAGGCGGTGGAGAAGAACATCGCCGAAGCCTTCGACATCCGTTTCGTCTTCAACAAGTGGACGCTCGGCGAGGACTTCTGCACCGGGGCATTGGGTATCCCCCGCGAGTCGCTGGAAGACGTGTCGTTCTGCCTGCTGTCGGCGCTCGGGTTCTCGGGCGAGGAGATCGAGACGGCCAACAACCACGTCTGCGGCGCGATGACCCTGGAGGGCGCGCCGTTCCTCAGGGCCGAGCACCTCCCCGTGTTCGACTGCGCCAACGCCTGCGGCCGCACCGGGACCCGCTATCTGTCGGTGGAAAGCCACATCCGGATGATGGCGGCGGCGCAGCCGTTCGTCACCGGCGCCATCTCGAAGACCATCAACATGCCCCGTTCGGCGACGATCGAGGACTGCAAGCAGGCCTACATGCTGTCGTGGCACCTTGGACTGAAGGCGACGGCGCTGTATCGCGACGGATCGAAGTTGTCGCAACCGCTGGCCTCGTCGCTGTTCGACATCGAAGACGTGGAGTCCTTCGCCGACGAGATCGCCGAGCGTCCGGCCGCGGCGCAGGCCGAAATCATCGCCGAGCGGTTCGTCGAGCGGGTGGTCACCCGCCTCAACCGGAACAGCCTGCCGAGCCGGCGCAAGGGCTACACCCAGAAGGCCAAGGTCGGCGGCCACAAGGTCTATCTCCGCACCGGCGAATACGAGGACGGCCGCCTCGGCGAGATCTTCATCGACATGCACAAGGAGGGCGCCGCCTTCCGCAGCCTGATGAACAACTTCGCCATCGCCATCTCGATCGGTCTCCAGTACGGCGTGCCGCTGGAGGAGTTCGTCGAGGCGTTCACCTTCACCCGGTTCGAACCCGCGGGTCTCGTCGAGGGAAACGACACGATCAAGATGGCGACGTCGATCCTCGACTACATCTTCCGCGAACTGGGGGTGTCGTACATGGGTCGCTACGACCTCGCCCATGTCGATCCCCACGAATCCGATCCCGACAACCTCGGACGCGGCGACGACGAGGGCAAGCCGAACCGGGACGACGACGATCGGATGCCGGAGGTTCAGCGCCTCGCCAGCAAGGGCTATGTCCGCAGCCGCTTCAAGGTTTACCGCGGTGACAAGGACACCGCCGCCGTGGCGCAGCGGGCGGCCGCCGGCGGCGCCGCGGTGATGATGCACACCGTCGAATCGGCGCTCGCCGATGCCATGGCCGTCGAGTCCGTTCTCGCGGTGACCGCCGGCGTCCAGACGGGAGCCGCCCGCGAAGCGCGGATGAAGGGCTACGAGGGTGATTCGTGCGACGAATGCGGCAACTTCACACTGGTTCGCAACGGCACCTGTCTGAAATGCATGACCTGCGGCGGAACCACCGGATGTTCGTGAGAACAGTCATGCCGTTTGCTCCCCCCTCCTCCCTGGGAGCCTCCAGGCGTTCCCCGGGGCCATCGGGCCTCGGGGGCGCCTGCCTTGTCCGCGCGCTCCCTGCGGGAACCAGTGGGAGGAAACCGCGGTGACGGCGGAATGGCAGCATGTGTCTGCCCGTTTCCGAACCTTCCTCAGCGAGTTGCAGCCGACGCCCAACGAACGATACGCTGCGTGGAACGCCGCGCGCGATGTCGGCGGCCTGCTCAAGCGGCGTTTCTTCCGTCCCGGCGTCGATGCCGATCCCGGCGCCGGCGACCATCTGGTGATCGGCGGCTACGGCAACGGTACCGCGGTGCGTCCGGCCCGGGCGATCGACCTGTTGTTCGTGGTCCCGGCGCGGCTTCGTCTCGAAGCCGGGGTGATGGCCCCTTGCGGCGGCGGCGAGGTGCCTTCGTTGTTTCGCGAGATGATCGAGCTGCTCGGCACCCGTTACGCCGGCGTCGAGATGTCCCGGGAGGGGTGGCTCTCGGTGCTGTCCGATCCCGGGCGTTCGGTTCCCGGCGACAGCGATCGGATCGCGATCCGGGTCATTCCGTGCTTCGCCCGCAGTGGCGGGGGCTATCGGGTGGCCGCCGGAGGCGGCCGGGCCGGGCGTGGCCCGTGGGGGCGGATAAACCCGGAGGCGGAACTCCGCCACCTCGACCGAGTCGATACCGCCGGCCATGGCAAGGCGCGGGACCTGATCCGCATGCTCAAGGCCTGGCGGTTCCGGTCCGGTGCCCCCATCGGCACCTTCGCCCTCGAGCTCTTGGCCTGCGAGTTCGTCACCGTGTGGATCTACCAGCGCCAAAGCGCGTTGTTCTACGACTGGATGGTGCGGGATTTCTTTTTCTGGCTGACCGCCCAGGGCGGGCGGGCGCTGGCGATCCCCGGTACCGACGAGGCGCTGGCGCTGGGCGATGTCTGGTGCGCCGACGCCGAAGCCGCCCATGCCGCCGCCGCCGAGGCCTCCGACCTGGAACGGGACAACATGGACGAGCAGGCGCGTGTCCGCTGGCGCCGGATCTTCGGCCTCGCCTTCTCGGGTGTGCCGATGCCGCCGCCCCCGCCCGTCGTCGGCTCCCGCGTCGTCCCCTGGCAGGCCGTGGTGGCGGCAGACTGACCCCCTCCGCTTCCGGCCGGCACGACTGCGAACCCATGAGAATCGGGGTGATTCGGCGCTAAACGACTTCGATCAAGGCAGTGTGACCCGGCGCGTTGCCAAGTCGTCGGTCGCGGGTGATCAGCGGGGCTTCGAGCGCTTCGGCCAGAGCGACATAGGCAGCGTCGTAAGCCGTCATATTGTGACGAAGCGCCCAGATGCGGTCATTCAGCGGTCCATGCCCGTATCGTGTGATCGGCAAAACCAAGAAGTCTTCGAGGGCTGTCCGACCGCGATCCGCGGTCATCTCCTTTTGCGCGCATAGGCGACGCAGAACTTGGAGAACCTCGATATCGAGCAGTTGCGGCGCGTGCAGCGACATCTCGGCACGATGCAGCCGCCGCTCGATAGACCACGCCGCCGACGTGGCCAGCAGCACCTCGATCACCACAGAGGTATCGACGACGATCACCTCGTGTCCCGCTCCTCGCGCACCATGTCCGCGACCGGGATCGAAGGTGTCACAGCCGAGCGGGAGCGTAACCGTTCGAACATCTCGGCTTCGGTCGGCCGCTCGGCGATGTGGCGGATTTCGGCCAGAAGATAGTCGGTGAGCGACATGCCCGCGAGCGCCGCGCGAGCCTTGAGCTTACGGTGCATGTCGTCAGGTACGTGGCGGATCTGGATCATCTTTGACATGCCCATAGCATACTTGCATGTGGAGCACATGTCGAGCCCCTCGGCATGGACTCCGTCTGAGCAACACCTCCTTTGGTGGCCGTCAGAAGGCGATGCACACTTTGCCGAAGTGGCGGCCGGCTTCCAGGTGGGCGAAGGCCGCCGGCACGTCGTCGAAGCTGAACACGCGATCGACCACCGGGCGCATGTGATGCTGGGCGATCGCCCGGCACATCGCCTCGAAGCCGTCGCGCGACCCGACGGTGACGCCCTGCAGGCGCAGATTGCGCATCACCACCAGCGGCAGCGAGACGTTGGCCTTGGCGCCGCCGAGGACACCGATCAGGCTCACCTGGCCGCCGGTCCGCGCCGCCCGGATCGAGCGTTCGAGGGTGTCGGCGCCGCCGAGCTCGATGACGTGGTCGCAGCCCTCGCCTTCCGTCAGGTCCTTGGCCACCCGGTCCCAGTCCGGGGTCGTCCGGTAGTTGATGGTCTCGTCGGCGCCGAGCTGGCGGGCGCGGGCGAGCTTGTCGTCGCGCGACGAGGTCATGATCACCCGCGCGCCGGCCATCTTGGCGAACTGCATGGCGAACAGGGCGACGCCGCCGGTGCCCTGGACCAGCACCGTGTCTCCCGGACCGACCCCTCCTTCGGTGACCAGCGCGCTCCACGCGGTCAGCGCGGCGCACGGCAGGCACGCCGCCTCCTCGTCCCTGAGATGGTCCGGGACGCGTGAAACACCCTGCTCGCCGATCCGCATCAAGCGGGTCAGCACCCCGTCGACCGGGCCGCCGAGGGTGTCGTGAAACTTGTCAGACGTCGCGGTCCCGCCGATCCAACTCTGGAAAAACAGCGGCGCGACCCGATCGCCGACCGCGACGCGGCGCACCCCCTCGCCCACCGCGACCACTTCGCCGACGCCGTCGGAAACCGGGATCACCGGCACCTTCACCCGTGGCCCGTAGCCGCCGCGGATCATCAGGGTATCGCGGTAGTTCAGCGACGCCGCCCGCATCGCCAACACCACCTCGCCCGGTGCCGGCGTCGGGTCGGGTCGCTCGCCCTTTTTGAGATGCTCCGGCCCGAACGCCTCCTTCAGTTCCCAGACTTCCATCCCGGCTCCCCTTTCAGCTCACGCTTTTCGCTTCGGTGGCCTGGAGAATGCGCGCCAGATCGTCCGTGTCAACATATCCCGCCGCGGTCCGCAGCGCATTGGCGGTACCGGCGGCGACCGCCAGCCGCAGCGCCTCCGCCGGCGGTCGTCCGTCGAGCAGTCCGGCCGTCAGGCCGGCGAGAAAGCAGTCGCCGCTGCCGACCGCGCTGATCACCGCGATCGCCGGCGGCCGCGCCTGCCAGGCGCCGTCATCGGTGACCAACACCGCGCCGTCGCCGCCAAGGGTGACCGCAGCCGCGACGGCGCCGCGATGGCGGATCTCGGACGCCGCCTCGACGGCATCGGCGACCATGGCCACGGGCCGGCCCAGCAACACTCCCGCTTCCGGCCCGTTGATCTTGATCGCCGCACCGGCGGCGACCGCCTCGGCGAGGACGGGTCCGCTGGTGTCGACCCACACCGGCCTGCCACCGGCGCCGGCGGCGGCGATCAGCCCGGCGAGGCCGCCGGCCGGGCATCCCGGCGGCAGGCTGCCGGCGATGCACACCGCGTCGGCGCCGTTGGCGGCTGATACCACGTCATCGACGAACCGCTCCCAGTCGCCGGCCGAGACCGCCGTTCCCGCCTCGTTGATCACCGTCGTCTCGCCGTCGGCGCCGACGACGATGATGCAGGTGCGGGTCTCGCCCTCGATCCAGGTCCAGGCGGCGTCGAGCCCCTCCGCCTCGGCCAAACCGGCGGCGAGCCGGCCGCCATGACCGGCGAGCAGCCCGGCGCACGTCGCCCGGTGGCCGAGGCACGCCACCGCCCGGGCGACGTTGACGCCCTTGCCGCCGCAGGATGCGCTGACCGAGGCCGCCCGCCACACCGTGCCGGCGGCGAACCCGGGCACCGCCAGGGTGCGGTCGACGGCGACGTTGGGGGTGACGCAGAGAATTTTCATCGTCCGGACAATAGCCGATAAAAGCACACGTCACGCAAGACCCCGACTTGCGTGGTGGCGACGGGGCTGGAATAGTTCCGGCGGAATCAGTCGGAGGTGACAGCGATGCCCGCAACCAACCCGGTCCTCTGCGGATCCATCGCCGGGCGTCCCGGCGTTTTCGGCGTGGCGATGCACAACGCCGCCTACCGGGCGCTCGGGCTGAACTATACCTACGTCGCCTTCGGCAGCGACGACACCGCCGGCGCGGTGGCGGCGGTGCGCGCCCTCGGCATCCGCGGCCTCGGCGTCACCATGCCCCACAAGATCCGGATCATCGACCACCTCGACGCCGTCGACGAGACGGCGCGGGCGATCGGCGCGGTCAACACCGTGGTCAACGACGACGGCCGGCTCACCGGTCACAACGTCGACTGGATCGGCGCCGTCCGCGCGTTCCGCGAGCAGACCGAGCTCGCCGGCCGCACCGCGGCGGTCATCGGCGCCGGAGGCGGCGCCCGCTCGATCGTCTACGGCCTGGTGCGCGAGGGCTGCCGGGTCACCGTCTACAACCGCGGCGAAGACCACGGACGGGCGTTGGCCGAGGCGATGGGCGCGGCGTTCGGCGGCGGCCCGGCTGCGCTGATCGACGCCGGACCGTACGACCTGCTCGCCCACGCCACCCCGGTCGGCTTCCACGACCCCGAGGCGATGCTGATCCCCGCCGAGGCACTGCGCCCGGAAACGGTGGTGCTCGACGCGGTGCCGATGCCGCTGCACACCCGGCTGCTCCGCGAAGCGGCGGCGCGCGGTTGCCGGACCATCCCCGGGGTGCGGATGCAGATCCACCAGGCCGCCTGCCAGTTCGCCCTCTACACCGGCGTCGAGCCCGATTTCGCGGTAATGGAGACGGCGCTGCTGGCGGCGATGGACCAAGCCGGCTAATCTAACCACCTCGCCCACCCGAGGAGGACCGAACCATGCCCGGAAAGATCGACGCCCGTCTCGCCGAACTCGGCATCGCGTTGCCCGAACCCGCTGCGCCGGCCGGCGCCTACGTTCCCTACGTCGTCACCGGAAGCCTGGTGTTCGTCGCCGGCCAGATCACCCTGGAGAACGGCGAAATCAAGTACAAGGGCCGTCTCGGCGAAAGCATGAGCGTCGACGACGGCTACGCCGCCGCCCGGCTGTGCGGGCTCAACCTGCTCGCCCAGGTGCGCGGCGCCTGCGCCGGTGATCTCGACCGGGTCAAGCGGGTGGTCCGGCTCGGCGGGTTCGTCAACTCGGCGGCCGATTTCACCGATCAGGCGAAGGTGATCAACGGCGCTTCCGATCTGATGGTCGAGGTGTTCGGCGACGCCGGCCGCCACGCCCGCGCCGCGGTCGGCGCCCCGTCGCTGCCGCTCGGCGTCTCGGTCGAGGTCGACGGCATCTTCGAGATCGCCTGAAACGGCACTCTCGCGAGGGAGAACCGGACGACGGTCAAAGAGCGTTGCGCACGGCCTCCATCGGTCTCGACGGCCTTTGCGCCAGCAGCGTCTCCGCCGCCGCCAGGATCTCCAGCCATTCCGCCCATCCCCTGACATCGCCGGTCTGGAGCGCCGCGTCGGCGCGCCGGGTACCGTGGATGGGGGCCTCGTCGCCGTGTGCGTGAACCAACGCCCTGGCGACGCGATAGATGTCGAGATCGAGGAGCATGGACCCTCCGTAGCCGAAAGTCTGATGTCCCGGAGTATCTGGACCCGGCCCGTTCGTCGCGGGGCCTTGGCCTCCTCGCTAGAATAGAATCCCGGCGTTACCAATTCGCTAAAAGCCGGTGCGGATTTCTGCTCGACTGTCAATGTTTTTTATGCCGCAACGCACAAGGGCGGCCCTTTTGTTAGCGGACGACTCTCCGCGCAGGACGAGAACTGACTATGATCGGCAATCGAGAGCGTAGCTGAAGCGATGGGCTGGAAACCGGAATTTTGAACCTGAATAGCCAGTTTGCCAGCGAGGCACATCAACAGGGCGCCTCCGAAAATCGGGAAAAAAATTGCAGCGGGACGATGTTGCGCCAATCTTTTGGTCACGTAGGGAAGCCGCCCGACCAGCGGCTACGACTTGGCCGTGACGTTTTGATTTTGAGCATCGCCCTTGCTGACACACAGTCGGCCAGCAAGAAATCCTACAAATTCGGGACCGATCGGGACTCCGGTGCCGGTGCCGACATCGTGGTACGGCGCGCATTGTGCGCGGTTTTGAGAGGGGTAGACAATGCTACGACGCGGATGGATTACGCTGACGATTATCCTATCACTCGTTCTCTTCGGCCCGACCTTTTCACCCCTGGCCGCCGAAGGTGAGGGAGAGAAACAGCCGGCAGCGGTAACCATTGCGGACCCACAAATCCCGGTCGGTGAACTGGCGTTGATGCTGAAGCCCCTCACCAAGGAGGAACTCCTGGTAGAGGCGGCCGCGTGGCAGCAAATGCTCCAAAAGAAAGCGGAGGAAATCGCCAGCGCGGAGATCGCGGTCAAGCGTCAAAACAGCGAGATCGAAAAGGCCGAAGAGAGACTGCAGAAAGCGCAAGAAGGGGAGCAGCAGCCCGCGGTAGGAGAAAAAGAAGCCGCTGCGGACACGTCCGATAAGACGATCGAGGACGAGGATGCCAGTCGCGGTGGAGACGTCGGCGAGGCAGAGACAGAGGCCAAGGAAGAGCATAAAGTCACCCTGCTGGAGACCGTTACCGAGCTCCGCGGGGAGCGCACGGTTGTCACTGATCGCCTCAACGCCGTCCTCGACGAGCTGGCGTCCAAGACCAGCGAGGGCGACACCGATACCCTGAACAAGATCGAAGACTACCGACTTTACATTCGCGGGGTCGGCGGCATCGAGGTCGACGTCAATGACACCACATCGGCCCTGATTGCGATCAAGGGATGGCTGAGTTCCGATGAGGGTGGCATCCGTTGGGCCAAGAACATCGGGATGTTTCTCGGCATCCTCATCGCCGCGTGGGTGCTCTCCAAGCTCTTCAGCCGCGGCGTGCGTCGAGGACTGCGCGCCATGAACAACGTTTCCCAGTTGCTGGAGGATTTCCTGGTCAATGCCATTCGCTGGGTGGTCATGGCGGTCGGTATCATCATGGCGCTCGCCGCTCTGGAAATAAGCATCGGCCCGCTGCTGGCGATCGTCGGTGCCGCCGGTTTCGTCATCGCCTTCGCTCTGCAGGAACTCGCTCAGCAACTTCGCCAGCGGCCTGATGATCCTGTTCTTCAAGCCCTTCGACGTCGGCAACGTCGTCGACGCCGGAGGTGTCTCGGGTTCGGTGACCTCGATGAACCTGGTCTCGACCACCATCAAGACCTTCGACAACAAGAAGATGGTGGTGCCGAACAACAAAATCTGGAACGACGTCATCACCAACGCCACCGGTGTGGAGACCCGCCGTGTGGATATGGAGTTCGGCATTGGCTACGACGCCGATATCGACAAGGCCCATGCGATCCTCGAGAAGATCGTGACCAGCCATCCGAAGGTTCTTGCGGACCCCGCCCCGGTCATCCGCATCCACTCGCTCGGCAACTCATCGGTCAATTTCATCTGTCGTCCCTGGTCTCGGACGACGGACTACTGGACCGTCTACTGGGACGTTACCGAGGCGGTGAAGAAGCGCTTCGATGCCGAGGGCGTCGGCATCCCCTTTCCCCAGCGCGACGTGCACCTCTACCTGGAAAATGGCGCTTCAAGGGAATCCCTGGGGAGCCTCTCTTCAGTCAAGCCGGTCACTGGCGGCGCCAACCCGCAACCCAACGAGCTGGATAACGAAAAAGACAGTGTATCGGATGGCTGAGGCGGGTACGCTTCCTGTGCCGCAGGGGGAGCAGGCATTAGCATGGCGGAGACTTCCACCATCGCCGGAGCGGTGAGACAGCCGCACGAAACCTGGTCGAGCTGGCCGACCTTTATTCTCGCGGCGTCCGGCTCGGCGGTCGGCCTCGGCAACATCTGGAAGTTTCCCTACATCATGGGCGAGAACGGCGGCGGCGCTTTCGTGCTCGTCTACCTTCTCTGCATCGCCGCCATCGGCGTGCCGGTGATGATCGCCGAGATCATGCTCGGCCGACGCGGGCGGCTCAGTCCGATCAACACCATGCGGGTTCTCGCCGACGAAGCCGGCCGGTCCCGGCGATGGGCCGGCGTCGGCCTGCTCGCCACCGCGGCGGCATTCCTGATCCTGTCGTTCTACAGCGTCATCGCCGGATGGGCGATGCCCTATGTCGGCCACGCCATCGCCGGCGATTTCGAAGGTGCGTCGCCCGACCAGATCGGCGGCCTGTTCGGCGGTCTGCTCGGCTCGCCGGTGAGCCTGCTCCTCTGGCATACCCTGTTCATGGCGCTGACGGTGTTCGTCTCGGCGAGCGGCGTCCGCCACGGGCTCGAACGGGCGGTGACCTTGTTGATGCCGACCCTGTTCCTGCTCCTGGTGATCCTGATGATCTACGGCATGACCACCGGCCACTTCGGCGACGCGGTCGCGTTCATGTTCGACACCGACTTCTCCAAGCTGACGGCGGAAGCGGTGCTGACCGCGGTCGGCCACGCCTTCTTCTCGCTCAGCCTCGGCGCCGGGTCGATGATGGCCTACGGCTCCTACCTCAAGAGCGGAACCTCCATCGCCGGCACCTCGACGATGATCGCCGGGGTCGACACCCTGGTTGCGCTGATGGCGGGTCTGGCGATCTTTCCGATCGTGTTCGCCAACGGCCTCGAGCCCGGCGCCGGCCCCGGGCTGGTGTTCCAGACCCTGCCGATCGCCTTCGGCCGGATGCCCGGCGGCCAGATCATCGGTGCGCTGTTCTTCTTCATGCTGGTGATCGCCGCCTGGACCTCGTCGATCTCGCTCCTCGAGTCGCTGGTCGAGTGGCTCGGCGAAAAGGGGATCTCGCGGAGGACGGCGGCGATCTGCGGCGGCGGCGGCGCGTGGCTGCTCGGCGTCACCACCGTGCTGTCGCTCAACGAATGGTCCGGCTTCCACCCGCTGGGCGCGATCGGGCGGTTCGAGGGCAAGACCCTGTTCGATCTGTACGACTACCTGACGGCGAACATCATGCTGCCCCTCGGCGGCCTGCTCACCGCACTGTTCGCCGGCTGGATCCTGGCGAAAGAAGCGAGCCGCGCCGAGTTGCGGATGGGATCGTCCTATGGTGTCTGGCGGGTGCTGATCCGCTACGTCGCTCCGGTCGGCATCGCCGTCGTCTTCATCGCCAATCTGGCTTGATCTCAACCCCCGGCGGACGCGGCGGCAAGGTCCCGGGATGTGCTCTCCAGCGCGGCTTCCGCGGCCTGGTCTATGTCCTCGATCCACACGAACCGAAGGGCCTTGCGGGCGTCCTCGGGGACGTCCTCCAGATCCTTCTTGTTGCGGGCCGGCAGCATGACCGTGGTCACCCCGGCGCGGGCGGCGGCCACCACCTTCTCCTTGATGCCGCCCACCGGCAGCGCCAGTCCGCGCAGGCTGATCTCGCCGGTCATCGCCAGGTCGCTGCGCACCGGGCGCTCGGTGAGCAGCGACAACAGGGCCACGGTCATGGCGACGCCGGCGCTCGGCCCGTCCTTGGGGATCGCGCCGGCCGGCACGTGCACGTGGATGTCGCTCTTCTCGAACAGGGACGGATCGATACCGAACCGCTTGCACCGGCTCTTGACGAGACTGAGCGCGGCCTGCGCGCTCTCCTTCATGACGTCACCCAATTGACCGGTGAGGATCAGCTTGCCGCTCCCCGGCGTACGGGCGGCCTCGATGAACAGGATGTCGCCGCCTGTGGGGGTCCACGCCAGTCCGGTGGCGACGCCCGGAATGCTCGTCCGCATCGCCACTTCGTTCTCGTAACGACTTGGACCGAGGATGCCATGGAGGTCGCCCGGCTCGATGGTCACCGGCTCGGTCCGGCCTTCCGCGTAGTGCATGGCGACGCGACGGAACACCGAGCCGATCTCGCGCTCGAGATTGCGGCAGCCCGCTTCGCGCGTGTAGTCGCGGATGATCGACCGCAGCGCCTCGTCGGTAATCGTACAGATCTCCGGCGTCAGGCCATTGGCGGTGAGCTGGCGGCCGACCAGGTAACGGCGGGCAATCTGCAGCTTTTCGTCCTCGGTGTAGCCGGGCAGCTGGATCACCTCCACGCGGTCGCGCAGCGGACCCGGGATCGAGTCCAGGACGTTGGCCGTGGCGATGAAGAAGATCTTGCTGAGGTCGAACGGCACGCCCAGATAGTTGTCGCGGAACGTCCCGTTCTGCTCGGGATCCAGCACCTCGAGAAGCGCAGACGACGGATCTCCGTGAAAGCCGGCTCCCAACTTGTCGACCTCGTCGAGCATGAACAGGCAGTCGCGGGTGCCGGCCTTGCGAATGTTCTGGATGATGGTGCCGGGCAGGGCGCCGATGTAGGTGCGGCGATGGCCGCGGATCTCCGCCTCGTCGTGGACCCCGCCGAGGCTCGCGCGCACGAACTTCCGCCCCGTTGCGCGCGCGATGCTTTGGCCGAGCGACGTCTTGCCGACGCCGGGCGGCCCGACGAAGCAGAGGATCGGGCTCTTGCCCTCGGGATTCAGCTTGCGGACGGCGAGAAACTCGAGAATTCGCTGCTTCACCTTCTCCAGCCCGTAGTGATCGCCATCGAGCACCTTGCGTGCCTCCGCGACGTCGATCTCGGCGGCGCTGAACCTGTTCCATGGTAGCTCGATGAGCGTGTCGAGATAGGTCCGCACCATCGAGTATTCGCCGGCCGCTTCGGGCATGCGTTCCAGCCGCTTGAGCTCCTTGCGGGCGTGCTGCTCCACCTCTTCCGGCATCTCGGCCTTGGTGATTGCCTCGGACAGCTCGGCAATCTCGGCCGCCTTTTCGTCCTCTTCGCCGAGCTGCTTCTGGATGGTCCGCATCTGCTCGCGGAGAAAATACTCGCGCTGCTTCTCGTCCATCGTTTCCTTGGTCTGCCGCCCGATCTCGTTGGAGACGCGCATCACCTCGATGCGGTGGTCGAGGTGCGAAAGGACGTTATCGAGCCGTGCCTGAACGTCCAACGTTTCGAGGACTTGCTGCTTTTCGGTGGGCCTCAAATCCATGAAGTTGGCGACGGCATCGGCGAGCACCGAAGCGGACGGTATCGTCTGAATCGCGTTGGCGAGCTCGGCGGGAACCTGCGGCAGAAGCTGCAACGCCTCCATTGCCCGTTCCCGCAGCCGCAGCATGCGCGCCTCGATCTCGGTCGTTGGCGCGCCCTCCGGATCCTCCATCGTCTCGAAGCGAGCCGCGAGGAACGGATTGCTCTGAGTGAACGCGCCCACCTTGAAGCGGCTGATGCCCTGGACGACGACGTGGTGGCTGCCGTCCGGGGCCGTCAAGTAGCGCAGGATGTTGGCGACGGTGCCGACGCCGCAGAGATCTTCCGCCTTCGGGGTTTGCACCGCTTCGTCCCGCTGCAGCAGAATCCCGATCGGGCGATCGTTCTTGGCGGCTTCCTGCGCGGCGGCGATCGAAGCCGGCCGGCCGAGGGTCAGGGGCATCACCATGCTCGGAAACACGACGGCGTTGCGCACCGGCAGAATGATCAGGACATCGTCGGCCAGGCTCGACGATCCGCTCTCATTATCGGTTCCGGGGTCGGGCGCACCGGGCTGGGCCGCGTGCTCTCCGACCGCCGGTGCGTCGGCCTTGTATTTCGTTTGGCTGATGGGAGGTTTCATCTCGCTCTGGCTCCGGTCTCGCTGGTCACGTCGACTTGTCGAAGACCAACAGCATGCACCCGTTGACGAGTTCTCGGCGGGTGAGCCGCAGCCGGTCCCACATCAGCCCGATCCGCCGCTCGAAGCGGCCGTGCGGAATCTCCAGACGATGAATAGCGGCACTGCGAAAGTGCTCCGGCATCGTTCTCGTTCCCGAGACGCGCAGAACGTTGCCTTCGATCGCGACCTCGATCTGACCGGGCTCGACGCCCGGCAGGGCGACGACGATAGCGACCTCGTTGGCGGTCTCGACCACGTCGACGGGCGGCTCCCAGATCGCCCTGGCCGCGGTCGCGGGGGCGATCTGAAAGAACTGGCGGTGCAGGCGCTCGGCCCGATCCAGCATTTCGCAGGCTTCGGCCCACATCCATTCATTGCGAGGGCGTGATGTCATGTCCGACCAGGCTCCAAGTCGTGCCGATGACGGCTTATGCCCAAGAGATAGGCTTGATGTACGGATTTCTCAAATGCCGGCGCCTCGGCCGCCATGGCGCCCCTCGGCGTTGCCATCGCCTTCATCACAACCTTGGCTTGATCCCGCCGCCCGGCGGGCGCGCCGTTCAGGTGTCGAGGAGGCTTCGCAGCGCGCGGCGGAGCTTGGGGCTGACGCCGACGGCGAAACCGGCGGCCAGGGCGGCGCCGATCATGGCGTAGCGATGGTTCTTGGCCAGGGATTGGAGGTCGCCGCCCAGCGCCTCGCCCAGCGCCAGCGCCAATCCGGCGGCATCGGTCGGCTTGCGGTCCCGCCCGTCCCGCCGCGCCGCGGATCGCAGCACCAACCAGCCGATCAGCAGGACGATGCAGCCGACGGCAAGGCAGAGTACGCCGGTGATCAGTGCCGCCCTGGTCGGTCCGGCGTATGTCGCCAAGTTCAGGTAGAGCGCGGCGACCAGAAAGCCCGATCCGGTCAGAACCAGCAATGCCGCGACGACACCGAAGGCGAGCAGCACCTGCAGGCGAAAAACGAACCCACTCATCGCGAGCGGCGCGACGAAAGGCTAACGACGGCTGAACAGGGCGCCGAGGATCGCGCCGAGAATGAACGCGGTCAGAACCGCGGTCAGCGGCCGCTCCTCGATCCGCTGGCCGACGGCGTTCGCCGCCTGCTCCGCCTCTCCTCTCACCCGCTCGGCCTGATCGCGCACCCGCCCGTAGACCTTGCTGCCGCCCTCGGCCCCCATGTCCTTGAGCGTTTTCGCGATCGCCGCCATGTCGGCCCGCAGCCGTTTGATCTCCTCGTTCAGCGTCTCGGCGCTGGCCGTTTCGGCTTCCTTGGTTGCCATATCCGTCCTCCTTTATGCCCGAATCCAAACCCCGTCCCGCAACTACATCACATATCGACCGATCAACGCAAAGAAACGTTGTCGAGGGGGGCCCGATGAGGTTGATCGACGACCACGACGACACGGCGGCCGTAGAGTTCACGCATGTCATCGGCGACGGAGAGCAAAGAGTTCGGCTCGCCGTTCGAACTGATTTCGATGACCTCGGAAGGGACTCCCTGGCCGACGAGAACATCCCGGACGGCCTCGGCTCGCCGGTCGGCAAGTGTATCGTCGGTTTCGCCATGTGCAATCCAGTCCGCGGACCGGATTATCCGGACCCTTGGTGCATTCTTGGCCTTGGCATCCATGGCGACTTGACAAAGGATCACCTCGACCGCCTCCGAAATCGTCGCGGTATCGTCATCGAAGAAGACAACGTAGCGCTCGGGCGTCGATGCGGCCGACCTTGTTGCTTCAGCCTGCTCTGTCGCGCTGGAGGCCTGCGAACCAGACGATGCCTCGCAAACGCCCCGTTGATCATCGGTTGCCGTCAGACGTCCATGGGATGCCTCTCTCCACGGAAGTGCCTCGGTCGCGTTGTTCACGTCCGACGCCGCGCTCGACGCAATCAGCACCAAGAAGGCGGATACGGAGATCAATCGTTTTATCACGTCGATTCCTCCTCTTTTTCCTGACCCGGGCCCTCGCTGAGTGAAGCGGGTGTTACCGCGGTTCCGTCCCCGAATGGCCGGCGGCCCTTTTGGGAACCGCCGGCCACGGGGGACGTCCAGGCGGAGCCGGGGGGTGCTCACGTAAGCCTGGACGCGGGGATCCTCAGGACTTCTTGCCGATCGCGGAAATGTCCTCCTCGCGAATCTCCGGCATCTGCTCGAGTTCGTTCTCGGTCAGGGTAACGACCAGGCGACCGTCGGGACTCAACTGGAAATGTTGAACCGGCACGGTCACACGCTTGCTGCCGAAACCAAAGATGCCGCCGATCTCGACGATCGCCTTGCGGACCTCGCCGATCGGCTCGGTAACGGCCATCACGGTACCGACTTCCCTGTTCTCCAGGTCGTAGACGGTCCGGTCCCACAACTGCTCGGCCGACAGGTCCGTGCCTTCGATCGAGGCGCTCTTCCGCGCCTTGTCGGATGCACCAAGGCCGAATTCCTGGTTGCCCATCACCGAGACGGGATTGGCCTGGGGAGCCAACTGCTCGGGCACCGTCGCCGCTCCCTGGCCACCATCATTCGACTTCTGGTCGGCCGCACTTGCGAAGCCGATCGGTGCCGCCATCAGGGCCGCGACCAGGCCGGACGCCAACATCTCTCGTTTCATCTCAATACTCCTCCTCGCTCACTACGGATTCTTCGTCCTCCCGCTCTCGATGGCCGCCCGTCGCTTCGGGAACGGCCGGCCACCGGAGGCGTCCCGGCGGAGCGCATGGTCACGCGAGCCCGGACTGGGCGTGGTCAGGACTTCTTCTCGATCGCGGAACTCCCCTCCTCGTGAACCGGAGGCATCTGCTTGAGCTCCTTCTCGGTCAACTTGACGATCAGGCGACCGTCCGGTTTCAACTGGAAATGCTGAACCGGCACGGCCACGTCCTTGCCGCCGAAGCCCAGAAAGCCGCCGACCTCGACGATCGCCCGGCGGTTCTCGCCGAACGGCGCGGAAACGTCCTTGACGGTACCGACCTCCCTGTCCTCCAGGTCGTAGACGGTCTTGTCCTGCAGATCTCCGTCGGACAGCTCCTTGCCGTCGATCGACGAGCCCTTCTGGTTGCCGCCGGGCACACGCGCGCCGAAATCCTCGTACTTCGGCTTCGATTGGGGGGCGGCCTGGGGTGCCACTTGCTCGGGAATGGCCGTGGGCCCGGCGGTGCCGGTAGTCGGCTTCTGGTCGGCCGCGCTGGCAAATGCGATCGGTGCCGCCATCAAGGCTGCGACCAGTCCGGACGTCATCAGTTGTCGTTTCATCTCGATACTCCTCCTCCGTTGAGTTGGGTGCGTCCTCGAACGCAGGAGGAGGGTAGACTCGCCGACGGTTTCCGTGTTGCGACCAAACGGGGACAAATCCGTGACCGAGAAGGGCGCTGCTGTGAAAGACGCGGGCCGATGTCCTCGGCCGATCCCGCTACGGAGCCAACGGCAGGCTGACCGTCACTTCGAGACCATTCGGAGATCGGTTCGTCGCGTGGACGCGCCCCCCCAACGCCTCGACATTGCGCCGGACGATCCAGAGGCCGATACCGAAACCGGTCGATCGCCCTTGACCGGGCACCCCTCGCGCCTCCCCGGTCGCGTCCCGAAAGCTTATGTAGCGCTCGAAAATGACGTCCAGCCGGGTGGAATCGACCCCTGGGCCTTCGTCGGCGACCGTGAGCAGGGCGACATCCTGCTTCCCTTGCAGGCAAACGAAGATCGTGCTGCGGTCCGGCGCGAAGCTCGCCGCGTTGTCGAGGATATTCTCGACGACCGTTTCCAACACCTCTCCGCTGGCGAGGATTCGCACCCCGTCGACGATCTCGGCTCGCAACTCGATCCCCCGTTCGGCGAGCGTGGTTCGGTAGGCTTCGGAAAGCCTCGATGTCAGCGACGACAGGTCGACAGGAAGCTTTCGCGAACCGATCAGATCGGCCACCTGGGTTTCCAAATCCCTTGCCGCCGAAATCAGCGCATCCATGCGCTGTATGGACGATTCGATATTGGTCAAACTTTGTTGCGCCCGCTCGGCATTGTCGGGCACGGCCCGCTTGAGCGGCTCGAGCGACTGCGACATTACCGCGAGGGGAGCCTTCAGGGTATGGGCCGTCTCTTCGGCCGCGTCTCGAATGAACTGTCGCGACCGGTGCAGGTCTTCCACGAGCCGATCGATGTCCTCGGCCACCGCCGTCAGTTCGGGGATTCGATTGCGGGCGGTGAACGACCCGGCACCCGGCCCCTCCAGTCGGATCGCGTGGGCCGCCGTTCGAAAGCCCCTCAGGTTGCGCCAGACGTCGGCAAACAGCCAGACCACCAGCACGACCATGACAACGTAGAGAAGCATGGCCAGTTGAACCGTCCGGGTCCGCCAGAACGGTTGGCCGAGCGAGGAGCCGAGAAACGCGCTGCCGGTGTGCGAAGTGACGACGACGAAGCAGACATCACCTGTTTTCGCGGGCGTCAACGACGACAAGATCTCGGGCTCACCGGCCGCATTGATGAACCGGGTCGCGAGCGGTCGGTATCCCTCGCAGGTGTCCGACAGCTGGTCGAAAAGTCCGGTCGCCAGAAGCTCGGCGCGCTCCTGATCCAAACGATCCCGATCGACCTTCGGGCTCGCCGCGATGTAGAAGAAGCGGGGTTCCTCACCGGTGATATTGGGCCTGGCGAGGACTTTGATGTTGCGCCGCTCCGTGCGCAACCGATCCAGTGCCTCCTGCAACACGTCGGGAGAGTCGCTGTGGAACTGGCGCAGCACCGGCAGCAGCGAGCGCGCGATGAGTTCTCCCTCGCGTTGTATGCTCTGGAAAAGCAATTCGTTCTTATGCGCGGTCGGCGCCCGCGAACTGGGCAAAGATCAGCAGCGGAAACGTGACGAAAATCAGCAGCAGGAACAGAATCTTCGCGGCGAACGACCGGAGGATGAGACCGGCTTTCGATCGGCTGCTATTCACCGTCGGCGTTTCCGGGCTCCCAGCGGTAGCCGAAACCGGGATAATTGTTGATTTGGTCGAACTGCAGGGTCGACGTCGCGGAATTTCTGGCGAAGGCGCTTGATCAAGGCGCGCACGTTGGTCCGGTATCCGGTATCGCCCTCGCCGGCGAGAAACCCCTCGCCATGGACCTGGTCGTACAATTCGCGATAGCCGATGTCCTCGCCGGCCCGCTCGCCGAACCGACGGACGACTTCGAACTCCGCAAGGGTCAAATCGACCGGTTTGTCGTCCCAGAAGGCGCGCTTGGTCTTGACGTTCACCGTCAGGCGACCGCGCCGGATCGTCTCGGACGTTCCCGACGCGCCATCACCGCTCGCACGGCTTTTCGCGCCATCGAGAATCAGCGAGATTCGCTTGAGGAGAATGGTGAAGCTCCTCGACTTCTCGATGAAATCGACGGCGCCGCCGAGGAGGGCCGCTTCCTCGAACAGTTGATCGCCGAGCACGGTCAGGAACATGACGGGGATTTCGACCCCTTGCCGCCGCAGCCGGCGGAGCACTTCGATTCCGTTCATTTCCGGCATGCGCCAGTCGAGGAGAACGAGATCGGCCGCCGAGGTATCGGTCAATTCCGCCAGCGCCGCCGGACCGTCAGCGAACGAAGTAACGCGGAAATCCGCCTCTTCCAGATTGGCGGCGAGGGACTCGCGAAACAGCGGATCGTCGTCGATGAGGACGATCCACCCGCGGCCACCATCGGATCTAGCGCTGCCGATCACGGGCGTTTGCCACCATCTGGCCGACGCACACATCGCCGTCGGGATCCTGTTTGGGGGAGCGGCTCTCGACATTGTACTGGAGAACGCGAAGATCCTCCCCCTCGACGCTCGAGTACAGCGCGACGTCGAGCACGCATTCCCGGCCGCGAAACGACCAGATCAGGCTCGATGCTTCGTCACGAACCTCATCCGGAAACCCGAGCAATTTCCTCAGTTGGTAGCGGTCCAGTCCGATCAGCCGCCGGGGATGATACCGTTCCTGCGCCGTTGTTCCGGGCTCTCCCTTCGGTTCGGTCCGAGCCACTTCCGGCCGCCGAGGGGGCGGCGGCGTGGCGACGGGCGTCTTTGCAACGGCTCCCGGACCGCCTTCGCCATCCCGCAGCCCATCCACGCCGGAACACGCTCCCAGCAGAAGCACCAACACCGCCGTCAGGGCGCGCAGAGAGCGTATATGCATCGTATGAACAGGATTAGTGGATCCGATCGTCACCACTGCCATGGTGCCTGGGTTTGGGAACATCATCATGGAAGCATCCGGTCACAAATGACAAGCTCGATATCCGGCCACCCAAAGAAGTTCCCGAAGCGCGCCGGAGGCATGAATACAAAGCCTCGAAAACACGGGATCTTTCTTCGAGCCCGGCTCTTACATTCGACCCGGGCCCGGTGACGGATGGCCTGACAGTTCCCCGTCCAGCTCGGCGATCTGGTCGAGGATCGCGGCGAAACGTCGACCGAATGGCGTGAGATCGTACTCTACCCTCCGGGGATTTCCGGATAGGCGGCCTTGTCCAGCACACCCTACCCTCACAGCGTGGCCAAAAAACGACACCCGCGACGGCGCCGTCGAGCACCGCCGACCCAATCGGGCGAAAGCGCGTCGGGTCGTGACGTTCGACGTCATTGCATCCCCGATCCACCGAACAGGCTCGGCGAAGACGTCCCTCGTGATCCCGAGCCAGGGAGTATCGGGGTCGGTTCACGACGCAAGTTCCGGAGTTCGCGGCTGATCCGTCGGTCCCGGGCTTCGAGGGTCCTCCGCTCGACATCCAAACGCCTCTCGATGGCTTCCGGACGGCCTCTCGGATCCGACTCCCGGGCGGCGCGGGAAGGAGGGTTGATGTCGAAAGCCTTGAGTTGCGAATCCAAGGTATCGATGCGTCCCCGCAATCGCATTTGCTCCTCGATCAGCCGGGTCTCGGTATCGGAGTTGAGGCGATCGTCTCTCCGATCGACGCCGTCCGAAGGAACGGTGGTGACGGGCGCCCGGTGCCGCCCCTTTGAACTCATCGTGTCCGGTAGGTCCCCCGTAAAGTCGGGTGGGCTCTCCACGTCCATCTCTTCGGGAACCTCGACCTCCGCGTTCGGATCCGCCACGCCCCCCTCCCCGGCTATCGACGGCCCCTCGTTTTCCACGCCGGGGTCCCCGGGCCCGGGGGCGGCACAACCCGCGAGCGCCACCAGCGCGACGACCGCAGCCACCGACAACGGACTCCGACCTCTTCCCTTCGCGTTCATGCGCAAATCACCGGTCCATCGGCAGCCCCGCGGCGCGGAGGGCTTCGATATCGGCTTCGAGCCCGGCCGTGTCGGCGCGGATCTGAGTCTTGGCCCATGAGTCGATGGTGAAATCCTTTCGGATCGACAGGAGTTCCACCGCATACCGCATGGCCTCGTCGGGCCGACCGAGATGCCGATGGGCGACCACCAGATCGACAAGACCGAATCCGGGATTGCGGGGTAGGCCTTGAACGCGGCGATCGCTTCGGCGGGCCTTCCCGCCAGACGATAGGCGTTGCCGAGATGACCCAGATAGTACGCCGGATAGTTCGGGCTCAGGGTCTTCGCCCTTTCGCCATGGGCGACCGCCTCCTCGGGGTATCCGCGAACGCGAGAACGAAGCAGGCGAAGCTCGCCGCATCGGCCGAACCCGGCGCAAGCTGGGCCGCCCTCCTGGCGCGAACCGCGGCTTCGTCGTAGCACCCTTCGAGCAGCATGGTGAAGCTCGAGGTGGTGTTGGCGTCGGAATTATCGGGATCGAGTTCGAGCGCCCGGTCGGCGTACGCAGCGCCTTGGCGCGGGCGGTTTGCCGATCGTCCCGCCAGCCAAATCGCGCATCGACGTAGTGCATGAAGCCGACCATGGCGTGGAGCGATGCCGAGTTGGGATCGAGGGCGAGCGCCCTTTGCCAACACGAAAGCGCCGCCGCCGTGTTTTCCTTGGTCACGGCCTGACCGTAGTGGGAAAGACCCTTGATCCACTGGGTCCAGGCCTCGACGTTGCCGGTCGTCGTGTAATGCAGCCGCGCCTGTTCTCCCTCGGTCAGGTTCACCTGCATCTCGGTTGCCAGGACCAGGGTGATCTCGTCCTGGACGGCGAAGATGTCGTCGAGGGCGCGGTCATAGCGCTCCGCCCAGACGTGCGAGCCGCTGGTGGCGTCGATAAGCTGCGCGGTGATGCGGATGCGGTTCGCATTCCGGCGAACGCTCCCCTCCAGCACGTACCGCACGCCGAGTTGCCTGGCCGCATCACGGATATCGACGCCTGGCCCTTGTAGACGAAGCTGGAATTGCGGGCGATGACCCGCAAACCGGCAGCTTCGAGAGCGTCGTGATGATGTCCTCGACCAGGCCGTCGGCGAAGAACTCCTGGTCCGGGTCGCCCGACATGTTGGCGAACGGCAGCACGCGATCGAGGGTATGTCGTGGGCGCGGCCGCCGCTCGGCTCTCGCCGGCGTGGCGTGCCGGAGCGCCGTCGCCGCCCCACCGCCAGGCCCGTACCGGCGTCTCGATATTCTTGAGCGACAACGCGCCGGCATCGACGAAGGCGACGCCGACCTTGCCCTTGATCTGGGCGTGCACGGCATCGGACACCAGGATGCCGCTCGGTCGGCGCCTTGCCTTCCAGACGCGAGGCGACATTGACCCCGTCGCCGAAGATATCGTCGTTGTCGACAACGATGTCGCCGAGGTTGACGCCGATGCGGAACTCGATCGGGGCCTGGCCCGGCCGCGCGCCGTGTAGTCGATCATCGCCGTCTGAATGGCGACGGCGCACTCCACCGCATCCACCGCGCTGGCGAACTCGACCAGCGCGCCGTCCCCCATCATCTTGACGATACGGCCGCCGCGGCCGGCGACGGCGGGATTGAAGCGCGCGGTCCAGACGTCCCGCAGCCCGGCGAGCGTTCCGGTTTCATCGGCCCCCAGCAGCCGCGAAAAGCCGACAACATCGGCGGCCAGGATCGCCGCGAGGCGGCGCTGGGGTCTCACATCGATACTCACTGATCGCGACCCATTGTGATTGCCCACATCCCGACATAACCATCGACCGAAGCTCTATAGCGGCCACGGTGCAATGTACACCGAAGTCATCCCCCTGTTGAGGATCAACTCCGGTTCGCCCCCCCGGGGTAACGTCACGCCGGCTTCGCCTCGGACAGCGGCGATGATCGAAAGGGGCTTCCCACAGACGGGGATAGCCGGGAGGCAACATCAGAAACATGGTTGAGGAGTGATGCTTTCGATCACCGGCGCGGTGGTCCGCGCGCACCCTACAAGCTTTGGGAGGTTGAGAACATTTTCCTTTCGGAGTACGCTTTAGCCAATTTCCGAACCACATACTGGATACTTTGACAATGGCTTTTTCGGCACGTGATCTGCACAGCTTAATTGACGGGCGATAGTGGCACATCCCTTTGGACTTACAGGACGACCGACCCGCTGGGTGAAGTGTCGCGAAATGACTACTGGCGGGAGGCATCGGCCACTGTTTGCGAGGGTGACATCATCTTCGCAACCAGCGGGGCCACGAAGCCTTTGCGAGGCGCTCAATTTCTCGTCGCAGACGCATTTGGCCCGTCTGGACGCATCGTTCTGACCCGGCTTGCCTAGGCGAAATCTTAAAGTTTCAGGGACGCCTCCGATTTGGTGGAGCCCAATGCCCGTACGAGGACAAGGGCTCCAATTGGCGTAACCTCAGGGCTGTAAGTTTTTCTTACATTTTTTTAAGCACCGTGAACGCATGCCACTTGTTTCTTAAGCATTGAAATATAAACCATTTTTGATCAGTGCAGGGAAAATGGTCCGATTGAACCCGCTCGGAGCCACTCTCAGATGTAAAAAAGTTTGACACTTGTTGACGGTTGAACGCTGCCGCCACAAAGAAAAATGCGATTTTTCAATATGTTGCCTTTGTGGCACGATATTTGCTAAAATTGACACAAGCCGGGGTACATCGATGGTTTAGGGAAAGATCTGAAATGACGCGATCTGGTTGGGACGAAGCCCATGAGAGCTTTCGCTGGTATTCTCTCGGCAGCGGCATTTTCATGCACACTGCTGCCGAGCCCGCCTGCTTCCGCGGTACCGTTCCAACTGCTTCTCGAACGCGACACGGACGCAGACGCCGGGGCCGAGGTTTTCCTCGTAACCTACGACTCCTTTCCGGATCTCCTGAGCAATAATTTCTCGGCCAGTTCGTTCTCGCAGCTGAATATCAATGCCAACTTCAGCGCCGGCGGCCTGGCTTTCGATGGCAGCGCCTATCATCTGCTTCTCGAACGCGACACGGACGCAGACGCCGGGGCCGAGGTTTTCCTCGTAACCTACGACTCCTATGCGGATCTCCTGAGCAATAATTTCTCGGCCAGTTCGTTCTCGCAGCTGAATATCAATGCCAACTTCAGCGCCGGCGGCCTGGCTTTCGATGGCAGCGCCTATCAGCTGCTTCTCGAGCGCGACACGGACGCAGACGCCGGGGCCGAGGTTTTCCTCGTAACCTACAACTCCTTTCCGGATCTCCTGAGCAATAATTTCTCGGCCAGTTCGTTCTCGCAGCTGAATATCAATGCCAACTTCAGCGCCGGCGGCCTGGCTTTCGATGGCAGCGCCTATCAGCTGCTTCTCGAACGCGACACGGACGCAGACGCCGGGGCCGAGGTTTTCCTCGTAACCTACGACTCCTTTGCCGATCTCCTGAGCAATAATTTCTCGGCCAGTTCGTTCTCGCAGCTGAATATCAATGCCAACTTCAGCGCCGGCGGCCTGGCCGCCGTAGTGCCGGCGGACGGGGAACCGGGCGCCGTCCCCGAACCCGCCACCCTTGCAATCCTCGGCTTCGGTCTCGCCGCGCTCGGGCTGATGCGACGGCGCAGACGGCCCGCATAATACATCCCGACCTGTTCGCCGAGCGACGCCTTATAGCTTCCACGGAGCACGGTACACCGAAGCTCATCACCCTGTTGAGGATCAACACCGACTCACCCCTTGGGGTAACGTCACGCCAGCTTCGCCCCAGACAGCGGCCATGATCGACAGGGGCTTCAAACGGACGGGAACAGCCGAGAGCAGCCTGAGAAATCACCCAAGTTCTGCAGCCGAGCGAATGCGCGCAAGATAAGAATTGGGCATCCCCAGCTTCGTGGCCAACGCGAGCAAAGCAGCAGCATATTCCGGGTTTGTGCCAGTCAGCTTGGTCGCCGGGAGGTTGTAACAAACAGCAGCAACCTGCGCGCCGTCCGGCAAGTGCACGACAACAGGTTCGGCAACATAGTCACAAACGCTTTCATCGGAATACAGGGCTGCGGCTTGATCCGCGGCTATTTCCATCAATACGCCGTAGGAGCGGCTATCTCGCTCGGGAATTAGCGTGGCGCGCTCTCCTATGTGCAAGCCGAATCCCGCGACATAACCCAAGCGGGATACTCTCGGTCGAATACCCATTGAAGCCAGCAAGGATTTGTCCATGAAAAGCCCGTAGAAGAAGACATTTGTCGTGTTGTCCATCACCCGCCGTATGTTCTCTGGCCAAATCTGCCTTTGGGTCACGTCCGGCCCAACGGTAGTCGGACCAAGCGAGTCAGCTATCTGGAGTCTTGCCGAAGCACCAGGTTGAAAGCTGACCTCGCGGATCACTCGTCGACTATACCCCCGAAACTCCCCGTGCGCGGCCGATGGCCGACTGGCCCGGGTCTAGCCATTACCGGGAGTCGGTATTTTGTCGTAAGCCTGTGCGACAACGTCATAGTTGAACGCTTGCTCGCCCCCTGTCGGCTCAAGGTGGGATAGCACTTTACGGCCTGTCGGACTGCGTCGACGGCGGCTTCTCCGGCAGCCCGGCGGCGCGGAGGACTTCGAGGTATTCTTCAAACTGGACTGGGTCCCGATAATACGAGGCCCGACGATAGGCCGCAACCGACAGCTGCGGGAATACTCTCAACCCTTCAGCCATTTCCTTCCTGGCTTCTTCCATTCTGCCCGCTGTCGCATAGGCCCATGCCAAGCTCCCGTGGATAAACCCCTTCAAGCCTTTGTCCTCCTCTCCGGCCCGCAGAATACCATCGCGACCATACTGAACGGCTCGGTCCAGATCGCCCGCTTTCGCCGAAAGGCGGCAAAGGAAAATCGCGTACCAGGAGGGATAGAAGCGATTCAGTCGGGCCGCTCGTTCGAAGAGATCCAGGGCTTCTTTCCAGTCCCCTGCGTAATTAAGAATCATGCCCACTTGAGCTAAAATTGCAGCGTGCCCCGGCGCCAGGTCCGCCGCCTTTCTGGCAGCCACGACTGCGTCCTCAAACTTCCCGTCGACGATGTTCAACATGCCGAAAACGGTCAGCGCTTCGGGCAGGTCTGATCCGAGCCGAAGGGTCTTGTTCGCGAGATCGCGTGCCTGCTTCAACGAAGCCTCCGCATCTTCCGTGAAGCCAAATCGATAGTCAGCGATGTGGCACCACGCGAGATAGGCGGATGCCAATGCGTATTGTGGATCAAGCTCCAGCGCTTCCTCAAACAGGGCACGAGCGCGCCGAATCGACGCCTTGGTAAGCTCGAAGAAAATGGGTAAAGCGGTTACGACCTTCTCCCATGCGTGGATGTTGTTGGTCGTCCCGTACCGGGCGCGCGCTTGTTCGCCTTCGGTCAGGTTGATCTGCAATGCGACCGCGATCTTTAGGACAAGTTCGTCCTGCAGGGCGAATATGTCCTCGATCTCGCGGTCGTAACGCTCGGCCCACAGGTGATGCCCCGTCAATGCGTCGATCAGTTGTGCGGTCACGCGCACCCGCTCGCCGGCTCTTTGCACGCTTCCTTCGAGGACATACCGAACTCCGAGTTCTTCGGCCACTTGTTGGACTTTTACCGGCCTTCCCTTGTAGGTCATGGAGGAGGCGCGGGCGATGACGAACAGATCAGGCACACGCGCGAGCGTCGCAATAATGTTTTCGGTGAGGCCATCGGCGAGGAAATCCTGCCCCGGGCTCTCGCTCAGATTGTCGAAGGGCAAGACGGCGATCGAGGGCTTGTCGGGCAACGCGAACGCCATCTTCTCCAGGCTGATGGTCTTGCCGGCGTCTTTCGGGTCGAGCAGGACCTTGTAAACGTTGACCGGCTTCCTGATGTTCTTGACGGACTGCGGGCCGAGGTAGGCGAAGCCGACGTCGAGCTTGTCCTCGACCTGCTCATGAACCCGGCCCGAGATACAGATGCCGCCGGCATCGGCGAGGGTCTCCAGCCGCGCGGCGACGTTGACGCCGTTGCCGTAGATCTCGTCGCCGTCGACGATGACGTCGCCGAGATTGACGCCGATGCGGAACCGCAGCTTGCGCGGTTCCGGCACGTCCCTGTCGCGCTCGGCCATATCCCGCTGGGCGGCGACGGCGCATTCGAGGGCGGTGACCACGCTGGCGAATTCGGCCAGCACCGCGTCGCCGGCGGTGTTGACGATCCGCCCGCCGTGGCTGTCGATCGCCTCGGTCAGCGCGCCGAGGTGAACCTTGAGCGCCGCGTGCGTCCCTTTCTCGTCGGCGCCGGTCAGCCGGCTGTAACCGGCCACGTCGGCATAAAGGATCGCGGTGAGCTTGCGGTCCATCCCCCTCTCCCCAATGTCCCAACGCTGAAAAGTCCCGGATGCATACTAACCAAATGGGTTAGACCGAGTCACCTCAGATCAGTCGCGCTCTAGTGGCTGGAACTTCCGGAAGGGGTCAAGAGTGACGGTTCGCGTCACCCTAAGAGATGGTCCGCAGCCGATGGTCTAGCCGACGAATTCCCGTGGGACGCGGACCACCGGTTGGCGAGTTCGAGTTGGCCCAGGAGACCGACCCTTTCGAAGGGCGGTGTCAAGTCGACGGTCATCGCCAGTTTGTATGGACCGACCGTTCGTTGCATCGCGCGCCCTCCTCGGCAATATTTGTGGGTCTGGGAAGGACCTCCGCAGGAAACTCCTGATCAGACAGAGTCCGGGCGGCGATCATGGGAGAAGATCCTTGCAGGACCTGATCGTCAACGTGATGAACGCCGTCGGGCCGGTCCTGCTGTGCGTCCTGATCGGTTTCGGGTTCTTGACCATCATGCGGCTGCCATCGCGCGCCTATTTGTCGCCGCTGTATGTTCAATAACGTCGGCAACATCGGCCTTTCCGTCAGCCTGCTCGCATTCGGTTCAAAGGGTCTGGCCTATGGCATTGCCTATATGGTGGTTGTCCTCACAGGCCTCTTCACCGTCGCCGTGTGGCTGCCGCAAGGCAAGGTGTCCCTGGGCGGCATTGCGCGCAAGCCGACGATCCATGCCGTCGTCCTCGCCATCGTCTTGATGGCCACGGACACGCGTTTGCCGTCCCTCATCGACCACACGTTCAGCATCCTAGCAAACACCAACTGAACGAAGAAGCCAGCAGAAGAGTCAATCGCATCCCCAGAGGTCCCGTCATCCGGCACGGCATAGACGTAGTACGTCAGGTTCCCGCCGCTGCTCAGGCCGTTGACCGTCAGGATCTCGCTCAGGGGATCGTAGGCGCTGCTGCTGCGGTCGGTATAGGTCATGCCAGCGGGGATGGGCGCGCTGACCTGAATAGTAGTCGCCCTGCTCGGTCCGTTGTTGCGCACGTTGATGGCGAAGCGCACCTCCTGACCTTCGCCCGGTGTGGCGTTATTGCTGGTGACGGTCGGCGCAATATCGACCGAGGCGACCGTTACATCTACGCTGCCGCTTTCATCGCCCGGCGCGGGATCGCTCTGATCCTCGACGGCTGTGATCGTCCCGGTCAGGGTGATGGTCGCCAGGTTGGGGACGCTGGCGGCCACGTCAGCGCGCAGGGTGAGGGTGACATTCGTGCCGCTCTGGACCGCGCCGACCGTCCAGATCCCGGTGGTCGGATCATAGCTGCCGTTGTTGGTGGCGTAGTTCGCATATTCCAATTCCGGCGGCAGCGGGGCCGTGAGTTCGACACCGGTCGCGCTGTTGGGGCCAGCGTTGGTGATGCGCAGTGTATAGCTGGACTTCATCCCCCTGGATCGGTGCGGCGGTGTTCGACGTGAGCGCCACCGACAGATCCGCGCTGGAGGCGGCCCCCTGGACTGCGATAGTCACCGACGGACTGTTAGGTGCCGGTGTGTAATCGGCAGGGTCGCTGTTGCTGATCGACGGATTGGCGACGATGTTCGTCCCGGCGGTGCCGAGGATCGACCGAGGCGTTAATCGTGATGCGCTTGAAGCCGCCCGCGCCGACCGTCCCGGCATCCCAAAAGTTGCTACTGCTGTTGAAGCCGTTGCCGCTGGCGACGCTGACGAAGCTCAGGCCGGGGCGGCAGTACGTTACTGATCTCTACGTCATAGACGGCCATCGTCGTCGGGTTGTTGGCCGTCAGGACGAACTGGAGCACGTCGCCTTCGTCTGGGGCCTGATCGTTGACCGTCAGGGTGAGGGCAATATCGGTGCCGATGCGTTTGGTGAGATGTTTGTTGTTGCTGTTATCGATGTCGTCTTTGACTATGTGCTCTTACATGGCCCGTCGTGACCAGATCGCTGCCTTGGGTGACGCTTTGCGAGATCGCATAGAGCTTCAGCGTGCGGTAGCCGGAGTTGGCTGCGACTGACCCCACCGTCCAGTATCCCGGACGTGGAGTCTTGGTGCAAATAGGACGTGAAGCCTAACCCCAGCCGGCAGCGGCACCGAGACCTCGACCTAATCTGCTGGATCGGGACCATAGTTATAGACGTCCGCACGGACCTCAATTTCTTCGCCCAGTAGCCGGATAGGTGGGACCCAACATCCGCACGTAGAGATCGGCTTGGGTGGGGGTCGTGCTGCTGGCCGTCACACTGGCCGTCGTCTGGTCGTCTTCCAGCGGATTGCTGTTGTTGGGCGTCGAATTCGGGGTCAAGCTGCTGGCTGGCGATCACCTGGGCCGTATTGCTGAGCACCGTGTCTTCATAGCCCACGCGCGGCGCGACATAGAGGTAGAGGTAGCGGGTAGCGCTCCGGTTCAGGGTGCCGATGTCCCAGACCCCGCTGATCCGGGTCAAAACTGCCTTGATTGGTCGAAGCGCTGTTGAAATCCAGCCCATCAGGCAGCACATCGCTCACCTGCACGCCGAAGGCGTGATCGGGACCGGCATTGTAAGCGGCGACCCGGAAGTAGAATTCCTCGCCGATGTCTGGCGTTGTGTTGCTGACCGTCTGCGACAGCTCCAGGTCGGATACAAGCGCACTGTCCTGTACGCTAATGGAGACCCGAATCCTGATCGTCCTCGGCGGGCACGTTGTTGCCATGCACCGAATTAGGGTCGTCTTGAGTTGCGGCGACGATTTCGGCGGAGACCGTCTGCACCGTGTTAGCGGTCCCTTCGATCACGTTGAAATAGAGATAAGCCCGGTAGTAGCTGGAGGGGGCGACATTCAGATCGGGGAAGCTGAAGACTTGCGTCGAGGATTCGTAGTCGGCAAAGAGCGCGCTCGTGTATTCCAGCCCAGCAGGCAGGCTCATCTGCACCGCGATCCCGGTGGCGACATCCGGCCGACCGTCGGCGATGTCCACATAGATCGTGACCGCGTCGCCTTCATCCGGGTTGACGTTGGAGGCGGAGATGTCCAGGCTCAGGTCCGACATATTGGTGTTGCCGGGCACGTAAACATCGACCGAACCAGTTGTTCGATGGGGTCGGGTCGTCAGCATTGGCCCTCGTGATGGTGGGGGTGACGGTCTGCGTGCTTCCCTGCGCAATGCTGCTGACGCGCACCGTCTGCGAGAGATCGACGCTCCCGCTGCCGCCGTCACGCTGGCCGATCACCCAGACGCCGGTGGCCGGGTCGTAAGTGCCCTGTCCGGGCGCTGTGGGCCAGGTAAACCAGGCCGCTGGGCAGGTCTACCGTCACTTCAATGCCATCTGCTGGCAGAGGGCCGTAATTGTAGACCTGTGTGGTCAGCGTGATGATGTCGCCGACGGAGGGCTGCGCGATGTGCTTGCATACTGGTAGACCGCGATGTCCGCCGTCGGGTTGTTGACGTAGATATAAGCGTAGTCGTAGTTGTCTTCGTAGCCCAGATTGTTTCCGGGCGTCGATTTGGGGGTCCGGCAGGTCGGATGTCGCCAGGTCGCCATAGAAGTACAGATAATTGCTGGCGGTGCCGGTGTCGATGGTCGCCGTGACGCTCAGTGTAGCGGAAGCATCGGTCGCCAGGCTGCCTAGCGTCCAGATCGGATTAACGGCGTCGTAGCTGCCCTGGCTGGGGGTGGCGACGATGTCGGTCAGGCGGGCTGGCAGGGTGGTGGTCACGCTGACGCCGGTCGTGTCATCCGGGCCAGCATTCGTGATCTCATAGATCATGGTGACGGACGAGCCTTCGAGTAGCGCGTCGCTGCCGCTGCGGTTGACGGTCAGCGAGAGATCGGCGGCAACGTCCAGCAGGCTGACGTCGAAGCTGTCGAAGTCATCCCCGGTCCCATCGCCTGGCGTCGAATTGATGTCGGGCTGATCCGCCGCCGTGACCTCAGCGCTCACGGTGAGGTTCGCGGGTGCGGTCCCAGCGTTGACGCTGGCCGTGACGTAGAGGTCGCTCCAATCGCCCGCCGCCAGGTCGCCCAATGTCCAGACGCCGGTGGCCGGGTCGAAACTGCCCGTATCCGGGCTGCCGCTTTCGAGCGTGAGCTGCGCAGGTGCGTTGATCGTCACCTCGACTCCGGTCGCATCCTGCGGCCCGGTGTTGTAGATTTCCAGGTAGAAGGTGAGGGTGTCGCCTTCGAAGAGACTATCCGCGGAGACGCTGTAGAAATACGCCGACAGGTCGATAGTCGAATTGGGATTACTGACCGTGACGTAGCGCG
>CAVYYK010000024.1:0-135759 GCA_963772635.1 uncultured Alphaproteobacteria bacterium
GGACAATTAGAGGAGTTGTTCGAACAACGGGATCGCGGCAAGATCCTGCGCACGACCGCCTGGATCGCCAAACTGGATCTGGTTCGCTTCCCTTAAGGGTCAATGGTCCGCGATGAACCCACTCGAAAACAACTCGGTGAAGCGGGTGCAGGCGGCGCTGACGGCAGCCGGTTCCGCCGCGCGGGTGATGACGCTCTCCGAAACGGCGCGCAGCGCCGAGGACGCCGCCCGCTCGATCGGTACCGCGCTCGGCTCGATCGTCAAGTCGCTGGTGTTTCTGGTCGGCGACCGGCCGGTGATGGCGTTGGTCTCCGGCGACCGCCGTTGTCGGGAGAAGGCGCTGCCCGGGGCGCTGGGCCTCGAAGGCCGGGTCAAGCGCGCCGATGCCGATGCGGTCCGCGCCGCCACCGGCTTCGCCATCGGTGGCGTCGCCCCGATCGGTCTCAGACGAGAGGGTGGCTTCGCCCGGCCGGTCCCGGTGGTGATCGACGCCGGCCTCGAGCGCTTCGCCACCGTCTACGCCGCCGCCGGCCATCCCCACTGCGTGTTCGCCACCACCGTCGCCGAGTTGATCCGCCTGACCGACGGCATCGTCAGCGATGCGATCGCCACGGAGCCTTGATTGACAGCCCGGCGCCGGCTCTTATAGAAGCTGATGTGACAACACGGCGGACCGGCGACTGGCGCCGACGCTTGCGGATGGGTGGCCGAGCGGCTGAAGGCGCTCCCCTGCTAAGGGAGTATGGGTCAAAAGCCCATCGAGGGTTCGAATCCCTCCCCATCCGCCATCCTGCGCCGGCGAATATGGTGGGCTTGCCCGCCCTGTCGCTCCGGCGTGGAACCGCGACGGAAACTACGCGTCCGAGCCCAAAATCAGCCCCGGAGGAAGGGCCTCGCCGTAGAGGCCGAGGCGTTCGGACCGCTCGATCGGCATCAGTTCGCGGACCTTCGCGGTCTTCAGCGGGGCGACGCCGGCCTTCTCCAACTTGGTCGCGATCCGCTTGCGCAACGGTTTGGGCACGTCGAGCGAGCGGTTGTCGACGACGCGGGCGGCGCGCAGGAACAGGGTCTGCATCTCCGCCAATTCCGGGTGCTTCCAGTCGAGCCGGTCGAACGCCTCGTAGGCCCGTTCGACCAGGTCGGGGGAGACGACGGTCTCCGGTCCGGCGTAGAGAGGCGCTCGGTTGAGCAGCAGGCCGAGAGCCGAGAGGTAGGGGGCGCAGTGCTTGCCGGCGCGGGCGAGGTCGACGGTCGCGTCGATGAACCGCCCGACCAGTTCGGTCTTGGTCTCGGGGCCAAGGCGTTCGAGCGAGCCGGCGAGGCGGACCAGCTCCGGCGGCAGGCTCTGCTGGCTGCGAATGCGGCCGAGTTCGGGGGCGAGGACCTTCTCCTGGCGCTCGCCGCGAGAGGCCGCCGGCGAGGCGGCGCCACAGGATGTACTCCTGCAGCTTGATCCGCTTGCCGGGAAAGCACAGACCGGTGTCGCGCAGTTTCCACAGCCCGTCGATGCGGACCTCGTCCAGGGGCGCGCCGAAACCGGGGCGGAGCAGGAACCCGGCGAGGATCAGCCACGCTTCCTCGTGCTCGATCGACGTCCGCCGGCAGGCCATGCAACCCTCCAGCGCCGGCCACAGGGCGCGGACCAACACCCAGTTCCACTCGCCCTTGGGCATCCCGAGAATTTTCTCCAGGCTGGCGAGCAGCCGGGTGGCGGACAGCTTGTCCTTCTTCTTCAGCGGCTGGCCGAACAGCGATCGAATGCGCTCGCCGGCGGCGGCGACGGCCTTCGGGTCGGCGTTGGCCTCGGCCTGGACCGCGGCCGCGCCCGACGCGACGTCCCGCTCGTGGGGTCGGAGGTTGAACTCCAGCGGCCAGGTTCGTCGCAGGTCGGGATCGGTGCTGACGCACGAAACCTGCAACAGTCCCAACTCGTTCAGTTTGGCTGCAAGAGCGACCGGAACCGTCCCCTCGCCGTCCTCGACCCTGGCGACCGTTTCGAGGGCGGGCAGCGGGTGGAAGTCGCGGTCGTTCCAGTCGACGACGTCGCCGGCCTTGGCTTTGCCGTGGCGGGTCGACGAGTGGGCCTGGAACCTCACCGGGCGGTTGATCCGGAGTTCGAGCGGACGGTCGGCGATCTCGAACGTCTGCTCCGGGGCGGCGCCGCGCGGCAGCACGCAGACCAGCGACGGCGCCGCCCTGCCCTCGCCGCCCCGACGGTTTCCCGTGCGCCTCCAGGAACACGGCACGGGCGGCGCCGGCCTCGATCCGTTCGGTCCGTTGGTGGAGGATCTTGCCGAACCGGGCGGCACCTCGGGCGACGGCGAGGTCGGGCTCGGGGTTGTCGAGAACCGGCGGCGGATCGCCCTGTTGCCATTTGCCGATCTCGCGTTGGAGGCGCTGGCGCAGGCGTTCGGGATAGAGGGCGCCGCCGTTGAACAGTACCGCGTCGACGCGGGGGCGGTCGCGGAGGAAATCGGCGAGGTGGCGGGTGACGGCGCTGTCGGCGGCGAACGGCAGCCCCCATTCCTTCAACCCGGTCCGTGTCTTGTACGGCCGCGCATCGGCGTCGCATTTGGGGAAGAAGCCGTCGAGCAGCACCGCCTCGATCTCGGCGCGCGTCAGTTGCGCCGACAGCGCGCCGGCGACCAGCCCGGAGCCGCGTCCCGGGATCGACAACGGGAACACCTGGTCCGGTGACCCATCGTCGGAAAGCGCCCGTTCCTTGAGGTCGCGGCAGCGGGCGACCAGGGTGTCCCATTGACCGCCCGAGAGCTTGCCGCCGTCGACGCCGAGCCGCGGCTCGACCAGGTGGGCGAGGGCGAGATCGATGTTGTCGCCGCCGAGCAGGATGTGGTCGCTGACCGCGATCCGCTTGATCGCCGGTGTGGCGCCGGCATCGCCGCGACGCAACTCGAACAGGCTGAAATCCGAGGTGCCGCCGCCGATGTCGACAACCAGCACGTGATGGACCTCGGCATCGGGATTGGGCAGCCGGCGCCACAGGTCCCCGGTCGAGCCGTGCTGCTCCAGCCAGCGGTAGAAGGCGGCCTGCGGCTCCTCGAGCAACCGCACCGTCGCCGGGAACCCAGCCTCCTCTGCCGCCTGCAGGGTCAGCCGCTGGGCGGCGGCGTCGAACGACGCCGGGACGGTGACGGTGATCTCCTGGGCATCGAACCGAAACTCGGCGCCGGACCCGGCGAACCGGTCGTCCCACGCCCCGCGCAGCGCGTTGAGGATCAGCGCCGACGCCCGGATCGGCGAGATCTTGCGGTCGTTGCCGATATCCTCCGACCCCCAAGGCAGAAACGCCGCCGACCGGTCGGTGGTATGATGGCAAAGCCACGACTTGGCCGAATGGGCCACCCTCCCCGGCACCTCCGCCGCCTTCCCCCGCGCCAGCCGCCCGACCACCCACTCCCCGCCGCCACGTCCCTCGCCCCGCAGTTGCCCGGCCACCCCGTCTTCCGGCAGATACAGAAACGACGGCAACGTAACCGCCTCCGCCACCCGACCCACCGCCTCCCACTGCGAAACAGCGAACACCTCGGACGCCGCGTCGCCCTGCAACGCCACGAACGCCATCGCCGAATTGGTCGTGCCGAGATCGATACCGATGCTGAAACGGGCCTGGGGCATGGGGAAATACCTGGACGTGGAGCCCCCAACAGACAACAGGTCGCGGCCGGCGCGTCAACGTCTGATTGTCGGTTCTAAATTGTGCCTGTCGCCATTATTGCGCGGTGTCGACCGACGACCGGCACCCCATATCCAGGGACGTATGCGGTGACTGAACAGGCGAGGAGCACAGAGATGGCGAAGCTCGACGGCAAGGTAGCGGTGGTGACCGGCGGCAGCCGCGGCATCGGCGCGGCGATCGCGCGCCGGCTGGCGGCGGACGGCGCTCATGTGGCGATCACCTACTCCGGCAACGCCGAGACGGCGGAGGCGACGGTGGCAGCGGTGCGCGCCCACGGGGTCGAGGGAATGGCGCTCCGCGCCGATGCCGCCGACGCCGACGCGGTCAAGGCGATCGTGCCCCAGGTCGTCGACCGCTTCGGACGGCTCGACATCCTGGTCAACAACGCCGGCATACTCGTCTTGGCGCCGCTCGAGGACTGTACCGACGAGGATTTCGAGCGGATCGTTGCGGTCAACATCCGCGCGGTGTTCCTGGCGAGCCGCGCGGCGGCGAAAGTGATGGAGGACGGCGGGCGGATCATCACCATCGGCAGCGTCAACGGCGACCGCATGCCGTTCCCCGGCGGCGCCCTCTACGCCATGTCGAAGGCGGCGGTGGCGGCGCTGACCAAGGGATGGGCGCGCGATCTCGGCCCCCGCGGCATCACCGTCACCTGCGTCCAGCCCGGCCCCATCGACACCGACATGAACCCGGCCTCGGGCGACTTCGCCGAGATGATGACGCCGATGATCGCGTTGGGCCGCTACGGCACCGCGGACGAGGTAGCGGCGCTGGTCGCCTTCCTCGCCTCCCCGGAGAGTTCCAACATCACCGGCTGCACCCTCAACGTCGACGGTGGCTTCAACGCGTGAGGTCGGCACGGCGGCGGCCCGAGCGGATGCCGGCGGCCAAAGGAACCGGACACCCCCATTGGTCCTGATCGCAGGACGGGTGGCGCGGTCCTCTCCGTCATGGCCGGGCTCGTCCCGGCCATCCACGAAACCTACGCGAGCCGGTCGTAAAGATCGTCCCACGTCGGATTGGCTTGCAGGATCAGGCGGATCTTCCAGGCCCGGGGCCAATGCTTGATGTTCTTCTCCCGCTGAATGGCCGATCGGATGTCCTCGTGACGTTCAACGTAGACCACCCGATTGAGGGCGTACCGTTTGGTGAAGCCCTCGACGACACCCTCGCGATGCTCCCAGATGCGGCGGACGAGATCGCCGGTTACGCCGACATAGAGTGTACCGTTCGGACGGTTCGTCATGATGTAGACTCAGCCACTCTGCATGCGACATACATGCGCCACCTTCGGATCGTGGTGCAACCGTGGACGTGGATGGCCGGGACAAGCCCGGCCATGACGGAAGGGGGCTCAACGCGGTTGGCAGGTCACGCCGCGAACTGGGCTCGCGAAAGTATCCCCTACTCCGTCCTGACCTGGAACTCGATCTTCCAGCGGCGGTCGGATTTGGTGTGTTTCATCCATAGCTCGAGGGTGCCGAGTTCGGTGACGACGGCGTTGATTTGGACCGGGATCGCCTGGCCCGCCGGGAGGTCGTCGACCGGGGGGAGGTCGATTTCGAGGCGGCTGGTTTCCTCGAGTTCGCGCTCGGCGTCGGGGAGGATCTGGCCCGGGGTGTCGCCGCTGCGGACCTCGGAGGCGAAGAAGCGGAACTCGGCGTGGCGGCCGGTGATCAGGCCGAACTCCTGGCCCTCGATGAGGAGCTCGCTGCCCTCCTCCATGCCTTGCGGGACCACGCACAGCGCCTTGACCGGCGGCTTGAACCCGGGCACCGCCGGCATCGAGGTCTCGAGGCCGACGTAGTAGGACCGCGCGGTGCCGGCCTTGATGCGGATGCCCTTGCCGGTAACCCGGTTGCGGCCGTAGAACGCGGCGCCCTTGGCCACCGCCAGGTCGGGCTCGTCGCCCTCCAGCTCGCGGACCTCGCCGCCGTCGTTCCACGACGCCAGCAGATCGAGGACGCGCCGGCGGATCGGCTGGGCGTTGAACACACCGCCGTTGAACAGCACCGCCGTCGGCATCAAGAGCGTCTCGCCGTCGCCGCTGTCGCCGACCAGGGCGGTCAGCGCCTCGCTGGCCTTGACGTTGGCCAGGCTGCGGGCGAGGAAGCGGGCGAGGTGCTTGCTGACCACCGGGTCGGCGGCATAGGGCAGGCCGAACTCCTGGAGGCCGGCGCCGCTGGTTTCCTTAGGTAGGTCGCCGCTATCGGTCATCGGGAAGAAGCCGTCGAGCACCAGGCCTTCGAGGGTGGCGCGGTCGAGGCTGGTCGCCACCGTGCCGGCGAACAGGCTGGAGCCCCGCGACGGCACCGAGATCGGCGCCTCTTTCAACGACTCGTCGTCGAACAGCGCGACCTTGGCGTTGGAGGCGGCGTGGACCAGCGCGAGGAACTGCCACGAGTCGATGGTCTTCCCTTCCGCCTCGAGCTTGGCCCGCAGGGTGTAGGCGAGGGCGAGGTCCATGTTGTCGCCGCCGAGCAGGATGTGTTCGCCGACGCTGATCCGCTCCAGCGCCAGCTCGCCGCCGCTCTCGGTGACGGCGATCAGGCTGAAGTCGGCGGTGCCGCCGCCGACGTCGCAGACCAGGACGATGTCGCCGGGGCCGACCGCCTCGCGCCAGCCGCTGCCGGCCTGGGCGGTCCAGGCGTAGAACGCCGCCTGCGGTTCCTCGAGCAGGGTGACCTGGCCGAGCCCCGCGGCCTCCGCCGCCTCGGCGGTCAGGCTCCGCGCCACCTCGTCGAACGAGGCGGGGACGGTGAGAACGATGTGCCCCTCGGCGAGATCCCAGTCGCGGCCCTCGGCGCGCTCGGCATGGAGGAACCCTTCCTTCAGGTGCTCGAGGTAGCGGCGCGAGCAGTCGAACGCCGACAGCTTCGCCTCGTCGATCTCCGATTTCCACGGAAGCACTTGCTGGCGCGGGTCGATGTGCGGGTTGGACAGCCACGACTTGGCCGAGGTGATCAGCCGGTCGGGAACCAGGGCGCCGTGGTCGCGGGCGAAGGTGCCGACGATCGTCCCACCATCCGCCCCGTCCCGCCACGGCAGCGGGAAGGCATCGGCGGGAAACTCGTCGCGGTGGGGGATGTAGAGGGCCGACGGCAGCGTCGGTTTCTCTCCGACCTTGCCGGGCCCGAGGATCTGGGTGACATCGACGATGGCGGTACGATCGCTCTCCAGATCGGTCAGCGCGATCGCGCTGTTGCTGGTGCCCAGGTCGATGCCGAGACTGAATTGATGGTTCATGGCCTTGACGGACTGGTTGTTGTCGCCGGGAGGACGCGGTGGGACGGGCCGCTTCGACCTATTTAAGCTCCACCTCCGCCGGCGCAATGGTCGGCAGCCGGTCGCGCCGGTCCGCACGATGCGCGGAAGCTTGACCGATTCGGTCTTCCAGCCGCGATGGACCAGGGTCCCGGTGAACGGCGCCTCGCCGCCGATCTTGCCGACCAGGCGGTATTCGTCGGCCGGGTAGCCGGCGGCGACGGTGACGCTGCGCGCCTTCGCTCTCGTCGCGGATCGGGCGGATCTTGAAGTGCTCCTGCAGCGCGGCCCGGCAGCCCTGGTGGACGACCCGGGCGGCGGCGCCGACCTGGGCGTTGTCGTAGGCGGTGATGTCATCCATCAGGAAATCGACCAGCCGGCCCTTCTCCTGAAGGGTGGCGAGGAAACGCGACGACCTCGGCCTCGGCCTGGTTGGCGGCGACCGGCATCGGCGGCGCCGGCCTCGCCGCCTCGGCCTTGGCCGGCTTGGGTTCGGCCTTTGCACCACCGGCCAGGATTGCCAACAGCAGAGCGAAGGCAACCGCCAGCGCGGAGATCGTCAGATGGAGTTGATAGGGTTCCGCCGCGGGAACCAACTTCAACGCGATCAGCAACGGCACGGCGATCGCTGCGATTATGGAAACGGCTCTCATCTTTCCCGGATTTCATCGTTGCGTGAAGGCCGGACACCAACGTGTCCGAGCCGTATTCGAGCCGGCAAAGGCCACAGTTTCGCCGATTTGGCAAGTCCCCAACTGGAGGGCCGGGCGGAGGTGCGGTCCGACCGGGGATGGCGACCCCTCGAATTACAGTGCACAGCCTGCTAGGAACAGGATCAGCGCCGAGTGCTCAACTTAGCTACTCGGTCATCAAATGATCCCTATAAGGAAATAAAAATGGAGACCTCTGACTTTTTAGCATCAAAAGATAGCGTGAAATGTGAATCCTCAGTCGCTGTGTCCAAATGATGATGTTATCCACTCCCATGTTCCATATGGATCACGCGAAATCGGCCGGGGATAGCTTGTTGAGCAAGCTCGAGAAGGTGCGCATGGTGGGTAAAGAACACCACCTGCGTTTTTTGGGACAATCCCGCGAGGGTGGCTAACGTGGCCGCAGCTCGCTCGTTGTCGAAATTGACGAGCAGGTCGTCGGCGACGAACGGCAGAGCCATCCCCTTATCGATGGACTCCTCGACCGAAGCCAAACGCAGCGCAAGATAGAGCTGATCCCGAGTGCCATCGCTCATCTCATCCACGCCCATTTCTCGATCGTTCGAGCGCCGCCCCACGAGATAAGGCGTGTCATTTTCGCGATAGGCAACGGTCAAGCCGGCGAAGCTCCCGCCAGTGAGCATCCGGAAGAACTCGCCTGCGCGGTCGAGCAGCGGCGCTCGGTTCTGTTGGCGATAGCGCTCTAAGGCCCAACGCAACAAATTGTATGCGCTCCGAACCAGGATGTATCTCTCCGCCGCGTCTCGAATCAAGGCAACAGCGTTGCACTTGTCTTCCGCCGCCTCAGCCGCATTGTGTTTGCGAAGACGATCCCGCTCGGTGCGTGCAGCCTGGAATTCCTGGTTGAGGCGTGCGATATCCCCATCAAGCTGCTCGATGCGGCCAGCGATCTCCTCAAGGCGCCCCTGAGCCTTTTCGGGCGACACGCTGCCGATCTCCTGACGCAGGATTTCCACATCGAGGCCATCGCCGGATCTGATCAACTCATCACGGATCTGGCTAAGTTCGTCTTCGAGATCTCGCTTTCTTTGGGCACGATCCGCAGCGTCGGGAAGATCGTCTTCCCCTTCACATCGAGCCTGCTCGCAAAGCTTGACTATTCGTACTTCAACTCCCGTGAGGGTTACTTTGGCCACGTCGAATGACGTCTTGTGCTCCACCAAAGAACCAGCGAGGGCGTTTCTCCTTTGGACGGCAGCCGCCGCTGCGCCCACACGCTCTTGAAGCGACTTGACGGCATCAAAGGCATTTGCGCCCACCAGATCCGGAGCGATTTCGGCGCAGACCTCCCGTGTTCTGAGGGTGAAATGGCTGCGGTCCTCCTCCATCGTTCCGATCCGATGGTTGAGCCCGACCAACTCGGTGGAAGCCTTGTCTAGGTCACCGTAAAGCTCAAGCACCTTGTGGACCGTCTCGGGAAGTTCTGTTGTATCGCGCCCGAGTGCCTCCAGAGCGGCGCGCCAGCGTTCCTCCCATCGGTTGCCTTCTTGCCGAGCCCGGGCCAGGTCCCCTTCGGCCTGTTTAACCTCGACCCGACCATCGGAGAGCCGTCCGCCCAATGTGCGGCGCTCGGTTTCGTCTTGCCTGAGCTTATCGACCGTTGCTTCGGCTTCCCCAAGGAGTTCGCTGAACGGACGGCTTTGGTCATCATTCCCGGTCAGCCCGGTAAGGGCGACAGCTATCTGCTGGGTCACGGATCTTTCTTCATCTTGCAGCGTGCTCAATCGCTCCTCGCGTTGGCGAAGATCAGCCAACAGCCTCATCGCGCCTTTGCGCGTTTCCAGCCATAGGCGCATATCGGCCGGTGACTTCGGCTTTGCCTCGAGCTCGCTCCAGGTCGCTGCCCACCGCTGCTCGAGAACGCTCCGCTCGTTTTCAGCCTCCTTTTTCTGCTGCATGATGGCATTCAGGGTTTGGGCGGTCGAGATCCGCTGACCGGTTAGTGTGGAGAAATTCGCCACCCGATCCGCCTCCGAGTTGCGACGATCGACAAGGGAATCCGCGTCCCGCACCATCTGCTCGAAGGTATCCGCTTCCTTGAGCGGTACATGCTCCCCGGCAACAATGCGGCCTTTCACGGACGCCCATTCGGCGTCACGGCGCCGTCGTGCCTCCACAACCACGTCGTCGGTCGGCACATCGCCCCCGATCTTGAGATTCGCCAGTGCACCGTCAATCTCGATGATGCGCTGCTCATGGCTGCCAATTGTAGCCGCGAGATCCCTTATGCGGCTCGATGTTGCGTCGAACTCCTCGCGAAAGCTCGCAACGGTATCGGATGAGGGCACAGGTGTACGAGCCAGTGCCTCGGCATCGCCGGTGAAAGGAGCCAGCCTCGCCATAAGATTGCCCAGATCGGAACTAAGTGAGGCAATTTCGATTTCCAACTCGTTTACAAGCCTGTTGTTGCTTTCGCACTTTCGCCCCTTCTTCACTGCGTTTACGAGTGGCGCCGTTTCGGGCTGGTCGCCAAGCAAGTCAAAGCGCCGCTCTAGCTTTTCAAGAGCAACTCTTCGCTCGTTGAAGGCTTTTTCGGCCTGTGTCATCCGGCTGCGGTTTTCCATTGCTTCACGGATAAGGGTGTTGATTGTTTGACGCGCAATCTGCGTAGGGATAACGGACTTGGCTTCATCGGGTGAGATCGAATGCTCGAGCTCCGACAGCAACCCTTCTACTTGTTTCCGGGCGCGCAGTTGGTCGCCGCGGCGTTTCGGAAGATCCTCTTCCGCGGATTTTGCCTTCGCGACCAGTTGAACTAGCTCATCAACGCGGCCTTGCGCCTGGCGTGCCGTTTCGTCAACTTCGATCCGCGCAATCTGATCGCCGAGACGTTCAATTTCTCGTCGCGCAGCGGCAATATTCTGCCGAACTTCGGTGACCTCTTTAAGTGTATTTGCAACCAGCTCTTTGAAGGTTTTCGGCAAGTCCGGCACTTCGGCCAGCGTCGCGAGGGCCGACTCGCATACACCGAGTCTTGCCAGAATCGGCCGCACACGGCGAATTCTCTCCAAGCGCGCGCTTTCCGTTCTCAACGCCGCCTTCTTCTCACCGGCGTTATCGAGGTCGGTTTCAATAGACTCGATGTGTCGAATACACTGCTCCCACTGAGCACGCGTAACGATATCGTCTCGAAGCCGATCACGGGCTGCGGCATAGTCCCTGAGCCCTTTGTAAAACTCTCTTCTTTCGGACGTGCGCGGTCCAAATAGAGCATCGGCTTCCTGATCCAGTTCTTCCAGGCGTTCCCCAATGCCCGCAATGCCCGAACCCGCTTCGAACAGCGTACGGCCGACATCGTCCTGCGCCTCGAGAATCTGGCGGCCTCCAGTTTCAAGCTGACGATGATCCAGGCCGAACATGCGATGGAAGAGGTCTCGGTCACAACCGGATAGGAATGACCGTAGTGCGTTCTCCGAAAGAGGTGTTCTCCCCTGATCGAGCAGGGTATCCTTCCTTCCCTTGCGGCGAAGAAACGATACGGCCCTATCGCCTTCGCCAATCTCCGCACCCAGAAGCATTTCGCCATAGCTATGCAAAAAGGCGTAAGGCGTGCGTTCCTCTATACCGAAAAGAACGTCGGTCAGTGCGCCGAGCGCCGTGGATTTGCCGGCTTCGTTTGGACCGACGATGATGTGGAAGTCTCCATTTTCTTCGGGAAATACCAGCCGAAAATCAGTGAAGTGTCCGTACCGGATGAGCTCAAGCTGACGAAAGCGCATCGGTCACTCCGGTTCCGATAGCGATGCCGTGAGAAATGACCTCGCGGCGGAGACTATCCCTTCGATATCTTCGCGCCGCAAAGCATCCAACAGCCCCCCTTCGCCCTCCTCAAAAACCTCCAGGGGCGTCCTCGTGCGAAGCTGATCGAGATCATTCTTAAGGGCCGCGAAGAACACTTCGTCGCTAACGGCCTCCTCGAATGCTTGGTCGAGCATTGCCAAGGCATCCTGTCTTTGGCGAAGCGCGGTTTCATCGAGTGTTGGACTGGTCTCAATTACGACTTTCTCGATCCAGGCCCGTTGACCGCCGATTGTCGCTGCCATCGCCCGTACATCCTCCGCGAAACTCATCTCATGGCGGAGTAACGAACCATGGAAGGATGTCTTTCCGGTAAGCCTGACGCGCGCTGCCAGCACCCGGCCATCGACGTTTCTCGACGTGTCGTTCAGGGCGTCGAGGATCCCTTGCCGAATATCTTCCAGGCTCATGCACGCCGACACGTCAACCTCAACGATATGCCAACGAGCAACGTCGACCACTCGGTGCTCAAGATCAACAACTTGGCCATCATCAACCGTGACTATTACGCATCCTTTGGCGCCTCTTTCACGCACATGGCGACCCTGCAAGTTACCGGGGAAGACCACGTGAGGATGCTCATGAATAACACCGAAATCGTGGACATGGCCAAGCGCCCAATAGTTGTAGCCCTTGTTGATCAACTCACTCACGGTGCATGGAGCGTAGGTGGCATGGCGTGAATGGCCTTCCAAGGCCGTGTGCAGTACCCCGATGTTGAATATCCCTTTTCGCGACGGCGGATATGAAGGAACGAGGTTTTCGGCGACATCGGGGCGTCCGAAGCTGCGGCCATGAAGAACGACGGCGCAGCCTGGAACTTCGAAGGTCTCGGCGTTGCGTGCCGAAAACACGCGAACGTTATCTGGAAACGGCAGGGCCTTCGTGATGACGCTCTCCGCGTCATGATTCCCACGAATTATGAAGACAGGGATTTGAGCCTCACCGAGACGGGTAAGGCGAGACACAAGGAAGAGCCCCGTGTTGATATCTTTCCAGCTTCCATCGAAGAGGTCACCGGCGATGACGACGAATTCGACCTTCTCGTCAATTGCCATTTGCACGAGGTTGTCAAAAGCCTCACGGGTAGCGTTGCGCATTGCTTCGACGGGCGCGCCTTCATAGCGGACGAGCCCGAGCAACGGGCTATCGATGTGAACATCCGCTGTGTGAATAAATCTAAACAAGGCAGCCCCTCTATCGCGGTACCTCGTCCGCCTAGTTTAATCTTAACACGCGGGTTAATTGTTGTGGAATCTGGTGGCTCGGAGTTATGTGAGACACGGTTCACTGCCGCTGCGGCTGGTTCGAAAGGAATCACTTCCCCCTCACCGAAGCCCCAAACCCGTCGTCGCGGCGGACGGGTTACGAGGCAAAACTAGGCAAACAAAACCGTTGGGGCGGAACGTGTTGCGGGTCGGGCTCGCCTGGCTCGGTGGTGATGCAACGGACTACCCGCAACCTCATCGGTGCGCCGTGACCGAAACCGCCAAACCGGCAGACCCCGGAGCGAAAAGGAGCCCCCGATGATCGTCGAAGAGCGCATTTACACCCTGCGGGTGGGCACGATGCCCGAGTATCTGAGCCTCTACGAACGGGAGGGAATGGCGATCCAGAAAAGGATCCTCGGTAACATGCTCGGTTACTTCACCTGCGAGATTGGCACACAAAACCAGGTTGTCCACCTGTGGGGCTACGCGAGCTTCGAGGACAGAGCCGAACGCCGCGTCCTGTTGTTCCGCGACGAGGACTGGAAGGCCTACTTCGCCAAGATCCGCCCGCTCATCGTCCACCAGGAAAACAAGCTGCTGACCCCGGCGCCGTTCAGCCCGATCGGCGGCGTGCGCTGAACCGCGCTCAGCTCCCGGCAATCCAGCCCTGTCTGATGAACAGCGCCTTGAGTTGATCGGCAACCTTGCCGCCGAGGCGGCCGGCTTCGGAGTCGACGTTGGCGCTCAGCGTCTGGTTGGCGAACTGCGAGCCGGCGGTGATCGCCGTCGACACCAGCAGGTGCCCGGTCAGCCCGCCGACGCCCATCGTCTCGGCCGCGCCCGGCATCAAGGTGCTCTGCGCATCGCCGGTCATGCTCTCGATCGCGATGCGACGGCCGGCGACGCTCTCGTAGACCTGGACGTGCGCCTCGACATCACTGCGGCCGGCGCCAAGGCCGATGATCATCCGCTCCGCAGCATTGCCCTCGTCGATCGATACCAGCTGCCCCAAGATCAGTAGATCGGTGCCGGCGGGCGGCACCGGGCCGGACGCGCGCTCCGCATAGAGGCCCATATCGTTGATGCTGGAAACGAGGTGCTTGGCGAGCGAATCGGCAACGGCGCGGCCGACCTGCTGCTCCTGCGCGCTCGCCGCCGTGCCGTCGAATTCCTTGGTGATCTCCGAGCCGATCGCATCCAGCTGGATTTCCTGCGGCGTGACCGCGAAGTTGTAGACCAGCACCCGATCGGGCCGGGAAAGCCGTTCCGACGCCCCGGCTTCCGGGTCGACCTCGACGCTGGTGCACGCGCTGAGAACCGCCGCCAGCGCGGCGGCAACGACGAGGCCCGATCGACCGGATTTGGCGCAAGGAATCTGAATCATGGTGTACCTTTCGGGTGGTGCACGGGCAAATCCGTGTCACGCGGTTGACGGTGTACTATCGCCGATTGTGAAGAGTTGAGGATGCGTGGTGCTCCGCTCATATCAGAATTTCCACCCCACAGTCACGTTGAACCAGTGAATTTCGTTGGTCGAATAGTCGCCTTTGAGGGTGCCGGCCAGAGGTTTGCTGCGCTCGATGTCTGCCGAGTCGAGGTTCAAACACCAGAGCCATGGTGATGAAGGTCGCGCAATCTCAGAAATCCAGTTCGAACCCCATTTTGCTGTCCTCCTCCTTCCCACCACCACGGCTTTATCGAAGTTGAGCGGCCAACTTGGGGATGATGTTGCCATCGACCACCACCGCGCCGGCCATCACCGCGAGTGCAGCCAATTCGAGGTACGTCTTTGGTCGTGCCTTGTCGCCCCTGGATCGGATGGTCCTCACCCTAGCACCGCGGCGCACTGCGATCTTGTCAATCCGCGCCACGATGAGCGCGATGTTCCGTGCTAAAGTCCTGGAAAATCTCATGAAATCGCTGAAGTAGAAGAGTCTGCGCCAGAATCAACCGCTAACAACTATCAATCACATTGACCGCGGGCAACATTGTGTCTAGGAGTGCCCCCGTTTGGGGTTTCCTGTTACGCACGAATAACGATCCTCGGCCGCTCGAACACGAAACGAGTTGAAGCCGAGGACGTGTCCCTAGGGAGGGGGAAGTCGGCTTGCGGAATCCCCGGTACGGACAATAGACAACTTCCCAATCCGACGAGGGAGACGCGTCAATGCAGAAAGACATAATCGAAAGACTGAGAAGAAACCCGAAATATCACGAGATGGTCTCCAAGCGGAGCCGTTTCGGCTGGATGATGGCCATTCTGATGTTGGTCGTCTATTACGCCTTCATCATGACGATCGCGTTTGCCCCGGAAGTACTCGGGCAACCCATCAGCAATACCTCGGTGATCACCGTCGGCATTCCCATCGGTCTCGGTGTGATCGTCTTCGCTTTCCTGCTCACCGGGATCTACGTCTACCGGGCCAACACCGTATTCGACCGGATGAACGAAGAACTCAAGAAGGAGGTGCTGTGAACATGAACATTCTCGTGCTCGCGGCATTCCTGATTGCCGCTCTCACCGCGACCGACGCCGACGCCGCCGAGACGGCGGGAAGCTCGGTCAATGTCACCGCCGTCGTCATGTTCCTGGTGTTCGTCGGCGCGACCCTCGTCATCACCTATTGGGCCGCGCGCCGGACCAAGACCGCCGCCGACTTCTACTCCGCCAGCGGCGGTCTCAGCGGCTTTCAGAACGGCCTTGCCATCTCCGGCGACTACATGTCGGCCGCTTCGTTCCTGGGCATTTCCGGCTTGGTGTTCGTCTCCGGTTTCGACGGGCTAATCTACTCTGTCGGCTGGCTGGTCGGATGGCCGATCATCATGTTCCTGATCGCCGAGCAAATTCGCAACCTCGGCAAATACACCTTTGCCGACGTCGCCTCCTATCGACTGTCGCAGACGCCGATCCGTTCCATCGCGGCGCTCGGAACGCTGATCGTCGTCATCCTCTATCTGATCGGCCAGATGGTCGGCGCCGGCAAGCTGATCCAGCTTTTGTTCGGATTGCCGTATAGCTACGCGGTGGTCATCGTCGGCGTGCTGATGGTCCTCTACGTCACCTTCGGCGGCATGCTCGCGACATCGTGGGTGCAGATGATCAAGGCCTGTCTGCTGCTGTTCGGCGCCACCCTGATCGCGGTGCTCGCCCTATGGCACTTCGACTTCAGCCTCAACGCGATGTTCAGCCAGGCGGTCGAGACGAGCAGCAAGGGCCTCGCCATCATGTCGCCGGGCACCCTGATCACCCACCCGATCGACGCCATCTCGCTGGGCATGGCGCTGATGTTCGGCACCGCCGGCCTGCCGCATATCCTGATGCGGTTCTTTACCGTGCCCAACGCCAAGGAAGCGCGCAAATCGGTGTTCTTCGCCACCGGGTTCATCGGCTACTTCTACATCCTCACCTTCATTATCGGCTTCAGCGCCATCGTGCTGATCACCAAGAACCCGGAGTTCCTCGACGCCAAGGGTCTGATCATCGGCGGCAACAACATGGCGGCGATTCACCTGTCCAATGCCGTAGGCGGCAATCTGTTGCTCGGCTTCATCTCGGCGGTGGCGTTCGCGACGATTCTGGCGGTGGTTTCGGGTCTCACCCTGGCGGGCGCCTCGGCGATTTCCCACGACCTCTACGCCAGTGTCTTCGCCCGCGGCCACGCCACCGAGAAGAAGGAGGTGGCGATCTCGAAGATTGCCGTCGTCGTCCTCGGCGTCATCGCCATCATCCTCGGCATCGCCTTCGAGAAGCAGAACATCGCGTTCCTGGTCGGACTGACGTTCGCGGTCGCCGCGAGCATCAACTTCCCGATCCTGTTCGCGTCGATGTTCTGGTCGAAGCTGACCACCCGGGGCGCCCTGTTCGGCGGCTCGATCGGTCTTCTGACGGCGGTGCTGCTGGTGTTCTTCGGGCCGACGGTGTGGGAGGAAGTCCTCGGCTTCGCCAAGGGTTCGGCGCCGTTCCCGTCCAAGTATCCGGCGCTGTACTCGATCTCCGCGGCGTTCCTCAGCATCTGGTTCTTCTCGATCACCGACAAGAGCGCCAGGGCGAAGGACGAGATCAAGGCGTTCGTTGCCCAGGACGTCCGCTGCCAGACCGGCATCGGTGCGGAAGGAGCCGCCAGCCACTGAGCAAAGCGTCAGCGATCTCTTCCGATCCCTCTCGACGAGAGCGGATCGCGGCTTGAAAGAGGTCTCGGGGTAGCCGATCCTGTTCTTCCCGAGAGGGGCCGGACAGGGTCGGCGTCCCGGCGTTTGAGGTCGATCCTTTGGACGCACCAGACGCAAGAGCTTTTTTCGAACGGACGGCACCGTTCGACCGGTTGCGCGAGGGAGACCTTGCGCGCCTGATCGACGCCGCCTCGCCGACCGAATACGCCCCCGGACACACAGTCCTCAGGCGCTTCGACGTCCCCGAATATCTCAATGTCGTGATCGACGGCGTCGTCGAGGAGATGGACGCCAGCGGGCCGGTGGCCAGCTACTCGACCGGTGACGCGTTCGATTCCAGGGCGCTGATCGAGGGCCGCTGCCAGCACGGCTTCGTCTCCCGCGGGCGGGCGCGCTGCTATCTGGTACCGGTTCCCCTCGTCCTCGCCCTGACCCGGACCACCCCCCCTTTCCGCGACTTCTTCCACGAGGATGTCTCCCGCAGGCAGGACGCGCTGGCCTTGGTCCAGCAGCAGCGCGAGGCGGCGTCCCTCCTGACGATGCGGATCGGCGAGCGGGAGTTGCATCCCCCCGTGTTCGCCGACCCCGGAACCACGATCCAGCAGGCGGTGGCGGCGATGAAGAAGCACCGCACCTCCGCCCTGCTGGTCCGCCGCGACGACCGGGTCGGTATCTTCACCGGCCGCGACGTGCGCGAGCGGTCGGTGTTGATGGGACTCCCCGATTCCACCGCGATCGGCGATCTCGCCAGCTACGACCTGATCACCATCGAGCGCGACGATCTCCTGTTCAACGCGTTCGTGATCATGACCCGGCACGCGATCCGCCACGTGGTCGTCACCGAGAAGGCCGAGATCCTCGGCATTCTCGAGCAAGGCGATCTGCTGGGCTACCTGTCGGACACCTCGTACTTCATCGCCCATCAGGTCGACCGGGCGACGTCGCCGGAGGCGCTGAAGGAGGCAGGCGAACGCATCCCCCAGTTCGTCCGATCGCTCTACGACCGGGGGGTCAAGCCCCGTTACATCGCGTCGCTGGTGACCGACCTCAATCGCAAGATCATGGCCCGGCTCTACCGGCAGATGGCGACGGAAGACCTCCTCGCCGACGCCTGCCTGATCGTCATGGGCAGCGAGGGGCGCGGTGAACAGCTGCTCCGGACCGACCAGGACAACGGCATCGTTTTCCGGGATGGCACGCCGCCGCCGGGCTTCGACCAGGTCTCCCGCGCGTTCCCGGAGGCGCTCGTGCAACTGGGCTACCCCCCCTGCCCCGGCAACGTCATGGCGTCCAATCCGGCATGGGCCAAGTCGCGGGACGCCTACCGGGATAGCCTCCGCACGTGGATCCATCAGCCGAGCCAGGAGGGTTTCATGAACCTGGCGATCTTCTTCGATGCCAGTGCCGTCGCCGGCGACGAGGATCTGCTGGCAGAGCTCAAGTCCTACCTGTTCGAGCTGATCGGCGGCCAGGAAAACGTCGTCCGCCACTTCGCCAGGGCGATCCAGTCGTTCGAGACGCCGCTCGGCTTGCTCAACAGACTGGTGGTGGAGAGGTCGGGCGCCCACGCCGGTACACTGGACATCAAGAAGGGCGGCATCTTCCCCGTGGTCCACGGGGTGCGCAGCCTGGCGCTGGAGTATCGCCTGGCCGAGACCAACACCATCGGACGCATTCAGGCGTTGAGCGGCCGGCCGCCGTTCGAGGTGGGCTTCACCGCCGACCTGATCGAGGCGTTCGAGTTCATGTCGATGATCCGGTTGCGGGCCCAGCTCGAGGCGCGGGAGCACGATGTCGACACCGACAACCGCATCGACCCTTCGAAGCTGACCAAGCTGGAACGCGGGCTGTTGCAGGAACTCGCTGAAAATCGTCAAGCAGTTCAAGGCGATGCTCGGACATCACTTCAAGCTCAGCATGGTGTCCTGACGGTGGGCGCGGCGATAAAACTCGGCGCATGGCTGGCCTTTCTCGCCACGGTGCTGCTCGCCTTCGGCACCATCGGCGCGACGATCTGGGCGGTGTGGATCGAGCTCGATCCGCAACAACAGGACGTGCTGACAGCGCTGTGGTTCAAGCATGCCGGAATCCTTGTGGTTGGGGGCATCGTCCTCGCGGTCGCGATCGGGTTCGTCGTCAATCTGATGTTCCGCTGGTACGTGGCGCCGATCGGGGCGATCGCCGAGGAAATCCGCATCATCGCGCTGAGCAACGCCGGCCATCGGCTGGCGATCGAGGGCAAATCGGAGATCGTCGACCTGAGCTCCAGCATCAACACCCTCGCCGATCGCTATCAGGCGGTGCAGGAGGACGTCGAGAAAAGCATTCGGACGGCCAACGCCGCCCTCGAAGAAGAGCGAAACACTCTGGCGGCGCTGATGTCCAATCTCACCCAGGGTGTCCTCGTCTGCAATCCGGACGGGCGGATCCTGCTCTACAATCAGCGTGCAAGGGCGCTCCTCGAAGGCTCCGGCGAGCATCGCGGCGGCGGCGACTGGATCGGTCTCGGCCGTTCGGTCTATCGCGTGCTCGACGAATATCGCATCGCCCACGCGCTGCACAACATTGACCACCATCTGCGACTGGGCGAGACCGAGCTGATGGCCCCTTTCGTGGCGTCGCGTCCTGGTGGCAGGCTGCTGAGCGTGCATCTGGTGCCGGTGCTGGACGGGGAAGGCAGTGTCCGTGGTTACGTCCTTACCCTGGAAGACGTCACCCACCGGGTCGGTACCGAAAGCCGCCGCGGCGCGCTGCTGAAATCGGTGACCGAAGGCCATCGCTCGGCGCTCGCGGGCATCCGCGCCGCCATCGAAACGGTTCTCCACTATCCCGAAATGGACGACGCAGGGCGGCATGAGTTCCTTGTCGCGATCCGCGACGAAGCCCTGAAGATGAGCGAGCACACGGAAACACTAGAGCGGGAGATCGCTCACGACGTTAAGGTTCACTGGACGTTCCGAGAAATACTCGGGAGTGATCTTCTTGCCACCCTCGAGCGCCAGTTGCTCGAAGAGCGCGGCATCGACGCAGAGATCAGCGCCCCGGTCGAACCGTTGTGGCTGAAGGTCGACGGTTACGCGCTCGGCCAATCCCTCCTGTTCCTCGTCGATCAGCTGGTCCAGGCATGTGGCGCCCAGGGCTTGAGCCTGACCCTGGAGAGACGGCGGGCATTGGCGTCGATGGTGCTCGAATGGTCGGGCAAGCCGCTGCACATGGAGGCGCTCAAATCCTGGGGGACGCGAAACGTCACCAGGGATGGGGACGGAATATCGTCCACCCTGTTCGAGGTCATCGAAAACCACGGCGGCGCCATCTGGGCGCATGGCATTTCGCCTTCGGGGCGCCCCCGCCTGCGTTTGATCCTGCCGGTCAGCGCCGGCGATCCGCTGAACGCGGACAACCAGGGCAACGGCGGCTTCAGCCACGATTTCGATTTCAGGCTATTCGACAAAACGGTCGGATCCGAGAACCTGGAGACCCTCTCCCTCGGCAGGCTCACTTGCACCGTTTTCGATACCGAAACGACCGGCCTCAACCCGAGAGAAGGCGACGAAATCATCGCCATCGGGGCGGTCCGCATCGTCAATGGCCGGGTTCTCCACCGCGAGATCTTCGACGAACTGATCAATCCGCGCCAGCCGATCTCCGAAGCTTCACAGGTAATCCACGGGATCTCCCAGGAGATGCTGCGGGGAAGACCGACGATCCACGACGTGCTCCCCCGCTTCCACCGTTTCGTCGAGGATACGGTCCTCATCGGCCACAACGTCGCCTTCGACATGCGATTCCTCGAATTGAAGCAGGCGTCGACTGGGATCACCTTCCCCAATCCGGTGCTCGACACCCTGGCGCTGGCGAGTGTGGTGCATCCGGAGCAACAGGAGCGAAGCCTGGAGGCGATCGCCGGACGCCTCGGAATCACCGTCACCGGGCGGCACACGGCGTTGGGTGATGCGTTGACCACCGCCGAGGTGTTCCTAGCGATGATTCCGCTGCTGGCGGAACGGGGCATCCACACCCTGAGAGAGGCGATGGCGGCCAGCGAGCGGACACCGATCGCCCGCCTCAAGTACTGACGGTTTGGCACAGTTCCTCCCGCAACGTTTTGTCAACGCCTTGGCGATAGGATGAGAACGGCGTTCGAGAACGGCCCCGGCAAGGGCGCCGACCTCGTCTCGCATGATCCGGGCCACAGGGCGAACCATGGACGACCTCGAGCAGTTCGAAAAGGATACGGTGTTCATCCTGTTACGCTGGCTGGTCATCTCGATGATCTTCGCGCCGCTGCTGATCTCGTTCTCGGTCCCGGCAACGGCGGCCATCAAACTCTGCGTGATAGCCCTCGCCTGGGAACTCCTCACCAAGAAGAAATACTGCGGCTGAGGCTTGCCCGCCCAACCGAGTCGCTAATGAACGTGTGAAGCATTGACGGCCTCGTCGAACGGTACCGGTGCGCCGAGAGCGTAACCTTGTGCCCGGTCTACACCCAGCTTCGCAAGGCGCTCGATCAGGATTTCGGATTCGACGCTTTCGGCGATCGTCTTCATGCCGAGGGTATGGCCGATTTCGTTGATGGCGACGACCATCGCCTGGTCGATGGTGTTGTCGGCCATATCGCGGACCAAGCTTCCATCGATCTTCAGGTAATCGGCGGGAAAGGTTTTCAGATAGGTGAAGGACGACAAACCGGCACCGAAATCGTCGAGAGCGAACCGACTGCCCATATTCTTGGTTTTCATGAGAAAGTCGGCGGCCTTGCCGAGGTCGCGGATTGCCGATGTCTCGGTGATTTCGAAACAGACCTGGTGCGGTGAAACGGTCGAACCGGCAAACTGCTCGCTGAGAAAATCCAAGAGGGAATCGTCGCTGAGCGAGTTTCCCGACAGGTTGATCGAGATCTCGACATTCGAGTCGGCACCGAAAATCTGCGTGCAGCGCCGTAAAGCCTGCCGGATGACCCAGCGATCGATGGTGATCATCAGGCCGTAGCGTTCCGCGGCGGGAATGAATGCGTGTGGCAGAACCAGGTTGCCGCCGTCACGGAGCCGTAGCAGCAACTCGAAGCGAAGGGGAGCTTCACCGTCTCCCGAAAGGTCGACGATCGGTTGGCAGTAGAGAACGAACCGGTTCTGCTCCAAAGCGTCTTGGAGGCCCGATGCGAGGATGATCTCGCTGTGGCGGCGGGAGGGCTCGGCCCCATCCATCTGGTAAACCTGGACTTGATTGCGTCCAAGCTCCTTGGCGGTGTAGCAGGCGACGTCGGCCTGGCTCAGAAGTTGGGCCGCGCTTTCGGCATTGGCGGTCACCGGCACCAGACCCGCGCTCGCCCCGATCTGAAAGCTTCGTCCCTGCCACTTGAAACGGTAGTTGTGGAAGGTGGCGACGATGATGTCACAGATGCCGAGAGCCTCCGGCAATTGGCAATTGTCGAGAAGCAGGCCGAATTCGTCTCCGCCCAGCCTGGCAAGCGTGTCCCGCTCCCGAAACTTGCCGGCCAACAGTCCGCGCACCCGCTTCAATAACTCGTCCCCCGCCGCGTGCCCGGCGGTATCATTGACCAGCTTGAACTGGTCCAGGTCGAGATAGCAGAGCACGTGATACGTGCCGTTCCGTTTCGCGCTCATCACCGTATGCTCGAGCCGTCTCTCGAATTCGCGCCTGTTTATCAGTCCGGTCAGCGCGTCGTGGGCGGCATCATGCGCCATCTGGCGAGCCATCTGGCGCGTCTCGCTGACGTCATGGAACACCAGCACGGCGCCGAGAACCTGCCCCTTGCGGTTGCGGATCGGCGCCGCCGTATCCTCGATCGCATACTCCCGCCCGCTGCGGTCGATCAGCACCGAGTGGTTGGCTAACCCGACGATCTTGCCTTGCTCGAGACACCGGGCGACGGGGTCCACCGCCGGTTCCCGGCTGTCCTCCTCGATGATGCGGAATACGGTGTCGAGGCTTAGCCCCCTCGCCTCGTCGTTGGTCCAGCCGGTCAGCGTCTCCGCAATGGGGTTGAGGTATTCGACGATCCCTTCGGCGTCCGTGGTGATCACCGCGTCTCCGATGGAATGAAGCGTAACCTGGGCACGTTCCTTTTCGTCCGACAGGGCTTCCTCAGCCCGCTTTCGCTCGGTGATATTGGCACCAGTTCCCCGATAGCCGAAAAATTCCCGGTTTTCATCAAAAACCGGAACGCCGCTTACGCTCACGTGATATGTCTCGCCGTTAGCGCCCCTGACGCGGTAACGGAAATCCTTGAACGGTCGGTGATCGTGCAAGTCGCGTAAATGAAGCGTCCATTGCTCGTCGCTGGCCTCGGCCACGGCGATTTCGTTCCGCTTTTTCCCGATCACCTCTTCGGGCGATACTCCCAAAAGCTCCCTGATCTGATCGGATACCCAGGTGAGGCGGAGGTCCGGCCCCATTTCCCAGTACCAGTCCGAGGCAGAAGCGGCAAAATCCTTGAACCGCCGCTCGCTCTCGTGCAACGCCCGTTCGGCCCGCTCGCGCTCGGCGATATCGTGGTAGAGCCGGACATTCAACCGGCGCAGTTCGTCGGTACGCTCTTCCACACGCCTCTCGAGGGTGCGCAGAAGTTCGGTGTTCTCAAGGCGCAACACCAAGGACTGCGTCAGCCATTCCTGAGCCCGGCGGCCGACGATGAACACGCCGATGACGTACATGAGCACCATGCCGGCCATTGCCAGGTGCGCCGTTTCCCCCGTCGAAACGAGGCGTAGGCAGAGCGGCAGCAGGGACGGAAGAAGATAGGCAACCAGCGCCGGCGGGTGGGGCGCCAGTGCGGCTACGGCTCCGGCGCCCATCCCGGCGAGGACCAGCACCAGCAGCGCATAGTGCAGGGGGGAGTCGGGAAAGAAGAACAGGGCACCGGCCGCCCCCCAAACCAAACCACTCGCTCCGGAACCGGCGACGCCGACGAAAGCCCACCATCCGAGCCGACCGATCCGATCCGCATCACGCCGGTATTTCACCCAGGCAACGGCACGAACCGCCACCATGGTCAGCAACAGCCCGTACCATACGGCGACGACAGCCCCGCCGATGACGGGTCCGATCACCAGCGCAAGCAGTGCCCCGTTAATCACGTTGGCCGCCAATACGACCGATGTGGTGGCGTAAACCAAGTCGAGCAGCTCGGCCCGCACCCGCGGATCCGAGACTGCGATTCGGGTATCGGTCGCGTCCCGCTCCATACTCAGCGTCTGCTCGATCGACAAGTCCTTGCCCTACCGTTCTGAGTTCGGCGACGGCGGCGCCTATTTCCGTGACAGCGACCTCTTACCTATGACCGGCTGATCAACAGCGTGGTGTGACAAGTTTATGTCTTTTTGGAGACGGCGTCATCGGATTCGTGCCCCAATTGAGGGATTTTACCCCCCGTGCGGGGGCCCGCCTCTGAAACCGGTCGGCAACCAATGGTCTCCGCTCTAAACACCGGAGTCCGCAAGGATGCGTGGACTCGGCATGGCGACGCTGTCATCCTTACGAGTGCTTGCTGCGGCGGAGCGAACAGAAGAGAAACCGGACGATGTCGGATTTCACCCCGCTGGGTCGGATGTTGCATGAAGAGCACGTTCGAACCTTGGCCCTGATGAACGCGCTGGACAGCAGGACGACGGGTGGATCGGGCAAGCGACCGGTCGATCCCGCCGATCCCGACGACAGGCAATTGCTCGAAGAAGCCGTCGCCGCCATCCACGAGGAGGTCAACCAGCATTTCGGCTTCGAGGAATCCGCTCTTTTTCCGTTGATCGCGGACCGCGGCGCCGGCGACATGACCCGATTGCTCACCCAGGAACACGCCGTCATCAGCCCCCTGGGAAGACGCCTCAGCAAGGCTATCGTCGGGGCCCTGAAGAGCGGTTTCGACGATCCCGGCTGGAGCGAGTTTCGCGAGGTCGCGCAAGAACTGGTCGACCGTATGACGTTTCACCTCCAGAAGGAGGAAATGGGGATCATTCAGAGGCTGCCTTCGTTCTTCGCTTCGGAGACGGATCGCCGACTTGCCGACCAATATGGGGAACGTCGAATGGGCTAGGGCCGCTCTGCGCGGGAGCCCTCGGCCGATGTCGGCGACGGAGGTCGGGGGGTATGACCGGACATCGGCGGAATAGGTGTGGCAGCAAGTAAAAATATTCCGCGTCTTGCCAAAACGCCTTGGAACGGCTATTTGATCGGATAAGGTTAAGCATTTCGTTGGCGTACCTAGAGAGCTGCTTTCACGCCGAGCCTAGTTACTCCCTCAAATCGTGCTACCTGCCACCAACGTGTTGCATAAAGGGGCAACGCGTACAACCGACACACTAAAAGGAGTAGTTATGGCTACCGGAACAGTGAAATGGTTCAATTCCATGAAGGGTTATGGCTTCATCGCCCCGGACCAGGGTTCGGGTGATGCGTTCGTGCACATCTCGGCGGTGGAGCGCGCCGGTCTGAGCACCCTTCGCGAGGGTCAAAAGGTCGAGTACGAGCTCGTGTCCGGGCGGAACGGCAAGTCTTCTGCCGAAAATATCGTCGCGCTCGACTGATTGTGCCAAGCAACTCCAGAAGCCCGTCCGAAATCGAGGACGGGCTCTCAACTCGTTTGCCCCGATATCAAGTGACAAATCCCAGCGGTTCTCCGGCGACTGGTGCGGTACCGGATCGTGGCGGTCGGCCCGCCGATGTCGGCGATCGGACATCGGCCGCCGATGCGTCTGCACGCGGCCTCGTCAGGAAATGCGCCTCCTATGGGCGCGCCGACCGCAGGCGTAGCATCACCCAGGTCCTGACGACCGCCGTGCCATTCACCCTGCTATGGGTGGCGATGGTATTCTCTCTCGACATCAGCTATTGGCTCACCCTGTTGCTGGCGGTTCCGGCCGCCGGTTTGCTGGTGCGGTTCTTCATCATCCAGCACGATTGCGGCCATGGCTCGTTCTTCAAGTCCCGCGCCGCCAACGACCTGGTCGGCCGGATCACCAGCGTCCTCACCCTCACGCCGTACGGGTATTGGCGCCGAACACACGGCATGCACCACGCCACCTCAGGCAACCTGAGCCGTCGTGGGGTCGGTGACATCGATACCCTTACGGTGAAGGAGTATCTCGCGCTTCCGACCCGAGGGCGGCTCGCTTACCGTCTGTATCGCAACCCGGCCATTCTGTTCAGCGTCGGCGCTTACTACTTTTTCTTTCTCAAGCACCGGGTGCCTTTTGGACTGCCGCTGGCGTGGCGCGAGGCATGGCGCAGCATCGTCGCCACCGACATCCTGATCGCCGCCGCCGTTGCCGCTACGGCGGCAGCCGTCGGCCTCGGACCGTTCTTGCTGGTCCACGGTCCGATCATGATGCTCGCCGCCACCATCGGCACGTGGTTGTTTTACATCCAGCACCAGTTCGAGGGCGCCTATTGGGAGACCGACGAGCGCTGGAGCTTTCATGACGCGGCGATCAAGGGCAGCTCATACTATGCCCTGCCGAAGATCCTCCAGTGGTTCACCGGTAACATCGGCCTCCACCACATCCATCACCTTTGCAGCAAGATCCCGAACTACCGCCTTCAGGAATGTTTGGACAGCATCCCGGAACTCAAGCATACGGCGCGGATCAGCCTCATCGGGAGCTTTAAGTGCGCGAAGCTGGCCCTTTGGGACGAAGACCGGAGCAAGCTCATCGGATTTCGTCAACTGGCGCAGGCGCAGAGCCGCGCCTAGACGGCGCCTGCTCTCGAACGCCGTGTCGCGCGCCAGTTGACGACCGGCAACTCACCGTTGTCCGGTTCGGGAGAGCGGGACGGCGGCCGGTCAGGGCTTGATCGGGAAGGTCGCGACTAGAGTCCCTCGCATTCCTCGCTGAACCACGAACCCGATACTTTGACATGGACGGGCTGTTGCGGCGCGGTCGGCCACGTTTTCGTGCAGGCCTCACCCCAAAGGATGAAGCGCGACTTAAAGACCTTCAACGTGACGTCGGTGGCAGCCGCAGGTACGTCGATACATCTCTCCTTGCCGCTGGCATACTCGCCGGTGTCCTCCGACTTCGCCGCGTCTCCGTCCTTGTAGTCGACGGTGAAGTGCGCATCGGAGCCTTTCACGTTGTTGACACAAATGCCGACGGTTTCCGCCGCACGGACATCCTGCGCCGACACCGTCCAAGCCACCACCGCCGCCGCGGCGACAACGCAGCACCAACCTACCCGTTTTTCCATTTCATTCTCCCTGTACCTTCGAGTTGAGACGCCGTGGCGTCCCGATTGTCCCGCCCCTTAACATAATTCACCGGCGCTCGTCACGGGTTCAAAACTCCTCCCTCTCCGGCGGTCGAAGCCCACAACCGGGCTCGCCGTCACCCTTTCGATCGTCCGGATATGGAATTGATCGTTCGCGTGCAGGCTTGGGAGCGCTAGTATGCGGATAATGGCATTCGGAAACGAAGAACACAACATCAGCGTTGAAATCAACCGCCAAAACGTGACACCCATAGACCGATGGCGTTTGCTTGGGCATGAGCAACCCGGCCCGCGAAGTCTACGCGGATGACAATGCCGGACCGATTCGAACGCGGTCAACGTCGCACGGGGAACATGGACATGATCGATCTCTACACCTGGACCACACCGAATGGCCGCAAGGTCTCGATCATGCTGGAGGAAGTCGGGCTGCCCTACACGTCGCATCCGATCGACATCACCAAGGGCGACCAGCATGGCCCGAACTTCGTCAAAATCAGCCCGAACCACAAGATCCCCGCCATCGTCGACCATGACAACGAGGTGGTGATGATGGAGTCGGGTGCGATCCTGCTCTATCTCGCCGAGAAGACCGGCATGCTGATGCCCGGCGAGGACAAGGCCCGCTGGCGGACGATGGAGTGGCTGATGTGGCAGATGGGCGGCATCGGCCCGATGCTCGGCCAGGTCCATCATTTCGTCCGCTTCAACAAGGGCAAGAGCGCTTACGCCGAGGAACGCTATCTCAACGAGGCGCAGCGCCTCTACGGCGTGCTCGACGCGCGGCTCGCCGACCATGAGTACCTGGTCGACGACTACTCGGTGGCCGACATCGCCACATGGCCATGGATCTCCCGGTTCGAGTGGCAGACCATCGACCTCGACGACTACCCCAACGTCAAGCGCTGGTATCTGGCGATCGCCGGTCGGCCGGCGGTTCAGCGCGGCTATCATGTTCCGAAGAAGCTTCAGGAAGTCCCGATGCCATGAGGAGTTGGGGCCGTGCGTGATTTTCAGGTCCCCGGCCGGTCGGTCACCATGGCCACGGGCGGGATGGCCTGCACCTCCCACCCGCTGGCCACCCTGACCGCCGTCGACGTCCTTCGCGGCGGCGGCAACGCCGTCGATGCGGCGATCGCCGCCTGTGCTGTCCAATGCGTCGTGGAACCTCAGTCGACGGGAGTCGGCGGCGACTGCTTCGTGCTGTATGCGCCCGCCGGCGGCGGCAAGGTGATCGCCCTCAACGGATCCGGACGGGCACCCCGGGCACTGACCCCGGAGATCATCCACAACCCCGTCAACGGCCGAATTCCTCTGACTACCGCCCATGCGGTGACGGTTCCGGGCGCCGTCGACGCCTGGTTGCGCCTAGCCCACGACCACGGGACCTGCAGTATCGACAGCCTGCTGCGGCCGGCCATCGGTTACGCCCGCGACGGCTACCCGGTAATGGAACGCGTCGCCTACGACTGGGCGCGGTTCTTCGACAAGCTCACACGCTATCCGGAGACGGCCCGGATCTTCCTTCCCGAGGGCAAACCGCTGCCGCCCGGCGCCCTGCATCGCCAGCCAGCGCTGGCCGAAACCCTGAAGAGCATCGCTCGACGCGGTCGGGATGGCTTCTACACCGGATGGGTCGCCGAGGATATCGTCGAGACCCTTGATCTCATCGGCGGGGTGATGACCGTCAACGACCTCGCCGAACATCGATCGGAGTACGTATCGCCGATCAGCACCTCATACCGCGGTTACGACATCCACCAGTGCCCGCCCAACGGTCAGGGGGCGACCGTGCTCCTCGGCCTGAACATTCTCGCCGGCTTCGACCTCGCCGGTCTCGATCCCCTCGGCCGCAGACGCTTTCATCTGGAGGCGGAGGCGATGCGCCTCGCCTATCAGGACCGCAACACCTACCTCGCTGACCCCTCCTGCGGTTCGATCCCGGTCGAAGCTCTGTTGTCCATCGCCCATGCCGAGACATTGCGCGCAACGATCGACCCCGAAAGGGCGATGGCCGACCTGCCCGCTTCCAGCCTGCCCGCCCATGCCGACACCGTATACTTGTGCGTGGTCGACCGCGATGGTAACGCCGTGTCGTTGATCAATTCCCTCTTCGGGTCGTTCGGGACCGGTATCACCGCCCCCCGGTCGGGAGTACTTCTGCACAACCGGGGCACCGGCTTCGTGCTCGAGCCCGGCCATCCCAACCGCCTCGCTCCCGGCAAGCGGCCGTTGCACACCATCATTCCCGGTATGGTGACGAAGGACGGCCGCGCGGTAATGCCGTTCGGGGTGATGGGCGGGCAATACCAGGCGACCGGCCACGTCCACTTCCTCACCAACGTGTTCGACTTCGGCATGGACATCCAGGCCGCCCTCGACCTGCCCCGCGGGTTCCACTTCGACGGCGTCTACTCCCTCGAACGGGGCGTCCCCGAGCCGACCGCCAAGGGCCTGGCGCGGTTCGGCCACCGGATCGAGCGCTCGCCGATCCCCCTCGGCGGCGGCCAGGCGATCTTCATCGAACCCGATACCGGCGTCCTCCTCGGCGCCTCCGACCCCCGCAAGGACGGCATCGCGCTGGGGTTCTAAGCGCGCTCCCGGGTCAGTTGCCGCGGCGTCGACGTTGATCGGATCGGTGGCGATCACCCCCTCGGGGGTCACCAGGAACACCGAAAAATGGAAGTTGTTCTGGAACCGGTAGAGATCTCCGACGATCTGGGTGATCGCCCGCTTGGCCTCCTGCTGCGCCGAAGCGGCGCCGGCCGCCAAGCCAACGGCGAGGACGAGAATGGCCACGCGAGGGCGAAGAGTTCAGGGGTCGATGTCAGCCTCCTGATGTTCCCGCGTTGGCGGAAATGTGGGTCGTACCACTGCACAATGAGATCGAATTCCGTTCGTCTCGCGCAAATGTGAACACTGGGCGCGACGGCCGCCCAAGTTTCGTGCCAACGGGGCCGTTTTTCGGCTAGGAAGTGGAAGTTCCGGCCGGAATTCCGGTTAAAATATCAACCAGTTGATGGCAGCAGTGGCGATCGAGAGCGGAACGAGGAGGGTGGAATGGAAGATGACGGGCACGTGACCGTCGAGCTGGAAGACAGGCCAAGGGGCCGGATCGGACGGATTGTGCTGAGCAACGAGCGTAAGCGAAACGCGATCAGCCCGGGAGTGGTGCGCGAACTCCACCGGGCCTGCGAAAAGCTGGCAAACGACGACGCTCTCCGGGTCGTCGTCGTCAGCGGCGCCGGCACCAAGGCGTTCGCCGCCGGCGCGGACCTTCGGACGCTCGCCGGTCTGGACTCCGAAACCGCGAGGACGTTCATCACCCGGCTGCATCTGGCGATAGACGCCCTGCGCGGATTGCCGGTTCCGGTCATCGGCCGGCTGCGCGGCCATTGCATCGGGGCCGGCATGGAGATCGCCGCCGCCTGCGATTTCCGTGCCGGCGACACCAGCGTGGTGATCGGCATGCCGGAGGTCAAAGTCGGCATTCCCTCGGTGATCGAGGCGATGCTTATTCCGGGGCTCATCGGCTGGGGAAAGACCCGGGAGTTGCTGCTGACCGGTGTCAACGCCTCGGCGGAAGAGGCCCTGGCAATGGGGTTCCTGCAGCGGCTGTGCGACCCTGGATCACTGGACGCGGCGGTCGACACCTGGGTCGAGGATATCCTGGGCAGCGGTCCGAGAGCCGTACGATCCCAGAAAGCCCTGTTGCGAAAATGGGAGCATCTGAGCCTGGCGGACGGCATCGACATCAGCGTCGACTATTTCGCCGACGCCTTTAAGACCGGCGAGCCCGCCGAGTGTATGCGGCCCTTTGTCGAGCGTTCCACCCGACGGGAACAATAGCGAAGCGAGCTATTCGTCGGGCAGCGGCGGGCGCGTCTCGTGGACACCCGCGACCAGGGCGGCCCGGCTCGTCAACGCCGCCCGCGAAGTCATCGCCGCCCGCGAGGTCATCGCCGCCCTGGCGGCCAACGCGGCGCGCGAGGCCATGGCGGCGCGGGTGGTCATCGCCGCTCGCGACGTCAGCGCCGCCCGAGCCGAAAGCGATCTGACCCGGAACGTGCCGAGATCGCTGCCGGCGCTCACCTCGAGGCTCGACTTGGCGTCTTCCTCGAGGACTTCGAACGATTCGAGATTGGCGGGGATGGCGTAGACCCGTCCGTCCGCGCCGCGGATCACCGTTGCCCCCTCGCCGCCACCGACACCCAGCCCCGGAACCATGTCGGCGTCGACAAGCTCGTTGAGCGGCCCGATCTCGACGTCGAAGCGAACGGTCTCGTCGTTCGGGTTCGCCTCCCACATCCTAAACCCTTTGGTCTCGGGAAACGTCTTGTTATCGTCGGGAGTCTTCTCGCCCTCCCCGATCACGATAAACAGGGTCGGACGTGGAAGCCTCTGAACGAGCGCCCTCGGTGCGAATAGCCATAGATGTAAGCCAAGCCTGGTTTGAGATCCGAACCCTTCTTGCCGGCGCATTGCTGCGCTCGATGATCTCACGCAACGCCTTGCGGCAGCCCCTGCGCTCGGACGGAGAAATGCTCGACCGATTTGACCGAACAGGCGAGTACTTGAACGGTTGATCGAGTTGCATAGCCTTCGCCTCCCCCTATTGATGCGAACCCACGGGCATTCTATCCCAATCAACCTTATCATAAAAACAGATTTACCGCCCCGTGGAGAAAACCCGCGTTAGCGCCGCAGCACGCGCAATCAGGCGCCTTTGCCGACAAACCCGTATCCGATGCAACGCCAGAGGAAGCAGTCGCGGATGATGTTCTGGTACCTGGCGCCGGTAATGCGGCGATCGATGGTCAGGAACTTCGCCGCGACGTCGGCGAAATGGAGATTGTCGGCGGAGATCTCCTCCCAGGTCGTCGCCAGCCGGGCGCCGATGAAATCCCGTGCATCGAGCAGGGCGGCCTTGAACGCGTCCTCGTTGCCCGCGTAAACCGCATCGAACCGGGCCTGTATGTTTTCGGCCTCCTCCGGCGTATCCGGAACGGCGTAAGCGGCGGTGGCAAGATCCCGTGCGATCAGCTTCCTCTCCACCAGCATCTCCTGAAAGACCTCGACGAAGATGTCGAAGACCGCCCCGGTCATCGGTTCTCCCAGCTTGTGCAACGCCTTCTGGTCGAGGGCGTACCATGGGATTCGAGTGTCGGCCACGTCGGTCATCTTCAGGTTGTGTGACGCCAGCCGGATCTGCTCGCTGCCGGACAACTCGGCGATGCGGTTGAGTTCGTTCTCGGCGGCGAGGTTTCCCCGGCAGCACCCGAGAAGGTGGTCGACGAACGAGTTGAAGTGGAGGACCGAGATCAATGCCACCAGGTCGGCGGACGATTCGTGATAGCCCTTGTATTCGGCGGTGAACGTCGCGTCGTCGGGGACGCCCACCTTGGAGAAAATGATGATGTGGCCGATCTCGTGGGCCAGCACGTCGAAATTGAGACAGTAGTCCCGCCTTTCGCCGGCCTTGGTCTCTCCGTACCCGGCCTCCAGAAACCCGTACCCGGACTGGGCATTGTTCCAGTCGATGTGGGGGATGAGCTCCAGCCGCTGTTGATGATCGCGGAAATGCCATTCGATCCGACCGCCGAAGTACCCTTCCCAGATGTCGAGCACCCGGCGGATCACCGCGAACATGTGCGCCGCCCCGAACTCGCGGCTGTTTACGTCCAGATGGTCGAAGTGTCCCCTCGGATCGGGCTCCACGTCCGGATAGCGCGGACCGGCGTAGGTTGGCCAAGTCTTGTCGTCGTAGGCCTTCTTGCCGATGGCGTCGACAACGTACATACGGTCGTCGGACGGCCCGGGCCCGACACTGCCCGGCGGCGGCGACAACCAGACGGTATCCGCCTCGCCGAAGCCTTCGAGAAAGCGCGGTTGCGGAAAAATCCTGAACCGGGTTCCCTTACCCTGGAGCTCCAGATCCTTCATCACCGGCATGGCCGACGCCCCCCGATTTCCACCCGTCTTCGTCGCCCGTCATTTTGGGCCGCGGCGTTCCGCGTGTAAACGGTTTAGCGCCGTCACCGGTCTCAGCCGGCTCCTTCGGCCGTAACGTAGAGGTATTCGCCGACGAGGGCCCGGTAGAACGCCATGGTCGTTTCGAAACCGAGCCGTCGGGCGCTAACGGTGACGTCCGTTCCGAAGGCCTGTCCCGTCCGCGCGGTGAACCACGCCAGCAGATCTTCCGGTGCAACATCGGCGTCGCCCAGTTCCGGTCGGTCGAGGCCGAGGGCCGCGAGCCGGTTCTTCTTGGCCGTTGCTCGGGCCAGGAGACCGGCGAACGCGCCGTCGGCCCGCATCCGGTCGAGAATGACCGCATCCACCAGCGGTTCCGCCAACAACTCCGCCTGGACCCGCGAGGTGCGGTGTCGAGCCTGTTCGCGGATACGCCGCGCCGCGGTTTGCGGATCATCCGACGGGATGGCAACGGCAGGGGCGGGTTGGTCCATCGCAACCGCGCCAATCAAATACTCCAGTGCCTGCGCCCTCGCCTCGAGATATCGGTCGCCCGCGAGACGCAGTTCGGTCAGGATCAGGGAGCCGGAGGCGTCGGCGCCGGCGTCGCCAAGAACCTGATCCCACATGGTGGTATGCTCGAACCGGAACCGAACGTCCGGCGCCGCCATCTCGGCGTCGCGTAGATGCGCGAGAAGAGCCAAGGCGTCGGCGCGCTTCTGGTCGATCCGTCCCGCGGGCAGCCATGCCCGCAAGGCATCGAGTTCGCCGACCCGATTGTGTTCCCCGGCCGCACGATTGAACAGGTTGGCGTACGTTCGCTCCTTGTAGAAAAGGCCCTTGGCGATCCGCACCAGACCGTCCCGGGTCCCCGCGCCGATGACGCCCTGTTCGGCAGCCGTGGCCAGGGTACAACGGATGTTGACCATCGCCTCGGTGGAGACGTAGCCGCTGTCGGCGGGACCGTGGACGACGGCGACCTCGTCATCGTCCTCGAACGGTTCTTCCGTGTACGGGGGCAACACACCATCACGGTAGGCGGTGTAGATCCGGCCAACGCCGACCATGCCGAAGGGTGCGAGTTCAGCCGCGCGCAGCGCACCCATACTGGCCGCGCCGAACACCGGAATGCCTTCGGACAACGCCCACAGGATTTCCTTGTGCCACACCGAAGGGACATGCTCGAAATAGCCGTCGATGACGGCAATCGCGGACGGCTCGCAGAACGCCGCCACCCGCCGCACGTCCCCCTGGCGGACCGGCGGAAGATAGACGGCGTCACAGATCGAGCGCGCATCTTCTAGGGCAACGGTCGGTCCGAGAAAGACGTAGGCGCTCATCATCCCTCGCCGAGAATGGCCAACGCCCGCGGGCCGGGGACGTAATCACCCTTGTCCTCTTCGAACGCGCCCTCGAGCCCGGGAACGACCACCCGTACCACCGGGATCCGGAACGCAGGCTTGGTCAGGTCGACGACGCAGACCTGGTCGATGCCGACCGCTGCCAGGCGACGCAGGGCCTCCCCGATGTCGTCATCGAAGGTTTCCGCCTGCCACGAGGGAACGCGATGAAAATCCCGTACCGGCGGATGGGCGTCGATCACCGCCCGACAATCCCGAAGACGGCGGGCGCGGACGGCGGGCTCGTAGAGGTCCGGGCCGATATCGTCGCGGGCGCCGGTGATGTACGTGGTACGCGATTGCGCGGCCTCGGTCAGCGCGCGCAACAGCGCCACCTCTCGGGCCGGGTGGCAGCCGGCGCCGAACTCCGGATCGGCGAAGCGGTCTTGGCGCCCCATCGCCAGACAGAAGAACGAGGCGATGCCGACATCGGTCGTGGTGTCCCACACCTTGACGTCGATGTCGGCGGCCGCGAACCGCGCGAGCATGTCGAGGCACGGATCGTCGTCGACGGTGTCGAGATCGATCGCGGTCGCCCGCCGCGCTTGCTCGCTTCGCAGCTTCCACAGGGTGACGGCGTCCCGTTCCACCAACTCGCAGATGCCGTGGCTGACCGCCTCGAGAAGATGATTGCCGGAGGCGAGTCCGTTCGTGTTGGCGACGAAGCATCCGCTGCCCGGAGGCATCGGCAGCGTGTAATTGGTGTGTACCGTCTCGAAAGGCAACCAGACGGGCGTCTCGGTCATCAACTCCCTACCCTCGATCCATAGGATCTGCAGGTCGTCGTGATAGCGGCTGTCCACCGGCATCGGCAGGCCGGAGACATCGATCATCGAATGGGCGTAACGCAGTTCCTCGAAACTGCCGAGCTTGAGTGGCAACTGGATGGTTTCGGCGTGGTAGGTCTCGACAGCCTCCATCAGTCCAGAAGCCTTGGCGGCGGCGAGATCCAGCCCCTTGCCCTGGGAGACCGCGATCGAGCGGGAGTTGGGCCGACACACCATCACCACCGGAAGGCCGACGACATCCAGCCCGGTGACGTTGGCAACGCGGGTGATGCCCATCACCGGCATCAGTGGCCGAACCCGGGAGACGGTCTCAACCGGGGCGATCAACCGGTGGGTGCCGGAACGGTACCCCTTGAGCGTGCCCTGGTGCTCGGTCGTGTCCAACATCCCCGACCCGTTCACGACAGCGACGCCAGCATCGCCCTGGCCTCGACGAGATCGATCGTCTCGAAGCCTTCCGTGAACCAGCCGTACACGGAAGAGAGCGCCTCGCGTGCCTCCCTGGTTTTGCCCTGTGCCTGCCTCAGGCGGGCCAAGCTCACGGCCGTTCGCAGTTCAAGCGATTTTGCTTTTTGCCGGCCGGCGATCTCGAGGGCCTCTCGATAACAGGCCTCGGCCTCCGGCTCACGATCTTCTCCGAGGGAGCACAGCACCGCGCCCTTCTGGCGATGGAGTTCGGCATCCCAGTAGTGAATCCCGCTTTCGTCCGCCACCGCGAAACCCTCGTCGAGCTGGGTCAGGGCCTGCTCGCCCTGCCCGCCGAGCCGATAGGCCTCCGCCAGCATGTCGTAATAGACCGGGAAATCCTCCTTGGTCCCGATCGCGCGCTGCATCTCGATGCCCTTGTGCAGATCGGCGAGCCCCGCTTCGGCCCGATTTTGCGTGATCAACGCCCAACCACCAAAAAAGATTCCCTTCGCCACATAGTCGGGGAAGCCCTTCTCCTCACCGAAGGCGACCAAAGCTTCGGCGATTCTCCGAACCTCGTCGCCATCGCGCAGGTAGTGATGCAGCATCACCCTGATGTCCATGGCGTGGGCCATGCTTCCAGCGTGGGACAGCGCCCGGGCGCAATCCTCGGCCATGCGGACGCGCGCCAGCGCCTGATCGGGAAAACCAAGCAGCCACAACGCCAGACCGGCTTCGCCGTGGCCGCAAACCCTGGCGTCGTGGCCGCCATAGACGGAAGCGTGCGCGCGGTGCCGTTTTTCGTCGTAGAGCTCGAGCCCTTCGATGATATGCCGATAGCAACCGCTCTGGTTTCCAAGCATGAACATGGTCGCCCACAGGCAGTGATGAGCTTGCATCAACAGGCCGGAATCACCGAGGTTCCGAGCCAGTACCAACAGCTTGTCCGCACGTTCGTGACCGGTCTGGAAGTTCATGGAAAGCCGCCACCATCCCCAAAGTGCGGCAAAGTGCAGGCGCGAACTCGGGCAGTTCGGCACAAAGTTCCAACGCGCGGGCGTAAACCTGTTCGACCTCCGTCGAGCCCGCACCTTTGAGAGTGATCAGCGTCGCGCCTAACGGAATTTGCAGTTTGAGCTCCAGGACTTTGCGCTCGGACCCGTCCGGCAGCGCTTCCACAAGCCCAAGCCCCGTCCTCAGGTGATTAACCGCTTCCACGTTCGCCGAACGATCGCTCGCGCTTTCCGCCGCTTTCAACCAATAGTTGATCGCTTTTAAAGTTTCCCCGGCTTCGGTGTAATGGTGGGCGAGCATTTCTGGACTGGTCCTGGCGGATTCCGCGAACTTCGATTCCATCGTCCTTGCTATCCGGCCGTGCAACTCCTTTCGCCGGCTGAACAACAGACTTTCGTAGGCGGCGTCCTGAACCAGGGCGTGCTTGAAGGTATAGGTCGTCTCCGGAGGACTACCGCGGGAAAAAACCAGTTTCGATTCGACGAGTCGCTCCAGTGCACCGTCCAGCGATTTCTCGGGCATTTGAGTGATCGCCGCCAGCAGTTCATGGGAGAACTGCCGGCCGACGACGCTGCCGATCTGGGCAATTTCCTTGTCGGCGCCAAGCTGATCGAGTTGGGCCATCAGCGAATCCTGAATCGTCGAGGGGATCGCCCGCGGCGGCAACGAACCGTTCAGAACGTAGCGACCGTCTCTCTCCTCGAGCAGCCCGGAATTGAGCACCGTCTTGGTGAGTTCCTCGACGAACAGCGGCACCCCGTCGGTCTTCGCGACGATCTGGTCGACCAGCGATTCGGGCAGCGGCTTGCCGGCGGTGACCCCCTCCACCAGTTCCACGCACCTCTTCCGACTCAACCTGTTGAGGGACAGGAAGGTAACGTGTGATTGGCCCGTCCATGGCGCGGCAAACTCCGGACGGAAGGTGACGAGGACCATCACGGGAATGCTCCGCGCGCGTTCGACCAGAAGGTCGAGAAACTCCAGCGAAGTGGGATCGATCCAGTGGAGGTCCTGGAATGACACCAGTACCGGTCCGCGTGCGGCACGCGCCTCGATCTGATCGACGACGGCGGCGATTCCGGCCTCTTTCTGCCCCCGCGGGCTCATCTCCAGCGGCGGGTAACGGCCGTCCGTCGATAGGGAAAGCAGCCCGGCAAGCAACGGCACCACCTCCTCGAAATGGCTCACCGTCCTGTCGAGAACGGCTTCCAGCTTGTCGAGCTTACGGTCGTCGGAATCCTGACGATCGAACCGGGCGGTACGCCTGATATGCTCGACCACCGGATAAAGAGCGCTGTTTCGATGGAAAGACGAGCACTGGTACGAGACGTACGTATAGGGTTCGCTGCCGATCCGTTCGCGGAGCGTGAGGGTGATCCGCGACTTGCCGATGCCCGGCTCGCCCGACAACAGCACCGCCTGCCCTTCGCCTTCCTTCGCCTGCCGCCAACGATCCAAAACCAGCGCAACCTCGCTGTCCCGACCGACCAGTGGCGCAAGGCCCTCGATATGACCGGGCTCGAATGCGCTTCCGGACTCTCTGGGTCGAACCGCCTGCCAGGCCCGCATCTCCCCGCCAAAGCCTTCGAGCCGATGGACGCCGACATCTTTGTATTCGAATCGTTCGCCCAGCAGCTCGCGGGTGGCGGGAGCGATCACCACCGTGTTCGGCCGGGCGAGCCCCTGCAGGCGAGCCGCCAGGTTCGGCGTCTCGCCAACCACCGTTTTCTCTTCCGAAGGTCCATCGCCCACGATATCGCCGACCACAACCCGTCCGGTGGCGATGCCGATCCGCACCGCCACCTCGATGTCCATGTCTCGCCTGAGCGTTTCGTTGAGGGGCTCCATCGCCGCGCTGATCCCGAGCCCGGTTCGCACCGCCCGCTCGGCATCGTCTTCATGGGCCCGCGGGTAGCCGAAATAGACGAGCATGCCGTCGCCCATGTAACGGGCGATGAACCCGTCGAAAGCGGCAATGACTTCCGCGCAGGCATGCTGGAAGGTGCGCAGGACTTCGCTCATGTCCTCCGGATCGAGCCTGGTGGAAAGCGCCGTCGAGCCGACCATGTCGCAGAACATCACCGTGAGCTGGCGACGCTCGGCTTGGGCCGCCGTCGCCGTGGGCTGGTGGCGATCGGCAGGCGGTGTCTCCAGCGGCTTCTGTGCGATGTCTTCCACCGCTCGCGACCCTGCCGCGGGGGGAGCAACCGGCACCAGCGTTTCAATCGCCTTGAGGAGTTTTTTGCGGTCTCCCAGTCTGATACCCATCGACTCGAGGTCTTGCTCCGTGAGGTCGGTCAAGACATCCCAGTCGATCGCGTTCTCGGTGAACGCGGTTGCGTATTGGCTCAGGCCAAGGTCGCTCAGCCACTGCTCAACGAGGCGATCCCCCACAAGCCCTCCTGGTCGTCTAAGCAAACCCTCGCGCGTCAACTGCCGCCGCCGAGGTTAACCGCGCTGCGAGTGTACCACAAACCCTTCGGTTGTCGCGCGACCGACGTGGCTCAATCCGAAGTAACGCCGCAGGCGTAACCGAAGGTGGAGAGGTCGTGGCCGATCAGGGCGGCGCCGGCTTTGGGCTGCGGCAGGAACCCTCGGTTCGAGAGCTGGGAGCGGACCAAGACCTGCCTCGAACGATATCACACCGGAGCTTGGATTGGGTAAACGGCCTGGTTCCCGTCGCTCAATAGGTCACGGATACCAGGTACAGACCCTCGGCGGGCGCGGTCGGACCGGCTTTGGTGCGGTCGCGCGCCGCCAGCACCGTCGCAACGTCGGCCGCCGTCCATTTGCCTTCGCCGACGCGCCTCAAGGTGCCGACGATGTTGCGCACCTGATGGTGCAAAAACGAGCGCGCGCGGACCTCGATGCGAATCTCCTCGCCATCGCCTACCACCGCGACGGCGTCGAGGGTCTTGACCGGCGAGGTGGCCTGACAGATCGAGGCGCGGAAACTGGTGAAATCGTGCCGGCCTACCAGCACCCGGGCGGCGTCGGCCATCGCCGGGATATCGAGGGGCGTCGGCACCCACCACGTCCGACCGCGTTCCAGCGCCAGCGGAGCCCGGCGGTTGGTGATGCGATAGAGGTAGGCACGCTCGCGGGCGGAGAAGCGGGCGTGGAAGTCCGATTGCACCGCTTCGGCCTTCAGCACCGCCACCGGTTCCGGCTTGAGATGAAAGTTGAGGGCGCTGCGGACGGTTTCAGGCCGGGCGCTTCGGTCGATATCGAAATGGGCTACCTGTCCTAACGCATGGACACCGGCATCGGTCCGGCCAGCCGCGAAAACATTGACGTTTTGCCCACAAAAGCCAGCGACGGCGCGCTCCAGGACTTGCTGCACGGAAAGACCATTTTCCTGCCTCTGCCAGCCGACGAATCCGCCCCCGTCGTACTCGATGGTCAGCTTATATCGTGGCATCGCAGCGCCGGGCCTGTATTTTCTGGTGCCTTGGGAAGCTCGAATGGAGCTGAGTAGAAATACCCCTTATGGTAAACAAACCTATCGATTTTTCTCGCCAAAGTGGTATACTGCATTTTCCGGTAGATTGAAGCGATAACGCCCCCTTCACCTAGACGCAACGGAAACCATGACGGACGCCATTGCCGAGCAGCCCTTGGACACGATCCGCGATGTCGACCGGGATGCCTTGTACATCCTGCCGTTGTCCATCATTCCGTTGAAAACGCCGGCGCTCAGACGAGCGCGACTGATCAAGAACGTGCGGCTGGAAAGCGTCGTCGAGTTGTTCGACGATGCCGATACCGGCAGCGGCCAAATCGACATCGAGGCGCTGCCCAACGAGTTTCGCTGGCCCGACATCCCGATCCATCCGGATCTCGAGGTCCTGCGCAAGCTTGCGCTCCTTCCCAGCTTCGACGTTTATACCCTTCGCATCCTGCTTCGCGAGCAAGGCATCCCGATCAACAACCACGATGCGCTCAAGCTGTCGAAACGGAAGAACGAGGAACTGACCGAATACATGACGGCGTTCACCCGACCGCTGATCATGAAGATCTACGGCGACGACGACGTCTCGATCAAGGGTTTCGAGGACATCATCGCGCTGTTCCGGGAGCCCGACATCAAGCGGGCGCTGGCAAAGCTCAAGATCATGGCCCATCGGCTGGAGATTAAGATCCAGGACATTCCGAAATTCCTGGAGGACTATGGCGATATCTTTCTTTCGCTGGCCTACTACAAGCAGTGCCTGGACCATATCGAACCGATTGTCGGCGTCTTCATGGAATGGACCGAGGATCTCCGCCGCAATCGCCAAGTTCAGCAGGACTCCAAGCTGATGGAAACCTGCCGCACCATCCAGGCGATGCTGAACGGCCTGATGTTTTCTCTCAACAGTCGTTTCGACAACTTCGACAGTAGCACCAAGGATATGTGGAAGAACGTCTCCGCCACCCGGTTCCGGGAGGTCGAACGGACGATCAAAGGCTACCATACCACCATCGGCGGCGTGCTCTGTTCGCTGACCGTCAAGTTGGAAACCTGGGCCAAGCTGTTTCCCCACAAGAAATCCGGGGGACCCTCGAAGCGTTCGGAATTCATCATGTCCGAGATGCGCCGGGGCATCGACAAGATCCAAAAGATCGAGGACTCAGCGCCGCGACTGGCCAATATCGCCTGAAAATCTAGGTCACCAGCGTCCCTTCGGGCAGGGCGAAGCCCCTCAGAAACGCATCCGTATCGACCGGCGCCTTGCCGGCCCGCTGCACGCGGAGCGGCCGCAAGCCCCCTTCGGAACAGGCAATGGTCAACCGGTCGTCGACGACGGTGCCGGACTCCGCGACGGTCTCGGCGGCCTCGGCGGCGAGCACCCGGATCCGCTCGCCCCGGTATTCGAACCAAACTCCCGGCCATGGATTGAGCGCCCGCACCGCCCGTTCCAGTTCCGCCGCCGGCCTCGTCCAGTCGAGGCGGCCCTCGTCGCGTTCCAACTTGCGGGCGTAGGTCGCTCCCGTTTCGGGCTGCGGCCGTGCCGTCAGGGTCCCGGCGACGACGCCGTCTAGCGCCTCGACCATCAGCTTCGCCCCCATCTCCGCCAGCACGTCGTGCAAGGATTCCGCCGTCGTGTCGGCGGCGATCGGCACCTTGCCGACGCTCAGGATCGATCCGGTGTCGAGTCCCTCATCCATCTGCATGATGGTGACGCCGGTCTCAAGATCGCCGGCGAGGATGGCGCGCTGGATCGGTGCGGCGCCGCGCCAACGCGGCAACAGGGAAGCATGGACGTTGAGGCATCCGAGGCGGGGCGCCGCCAACGCCGGTGCCGGCAGAATGAGGCCATAGGCTGCAACGACGGCGGCGTCGCTCGAGAGCGCCGCGAACGCCCGTTGCGTCTCCTCCCCCTTGAGGCTCGCCGGCGTTCGCACCTCGAGTCCCCGCTCGGCGGCGAAGACGTGAACCGGTGACAGCCGCTCCCTGTGTCCGCGGCCGGCGGGTCGCGGCGGTTGGGTGTAGACGGCGACGACCCGGTGACCGGCTTCCAGCAACGCCCGTAGCGTCGGCACCGAAAACCCGGCGCTACCCATGAATACGAGACGCAGCGTAGCCATGCCGGTGCGTCGGCTCACACCGCCGCCGTCTGTTTCTTGGCCTTTGCCAACTTGCGGAGGATGATATTGCGCTTCAGCGACGACAAGTAGTCGACGAAAAGCACGCCCTCGAGATGGTCCGTTTCGTGCTGGATGCAGCGGGCGAGAAGGCCATCGGCCTCCATCTCGCGGATTTCGTTCTGGTAATCAAGATAGCGCACCTTGATCCGCGCCGGCCGGGTCACGTCACCGTATTGTTCGGGCAGCGAAAGGCAGCCTTCCTCGCCGCTGATCTCGTCCTCGGACTGCCAAAGGATCTCAGGATTGGCCATGCGATAGGGCTGCGGCTCGTCTTCGGGCCGGGAGACGTCGCAGACGATCACCCGCTTCAGCACGCCTACCTGCGGTGCCGCCAGCCCAATACCCTTTGCCCCGTGCATCGCCTCCAGCATTCCGTCCATCAACCGGCGCACTTCCTTGTCGACGCGCTCAACCGGCTCGGCGTGCCGTTTTAGACGCGAATCGGGGACGACGAGGATCGATAGCTGCGACATCCTGCACGGGACTCCGGTTACTACCTGCCGAAACAATCACATATGAACATCGGCCGGGGCCGTCAAGATTGCATGGCCGTTCACCGATGCACCCGGACCCGATAGGTCAACTCGGCGGTTCCCTTGGCGGGAATTGCCAACCGCCAAACCAGCCGCTCGGCGGTCTCCGTCTCGTGGGCGGCGCTCTCTTCGAGGATCTTCCAGTCACCGGGGATGATCTCGACGAGTTTCACGGTGACTTCTTCGGCCTTTGCGTTGTTGACCTCCAGGCGGTAGGCGCTTTCGAACACCCCATCGGGCAGTCCCGCTCGCACGAAATCGGTCTGTCGGCGCTTTACGGTGACATCGAACGCCTCGCCCGGGGTCAGCTCCACCGATTCGCCGACCGGGGTATTGTCGAGTTGGTCTTCGCCGAGAAGCCGCTTGGCGCCCGTCGAATCCCGGGTGTAGACCCTGGCAACCCCAGCCGGCAGCGGGATGCCGGGGCCGTCCGCCTCGGCGTTGTCGAAACGGAGGACGACTTGGGGATGGGTGGGGCGAGGCTCGCCCGGTTGCCGCCCGAACACCTGGACACCGGCCTCGCTGATGTATTCGCGCACGAACGGAACACCTTCCGCCGCCAACAGCGCAACCTGCTTGGTCTGCCGATCGTCGATGGTCACCGGCCGTTCGAGGCGATACAGGTGGAGATCGCCGACCGCTTCGCGCGCCGGCATCGACGCGGCGTCGGCGGACATCGCTGCCGCCATCTCCATAGTCCGGTATTGCGGCCGCGGGGCCGGTTGCGAGACCCGGTTCACCTGCCCGGCGATCAGCCCGACCGATGCCTCGCGATAGTCAGTGCCGCTGACATTGGTCAACGTCGCCCGCCCGGCGATATCGAGGCGGCCGGTTGTTTCATCCAATGCGACTACATAATCGGCTTGCCAGGAGAGACCGGTGGTCAGGTAGCTCAGCTCCAGTTCCCGCCGGCCGGCCGCGTCACTGTTGACGCCGGCGACCAGCGACGGCAGCGGACGCAGATCCTCGGGCAGATGCTTGAACACCAGCCGCCCCGGCATACCGATCTCAACCCGATCGCGATAGCGCAGGACGACGCCGCCTTCGGCGCCGAGCAACGTGGCGGTCTCGACGGTGTCCTCGCCGGTGGTCGGGTGGGTGCGCACCACTTCCACCTCGCGTCCCACCGAACGGCGGAGCAGGGCTTCCGGTGTCAGCAGATCGAAGTCGTAATCGATCTCCGCGACCCGAACGCCCGCTCCCGATCCCAGTACCGCGCTCGACGGAATCATCTGCCGGCTGACGCCCTCGAAGGCCAACCGGTTGCCGCCCTGTTTCAGGACCGCGGCGCGCTGGTCGCGCACCAGCGCCAGCCCGCCACCATAAATGGTCACCGCCAGTGCGGTCCGCTCCTCCGCACCCAACCGGGATTCCTGCGCCCCGGCCTGCCCGACCAGGGCGGCAGCGGACAAAACACCAAGCAACAGGGCCGACAAGCCAACACGCATCTCTCTTCCCTTTCTTCGTGATCCGCTAAGGTGCGGAGAGTTTGCGTTCCCCGGCGCTCTGGTGCAAGGTCCGGCCAACGCAAACTAGTGATCTGGTGGGCATGGAGCAAATTCTCGGCCGGCTCGTCCAGAGCATCCGCGCCCTCGATCCCGTGCTCGCCATCGGTATCGGCGCCGTTGTTGCCGTCGTCGTCCTGGTCGTGGTTTTGAACCGCGGCGCGCGGAGGCGCGGTGAGGCTGCTGCACAGATCGCGCGGTTCTCCGAGCTGGCCGACCGGCTCGCCGGCACCCAGGCCGAATTGGCCGGCCGCCTCGAGCAGACCCAGCTCGGGGTCAACCAGCGCCTGGACGGGTTGACCAAGCGGCTCGGCGACAGCCTGCTCGAGCAGGGACAAAAAACCGGCGAGACGCTGCGCGGGTTGCACGAACGCCTCGCGGTCATCGATGCGGCGCAGAAGAACATTACCGAGTTGTCGGCGCAGGTGGTCGGCCTCCAGGACATTCTGTCCAACAAGCAGGCCCGCGGCGCCTTCGGCGAGGTCCAACTCCACGATCTTGTCGCCAATCTGCTGCCGCCGTCGGCCTACGCGCTTCAGGCGACGCTGAGCAACCGCAACCGCGCCGACTGTTTGCTGAAACTCCCGGATCCCCCCGGACCGCTGGTGATCGACGCCAAATTCCCGCTGGAGAGCTATCGGGCGATCCGCGACGCCGGCGACAAGGCGGCGGCGGTGCAGGCTGCACGGGCGTTCAGCTTGGACGTCCGCAAGCATGTCCGCGACATCCAGGAGAAGTACATCATCGCCGGCGAGACGGCGAATTCGGCGCTGATGTTTCTGCCGTCGGAAGCGGTTTACGCCGAGCTTCACGCCAACTTCGCCAACGTCGTCGAAGACGCGTTCCGCCGCAAGGTGTGGATCGTGTCGCCGACGACCCTGTGGGCAACCCTGAACACGGTCCGGGCGATCCTCAAGGATGTCCGGCTGCGCGAGCAGGCCGGCCGCATCCAGACCGAACTGCGGGCGATGGCCGACGACGTCACCCGACTGGACGACCGCGTCGCCAAACTGCAGCGCCATTTCGAGCAGTCGGTCGACGACGTCCGCCAGATCCGGATTTCCACCGACAAGGTCACCTGGCGCGCCGCCAGGATCGACCTCGCCCAGCTCGAAGCGGCGGCCGAAGATGATACGGAGCAGGAGCAAGATCGCGCGCGAGAACCTTGTCAAATAGCGTCGGACGGCTGCGTCAAATGTACGTGACCGCCGGGGCCGGCCGCTGGCCTCGGCGCCGGCGGAAGCGTACGCTGGCTCGCAACCCTGTCTTTCAACCCTGGACCGTGGGAGCTGGATATGCGCCTGATCGCGACGTTGCTGATGACACTCTGGCTGTTTGCCCCCGTGCCTTCGTCGGCCGACAACCCGACCCCCTACCCCGGGACCCGGGTGATCGATACCGGCAAGCCTTTCGAACCGTACGTCGCGGCGTTGCAGGAAGCAATCAAGGCCAACGCCATGGGCATCGTCGCCCAGGCTTGCGCCGACTGCGGGGCAAAGGCAATCGGCGTCACCATTCCCGGCAACCGCGTCATCATGATCTTCAAGCCGCAGTTCGCGGTGCGCATGCTGGCGGCGAGCGAGGCGGCGGGGATCGAGGCGCCGCTGCGTCTCTACGTCACCGAGCAGCCGGACGGAACCGCCAGGCTGACCTTCCGGCAACCGAGCCAGGTTTTCGCAGTCTACGAGAACGAGGATCTCATCAAGATGGGCGGGGAACTCGACCTCATCGTCGCCAAGATCGTCGCCGATTCCCTGGAATAGGATCATCGGCCGGTGGTGAGCAGCGCCCTCGCGTCCCCGTCTCGAATCCAGGCGCCGATCCTGGCGCTCGCGGGGGTCGTCGCGGGCGCGTTTTTGGTCGCACTGATCGGGTTCGGCGGGCGCCAGGTGGCGTTATTGCTGATCGGCATCGCCCTCGGCGCCAGCCTCTACCATGCCGCCTTCGGCTTCTCCAGCGCCTACCGCAACGCGGTCGTCGCCGGTGATCTCTCCGCCGTCGCCGCCCAGTTGGTGATGCTGGCGGCGGCGATTCTGCTGTTCGCGCCGGTCCTCGCCGTTGGGACCGCTTTTGGCCGGCCGGTGGCCGGCGCCGTCGCTCCGGTCGGGGTCTCGATGGCGTTCGGCGCCTTCATCTTCGGCATCGGCATGCAGCTGGCGGGCGGCTGCGCCTCGGGCACCCTCTATACCGCCGGCGGCGGCAACGCGCGGATGCTGGTGGTCCTGGTGTTCTTCTGCGTCGGCGGCTTCTGGGCCAGCCTGCACATGCATTGGTGGACGGCGCTGCCCGGCATCGGCGCGGTGTCCCTGGGCGAAACATTCGGATGGGCGGTGGCGGTCCCGCTGCAGCTCGCCGCCCTCGCACTGATCTACGGGGGCCTGCGGCTCTCCGGCGCCCGCGTCAAACGGCCCCTGTGGTGGGCCGGCGGGTTCTCCTGGCAAAGGCTGCTCACCGGTCCGTGGCCGCTGCTGTTCAGCGCCGGGCTTCTCGCCTTGCTGAACTGGCTGACGCTGCTGGTCGCCGGCCATCCGTGGTCGATCACCTGGGCCTTCGCCCTGTGGGCCGCCAAGATCGCGGTGGTTCTCGGATGGGATCCGGCGACCAGTCCGTTCTGGAGCGGTGGCTTTCAACAGGCGGCGCTGGCGCGTTCGGTGCTGGCCGATACGGTCTCGGTGATGAATTTCGGCATCCTCCTCGGCGCCCTGGCGGCGGCGGCGCTGGCCGGCCGGGTGGCGCCGAGCGCGCGCATCCCCCTGGGGTCGCTGGCGGCGGCGGTGATCGGCGGGCTGACGATGGGCTACGGCGCCCGGCTGGCCTACGGCTGCAACATCGGCGCCTTCTTCTCGGGGGTCGCCTCGGGCAGCCTGCACGGCTGGGTGTGGATTCTCTGCGCCGTCGCCGGCAACCTGATCGGCATCCGCTTGCGACCGCTGTTCCGGCTGCCGATGTAAGCGACTCCGGTTCACGCCGCCCTCACGGCAATGTCACTTGCGGGTGACGGATGCGTGATAAACATGGTGTATGAAGCGTTATCGTCGACACCAATGTGGAGCTGTTCGCGATGAATCCGATACCAACGAAAACCGCCAGGACGGGCCGCGCCATCCTTGCGGCGGCTATCTTGCTCGCCGGCGGGATGATGGCGGCCGCCGCCTCCGCCGAGGAGGTTATCCAGCTCACCCAGACCGGCTGCCAGTTCCTCGAACCCGAGGGGACCGACCACCACTACCAGACTTCGAAGGCCGACGACTGCAATGCGATCAACGCGGCCAGCGGCAGCGAACGCTCGCCGCTGCCAAGGTGCTGGAACTGAAGCCCGGCAAGTACGTGTTCCGGGTGACCAACGAGAACGTCCCCTACGAGCTCGGCTTCTGGCTGCGCGACGAGGACTACAACTGGAAGAATCCGTTGGACAAGCTGACCAAGACCAGCGTCTCCGGCGGGGGGCTGACGACCGGCAAGACCCAGGACTACGAGGTCGAGCTGAAGCCCGGCACCTATCTCTACTCGTGCCCGCTCAACCCGACGCCCGACTACAAGCTGGTGGTCTCCGGCGGCTGAGCGGCACGCGGCGGTCATTCCTCCCTTACCAGGCGGAAGCCGATCAGGATGTGTTTGAGCCCGGCGGGGCGGGCGTGCCGCGCCGCCGGCCGGCACACCCCGCACCCCTTATCGTCCCACGAACCGCCCTTGACGATGAAACGACCCGGACCGGCGGGCGTCGCCGTCCACTCGAACACCTGGCCGGCCGCGTCGAGCAGCCCGAAAGGGCTGACGCCTGCGGGATAGGAACCGACCGCGACGGTATCGAACGGCCCCTGATCTGCGCTGTTCAACCGCGATGGGTCGAACGAATCGCCCCAGGGGAACCGGCGTCCATCGGTTCCGCGGGCCGCTTTCTCCCATTCGGTTTCCGTCGGCAGCCGCCAGCGCTCGCCGGTCTCGGCGGAGAGCCAGGCGGCATAAGCGCGCGCGTCCTCGTGCGAAACGAGAACCACGGGATGATCCGCGCGGCCGTTCGGGGGCCGATTGTCGGTCCATGCATGGCGGCGGGTGCGCTCGAACGGATGGATCAATCCGTAACCGGCCCAGGTCTCGGCATCGACGTCGGGGGCCGGCCGGCCGGTGGCAGCGACGAACGGGGCGTACTGGGCATTGGTGATCGGGGTGACCGTGATCGCGAACGCCGATGTTTCGAGTGTTTGCCGCGGCGGCTCGCCCTCGTACCAGCGGCCCCGGCGGGTAAGATCGTGGCCATAGGCACCGGCATCCAACCGATAGGCGGCTTCACGCTCGCCGCGATCGGAGCCGACAATGAACGATCCCGCCGGAACGGCCGCGACCTCGGGCCTGTCGATGCCGCCGCGGGCCCCGATCGCCAATCCGAGAACCACCGCCAACGCCAGAGCCACGATAGTGCCGGTCTGACTGTTCGCCGTCATCGGGTTCCTTCTCCAACACCCCGTGGAACCTCACATATTTGTGATTGCGTTTGATTCGCAGCGACGAGGGTAACTCTGTCATCTTAAGCGCAGTTAGTGAATTTCAACCGCGTGGACTTTTTTTTCGTCGAGGAGGAATGACCGTGAAGACCAGCAAGACCAAGCTTCTTTCCACAACCGTCCTTCCCATGGTCGCCGCTGCCGGCATCGTCGTCGGTACCGGGATGGGCATGGCCGCACCGGCCCAGGCCAAGGGCGTCGGCCAAGACGTCGCCGCGGAATTGCCGGCGGCCAAGGCCCGTGTCGGCGGCGTGCAACTGGCGGCATGCAACCCGTGCGCGGCGAAAAACCCCTGCAACCCGTGCGCGGCGAAAAACCCCTGCGCGGCCAAGAACCCCTGCAATCCGTGTGCGGCCAAGAACCCCTGCGCGGCCAAGAACCCCTGCAATCCCTGCGCGGCAAAGAAAAAGTAACTGATTCGGCTCCATGGCGCCGCCCTGCGGGGCGGCGCTTTAGTTTGTGAATTTGTCCTTCAAGAAATCTGTTCGTGGGGGGCCGGCGGAAATGAGATCAACCATAGGGAGGCTGCTCTCCACCACCGTCATGCCGCTGATGGCCGATTTCGGCCTCGTTGTCGGCGGCACCCTGGTCGAAGCGCCTCGCGGGCATGCCGCCACCCTGGCGTAGCCATTGTCGACGCCGTTGCCGGCGGCGAAACCCAGGCCAGGACACATCCAGCTTGCCGCGCGCAGCCCTTGCGCGGTGGGCGGCCGATTCGCATCGAGCAAGTATTACGTGCCCCGGTTGGCGGCGGCATGGAAGACCAGCCTGTGCAACCCGTGAAATCCGTGCGACGCCGCTCCGGTGGCGGAAATCAGTTCGAAGGAGGCCCACGACGCCTACCTCCGTATCCGCGGCGAGATGGGCTCGGATTACGCCAAAGCCGGCGTCGCCGCAGTCGACAACTACCAGCAATGGGTCAACCTTGCCCTGGCGCCCTACCAATCGGCGACGCACGGTGGCGGGTACGTCAACAACTGCGCCAACGCCACCGGCGCAGCGGCCTACGGCCGTTACGAGAAGGTCGGCAAAATGCCGGCCGGATCGGTTCTGGCCAAGGACAGTTTCGTGGTCAACGCGGACGGCAGAGTCGCGATTGGGCCGTTGTTCATCATGCAGAAGCTGGCGGCCGGTCGCCAACGCCGACACCCACGACTGGCGCTACGCGATTGATCATGCCGAAAGGCTCGTTGCTGGGTGCCACCGGCGGCAAGGGTTCGCGGAACGTCGCGTTCTGCGCCGAATGCCATTCAACGATGGTCGACGATCAGGACAGCCTGTTCTTCCTACCCGACGAGATGCGTGCCAAGCTCCCCTAGGTGCGCATTCAATGACTCTCACGGGCTTGCCGATCTCGCCAAACAGATGACCCGGCTTATACCGACGCGGTAAAATCGGCACCCGAACGCATCAAGGACAGGGGAGAACCATGGTCGAATTGGCGGATCTGCCGACGGAACGGCTGGAGGATATGGCGGCGGCGGGGGCCGAAGTCCTGGAGGTTTACCGGTTGCTGCGCAAGAGCGGCGACAACGTGGTCGGCGAGGTGCTCCGCGGCCAGGGTGAGTTCTACGAATGGGACCATTTCCCCAAGGGCGACGTCTACGACCCGGAAACCCACTCCCAGTACTACTATCACGCCCATCCGGCGGAGCTGAGGGGCGGCGAGCACGGACACTTCCACACCTTCTTGCGGCCTAAGGGGATGCCGTCCACGATCGCGCCGGCGCCCCTTGCGGACTACGCCCCGCCCGAAGGCGACAACGATGCCCTCAGCCATCTGATCGCCATCTCCATGGACCAGTACGGCTATCCGATCCGCCTGTTCTCCACCAATCGCTGGGTGACCGGCGAGGTGTGGTACGCCGCCGACGACGTGATCGCCATGCTCGACCACTTCCACATGGATCTCGCCTATCCGTCGCTGCCGGCGAACATCTGGATCACCGCCATGCTGCGGCTGTTCCGCCCGGACATCGAAGAGCTTGTGCGGGCAGCGCGACCAGAAGGTGGCCGCCCGGCAGCAACGCAATCCCGACGACAACGCCTACGAGGACCGCGATCTCGAAATCACCTCGTTCCTGGATATTTCCGTCGAAGGCCAGATCGGGCGGATCAACGAAGCGCTGGCCCGCAACAAGTGATCGGGATCAGTCGAGCGCCCGGCGCGCCTTGAGCGCCTGGCTCAGGGTGCCGTCGTCGAGGTAGTCGAGTTCGCCGCCCATGGGCACGCCGTGGGCAATGCCCGAGATCTTCACTTGGCAGCCGGCGAGCCGGTCGACGATGTAGTGCGCCGTGGTCTGGCCGTCGACGGTGACGCTGGTGGCGAGGATCACTTCCCCGACCTCGGCGCCGCGCGCGCGGCCAACGAGGGCCGGGATGTTGAGGTCGTCGGGACCGACCCCGTCCAGCGCCGACAACACCCCCCCGAGCACGTGGTAGCGGCCGCGGAACGACCCGGTCCGTTCCAGCGCCCACAGGTCGGCGACATCCTCGACGACGCAGATCACCGCCGGATCCCGCCTGGGATCGGCGCAGATGCCGCACGGATCGCGGGTGTCGAGATTGCCGCAGACGGAACAGCCGCGGATGCTTTCGGCCGCCGCCGCCATCGCCTCGGCCAGCGGCTCGAGCACGGTTTCCCGACGCTTGAGCATATGCAGCGCCGCCCGGCGCGCCGAGCGCGGCCCCAGACCGGGCAGCTTGGCGAGATACTGGATGAGGCGGTCGATCTCGGACATGTCACCTGACGACGTCGTGGTTTCGCAAACGTCCTTATAGGCCTTTTCCGCCCCTGTCTCGACGTCTTCCCGCAGCGGGCGGATACACGTCGCGTATATCGGTGCCGGGAAAACGGCTTCTAATGCGCGAGATGCCTTTCGACCAGCAGCTGATGCCCGCCGCGCCGGCTGTTTTTCGTGGCACACGGACAAAGGAACTGCTGCTCCTAGTCTTGGAGCTTTGGGGCAACTATGGGGAAGTTGGTCGAGTACGGACTGACGGACTTCGGTCTCGTGGTCATGGTGACTGGCTCGCCGAGCTCGGTCGCCCGCCGCAGATTGGCACGCTCGGTCTCGGACAGTGTGGAGCCAAACAGCAAGGTCCGCGCCAGGGTCGGCTCCATCAAGTCAGGCGTGATTCCCTCGGGCGGCGTCCAAGTCCGCCAATTGTCGGCCTCCACGGGGTTGGCATCGACACCGAACCCGTCGGAGAAAGCAATGGCGACGTTCCACCTTGCCACCGGATTGCCGGCTTCGGCCGCCGCCATGTGCAGGTCGAAGGCGCGGCCATAATCGAGGAGCGCGCCGAATCCGAAGAGATAGATTTGCCCCAGGTTGTTCATGGCCGGCGCAAACCCGAGCGCCGCCGACCTCCCGTACCACTCTTTGGCTAACTGGAAATGGCTGCGGCCTTTATCGGAAGTAACGGAGTTCTCTACCGACCTCCATCGCGGCGGACGGGCCCTTCAGCCATCTGTCGAAGTTGCTTCCTGGTATCTTCCAGGGCAGCCAGCGCGTGGATCCATGCCAGATGGAACATCGCCTGTGGGTCGCCTCCTCGTGCGGCTCGCTCATACCAAGATTGCGCACGTGCGGTGTCGCCCCTGCGCGACCAGACGTGGCCCATGACCCGCATGCGAGTGACGCAGGTCTCACCGGATTTGGCCTCTGAGCACTGCCACAGCAGCATTGCTTCGGTAATCCAAGGCAACGCCAAGAACGCGCCGCTGCCAAGGAGAAGCAAACAGACGACACCGATAAGGGGCTTTCGCATTCTCCTTCATCCTCGCAAGGTGGCGGAACAAAGCTGGCAAGAGGCCCTTGACGTAACCTTGAGCGGCGCCTCAGTGGATACTAGGGACAGGCCACGGAAGAGTGCAGGAGCCAACCGGTTTCTTCAGAGATTACGCACACGTGGCCGACACCCGCGGCCGGGCAGCTTGGCGAGATACTGGATGAGGCGATCGATTTCGGACATTTCACCTGACGACACTGTGGTTTCGCGACCGTGGTTATAGAACCTTTGCTCCGATTTTCCACAGTCTTCCGGCAGCGACGCGGCACCAGTCATCCGTCTCGGGACCGGAAAAACGCGCGTCTGCGCCGACTACCGTTGCTGGTTCCACATTTTCTCGGTGGCTTCGTGGAAAGAGGGCAACGATGGATCGGCCTTCATCGGTTTCTCGACGAAGGTCGCCGGTTCGCCGAGTTCGGTCGTCGCCCGCAGATTGGCGCGCTGCGCCTCGGTCAAGGTGGAGCCATACAGTTTGGTCCGCGCCAGGGTCGGCTCGAGAAGATCGGGCATGATCTCTGCCGGCGGCGCCCGGGTCCGCCATTCTTGCTTCGTCAGGATCGGATCGACGCCGAACCCCGCCGAGAAGGCGATGGCAACATTCCATGCCGCCACGGGGTTGCCGGCCTTGGCTGCGGCCATATGCAGGTCAAACGCGCGGCCGCGGTCCTGGAGCCCGCCGAGACCGTAAAGATAGATCTGCCCCAGGTTGTTCATGCTGGGCGCGAACCCGAGATCCGCCGACTTCTGATACCACTCCTTTGCGAGGTCGATGTTCCTGCGGCCCCTTTCGCTCGTCGAAGACACTCTCATTGGTCCCCCGTCGGCGCTGGCGGGCTTCTCGGCCATACGCCGAAAATGTTCCTTGGTATCCTCAATCGCCGCCTGCTCGTGGATCCAAGCAAGGTGGAACATGGCCTGTGGGTCACCCCCCACCGCAGCCTGGCCGTACCAGTCCTTCGCCTTCGCCATGTCGCCCTTGCGCGACCAGACGTGGCCCATTGCCCGCATCCGGGTAAGGCAGGTCTCGTCGGGCTTCGGCCCCGAGCACTCCGAATGGAGCTTTGCTTCGGCAATCCACGGCATCGCCAACAGCGCGCCGACGACGACGACGATCAAGCAAACGATACCGATGAGGAGCTTTCGCATTGTCCTTCGTCCTCCGAGAATTTTGACGGCACCTGACGAAGCCGCGAGCGAAACTCGCCGCGGCCATTACGGGCAAATGGGAGAGGGGCGCAGCGGCTGTCCGGTTTCTTCCGAAATGATGCACGAGAAGCGGCGGCTCGCGGCCGGCTCGGGAACTCCCTTGCCAAGCATGAAGCGCGACGAAGGCGTTCTCCCGGTGCCGGCAGGCAATCGCGGAATCGCCCTCTGGATCAGCATGTAACCGTCTTCGAGGCGGGTAATCGCCCCCTCCTCCATCAACTGAACCAGACCCGCCTCCCCCGGCAGCACGTCATAGGCGACCACCGGCCCGGGCGCGACCATGTCCTTGACGTCGAACCGGGCGGTTCCGCCGGGGTAGCCCCGGCGCAGGCGGGACCAAGTCTCGTAGTCGATGCCTTTGGCCGGCCTCGGTCCGTAGGGCGTTTGGACGTCGCCGGAGTCCTTGGCGGTTGTCGATGGAACCGGCTTTCCGGACGGGATCGCCGCGGCCTTGAAAGTATAGGCGGCGATCACCGCCGCGACCTCGCGGCCCAGCGCGGTCTCGACGATCGCCCGCGCCCGCCGCGCCTCGCCATCCTGCGGTTTGGAGAAGTATCTGAAGCACGTCCCCGGCGCCAGAAACGTCACCTTCTCGGCGGGCACGCCGACGACGGCGGCGCCCGGACCGTCCTCGCTCTTGCGAGGCAGGACCACCATCCGCGCGATCCGCGACACCGCGCCCTCGACGTGCCAGACGACGCCGGAGGCGGCGACCGCGACGAGATAGACCGGGGCGTTGCCCGCTTCGACGGTGATCTTGGCAACGCTGGTGGTACCATCGAGGCCGACCACCGAGACATTCGACACGGTGTCGCCGTGATAGGTGCCGACAAGAACGATCTCGTCGCCCTCCCCAGCCTTCGGCAAGATGCAGTTCATGATCTGGCCGCTCGTCGGCTTGGTTCGCGCCTCCGCCTTCGCCGCCTGTTGCTCCGTGCGGACGATCGCTATCTCGTCCCCGTCGATCAGCCCGTTCCGATTTTTGTCGAAGCGGGCATAGGTCGCGAGGGCGATCTCCTCGAGCTCGGTGATCGTCAGCACGCCGTCCTCGTTCGGATCGAGAGCCAGCAATTCGCTCAATTGGGTGGCTGCGGTCGCGCCGCGCTTCGAGGCATATTCGTTGGCGAAGGCGAGGAGTTCGGCGAGGGTAATGACATCGTCTTTGTCGGCGTCCGCCGCCATCTCGGCTGCCATGCGCGTGGTCAGGCGTGCCTGCGCCTGCTCCGGGCTCAACGTCGGTCGGCTCCCGATGTTCCGCATTTCGAGAGACTGGCGAACCTCCTCGGCGGTGATCCGTCCGTCGCCATCGCGATCGCGGATCATCAGCCTGCCGATCAACTGGGCGCGGGCGCTTGCGACGGCATCCATCTTTACCATATCGATCGCCTGTTGGTCGATGCGGACCTGATCGGCGCCATGGGCCCGGATTGGCTTCAGTTGCGCCGCCAGGTAGGCTTCCTTCGGCTGCTGGATACCGCGAAGAAGCACCTGAGGGACCGGGTCCGTGTCGACCGGCTGGGCTCCGGCATCGGCCGCAACGGAACAATTCGGCGGCAATTATGGGCAATAAGGATGAAAGCGATTCCGGCACGTCGCGGCATGAACACGGTCTCCTGCGAAAGCATGCCACCATGTTAACCGTCGCCGGTAAACGGGATGCTAACCGACTGTCGTCGCCTGAGAGGTTGATCGCAAATTCCGCCTCACATGACCCCGGTCACATCGGGAACTGCATGCCCGGCGGTAGCTGGAGGCCGCCGGTGAGCTCGGACATCCGCTCGGCGACGGTCGCCTCGACCTTGGTCTTGCCGTCCTTGAACGCGGCGAGGATCAGGTCCTCGAGGATCTCGGTTTCGTTGGGATCGACCAGCGACGGATCGATCTTCACCTTGAGCATCTCGCCTCTGCCGTTGAGGGTCACCTGCACCATGCCGCCGCCGGACGCGCCGGTCACCTCCGTTTTGGCCAGCTGTTCCTGCAGTTCGTTCATTTTGGCCTGGAGCTGCTGGGCCTGTTTCATCATCTGGCCAAGATTTTTCATGTTCCGGCGATCTCCGCGTGGTTTCAGTGGCCGTCTATACCAAGTTTGGGTGCGCGAGTCATCGGACTCGGAACCAGATCAATCGTGGGGAGCAACACAGCCATTCCCGATCGGCGCTCGACATCCCGTCGCCACGGGTGCAGGATTTATTCTACCAGAACGCGTTCGGATCGCGAGGATCGACCATGGCAGAGAAACGGACCTCCGGCGGGAGCCGCGGCAAGGGCCCCGGGAAAGGCAAAGTCTCGACCGTGCGCGCCGTCGGCGGCGACCGGCGGGCGAAGCCGCGGACAACGGCGCCGTCACCGAAACCCCTGCCGAAGGAGCCGGAACGGGAGATCGCCGAGGCGATCTCGTTTCCGGTGAGTTCGGCGACCATCGATCGCTTCGTCCATGCGGCGCTCGGTCGGATGACGATGAGCGTGTCGCCGGCGGCGCTGATGCTGGCCTATCTCGACTGGCTGGTGCATCTGGCGATCGCGCCGGGCAAGCGCCACGAATTGGCGCAAAAGGCCCTGCGCAAGGCCATGCGCTTCGCCGTCTACGCCGCCCGGGCGACCGTCCAGCCGGACACGCCGCCGACCATCGAACCGCTGCCCCACGACCGCCGCTTCCGCGGCGAAGACTGGCAACAGCCGCCGTTCAACCTGATCGCCCAATCGTTCCTGCTCAGCCAGCAGTGGTGGCACAACGCCACCACCGGCGTGTTCGGTGTCTCGCCCCATCACGAACAGGTGGTGTCGTTCGTCGCCCGCCAGATCCTCGACATGTTCTCGCCGACCAACTTCCCGATGACCAATCCGGAGGTGCTGAAAGCGACCATCGCCGAGGGCGGCGGCAACCTGGTCCGCGGCGCGGTCAATTTCGCCGAGGACTGGGAGCGGGCGATCGCCGCCCGCAAGAAGGTCGGCGCCGAGCAGTTCCCGGTCGGTGAAAAGGTGGCGGTGACGCCCGGGCAAGGTGGTCTACCGCAACAAGCTGATCGAGCTGATCCAGTACACGCCGACCACCGAGACGACGTTCGCCGAACCAGTGTTCTTCGTCCCGGCGTGGATCATGAAGTACTACATCCTCGACCTGTCGCCCGAGAACTCGATGATCAAGTACCTGGTCGACAAGGGACACACGGTGTTCATGATCTCGTGGAAGAACCCGCGGGCGGAGGACCGGGACCTCGGAATCGAGTCGTACTACTACGACGGGATCATGGACTCGCTTCGGGCGATCTCGACGATCATGCCCGACCGCCGGGTTCATGCCGTCGGCTACTGTCTCGGCGGCACCCTGCTCGCCATCGCCGCAGCGGCGCTGGCCCGCGACGGCGACGACAGGCTCGCGACCGTGTCGCTGTTCGCCGCCCAGGTCGACTTCACCGACGCCGGCGAGCTGATGCTGTTCATCGACGAGAGCCAGGTCGCCTATCTCGAGGACATCATGTGGGATCAGGGCTACCTGGACACCAAGCAGATGGCCGGCGCCTTCCAGATGCTCCACTCCAACGACCTGATCTGGTCGGCGGTCGTCCGCGACTACCTGCTCGGCGAACGGCGGCCGATGATCGACCTGATGGCCTGGAACGCCGACGCCACCCGCCTGCCCTACCGCATGCACCGGGACTACCTGCGCAAGCTATTCCTCGACAACGACCTCGCCGAGGGCCGCTACGAGGTCGACGACCGGCCGGTGGCACTGCGCGACATTCGTGCGCCGCTGTTCTGCGTCGGCACCGTCAGCGACCACGTGGCGCCGTGGGAGTCGGTTTACAAGATCCACCTCCTGACCAACACCGATCTCACCTTCGTACTCACCTCGGGCGGCCACAACGCCGGCATCGTCAGCGAACCCGGTCACGCCGGTCGGACCTATCAGCTGGGAACCCGGAAAAATCACGACGCCTACGGCGATCCCGACATCTGGCGTGCGTCCACCCCGACGTTCGATGGGTCCTGGTGGCCCGAATGGCAGTCGTGGCTGGCCGAACACTCGTCTGACCGGGTGCCGCCGCCGCCCATCGGCGCACCGGAGCGCGGGTACCCGGTGCTCGCCGACGCACCGGGGACTTACGTTCTCCAGGAATAGCCGGGCGCCCCGGTATTGCGGCAACTCACCCCTCGACCCCGTCTAGCGTGCTCTCGCCGGGATCACAGCGGCGCCCGTCTCCATCGTCTCGGGTTTGTCCTCGCGCCCGGCTTTTCGCAAAGACACGGCATAATTTTCGAGGAACGTGGCCAGATCCGGATGCTCCGGCCCGAAGGCGGTCTCCAAAATTGTCAGGGCTTGCTTGATCAACGTCCCCGCCTCCGCGTGTCGCCCCTGCGCTTGGTACAGCGACGCCAGTTTTTGGAGGCTGACAACAACGTCGGGATGGGACGAGCCGAAAGCCTTCTCCCGAAGGGCGAGGGCACGTCTGTAAAGTGGCTCTGCCTCCCGGGTGCGATCTTGTGCGACGTACAGGTCGGCCAGGTTCGTGTAACCCGTCGCCAATGTTGGGTGTTCCGGTCCCAGAGTTTGTTCCCAGGCAGACGAGGAGCGCTTGTAGAGCGGCTCCGCCTCGGCGTAGCGACCCTCGGCATGGTACAACAAGGCGAGGTTGTTGAGGCTCGTGGCGGTAGCCGGGTGTTCCGGCCCAAGGGCTTTTTCCAAGATTGCCAAGGCCCGCTTGTACAAAGGCTCCGCCTCCGCGTATCGGCCTTGCGCCATGTAAAGCAAAGCGAGGTTATTAAGGCTTTGCGCAACGTCCGGATGGTGTGGACCGACAGCCCTTTCCCGAATGGCGAGGGAGCGTGCGTAAAGTGGCCCCGCCTCTGTGTTTCGCCCCTGAGCGCGGTAAAGCGCCGCCAGGTTATTGAGGCTGCGGGCGACAACGAGATGCTGAGGCCCCAGCGTCCTCTCCCGAATGGCCAGGGATCGCACGTACAGCGGCTCTGCGTCAGCATAGCGGCCCCGGGCGTGGTACGACAAGGCGAGGTTGTTGAGGCCAGTGGCCACGTCGGGGTGTTCCGGCCCCAGGGCCTTCTCCAGAACGGCGAGGGAGCGTCTGTATAACGGCTCTGCCTCGGCGTAGCGGCCCTCGGCGCGATAAACCTCGGCCAGGTTGTTGAGACTTCTGGCGACTTGCGGACTTTGCAGCCCGAGGGCCTTCTCCCGAATGGCCAACGAGCGTCTATACAGCGGCTCCGCGTCGGCGTGGCGGCCTTGTGCCTCGTACACCTGGGCCAAACTGTTGAGGCCCGTGGCCACGTCCGGATGCTCCGGTCCCAAGGCCCTTTCCAGGAGGGCTATGGAGCGCTCGAACAGCGGCTCCGACTCGACGTATCGGCCCTGGGCGCGATAAACCTCAGCCAGGAGGGTAACAGCGATCGCCAACCGCGAATCCTGTGGGCCAAGCGCCCGTTCGGCCTCCGTCAGTCCTTTGCCCAGGTGCTCCTCCGCCGTGCCGTAGTCGCCTTGATGGTAAGAGCGGACGCCCGCGGCAACCGACTCCTCCCAGCCGTCGGCATGGGCCGATGGGGGTGCAAAGCATGGGCCGGAGCAAAGCAACAAGATGGCCGACCAGCGCGCGGCAGCATGCGTCATGACACGCCATCCTCATCAACAAAAAAGAGAAAAACGGTTTAAAATTTTAGCGAAATTTGATACGAAATGGAAACGATTTCATCCGTCGGTTACATCCGATCTGGCCCTCTGTCTCCGCAAGGTCGATCTCCAGGCCCGCGACGAGTTGGCCATGACCCACCAGAAACCCGGCCAGCGCGTCTCCACTCATGGCGCAATCGGGGACCGCCCACAAAATCCTAAATATGCCAGCCACTACCCGATCTCTTAACAACATATTGTGAAGCGGCCGAGGGAATTGGCAACCGATTCGCCCGATTCGCACCGTTCCGGACGCTTCCGGCGAGATCCGACGCTTCGTGCCCATCGCTCGACATCGAGCAAATGGCAATCATATGAGGGCGTTACCCTCGCCGTCGGCGGGCGGCCCCCGCAAGCCCTTGCCTCCGGCCCGATCACCTGCCAGCAATCATGAATGCAGGCGATGCGACAAGCTGTGGAGACGGCGACGGTGGGCGTGGAGGCCAAAGCCCCTAAGGACGACGAACAGGTTCCGGTCCAGATCCGGGGCGGGATGGTCACGTCGATCATTTTGCGGATCCGCGATCCGAAAAGCCAAAAAGTCTATTCCATGCTCGCCGATCGGATCGCCCAGGCCCCCAATTTCTTTCGCCACGCACCGGTGGTCCTGGATCTCCAGGACCTCGCCGACGCGCCGCCGTTCAACATCGCCGAGCTGGGCCGGCGCCTGCGGCAACACTCGCTGGTGCCGATCGGCGTCCAGAACGGAACCGAGGAGCAGAACCTCGCCGCCGTCAACGCCGGTTTCAGCCTCGTCGGGACGGGCGCCGCCGGGTCGGCGATACCGCGCGAGGATCGCCGGGCGCGGGCGAGCACCGACGCCGAGGACTGTCGAAACCGACACGCCTTCGCGGGCGTCGACCAAAGTGATCACCCGGCCGGTGCGGTCCGGCCAACAGGCCTACGCCCGCGGCGGCGACCTGATCGTCCTCGGTCTGACCAGTTCCGGCGCCGAGCTGATCGCCGACGGAAATATCCACGTCTACGGTGCGTTGCGCGGCCGGGCGATCGCCGGCGCCTGCGGCGATGCCGGCGCCCGCATTTTCTGCCGGAGCCTCGAAGCGGATCTGGTTTCGATCGCCGGCAATTGGCAGGTTCGTGATGATATGCCCGACGGCCTGATCGGCAAGCCGGCGCAGATCTCGTTGCGGGACGAAAAACTGATCATCGAGCCCCTGCCGTAGAGAACGGCGGGAGCTCAATGCGTTAACCAGAGAGGCTGAACGGAAGGAGGAAGATTTGTCAAAAGTCATTGTCATGACCTCGGGCAAGGGCGGCGTGGGCAAGACCACGACGGCCGCCGCGTTCGGCACCGGCCTTGCGCTCCGGGGACACAAGACCGTCGTCATCGATTTCGACGTGGGTCTGCGCAACCTCGACCTGATCATGGGCTGCGAGCGACGGGTCGTTTTCGACTTCATCAACGTGATCAACGGCGAAGCCAGGCTGAGCCAGGCGTTGATCAAGGACAAGCGCAACGAAAACCTGTGGATCCTGCCGACGAGCCAGACACGCGACAAGGATGCGCTCACCAGGGAGGGTGTCGAGAAGGTCCTGAACGAGCTGCGCGACCAGTTCGACTACATCATCTGCGACAGCCCGGCCGGCATCGAAAAAGGCGCGATCATGGCGCTCTATTTCGCCGACGAGGCGGTGATCGTGACCAACCCGGAGGTATCCAGCGTCCGCGACAGCGATCGCATCATCGGCGTGCTGCAGAGCCGCTCGCAGCGAGCCGAGAAGGGGAAGGAGCCGGTCAAGGAGCACCTGCTGATCGCCCGCCACGATGCCGAACGGGTCAAGCGGGGCGAGATGCTGAAGGTCGAAGACGTCCTCGAGATCCTCGCCATTCCCCTGCTCGGCATCATCCCCGAGAGCCAGTCGGTGCTGAAGGCCTCCAATGTCGGGATGCCGGTAATCATGGACGAAGGCTCCCCGGCCGGGCGGGCCTATATGGATGCTGTCGGTCGCTTCCTCGGTGAAACCATCGAGCATCGGTTCGCCGGACAACCGCGCCGCGGCCTGTTCCAACGGTTGCTGTGGAGGACGGCATGAACTTTCTCAGGCGACTTTTGGGCTTCGGCGAGAAGCCAAGCGCGGAAGCGGCGAGGGACAGGCTGCAGATTCTGTTGGCGCACGAGCGCGCGAATGCCGCCCAGCCCGACTATCTTCCGCAAATGCACCGCGATATCGTCGACGTTATTCGCCGCTATGTCGACGTCGAAGACCAGAAGATCGAGGTGCAGGTCGAGCACTCGGGAAACGTCTCCGTGCTGGAGGTGAACATCGAGCTGCCGCCGTTGCCGGCCCGGCCGAAAGCGGGTCAGACCGTGTCGGCCCAAGGGCGCAAGAAACGGCCGGCGCGGTCGCGTCCGGTGTCCGGCCGGCTGGCCGAAAGCGCCAAGACCGGTACGGCGTGAGACAACGCGCCGAACCGTTGCTCGGCACTGGATACCGGTTGGCAGGGACATGACCGAACGTCTTGTCATCCGCGTTGCGATCCGCGACGAACCCGAACAAGCCGCCGCCGGGGGCAACCGCCGCCCCTTGTCGAAACCGGCGCGCCGGCGAATGGGCTCGTGGATGGTCGGCGGTGCGGTTGTAGTTTGTTTGTCGATCATCGCTGCCGTGGCGCTGCTGACGGACTTCTCGGGCGACCGATCGATCCAAGGCGGCGCCACCGGGTCCGAAGCCCGGACGAACGATCGTGGCCCTATCGAGGACGGTGGTGATCCACCGACGGATACGGCCGCATTCCCGATGGAACCGGCGGCTCGGCCGGCGCTCGAACGTGAGAGTGTTCCCGCGCAAGCGGCCGTGCGCCCGACACTTTCCGACGCCGGCGTTGTCGAAGAGACCAGAAGGCCAATTCGACCCTCGGTTTCGACAAGAAAGCCCGTCGAAAAACCGGAATCCGCGGTGTCACGGGACAAGGTAGCGCCCGATCCTCCGGAGGCCGCGGAGGTGCGGCCGACAAACCCCGAGGTCGCAACCGTGGTTCCGACCGTTCGATCAGGCCAACACGTCGAGACCGTTGATCCGGAACCGGCCGTCGTGGCGGTGATCAAGGATCCCCGCGTGCTCCGCGCGCAGCTGAGCGCCGGCGTAAACGGAAAGGAGCCCACCGCCCGTCTCCAACCGCCCATTCAGGTGACCGGCCGCAGCGACCGCACGATCTACTACTTCTCCGAAGTCCGAGACTTCGACGGCCAGACCTTGTTCCATCGTTGGGAACGGGAAGGCCGTGTCGTGGCGTCCATTCCGTTCGAAATCCGGGGACCGCGCTGGCGCTTCTATTCCAGAAAGACGATAACGCCGCGTATGACGGGCCGTTGGCGGGTGGTCTTGGTCGACCCCGCCGGCAAGGAACTGGCCAGTTCGGACTTTCTCGTTCGCTGAGAGCGGTACACTTCGAACGTGAATTGGCCCGTAGTCCCCGGAATTCAGGTTGATGTTCCGGGAATTACATTCCCCTCTCCTTGGCAGCTGCGCCAAACGGTCGCCAGCCACGGCTGTCGGTGGCGCGGGAGCCCGGTCGGGCGGTAGTAATGCTCGACCTCGACGAATCCGGCGGCGGTGACGTACGCGCGCCAGGTGTCGAGATCGAAGAAGCAGCCATAGCGATCGCCGCTCAATCCCTCCTCGTTGTTTCCTCGCGGGTTGGAGCAGAACAGGACGCCCCCGGGCTTCAAGGCGGCACGCAGCTCGAGCAAGACCCGCGGCAATTCCTGGCTCGGCACGTGGAACAACGACGCATTGGCGAACACGCCGTCGAAGCGGTTCTCCGGCAGGTCGAGCGCGAGGAAATCCTGATGGAGAACCTCGCACCCCGAAAACCGACGCGCCATCGCGACCAATTCCTTCGATCCGTCGAGGCCGACGGCCTCGTGGCCCAACGACTTGAAATGGATTAGGTCCCGGCCCGGCCCGCATCCCAGATCGACGATGCGAAACGGAGGCTCGCCCTCGATCGCCTCCAGCAACGCCGCACGGTTCTGGCTGACATCGTGGTCCCGGGTGCCCTCCCAGTAGGCCTCGGCCTTCCGGTCGTAGTGCCCGATCGTGATCTCGGAGATCCGCCGTAGTTGTTCTTCATCGTACGTTCGGAAGGGTTCGATCATCGATCAGACCATTCTCTGAGACAAGGGTGCGGATCATGGTCGTCGTCAATGGCGAAGATCCTGATCCATATCGTACATGGTTCCGGCGACACCATACGCAACAGTCCATGCGCCGTTGTGCGGGAACATACGGGCGAACGAAAATGGCCCACGTCCCCGATCCCCAAAGTCATCTCGGGGCCCTGCCGGCTTGATACGCCGAACATCCCGTCCTATATAATCGCGATCGTTGCGGCAAAGACCGGAGAGTGGGCGAAGAATGACGGATACGACGACGGCGGCGAAAACCGAGGTGAAAACTGAAGCAAAGGCCGAGGCCAAGGAAGCGACGGCAACCGACGCAGGATCCGGAAAGGCGACTGAGAGTTCGACGTCGGACGTGCCCAAGGGATACAGCCGCGGCGAGAACCAAAAGCCGGTGACCGATGCCTATCGCAACAATTGGGACAGTATTTTCCGCAACAAGCCCACTCGGTGATCGGAGAAACGTTCGCATTCCGGTGAAGACTTAGCCGCCGTCGGCCGGACATTGGCTCGCGAGGTGCGGGCCGTGGCCGACTGAATCAGGTCTCTGAAAGATCTCGCAAAGTCTCGAGATAAGGTTGCTCGTTCCCCGGTGACAGCTCGACGGCCCTCCTGGCGGCGGATACCGCCTCCTTCCGCCGACCGTCGGCGGCCAGCACATAGGCAAGATTGTTCCACGCTTCCGCCCGTTCCGGGCGCACCGAAATCGCCAATCTGAATGCGGATTCGGCGGCCGCAAGGTCGCCGCTTTGATAACGAACATTGCCCAAGCCGAAGAGTGCCGGATAGCTCTCGGGCCAACGTTCGAGGATAGTGGAATAGGCGATGGCCGCCTCTTCCCTCCGACCAACACGCTCGAGAGCCACCGCCGCACGCTCCACATCACCCACGTCCGCACTCGCCGGCAAGTCGTCGGGACTCAGCACAACGAGGGCCCAATGGTCCCCTCGCCGCCACGTATGCTCGAAGGTGTCGATAGGGATCACCCGCTCGGGTTCACGCCCCGAGCGCAGGGTGATTTCGCGAGTTTCAAGGTTGTAGGCAATGGCTACGGCATAGTGCCACTGCGGGTACCACTCCAGCGATAGATTTTGCAGCACCAGGACCGGATGACCTGCGGCAATCTCCGTCATGACACCCCGGAGCGAGGGCACGGGAACAGCCAGGCGCCCCTCACGGCGGGCGGCGGCAAGGATATCGCTTTGCAGGGTTCCTTTCCGACCCGGCGTGTACACCCTCTCGGCAATTTGCTCGGGTTCGACTGCAATGCCCGTCCATGCCACCACGGTCGCGAGCGCCGCCGGTCCGCAAAAGTTCTCCTCCTGCGGAAAGAATGGAACGTTGCCGACCTCCGCCCGCGTGGGCAGAGCACCGGGAGACAGAGTGAGTTCCGACGTTTGCGGCGCCGTACAAGCGCCAAGCCCAAGAGCAATCGTCACCACAAGAGCGACGAACAAGGGCTTGGCCCACATCAAGGATAGGGCCTGTTGACAATCAGGATGGCGCCGTGGCGGGATCGGATTTTCCCGCCGGCTAGGAGCGGGCTGCGCCGTGTGGCAGGCCCCACACAAGCGGTCCGCGACGACGCGGGCGGGAAAAGACGACCCGTCCCGGAGGGATTGCTCCAGGATGGCGCGCGGCCGCGTCGCTCGTCTTCGAATATGCGCTGCATGTCCTTCATCCTCGCTCCTTGTATAAGCGAATTTTTGCGATGATGAGATGTCCGTAAGGATTGCCTGTTCCGGGGTGGCCACCCCGGAACAGGCGCCGAGCGTCGGATCGGTCGCTCCTGAGCCGCAAGGGCTGACGGTTAGCGAGATCGCGTTCGGTTCTTCACTGACCCGGATGGTTGCCTGAACACGATGGTTCGCATTCACAAGGAAGGGCAAATGAAGACAAAGAAGTATAACCGAAAGGCCGCCGGGATCGATACCGGCAAAGACAAGTTGGATATCGCCGTTCATGGCTCGCCGGACCTCTTGGAGGTAGCCAACGACACCGCCGGACATGAGCAGCTGATCGAGTGGCTGGTCGAGCGCAAGATCAAGCGTATCGGCATCGAGGCCAGTGGCGGCTACGAAAAGGCTGTGGTTGCCGCGCTCCGCCTGGCGGGCTTTCAGGTCATCGTGTTCCAACCCACCCAGATCCGCTGCTTTGCCGGCTTCAAACTGCAGCGGGCCAAGAACGATCGCATCGATGCAGCCCTGATCGCCAGGTGCGCAGCCTTCTGTGAGGAGATCCGTGAAGCACCCGACCCGTGTCTGCAGGATCTCGCCGAGCCGCTCACCTTGATCGATCAGCTCAGCGAGGACATCGCACGCTGGAAGACCCGACTGGAGCACGTCCAGCAGGCCGAGCAGCGCGGCTGGATCAAGGACGAGATCATGCGCCTGACCCAGATCATCACGACCAAGCGCGCTTGCATGCTTCGAGCCGTCAAGAGCCATGAAGACCTGGCAAGGCGCTACAGCCTGATCGAAAGCGTCCAGGGCATCGGCCTGCCGACCGCCCTGACCCTCTTGATCCGCATGCCCGAGCTCGGCAGCTTGACCCGCGAGCAGATCGCCGCCTTGGCCGGCCTCGCCCCCTTCGATCACGACACCGGCCGTTTCAAAGGGCAACGCCGCATCGCAGGCGGACGGGGCAGAGTTCGAAAGGCCCTCTACGCCGCGGCATTCGCGGCCGCCTATCGCTGGAACCCACATCTGATCGCACTCTACAAACGCCTCACTGAATGCAACAAAACTCACAAACAAGCCCTCATCGCCTGCGCTCGAAAGCTTCTCGTCATGGTCAACGCCGTCGTCGCAAGAGGCACCCCCTGGATCAAAACCGAAACCGTCCTTTAATGGTTGCTTACCGCGCGCCATCCTGGAGCAACCACGGTGCCATCCTGATTGTCAACAGATGGCGTAATCCGGCCGCGCAGTGACAGCGTTGCTGGTGCAAGGTGGCTGTTCCCCGGTTGATGGTTGAACGGGGTCTCCGGGGAGCCCCAGGCATCAGGAATGGAGAACAGCCGTGAAATATTATGCGGGATTGGACGTTTCTTTGGAAGAGACCAGCGTTTGCATCGTTGATGGTGAGGGTACGATTGTCGCCGAGCGGAAGGTTGCGAGCCAGCCGGGGGCAATTGCCGAGGCGCTGCGCGACAGTGGTTTTGCCTTGACGCGCGTGGGCCTGGAGGCCGGTCCGTTGTCGCCATGGCTCCATGCCGGTCTGCGCGCCGAAGGCTTTGCGGTGATCTGCATCGAGACCCGGCAGGCGAAGGCGGCTCTGCGGGCGATGCGCAACAAGACCGACCGCAACGACGCCCGTGGCATCGCCCAGATCATGCGAACGGGGTGGTTCCGCATCGTCCATGTGAAGAGCGGCGAAAGCCATGAGCTGCGGTTTCTGCTCACCAACCGCAAGACCCTGCAGCGCAAGGCGCTCGACATCGAGAACGAGATCCGTGGCACCCTCAAGGCGTTCGGCTTGAAGGTGGGCAAGGTGAGCCGGCGGCGGTTCGAGGCCCGGGTGTTGGAGTTGGTCGCCGATCGCGCCGCCCTGCACCGCATGGTCGTTCCGATGCTCAAAGCGCGCGCCGCCTTGCTCGAGGAGTTCGCTCGCCTGCACCGCATGGTCCTCGAGGTCGTCCGCGACGATGAGGTGTGTCGCCGCTTGATGACCATTCCCGGTGTCGGCGCCATCACGGCACTGACCTTCAAGACCGGCGTCGATATGCCGGGACGGTTCGCCAAGTCCAAGACCGTCGGCGCCCATTTCGGGCTCACGCCCCGGAAATTCAGCTCCGGGGAAATCGATTACCAAGGCCGCATCAGCAAGTGCGGCGATGCGATGGTGCGGTCCGCCCTCTACGAGGCCGCCAACGTGATGCTGACGCGGTGTACGCGGTGGTCAGCGCTGAAGGCCTGGGCCGCGCGGATTGCCAAGAAGGCCGGCGCCAAACGGGCCCGCGTGGCGCTGGCCCGCAAGCTCGCCGTTATCATGCACCGGATGTGGATCGACGGAACCGACTTCCAATGGGGCGAGCAGACGAAGGCCGCCCGATAACGACAACGAGGACCGCTGAACGGGAAAAACCAAACACCACATTCGACGTTCGACGATACCCGCTGCGGCGGGATGCGCCCTGATGGGGCAAGGGAAGAGGCGAGCACGTCTAGGGCCTTGTCGTTACTCCAGATCATCCGGAGCAAACACGTTCCACAGATTGTCGCCGCCTCGCCTATCTTATCCCATCCTGTGTCGATCACCGCATCGAACACGAAAAGAAGCGTGACCTTCAGGGACACCCCTCGCCGGACCGCGAAACCAGAACGTCGGAGCTTGACAGCCACCGCCGGATTAAAGAAGGCCCTATCTCGCCTTCTTTTTGACGAAGGGGAATACATCCGTCAGGCCCAAGAGATCGGTGACGAGGAGGACCAAGAAGATGATGAGGATTGCGCCCACGATTACGCCGATGGCCCCGGCCCCCTCGCCCGCGGGGAGTTCATCCAACCGGCCGGCGATCTGTTGGATTTCCTCGTTGGACAAACTGGCCACGCGGCTCGCGGCCTCCTCCGGATCGATACCCAGCAGAACCAACTGCCTTTGGACGTCCTCACGCAACAGAAAGCTCTCGACCCTTTGCCGATCGTCGGCGGGAACGGCGCGTTCGACAACCTGATCCGTGGTGACCATCTTGGCCTGGGCCAGTCCGATCGGGCTGACATTGATCACCATCACGACGGCCATGGCGGCTGCCACGTATCTCTTGAAAGTCCTCATCCGCATCGTTCACGAACTCCAGGGAAGACGTTGGCTGGTTCGGGCCTCGCTTGTGGCCTTGGCAAACTAGCGGAAGAGGCAAAGGCCTGGAAGTGGGCTCAGAAACGGAAACAGATGTTCGACGCCGGTCGTGAGCCCCGGTCGAGCCTGACCCGCGAGCGCGACGGCCCTTGATTCCGCGATGGGCCGCCTCGAAAGTTCCGAAAAAGGGGCTACGGCGGGTGGTAACGCTAAGGATGCGGTTGCCGTAACCGGACAGCAGTGACATCGGTTGATTTGCCCCGCATTGGTTGATTTGCCCATTGCCACATCCGGTCCGCTCCGGCGAAACCCGGTGATTTCGGAGCATTGTCTTTTGGCACGAAGCTTGCGTAAGTAAACCCGAAATCGCCACGCGGCGCCGGCGTTCCGATCCCGGTGACGAGGGCGCGGCACGAGAGGCGGAGGAGATTGATGCACAGATGGAGGAAGACGATGATACGTATCTCCCGCAGCGCACTGGCGATCGCCGCCGGACTTATGATGCTAACCGCAACCGGACCGGCGATGGCCGCCAAGAAGAAGGTCACCGAGATTACCTGCGAGGAATTCCTTGCGCTCGGGTCCGACGTTCAGCCCCGAGTCGTTTACTGGATGGAGGGGTTCAACCGTAAAGGCACGCCGGAGGAAGTGACGATTGATCTGGGCCAGTTCGAACAGCCAGTCGATGCGTTGATCACATCCTGCCAGAATGAACCTCAGGTGAAGTTGTGGCCGCAGGTGACCGCGTACTTCCACCACAATCCCGATTTCGCACCCTAACGGGGTCGCCGCCCGGGAGGGTTCGCTTAACGGCGGACCCGACCCGCGCGCCAAACGAAATCGTTTGCCCGCACGGCTGGCGCCCGGAAGGCCCGAGCCGCCACCGTGGGAGAGACGGCACGGTGCTGATCCACACGGACCTTACCGTTGGGAGAATTCACGTTTGCGCGGATCACTGGTCCGCGGCGAGCAGAACCGGTTTGAACGAGATGAGCATTCCCTTGATGAGCGGCAATCAGTCGGCACTATCAGCCCAAGGCAGGCCGCCGCGGCAAAGGCAGCCCTTCCCGAGGGCTCGCGTGCGCCTTGGTCGCCGCTTGATCCTGACCTTCTCTGTGGTCGGCACAAGCCATGCCGATGAAAGCCCAGCCGGCTTTATTCGTTCCCTCGGCGACCAGGTGATTTCGGTCGTCCGAGACAAGACGGTGAACCAAGCCGAGCGCAAGAAAGCACTTCATGCGATCTTTATAAAAAATTTCGACGTAACGGGCATCAGCCGTTTCGTGCTGGGACCCTAGTGGCGCAGCGCAACGGACGTGCAGAGAGCTGACTTCATGCGCTTGTTCCCCGACTACGTGACCAATATCTACGCCGATCAGTTTGCGAACTATTCGGGCGAGACGTTCGTCGTCACCGCCTTTCACCACATGCGAGCGGAATGGTTCATGGTTAGCGCTGAGATCCGAGGACCCGAAGGTCCAAAGATCCCCGTCAACTGTCAGGTGCGCCAAAGTCCCAGTGGTTTTAAGATTGAAGATGTGAAGTCGAGGGGGTCAGCCAAGTCCTTACGAACCGCGACGAGATCGGTTCGCTGATCATGCGGAAAGGGATGGACCTTTTTGATTTCGCGAGCTCCGGCGCCAAGTTGGGGTACCCGCCGCGAGCGCTTCGTGAAATCGATGATGTGAAATTATTCCTTGTTTTTTGCTCGTCGAGAGTATATGTTCACTCTGTGTTCAATTCTGACGACAGAAGAGGTGCGTGCCCCACGTCCGGGAGCAGGGATCAGCGCGGCGATGAAGGGGTCCTCGACAGCGCGCTGACAAGCGCAAGTGCGCACCCGCAGCGGAGCGAGGAGAGCCAACGGGACGGTTGCCCCCGCCCGGCGTTTGAGGTATCAGCGGCCGGGTGAATTGGCAAAAATGTATACTTTTGTTTCGGGGAAAAATGAATTTTGTTCAAGGCGCTATGGGGAATTCGTGTCTACTTTGGTATACCTGCCCGAATAGGCCGATCTAGGAAAATCAAGGGCTTAGCCCAAAAGTTGACGGGACAGTAACGAATGTCGTCAAAAACGGTAATAGTGTCGTCAAAAACGTCGTCATTTTGCGGCCCGGAGGGCGGCGGGGCACGATCTGCGGCGCCGGCAGAACGGCGGGCGTGGTGGGGGTCCTCTGTCCTCTGGTCAGGCGTTGTAGCGGCGGGCGAAATCGAGGAACTCGTCGGCGGGCAGCGGCTTGGAGAAGTACCAGCCTTGGGCGTTGGTGACGCCGTGGTCGCGCAGGTAGGTCATCTGCGCCTCGGTCTCCACCCCCTCGGCGATGATCCGGAGGCCGAGTTGGCCGGCCATTTCGATGATGATCGCGGCGAGCCCCGCCGAGGCCGCCTCGGTGCCGATGGTCGAGACGAACGCCTTGTCGATCTTCAGGTAGTCGAGGTGGAACTTCTCGACGTAGGCGAGGCTGGAATAGCCGGTGCCGAAGTCGTCGATCGCCACCTCCGAGCCGATTTCGGCCAGCGCCTCGATCACCTCCCGGCAGCCGGCGTCGTCGACCAGACCCCGCTCGGTCACCTCGAACAGCAGCCGGGCCGGATCGATGCCGCACGCCTCGGCGACCTCCTTGGCGTCGGCGACCACGTCGAGGTTGGCGAAATGGGCGGGCGCGAGATTGATGGCGATGTGGAAATCGGGGTGGGCCTGCAGCAGCGGCCCCATGTCTTCGCCCACTTGGCGCATAATCCAGCGGGTAATGGGGATGATCGCGCCGGTCTCCTCGGCGAGGGCGATGAACAGATCGGGCGGCACCAGCCCGCGCTCGGGATGGCGCCAGCGGAGCAGCGCCTCGGCGCCGACGCACCGGTCGTTCTGGAGATCGACGACCGGCTGGTAGAAGACCTCGAACTCGTGGTTGTCGAGGGCGTCCTTCAGCTCGTCGGTGATCGACGACCGCCGGCTCGCGAGATGGGCGACCCCCGCCACCAGCACCAGCCCAGCGAAACCGCCGACGATGCCGTTGAGCGTCAGGTTTTGCCGCCACTCGCCCAGCGCCCACGAACGGGTCGCCGTCGCGGTGACCTGCGCCTCGAACAGACCGGCGTCCGCGGTCACCGAAAGGGTATCCGCCATGGAAATCGGGCGCACCCCGAGCGCCGCTAACTCGGTGCCCCGCATGGTCACCCGCACGAAGCCGTCATCGCCGAGGGCGTCGGGCGGCAGGGTGCTGAGCAGGAGCTCGGGTGGAACCAGGATCTCGATCCGGCCGCCGTCGCGAAGGCGGTGCATGGCGACGATCGACGTCCCCGGAAAGTACTTCGTCTCGATCGGCGGCGTGAACAAAACGAGCGAGCCCTCCGGTTCGATGATCTCGTCCGCCTCCCGCACCTTGATCGGCGGTTCCAGTCGGCCGAACGACGTGCAGGCGAGGAGACCGTCTTTAGTGACGTATCCGACGCCGCGCATGGCGTAGAGAGCGGCGGCCTTGGTCCTGAATTCGCGGATCAGATCGGCAGAGCACCCCGACCGGGCAAAATAGGCGAGATCGGCCAACGCGCCTTCCGCCGACCACAACACCCCGTAGACATGCTCGGCGACCTGTCGGGCAACCTCCCCGGTCTTGACCTCGGCCCCGTCGATCGCCGACCGGTAGGTGTAGGCGAGGCTGCCGGCGACCGGCAGCAACGCCAGAAGCCCGGCGCCGACGGCAAACACCAACGTCCTGCGCGATCTTCGTTTCACCCGTTCGCTCGTCCCTGCGGCACACCCCGTCCCCGAGAGCCCATCTTCGAACGATATGGTGTGGATGTCGACCGGTTACCCGCTTTGGCAGGGTGGCGGAACGGCGAACGGGGCCGATCAGGCGGTGCCGAGAACGATGTCGAAAACCCCGAGCAGGGCCCCGGCCTCGATATCCGGCGCGGGTTCGAGGGAAACAATGACGGCGGCGCGGGCCTGGGGGTCGGTGATCCGCGAAAGGATAAAATCGCCGTCGTTGCCGGGCTCGCCGGCCACGTACATCTGGGTGACCAGGGGCGGAAACCCGCGCGCGGTGACCGCGAAGTGGATGTGCGGAGTGCGGCCGGGATAGGGCACCGGGCGGATGGTGCGGAAGCGGTAGCCGCCGTCGCCCCCCGCGTCCATGCGGCCGTAACCCTGGAAGTCGGGATCGATGCCGCCGCCGTCGCGGGGATGATGGTAGGCGCCCAGGGCGTCGCACTGCCAGATTTCCACACGGGCGTCCGCAACCGGTCGCCCCTCGGGGTCGAGAACGCGCCCGATCACGTGGGTGACGGTCCCCTTCGCCGGCCCGGGCCGTCCGGCCACCGTGACCAGATCGGCGTCCGAGTCGAGCGGCTTGGTCAGCGGATAGAACGGTCCCGAGGTCTGCCGCGGCGTCGGCAGCAGGGCGGCCACCGCCGGCCCGGCAACGGCAATCGCCGCCGTGGATGCCACCGTCGCCACCAGACGGCGGCGGGTCAAGGGCATCGACCGGATCATTGGGGTTTCGCCGAAGCCGCCTGCGCCGCCTTGTATTCGGCGATCTCCTGCTTGAGGTCGTCGTACTCCTCGCAGCCGAAGAAGCAGAGGTCGTCCAGCTTGTTCAGGCGCTCTTCCGCCTTCGCCAGGTCGCCCATCTGGAGATACAGCTCGCCCAGGTACTCGTTGGCGCCGCGATGGTTGGGGTTGGCGGCCAGCGCTTTCTGGTACCAGACCAGAGACTCGTCGAAATGGCCGAGTTTGCGATGGCTGTAGCCGAGGTAGTTCAAGGCGTCGGCGTTGTCCGGCGCGGTGGCGACAACCTTGGTCATGTGATCGATCGCCCGCTGGTAGTCCTCCGCCTCGACGGCCGCCTTTCCGGCCTGATAGTCCGAGCTCGCCGCCGGCGGGAGCTTCTTCGACTCGTTCGACCCGCCGTCGCCGGCGGCGTCTGAGAGCCCCCCGATCATCAGGGCAAGCAGCACCGCGGCAAAGGTTCCGAACGTTCTCATCACTCACCTCCCGTCTGGATTATGGAATGCCCCCCTCTCCCCGTCCAATCAATCCCCCGTGAGTGCGCTCCGTCAGTGCAGCCTGGCCCGGTAATCGGCGAGGGCATTGCCAAACCCGTCGAGCGAAAATTGCTCGTCGAGCGGCGGCGCGCCGGACGCGGGAAACCAGCGGAGCACCATGTTGAGCCCGCTTTGCAGTTCCTCGACGAGCGCGGCGGCCTCGTCCCCGCGCCAAGTGGCCTCGCCCACCCGGCTGGGCTCGGCCCGATAGGGCGGATTGTCGTCGATCCGCAGGTACGCCGGTGCGCCCGCGCGAACGGCGCCACGGACGCGGACTGTCACCAAGAACGCGCCGTCCCGCTGTTCGCTGACGGCGATCTCGCTGCGCCGATCATAGAGCTCCGGCGGCGGCGCCTGAAGGGTACACCATCGATACCGAGTTGGCTCGTCGAGGGCGCAACTTACGCTCCAGTCACCGTAGGACCGCAGGTAGGTAACATAGGCCGCATAGGCCGCCGCGGCAAAGGTCGACGCCAGCATCCAGGTCGCCAGCAGCAGAGCACCCGGCGTGAGTCCACCGCTCGGTCCTCGGATCTTCTCGAACACGTTTCGCAGTCGGCATGCCATCCTCGGAAACTAACCGATCACCGCCCCCCGTTCCAGTACACGACGTCGTATGGCGTTTTTGCACGCATGATGGTATGATGCCGCCGAATACACGCAAAAAGAGCGTCAATGACAGCCAGAAGGATCGGCGGCGGCGGCGCGGCGGCGAAGGCCGCCGTGGCGGTGGCCGTGGTGATGATCGTCGTCGCCGGAAACAGCGCCGATGCCGGCCGCTACGCCAGATCGGAAAGGCCGTTCTGGCAGGTGGGCCAGCTCAACGCCGACCTCACCGACGCCTGCCGCCGCTCGCGGTTCAACCAGATCCACGATCAGCGCCATCACATCGGTTTCACCGGCGAAAAAGGATACGGCACCGTCGGTTTCGCCAAGCTCGGCTGGAACCTGCGGGATCCCCTGGGCCTCGCACGCCCCGGGGTCACCTATCATTTTTTCAACGACGGTCATTCCAATTGCAAAGTCTTCGTCGCCAAAGACTGAAGCAGACGTGAAACTCCCGAGTCCGCTGGCGTAGCCGAGCCGGCGACGAAGACAGGTTGCTCGCGAAACCAACCGCAAGTATGGTCCCCACCGAGATTGAAGGTGACTCGGCACTGACGCATCGTCGGTCGTGCTCGCCACCTGTCGGCGAAAGCCGTATTCCGAGAGCCTCATGGGTCGCGGCAATCCCCGGAGAAAATGACGACGGGGGAAATCACGAAATGATGAAGGAAGTAGGCACAGCAGATGACCGCATTAGCTAACAACCCCGGCGAAGCTTTCGCCGATTGCAAGGTGAAGGATCTTTCGCTGGCGGATTGGGGCCGCAAGGAGATCGAGATCGCGGAAACCGAGATGCCGGGCCTGATGGCCTGCCGCGACGAGTACGGCCCGACAAAGCCGCTGAAGGGGGCGCGGATCGCCGGATCGCTGCACATGACGATCCAGACTGCGGTGCTGATCGAAACCCTGGAGGCGCTCGGCGCCGAGGTTCGCTGGGCGTCGTGCAACATCTTCTCGACCCAGGATCACGCGGCGGCGGCGATCGCGGCGCGCGGCATCCCAGTGTTCGCGGTCAAGGGCGAGACGCTGGAGGAATACTGGGACTACGCCGACAGGATCTTCGACTGGCCGGACGGAAGCTGCGCCAACATGATCCTCGACGACGGCGGCGACGCGACCCTCTACATCCTTCTCGGCGCCCGCGCCGAAGCCGGCGAGGACGTGCTCTCCAATCCCGGGTCGGAGGAAGAAGAGGTGCTGTTCGCGCAGATCAAAAAGCGCATGGCCGCCTCTCCCGGCTGGTTCACCAAGTTGCGGGACACCATCCGCGGCGTCACCGAGGAAACCACCACCGGCGTTCACCGGCTCTATCAGCTGAAGGAGCAGGGGCGGCTGCCGTTCCCGGCGATCAACGTCAACGACTCGGTGACCAAGTCGAAGTTCGACAACAAGTACGGCTGCCGCGAAAGCCTGGTCGACGGCATCCGCCGCGCGCACCGACGTGATGCTGGCGGGCAAGAGGGCGGTCGTCTGCGGCTACGGCGACGTCGGCAAGGGCTCGGCGCAATCGTTGCGCGGCGCCGGCGCGATGGTCCAGGTCACCGAGGTCGATCCGATCTGCGCATTGCAGGCGGCGATGGACGGTTTCGAGGTCGTCACCCTCGAGGACGCGGCGCCCTACGCCGACATCGTCATCACCGCCACCGGCAACTTCGACGTGGTGACCCTCGAGCACATGCGCCGGTTCAAGGATATGGCGATCGTCGGCAACATCGGCCACTTCGACAACGAGATCCAGGTGGCCGGCCTCAAGAACCTCAAATGGACCAACATCAAGCCCCAGGTCGACATGATCGAGTTCCCCGACGGCAAGCGGATGATCCTGCTTTCGGAGGGGCGGCTGCTCAACCTCGGCAACGCCACCGGCCACCCGAGCTTCGTGATGTCGGCGAGCTTCACCAACCAGGTGCTGGCGCAGATCGAGCTGTGGTCCAAGGGCGATCAGTACGGCAAGGACGTCTATGTCCTGCCCAAGCACCTGGACGAAAAGGTGGCGCGGCTTCACCTCGGCAAGCTCGGCATGAAGCTCACCGAGCTCAGCCAGCAACAGGCGGACTACATCGGCGTTTCGCCGAGCGGTCCGTTCAAATCGGATCTCTACCGGTACTGAGGACTCCGGGGCGGACCATCGGTTCGATCGGGGAGAAACGATCGATGACCAACGGCAAGCCGGCGAACACCGGCCGCACTCTTTCCAGGCGGGAGCCCCCTTACTCGGGCGCGATCAGCTTCATGCGCCGCCCCTGCGGCCGCGACCTCGCCGGCGTCGATATCGCGGTCATCGGCATACCCTACGACCTCGGCACCACCAACCGTCCCGGCGCCCAACTCGGCCCCCGCGGCATCCGCGAGCAGTCGCTCCTCGTCGACTTCCCCTGGGGAGTGTGGCCGTGGGCCTTCAACCCGTTCGACCGACACAGGGTCCTCGACTACGGCGATGTCGCGTTCACCGCCGGCGCCGTCGACGGCATGATTGCGGCGGTGGAGGAGCAGGCTGGACGCATCCTCGACGCCGGCGTTTCGCTGCTCTCCCTCGGCGGCGATCACTTCGTTTCGCTGCCGCTGCTCCGCGCCCACGCCAGGGCGCACGGCCCGCTGTCGCTGGTCCATTTCGATGCCCACTCGGACACCTGGGCCAAGGAGGAGTACAACCACGGCAGCATGTTCTACCACGCGGTCCGCGAGGGCCTGGTCGATCCGACCCGTTCGGTGCAGATCGGCATCCGCACCCCCAACCCGGACACCCACGGGTTCAACATCCTCCACGCCGACCGGGTGGCACGCGATGGCCCGCAGAAGACCGCCGACGAAATCCGCCGCATCGTCGGCGACCACAAGGTCTACCTGACCTTCGACATCGACTTCCTCGATCCGGCCTATGCGCCCGGCACCGGCACCCCGGTGGTCGGCGGCCCGACCACCGCCGAGGCCCGCACCATCCTCACCCGCCTCGCCGGCCTCCGGGTCGTTGGCGGCGACCAGGTCGAGGTTTCGCCCCCCTACGACCCCACCGGCCAGATCACCGCCCTCGCCGGCGCCACCCTCGCCGCCGACATCCTCTATCTGATATCGATCGCCCGGGGCTGAGAAGGCAGGACGCCCGCGGTCCGCCCCGCAGTGGCCATCGCATGCTTGCATCTCAAGCTCGGTAGCGCAGGGCATCGACCAGTAAGCTGAAGGCTGGCGTGGGTTGCCGGCGGCTCGGATAGTAGAGGTGGTACCCTGAAAAGGGAGGGCACCAATCGGCGAGCACGCGGATCAGTCGTCCATCGGCGATGTGCTTCTGGACGTGATCTTCGGGCAGGTACGCCAGACCAAAGCCCGCCAGCGCTGCGTCCAATCTCAGAGCAAGGTTATTGAACACCAGCCGGCCTTCGACCCGCGCCTTCAGATCCCGCCCGCCCTTCTCGAATTCCCAGGCGTAAATCCCTCCGTAGGTCGGCAGGCGGAGGTTGATGCCGTCGTGGTTCGTCAAATCCTGCGGCCTCCTGGGACGCTTGCGTCCGGCAAAGTAGGAAGGCGCGCCGGCATCGTCCGTACCTGATGCCCCAACTTCCCGGTCTCCCGTGTCCAATGGTGAGACGTCGCACGGGCCTCCACGCCCACCGCCCTAAGACGGCCAAAGGCCGCGCCAACCATGCCGCGCTCCCCATCGGGATCGGACGTTGTTTTGGCACGTCCTCGCGCGCATCACCTGGCTTCTTGTGCCACCTGTGACGGTTTGATCGATGCCGCCATCAACACTCCGGGAAGACCGCGGGAAAGCGTGTCTCGAAGGAGGAAAACCGAGGTTGTCATGCCGTGGCTCCGCCATGACCGCCGGTCGCCGAGGTCGGTCAGCCACTCCGCCCAGAGTCTGCCCACGTTAAGATTGCAAAAGAGCGCTCGAAATGCTATATTACGCTCAAGTAACGACGATCATTTCGGGGGGGGTGCCGGCCAATGCTGATTGATTGCTGTTCGTGCGCATCAGCTATCGTCTCGCCACCCTCCTGCTGCTTCAAAATCTCGAAAAAATACTTTAGTCCATGGACTTGGAGGTTGAAATGCCACAAGCAAGCAAGAGTTATGACTTTAAAAACAACGCCGAACTCATTGCGCACTTTCAGTGTCTTCTGATCGGCACATGGGTGAACGACGAGGAATTGTACTGGGGCGAACGCCCCCTTTCCTACAACGTGATGCCGCTGCCGCAGGTGGACCCACAAGCCACCCGGCCGCCGGATCCAAATGGTTATGCTTACGGCGGCTTCATCCTTAAGAATTTCAGCTTCACCGAGACGATCCGCTTCAATGGCAGCGCCGTGGACGGCGACCTTCCGGAGCACACCGATCCCCAGGCCCTCGCGGTCATCGCCGGGGCGCCGAACCGCGGCGGCGCGTACACCCAGTTCGCTCATGCGGTGTTCTACGACCAACAGGTCCGGTTCGCCGAAGGGCCCGCCGCGGGGACGATCGTGCATGTCGAGAATGGCGCCTGGTTGCACCTTGGCTCCCGCGAGCAGCTGACCGGTCCCTACAACATGGGGCCGGCCATTGCCGACGGCCAGGTTCAGCGCCAGCCCCCCTATATCACCATCGCCAAGCAAATCGCGGTTCCGCACGGCAATTCGGTGCTGGCGCTCGGCAGCGTCGACCTTTACGACAAGGACAAATTCCACGACGACTTTGAGGGCCTCGAGTCCAATACCATCATCCCCGGGGCGCCGGTGATCCCGGATGCGCCTGTGCCCTACCCCCAGCGTGCGGACGTCTCGACCGATTTGCAGATCTACAAGTTCATGAGCGTGATCGGCGCCTCCGAGCCCCCGGACATCGCGACCGCTCCGCAGACCGATCCCTATGCACGGGAACTCGCTGCCAACGACGATTTCGAAAACCCTAAAGTGGAATGGGCTCTCAACCCAAACGTCCCGCTCCAGATCGCGATCGAGAAGATCAAGCCGACGGCCCATATCCACTGGCGCGTCACCACCGACCCGCTCTTCGGCGGAGAAGGTGTCGTCACCAACATCGCGTTTGAAAATCGCAAGTCCAGGGTAACCGAATACTGGGCCGACTACTGGCTGCTTTCGACCGACACAGAACCAGATGAGTATAAGAAGTTCGACTACCTAGCTTATTCGCAGACGATCCTAATGGAGATGGACATCTCGCTCGACGGGGGTAAAACCTATGAGCGTTACGTCTTCCCGCATGTGACGACCAACACGGTGAAAAAGGTGCCGGGCACACCGACGGAGGCGAGGCAGAAGACGCTCTCTGCGCTTGAGAGTAGCGGGCCTACCTCTTCGGCCAAGTCGCGAACATAAAGGCGGGAGGGAGCCGGGCTGAAAATCTCGCCATCTGAGAACGCGCCAAAGCAGGTGTGATCCAGCTTCGTGAGATCGACGCCCTCATTCAAAGGCTGTTTGAAAATGGCTTAAGCCGCGCGGTCGATCGTGATTTAAGATGTTGACGTGGAACGCATCGACACGGGGCCGCGTGGCCGCCATTGAAAAAGGAGACGAAGCGGTATCCCTGTGACCTGACGGACGAGGCGTGGGTTGCGGGGGAGCCTATGTTGCAGCGGACTCGCGGACGCGGGCGGACAATCGGAAGCGCATTGGACCACTTCACACCAACCGAATGTCGGAACGACTTCGCCAATGCTGGCTATTCCGTCTGAACCCGGAACCGCTCTAAAGATTGCTTCGGGCTAAATCCGGCCCTTTCCGGGGGCGACCGGATGTATCCGCAAGGCATCGTACAACGGACCCGAAGGAGGCCCGGGGGTCTCTCGTCACGTCGTCACAAAGTGAACGTCTGGCTCTTGCCGACCCCCACATCGATGACCTGGTCGCCGACGCCGATCCGGATCGATTGGGCGCCACCGGACTGCGGGGTGACGGTCAGGGTGCCGCCCTCGAGCTCGACGGCCATCGGCGTGCCGCGGAAGCGCATGCGGAACTTGAGGCCGTCCAGGTGGTCGGTGAGCTTGGGGCTGAAGTAGAGAACGTCGTCGCGGATCTCGGTGCCGACGAAGCCCCGCTGGATCAGGTCCAGGGTTCCGGCCATCACCCCCATGTGGATGCCCTCGACGGTGGTGCCGCCCTGAACGTCGCCGACGTCGCTTTCCAGGGCGTTGAGGAACATCTCCCATGATGCCTCGGGATGGAGGTCGGCTTCGATATCGGCGTGGACGATCAGGCTCAGGGTCGAGCCGTGGGAACAGCGGTCGTAGTAGTAGCTGGTGTTCTTGCGGGCGGTGTCGTCCTTGTAGTCATAGCCGAGGTCCTCGATCATCGCCTGCAGCCGTTTCTCGGGGAACAGGAACCACAGCATCAGCGTGTCCGCCTGCTTGGACAGCTTGTAGCGGTCGGGGGTGTCGCCCTCGGCCTTGAGCACCCGGTCCATCCGGTGGATGTCGTCGTACTTCTTGCGATAGGCGTCCCAGTCGAGCTCCTGCAGGGTCTCGTAACCCTCGAACTGCGAGATCAGGCCGTCGCCGTGGAAGGGGACGAACATCTTGCCGTTCATGTCCGCCCACAGCTCGACCTCGTCGTCGGAGAGGTCGAGGGCCTCGCGCAATGTCTTGCGCCGAGCCTCGGGAAGCTCGTCGAGGACCTTGCCGGCGATCCCGCAGATCCAGGCGACCATCAGGTTGGTGTAGGCGTTGTTGCGCACGCCATGCTCGCCGGAGCCGTAGAGGGTCTCGTGGAACTCGTCCGGCCCCATGACGCCGTGGATCTCGTACTTGCCGCGCTCGGCGTTGAAGTGGGCGATGCTGGCCCAGAACCGGGCGATCTCCAGCAGCATCTCGGCGCCGTAAGCCGACAGGAATTCGATGTCGTGGGTGGTCTCGTAGTACTGCCAGATATTGTAGAAGATCGCCGCGTTGACGTGGCGCTGGTGGTGGCTGAAGTCGGGATCCCACTTGCCCGATTTCGGGTTGAGGTGGACCACCTGGGTCTCCTCGGTGCCGTCGGTACCGCTCTGCCAGGGGAACATGGCGCCCTTGTAGCCTTCCGCCTTGGCCAGCGCCCGTGCCATGTCGAGCCGCCGGTAGCGATACATCAGCAACGACCGGGTGATCTCCGGCAGGCGATAGTTGAGGAACGGATAGATGTACAGTTCGTCCCAGAAGATGTGGCCGCGATAGCTCTCGCCGTTGAGGCCGCGCGCCGGCACGCCGGCGTCGAGGTCGACGGTAATCGGCGAGCACGTCTGCAGCACGTGGGAGATATGCAGCCGCACGATCAGCTGCGCCCGATCCTGCTTGGGCAGTTCCATGTCGCAGGTCGCCCACAGGTGATCCCAGGCCCGCGCATGCTTCCGGAAATCCTCCTCGAAGGTGCCGAAGGTGGCGATCGCCGCCTCGGCGTTGACCAGCGGCTCGCTGATCGCGTTGTCGCGCGAGGTGAAGAAGGCGACCATCTTCTCGACGCGGACCGGTTGCTTCTCCTTGGCGTCGAAGACCAGGGTCTGGTCGACGTAGCCGGCCTGCTCACTCTCGCCACGGGCGGCCGAAACCGCCTTGCCGTCCTTGTCGAAGACGTTGGTCCGGGCGGCCAGACCGACGTAGATCCGCGACTGGTTGGTCCGGACCAGGAGGGAAATGCCGTCCTTGCCGACCCGTCTCGTCGAGACCGGTTCCAGATGGCGGCTCTCCAGCTCGCGATAGCGGGCGACTCCCCAATTAATCACCCGGCCGTCGAGGCCCGAGGTGACCTCGACCTTGCCCGACCAGTTCTCCGGCGTGATCGTCCACTCGAGCCCGGCCTCGTGCATCTTGGCCATGCTGACGAAGCGACGGCTCGCCAGCGTGGTTTCGCGCCCGGCGGCATCCCGGAACCGCACCGTCCGCGCGCACACGCAGTTGCGGATGTCGAGTTCGTGGCGGTAGGAGAGGATCTCGACATTCTCGAGGCTGAACGGCTGGCCGCTCTCGATCCTGAGCTTGAGGCACAGCCAGTTCGGCAGGTTGACGAAGTCCTCGTTGGAGATGGGTCTTCCGCCCATCATCGTGATCAGCCGGTTGAAGCCGCCATGCATGTAGGTGCCGGGATAGTACGGGCCGGGATCGGCGAGCCGCTCGGTGATCGCGTCGGCCCATTCGGCGGCGCCGCGGCTGCAGAAATAACCGTTGCCGGTGGCGGTCAGCGCTTCGCGCAGTCCCTCTTCTCCCGGAATGAACTCGTCATAGGCCAGCGTCCAGGTCGACATGGCGTTTCCCCTTTTTCCTGTGTCGTTTTCGTTCTCTGCGCAGCGGCAGACGGTCAGCGGGCGAGCCCGTTGAGGAATTGCTCGACCTCCACCATCGAGTTCAGGATGTAGTCGGCGTAGGTGGTCCGACCGCCGACCTCCGGGTCGTCGGCGCGGCCGACGAACACCCCGATCCCCCGCCCCTGCAGCGCCTCGAACGCGTGCTCGTCGGTATGATCGTCGCCCATGTACATCGGCATGACGTCGACGCCGTCGAGGTTCAGCGACTTCAACAGGTGCAGCACCGCCTTGCCCTTGTCCCAGTCGATCTTCGGCTGGATCTCGAACACCATCTTGCCCGGGGTCACTTTCAGCTCGTTGGGATGATCGGCGAGAATGGCATCGACCACGTCCTTGACCTTGTGCTTCTCCGCGTCGGCAACCAGCCGGTAGTGGGCGGCGACGGAGGCCTTCTTCGGTTCGACCAGCGCGCCCTTGATCGGGTCCATCGCCGCGTGCAGCCGCGCCTTGGCCTCGTCGAGAAGTCCGGTGAACTCGCCGCCCATCTCCTTCTGCAGCGCGCCGCCCGAGGGGCTCCAAATATCGAAACCGTGGCTGCCGGCGACGATCAGGGTATCGACCCCCATCAGCTCCTGCACCACCGGACGGTCGCGGCCGCTGACCACGCACACCGAGCACCGTCCGGCGAGCCCGCGAACCGCCTCGCGCATGCTGTCGGAGATGATCGCGTCTTCCGGCCGATCGACGATCGGCGTCAACGTGCCGTCGTAGTCGAGAAACAGCGCCAGCTTCTTGCCGGCGAGACGCCGGGCCAGTTCGTCACCGTGGGTGAGCGCGTTCGGCAGATCACCGATGTGTTTCGTCATCGTCCGCTTCTCCTTTCCGTGGTTCCTGTTCCGTGACCAACTGAATTTCGCCAAGATCCCTGACGACGACGTCGGCACCGCCGTCGAACAGCATCTCCGGCGTTCCCCTGCGGGCCACGCCGACGACGAGACCGAATTTGCCGGCGCGACCGGCCCGGACTCCCGAAACGGTGTCGTCGATAACGACGGCCCGGTTCGGCCGGACCCCTAACACCCTGGCCACTTCGAGAAAGGTGTCGGGTTCCGGTTTACCGGGGATCATTCGTTCCGCGGCGCTGTTTCCATCCATCTTGGCCTTGAACAGGTGCTGAATCCCGACGGCCGTGAGGATCGTCTCGCAGTTGGTGCTCGAACTGACGATGGCGACGCTCTTGCCGTCATCGGACAGCCTGCGGATGAGATCGACCGAGGTCTGGAAAACCAGCGGAACGGCCGTCTTCAACAGCTCGTTGTAAAACAGGTTCTTGCGGTTGCCGAGGCCGCAGACCGTCTCCCACTCGGCGGGATCGTCGGGCGCCCCCCATTCGAGTTCGATCCCGCGAGACCGGAGAAAGCTGTCTCCCCCCTCGTAGCGAGGCTTTCCGTTCATCAGGTTGACATAGTCGATTTCGATCTGAAACGGTTCGACGGTCACCCCGCTCCGTTCCGAAAACTGACCCAGAAACTCGTCGAAAACCTGCTTCCAGGTCACGCCGTGCCAAACGGCGGTGTCGGTGATGACCCCGTCCAGGTCGAACAGCCAGGCGTCGTACTTGTCCTCGACGATTATTTGCATGGCCTCAAAGACACCCTTCGGTGTTCACCGATCCGTCGGCCGTCGAATATGCCGGCTGTCGGAGCGAGAGCGGTTCCATGGTCATACGGGCAAGGCGGTATCCGACCGCGAGCAACAACCGCGCCGCAAAGGAGCAGCAGGGCAATCAGTGCCGCTCCTTCGCCCCGCTTTCAATAGTCGAGCTCGCTGAGATCGTTGACGACGATGTCGGCGCCGTGCTTGAGAAGGGCGGCCGGTTTGTCGTGGCGGGCGATGCCGATCACCAGGCCGAAGCCGCCGGCCTTGCCCGCCTGTACGCCGGAGATGGCGTCCTCGATGACCACACAGCGCTCGCCCGGCGCCCCGAGGAACACCGCGGCCACCTCATAAGTGTGGGGGTCCGGCTTGCCCTTGAGGTTGTGTTCGGCGGCGACGTTGCCGTCGACCCTGGCGTCGAACAGATCCTCGAGGCCGGCGACCTCGAGCACCGTCTGGCAGTTCTTGCTCGACGTGACCACCGCGACCCGCTTGCCTTCCGCCTTGATCTTCTTGACCAGATCGACCGAGGATTCGAAGACGACAGCTCCCTCTTCCTTGAGCACTTCGTTGAACATCTCGTTCTTGCGGTTGCCGAGCCCACACACCGTCTCCTTCTGCGGCGGATCCTCGGGGTCGCCCCAGTCGAGCTCGATGCCGCGCGAGCGCAGGAAGCTGTCGACGCCGTCGTAGCGCGGCTTGCCGTCCACGTACCGCAGATAGTCGGGATCGATCTTGAACGGCTCGTAAGCGTTGCCGTCCCGCTTCGCCCGCCGCTCGAGATACTCGTTGAACATCTTCTTCCAGGAAGACGCGTGGACGCTGGCGGTGTCGGTGATCACCCCATCGAGATCGAACAACCACGCGTCGTACATGTGCGGATCGATTTCCGGAGTCTTCTGCAAACGGGTCATCGGTACTCCTCACCCCTTTTCATTTCGAAGGGGGACAGGACCCATGATCGGTCGCCCGCACCGTGCTCTCCTCGACGGAGATGCGGGGACCCCCCTCGCTGCTTTCAAATCACTAGCTTACGCGCGGCATTATAGCCGACGGGGTCGGTTTGCCCACCCTTTGCGCATGATTTCTTTCTCGGTGTAGCGAGACGCTGGTCGGAACGTTTCCCGCACTCGGCCGCGGACGCGGGAACAGAACACCCCGCGCCGGTACATGCAGCCGAGGCCGAAGTCAGGGTTTGACGGCGTCGACGTTGACGCCCAGCGAATAGACGAGCTCGCCGCCGTAGAACGCGGTGGTGATCAGCAGGGCGACCAGAACGACGCCCCCCACCCCCATGCCGTAGCCGCGGAGCCCTCTCAGCGAGATCCCGCGCCACATCGCCAGCAACCGCACGACGGCGAGGCCGGCGATGATCCAGAAGGTCGTCATCCCGAACTCCTCGTGCTCCTCCAACGGCGGTTTCGGAAATCCTTTGTCCAGGGCCGCGTCGAACGCCACGTCGCCGAAGACGACAACGAGAATGCTGATCGCCGCCGCCAGCCCCCAGGCGCTCGCCGAGACCAACGAGAGCCCCTTCCGGCTCGCGAGATCGCCGCCCTTCAACAGGACAACCCAATCCAAGAGAACCGCGATCGGCAGGAGCACCAGCGGGAAATGGACAAGCATCGGATGGATGTGGGCGAGGTCGATCATCGTAGGATCCAGCTCCAGTTTGCTATTCGCCTGTTGCAAAGGGCGTCGCAGGCGCGGCGGGGATGCGGCCGCTTGTTAGGCCGGGCATATCGTGTTCCAGTCCGTCCTTAACCTGTTTGCGATGCGAATGGCATAGCGGGACAAAGAAAAAGACCAATGCGATTGGGAAGTTGGCGCAAAACCGCTGCGCTCGGCTTGGCGAAGCACGGCTTTGGCGTGCTTGGTGAAATAGGTAGCGGCTTCGACGGTTTTTGACAAGCCCTCGGCGGTGGAGTTGCAAACGACGGTGTTGGCTTACCCACCCCTTGCTCCCGTTTTCCTGATATGCGGCGAGACGCTTGTCGCCACTGGGCTTGGGATCTAGAACTCCCGCCCATGATGCTGGCCTACGACATGCCGCTGTGGCGGCCGCCGAGCGAGGGCGACAACTTGATCATCCAGGCGACGATCGGGTGCTCTTTCAACGGCTGCACGTTCTGCTCGATGTACAAGACCAAGGATTACCGGGCGCGGCCGTTGGACGCGGTGTTCGCCGACATCGACCGGGCCGCCCGGGTGTGGCCGGAGGCGCATCGGGTGTTCCTCGCCGACGGCGACGCGCTGACCCTGCCGACCGGGGATCTGCTCCGCATCCTCGACAGGCTCGGCGCCGCCTTTCCGGCGCTGCAGCGGGTGACGGCCTACGCGACGCCGATCAACCTCAACCACAAGACGGTCGAGGAGCTGCGGACGCTGAAGGACAACCGGCTCTCGCTGGTGTACCTCGGGATCGAGTCCGGTTCCGACGCCATCCTCAAGCGCATCCGCAAGGGGGCGACCCAAAAGACCATGATTTCGGCATTGGAGCGAGCGCAGGCGGCCGGGCTCAAGGTTTCGGCGACGGTGGTGCTCGGGCTCGGCGGCCGCGGGCTGTGGCAAGAGCACATCGACGGCACCGCCGAGGTGGTCAACCGGGTGCCGCCCACCTACCTCTCGACCCTGCAACTCCACCTCGAGGACAATGTCGTCGACGATTTCATGAGCCGCTTCTCCCGCTACGGCAAGCCGTTCCGGTGGCAGGACGACGAGGAAATCCTCGCCGAGCAAGAGCGGCTGCTGGCGGCGCTGGACCCGCCGAAGCCGGTGATCTTCCGCTCCAACCACGCCTCCAACTGCCTGCCGCTCGCCGGCAACCTGCCCCGCGACCGCGACCGCCTGTTGGCGATCGTCGCAGCTGCCCGCTCCGGAGCCGCGCCGGTCCGTCCGTGGTTCATGCGTAGCTTGTAACGAAAGACGTCAAACGATCTCCAGCACGCTTTCCGGCGGCCGGCCGATACGGGCCTCGCCGCCGCTGATGACGATCGGCCGCTCGATGACGATCGGGTTGGCGACCATGCCGGCGATCAGCGCGTCGTCGCTCAGGTTCGGATCGTCCAAGCCGGCATCCTTCGCCTCCTTGGTGCGAAGGAGTTCGCGCGGCTTCATGCCGAGCATGGCGAGGATCCGCTTCAACTCGTCGGCGCTCGGTGGAGCGTTTAGGTATTCGACGATCTCGGGCGAGACGCCCTTGTCCTGCAGCAGCGCCAACGCGGCGCGCGATTTGCTGCAACGGGGATTGTGGTAAATGGTCACGTTCATGGCGATCTCATCCGGTTCCGGGGCTTCGAACGGCTCGAACCAAAGAGGATCGGCCGCCGCGATTCAACAAAATTCTGCCCTGCGGCGCCGACCCGTAGCGCGGGTCCTGGCCACCCCGGCGCCAGGGAGAGCCTTTCACCGCCTCGACCAGGTTGCTACACTGATACCCAGATAGTTGAAAGTCTCGGTCTGGGGGTGGATCAATCCGATGGCACGAAAAAGCGCGAATACACCGACATCACCGGCAGGCGGGGGCAGACCGTCCCGTCGATGGACACCCATGCGGCTGATTGCCTGGCTGGTCGGCGGTGTCCTCGGTCTCGTCGTTCTCGTCGCGGTCGCGGCGATCGCGGTTCTGTCCTCCCTCGACTGGAACGCCTACAAGCCGGAGATCGGCGAAGCCGTTCGCAAAGCCACCGGCCGCGATCTCACCATCGGCGGCGACATCGAGCTCAGCCTGTTCCCGCAACTGGCGTTCTCGGTCGGCGACGTCAGCATTTCCAACGCTCCCGGCATGCCGACCCCCGAGATGCTCTCGCTGAAAAGCGTTTCAGGCCGGATCGACCTGTTCCCGCTGCTCAAGCGCGACGTCATCGTCGAGTCGTTCGTCCTACGCGAACCGGTGGTCAACCTGGAGGTCGACGAACAGGGCCGGCCGAACTGGCGGTTCGAGGGAACGGACGAACAGCCGAAAGCGGCGAACGGCGAGCGCCACGAGGCGCCCGGAGGATTGCCGTTCAATCGCTTGCAACTAGGCGACGTCCGCATCGACAACGGCCAGGTGTCCTATGTCAACGCGAGCACCGGACAGGCGCTGCAGGCGCGCGACATCGCCCTCAAGGCGGCCCTCGCAGACATGGCGAGCCCTTTCTCCCTCGATCTCAAGATGACCGTTCATGACGAGCCCGTCGCCTTCACCGTGTCCCTCGATTCGCCCGATGCACTCCTCGAAGGCGGCGTCGCCAAACTGCTGACGGCGCTCGAGGCAAAACGAATCACCGCAGGGTTCGACGGCAAGGTCCAGCAACAGCCGGTTCCCGGTCTCGACGGGGTTTTCGATCTGGACATTCCGTCGGTCGGCCGGCTCGCCGACTGGCTCGGCGTGCCCCTTGCGGGCGGCGCCGGCGACCCCGGTCCGCTCAAAGCCCATGCGGTGTTCGCCGCCGAGGGCGAAAAAGTCGCCTTGAAGGAGGCGAACCTGGACGGAAAAGACCTCACCGCCCGCGCCCACGGCAGCTTCGACGGCAGCGGCGATGTCGCCAGGATCAGCGCCGTGGTCGAGAGCGGCGTCCTCGACATCGACCGCTACCTGCCGCCGGTGGAGACACGCGAGCCGGCCGAAAAAGCCGCCCCGAGCGAACGGCCAGGCAAGCCCGGCGACGCTCTCGCCGCTCTCTCCGATGAGCCGATCGATCTCGCCCCTCTCCGAAAGCTCGACGCCGATGTGCGCATCGCCATCGGCGGCGTCCGGGTCCGCGGCTTCGAGATCGGCAAGATCGATTTCACTGCGACCGGAAAACAGGGGGTCGTCGAGGCCACCCTCAACGAACTCGGCCTTTACGGCGGTAACGTCAAGGGCAATGCGCGGCTGGACGGCTCCGGCAAGGCGCTCGACGCCAAGGTCCTCCTCGATGTCGACCGGGTCGACGTCGGAAAGCTGGCGCGGGCCGCCACCCGGGAAGAGCCGCCGGTCGCCGGCATCGCCTCGGCGCGCATCGACCTCGCCACCATGGGCGCCAGCCCGCGCAAGCTGGTTCAGGCCCTGGCCGGAACGCTCGGCCTCGATCTCGGCGGCATCGACGTCAAGGCCGCCCCGGGCGGCGCGCTGACCGAGTTGAAGGCGGACATCAAGCTGCAGGGGCTGGAGGGACCGCCGAGCCTCAGTGCCCAGGCGGTCTACAACAAGGAGCGGGTCAAGGCCGACCTCACCCTCGATCCGCTGAAGACGGTGCTGAACGAGGACCGGTTCCAAGCCACCGCAGACGTCCAGTCGGCGATGGTCTCGGCGCGATACCAGGGGTGGATCCAGCGGGCGCCGGTCCCCGGCCTCGACGGCACCTTCGATGCCGATGTCCCTTCGGTCGGCAAGCTCGCCGCCTGGCTCGGCCAGCCGCTCGGCGCGGGTCAACCCGATCCCGGCCCGCTCAAGCTGCAGGCCGTGTTTAAGGGCGACGGCAGCAAGATCGCCCTCGAGCGGGCGACGCTGGAGGGAAAAGCCGTGCGGGCAAACGCCAGCGGGTCGTTCGACGGCGGCGGCACGGTGCCGTCGTTCTCGGCGAAGGTGGTCGTCGACGAGGCCGACCTCAACGCCTACCTGCCGCCGGAACGCCCCGCGCCCGCTGAAACGAAGGCTCCGGCCAAACCGGCGGAAAAGCAGGCGAAGGGGTGGAGCGAGGAGCCCCTCGACCTCACGGCTCTCTCCAGCGCCAACGGGGACGCCGACATCCAGTTCCGCAACATCCGCTATCGGGACCTCTTCGTCGAGGAAGGGCGGGCGACGGCGAAACTCGCGGGTGGCGTCCTCGAGGCGTCGATCGAACGCGTCAAACTGGCCGAGGGCGAGCTGAGCGCAGCATCGAAGGTCGACGGATCGTCTCCGGCGGCCGCGATCGACTATCGGGCCTCGGTCGTCTCGGTCCAGGCGCGTCCGCTGTTGAAGGCCTTCGCCGGCACCGATCGGCTCAGCGGCCGGGCCAATTTCGAGGCCACCGGCATCGCCCGCGGGCGCAACCAGAAGGAACTGGTGGAGAGCCTCAACGGCAACGGCAGGTTCAAGTTCGAGGACGGCGCCATTCACGGGATCAACATCGCCTCCGCCCTGAGGAAGGCACAGGCCCTTGGCCTATCGGCCGAAGCAGGGGCCGAGAAGAAGACCGATTTCACCGAGCTCGGCGGCAGCTTCACCATCACCAACGGGATCCTGGAGAACAGGGACTTCAAGATGCTGGCGCCCCTGCTCAGGATCAGCGGCGGCGGCACCGTCCCGCTGCCCCCGCAGACCGTCGACTACGGCCTCGAGGCCAAGCTGGTGCCGAGTTTGGAGGGCGGCGGCAGCCAGGACGACGCCCTGGCCGGTATCCCGATCCCCATTCGCATCACCGGCCCCTGGGACAACCTCGCCTACGGCGTCGACTGGCAGAGCGTGTTCCGGCAAATGGCGACGGATCCGGAGCGCCTGCGCAACATGCCCGAGGATCTGCAACGCGCCGCGAAGGGTTTCGGCGTCGACCTGCCGATCTCCAAACTTCCCGGCGGCGACAAGCTCCCCGACATCCTCAAGGCGATCCCGATGGCGCCGAAACAGGAGGAGAGCGCGACGCCGGAGACGCCCGCCGAAGCCCCCGCGGACCTGAAGGATACGCTCAAGAAGTTCAAGGGCCTGTTCTCGAAATAGGCCCGGTCATTCCGCAGAACTCCTGCACGCCGTTTCTCCCGGTCCAAGTGGGGTGAAACCGCCCTCCTCGTCGGTGAAATGCACGAACGAGCCTACTCCGTGGCGAGCATGCCGCGCGCCAGCGCGAGAAGGTCCTTCGCATAGGCAAAATTCCCTTGCTGGCAAAGATGCTCCGATATCTCGATGAGCTTGGCAACCTCCACCGACGCCTTTTCGCCGATGTCCTTATTGGCATAAGCGCCCTTCACGTCCTGCAGGTTCTGCATGCAGGCGTCCTTCGGTGATTTGTACTTTTCCTGGGCAAAAGTTGTCGCCGGCAACGCCAGCAGCATGACCAAAGCAACGATGGCGTATTTCATGGTCTCCTCCCGTTTCCCAAATTGTTTCGGAGATCTTGGATGTCGGCGCTGAGCAAGTCCAGCATTCCGTTCAGACCTGTCCAATTGACATTGTCCCCTTGTAATTTACGGGTTAAGTTGAATCGAACGTTTATGGCGAAGAGTTCCCGATGCCACTCTACCTCGCATACGACGGCTCGATAAACGGCGACTGGGTCGCCCGCTACGCCATCTGCCTCGCTGGCCACACGCCGCTCCGACACCTGCACACGATCAACGTCGACACCGGCGAGTTCACCGGGGATTGGCTGCGCGCGAAGCTCGACCGTATCGAGGAAGAATGTCGCGCGGCCGAGGTGACGATCGACGTCGACTCGGTCCCCGTGCGACGAAGCGTGGAAGCCTCACTTGCGGAAACCGTGGTGCCTGGCCCGGACTCCTTGCTGATCTGCGGGACGCGATTGCGAAGCGGCCGACGCGGCTACCTGTCCGGAACGATCTCAGAGAAGTTGCTCGCATGGCACGGTAGCAATGTCGTCGCCATTCGGGTGGTCCAGCCGGGGTTGCTCGGCGCTCCCCATGACGTGCTGCTTCCGCTCCTGGGTCGTCCGACGGAATCTCCGACCCCCCTAACGTTTGTCCAATGGCTCGCGCCAGGGATCAGGCGCCTTCACATCCTCCGGGCGATCCAGGTCGGCCACGGCGCCTTCAGGCGCCTTACCCGGCAACAGCTTTCGAAGTTCCGCCGGGACGGCTTCCTCTCCGCGCAGGAGATCGAGAAGCAGCTGATCGAAAAAACGGTCCTCATGGACCGGGTGATCGACGCCGGCGTCCGGGTTACCGACGACTGGGCCAAGGACACGATTATCTACGCGAGCCGCCAAAAGTCTCAGCTGATCTGCCTGGAGGCGCCTTTTCCCACAACGACGACCCGTCTGTTCCGCGCCGATCCGATCGAGCGCCTGCTCGCCGATGCACCCTGCGACGTGGCACTGTTTCGCGGGGCTTAGGCATGGCGAGGCAGATCCAGAACCTCGCGGCCGACGAGGTCTTTTCCTTTCTCGGCACCCGTCCCGAAGGGTTGAGCGAACACGACGTCGACGAGCGCCGGCGCGAGGTCGGACCGAATTCGCTGGAAGTGAAGCGCCGGCTATGGTGGCTCGCCAGCCTGGCCCGGCAGTTCACCAACTTCTTCAGCCTCTTGCTCGATATCTCGGCGGCGATCTGCTTCGTCGCCGACACCCTGCAGCCCGGCGAAAACATGGACGTGCTCGGTTGGGCGCTGCTCGGCGTCTCGGTCCTCAATGCCCTGTTCAGCTTCGTCCAGGAATTCCGTGCCGAGCGCGCCATGGAGGAACTCCGCAAGTTTTTGCCGCAGCGGGTAACCGTCCGCCGCGGTGGCGAGGACGTCGAGATCCAGGCCGACGAACTGGTCCCTGGCGATGTGCTGATCGTGCGCGAGGGCGATCGGATCCCGGCCGACGCGCGGCTGGTCGAAGCCAACGGCCTGCTCGTCAACAACGCGCCACTGACCGGAGAATCGCTGCCGGTCGCCCTCGTCGACGATGCCGTCGACACCCGAATCACCGAGAGCGCCAATCTTCTGTTCGCCGGCTGCGGGGTGCTGCGCGGATCGGGTCTGGCCGTGGTCTTCGCCACCGGCTTCCGCACCGAATTCGGCAAGATCGCCACGTTGTCCCACGAGGTGCGTCGCATCCTCTCGCCGTTGGAGAGGGAGACGGCACGGATGGTGCGGATCCTAACGGTGATCGCGGTGGCGATGGGGCTCACGTTCTTCGCCTATGGCGTGTTCACCGGCCGGTCTTTGTGGGTGAACCTGGTGTTCATGATGGGAATCATCGTCGCCAACGTCCCCGAGGGCCTGCTGCCCACCTTCACCCTGTCGCTGGCGGTGGCAAGCCTGCGGATGGCCCGCCGCAACGTGCTGGTCAAGGGTCTCAACGCCGTCGAAGCGCTTGGCGCGGTCCATGTCATCTGCACCGACAAGACTGGCACCCTGACCCTCAACCGCCTTGCCGTCTCGCGCGTAGTCGGAGCATGCGGCGGGGAGGACGTGGGTGAAGGGAACACCCGCGCGCCGTTCCTGGAGTGCGCCCTGATCGCGTCCGAAGTCCGCGAGAGCGAGGACGGCCACTCCGGCGATCCCCTCGACGTCGCCATCGCCGAAGCACTCGGCAAGGCTGGCGGATCGGTCGACGCGGTGGTCTCTAGCCAGAGCCGAACCTTCGCCTTCGATGCCGAGAAACGCCGCTCGGCCGGGTTGGCCGGAAACGACGACGGCGTGATGTTCGCGGTGAAGGGCGCGTGGGAAGCGCTGAAGCCGATGATCGCCCGCGTCGAGCGCGGCGATGACGCCCCCGTCGCCGCGGACGAAGACAGCCTCGCGGAAGCCGAGGCGGCCGTCCATCGGCTGGCGTCGGACGGCTACCGGGTGATCGCCATCGCCTATCGCCGGCTCGACGCCGCTCCGCCCGACGACGCCGAGCAGGACGGCCTGGAAGAGGATCTGGTCCTGAAAGGCTTCCTCGGTCTCGAGGATCCCATTCGCCCGGAGGTGCCCGACGCGGTCGCCCGCTGCCATTCGGCCGGAATTCGGGTGCTGATGATCACCGGCGACCACCCGGATACGGCGCAGGCGGTGGCGCGACGGATTGGAATTCTCGCCGAGGATCCGCCGCCCGAAGGCCGCTGTCTGACCGGTGACGACCTCGCCAAGCTGCGCGAGCAGGAACTTGTCGAGCGGCTCGAACAGGGCGCCTGCGTCTTCGCCCGCACCACTCCCGAGCAGAAAATGAAGATCGTCGCCGCCCTCCACGAACTCGATCTGGTGGTGGCGGTCACCGGCGACGGGGTCAACGACGCGCCGGCGCTCAAGGCCGCCGACGTCGGCATCGCCATGGGCAAGAGCGGCACCGACGTCGCCCGTGAGGCCGCCCAGGTGATCCTGCTCGACGACAACTTCGCGTCGATCGTCGCCGGTGTCGAGCAGGGCCGGACCATCTTCACCAATATCCGCAAGTTCACCAACTACGTGCTGGTCAGCAACGGACCCGAAATCCTGCCCTATCTGATCTACATGCTGTTCCCGGTGCCGCTCGCCCTGACCGTCATCCAGATCCTTGCGATCGATTTGGGTACCGACATCGTCCCCTCGATGGCGTTGGGACAGGAACCGCCCGAGCCCGACACCATGGAGCGGCCGCCCAGGGACCGCGATCAAGGCCTTCTCAGTTTGCCGCTGATCGCCCACAGCTACCTGTTCCTCGGGCTGATCGAGGCCGCGTTCGCGCTGTCGCTGTTCTTCTGGGTCCTGGTCGACGGCGGATGGACCTACGGCCAGGACCTCGCCACCAATGATCCGCTCTATCGATCCGCCACCGGCATCACCCTCTCGGCGATCATCCTGATGCAGATCGGCAATCTCTTCGGCCGGCGGTCGCGCTACGGGACCGGCATCGACATCGACGCGTTGCGCAATCCGCTGCTGATCGCCGGGGTCGGGTTCGAGATCGTATTCTCGTGGGCGATCCTGTATTTCCCGCCGCTCGGCGCCGTTCTCGGCACCGGCCCTGTCGCCATCGAGGTCTACGCGATCGCCTGGGCGAGCCCGCCGCTCATCTTTCTGTTGGACTATCTGCGCAAGCGGATCGCCAAGGCTTGGCAGGACCGCACCGCGCCCGCGTCGTCTTGAAATCAGTCGACGTCGGAAATCTCCAGCTCCTCCGGCGTTGCCGCCTCGACGATTTTTCGGGCGACGTCGTAGCGAAAGCCGGCGCGGGCGAGGATCGCCAGATCCTTCTCACCAGTCCCCTGTCGGTCCCCCGAGGGGCGGAACGGACCAAGCCGTCGGCGCCTGGCGAAGTTGACCGCCGCGGCGAGATCCGGATCACCGTCCTCGTCGTCGGCCGCCGCCAATCCGGCATCGGCGTCGTCTTCGCCAACCCCCTTCTGCCGAAGCCTGGCGCGAATGACGCGTGACGGTACCCCTCTTCTGCGGAGAGTCTTCGCACGCGCCTCGGCGTAAGCCCGATCGTCGAGAAGTCCGGATTTCCGCAACCGAGCGATCAACGCATCGACAACCGCCAAGCCCTCCGCCCGGTCGGTTTCATGAACGCGGGCCGAACGCTCGACCCGTCGGATCAGCACGCGACGCAGATTCTCCGCCGACGTGGAGAACCGCTCGAGGTAGAACAGCGCCGCATTGTGCAGGGATTGGGGCGTCGCCTTGCGGGGCTTCTTGGTCAAGCGGAGGGCCGTCTCTCAATCCGAAACGTATCGTGACGCAGGCTTCACGCCGCCACGCCGGTTTCAGTGACTGTTCGGCACGATATGGCGGAACAGCGGCCGGTCGGGAACGTCTTTGGGCTTCTTTAGGCGCTTTCCGAGCGATGGCTCTTCGAAGGGGACCTTCTTGTAGGGGATGACGCTCAACAGGTGCGCGATGCAGTTCAGGCGGGCGTGCCGTTTGTCGTCGGCCTCGACGATGTACCAGGGTGCGTAGTCGGTGTCGGTGGCCATTATCATGTCGTTGTACGCGGCGGTATAATCCCACCAGCGCTTGTAGGATTCGAGATCCATCGGGCTCAACTTCCATTGCCGCATGGGATCGTCGATGCGTCGCCGGAAACGCCGCTCCTGTTCCTCCTGGCTGACGTCGAAGAAATACTTGATCAGGATGATGCCCTGGTCGACGAGCTCGCGCTCGAAGTTTGGTATCACCTGAAGAAAACGCTCGCATTCATGCTCGGTGCAGAAGCCCATCACTCGCTCGACGCCGGCGCGGTTGTACCAGCTGCGGTCGAACAGGATGATCTCACCCGCCGCCGGGAAATGCGAAATATAGCGCTGGGCATAGAGCTGCGTCTTTTCGCGCTCGGTCGGTGCCGGCAGCGCGACGACGCGAAACACCCGCGGGCTGACCCGCTCGGTGATCCGCTTGATGACGCCGCCCTTTCCGGCCGCGTCACGGCCCTCGAAGACGACGATGATCCGAGCACCCTCGTGCTTGACCCAATCCTGCAACCGACACAGTTCGGTCTGCAGCTTGATCAACTCTGCCTCGAACGCCTTGCGGCTCATCTTGGCGTTTTCCCGGTCGACCTTCTTGCGGTCAGACTTCTTCCCGTCGGATTTCTTTGACATCTCCGTCTACCTTTTCTTTCAATTGGGTCAAGGGTCGCCCGTTAGGTTTCCCCCACACCGGGAGCGGTGGCGTCCGCTCCCACTCCATCGCCGACCTGTCCCGAGCGGCTCGCGGTAGCCTCGCCGAGCCAGGCGCGGAACAGGGTGTAGCCCAGCGACAGCACCACCGCGCCGACGAAAAGGCCGATGATTCCGTGGGCGAGAAAACCGCCGATCGCCCCGATGAAGATCACCGCCATCGGAACCCGGGCGCCGCGCCCCAAGAGAATCGGTTTGAGGACGTTGTCGAGAAGGGTGACGAACACACCCCAGACAAGAAAAAGGACCGCCGGCAGCGTGTCGGCGGTCGCGAACACGTAGATCACCGCCGGGATCACGACGAGGCCGACGCCAACCTGAATGACCGCGAGCAGCAGACATAGCAGCGCCAGGAGGCCCGCGCCGGGCAGGCCGATCGCCAGAAAACCAAGCCCGGCGAGAATCGATTGGATCAGCGCGACACCGAGGATGCCGCGCGCCACGCCGCGCACCGTCGTCCGGGCGAGGTCGGCATACTTCCATCCCTGCTCGCCCATCAGGCGGTTGGCGATCGAGTTCGCCGCCTTGTCCCCGCCCTCCGCGTTGGCCAAGAGAATACCGGCGATGATGATGGCGAACACGAACTGCAGAACGCCGAAGCCGACGCCGCCGGCGGCCGAGAGCAGCCAGCCGCCGACGGACTTGAGCTGGGGTCCGACTTGATCGAGCGCGGATCCCAGGTTCACCGAGGCGAGGCTCCAGAACTTGGACAACGGCGAACCGACCACCGGCCACGAGGCGACGTTCTCCGGCGGCGGCGGGACCCGAAGCGTTCCGTTGCCGAGTTCCCTTGCCAGTTGTTGAGCCCCCGCGACCAGGGTGTCGCCGAGCATGATCGTCGGCCCGATCAGGAGGACGAGCATCAGCAGCACGACCACCGCCGCGGCGAGTCCCCGACGTTCGCCCAACGGCGCGAGAAGCCGGCGGTAACCCGGGTAAGTGGCGACGGCGATGATGATGCCCCAGATCACCGGAATGACGAACGGCTTGACGATTTCGAAGCACCAGAGCACGAGGAGAACCACGAGGCCGATGCGAATGCTGGCCTCCAGGGCTCTCCTCAGGAAGGCTTTTTCTTGTGGAGTTTGCTTGTCTTCTGTCACGCCGGTGTTCCTGTCTTTTTCGGTTTCCTGCCGCGGCTGTCAGCGGCAGCTTACGATTTCAGATAGCTGTCCAACAGCAAGCGCCAGCCTTTGCTGTGGATATACTCGAGGAGACCGATGTTGAGGGGCTCGCGCAGATCGCTGCCTTCGGTCAAGGCAATGCCGTAGTCCTGTCGTGAAAACGTGCCCGGAAGCACCTGAAGCTCCCCTTTGAACCGCGTGTTCACCAGGAAGACAAGTATCGGTGCATCCTGGACGAACGCGTCGATATCTTTGCTCACCATCGCATCCAGCCCGCGGATCGTGCTCTCGAAGGAGACGAATTTGATGTTCTGCTCTCTCAGGAAATCGGCGCTGGACGATCCTTCGACCGTGCCGACGCGAACCCGCTGCAAATCCGAGAGGCCTTTGACGGGTCCGCCGAGTTCACCGAGCGTGAGCGACGACGTGATCTCGGCCATGAAGCTCGAGAGAATGACCACGGAAATGAACATCCAGACAAGAGCGACGAGACGACCGCCCAGCGTTTTCGGTGCCTTGTCGCCATAGCCGACCGTCGTCATCGTGACCGCCGACCACCAGAACCCGCTGGCGATTCCCTTCGCTGGTCCACCACCGAACATCTCCTTGTTGCGGCGCCGTTCGAACAGCCAAACCAGAAGGCCGGCAGAGAGCAACACAAGCACCAGTAGGCCTAACACGTAGAGAAACTCCAGGGAGAAGAACCGCTCTGCCACCCTCAGCCAGCCATGGCCACTGGCCTCGTAGGCCACGGCAATTCCCAAGCCGGTCGTATAGAAGGGATGGGTGAAGTCCACCACCTTTTCTCGATCTGCGGTGACGGTGATGGCGGCAACCGCGACGTCCAAAGAGCCGTCGGCCACGCCCTTGAGCAAATCCTGGAATTTCCGCTCTTCCAGATCGAACCTCAATCCGAGATCGGAGGCGAGATTTTGCCAAAGCTCGATGGCTATGCCCTGCCACTGGCCGTCCTTGGTTTTCATCGCGAACGGCGGCGCGTGCGTCGTGCCCACTCTCAGGACCCGGTCGCCCGCAGCCTGTTGTGCCTGCGGCTGTCCGACCGGCAGGGGCATGGGCGCCAACGCCAGAACCAAGGCGACGACCGCGCCCCAGTTCCCCATCAGCCTCGACATCGCGTCTCCCCCATATCCGTCAAATGTTTCGATGATCCGGTGGAGGCTTTGGTGACACAGCCGAGATGCTGTTTCAAGGGTCCGGATGAATCCCTCCTGGCATCGTGTCCGACCCGACGATAGGACTCACGGCCCATGACGTGGATGAGACGGCGAATGGGTCGAACGATTTGCCGACTCGCTCGCCACCCGTCGCCCATCTGTCGAACGGACCACACCGCCCAAACCGGACAACCTTATGACCACTGACCACCACCGCAAGACCCTGGGATTGATCGTCTTGCTTTTCGCTTTGCTTTATTCCTGACCGGGCCTCACCGCCCCCACCGCAGGCTTGGCCGATGCCGACGAGATCGCGGTGAACGAGGCCGGTTCTCGCGACGATCTTCCGGCGATCTACAAGGTGATCTTCGCCGCCATCGCCTACGCTCCGGAGCAGGCGGCGGCGATCGCCGACGAGGCCGTAAGGCTGGCGCCGAACCATCGTGACGCGATCATCAACACGGCCAGCGCCACGTTCCCCGAGTATGCCGGACAATTCGCGGCGGCGGGCGGGGAGGCCGCGGCAGAAGAAGAGAATTCGCCATGGAGCGGCGAGGCCGGCCCGGGTTTCCGCCAAGCATGCGAAAGGTCCCAAGACGGCGGTAGCGTGAACAACGACCTGGTCGGCTGGGCCGCAACCGATCTCGCCTGGCAGATCACCGAAGATACCAAGTTCATTAACAACTTCGGCGGCACTGGCAACTCGAAACGGGTACAACTGGACATCACGACGGCGCTGACCCTAAAGATCGTCGACAATTTCGCCGCACGGCTTTCCTACGAAGTGCGCCACGACACCGACCCCGGTGACGACGCCGGCAAGACCGACACCGCGGCAAAGGCGAGCTTGGTGTATGGTTTCGGCGGCGGCGGCAATTAGGCCGACAGGGACGGCCGGAAGGATACTGACATGCATGGTGACCTGACGCGCAGCAACTGGCTTGGACTGTGGACCCTGTACTTGCGGGAGGTGCGGCGGTTCGCCAAGGTTTACAATCAGACGCTGTTCGCGCCGGTGGTGACGACGCTGATCTTCCTCGCCATCTTCGCGCTCTCCCTTGGTCGCGCGGTCGAGACGGTGGCCGGGGTGCCGTTCATGGAGTTCCTGGCGCCGGGACTGATCACCATGGCGATCGCCCAGAACGCCTTCGCCAACACCTCGTCGTCGCTCCTTGTCGCTAAGGTCCAGGGTAACATCGTCGACACCCTGATGCCGCCGCTCACCGCCCACGAGTTGACCCTCGGCATCGCCATGGGCGGGGTCAGCCGTGGCGTCGCCGTCGGCGGCGTCGTCGCCCTGACGATGGGCCTGTTCGTCCCGCTGCACGCCCACAACATCGGCGCCATCCTCTATTTCGGGATCATGGCATCGCTGATGCTGGCACTGCTTGGCATCGCCGGCGGCATCTGGTCGGAGAAGTTCGACCAGATGGCGGCAGTCACCAACTTCGTGATCACCCCGCTGTCGTTCCTTTCCGGCACGTTCTATTCCATCGATAGACTGCCGCCGGTGTTTCAGCACATCGCCCACGTCAACCCATTCTTCTACATGATCGACGGCTTCCGCTACGGCGTCGTCGGCCAGTCCGACGTCAACCCCATGATCGGCGCGGCAGTGCTGGCCGCGGTCAACGCCGCGCTGTGGCTCCTCTGTCATCGGATGTTCGCCAGGGGCTACAAGCTGAAAGCTTAGTACCGACGAGGGCCGCGGGCGTTGACAACGCTCGTCGTGGGCTCTTAAATTCCCGTTTCCCCTGGTAGAGGGCCGGTGCGTGGCACCGGCCCGAACTGTTTCGGGAGGTTGCCGTGACATCGGCTTTGATGCCGAACTACGACCGGTTGGACATTGCCTTCGAACATGGTGAGGGCCCGTACCTGTACGCTACGGACGGTCAGCGCTACCTGGATTTCGGCGCCGGGGTCGCGGTCACCTCGCTCGGACACTGTCACCCGCACCTGGTCGAGGTCCTCAGGGAGCAGGCCGACCGCCTGTGGCACTGCTCCAACCTCTACCGGATTCCGCATCAGGAACGGCTCGCCGAGCGGCTAGTCGAGGCATCATTCGCCGACGCCGCGTTCTTCTGCAACTCCGGGGCCGAGGCCATCGAGTGCGGGCTCAAGCTGGTCCGCAAATACCATGACGCGGCGGGCGATCCCGGGCGCTACCGGGTGATCACCTGCGCCGGCGCCTTCCACGGCCGCACCCTGGCGACGATCGCCGCCGGCGGCTCGCTAAAGCACCTCAGCGGGTTCGACCCGGTGGTCGACGGCTTCGACCAGGTGTCCTTCGGCAACCTCAACGAAGTGCGCGCCGCCATCACCGGCGAGACGGCCGCCATCCTGGTCGAGCCGATCCAGGGCGAGGGCGGGATCAACCCGGCGTCGGCCGAATTCCTTCGCGGTCTGCGCGCCGCGGCGGACGAGTACGGTCTGCTGCTTTTCTTCGACGAGGTGCAGTGCGGACTGGGACGCACCGGGCGGCTGTTCGCCCACGAGTGGGCCGGCGTGGCCCCGGACGTGATGGCGCTGGCCAAGGGGCTCGGCGGCGGCTTTCCGGTCGGCGCCTGCCTCGCCGCCGGCAAGGCCGCGGGGACGTTGACTCCCGGCAGCCACGGCAGCACCTTCGGCGGCAATCCGCTGGCGATGGCGGTCGCCAACGCGGTCCTCGACGTGGTGCTGGAAGAGGGCTTCCTGGAACACGTGCGGACCGTCGGCGCCGTTTTTGGTGAAAAACTGGCCGAACTTCCCGGCAAGTATCCGCAAGTGCTGACGGAAGTGCGCGGCGTCGGGCTGATGCTCGGCCTCAAGTGCATCGTCGGCAACGGTACGGTGGTCCGGCGGCTGATGGACAACGGCCTGCTCTCGGTGCCGGCCGCCGACAACGTGGTGCGGCTGCTGCCGCCGCTGATCGTCGGCGAGGAGGAGATCGACGAGGCGATGGAGATCATCGATCGGAGCTGCGCCGAACTGGCGGAAACGGCGGCCTGAGATGGGCGCGCCCCGACATTTCCTCGATCTCGACCGTTTCGACGCCAAAACGCTACGGGCGATGTTGGATTCGGCGACCGAGCTAAAGCGAGTTGGCCGGGCGAAGCACGCCGGCAGCTTGCTCGCCGGGCGGACCCTCGCGATGATCTTCGAGAAGCCTTCCACCCGCACCCGGATCTCGTTCGAGGTCGGCATGAAGCAGCTCGGTGGTGACGTTGTAATGCTCAGCGACAGTGAAAGCCAGCTCGGCCGCGGCGAAACCATGGCCGACACCGCCCGGGTGCTGTCGCGCTATGTGGACGCGATCATGATCCGCACTGGCGAGCACCACAACCTCACCGAACTCGCCGGGCACGCCTCGGTGCCGGTGATCAACGGCCTCACCGACGAGTCCCACCCGTGCCAGTTGATGGCCGACGTAATGACCTACGAAGAGCACCGGGGCAGCATCACCGGCCGGACCGTCGCCTGGAGCGGTGACGCCAATAATGTCGCCTGTTCATGGGTGCACGCCGCGGTGCGCTTCGGCTTCCGCCTGCGGCTGGCCTGTCCGGAGCCGCTGCGACGAAACGACCGGATGATGGATTGGGCGCGCGAAGAAGGCAGTGATGTCGCTTTCGCCGAAACCCCGGAACAGGCGGTGGAGGGGGCCGATCTGGTGGTGACCGACACATGGGTTTCGATGGGCGCCGGAGAGGGGGAGAACCGTCACAACCTGTTGACGCCCTACCGTGTCGACGAAGCGCTGATGGCGCGGGCCAAGCCGGACGCCTTGTTCATGCATTGCCTGCCCGCCCACCGAGGGGAGGAAGTGACGCCGGGAGTCATCGATGGCCCCCAGTCCGTGGTCTGGGACGAGGCCGAAAACCGTCTCCACGCGCAGAAAGGCATCCTGACCTGGTGCATGAGATAGTTCCTCCCTGCTGAGGAAGGTGGCCGAATGACAGTGATGCAGCACGTCTCCTCCTTCGGCGATTACGTCCAGCCGTTCCAGATCGAGGCTCCAGGGTTACGCGGCCGTCTGGTGCGCCTCGGACCCGCGGTGGACGCCGTGCTCACCCCGCACCACTACCCGGCGCCCGTCGCGGCGATGCTGGCGGAGGCGTTGGCGATGAGCGCGGTGCTCGCCAGCGGCCTCAAGTACGACGGAGTCTTCACCGTGCAGGTGCAGGGCGACGGACCGGTCGGGCTGATGATTGTCGATGTCACCAGCGACGGCGGCATGCGCGGTTACGCGCGTTTCGATGCGGAACGCCTGCGCGCTTCGGGCGCGGAGCCGGAGAACCCGGTGCCCAGGCTCCTCGGCGCCGGCCACATGGCGTTTACCGTCGACCAGGGTCCCAACACCGACCGCTATCAGGGGATCACCGCGCTCGAAGGCGCGACCCTCGGCGATTGCGCCCACGCCTATTTCCGCCAATCCGAACAGATGGAGACGGCGATGGCCCTCTGTGCCTCGGACATGACAGCGCCGGGGGCCAACCCGCGCGCGGCCGCATTGATGATCCAAAGGCTTCCCGCGCCCGCCGCCTTCGAGCCGGAGGCGGAGGACGACTGGCGCCGGGCGGTAATCTTGATGAGCAGCGTGAACCCGGCCGAACTGCTCGACGTCGCCCTCGGCCCTGCCGACATCCTCTACCGACTGTTCCACGAGGATGGAGTTCGCGTTTACCGCCAACGCCCCCTTCGCCACCAATGCCGGTGTTCCCGCGACAAGGTCGAGCGCACGCTCCGCGCTTTCGCCGAGCCGGAAGTGAGGGCGATGGCGGAGGAAGACCGGCTCTCCGTCACCTGCGAATTCTGCATGAGCACATTTGTTTTCGAGGAGCACGATCTCGACGCGCTGTGGTCGTAACCAGCCCTTGAAGTCCGCTCCTCCGGCGTGCCAATATCCCGCCGCTATGATCAAACACCCGAAAACACCCGTTCTCGCCTTGCTGGCGATCGCCTTGCTGGCGGCCTGCTCGAACGAACCGCAGAAGCCCCTGCCGGAGCTGACGTTCGTCCATCAGCCGCCGCTCAAGCTCAACGTCGCCACGCTCGACGTGGTGTCCACCTACAAGGCGCCGATGAAGCCGCCGCACGTGGAGCACAAGTTCCCGACGCCGCCGGAAGAGTTGCTGAAGCGCTGGGCCGAGGAGCGGTTGCGGCCGATGGGCCGTGCCGAAAGCGCCCGCTACACGGTGATCAATGCCGCGGTCACCGAGGAGCCGTTGCCGAAGACGCCTGGCATTGTCGGCGCGTTCAAGAACGAGCCGTCCGAGCGCTACACCGCCACGGTCGAGGCGCAGCTGGAGATCTTCAATGCCGACGGTCGCCTCGTCCAGCTCGCGTCCGCCCGCGCCACCCGCTCGCGCAGCCTCATGGAAGGCGCCAAGCCGGAAGAGCGCGAACGCATGTGGTTCGAGCTCACCGAGGCCCTGATGAAGGACTTCGACAAGGAGATGGAGAGCGCGATCCGCCAATACGCGGGCCCCTGGCTCCTGTAGCCCTCGAGGCGCTCACGGTGCCGGCCACGCGGCAAAGGGGTCGACGGCTCGCCTTTCTGGTCGTGGCGACGGCCGCCGCCGGCGCGTTGTCCGGGTGTTCGCCGGGCCGGCTGATGGAATCGATGCGGGTGCTCGCCGACATCGGCGCCGGCGAGGGACCGAGTCCGCTCAAGGAGGCGACGTCGCCGCCACTTCGCCGGCCGATCGCCTTCGAGGTCGACGGCCGCCAGCACCGGGCGGATCTCTATCTTCCGGGGGACGAGGCGCTGGCCAGCATGGTGCTGGTGCCGGGGGTCGCTCCCGCCGGCCGCGACGACCCAAAGCTGGTGGCATTCGCCAACACACTGGCGCGAGCCCGGTTCGAGGTCCTGGTGCCCGACCTGCCACGGCTGCGCGCGTTGCAGGTCAGCGGCGACGATGCCCGCGTTCTTGCCGACGCAGCGATCCACCTCGACCGGCGATCCGCCAACCAGCCGCTGGCGATGACGGCAATTTCGTACGCAGCCGGGCCGGCGGTGGCGGCGCTGTTCGAGCCCGACATGAAGGGCCGGGTAATGCTGGTGATCACCGTCGGCGGCTATTACGACCTGCAAGCGGTGATCACCTTCTTCACCACCGGCTACTACCGCGCCGGCGCCGAGGCCCCCTGGCAATACCGGCGACCCAACACCTACGGCAAGTGGGTGTTCGTGTTGTCGAACGCGCCCCGGTTGGACGATCCCGCCGACACGAGGGCGCTGGAGGCAATGGCCCGGCGCAAGATCGGCGATCCGGACGCCGACGTCTCCGATCTCACCGAAGGCCTCGGCCCGGACGGTCGGGCGGTCGAGGCGTTGCTCGCCAACCGCGATCCGGACCAGGTTCCGGCGCTGCTCGCGGCGCTGCCGCCGGCGATCGTCGCCGAGGTCCACGCCCTCGACCTTAGCCGCCGCGACCTCCGCACCGTGGACGCGCATTTCGTTCTGGTTCACGCCCGCGACGATCCGATCATCCCGGAAACCGAGAGCATCGCCTTCGCCGCCGCTGCTGCGCCGGGAAGGGCGGAGTTGTTCCTGCTCGAAGGCCTGCACCACGTGGACGCCAGCGACCTCGACCTCATCGACAAGCTCAAGTTGCTCGACGCCATCTACACCGTGCTCTCTTTCCGCGACGGCTCCGGCCGGCCGACGAGAGGCCATGAGCCGATTCCCTTCATAAAATGACCGGGCGGCCCCCAACTGGATATCGACGTCGATCACCCTTCCCTTCTCAGGCGGCCGGATGAAGTTGCCGCGGAAGCCTAAGCTGATCGCCGTGACCGTGAAAGGTTCATCGACCGATGCTGCATCCCCGGGAACTTCGGAAAATGCCCGTGTTTACCGAGCGTTAATGGTTTTCCCAGTAACTGATGGATGCTTCGGCCGGTTGGGGCTCGGCATGAGCGCGATCACTGCGGACCTTCCGGGGCAAGGTTACATTGGCCGGTTACCATCTCCAGGGATCGGCCGCCCGGGGCCAATGGCTTCGAGCGGCAGCAAGGATAGAGCAGTGGACGGTCATCCAGACGCATTAGCGAGGAGAGAGCCATGAACAACTTCACCAATCTGGGGCCAGATCCCGATCAAAACCGCGCCGGAGCCGCGATTATCGGCGGCGATGATGCCTGCGGGGATGCCGACGGTGCCTTTCAGGCTGGTCTGTTCTACGTCGCCTGCGATCTCCGCGAACTGGCGAAGACGGCACCGCCGGTCAAAGCTGACGAGGTGCTCGCCCTGTGCCGGCTGGTCGAGGCGATGGCCACCGACTAACCGAGGTCCCGTCGAAGGAGCGACTTCTCAGCCTTCGCCCTTAAAAACTCTCTCACCAGCGTCGGTGCGGGTTTCGGCCTGCCCCCGGTCCTGGGTATACTCCCGCACAGATCAGAACCGGGAGCATCCGCGCCGCCGCCATGAATTTCCGAACCATCGCCTTCGTTGCCTCCGAACACGATGAGGCGCAGGAAGCCGCCCAGCGACTGCAGTCCTCTTACGGTAACGTGCCTCCCGAGGAGGCCGACCTGATCGTTGCCCTTGGCGGCGATGGCTTCATGCTCAAGGCGCTGCACCGCCATATGGACCGCCAGGCACCGATTTTCGGCATGAACCGCGGTTCGGTCGGGTTCCTGATGAACGCCTACGATGAGGAGGGCCTGATCGAGCGGCTGGAGAAGGCCGAGCCGATCGAGCTCAATCCGCTGAGGATGGCCGCCCACGACATCGCCGGGCAGGCCCACGAAGCGCTGGCCATCAACGAGGTATCACTGCTGCGCGAAACCCGCCTCGCCGCCAAGCTGCGGATCGAAGTCGACGGCGTTGTGCGGATGCGGGAGATGATCTGCGACGGCGTGCTGGTCTCGACGCCGGCAGGGAGCACTGCCTACAACAGCTCCGCCTCTGGGCCGATCCTGCCGCTCGGCGCCCACGTCCTCGCCCTGACCCCGATCAGCGTCTTTCGCCCGCGCCAGTGGCGGGGCGCGATCCTGCCGCACAACGTCCAGGTGACTATCGAGGTCCTCTATCCGGAGCTCCGCCCGGTCAGCGCCGTCGCCGACGATACCGAGGTCCGCGATGTCGTCCGGGTGATCGTCCGCGAGGATCGCAGCGTTGCGTTGACTCTGTTGTTCGATCCCGAGCACGACCTCGAGGAACGGATCATCAAGGAGCAGTTCCTGCTCTAATCTGGTCGGGGGCCCCGATCAGCTAACGCCGGTCCCGACCGCCTCGGCCACGGACGCGAAACCGTCGGCGCGGAGCAGCCGCGCCAGTTCGCGGTTGATCCGCCCGACCAGCCGCGGTCCTTCGTAGACCAGCGCCGTATAGAGCTGCACCAGAGAGGCCCCGGCGCGGATCTTGGCGTAGGCGTCGGCGCCGCTGGCGATACCGCCTACGCCGATCAGCGGCAGCCGCCCTCCGGTCAGCCGGTAGAGATGGGCGAGCACCGCCGTCGACGGCTCGAACAACGGTCGGCCGCTGAGGCCACCGATCTCGCCCCGATGACGGCTGGCGAGGCCGGCGGGGCGTTCGATTGTCGTATTGGTAGCGATAAGGCCGTCGATGCCGGCGGCCAGCGCCGCTTCGGCGATGTCACTAATGTCCTCGGACGCGAGGTCGGGGGCGATCTTGACCAGCAGCGGCGATGTCGCCCCGGATTCGACGCGGGCCGCTAGTGCCGCGGCGAGAAGCGCCTTGAGCGCGCGCCGTCCTTGCAGATCGCGCAGCCCCGGGGTGTTTGGCGACGAGACGTTGATTACCAGGTAGTCGGCGAGGCCGGCCAGCGCAGCGACGCCTGCGGCGCAGTCGGCCGCCGGGTCGGGGCTGTCCCGGTTGGGTCCGACGTTGGCACCGACAATGCCCGCCCTTCCCAGCCGGCGGCGTTCGGCAAGACGGCGGCCAGCCGCCTCCAGGCCCTGGTTGTTGAAGCCGAAGCGGTTGATCACCGCCTGGTCCGCCTCCAGCCGGAACAGCCGCGGACGGGAATTGCCGCCCTGCGGCCGCGGCGTCACTGTGCCGACCTCGACAAAGCCGAAACCCTGGCCCAACATCCGGTCGGCGACCTCGGCATCCTTGTCGAAGCCGGCGGCGAGGCCGACCGGATTGGGAAATGCCAGGTCCCACAGGCCGACTTTGAGAATCGGGTCGGCGACGCGCTTTGCATTCGGAACCAGCCCGGCCTTCAGCGCAGCCACGGTCAACCGATGGGCGGTCTCGGGTTCGATCAGCCGCAATAGCGGCCAGACGAGACGGTAGGAATCGGACACTGAAGCGCCCTATCCATTTCCGACGGCGGGACGGGACGATCGCGAACGGAGCGGGCGGGGCGCGCGGACCATGCCGGTAGACTAGGCGAAACCAGCGGTCGCGAACAGACCTTGGTGATTTCACCTCGGCTTCGACCGCGCCACACTGTAAAATGGTCTTTTGCCACCCTGAAGGGGTGCGGCACCCGTATGTCCGAGCAGGCCGCCGTCTTGTTCGCCAACGAAGCGTTCTACGTGGCGTTCGCCGCTTGCGACTTCCCGGCGATGGATGCTCTGTGGTCTGGGCGCGAGAGCGTAAGCTGTATCCACCCCGGTTGGAACGCCCTCGCCGGGCGCCAGCAAGTCATGGAAAGCTGGCGGGCAATTCTCGCCAGCCCCAACGCCCCGCGTGTTGGTTGTCGCAATGCGGTCGCCCACGTGCTCGGTGATAGCGCCTACGTCGTCTGCTACGAAGCGATCGACGGCAGTTTCCTGGTAGCCACCAACGTCTTCGTCAGCGAGGATCGCGGCTGGAAGATGGTCCACCATCAGGCCGCCGCGGCGCCATTGCCACCGCCGTCGGAAGAACCGGACCAGCGGCCCGAGCGGCTTCAGTAACCGCATGACCAGTTGACACTTGGCAGGTTTTTCCCCGGGTATGCGCCTCTACCCTGGCTGCCATGCGAGTTTCGCGTTTGCCGCCGTAAATCACAGTCTTTATACTGTAAAGTTGCTTTTTGAGACTGAAAGGAGGTGAGCAAAGATGTTGGATCCGCTGACCTTCTCGTTGAAGATGCAGCATGCCGCGACGACCAGTGCGTGCTGCGCTGCCGGGATGATGGCGGCGAACTGGATGCGCCTGCTCAAGGGTGAGCAGGAGGTTGTCGGAATGACGGAACATCGCCGCTCCGATGAACTGCACGCCCATGAGGATTACATCGCCAAGGGCGCCAGTTGGACGGACCACTACGGCAAGCGCAACCGCGACATCGACGTCGAGCACATGCGCTAAACCGGGGTTGAAGCCCTGTATGGAACCGGAGGGCTGGCTGAAGAGCCAGCCCTTTGTGCTATCCGCCGGTTTCGCTGAAATCCTCCCCGGTATCGAAATCGGTGAAGATTCCTTCGTCGTCGACGATCACTTCGACGATCCGGGTCGGAAAGGCGTCGAACAGCTTGCGGCCGCCGATGTCGCCGGATCCGGCTTGGAGGTTCTCGAACAAGGAACGGCCGAACAGCACCGGATGGCCGCGGCGGCCATGGCGGACCGGGGCGCAGATCTCCTTGCCGAGCGAGGGAGCGAATTCCGCGACGATCCGTCTGATCGTATCGGCGGTGACGAGCGGCATGTCGCCCAGACAGATCAGCGCCCCGTCGGCTGTTTCGGGCACCGCCGCCAATCCCGCCGCCAGCGAAGAGCTCAGTCCGGAACGATAGTCGGCATTGTGCGCCAGCCGCAAATCGAGGCCGGCGACGGCGGCGGCAACCGAAGGGGCTTCGTGGCCGGTGACGACGATCACGTCGCCGACATCGGCGCCGATCAAGGTCTCGACGACCCGGCGAACCATCCGCTTGCCGTCGATCTCGAACAACAGCTTGTTGCGCTCTCCCATCCGGCTGGACAGGCCGGCGGCGAGAACGATGGCGGCGATCCGCGGTGCCGAGGGCTTGATCCTGCGGCGCGGCAGCGGCCGCTCGGGAATCTCCTTCAGAAGCCCGCCGACGCCCATCGAGGCGATGAGCTCTGAGGTGACCGGAAGACCCGAGAACACCCGCCGGAGGATCCAGTCAAAGCCGTTCGCCTTGGCCGAGCGGGCGCAGCCGGGAACGCCGATGACCGGCCGCCCGTCGATGGTTCCGTAGACGAGCAGATTGCCGGGATCGACCGGCATGCCCAACCGATGCACCTCGCCGCCGGCCGCTTCGAGCGCCGCCGGAACCACGTCCAACCGATCGGCAACCGAATTCGCTCCGGCGACCAGGATCAGGTCTCGGCCTTCCGCCGCCTCGGCGGCGATTTCCCGTGCCAGCGCGTCCTCCGAATGGGCGCAGCGCCGGTCCGAGAGCAGTTGTCCTCCCAGGTGGTTGATCCTCGCCGACGTGACGTCGACCATCTTGTCGTGAAGGCGGGGCGGCGTCGCCGCGAACGCCGTCTGCACCAGTCCGACCCGCAATGGCCGCGCCGCCGCCACCGTGATCGGCGCCTTCCGCGCCCTTTCGACGACGGCGGCCAGGATCGCCCCCGGCACCGCGTAGGGAATGGTCTTGACGGTGGCGACCATCTGACCGGCGGCGACCCAGTCGCCCGACGGACGGATCGCCACGGTCATCGCCTCGTCGACGCGATTTACCGCGTTGATTTCCGCCGCGCCATAGGTGAGGAGCCCGGTTCGGCCGGCGACGAGATTGACGCGGCCGGTGTTCGCCGCCTCCCGCTCGACGCCATCCCCGTTCAACGCCTCGGCGACGCGTAACGCCGCCAAGTCCTCGCCGACGTCTTCATCATCGAGAAAGACGACGGTGACGGTCTCCGTTCCCGCGGCACCGATCGCGGCCAGCGCCTCGGCGGTCAGCACTTGACCTTTGCGCAGGGTTTGCCGTCCCGCGACCATCGAATGGACGAGGATTCCGCCCAAAGCGGAATTAGTCGGAACGCTGACGTATCTCACTCGGCCTTCCCAAGATCCGTTCCCGTGCGGTGCGCCGCGCGGAGCGCCCGGAGCGCGGCGCAGGCGGCCCCGTACCCGTTGTCGATGTTGCAGACCGTCACCCCTGGGGCGCAAGAAGCGAGGCATGAAAACAGCGCCGTCTCGCCGCCGCGGGCGACGCCGTAGCCGGCCGAGGTCGGGACCGCGATCAGGACCCCCGGAACAAGGCCGCCGAGGACGCTGGGCAGCGCCGCGTCCATACCGGCAACGGCGATCACCACCGGGTGGCGGGCGATTTCGACGACCCGGTCCATCAGCCGCCAAATCCCGGCCACCCCGACGTCGAAGACCGCCGTCGCGCCGACCCCGTGGAACGCCAGCGTCCGCAACGCCTCGCGCGCCGGGCGGGCGTCGGAGGTGCCGGCGGTGACTACGGCGACCTGAGGCGCTGCCGCCGGCCGCGCCGCGTGGTCAAAGAACGCCGTCTGCGACACCGGATCGTAATCCATCGTATCGCGATAGGTCGGCAACAAGGCGGCCAGCTTATCCTCGACGAGCCGGGTAAGCAGACAGTCCGCACCGTGTTCGCGGACCCCCCGCAGGATTTCGTCGATCTGGGCCGGCGACTTGTCGGCGCACAGCACCGCCTCGCCGAAACCCAGCCGGTCGACACGCTGGAAGTCCAGGGTGACCTCTGCTGCGCTCATGCCACCCGGGTCTTCCCGGCGCCGATAAAGGCGCTGCCCCGCTCATAAGCGGTCAGTTGGACGGGGGTATCGCCGACGCCCGGAAACCGCCGCCGCGCGTCGGCGATCAACGCCGCCCGGCCGGCGTCGCCGAGCCGGCCGAGCGTCTCCGGATCGAGCTCGACGACGATGCCGACCCGGCGGACCCGGCAACGTACCGTCTCCGGCGCCAGGGCCTCCCGAATCCAGTCCTCGACCCGATCGATCAGGCGCAGCGTGTCCGCTTCGATGCGGATACCGGTTTCGACCCGGCTGGAGAGACAAGGAGAGGCGGGAAGCGTCGCCAGTTCGGGCAGGCCGAGCCGGCGGGCGAGCGCCCGCACGTCGGCCTTGGCGAACCCCGCTTCCACGTATGGGTGGCGCACGCCGTTGGCCGCCGCCGCCTCGAGCCCGGGGCGATAGTCGCCGAGATCGTCGGTGTTGGCGCCCGAGAGCACTATCCCGTCGGACATCCTGCCCAGGGTCCTGTACAGGTTGGACTTGCAGAAGTAACAGCGGTTCACCGGGTTGGCGCGATAGCGCTCGTCGACGAACTCGCCGGCGTCGACCACGTCAAGGTTCCAGCCTCCGGTTTCGGCCTGAGCCCGGACCCGATCGGTCGCCGCCGACGGCACCGCCGGAGAAATCCCGTGAACCATCCGCACCCTGTCGGCACCAAGTATCCGGTGGGCGAAGCTTGCCAGGGTCATCGAATCGACGCCGCCGGAGACGGCGACAGTAGCCCTGGCGAAGCCGCCGAGCATGTCCCGGAGCCTCCCGGGTTCAGCCATTCGAGGTCTCCTTCTCGATCGCCTCGCTCTCCACCCGTTTCCGCTCGGCTTGGCGGCTCGTTACCCCTTCGAGGTGTGAGAGAGCGTCCATTTCCGCCTTGGCCGAAATGCCAAGAGGTCTGCGTGCCAGCTTCACCGGGACACCGTCGACGTCGTGCATCTCGCGCCGGACCGTCGTCCGCGCAACCATACTGCGGCGAACGCCGAGGGTCGTGGTCTCGGCAAGAACCGCGTCGACCGCCCGCGCCGCCGCCTCGGGCCGCACCAGAACCTGGACCGCCGCGGCCATTCGCCCCTTCTTGCCAAGCACCGGCCACTGACAGACATCGATGACGCCCGCTGTGCCGCGCAGACGCTCGAGGGCGACGGCAAGGTCCTCGCCGGTCTGGTCGTCGACCTCGAACCGCAGCAACTCGACCCAATCTCCCTGCAGACCGTCGTCGACCGCGGAGAACAGCGAGGCGCGCAGCACGTTGCTGCGTGTTTCCAGCATCCGGGTGCCGAACCCGATCCCCGCCCCGATCAGCCTCCGCGGGACCGGGTCCGCCTCCTGGCTCGGTGCGAGAACACGAAGGATCGCGGCCCCCGTGGGGGTCACCCGCTCGCCCTGCTCGCCGTCGTCGATCACGACGAAGCCCTTGAGCAGCTCCAATGTCGCCGGCGCCGGGACCGGCAGCGTCCCGTGCTCGGTCGCGACGAAGCCTCGACCGCGGGGGATCGGGCCGATCGACCAGCTGCAGCGGCCGAGCCGGGAGATGATCGCCGCCGCCGACAGGATGTCGGCGATCGAGTTGTCGGCGCCGACCTCGTGGAACGCGACGCCGTCCACATCGACCCCGTGGACGGCGGCCTCCGCCTCGGCGAGGGCGCGAAAGATCGCCAGCGCCGTCTTGCGAACGCCCTCATCGAGGAGCGCCGACGCGATACGCTTGCGAATGTCGGACCAGCGAACATGGGGACGACCGTCGCTCGGCCGGACTTGCGACGGTGCCTCGACGACGAAGCGCGATCCGCTGAGCATCGAATCGCGGTAACCGGCGAGCGAGACCCGCGTCCCGTCCGCCAGCCCGACGGAGGCGATCGCCCCCTCGCAGGCCGGCCACAGATCGGGTCGCACATCGAGTAGCGCCGCGGAGAACATGTCCCCGGCGATCCCGCCGACCGCATCAAGGTGGACGGCGGAAACCCGCAGGGGTTCGTTTTCGTCGACGCTGGTCACGGCCTCTTTCCTCGCCCCTTCGTTCGCCCCGCCGCGCAAACCGGGGGACCAACTCGCTGAGGTAAGGATAGCAGCGCCCGTTTGCGACCCCAAATGCTTTCCCCTCGCCATCGACGCCCACGTCACCATCAACTCACCCTGCCGCTCACCCTGCCGTCCCAGCGCCCTTCCAGCCTCCGTCAATTGTCACGGGCGAACAGAACCAGCCGAAAGCGATTTCGCCCACGGGCCGAGGGCGACCGACGGTCACGGCGCCGCCGGCGGCATCTCCTTGCCGAGGCGCGCTTCCCGATGGGCGATATAGCCGGTGGCTGTGACGATCACCGCCGCGCCAATCCAGGTCCACAGGTCCGGGAGCTCACCGAACAACAGAAAGCCCAGGATCGCGACGAAAACCAACCGCGCGAAGTCGAAGGGCAACACCGCCGAAGCCTCGGCGGCAGCGAAAGCCCGGGTCATCATCAGCTGGCCGAGGGTTGCCGTCAGCCCCATTGCCACCAGCCACGCCCAGGTCTGTGGCATCGGCGGGGTCCACACGAACAGTGCGCCGACGAAAGACAGCGGGGTCAATAGCAGACCCATGTAGAGGACTATCGCATTCGGGTTTTCGGTCCGTGACAGAGCCTTGATCGTCAAAATCGCCACCGCCATGAACGCCGCCGACGCCAAGGCCACGAGCGCGGCAGGCGTCACCATCGCCGCTCCCGGACGGAGGATGACGAGGGCCCCGACGAAACCGACCGCCGCCGCCGTCCATCGCCTGAGACGGACCTTCTCGCCGAGAACCAGGGCCGCCCCGACCGTCGCGAACAGAGGCGCGGTGAAGGTCAGCGCAGTGACCTCTGCCACCGGCATCAGGCTGATCGCGGAAAAGAAGCACAGCATCGCCGCGAGTCCGATCAGCGCCCGAAACAGATGCAGACCAAACCGCTGGGTTCTGAGACCCTTCCCCCCGGTGCGGATGATCCACGGGAGCATGAACGCCATTCCGAACAGGTTACGGAAAAACGCGATTTGGAATGGATGCTGCTCCGCCGAGACATGACGGACGATGACGATCATGATTGCGAAGCTGGCGCCGGCGCCAATCATGTAAAAGGCACCACGAAGGGATCCTGAGAGGGATTCTCCTGGGGAGGCGAGGGTCGGTGGGTCGGTCATGAATGCAAAATTGGGTTTGGGATTCGGCGAATACCCATGCTTTCGCCGCGGGTCCGGGTTGCGCGGGACACACGGTCTCCGCATACTGCACGGGATCCGTAGAAAGGGAAACACCGGGAGCGAGTCCGTGGCCGAACCCCTTTGGCGACCGAGCGAGAGGCGCGTCCTCAGGGCCAACATGACCCAGTTCATGGAAGAGGTCGAGAACGACTGGAACGTCACCGTCGCCGATTTCGCTTCCCTGTACCGCTTCTCCATCGACGAGAAGGAGAAGTTCTGGCAGAGCCTCAAGGACTTCTGTGGCGTCATCGCCGAAACCTGGGGCACCGTCGTCGTCGAACACGGCGATCGCATGCCGGGCGCCCGATGGTTCCCGGGCGCGCGCCTGAATTTCGCTGAAAACCTGCTCAAGCGCCGGGATGACGACGACGCCATCGTCTTTCGCGGCGAGGATCGTGTCCGCCGGCGGATGAGCTACGCCGACCTGAATGCCGAGGTTTCGCGGGTCGCCCGGGCGATGCGCGAGGCCGGCGTGACCACCGGCGACCGCGTCGCCGGCATGATGCCGAACATGCCGGAAACGGTGATCGCGATGCTGGCGGCGACCAGCATCGGCGCCGTGTGGTCGTCCTGTTCCCCCGATTTCGGCGTCGACGGGGTGATCGATCGCTTCGGCCAGATCGAGCCGAGGTTGCTGTTCGCCGCCGAAGGCTATCTTTACAACGGCAAGCCGGTCGACTGCCTCGAGAAGCTGGAGGAAATCGTCCTGCGGCTGCCGTCCGTGGAGCAGACGATCATCGTTCCCTACACCCGCGAAGAGCCGAGCCTCGCGCCGATCGCCCGTGCCGTCGCCTGGGGTGATTTCATCGCCGACCACGAACCCGGCGAGATCGCCTTCGAGCGGCTGCCGTTCGACCATCCGGTCTACATTCTCTACTCCTCGGGGACCACCGGCGCGCCCAAGTGCATCGTCCACGGCGCCGGCGGCACCCTCCTTCAACACATGAAGGAGCACGTTCTCCACTGCGACATCAAACCCGGCGATCGAGTGTTCTATTTCACCACCTGCGGATGGATGATGTGGAACTGGCTGGTCTCGACGCTGGCGTCGCAGGCGACGGTTCTGCTTTACGACGGATCCCCGTTCTACCCGTCCGGCAACGTGTTGTTCGACTACGCCGACTACGAGGGGATGACCCTGTTCGGCACTTCGGCCAAGTACATCGATGCTCTCAACAAGGCCGGACTGAAGCCTCGGGAGACCCATGGGCTCGACACGCTGAAAACGATGACCTCGACCGGGTCGCCGTTGGCGCCGGAGTCCTTTGACTACGTCTATCGGGACATCAAGGCTGATCTGCATCTGGCGTCGATTGCCGGCGGAACCGACCTGATCTCGTGCTTCGTCCTCGGCAACCCGGTGGCGCCGGTGTGGCCGGGCGAGATTCAAACGCCCGGCCTTGGCATGGCGGTCGACGTGTTCGACCCCGAGGGGCGGTCCTTGCGCGGCGGCAAGGGAGAACTGGTCTGCACCCAACCGTTCCCGTCGATGCCGGTCGGCTTCTGGAATGATCCCGATGGCGGCAGGTACCACGCCGCTTATTTCGAGCGATTTGCGGGCGCATGGCACCACGGCGACTTTGTCGAATTCACCGAGCACGGCGGCATCGTCATCTACGGGCGCTCCGACGCCACCCTCAATCCCGGCGGCGTGCGCATCGGCACCGCCGAGATCTACCGCCAGGTGGAGCAACTCGACGAGGTGGTCGAGTCGATCGTCGTCGGCCAGGACTGGGACAACGATGTCCGGGTAGTGCTGTTCGTCGTGCTGCGCGAGGGTCTACATCTCGACGATCCGCTCGTCGACCAAATCAAAAACCATATCCGTGAGCACTGCAGCCCCCGACATGTTCCTGCTAAAGTTATCCAAGTTCGCGACATACCGCGCACTAAGAGTGGCAAGATCACCGAGCTCGCTGTCCGCGACCTCATTCACGGTAGACAGGTGAAAAATATGGAAGCGCTAGCCAACCCAGAAGCGCTGGATTTTTACAAGAATCTTCCTGAATTGGCGAAATAGGTTTTGCGGCGAGGTGCGTATCCACTTTACTCCAGTGTGGAGTTTGCGATCGGTAATTTGTGGTTGGCGACGAGTTTGCGGTATGGAGACGGGGTCATGGCCACGGCCTGCTGTGCCAGTCTGTGGAACAGCAAACCCCGAGCCTGCGAGCGTCGGCGATTGAAGCGGAAGGTGAATTCGTCGAGATAATAGTCGAGATGAGGGTTTTGGACGCCGCCCTGGTGGGTGCCGATCAGCCATCGCTTGAGAAGTGAGGCGACCTTGTGCACCCGTGGCATGACTTCATGGGCTGGTTGGTTGGCAACGGCGATGATCGTTGCTCGGTGGTCGTAGCCTAACTTCTGTATGCCAGCATAGCCGCTCCATCCGTCGGTGTGCACCACAGAGCCCGGCGCCACGACGGCTTGGACGAATGGAAGCAAAGTGGCCGCGGAAACATCGCCGACACGCTGAAGACGGATGCGGCCGATGCCTCTACCGCTTTTCTCGGCCGCCACGGCGATGATGGCTTTTGCCTCGGTTTCGCGGCCTCGCTTTCCTTCTTCGGGGCCGCCGATGTAGGTTTCATCGATCTCGACGGCGCCAAGGAGACGCTCGCGACCGGGGCGAACCATTGCTCGCCGCAACTTGTGAAGCCACGCCCAGGCCGTTTGATAGCCTCCAAATCCAAGCACACGCTGAAGGCCCAGTGCACTGACGCCATTCTTCTGGCTGGTGACGAACCACATGGCCAGGAACCAGATTCGCAGAGGTTTACGGGTCCCCTCAAATATGGTTCCTGCGGTCAGCGAGGTCTGCCCCTGGCAGGACTGACAATGCAACAGCCTCCGCGACGTGACCCACGGTTCGCCAGCCGCCCCGCAGTGGGGGCAAACAAAGCCGCCTGGCCACCGAAGCCGTCGGATATACTCACGGCAGGCGGTCTCGTTCGAAAACCACGCATCGAACTCCTGAAACGTCCGAGGATAATCGACACCTTCCAATGGGTGTTCGCCAGAATCCATCCCAACACGCTACCATACCAAATCGCTGGAGCGAAGTGGATACGCACTTTCAGGGATTACAATCGAAGGAAAATGACGTGAAAGCACGTCAGTGGCAAGCGTATTGCCAATTAATACATACTGGGTCGTCACTGGCTCGCCCAGATAACTCGGGCGATCCATTCAACTTCCTCGACCGATAATGCGCGATCGTCATGTTCTGGATTAAAGGATCTCAGATCGAACTTATGAGCCGTTCTGCGGCGGAGAAGTTTAGCCATCACCTCTCCCTCGTAAGTCTTTAGAACTACTCGATCGCCCCGCCGGATATTTGCGTGGGGGCAAACAATAATGATATCCCCGTCACGGTACACGGGCTCCATGCTATCACCACTGATTTCCAGCGCGTAGGCATGAGGATCGCCAACTTCTGGAAATGGAATTTCATCCCAACCGGCGCCCGTTGGGTAACCTGCGTCATCAAAATAGCCCTCTGTGCCCGCTTGCGCGAAGCCAACAACTGGGATGTTTCGATAGACCCCTCCACTGGCCCCTTCACCAATATAGGAAACAAGCTCGCCGAGGCTGGCCCCGGTAGCCTGGAGAATTTTGGCTATGCTCTCCGTACTGGGCCATCGAAGTTTGCCTTCGCGGGTAACCCGCTTGCTTTTGTTGAACGTAGTTGGGTCAAGGCCGGCACGCCGCGCTAACCCAGATGCCGACATGCCACGTTCCCGAGCAAGCAGGTCGATGGCACGCCAAATGTCAGAATGTCTTAACATGGGAACATTGTCTTATACACCGACTCTAAATGCACTAGGAACGTTTTGCTATAAAGGGACTTGACATGCGCTCTAATTCCTATATTGTGAATAGTAGTCTCATTTTGCCCCATCATAGGATGTCACGGAGGTGACTGGTGTCATCCAAACGCCGTATACCAAATCCAATCTACGAAGTCCCCACAACCCCATTTTCAAGCGCGGAGGAGGCTTGGTTCTGGTTTGTGAGATGTCAACGAATGCGAAGAGATGGTGCTCGTTTTGGCAGTTCATCTGGGCAGATCAGGCGACCTTGTGATCCAGATGACTTATATCGGGCTGCGATGGCCTTGGCACGTCGCGGGCTCATTGGATCGCAACATTTAGTCGTCCTGGGGACATACGGGCTCCATGAGCGGCCCCCCGATCCTAGATGTCTGAACGAACAAAATGCATTCCAGCTTTGGGACGAAGCGCTTGACCGTCTTACCACGGTACTTCGCCAAAAGGGGATCGTGGAATGAGGGCCTCCAGCTTTGATCAGGATGCAGGCGGTTCGGTTCGGCGACTTGCTGAAGATAAAGGGGCGGCGATCGTGGTTTTTTCTGGAGAAACGAGCCTTAAGTGGTTGAAGTTGTTGCGGCCAGGATTTCGCCACTGTTTCGTATTGGTACGCCAACAGGACTGCTGGATAATCTATGATCCGCTATCCCATCGCACGGATCTCGCGGTGATTGTAGGTCCATCGTTGGGCGAATTAGCTGAATGGTATCGGGTGAAAGGTTTACAGGTTCTCGAGACCACGGTGCGTCGTGCCCCATTGCGTTTGGCGCCTCTGCGGCCATTTACCTGTGTCGAGGCGGTGAAACGAGTTCTTGGTATTCACGCACCCTGGATAACGACGCCTTGGCAGCTGTACTGTTTCCTTCAACCAGGCAAAAAATAGTAACATTTTCCTTGACTGGGCGCCGAAAAGGTATATATACCGATTATCGAGCCCTTGAGCTATGTGCGAAGGTCACTGCAGGAGATTGCGGTGGACTTTGCAATGCTTCCTGGGTGCAACCAAGAGCAACCTCGCCACGGTCGGGTTGGATTCCCCTCATTTCCGCCACCTTCCGTGATCGCTCTGGCTCCGACAGGCGATTTCACGGGGTACCAAAGTTCCAGAGAAGGGTGTGACATTCGGTAACGTCGACGGCAGGCAGGATACGCGTCTTCCCTTTACCCTGCTCTCCGTTTCGGCGGAGATAAGCATCAACGGCTGAATCTCAGACCAATCCAGCGAAGATCAAGGGACGCCGAGTTGGGGAGGGTTTTGTTGCGTTGGCGTTAGCGTCAAGCACTGCCCGAAGAACTTGCTCGCCCCTATCCATGGCGTGCCGACATCGGCGTCGGCCGTTGTCACTTGGACGATTCAATTCCAATCAACAGAGGAAACCAACCTATGGGTGGAGTTCTTCCCAGCGCCGCAATGAGCGTGCTCCAAATGGGTTTTGAGGCCGCACAAAAGAGTAACCAAGCAGCTGCCCTGGAGGCTGACGCCCGCGGCCAGACCGGACAGATCCAACAAGCTCAGCAGATCGAAGAGCGCCAAAGGCGAGATCGCCTTCGTCGGGCGCTGGCAACCCAAAGGGCCCGTTTCGGTGCTCAAGGTATTGGTGCCGGCGGTTCCTCCCAGGCCGTTATTTCCGGCCTGGCCGCCGAGGCGGAACAGGAAAACGCAGACTCGCGCACTCTAGCTTCGACCCGTATCAACCGGATCAACGACCAACTCGCCTGGTCGCGAAGAAAGAATCTGTTGGAAGCCTCTCGGCCCGGCAATCGCATGGCTTTCGGCGTCCTTCAGCAGGGCTTTCGTAACGTGCCACTTCTCGAAATCTAGACCCGTCCGCGCTTAAGGAGTAAATAATGAACAACCACATCCAAATCGGTGATGTGACGCCGTGGATTCAATATGCGGCAGACGGCAGTCAAACACAATTCAGTTATCCATTTCCCATCTTCGTAGAAGATGACCTTGAAGTATATACGGGCGATACTAAAGAGATATTTGGATACTCTGTACTTGGTGCAGGAAACTCATACGGTGGCTCGATTACGTTCGACACACCTCCCGCCAGCGGCGTGGTCGTGACCCTGCGCAGGTCACTCGCTATTGGGCGTATCACAGACTTTCAACAGTCTGGCGCTTTTCGCGCCAAGGATATCAATGATGAACTCGACTATCTCACCGCCACACTTCAGCAAGTGGCTGACGATGTCGGTCGCGCTGTTCATCTTAGCTTTACGGATGAAGCCGCAGACTTGGAACTGCCTTCAAAGGACGAGCGCGCCAATAGGGTTCTGGGGTTCGATGCCAGTGGAGACCTGATCGCAACCTCAGGCAGTGGCGGTACCGGTGGTGGTGTCACCGACCACGGCCAACTCACCGGGCTCTCCGACGACGACCATAACCAGTACCACACCAACGCCCGCGGAGATGCCCGTTACTACGCCCAGGCCTCCCTTGATACCGGACAACTGGACGGGCGCTATTACACCGAAACCGAGGTTGATAGTCAGTTCGCGGCGCTCGGTTCCGCCGCCGCGTTGAATGCCGGGAGCGCCGTTGACGACGTGGTGCGGCTCGAGGATGTCGGTGGCGGCACGCCCGGCTTGCCGGCGGTCGACGGCTCACGGTTGACGGGCTTGCCGTCCGGCGTTGCGGATCACGGCGCCCTCACCGGGCTCTCCGATGACGACCATAACCAGTACCACACCAACGCCCGCGGAGATGCCCGTTACTACGCCCGGGCCTCCCTTGATACCGGACAACTGGACGGGCGCTATTACACCGAAACCGAGGTTGATAGTCAGTTCGCGGCGCTCGGTTCCGCCGCCGCGTTGAATGCCGGGACCGCCGTTGACGACGTGGTGCGGCTCGAGGATGTCGGTGGCGGCACGCCCGGCTTGCCGGCGGTCGACGGCTCACAGTTGACGGGCTTGCCGTCTGGCGTAACTGTTCAATCTGGCACCGGAACCAACTCCGCAGACATTCTGCCGAATGAAACCGCGGTTATAACGACAACGGTGACGGGTAGCCCCGGCGTTACCGCAGGAACGTACCGGCCCCAGCCCGCGGAGACGGACAATCCTGCCGCAGAACCGGGTGCTTGCTGGATATCAGGCACCGACGAGGTATCGGTGCGGGTAGAGAATACGGGAGGTTCCACAATCTCGGCGAGTGCCTTAACTGTTACTTCTTACGTGGTAAGCAAATGATGAACATCAAGATTGCCGCCCTGGTCCTTCTCGGGGCGCTGTGCCTAACCCTGCCCGTGCAGGCGGCGCCCGTGCACTACGGGTCGATGATCCACAACCTCGATGCGACCACCGACCCAGGGGCTACGGATGACGTCTCCCCGGGCGGGTACACCGTCGGCTCCATGTGGGTCAACGTATCCGACGATACGGTATGGATCTGCGCGGACAACACCAATGGCGCGGCGGTATGGAAACAGGTCGATGCGGCTGGTAGTGGCGCAACCACTCTCCCGGATCTAACCGACGTCACCAGCGCGACCCAGACCGCCGGGTTCGGATTGATGTCCGACGGTGGGAATTACTACGGCCGCGCGCTGACCGCCGCGGATATGACGCCAGCCCTTGCCAGCGAATACTTCCCGCTCGATGGCGATGTTGGCGTTCTGATCGACACCTCTGCCGATGCCGTGACAACGACATGGGCGCCGCCTGTCGCCGGGTTCCAAGTGGTAAAGGCGACAGGTTCCAATTGTTCCCTGCAAGTCAACGGGCCGACGGGAACGGTGGGCTCAGGGTGGATCGATAAACTACTCGCCATCACCAACTCGTGCGGTGACGTGATGACCGTTACGATCAACGGAAGTGATTACTCAATCAATGGGCTGACCACGTTCACGGTCGCTGACAGTTCGGTGGGCTACCTGCTTGTCGAAACGGACGATTCCGGCTCGACTTGGCGGGCATACGGCCCGGAGGATATCACGAAACGCCCGACGATCACCGTGACTGGAACAGATTACTGCCCGGTACAGGACAACGAGACGGCGGATGTCGCTGCGTATGTCCCATGCCAGGATATTGCGGATTTGCACTCGGGCAATGAGACCCACGAAGTGTGTGTTGCCCTTGGTCCGAATTCTCTCGCGATCACGGACGGTGCTACTGCGATGGCTACAGGTGTCCGTGGTGGGTTATACCTTGGAGCTGCGGCAACGATTGTTAGCGCGAGAGCGTATATTGATCCGGCGGTGGGTACTGCCCCTACAGGAGCCGCAATCGTCTTCGACATCAAAGAAAGCGGGACAACCATGTTGTCTACGTCCGGGACGATTGACGCCACGGAGTTCACCACGGGAACCGGCACAGCACCAGCGTTCTCTGACACGTCCCTGGCGGCCAATGCTCCGCTCACCTTCGACGTAACCCAGATTGGTTCAACAGAGCCTGGAAATGGATTGGTTGGATGCGTTACCTACTATTAATCGCGCTCCTGTTACTCGCAGCTCCCGCGCAGGCGCAGGGGGTTGTAGACGGCTACTCTGCGTGGCGGGCTGCTGCCGGGGGCGGGAGCGATCCGGCCTTCGTTGACACCGGCACGTTGGTCAACCTGATCTCGACGGAGCAGACGGACACCACGGAAGATGTCGACATGCCGGACAGTCTCCAAGCGGGAGACTTTCTGGTTGTTGTCGCCAATTACAAATACACAATATCGACACGCCCTCCGGATGGACCGCGCACAACACGTCGGCTTGCTACAACACAAGTTGGACGTTCGGCATGTTCGTTGCATCGCATGTGGTGACGACTCCGGGCAGCGAGCCGTCCGCGCTGACGATTACAGGGCTTGCCTGCGGACCAACCGTTCAAGGCAATAATTCTGAGGTTTTCCGACGCATCCTCGGTAGATGACATTGATTGCGCGAACAGCGGAGCGACATCGGTCGACCAACCACGTGACGAATGACGTTACCCCAACGAACAGCCCCGGCCTCACAGTGACCGGCGTGGGAACTAGGTACGGGTCATCGTACACATTCACGGCGGAACCGTCAATGAACATTATCGCGTCCGGGTCTCCGAGCGATGGGAACCACTCTCGGACTGGCGATTTCTTATGCCGCATCGAGTGGGACCAGCCCACCAGGGTGGCGGAACGTTCACGACAAGTGCGGGTAAGAACGACGCGCATGTTCACAGTGGCGGTGCACTAATGAAAAGCATCCTTCTCGCGGCGCTGTTTCTCGCCGCTTCCGTTGTTCCCTCGTTCGCGGTCGGATTCTTCGGCGGGGCGCTCAACGGGCCGGGATTTCGCCTCAACGGTGCACCTTCGCCGGCAAGCCACCCGAGCCGCCGTCCGACTACACCGGGGCATGTGCGTCAAGCGCGGACATTGCCGCGATGCCGGCTGGGACGTTCTGCGAGTTGACGGACACCAAGGCGCGGGATGTTGCGCCATCCCCGGCGGTGACGGGCACGCCGCCAGTGTCCAGGAGACATGGCGAACATCGTCGACGCCTAGGGCGGCGGTTGCTTCGATACCGTCGGGAACCGGCTGATCTTTTGGGTGGCGGCCACAACGATTATGCGGGCAACGAAATATATGCCCTGGACTTCGATACTTTCGCTCTGACCAGGATCGTGGACCCCTCGGACAACGCGGACATCGGGACACGAGCCGATGTCGTGCTACGAGACCTATGACGACGGGCGGCGGTCGGCGATCCATCCGTACAACGGCGTCGTTTGCGACCCCGACGAAAATGCCCTGATCCTGTATGGCGGATCGCCGTGGCGGAACGGTGGGTTCTCCAAGCAAGTTTGGAAGCTCGATTTCGTCGACGATGACCTGGACACAGCTCGACGACTTCACACGGTTCGACGGCGGACATCTCACCCGGCGACGGCCTACATCACCAGCTCAAACAAGGTGCTGCTGGCCCTCAGACAATGCCATAAACCAGCAGTTCCACACCGTCAGCACGGACAGTTATTCGGCCGGGTCCAACAGCTTTCCTGGCAGCCAGCCCTACTATCATGCGATGGCGTACGACCCGTCGCGGGAGATCGTGGTCGCGGTGGGGTCCGGTGAGCTTTACCATATCGACGCCACCACGGGCGCGTTGACAACCCCCTCCCTGACCGGCTGCACCACCGCCATTGCTGGATATTGATGGCGCTGCCTATGACCCGCAGGACGGACTGACCTACATCATCAACCCCGACCTGGAGATGTGGTCATACGACCCCGACACGGGGACGTGCACGGCGGAAACTCCGTCGGGGTCCAACCTCTACTCGCCGCCGGTTAACTCGACCGAGGCGGGAACATTCGGCCGGTTCCGCTGGGTGCCAAGCGAGAACGTCTTCGTCTATGTGAACGACGTGGATCAGAACGCTTTCGTCTACAGACCCAACAGCGGCGCGGCGGCTGCGACAACCCTGACGACCTTCACCTTGGAGGCGGGGTCCACCGGCAGCGTGGTTTACAAGACGGCGGTCGAGCTGGCGGAAGGGGCGACGAGCGCGGGGGCGGTCTCGGCAGACATCGCCAATTCCCAAGCAACCGTCATGGCAACGTGGCCGGACGGCTCGCCAAGGATTGTAGCCATTGCCGGGACCACCTCGCTCACGGCGGACACCCCGCTCGTGGTGGACGTGATCAATCAGGCGGGGGCTTCCGGGACCGACTTGACGACCTCGGATTTGACCACGGCCATCGGCGCGCTGGGGGAGACCTCCATCCAGTTCGGGGCCTACGGGACGATCGACCTGGCTGACCTGACGGGATCGCCGGAGACGTTTGGATCGCCGGACCCGAGATGATCGAGGCGGTCTACCGTGACAAGCTGACCGGCTCGGACCACCTGTCGGCAGAGTTCCACGTGCAGCTCTACAAGAACGGCGAGGTGCGAGTTCGCGAGATCGCGACGAACAGGTTCTTCTCGACGACAGCCTGACGACGGTCACGGCCAATACCGAGACCTACGTCCCGACCTTCAAGGTTGACGGGAGCACGGTCTACAACAATGGCGGGTCAACGATCGACCACCCCGGCGCCGTCTCCTATGATGTCCTGACGTGGGTCGGTGGCGATCCTGGGGTTACCGTCCCGCACAACATGCACGACCTTATCGCCACGAAGATGGTCCCGCCATACATCACCGTGACGGCGACGAGACGACGCTTTGGATGACGATCGGACGCCTACACCTATACGCCACTCGATATCGGCGATGCGTTTGACGCGGCGATGGGATCTGGCGGGTATCACTCCTGGCTCGGGTTCCTCAAGCGCGAGGATGCCCTTGCCGTGATCAGCGGGGACGACCCGAGGGCGCAGACGGCGGTCGTTCGACTGCCGCGAGGGCGATCAACAGCTTCCCGATGGTCTGGCTGGACCCGACCAGCCTCAAGATCGTCACGCCGACCGATTACTCCGACATGGACCCTTGATGGGGAGCGGCGGTGGCGGAGCAACGCACTGGAACACGGACGGGTACGAACACCTATGACGTGCCGCACCACCCGAGCCCGGCATATCTGGCGTATCTGGACACGGCCGACCCCTACTACTGGCGGACGCAGCTCGCGGCGGCGTCGGCTTGCTGGCTGTCTCCAACTTCGCTCTGCGGGGACTGACACGGACCGGCTATTGGTACGGCCAGGAGAGAGGGATCGCATGGTGCGTGCGGACCCTGGCGCAGATGGCCGCTATCGCGGCTCCGGCGACGCCACCGCCGCCGAATACAAAGACCCTGCTGGCCTACAACATCAACTTCTGGGCAGGGGGATCAGGTCTCTGATCTGGTGGTTACTCAGGAGGTCTACGGGATTGGTTATCCGGCATGAACACGTCGGGGATGTTCTTTGCCTACGGGTCCGGTGGCGGCACCGCATACGGGGACGGAGCTATTTCCAGTTTCATGTTCGATTTCTGGGTTCTCGGCAATGGGGCACGCGAAGGATCTGCACGTGCTCACCGGCACCGACGAAACCAACCTGGACACGATGATCAACGTGGATGGGGAAGGCCACCGTTGGAATGCTCGGGGGAGACGGCGATGGATATTGCTTCACCGAAGGGGTCATAGCTACACCGTCACGGGTCAGCCCGATCCAACGACACCGACCCCCGCACGTGGGAGGGCTCGTGGGCAGACATTTATACCGCCACCGACCCGGGCGGGTGGCCGATCCGCATCGAGCTGCGGGAATACGCTTCTGGGGATCTGGGTCCGGTATTCCAGAAAGAACGCCCCCCGCATATCTGGGACCAGAAAGCAGCGGCAGCCGCCTACATGGCGCGGTATCGGTGTGACGGGCGCCTCTGCGGCATGGTCTAGGCTTACCGGGGCAACGAACTGGGCCGACGTCCAGGCTGACTGCGACGTTTATCCGCTGTTCTGCTTAGAACCCTGAATTATAGAGGATAGCATGAAAACCAAAATCATCCTGACCCTCGTGGCCCTGTTGGGCTTTGGGGGCTGCACCCAAGTTGAGCAACCCCGACATTGGCACCTGCGAACCCGGCGAATGTAACTCGAGCGGGACCTACTACGGGGTGCGGTGATGGTCGACCTTGGAGGACGCGAAGAAAGTGAAATCTAACAACACACCGCAAAAACCGCCCGGCATGGGGCCGTTGTCAAAGTATGGGGTGATCAGCGTCGCCGGCGGATCGTTGGTTTGACAGGCGACGGAGCTGCTCCAATGGATTACCGGTATAGCCTTTCCCACCGACTGGCCGCCACTGCCCCCACAGGCTGCTGTTCTGGTGGCGAGTGTCCTAATCGTTTGGCCGCTGGCATTGATCATGCCGGAGAGTGATCGCCGCGCCGAGAAGATGCCAAAACCGGAGCCAAAATCAGAACCCTCCGACACCGAGTTCCCCACAACCCAAATTCAACCTGCGGTTTCTTCACCCTGAACACCCGGACAGGTGACCCAGGATCACCTTCTCACCCCCTCCAAACCACCCTTTTACCCCACCACAACACCCCCCAAATTTGTTATGACAGCCTGACTCTCCCCCCACCCAAAACAACCCAATTTTGCCCGAATCCCGGCGAGCCAAATTAACATGCGCGCAACAGGTGAGCTGCCGATTGGTGCGTCATCCATGCGGGTATGCAGGCGACAGATCCGTCGGGCTGTGGAATGACCACCAGCTCGGTGCCACGGTAGGCGTATCGCCTGACAATGAGCACCGTCTCACCGCACCGCGGATGGAACGGATAGAAGATCCGACCCTCGACCGGTTGTTGGCGGGCAGTATGTATCTGCTTCGAACAGCACCTGGATGATGCGGATATCGGTGCCACTCTCCAACAGATGGGTGGCAAAGCTGTGCCTGAGCGTATGCACGGTCACGCGCTTGGCCAATCCGGCCGCGGCACGGGCCGAGCGGCAGGCGGCGTGCAGCACCTGGACGTCGATCGGCTTCGTCTCGTCCCGGCCGGGAAACAGCCAGTGCTTGGGCCGGGCCAGACGCCAGTAGGTGCGCAGGATACCCAGGAGTTGCGCCGACAGCATCACGGTGCGGTCCTTGCCACCCCCCGCCTTCGCAGGGGCAAGCTCTTGCCGTGCTCGACCCGGATGACCATCCGGACGCTGTCGATATCGGCGATCTTCAGGCCAACCGCTTCGGACGCCCTCAGCCCCGCCGCGTAGGCCGTCGTCAGCGCGGCACGGGTCTTCAGGCTCGGAACCGCCTCGAGAAAGCGCACCACCTCGTCGGCGTTCAGCACCACCGGCAGCTTGCGCGGCTCGCGCGCGTAAGGGATGCGCTCCGGGATCTCGCCGTGCCCGAGCGTCACGCCGTAAAAGAACCGCAACGCACAGACCGTCTGGTTCAACGCCGGCCACGAAATGCCGGTCGACACCAGATGAACCTGAAAGGCGCGGACATCCTCCAAACCCAGCCGGTCCGGCGAGCGGCCAAAATAGCGGCTGAACTTGGAGACGGCGTGAATGTACGATCGTTGCGTCGCCGGCGACAGATTGCGGACGGTCATGTCCTCAACCATACGGCGGCGAAGAGGGCTCATCTCGGCCATCGGGGTGCTCCTGTCTTGGATTGGGCTTCAACAACCACAATCCTCTCAGACGGGAGCCCTTCCCTCTATCCGCTCACCCCACTCCCGCGCCAGCGGGTTCGTTCAATCCTCTCTCAATTCCATCTCCTCCGGTTCCGCTCTAGCCTGCATCACAGACGGCTCCTCTCGTTCGTGGCTTGTCCAATTACAGCCACCTTAAGGCACTTCGATGCCCCATGAGCAGGGGCCGTCCATCCCATCAAAACCGGAGTTTGGGCGCGGCCCGAACGGCGGGTGCCACGACCGTCCGGGGGCTGTCGCGGCGGGAGTTGCGGTTGCGGCGGCTTGGTTTCGGCGGCGACAGGTGGCTACGCCGTTGACACCACCCGGGCCTTGCCGGCGACGATTGTCGGCGGCTCGGGCTGGAGGTCGGCGACGTTCTCCTGCAGCCAGGCGGCGGCGGTGTCGTTGGACTCCAGCGCCATCGCCTCGGTCGAGAACACGCTGACCGTCGCCATGGTGCCGCCTCCGCCATCGATGGCGTAGTAGGCGATGAAACCCGGAAACTTCCTGATCAGCGGCACGAAGCTGGTCTCGATCTTACGGCAGACCTCGCTGACCGAGACCACCTTGTCGTAACGGCGAATGCTGATGTGCATGATTGATTCCTCCGGCGACCACCGCGGCCTAGCTGTTCTCGTACTTGTGGAAGCCGCGGCCGGTCTTGCGGCCGAGATAGCCGGCGTCGACCATCTGCTTGAGCAGCGGGCTCGGCCGGTACTTGGGATCGTCGAAGCCGGTGTACAGGGTCTGCATGATGTTGAGCACCACGTCGAGGCCGATCAGGTCGGCCAGCGCCAGCGGCCCCATCGGGTGATTGGCGCCGAGGCGCATCACCGCGTCGATTTCGTCGGGCTCGGTCAGGCCCTCGTACAGGCAGTTGATCGCCTCGTTGATCATCAGGATCAGTACCCGGTTGACGACGAAGCCGTAGCTGTCCTTGATGGTGTGCGGGGTCTTGCCGATCGCCCGGCTGACCCCGTCGATGGTGGCGCAGACTTCGTCGGACGTCTGCAGGGCGCGGATGATCTCGACCAGTTTCATCACCGGTACCGGGTTGAAGAAGTGCATGCCGACGACCCGCTCGGGCCTTCTCGACGCCGCCGCGATCTTGGTCACCGAGATCGACGAGGTGTTGGTGGCGAGGATCGCGTCGCCCCGACAGATGACGTCCAGCTCGCGGAACAGGGTCCGTTTGAGCTCCTCCTGCTCGAGGATCGCCTCGACCACCAGGTCGCGGTCGGCGAACGGGTCGAGCGACGTGGTCGTCTGGATCCGCGCCATCGCCGCGTCCTTGTCCGCGGCGGTGATCTTGTCGCGGGCGGCCATACGGTCGAGGCTCTTCTGGATCGTCGCCAGGCCCTTGGCGACGAACTCCGGCTTGATGTCGCGCATGATCACGTCGTAACCGGCGACTGCGAACGCCTGGGCGATGCCGTTGCCCATGACCCCGGCGCCGACCACGCCGACCTTCTGAATCTTCATCCGCTTCCTCCCCTTCGGTGTGTTCGCCCGATACCGAAAGATGCTTCGTGCCGGGCGGCGGTACCCTCCGACCTCACACTTCATTCGCACGGCGAAACCGCAAACAAAAGCAAAAAATCGATTCGTCGATTGGCGCCCTCTCCGCTCCTTTAGCAGTTCCCCGGTACGGAATCGATGATGGGCGTGTTCTTCGACAACGGGCGGGTCAATTCGCAGTTGACGTCCAAGGCAACGCTGGTGATAAGACTTCCCCATACGGGGAATTTTCCCTTTTACGCAGGCATTCTGATTTAGCCGTGGGAGATATCATGAGCATGAACAAGAACGATCTCATTTCCACAGTCGCCAGGACGACCGGTCAGCATCAGGGCGATGTGGCGAAAACCATCGAGGGCGTTCTCGCCACGATCAAGGACGCGTTGATCCAGGGAAACGATGTCCGTCTGCTGGGCTTCGGCACCTTCACCGTCGGGCAACGCGCCGCGTCCCAGGCACGCAACCCGCAGACCGGGGCGGCAATCCAAGTGCCCGCGTCCAAGCAGGCCCGGTTCAGGGCCGGCAAGGCGCTCAAGGCGGCGATCAACTAGCGATCGGCGCTGGCGTCCGCGCCGCCCGCAACGACGGGTCGCCGGCGAAGCCGAAAGCCCTGGCGCCGGGATGGTGTGCCCGCCCCGGGCGCCAGGGCTTGTCGTCTTGGACCGGCCCAACCGCCGATACCGGTGCCGGTATCAGCGAGCTGCGGCCGTCAGTTTTCCTTTGATCGAGCGGGAGCAATAGACCGTGAAAACGATCGACGCGACGAACGGAATCACCGCCGGAGCGACGTTGGCGTCCGCCAGCATGCTCGCCTTGGCGGCGAAGACGATGAGCGCGACGACGAAGACGTCGAGCATCGACCACTTGCCGATCGCCTCGAGCAGCGCCGGCAGGCGGCTCGACAAGTGCCTTCCCTGACGGACCCGTCGCCATAGGGCCAGCAGCCCGAGGATCTTGGCCACCGGCAGCAGCACCGAAAAGGCCGCGACAAAGGTGGCGATGAGCATATCCCCCTGCTCGATCAGGACGATGATTCCGTCGACGATCGAGTACGACCCGCGGAAAACCCAGAAGTTGCGCACCTCCATGATCGGCAGCATCAGCCCGGCGACGAGGCAGACGAGCGCGGTGACCAGCAGCAGCGGAACGTGCCGGTCCTGCAAGCTTCGAAGGTTATGTGGAAACGACAAGATTGATTCTCCTGCCCCTTTCAAGGGCGATCGGGATTGGCGCCTTCGGAAAGGATGCGTCAGCGCCCGGGTCCCCGGGACAGAGACGGAACCAGGGGGAACGTCAAATGAAAGGTCGGAGTGAACCGGGGGAACTGTCAACGTGGTTTTTCGCCCAAGAAGCCCATGGTGAACTGAAACGCCTTCTCCCGTCCGGTCCGTTCGGGTCCACGCCAATGGAGATGGCGGCTAACCATTTCTTAGGAACGCCGCAGTAACCTTCCCCGTGGACCGCCTTCAATGGCGAACCCCGAATGCTCACGCTTTTACATGAAGGTTGGCAGGATGTCGACGAGCACAGAACCCCTGGTCCGCTTCGAACAAAGACAAGGAAAGCGGGTCTCGACCCTGAAGAAGGGACGAATCATCTTCAACAACGGCCACAACGTCGTCGACTGCACGGTCCGCAATATATCCGAGACGGGCGCCGGTCTGGAGCTTCCCGGCCATGTGGAATTACCAGGTACGATCACTCTCGTCATCGAGGGTGGCGCAAAACGAGAATGCGACGTTGTTTGGTCGGCAAACAACAAACTGGGAGTCACCTATGTCGATCCGTCCCTCGGACGGCAAACGGAGAGCCCTCGGCACCTGTTTCTCCGACGCATCCGATTGATCGAAGATCAACTCGACGAACTCCGAAGCGAGATCGAGACGACATTGGCGCCGTAACCAATGCGCGCGCCGACCGCATCCGGCGCGCCCTCCGATGCTTCCTTTTTTGATCCGGCGCCACCGTTTTGGACGCGTGCGCGGCCGGTCGCCGCACTTTCCTTCCCCGGACTCCGCGAAAGAATAGGAAAAGCATCCATAGGAGGGCCCCGCGCGCGGCGCAGCGCCATCAAGCGCATGTTCGCCGACGTTGAACTGGCCGGCGTCGTCGCTGAGGATGACGGCGTCGCTGAGGAATCCGTGATCGACGATGCTGCCCCACAGCGCCCCCTCGGTGGCGATGCGGACCGGGTCCGGATTGACCGTCAGTGTGCTCAGGCCGAGACGATCGAGATGGGCCGTCCAGGCGGCAAGGTCGGCGAAGCGTCTGGCCTCGGCGGCCTGCAGACGGGCGATCAGCGGACCGGCGAGGTTGCGCTGGCGCATGTAGGCGAGCGCGTCATCGTTGATCACGTAATCCGCGTGGCCGGCGCGCGGGAGCTCGAGGAAGTTCAGCCGGCTTTTCGAGCCGGTGGTGGCGAACCAGGCGAAGTGGTCGTTGCCGATCTGGGTGCAGGTTGCGTTCGCCCCCTTGTGGCGGGCGCCGGTATCGTCGACGCTGAGCCACGCCGCCGTCTCCAGCCCGGCCCGCAGCACGTCGCGCGCTTCGTCGACGAAGCGCTCTTGCCTGTCGATGAGCAGCCGCACCAGCTGGCGCTTCGAGAGGATCACCCCGAGGTCGTCGAGATGCGCGAGGAGGCCCGGAACCGTCATCCGGCCCTGGTGGTAGAGGGCGAGCACGTAGCGGCGCAACTCGGGACCGAAGTGGCCGCGCACCCCGGGCGGCAGCGGGGCGACGATCGTCTCGCCGCTCGGCGTCCGCCAGCGCTCGCGGCGATAGCGGATCGTCGAGGGCCGAACCACCAGGTTCTGGACCACCGTCGTCTCGTAGCCCTTGAACCGCGAGCCCGGCGGCGTCGCCACCGTGATCACCCGCTCCTCGATGACCGCCCGCTTGACGCCGCCCCGGCGGCGCTTCTCGGCATTTCCGCCCGCGGGCTTCGGATCCGTGGCCGTCTCCATGCCGCTCGGACGGATCTTCGGCCGAGCCGGCAGACCCTTGAGGCGGGCAATCTCTTCGCGCTGCGCAGCGTTCTCCGCTTTCAACGCCGAAATCTCCCCAACAAGCTGCAAAACCAACATCTTGAGTTCGTCAACGCTCAGGTCGTCAATATCTGGTATCGAAGCCGTCATGCCGTCAATGAATCACACTCGTCGGCTCGGCCAAACCAAGATCTCGCCTCACCGATCACATCGACACCGACCTGTGACTTTCCGGACTCACTCGGATGCCCGCGATTTTGCCCCCGTTACTAATGCCCGATAGTCCGCGAAACGTCGCGAAACACATTCCACTCGATGGTCAATTAGGCACATAACATACTGATATTGCAAACATAAAATGATAAAAACAACCGAACTACCGTCAGCAATACCGTCAGAGAACAGCCTGATTCCAATCATGCGACCGCATACGCCGTAGTATCCAATTCCGTGTTTCGACACGGAAGATAACAATGCGGGCCGGATGCCCATGGCGGTTTCTCGCCGAGGACTTCCCACCATGGCAGGCTGACTGCGCCGAAAAGGTAGGTGCTCTGGCAGGCTTGGTCGACCGGCTGTAGGAACCGTGTGCTGCAGTGCGCCCTTGGGCAGTACGTCTCCTTCTGCTCGCATCCTTCGCAACCGGGTTCCAGGCAGACGATAAAGCAGTTGCCGCCGCCATTGTCGAACCCTGGTCCAACGAACAAACCAAGGGCCAGATCATCGGGCTCAAGCGCGTCAACCGTCACATTTAGGACCGCGCCAAGCTCGATCTTCTCCGAATTTGCCTTCTCGGTGCCGCGTGAATCCGGCAAGCCACAGATAACCAAAAATAAAGAGCCATGGTCGCGCGGCGCGGCGAACGTACACTACTCACCGCCGGTTTCGCCCCATAGGGCCACAAACGTCGCCGAGTTGCTCCGAATTGTTGATGATCCGCGGCCCCCTGTGCTGGCCGTTTGAAAGGCCCAGCCGAATGGCCAGCATATGTCGATTTGTCGATGGACAAAGCGTAGTCTTGACAGCAAGTTTGTCGCCCTCCCTAGGGGCGTCGGAACCGCCGCTTCGTCAAAGCGTGGCTGCGAGGGGCGCGGAAGGACAGCAGGACAATGACTTTGCCCATCGAAGACTACGCGTTGATCGGCAACACCCGCACCGCCGCTCTGGTCGGGAAGAACGGTTCGATCGACTGGCTGTGCCTGCCGAGATTCGACGCACCCGCCTGTTTCGCCGCCCTGTTGGGAAGCGAACAGAACGGACACTGGCGGATTGCTCCGACCGGCACGGTGACAAACTTCCAACGCCGGTATCACGACGATACTCTGGTGCTGGAAACGCATTTCGAAACCGAAACTGGCGCCGTCGCCGTCATCGATTTCATGCCGATCCACGGCTTCGACCGGCAGGTGGACGTGGTCCGCATCGTCAAGGGACTGCGCGGGGAGGTGGACATCCGGGCGGAATTGATCCTCCGCTTCGATTACGGGTCCGTGGTGCCGTGGGTTCGTCGCCGCGAATACGGCTTTAGCGCTGTCGCCGGCCCGGATGCCGTCCGCTTTCAGTCGCCCCTTCCCCTCGACAACAGGGATTTTTGCACCGTTTCCAGCGCGACGGTTTCGGCCGGACAGGTGCTGCCGTTCCGCCTTACCTGGTTCCCGTCGCATCAAATTGGACCGGTGGTCGCCGATGCCGAACAGGACCTGGCCGATTGCGAGGCCTGGTGGCATGACTGGGCGGCACAGTGCACCTACCGGGGTCGCTGGCGCGATGCGGTCATTCGCTCGTTGATCACCCTCAAGGCGTTGACCTATGGCCCGACCGGCGGGATTGTCGCCGCGGTTACCACGTCGTTGCCGGAGCAACTCGGCGGTTGCCGTAACTGGGACTACCGCTACTGCTGGATACGGGATGCCGCGTTGACCCTCGATGCTCTGGCCAGTTCCGGTTTCCTCACGGAAGCCCGTGCCTGGCGCGACTGGCTGCTCCGCGCCGTTGCCGGCAGGCCATCCCAGCTGCAGATCATGTACAGCGTCACCGGAGAAAGGCGTCTCCCCGAGAGCATCCTACGTTGGCTAGATGGGTACGAGGGCAGCCGGCCCGTGCAGGTCGGCAACGATGCCCATGGCCAACTGCAGCTGGATATTTACGGTGAGATGATGGACGCCTTTCATCAGGATCGGGTTCACGGCCTGCCGCCGTCGGGCGACGCCTGGCAACTGCAGCGGGTGATGATGACATCTCTCGAGAAGCAGTGGCGGTGCGAGGACCATGGATTGTGGGAAATGCGGGGGCGGCCGCGGCACTTCACCCATTCCAAAGTCATGGCGTGGGTCGCCGTCGATCGTGCCGTGAAGGCCACCGAGATGTTCGACCTGGAGGGAACCGTCGATGAGTGGCGCCAGCTCCGACAACAGATTTATGACGACGTCTGTCAGCATGGCTTCCATTCGCGCCGAAACGCCTTTGTCCAGTATTACGGGAGCGACGCGGTGGATGCATCCTTGCTCATGATACCGCTCGTCGGCTTCCTGCCGGCAGACGATCCAAGGGTCATCGGCACGGTTGAGGCGATCCAACGAGACCTGCACGCCGACGGTCTTATCCGACGCTACGAGAGCGAAACCGGCGTCGACGGGTTGGAGGGAAGGGAGGGTGCATTCCTTGCATGCACCTTCTGGTTCGCCGACGCTCTACATCTGATGGGCCGCCGCGACGAAGCCGAGGAACTGTTCGAGAAGCTCCTATCACTGCGCAACGATGTGGGGCTGCTGGCGGAAGAGTATGATCCCCGCGAAAAGCGCCAACTGGGCAATTTTCCGCAGGCCTTCTCCCACGTCGCCCTGATCAATACCGCCAACAACATTTTGAATGAGAACGGCCCTGCGCGGCGACGGTCCGCCGACGCGAACCGGACGGCGGACTGATGATCAATACCGACGGTCGCGGCAAGGCAGACGGCGGCAAAGTGATGTGCCGCGATCCTGTCGTGGCGACTGGAACGAACCGT
>CAVYYK010000025.1:0-55495 GCA_963772635.1 uncultured Alphaproteobacteria bacterium
CAGATGATCATTCCCACGGCGCTGTTTCGGGGCAGCTTGATATCCACGTATTCCTTCGCCGGCTGGTAGGCATAGCCATTTTCCTTGGCGACGGCGAAGGCGTCGCGGTCGGTCACTTCCGGCAGCACAGGAAAGTTGTACTCCGGCGGCGGCGCCGACACCGACCATTCCAGACTGCGCCCGTTCCAGGGATCGCCGACATAAACGCGGTTCTCCTCCCGCTTGCGGATACTGACCCATAGTTGCACGAACAGGCTGCCGAGACCGCAAAGGATCAGTGCAGCGCCCAAGCCGGCCACGAGCGTATACGGCAGGTAGGTGGGCTCGAAGAAGGCCACCGTTCTGCGTGGCATGCCGAGCAGACCGAGGCCGTAGAGCGGAAAGAAAGCCAATATGAAACCCAGTGACCAACAGGCAAAGGCAATGCGCCCCCATTTTTCGTCGAGTCGGAACCCGAAGGCCTTGGGAAACCAGAAATGATAGCCGGCAAGCAAACCGAAAAGAAGCCCGGGGATCAACACATTGTGGAAATGCGCGACCAGGAAAAGCGTGTTGTGAACCTGAAAGTCGATGGTCGGGTTGGCGAGGATCACTCCGGTCAGGCCGCCGATCACGAACATCATGAGGAATGCGAGCGCATACATCATCGGCACGGTGAAGCGCACACGGCCGCGGTACATCGTCAAAATCCAGTCATAAACCTTCACACCCGTCGGGATGCCGATCAGCATCGTCATGATGCCGAAGACCGCATTGATGTTCGCGCTCTGGCCCATGGTGAAGAAATGATGCAGCCACACGGTGAAGGAGAGAACGGCGATCGTCATCGTCGCGTAAACGAGCGAGGTGTATCCATACAGGCGCTTGGCCGAAAACGTCGAGAAGACCGCCGAGAACACCCCGAAGGCAGGAAGGATCAGGATGTAGACCTCGGGGTGACCGAACAGCCAGAACAGGTTGGCGTAATTCATCATGTTGCCGCCGAGGGCGTTGGTGAAGAAGTGAAAATCCAAATAGCGGTCCAGGGCGAGCAGAAGCGTCGCGACGGTCAGCGGTGGCATAGCGAAGATCATCAAGATGCTGGTGCATAGGGCTGTCCAGCAAAACAGCGGCATCCGGAAAAAATCCATTCCCGGCGCACGTTCCTTGTAGATCGTAACCGCGAAGTTGATCCCCGTCATGGTCGAGCCAATAGACGAAAGCGTCACTGCCCATATCCAGTAATCCGGCCCGACGCCGGGGTTGAACGCGGCTTCGGTGTAGGGCGGATAGCCGCTCCACCCGCCGGTCGAGAACTTTCCGATGACAAGCGACACCATCGCCAGCCCGGCACCGGCGGCGGTGAGGCCGAGACTGATCGAGTTCATGACGGGGAAGGAAACATCGCGCGCACCGATTTGCAGCGGCACGACGTAGTTGATGAGGCCGGTCAGGAACGGCATCGCCATGAAGAAGATCATGATCGAGCCGTGGGTGGTGAACAGTTGCGAGAAGTGGTCGGGCGACAGAAACCCACCGCCAAGCCCGAATGCCTGCTGCGTCCGCATCAGCACCGCTTCAATGACGGCCCGGGTCAGCATGACGAAGGACAGGACGATGTACATGATGCCGATACGCTTGTGATCGACGCTGGTGAGCCACTCGAACCAAAGAGAGCGCCACTTGCCGTACCGGGTTACCAGAATGGACACGACAATTGCGCCTGCGACGACGGCTCCGGCAGCGCCCGTGGCGATCAGGCCGTTGACGACTTTGGGAAAAGAGGGGTTATGAACCATGCCCCAGAACGGCAAAGCGTCCCACGACAACCTGCCCAGGATGAAATGCATCCAGTCGATATTTGTCATTGACGTGTTTCCCGTCCGGTGACCAAGACGGGGGACAACGGTGCGGCACCATTTCGCACTTGATCCCGGGTCACCTCATTGGCTCGGCCATAGCGGTACTTGTCGACGATCGTCGCAAACAAGCCAGAGGGCACGTCCGTGAAATAGAGAACCCCGCGCGGCATCGCGGCCGTGCCTAACTCTTCGTTCGCCCTCTCGGGCGTACTTTTTCGCGCGAGCATGCGATAGGTTGCTTCATCGAGCGAGATGCCGTTTGCCCGCACCTTTTCCACCCAGGCCGCGAATTTGTCGCGGTGCATGGCGACCGCGGTGAACTTCTGCCGGTGAAAGCCCGTCCCGCTGAACTGCGTGTTCTCGCCCGGGAAAACGCCGGGACTGTAGGCCGCGAGATGCAACTTGGTCACCATCCCGGCCATCGCGTATATCTGGCTGCCGAGCGCGGGAATGAAGAAGGATTGCATCACCGAATCGGACGTCAATTCGAGCGCAAGGGGCCGATCGGCGGAAAAAGCGAGTACGCCGACGGTAGCGATGTGTTCATCGGGATAAATAAACAGCCATTTCCAATCGAGACCGACGACTTGGACCCGCAACGGCGGCTTGTCGGCCTCGAGGGGTGAATACGGGTCAAGTGCGGCGGTGCTGCGCCACAGAAGCACCACGAGAACCGCGACGATGGCCACAGGGATGCCCCAGATCGCGACTTCGACCGGCATGGAGAAATCCCATTTCGGAGTGTATCGCGCCTTCTGGTTCTTGCGGCGGTAACGCCAGGCGACCAACGGTGTGAGGACAAGCACCGGCAGGACGACGAGCATCACCAACGCAGACACCAGGACGAAGTGCCAGCGCTGCGCGGCCGCAATCGGTCCCTGCGGATTGAGGAACGAAATATTGTCCGGGGTGCAGCCCGCGACCATGAGAAGCAGGAACAAGTACTGGACTCGCGCGTTCATGAACCTACCCATGGCCCTTCTTTCGGATCCTTGGTCGCTTTGGGACGCTCATAGCCTGTCATAGAATTCGCGTCGGCTGCCCGTCATCAAGAGCAAACCACGGGCACGTGTTCGGCCGCGGTGCTTCAAAGACGGTGGCGAGACCGGCGCCCGCGACGATCGCGACCCCGACCTCCATGACAGGATACCGCAACGTTTCGTCGCCCGGCGGATACATTTGATTGGACGTCCTTCAAATCGTCACCCATCCCCGCACATTGGAAACGGTCCCGATTTAGCAATTGTCGGACAAGCGCTGGAGTTGCGCCTTTTCACATGTTAACGACGCGCCTAGTACCGGATCATTTAGTCGGTTCCGGGATAACACCAACGAGCATTTGGCGACTTCGGCTTCGACTAAGGTTCATCATCCAGGCCACATCCATAGCGAGAAGGGCGAAACGACGTGCCTATCCCATTTCCGTGCTGACCGAGCAATGACCCGTTTCGGGACACCGACTGAAGTCTTTCTGGACCTTTTGGCCCTATTGTTCACCCTATCAGCGGCGTTCGGCTACGTCAACCACCGCCTGTTCAGGTTGCCGCACAAAATTGGGCTGGTGGTCATCGGCTTCTGCGTCTCGCTGGTGATCATCGCGATCCATGAGGTGCTGCCGGGGTGGGGCCTGCAAGCGGCCGTTCGCAGCATCCTCGCGGAGGTCGATTTCTCGCAGTCACTGTTGCAGGGGCTGTTGAGTTTTCTGCTCTTCGCCGGTGCGCTCAGCGTCAATCTGCCGAGCCTCTGGAACCACAAATGGTCGATCCTCACCCTGGCGACCCTCGGCACGCTGATTGGCACGTCATCGTCGGCGTCGGCATGTGGGGCGCATTTCCGTTTTCGGGTTCGACGTGCCGCTGGTCTACTGCTTCGTCTTCGGCGCTCTGATCGCGCCGACCGATCCCCTCGCGGTTCTCGGCATCCTGCGAACACTGAATTGCCCACCGAATTCGAAACGGTGATCACCGGCGAGAGCCTGTTCAACGATGGCGTCGCCATCGTCGTCTTCGGCATCACTCTCGCCGTTGCGACGGGCAGCGGCGCACATGGCGAGATCGGTGTCGCCGAAGTGGTGCTTTTGTTCGCCGTCGAGGCCGGCGGCGGGATCGCGATCGGCCTGGCGTTCGGTTACCTCGCCTTCCTCGTGCTTCGCTCGATAGATGAATACGGCATCGAGGTTTTGATAACTCTCGCGCTGGTGACATCCTTTACGGCGTTTCCCTGAGGCTCGGGGTCTCGGGGCCTCTCGCCGTCGTCGTTGCCGGTCTGTTCATCGGCAACCACGGTACGAAGTTCGCCATGAGCGAGACGACAAGGCACCACGTGACCCAGTTCTGGTCGCTGCTCGACGAAATATTCAACTCCCTGCTGTTCGTGCTCATCGGTTTCGAGGTACTTGCTCTGAGCCTGAAACTGCGCTCGCTGGAAGTCATCCTGATCGCGATCCCGCTGGTCCTGGCCGCCCGGTTCGTTAGCCTGTTCCTGCCCCTCTACAGTCTCGGATTGTTCGTTGACCGGCCGCGGGGGATGTTGCCGATCATGACCTGGGGCGGGCTGCACGGCGGGATATCGGTCGCACTCGCCCTCTCGTTGCCGCTATCGCCTGTTCGGGACACCATCCTCACCGTCGCTTACGGGGTGGTGATCTTCTCCATCATCGTCCAGGGTCTGACGATTGATTGGGTCGCTCGGCGCTTCGGCCCACGGCAAGTCCCTTGAGTGAGCGGGGTCAGCCGTTACCGGCAAATCCCGGATAGAGGAGCATTCCACCGCCGACAACGATGGTCGCGCCCATGACGTAATCGGAGTCGTCGGAGGCGAGCCAGACAGCGACCTTCGCTACATCCTCGGTATCGCCGATGCGGCCATAGGGGATCAGTTCGAGCAGCTTCTCGCGAGCCTCTCGGCTTTTCCAGGAGGAACGGTTGATGCCGGTTCGGATCGCGCCGGGGGCGATTGCGTTGATGCGGATCTTGTGCGGCGCCATTTCCTGCGCCAGGCTCTCCATGAACAGGTGGACCCCTCCTTTCGATGCGGCATAGTTGACGTGGTGCGCCCATGGGATCACCTGATGGACGGAACTCATGCAGATGATCTTGCCGGCTGCTTTTGAAACCGTTTTGTCGATGCCCCGGCGGAGGAACTCGCGTACCGCCTCCTTCGCGCAAATGAACTGACCGGTCAGATTGACGTCCAGGACCAGCCGCCAATTCTCGAGTGTCATGTTGAGAAAATCGGCATCCCGTTGGATGCCCGCATTATTGACAAGGATGTGAACGGTTCCCTCGGCATCGATCGCCTGTGCGAACATCTCGCGAACTTGATCCTCGTCACTGACATCGGCTCCGATCGCTATCGCCTTACCGCCGTTTGCGCGAATCCGGTCGACGACCTCCTCGGCCTTGTCCCGTGATGGCGGGCGATGATTGACCACGACCGTGGCGCCGGCTTCGGCCATGGCAACGGCACAGGCCTTGCCAATTCCGGAACTCCCGCCGGTGACCAGAGCGACCTGCCCGCTCAAGGGAAGAGACGCCTCCATCATCTATGAACCTCACCACTCCAATCTGCGCACGTGGACGAAGGATCCGCCTACGTTCTTGCGACGTCTCTCGAAGTTCCGAACTCACACATCGCCCGCAAAAGCGATCGTGGTGAGCAATCCCAGCTCCGCCTGTCGGGAATCCAGCCGGGTATGCTGAACGACAATCGGAACGTCCGACTCTATGACACTGGCGAAGTCAGTATCTCGGGGTACCGGCGCGGGATCCTCAAGCGAGTTGAACCGAACATGGCGCGTGCGCCGGGCCGGCACCGTCAACGAGTACGGACCGATGGGTTTTTGATCGTCGAAAAACACGGTGATCGAAACGTGCGCGTCCTGATCGGAAGCATTGAGGAGGCACGCCGTTTCATGAGATTCCATTTGCGGCTCCGGACCGTGGCTCCAAGCCGGAATATAGCCTTCGGCGATGGCCCAATGCTTTTTCCCGATAGTCTGGCTCATCTCTGATCTCCATGAAGTTCGTCGCCGGTAGGGTGGGCTGCGTTTTGCGCGTGAATCGCCATGCGCAGGACCTCGGCGAGGTGGAACGGTCGGCGGTCGGTGAGCTGGGTGATCTGCTCGCGGCAGCTGAAGCCATTGGTGATGATCAGCGTGTCCGGGTCGGTTTTGCGGATCGCCGGAAGCAGCTGATGTTCTGCGATCTTCACCGACAGGTCGTACTTCTTCGCCTCGAAGCCGAAGCTGCCCGCCATGCCGCAGCAGCCGGCGTCAAGGAAGTCGAAATCCAATCCGAGGCGTGACAGGATTTCCTTTTCGGCACCGACGCCGATGACCGCATGATGGTTGCAGTGGGCATGGACGATCGCTTTTCCCCCCAGTGCCGGCGGCCGGTAGTCCCGCTTGACGAGATATTCGCTGAGCATCACCGTGCGACGGCTGAGCGACTGGGCCCGCGCATCGTTGGGGAAAAGGGCGATCAACTCGTCACGAAAGGCCGCAACACAGGCCGGTTCCACGCCGATGATCGGCGCCTCGCCGTCGCCCAATTCCTCCATGGTCGCCAAAAGCAGTTTCTTGGCCCGATCGAGCATTCCCTCGGCGTAGAGCGCTCGGCCGCAACAGAGGGTTGGTCCGGGGACGATGACCCTACACCCGGCCGCCTCGAGAACCTCGACGGCGGCTTTGAGAACCTCCGGATGCAGGTAGTTGTTGAACGTATCGGGCCACAGGACGACCTCGTCGCCGCCTCTGGTTGACCCTTCCGCGCCTCTCGAACCAGCGCTTGAAGGTCTCTTTTGCGAACTTTGGCATACGCCTTTGCCGGGCGATGCCGCCGATGGCTTTGGCGAGGCTGCTTATGCCGGGCGCCTGGAAGGCGATGTTCGCGAGCCAGGGTGCCCGGGAGGCGAATCTGGCCCACAGATCGATCATTCCCATGGAATAGGCGGCGCGCCGGGCGCATCCGCCCGCGGTAATAGTGGTAGTTGAACTCGGCCTTGTAGGTGGCCATGTCGACGTTCACCGGACAGTCGCTCTTGCAGCCCTTGCACGCGAGACAGAGGTCGAGGGCATCGTGGACGTCGTCGCTTTTCCAGCCGTTCACCAACGGCTCACCCACCAGCATCTCGAAGAGCAAACGTGCCCGGCCACGGGTCGAATATTTCTCTTCCAACGTGCCTCGGTAGCTCGGGCACATAACCTTGCCGGTTCGATTGCGGCATTTGCCGACGCCGACGCAGCGGTTGGCGGCGTGAATGAAATCGCCCTCGACCTCGTAGGCGAACTGCGTGTCCAGGTTCGGAGGGTGGAAGCCGGGTCCGGCCCGCAGGTTGGCGTCCATCGGATCTGCGTCGATGACCTTGCCCGGGTTCATCATCCAATCGGGATCCCAGATGGACTTGAACTCCCGAAACGCGTCGATCAATTGCGAACCGAACATCTTCGGCAACAGCTCGGCGCGGACCTGTCCGTCGCCGTGCTCGCCCGATAGGGAACCGTCATAGGAGAGCACCAGATCGGCAGCATCGTTCATGAAATGACGCCACCGCCGGATGCCCTCCTCGCTGCTCAGGATCGAAATCGATACGGACGTGGATACAGCCGTCGCCGAAATGGCCGTAGAGCGCACAGCCATAGTCGTATTGCTTCAGGAGCTTGCGGAAGTCGCGCAGGTAGGGCCCGACCCGATCGGGGGGAACGGCGGCATCCTCCCAGCCGGGATGGCTTTCGCGCATGCCGGGCACGTGGGCCGTGGCGCCGAGACCGGATTCGCGGATCTCCCAGATCTCTTTGCGTTCTTCGTCATCATCGAACAGCTTCATGTTCGGCGCGCCGGAGCCATTGCCGAGCTTCGCCATCAACTGCCGCGCCCTGTTGTCGGCTTCGTCGAGCGTTTCGCCGCCAAATTCGACCAGCAGCCAGCCCCGGCCTTCGGGAAGGAGTTCCCGGTCCTCGGGGTGCATGCGTTTCTTCTTCATGAAATCGATCAGGTCGAAGTCGATTCCTTCCAGACCGACGGGCCCATAGGACAAGATCTCCGGTACGTGGTCGCCGGCTTGGTAGACGTCCGGATAACCCAAGACGAGGAGGTTGCGCGCCGGGGGGCTGTGCACCAGGTCGAGTTCCGCCTCGAGCACGGTGACGCAGGTGCCTTCCGAGCCGACCAGGGCTCGGGCGACGTTGAAGCCTTTTTCCGGGAGCAGCTCGTCGAGATTGTAGCCGGAAACACGCCGCGGAATCTTCGGATAGCGGGCGCGGATCTGCTCTCCATGCGCGTCACGCAGATCTCTGAGCCGGCGATAGATTTCGCCGCGACGCCCGCCTTCGCGGATGATGGACTCGAGTTCGTCTTCGGGTGTCGGCCCCACCCACATGCGATGGCCATCGTAAGTCAGCACTTCCAGTCTGCGCACGTTGTCCGCCGTCCGTCCGGCCATCACCGAATGAACACCGCACGAATTGTTGCCGATCATACCGCCCAGGGTGTTGTGGGCGTGGGTGGCGGGATCGGGGCCGAAGGTCAGATGATGGGGCTCGGCCGAGTTGCGCAGATAATCCAGCACGCATCCCGGCTGCACCCGCGCCGTCTTGTTCTTCGGATCAATGTCAATGACCTCATTGAGATACTTGGACATGTCCATGACGACCGCGGTATTGCAGCATTGTCCCGCGAGGCTGGTGCCGCCGCCTCGGGGCAGCAGCGGCGCGCCGTGCGCGCGACACGCCGCGACGGTCTTGATCACATCCTCCTTGCTCTTGGGCACGACCACGCCGATCGGCACTTGGCGATAGATGGAGCCGTCGGTGGCGTAGAGCGCTCGACTACCGGCATCGAAACGCACTTCACCATCCAGAGAACCCGTCAACTCTCTCGACAGGGCGGCCGAACGATCGGCGCTGAAGGCGCCGGAGTTCCCAGTTCCCCTGCCTGGCTTCGGCGCGGCGTTGTCGTCAAACATGATATTTCTCCGCATCGGCGCGCCGCAGGGTCAATCCCAGACCGGGACTGGAAGGGTCCGGGCGCAGTTCCCCTTGCTCGGGTTTCAGGCTACCGTCGAACAGCATTTCCTCGATGCGGGCGTGATCGTGGAAATACTCGATGTGCCACACATTGTTGAGCGCCGCGCAAACGTGCGCGTGGAGTGTCGGCGCGGTGTGCGCGGACACCGGCACGCCAAACGCCCGGCAAAGCGCGCTAGCTTGCATGAAGCCGGTGAAGCCGCCGCAGCGCGTAGTATCGACCTGCAGGACGTCGACCGCGCCGGCTTCCAGCATGCGCCGGAAGTACCATACGTCCCAACCGTACTCGCCGGCGGTGATGGCCATGCCCGCCGGCGCGCGATCGCGGAGCAGGCGTAATCCTTCGAGGTCATCCGAGGAGACCGGCTCTTCAAACCAGCTGACATCCTCGTCGGCAAAGCGCTCGGCCAGGTCCAGCGCCTGCTTCCGCCGGTACGCACCGTTGCCATCCACCATCAGAACCGTATCGGCGCCGACGGCCTGCCGGGCCGCGTGGACCCGGGTCGGGTCCTGCTCCGGGTTGCTGCCGACCTTCATCTTCACCCGCGGGATGCCTCGCTGCACCCAGCCGGAGAGCTGCGCCTGCAGACGCTCCACCGGATAGGAGGTGAAACCGCCGCTCCCGTAAACAGGCGTCGCGTCTCTGGCGCGCCCCCACAGGTCGATCAGCGCAATCCCGAGAAGGCGGGCCTTCACGTCCCACAGCGCATGGTCGACCGCGGCTATCGCCATAAGCGCTTCACCGGGGCGGCCGAGGTTGCGAACCGCGTTCACCATCGCCTGCCACGCCGCCGGCACGTCCAGGGCGTCGCCGCCGACGACAACATCGGCGAGCTTGTCCCGGATGAGAACGGCGGCCGCCTTGTGGGCGTAGGTATAGCCGAGCCCGACACTGACCGCCCGCATGCACCGTGGCCAGAACGAGCGTGGTCGAGGTCCAGTTCGATGGTCCCGTCCGCCTCGGGAAAGTCGGTCGGCACCGTGTAGGCGTCGACCTCGACCCGCTCCACGCGAGCACGCTCCGGCATCACGATGACTCGGGTTCACGTTCGCGATGCGGCAGGATTTTCTGCATCAGCTGCTTGGCGCTTTGCCGGATGATGCCGGACTGATCGGGGTCTCCCTTGGCCAGCGCCGTCAAGTACGCCTTCGCCTGGCTCCAGGTGATGTGCGGCGGCAGCGGAGGAACGTCCGGATCGGCGAGGAACTCGATCACGCACGGCCGGTCGGCGGCCAACGCCTCTTTCCAACCGTCAACGATGTCCTCGGGCTTTTCGACCCGAATTCCCTTGAATCCGAGCAGGGTGCCGTACTGGGCGTACGGAAAATCCACGACGTCTTGCGCCGCCTCGAACTTCGGATCGCCGGCGAGGGCGCGCTGCTCCCAGGTCACCTGATTGAGGTCGTGGTTGACCAGCACCATGACGATGAAACGCGGATCCGACCACTGCTCCCAATACTGCTTGACCGTGACCAGTTCGGCGTTCCCGTTCATCTGCATTGCGCCGTCGCCGACCATCGCCAGGACGGGACGATCCGGGTAAGCCATCTTGGCGGCGATGGCGTAGGGCACGCCACTTCCCATGGTTGCGAGCTTGCCGGATAAAGACCCCATCATGCCGCGGCGCATCTTTATGTTGCGGGCGTACCAATTGGTATGCGAACCGCAGTCGCCACAGAGGATTACGTCGTCCGGGAGCAGCGGCGAGAGTTCCGAAAATACCCGCTGGGGATTGATCGGGTTTGCCGACTCCATCGCCTTGGCTTCGATTTCCTGCCACCAGGAAGCCACGTTGTCCTCGATGGTCTTTCGCCATGTCACATCGCTCTTGGACTTCAGTTGGACGGTCAGACGTCTCAAGACTTCGGCGCTGTCCCCGACCAGGTTCACCTCCGTCGGGTAACGGAGATTGAAGTTGCGAGGCTGAATATCGATCTGCACCGCCCGCGCTTGGCCCTCTTTGGGCAGAAACTCGGCGTATGGAAATGTGGTCCCGATGAGGAGCAGCGCGTCGCAGTCCTGCATCATGTCCCAGCTCGGCCGGGTGCCGAGCAGACCGATTGACCCGGTAACGAACGGCAGATCGTCGGGCACCGAGGCCTTCCCAAGCAGAGCCTTGGCGACGCCGGCGCCGAGGAGATTGGCCACCTCGATCACCTCATCGGTGGCTTTCAGGGCACCGGCACCGACCAGTATGGCGACCCTGTCGGATTCGTTGAGCACTGATGCGGCACGCGCGATCTCGTCGTCGGTCGGTGTGGGATGGGGCTGCGCATATCCAATTCCGGAATAGACGTTGCCGTGGGTGCGGGGTGGGCTCTCGACAGCATCCATTTCCTGAACATCGTTGGGGACGATGATACAGGTAACGGTCCGTTCCGCGGCGGCAATGCGGAATGCGCGGTCGACCACGTGTCGCACCTGCGCGGGGTCGGCGATCGTCTCCACGTATGCCGCCGCGACGTCCTTGAACAGGTTCTGCAAATCGACTTCCTGCTGGTAGTCGCTCCCCAACGAGGAGGAGGCCTGCTGACCGACGATTGCGACAACAGGTACGTGGTCCATCTTGGCGTCATAGAGGCCATTGAGCAGGTGAATGGCGCCCGGTCCGGACGTCGCGAGGCAAACTCCCACCTCGCCGGTAAACTTGGCATGCCCGCCCGCCATGAAGGCGGACATCTCTTCATGCCGCACCCGAACGTAGTCGAACTTGCCTTCCATGCGCCCCATGGCGCCCATCAGGCCATTGATCCCGTCACCCGGAAAACCATAGATGCGGCGGATGCCCCAGTCGGCCACGCGCTGCAGGAGGAAATCTCCGACGGTATTGCTCATCGCTTTCTTCTCCTTTCCCATTTGGCCGCCTCGACGTTTCCGAGCTTCGCAGCCGTGGTCTGTCGCAAGACAGCCTGGAAAGCCGGGTCTCAACTCTGACTTTCCGGGTCGTTTCCGCTTAGCGAGGGTGTCGCGGGATAGACCACCTGGAACGGCGCTCTCCGAAACGCCACTCTTTCCCGGGCACTGAAGCCCGGCGGGCCACTCCAATCACCGACGACGGCGAGCAAACACGGACTCGCAATTCAAGTCCCGCAAGCCGCTGACATTGCCATTCAGTATGGCCGAGTCGTCAGGTGACGCATTAACACACGATAACGATCAGCAACGATCGACATTTGGAAACCACGGGGATGTTGAGAGGCGGTTCGGGCTGCTCGCTCGAGCTGGCTACGAGGGTCCTGCGGCCTGACATCATTCCCGGAGATGCCGCACCGATTGGCTGGCTGCCGGGAACGACCCCGATGACGATGATGTCGAAGTCTTGATCGCTCAAGTCGACACGCCCATTCCTCTAGAGGTTTCTCTCAATCGCGATGCGGATCTCCGTTGATCAGCCGTGCACCCGGCCGGAACGCCAAGTACTCCCACGCCCAGTTGATGAGCACGCGAATCCGATTGCGAAAGGCGATGAGGTACCAGATGTGGACGACGACCCAGACCACCCAAGCGCCGAAACCGCGGAGATGAAGCCGTCCGAAATCCGCGACGGCGGAGGCCCGGCCCATGGTGGCAAGCGTGCCCCAGTCGCGATAACGAAACGATGCGCGCGGCTGCCGACCCCTGACGAGATCGGTGATCCGTCGGCCGACGAAGGCGCCCTGCTGCTTGGCCACCGCGGCGAGCCCCGGCACTGGATTGCCCTCCTCGTCGAGGGCAAGGGCAGCGTCGCCGATGACGTAAACCTGCGGGTCACCGGGAACGGACAGGTCGGACGAGACCTTCACCCGTCCCTTTTTGTCGGCCTCGACATCGAGCCAGCGCGCTGCGGGCGTCGCCTTGACGCCGGCACTCCATATGGTCAAGCTGGCCGCAATGTGTTCACCGTCGGCGATGACTCCATCCTCCGCGATGCGTTCCACCATCGTTCCGGTTCGGATATCGACCCCCATGTCTGGTCAGCTTTCGATGCGCGAACGCGGCAAGGTCCTTTGGGAAACCGGGCAAGACCTGATCCACCCCCTCCAGAAGGATGACCGAAATCATTTCCGGTTTCACGTTGCGGAAGTCCCGCACCAGCATGTGCTTGGCGAGGTCGGCGATGGCCCCCGCCATTTCGACACCGGTCGGCCCGGCACCGATCAGGACGAAGGTCAACAGAAGCCTGCGCTCCTCTTCCGATGACGCGGTTTCGGCACGCTCGAGTGCCAGCAAGACTTTTCGTCGGATCGTCACGGCATCGTCCAGGTCCTTGAGCCCGTCGGCGAAACGCGCCCAGTCCTTGTTGCCGAAGTAGCTGGTTTCGGCCCCGGTCGCGACGACGAGAAAATCGTATGGAACCCGCCCTTCGGAGGTCGTCACCACGCGCTGTTTCCTGTCGATCGCCAGGACGGTTCCCAATCGAACCTCGACATTGGTCCATTTCCGCGCGATTTCCCGCACCGGAGAGGCGATATCGGCTGGCGACAGCGCCGCGGTCGCAACTTGATAGAGCAACGGCTGGAACAGATGATGGTTGCGGCGATCGATCCAGGTCACGGTCACGGGTTGCCGGCGCAGCATCCCAACCGTTGCCAGACCCCCGAAGCCCGCGCCAACGACGACCACCCGCGGCGCCATTCCATCGTCAAGAGCCGCCGAGGTGCGCGCGACTACCTGCTCAGTGGATATATTGTCTCGTGGTGCCATGTCTTGTCTATCCGTCGCTGATAATGCTGGTAGGTCCTGCGAACGGCGGTGGCATCAAAATGGGCTTCGAGCGCACGCGACGATTTCTTTTTGGCAAAGGCCCACCTCACTCCAGACTGTCTTACGGTTGGTCAGCGCCGACGCCATGCCGCCTAAAAAGGATGGCGGTTTCCGCAGCGGCACCGCCATCGAAGGATGCCGACCAATCTCGGAGGGGATAGAGACGGTCGGCGCAGGGACATTGATCCGATGCGATCCGATGCGAAGCCGAGCCTTCTCGGGTCGCAGGGTCGCTTATAACGAGCGGCCTTGGACGGGCGGCCCGGCCGTAGCGTCAGCGCTTGTCGCCCAAACTGCGTTTCAGTTCATTTGCACCTGTACTCCCTTAAGCTTCGGCTCCTCCTTCAGCAGCTGCGTGCGTTCCTTGTTTGCCCAGGATGCAATCTGAAACGCTTCCAGCTTTGGTGCGGATCCTTCGGAATCATCGGCCGGCTCCCACACGTAGGCACCCTCCGAATCCAGATAGAATGTATCCTCGCCGAAGTGCGTTCTAAGGTGGTCGTGGGTGATGGTAGTTTCCGGAACGGGGTCAACGCCCGTTACCGCAGCGACATATTGGACCTGGTTCGTATCGAGCTTCATTGCTTCCTCTCCTGAGTTCCTCCGATCAGGAATAAGTAGAGGCGATACTACGTACGGTCGGGTGCCCGCTCCATAACCTAAGATAACCAGTTCGATCGACATTCTCGCCTGCCGACCCCTCCCGTATTTCATCGAGACCCGAGCGCACGCAATGAAACGATCCATTTCAAGCCCAGAGGCATGAGCAAGGTGGTGGTAATGGCCATGATCACGACGGCCGAGAAAAGGCTGCCAACGACCGGCGGCGGCGGTTCGGGTGTCGAGAACAGGCCGGCCCGCAAGGCCACGTCCGCAACGATCAGCTCCACCGCCCCTCGGCCGCTCATACCCACTCCAACGGTGGCGGCATCGCGGGCGTCCATACCGAAGCACAACGCCGTCGCCCCCGCACCGATCACCTTGCCGACGATGGCGACGACGATGATCAGGGCTAGGAACACGGGGATTTCGAGGAAGGCCGTAAACTTGAGATGAAGCCCGATCGAAGCGAAGAAAACCGGCGCGAGAAAGCCTGTCGTGACCCCGGATACCTTTGTCTTGACGTCCTCGAACGTCTCGGGATCGGGGGTTCCGCGGCTGAAGAACAACCCCGCGACGAAAGCGCCCATAATGAAGTGGAGTCCGAGGGCCTCGGCCAGCATGGCGAAGGCCAAAGCGGCAATGAGAAGCGCGCTGAATTCAAACTCCTCGACACGGGCACGTTTGAGCCATCGGCTGGCTCTTGGGAACCCATAGCGGCCGATCGCGATGGTGATCGCGAAGAAGGCGGCGATCTGAACGACTAGCCCGGCGATATTCGCCGGGTCGGGCATCGATCCGGTGCGGATGACGCTGGTGAGTACGGCGAGAAGCAGCAGGCTCAAGACATCGTCGATGACCGCCGCGGAGACGATCATGCGACCGGCCTTCGAGTTCGAGTTGACCAAGGTCCATCAGTACCTTTAGCGCGATCGGAATTGCCGTCACCGCCAGGGCCACGCCAAGAAAGAGGGCTTGCGCGACCTTCATTTCCGATTCGGGGAGAAAGTACCAGCCCAGTCCCATCCCCATGGCGAAGGGAAGGATCGTGCCACCAACGGCGACCGCCAGCGCCCCCTTCGAGCTTTCCATCAACTCGTATGGCTGCAGCTCGGTGCCCGCGAGCAGCATCAGGAAGAAGATGCCGAGATCGGTGACGGCCTGGAACACCCTGTCGTCACCGAGATCGGACAGGATCGGCAAAGAACCCGAGAACTGAACCGCCACGACGCCAAGGGCGACACCGGCGATCAGTTCGCCGACCAGCGCGGCTTGGCCCAAACGCTCGGCAATTTCGGCGCCGATCCTCGTGACCACGAGGACGACAAGGAGGACATAAAGGATTTCCATGACAGTTCCATCATACCTGGACGGTCAGATAGCCGGGTGATCGACGCTGCGACCAGAAAGCGAGCAACCTCGCAATCGGATCATCTCGGAAACGGCCGTGCAGGCCTTAACCTGCTTTAATTAGCTCGCTCGGGCCAACACCAAGAGTTTCGATACAAGACCGAGAAATGCAGAGGAACATTCGAGCCATCATCAACGGAACGAAGTGTCTGCAAGCAGCAAGGGCAATGCTTGTTGGTCTTGGATCACCAAAACGAGTCGCTTGATGGCAAGGCTCCAAGGCAGGAGATCTGACATGACGAAATCATCGGTCATGAAGGCAAGAGCAGATCCGACAACGGTTGAGACGGGTATCGATGGGCCGAACCGGGCACTTCTCATCGATGGTCTGGCATCGGTTCTGGGTGATAGTTACGTGCTACAATTCAAGACGCGCGTCGCAAGTTGGAACGTTGTGGGTCCTCTGTTCCTGGGGTTGCACGATCTGATGGCGCGACAGGGCCAAGAGCTGTTCATTGCCGTTGACGGCCTGGCGAGGCGCATGCGATCCCTCGGTTTTCCGGCGCCCGAGCGATTGTCGGCGATCGTCGAGCGCTCCGAGCTGGACGAGGAAGAGGGGATCGTGCGTGGCAGCGCCGAGGACATGATCGCGCAGTTGGCCACGGATCACGAGGCGGTCGCCCGCAACATCCGCACCGTGGCGACGTGGGCGAAACAACTGAAGGATCAAGTCACTTTCAACCTTCCCGCTTACGCTAGCCGACCAGCGGATGATTTCTGCCGAAACCATTACAGCATGTATGATGTCGCGGCGTAGGCAAGCGCGGCCGCCATGGTGATCAGAAGCACGATCCGGGCCAACCGGGAATGTCGTTCGATGAAGTCTTGAACGGACGGTCCGAACAGGCGGACCAGCAAAGCCAAACCGTAGTAGCGAACGCTGCGACCGAGGATGATCGCCGCGAGGAACAAACCCGGCGAGTAGCCCACGACGCCACTGCCTACGGTGGCGACTTGGAAGGGTACCGGTGTTATCCCCACAGCAACGATCACCCAGAAGCCGTTCGACTGGAAATCGTCCTGGAACGCCCTGAATTCGTTGGTCAGATGAAGGGCGCTCAGAATCGGTTGACCAACCGCCCGGTAAGCGAGGTCGCCCGCCGCGTAGCCTGCGACGCCGCCAACGATGCAGCCGAGAAAGGCGATGGTGGCGATCAGCCAGAGACGCGAACGGTTCGCCAGCATCATCGGAACCAGCACAGCCTCGAAAGGAATGGGAACGACCGTGGTCTCGAGGAAGGACGCCGCGAACAGTCCCCACAGACCTTCGCGCGATCGAGCCCACCGACGCGCTGCTTCCATAAAATTGGCAGGCATTCCTTTGTCGACCTCTCCGGTGCGTTTGTGCGACGCCGGGGTCGGCGGCATGCAGCGCAAGTCCCCGTCGGACGATACTTAGTCTATTTGGATCGAACCGAGAGTGGCCTTTTCACATGTTAATGATGAGGGTCGCCCCGATAACTTACTGATGGACCAGTTTGTGTATGGAACAGGAAAGGGATCGAAATGCGACTGAACTCTCGATTTTTGGCGGCAACCGCGCTTGTTTCGATGATGTCGGCGGTACCTGCGCTGGCTTCCGAAGGTAAGACGGATGGAGGACAGGAAGCCTCCACTCGGACCGCAACCGAAATGGGTCTCGGCATCAGTGCTCAGCGAATGATCGGCGCGGAGGTCCGCAACCGGCAGGGTGACGAATTGGGCAATATGCACGACATCATCCTCGGAATGGACGGACGGGCGGAGCAGGCCGTGGTTTCCGTCGGCGGTTATCTGGGCGTTGGCGAAAAGCTGGTGGTTGTTCCCTATGACTCGTTGACGTTTGCCCGCGATCACGCCGTTCTCGCAACGGCCTCACGTCAGGATCTGGAACAACGGCCGGCGTTCCCCTATCCGGAGGATCGGCTGCTGCTGGTCGTCGCCGGATCGCAAGCAAACGAGAAGTCAAACGACATGGACGAATATCTTCGTCAGGCCAAACAAGAGATGCAGGAATGGCAGGATAAGGTCGACGCCTACGCCGAAAAGGCTCGCCGCAAGGGCGGTGAAGCGGCCGAACAGACGAAACGGACCGTAGAAGAGGGGTGGTCGAAGGTGCAGGAGCAGTGGCAGCGTCTGGAGAACGCCTCTCAGGAGGCGTGGGAGGAAACCCGCCAGGGCTACGAGAACGCGCGCGACGCGTTCCAGAAGGAGTGGAACAAGACCACCTCCGGCGGCTAGAGTTGTTGCGCGGCTATCGGAGCATCTTTCGGATATGTCGGACCGCGGTGACGTTCGGGGTAAGCCTGTCCCCCTCTCTCGCACGCCGAGAATAGGTGAGGGCCTACTCCGACGTTTCCGGATCCTTGGGCGTGTTCGGGACCTTCGCATCGATGACCTCGATCACACCGAAGTCCGTGGTTTTGCCCGCTACGTGATCAAACGTATCGACGATCGTGCGCGGATCGTCCGTCGTCGACAAGCCGCGACGAATGAGATCGCGAATCGCCGCGGCGCGGCTGGGCATCAGATGCTTGAATCGCCAAGCATCGATCGCCTTCAGCTCGATGTCGTCCAGCATCACCTGAAGGCGATTCAGCCGACGATTGTTGACCTCATTGGGCAATCGGATGTCTTTCCGAGGGGATCCTCACCCCGGCATCATGCACACGCAACGAACGGTGCGTCAATTACTCAATCTACGCCACTTCTGCAAGCGCCCCTCGTGGCTCACGTTACCTATTCATCGCAATAAACTCATGTATTGAGTCTTGATAATGATTAACAATAAGTGTTTTTGCATAATTAATGCACAATTGCATTAATTAACAATAATATAAAGTAAATTTTTTTCTTGATATTTTCCGATCATCCTCTACCTTTAATCGTGCAGGCTTTCTTTGTGAGCCCAAGAGGAAGCGGTTCACAGGAGAGTTGGACATAAGGAGGGGAGAATGATGCATCGGAAAGCAGAGTTGTCGAACATCATTTCGTTGCACGGCAGCGAACCGCTCATTCGCAAGCTCACGGCCGCCGGGCCGCTCACGGATCGCGACATCCGGGTCTTCGAGCGGTCGCATGACCGCCGCGTCGCACACGACATCGACATCATTTCCGAAGGCGACTCGCTGGGCGAGATGCTGTTCTTGCGGGAAGGCTGGGCGTACCGATACCGTTTACTCGGAGACGGCCGCCGGCAGGTGGTGAACGTTCTTGTTCCGGGAGATCTCCTTGGACCGTTCACGCCCACCGCCAGGCGCTTTGTCGCAACATTGACTAATTCCTTGATCTGTCGCCTGTCGCGCCGAGATCTTGCCGACGCGATGTCGGAGTGTCCGGGTTTTTCCGCAGCCGTCGAGGCCCTCATCGTCACCGAGTACGAGTTGCTGGCGGAACGAATGGTGAGCCTGGGGCGGCGAAACGCTAAGGAGCGGATGGCGCATATGTTGTTGGAAATGTTGCAGCGTCTCGGACGCGTCGGCCTCGTCGCCGAGAATTCGTTCGAACTGCCATTGACGCAAGAAATGATCGGCGATGCCTTGGGACTCAGCGTGGTCCACGTCAATCGTACCCTCAGGACCCTGCGCGAAGAGGGCCTTGCCACCGTCGGCTACGGACGGGCGACGATCCACGATCGCGAAGCGTTGGCGGTTGTGGCGAACTCGGAGGACGACTCCCACGTGCCGCACGACGAGGTGACCGGCATCATCGGCGAATGTGGCGGGAATCAAGTTGCCGATACCTGCTACTGAAAGGGGTCGGTTCCGCTTCCGCGTTCAACGCTCCCGGGTGCACCGCATGGAGAACCGTGAGTGTGGTCGAAGCACCGGCGCACTTTGACGCACTTAACGCAGTTTAATGTGCATCGATCGGCGTCGATCAATTATCGCAGCGAGTCATGTCACATGCTCCGAACACTATTCGGGCTGAAAGAGGAGCGATTCGGATCGAAACCATGGTCGACAGAGTCAATGTGCGCAGGGCGCCAAGCGACGAGAGAGAGCAAATCTGTTTGGCTTCGGGGGAATTCGTCGCCATGCGACTTTGGCGGGATCTGCCCGAGGGACAGTTGAAGCCGCCGAGCCGTCGAACCTATGAAACCGTGGGATTCGTCGTCAGCGGTCGCGCCTTGCTGCAACTGGAGCGACAAATGATCCATTTGCGCAAAGGAGACTGCTGGGTCGTACCCGCCGGCGCCGAGCACGCCTACATCATCCAGGAGCCGCTCACGGCGATCGAGGCCACTTCACCCCCTGCCCGCGCTCTTAGTCGCGATGGCGCCTAGTCACGTGCAAACGACATCGGGGAGACTGTCATGGGTGAACGACTGAAAATCATCTGTCCCAAATGCGGCAACGTCATCGCGGTCGCGCCGGAAGCGGGTCTGATCGATTCCGACCTCATATGCAGCAACTGCGGGGCCGCGTTGCAGGCTCCCGGCCCGCTTGAAAAGGCCGCAGACAAGGTCGAAACGGTGCTGAAGGAGGCGCAAAGAAAAATCGAGCGGAAAGTCCGTTCCGATTGAGCCTCGAGCCCGAACCACCAGTCGTCCACGATTTCGAGAGGTAAGGCCATGTCAAGCGAGGAACTCCACGCGCCACGAAGCCGGCTTACACCGGAAACACTCACTCATCACGATGGGATCGTGTCCTTGAAGGAAGAACTCGACGCAGTGGACTGGTACCGACAACGCGCCGAGGACTGCGACGACGACGCCCTCAAGAACATTCTTCTCCACAACATGCATGAGGAGATCGAACATTCCTGCATGATCCTGGAATGGCTAAGGCGCAGCGTCCCGGACTGGGCCGAACAGATGGACGCATACCTTTATTCGAAGGCGTCGATCACCGAGATCGAAGAAGCCGAGACGGGCAAGTCCGGCGGCGAACCGCGGGACGAGACGGACACGACCGGGACGCCGGCCGAAACCGCCGTCGAATCCGCGCATCGATTTACTGTTGGATCGCTCAAGGATCATGGAGGGTAGCGATGGAACATCTCAATCGACAGCAGGCCCCTTTCGGCGAAGCCATCTGGGAGCGAGTCGACGCAGCCGCCGTCAAGGCGGCCCGCGAACGCCTGACGGCCCGACGGTTCCTCGAGGTCGAAGGCCCCTACGGACCCGGCCTGACAACCATCGAGGTTGGGGCCGACGGTTACTGCTATCAGCCAGAACCGGACGAGGCCGCAGCCGTGATCGGCCGTGCCGTTTCCGTGCCCATGTTGCGAAAGGCCTTTCGCCTGAGCCTCCGCCGCGTTGCGGCTCATCGCGACAACCGGCTTCCCCTCGACCTGGCTCCGGTGGAGGATGCGGCCGAGGCCGTTGCGGCCCGCGAGGAGGGGATCATCTATCACGGTCAGGCCGACTTCGGTCTTGCGGGGCTGCTGACCGCCGACGGTCGCAATCGGCACGACGGGGGTGACTGGACCGATCTGGACCAGGTGATCAACGATGTTCTCGCCGCAGTGACCAAGCTGGACGACGCCGGTTTCCGCGGCCCGTACGCGTTGATCCTGTCGCCAGGCCTCTACAATGGTTTGTTTCGCCGCTACCCGGGCACCGAGCTGCTACAACTCGAGCATTTGCGGCGGTTCTGCACCGAGGGAATCCACAAGGCTTCGATCGAGGGCGGAGCCGTGATCGATCCGCGCGCCGGCGTCCTGGTCGTCGGGCAGGACGTCATGGCCGGCTATGCCGGGCAGGACGGCATCAACTACGACCTCTATCTCTCGGAAAGCATCGTCCTTCGACTGGATGAGCCGGAGGCCGTCTGTACCATTGAACCCAAAAAATCGTAGCGGGACTGAGAAAAGGAGGATTGCGATGACAGCACCGAAGGATGGTGACAACGTCTCACGCGCCCCAACCGATCGTGGACGGAAAACTAAGCAGAGGTTCGCACCCGAAGAAGCACGGCAGGGACAAGTCGCGCTCAAGGGTCCGCGTCAGCGTTGGATTTTCTTCGCCGGGGTCGGCGGCGCGATCGCCCTTGCAGTGGTGATTGCGCTGACAATCGTCTGAATATTGGCGCTGCGCGCAGAGGTCCGTGGCTCAGGCCAACCAATAGGGCGTGCGCCCCAAGTGTTCGTACAGCTTGGTCTCGTAGTCCCTGTTGATCGGAGCATCGGGATCGAGCACCGGACCGTCTTCGATGCGTTGTCGTTGCAGGTCCACGACGACGTGACGGCTGGGCCAGTTCACTTGATTGATCAGATCCACCGGCAACAGCACCGTGCGATCAGATAGCCAGCCCCCAGTGTCGATGCGGAGATAGAGGATCTTCCAACTATCGGTCCCTGCAACGAAATCTTCGAGCTTGCCCGCCTTTCCGTCCGAAGTTGCAATTTCGTAGCCCCGAACCTCGCGCATGCTGCGCAGATGTGGATCACCATGCTCGCGGGGTGACGAAACGACAGGACGCTCCAGTTCGGGCGCCGAGGGGACGAGCGGGATAGGCTCGTGGCCCACCGGATAGAGATCCCAATAGGGTGTCCACCCGTAATAGGTGTGCAGGTCCGTCTCCCACTGACGCGACACCGGCAGATCTTCGGCAATATCAGGACTGCTCCTGACTTGGTCTTGCGTCAGTTTGACGGGAAAACGCTCCATCGCCCAATTCAGCTCGTCGAAGGCTTCGGGCGCGATCAAGACCCTTTTCCCCGGCAGCCAGCGGCCGGTATCGGCGACCAGATATCGAATCGTCCAGGTTTCTTCGTCGAAGTAGAAATCGTCCACTTCTCCGATCGCTCCGTCGGTGGCTTCGATCCGAAAGCCGATGGCGTTCATGAGCTCGGTCAGCATTGAGCAGTCTCCTTTCGTTTCTCCATTCGGTCCGCAACCGCCTCGTCGGACGGAGCTCTCGCCGCGGGTCGCTCGGCCGCGACCTTCCGTTTCCGAGCCGATGCGACAAGCGCCCGATAGAGCTTTTGCTGGCCGGGATCGAAAACCATGAACTCCGGATGCCACTGCACGCCGAGCAGGAACGGCTCGGAAGGGCTCTCGATGGCTTGGACGATGCCGTGCTCGTCGCGTGCGGCGACCCGGAGTCCGCTCCCCAGCCTGGCGACGGCTTGATGGTGGAGGGCGTTCACCCGATCGCGGGATTTGCCGATGATGCCGTGAAGCCGGCTGTCCGCGACGAGACGAACTGTCTTGCGCGGCAGCGGCGTTCGCATGCGTGGCACGTTTTCGTAGGCATCGTGAATGTCGCCGTGAAGGGTGCCGCCAAGAGAAACGTTGATCATTTGCGAACCCCGGCAGATCCCCAATACCGGCAGTTTTTGCTCGGTCGCGAAGCGTAGAAGTTTGATCTCCAGGGCGTCTCGATCGGGATCGATCCTTACCATGGGGCGGAGCTCCGCTCCGTAAAGATCGGCACCAATATCGTCGCCGCCGCCAAGCACCAAACCGTCCAGTCGATGAACGTCCATGCGTCGGTGAGGCATCAGACGGATGCCTCTGGCGCCGGCTCGCCACAGGGCGAACCTGTTGAACCACCACATCAGTCGCCCTCGGTCATGCGAGGTGGTGACGCCGATCACGGGTTTTGGTGACGTCATCGGAACCATCTCCCGATGGCGTCGATCCATTCTTGCGGGAGCCAGCCGGTGGAGCGGGCGAGATATTCCTCGCTGGCGGCTCTCAACCGGTCCCGGTCGGCGGCGAGTCGTTCGACGCGAACCCATCTGTTCCATTCCGTGACGAGGCCCCAGCCGGGATCGCGTAGCCGCGTGTCCGGAAGTCGATAGTGGAACGTGGGACGCGACTTGATCAGGGGATCGTCGATGCGGGCACGAACACGATCCGGATCGAGCTCCGAAAACAACGGCAGCAGATCGAGCTCCCGATTTCGGGTGGGATTGGCCTCCAGGTAGTCGTCGATCAACTGCTCCCGGCTTGGTCGATATTCGGGGTCGACAACCTTCTCCACATAGCTCCTCGGAAACGGATCGATGAACGGAAGCAATCGGCGCTTGACGTCGAGGTCGATCTCCTTGCGCAGCCAATCGGATAGCAACAGGAATGCCTGGAGGTGCGCGAGGATGCTCTCGTGCTCGAGAGAGGGGACTTCCGGGTTGAGCTGAGTGGCGAAGGCAAAGAGCAATCCCTCGTCGGTACCCTGGGCGTCCGCCGTTCGCAGATCCTGGACAATCACGTCCATCTCCGGAAGCCTGCTTATGGGAACCGGTGGCGCGACGATTTCGACGGGGACCCAAAGACGGCCGATATCGCCGATGGTCGCGTAGAATTCCCTCTCCAAAGTATCGGTCACGGTCTTCTCGGGCAGTTGATCGCGGTTCGGCTCACCACCCTCTTTGCTCGACTTTGACCCGTGGACGTACCGCCAATCCAACTCGACGGTAAAGTCTCCGAACTCCGTGCCGAGAACCGCAAACCTGTGCGGGTCCTGTTCCTGGAGTTGGCCCTTGAAACGTCTGCCCACCAGTTGCGCCGCTTGCCGGCTATCCAGGTTTGCGAACTCGATCTCCACCCCGATAAGGCGCTCGCGGCCATCGGATGTTCGCAGGTATGGCGGCTCGATCAGATCGTGTGCCTCGGAAGCAGAACCTGCCGGATTTTCCATGGTCGGTAATGTACTTGGCGCCGGATCGAAATTACACGCCTGGCGCCGATGCCATCCGGTATTCTCGGGATTCCTGCAGCCCCCGCGAAGCTCGATCGATCAGATCGATCATGGCGTCGTCGAAAGCGGGGAGATCATCGGGTGTGCGGCTGGAAACAACGTTGGCGTCGATGACGACCTCCTCGTCCACCCAATCCGCTCCGGCGTTCTCCAGGTCGGTCTTCAACGACGGATAGGACGTCACCCGACGGCCGCCGACGCCACCGGCCTCGATCAGGATCCACGGCGCATGACAGATGGCCGCAACCGGCTTGCCCTCGACCAGAAACGTGCGAACGAACGCGACGGCCGGCTTGTCCATCCTGAGGTGATCGGCACTGATGACGCCGCCGGGAAGCAAGAGACCGTCGTAACCGCCAGCGGTGACGTCGGCGACATTGGTGTTTACTTCGAGGGTGTCGCCCCAATCGGTCCGGTTCCAACCCTTAACCTCGCGTTCATTGGGCGAGACGATATCCACGGTGGCGCCGGCACTTTCCAGCGCCGCCTTGGGGTCGGTCAATTCCACCTGCTCGAAGCCATCCGTCACGAGGGCGGCGATTTTCTTGCCGGACAGGCCGTGGACCATGATGAACTCTCCTCTCTGTATCGTTTAAACGGACGGCGCTTCCGACTCTTCACGCCGTCCCTCGCTTCGACGAACTAGGCCTGCGCTCGCGTTCTCAGTTGTGGCGCTTCCGTTTGCAGCCTGGCGGATACCAACTCCCAGTTCACTAGGTGATCCAGGAACGCCTGGACGAAATCGGCGCGACGATTCTGATAATCCATGTAGTAGGCGTGCTCCCACACATCGCAAGTGAGAAGCGGCCACAGATCGCCGGTGATCGGCGTTTCCGCGTTCGACGTCGAGACTACTTGAAGCTTTCCGTCGGGGGCGAGGACCAGCCACGCCCAACCGCTGCCGAAACGGCCGACGGCGGCGTCCTTGAAACGCTTCTTGAAGTCATCGAGACTGCCGAAATCGCGCTCGATCCAGGAGCGAACTTCGGTGTTCGGCTCCGCGGGACTCGCCGTCATCGACGCCCAGAAGAAGTCGTGATTCCACACCTGGCCGGCGTTGTTGAAGATGGCCTGCATTTCGGGTTTGCCCGATGTCTCCATGATGATGCCGTCAAGAGGCATGTGTTCGAATGCCGTCCCGGCGACCAGTTCGTTGAGAGTGTCGACGTACTTCCGGTGATGCCGGTCATGGTGCAGGCGTAGCGTCGTTGCCGAAACGTGCGGTTCCAGTGCGTCTTCGGCAAATGGCAGTATCATCAGATCAAACATTGAACTCTCTCCTCCAGAATCTCCGCCTAGTTTGGCCTTTGGCCGGTTTCGCGGCATTCACTTGGGTTAATGTCCGATGTCGCGACCGTCGTGTTTCGTGATTCCAAGCGCGACAACCCCGTCTTCGGGCAGGCGCAGATCCTGCAGCGTCTTGTCCGACAGCCAATCTTCCCGCTGAACCGCAAGTTCGGCAACGGCATAGGGCCCGGCCAGATGAAGCAGACCGGCGTAGTCGCGCGTGTCCAGCTTTGCATAGCGCTTCAGCGCCCAACTGATCACCTGCGACATCCGGTGGTCGAGCCAATCACTCCCGGCCGCCATCCACAACAAAATCAGGCCGCCAACCAGCCACAGGATCCGCCAAAGCCCCTCGTCGGCGTTTTCGAGGCCGTCGAAGGAGAGGGCGAGGGTGGACGCGGCCGTCACCAGCCCGGCGTTGCGCAACAGGATGAGGATACTGCCGATGCGTCGGCGAACCGGATGCCGGATGATTGACCACTTGCTCCGACTCGGCAGTGGTGAATCCCGTCGCCGTCCAAGCCGAGCGCGCTTGGAACTGCGCTGCCTGGCGCGACATCCCGGTCAACGTCAATGCGACCGTCGCAACGCGAACCACGAAACGAAAGAGCGTTAGAACGAAAATCAGCGACAGGGTCGCGATCAAGAGGTCGCTCCACGTTACAGAGACACTTCCCGCAAGGCCGGCTCTCTCTCCGATCGGTCCGGCTAGCCGCCATTCCAACGGAACCGCGCGGGCGGCGAATTCACCCAGGTTAATGCACGTGCAGAGATGGCTCGTCATCCTGCCCCTTTCAGCGAGGTGCCCCGGGCTTCTTAACCACGATCAAGCGCTTCGCTGCGACCAAGTCGGGAATTGCAGGAAACGGGAGATTGCCACATGACGAACACTCGAAATCGAACATCGATGGCCGCGCCGGTCATTGCGACGTTCGCGGCCATTCTGTTCGTCGCAATGGCTTCGACCAAGGTATCTGCCGCGCCAACATTGACGATGACGGACCCATCCATTGGCGAAACCGTCGAAGACCAGCTTTTCGTCGACCAAGCGGTCCCTGCCCAGCGGATCGAGGCCGGCGTGGAGGAGGGGATCGTGACGCTGTCCGGCACCGTCTCCAATATCCTGGCGAAGGAACGGGCGGCGAAAATCGCCGAAACCGTGCGCGGGGTGCGCGCCGTGGTGAACAATATCGCGGTGCGGCCGGCGACAATACGAAAGCCCATCGAAATCGAGCGGGATATCCTCAGTGCTTTGACCGACGATCCCGCGGCCGACGCTTGGCAGATTGTTCCAAAGGTCGCGACAAACGGTGTGGTGACGCTGACCGGAACCGTCGAATTCATGGCCCGAACGGGCGCTCGCCGAGACGGTGGTCAAGGGGGTGAAGGGCGTGACCGAAGTGAACAACAGCATTGAGGTCAATGTGGACGAGAACCGTTCGGATCGCGACATCAAGGCGGATATCGAGCGAACCCTGCGATGGGATACATTGGTCGACCAAGCATTGATCGGCGTGGCCGTGGACGAGGGCAAGGTTCGTCTCTCCGGAACCGTCGGCAGCGCCGCGGAATGGAGCCGTGCAAGATTGCTTGCATGGACCGCCGGGGTGAAATCCGTCGATGCAAGCGACTTGGTCGTGGCGAAGTGGACCCGGGACCCCGCGCTCCGAGAGAACAAATACATCTTCAGAACCGAAGATGAGATCGCCGAAGCACTCGACCGGGCTCTGGAACTGGATCCTCGGGTCACCGCTGAAAAGGTCGACACATCCGTCCTGGCGGATGTCGTCATCCTCCGCGGCAGGGTCGACAGCTTGCGGTCCAAGCAAGCGGCGGCCGAGGACGCGCGCAACACCGTCGGTGTATTCGATGTCGTCAATCGGCTAAGAGTGGCACCGAAAGAGCAGATCGCCGACGCCGTCCTCGCGGACAGGGTGGGCGATGCGCTGCGCCGTGACCCGTACGTCGAACGTTTCGAGATCGTCGTGAACGTGATCGACGGCACGGCCCATCTCAACGGAATGGTGGACAGCTACTTCGAGAAGGCGCGTGCCGACCTTGCGGCCGGCAATGTCAAAGGCGTCGTCGCGGTGGTTAACAACCTGGACGTGAGACGAGACGACAAACCATATGCGTACGATCCCTACCTGGGAGACCCCTATGTCTACGATTTCGACTGGTATACCTACCAGCCCCGGCTGACGTTCAAGAGCGACACGAAGATCAAGGAGGACATCGAAAGCGAGCTTTGGTGGAGCCCGTTCGTCGATTCCGATGAGATTACAGTCACCGTGGACAACGGCGTCGCGACCCTCGAGGGATCCGTCGAGACCTGGGCTGAATTCTCGGCTGCCCGTGAAAACGCCTTCGAAGGCGGAGCGACCTGGGTGATCAACGACCTCAGCGTGACCGGCGGCGGGAAAGAATCGTAACCCGCCGTCCGACCGAGCAACAACGTCGACATCGCCGCACCATAGAACGAGGGACGCGTATCGTCCCTCGTTTGCGATTGGGCTTGGTTCGTGGTTACATCGAAAGCCGCGACGCGGTACCGCGGGAGAGGGGGTCGGATGACGTCAAAAGGTTACAGGACCCTCACGCGTGCCGTTCGCGCCCGTCCGGTGCTCAAGTACCTGGGTCACGTGCTCCTTTCGCTCGTCGGATTGGCATTGGTCCCGGCCCTGTTCGCCCTGGTTCAGCGAGAGTACGTCCTCGCCGGAAGGCTTGTCGCGGCGGCAGGCGCATTCGGCGTGACCGGCTGGTTTTTCAGCCAAATCCGCTCGCCGTCTCGGCTCCAAACCAACGAGGCGTTCGTTATTGCCAGTGCCGCGATTTTTCATCGGCGCATCGGCGTATGACGTGGCCGCTGATGGGATCGGGTTTCACGCTGATCGATAGCTTCTTCGAGTCGGTCTCGGCGATCACCACGACGGGCTTGTCGACGCTACCTCCCGACGCCTCCCTGACCGCCACCCATTTGTTCACCCGCGCGTGGATGCAGTGGTACGGCGGCATGGTCATCATCGTGCTGGCCGTGGCGCTGATGCTGCCTCCCGGCGCCGCCAGCAAGAACTTGGCGCAGAGCGATGCGATGGCGGAGGGGATCGTCGGTAGCGTACGCCAGCGGGCGCGAGCCTTTCTGGTAGTGTACGTGGTGCTGACCGTCGCCGGTATCGTCCTGCTGTTTGCCCTCGGCATGCCGATTTTCGACGCGGTGGCGCATGCGTTGGCCGCCATCTCCACCGGTGGTTTCGCAACGAGCGCGGGCAGCTTGTCCGCCTTCGACAGTGGCCTTCTCCGTTGGGCCGTGGTCTGTTTGTCGGTGCTCGGCGCGATTTCTTTCTCGCTCTATGATCGCGTCCGGCATCATGGCTGGCGTGAACTGTTGGGTGATACGGGGTGTCGGGCCTTATTCGTCAGCATCGGTGCGACTACGGCGCTCGTGACCTTGTTCATGTCTCTATCCGGCCACTACGACTGGAGCCTTATTGCCGAGAATGCGCCGTTGATGGCGGCATCGGCCCAGACGACGGCCGGTTTCAGCAGCATGGCCGTGGCCGATCTCGACCCCGCTTCGAAAGGGTAACCTGATGGCTTCGATGTTCGTCGGCGGGGACGCGGGCTCGACCGCCGGTGGCATCAAGCTTGTTCGACTTGCTTCTCATACTTCAGCTCATAGGTCTCGCCGTCGTTCGGACAGCGCTTCCCGACCGCGCGACCGTTGGGCTCAAGATCTATGGCCAAGCTCCCGAAACCGCTCAAGTTCATCGAATGCTCACGATCGTATTCTTGTTTTCCGCCGTCGTTTTGGTAACGTGGCTCGCGTTTCTCGCCTTTGGCTATCCCGCACTCAATTCCCTGTTCGATGTTGTTTCGGCAACGGCGACGACCGGATTGAGCACCGGGGTGACGAGCAGCGATCTGGTCCCGCCTCTCAAGGCGTTGTTGTGTTTGGACATGCTGATGGGGCGCCTCGAGATCCTTGCCGTGTTGACGCTCTTCTTTCCCGCGACATGGATTGGCAGGAGGATGACGGAAAAATGAGGATCGCGCTCATCGGCGCCGGAACCGTTGCGGTCCAGATGGCGCACCTGCTCACGGAACGCGGCCACGACGTTGTCATCGTCGATCGCGACAAAGAAAGGATCGAGGAACTCTCCGATACGCTCGACTGCGGGTTCCTCAAGGGTGACGGCAGCAACCCGGCCGTTCTCAAAGACATCGGACCGGACGAGACGGACTATCTCGTCTGTTTGTCGGACAGCGACCAGGACAACATACTCGCCGCGATCGTCGGCAGAACGCTCGGTTTCAAGCGTGTCATCCCGAAGATCGAGAACGAGGATTACGAGCAAGTCTGCATGGAGATAGGGCTCGAACACACGATCATTCCCGACCGCACGATCGCCCGAAATCTGGCCGACATGATCGAGGGACAAAGCGTCATCGAGATGTCGACGATGATCCGCGGCGATATTCGTTTCTTCTCCTACGTCGCGTCCGCGGAGGATGCGGGAAGGGCCGGCGAGGTGGAATACCCCTCCAACACGAAACCGATTTGCGTCTATCGGGGAGAGGACTTCCTGATCGCCGACGACGACACGGAGATCCGGGCGGATGACGAGGTCATCTTGATCACCGAGAGGCGGGCCGTTCCGAAGTTGAAGGAGCGATGGGACCGGCGCAGCGAGGACAAGAGCGAATAGGGGAGCGAGCGATGACGCATCGAGATGTCGGCGTTGCCATCCTGGGTGCCGGCACCGCCGGCCTTCATGCCTTGTCGGAGGTTCGTCGTGTGACCGACGATTTCGTGGTGATCGACGGTGGACCCTTGGGAACGATGTGTGCACGCGTCGGATGCATGCCATCCAAGGTCTTGGTTCAGGTCGCCGACGACTTCCATCGGCGTCACGCGCTCGAGGAAGAGGGGATCGCCGGCGGCGAGGGCCTCGCCCTGGATGTCGGGAAAGCCATGGGGCACGTCCGGGCGCTGAGAGACAGGTTTGTTTCCGGCGTAATGGAGAACGTGATCGATCCGCTCGCCGACAAGCTGATCCGCGACCATGCCGAGTTCCTGGAACCCGATCTGCTTCGGGCAGGCGACCAACGCATACGAGCCAGGAAGGTCGTCATCGCAACGGGCTCGACGCCGACCATCCCGAGGCCGTGGCAGCGTTTCCAGGATCGCATCCTAACGACCGCCACGATCTTTGAGCAAACGGAGCTCCCCGAGAAGATCGCCGTTCTCGGGCTGGGCGCGGTCGGCCTCGAGTTGGGGCAAGCCCTGAGCCGGATGGGCGTCGATGTCATCGGTTTCGATGCGCTTCCCCGCATTGGCGGCCTCGAGGATCCGGAGGTCAATCGCCTGGCCGGCGAACTCGTTAGCCGTGATCTTTCCATGCACCTGGGGGCGGCGGCGGAGATCGAGGAAGACGGACGCCTGCTGCGGGTCACGGGGAACGGCGAAAGCGCCCTCGTCGACAAGCTCCTGGTCAGTGTCGGAAGGACGCCGAACCTGGAACACCTCACACTCGACCGATTGGGGATCGATCTGGATGATCGCGGCATGCCGCCGTTCGATCGGGAGACCATGCAGGTCGCCGACCTGCCGATCTTCATTGCCGGCGACGTCGACGGCGATCGCGCCGTGCTGCACGAGGCCAGCCACGAAGGCCGGGTGGCCGGCTACAACGCGGTCCACGAGCCGCCGGTGCGGTTTCGACGTCGGACGCGCCTGGGCATCGCGTTCTGCGACCCGAACATCTGCACGGTCGGCGAAACGTGGGACGGACTGGGAGACGGAAACGTGGCGGTGGGCGAAGCCCGCTTCGAACTCGGGTCGGGCCCTCATCATGCTTCGGGAGGAGGGTCTGATCCGCGTCTACGCCGACAAGTGCAGTGGAACGCTACTGGGCGCAGCCATGGTCGCACCCCGGGGCGAACACCTGGCCCACTTGCTGGCGTGGAGCATTCAGAGGCGAATGACGGTATGGGATCTTCTGGAGATGCCGTTCTACCACCCGGTGATCGAGGAGATCCTACAAGGCGCCCTGACCGATCTGGCCGGCAAGCTGGAAGTCGAGACCGATTTTCCCCTGGGTTTCGCTTCGGTGTAGGTTAGGGGCGGCCGACACGCGCGCTATTTCTTTCCGTAGGGATTCGGAGTGGGTTTGCCCTTGCTCTCGTCTGGCTCGTTCGGCAGCGTCTCGTAGGCAGCGACTGCTCCCTCGAGTTCCGCCAGTTCCGCATCGTCTTCCGCGGTCTTCCCGGCACTCCGGAGTTCGTTGATCCTATCGATCGCCTTCCTGTACGCCTCCGGTGTCGTGATTTTCAACGTCCTTACTCCGCCTTCGAGGTCAAAGCCGGACGGTACTGGAGATGCGCGATGAGGACAATAACGCAACGCATTCACGGGCTGTCATGCCGCTGACCGCACTTCTTCAGGCGGAATCGCGGCCATGGACATGCGCCGGCGGAGCCGTGGCTTCGACCGCCGTGAACGGCTCGAGGACCCGATAGCGATGTTCCGCGCCGGCCGGGACGAGCCAGGAATCGCCCGGCTCCAACATCACCATCTGACCTTCCAAATGGAGTTCGGCGCGCCCGCTTATTACATAGCCGACGGTCTCGTAGTCGCGGCGATCGACCGGTTTATTATCGTCCGACCGTTCGGCCGCCCACAGGCGCATGGAGACGCGCTTGCCCGAAACGAGATACTTCTGACCGAGTTCACCCTTGGGAGAGTGCTTCGAACTCACCTTTTTCACGCTTGTGTCCGTCATTGCTCCTCCACCATGCAGAAACACGCCCGCGGAATGCCCGTTAGCCGCAGCTCTCTTGCCGACGATCGTCCCGGCTTCTCGAAGATGTCACCATCCACACGAGCCAGCCGATGCCGACGGCGAGGAGAACAATCATTAGCGGCGGAACGACGACACCGACCATCCACATGCCCTCGCCGAAATAGCTGGCAAAGGGTGCGGTCACCGCGATGTAGGCGGCGGCGGCAATGGTAAGCGCGATCCAAGATCGAAGGTCCAATGTCGCCACCTGCCTTCCGCTCGGCGTTCCGAATGCTGTAACATGACGATACCTTTGTCCGTCCGACTGATCGATCGATGAACGCAATGATTAACCCGGCCGGAGCGACGGCGCCTTATCCCAGGTTATGTCGTCAGCCCGATGGGCGCGAAACCCGGATGGCGGGAGCCCGCGTGTGCGCCGTTAACATAGTGTAATGCGCGGCCGACAAGCTGGTGGAATCTATCAGCGCCATATGTTCACTTCCGGACACGGAGTAACTCGATGATGTTTCTCGAAATCGTCCGTTCCGAAGGTCTTGGTCATCTTTCCTACATCGTCGGCGACGGTGGTCAGGCGGCGGTGGTCGATCCGCGCCGCGACTGCGACGTTTATGTCGATATCGCCTACCGTGGGGGCGCCCGGATAACCCACATCTTCGAAACCCATCGAAACGAGGACTACGTGATCGGCTCTCTGGAATTGGCGAGCCGTACCGACGCCAGGATCTTCCATGGCAGAGCTCTGCCGTTCGCCTACGGAGAAGACGCAAAGGACGGCGACACATTTGAATTGGGAGGCATTCGGCTCACCGTGCTCGAGACGCCGGGACACACCATGGAGAGCATCTCCCTCGTCCTCGCCGACACCGGCTTCAGCGACGAACCGGTCGCCGTCTTTACCGGCGACGCGCTGTTCATCGGCGATGTCGGTCGGACCGATTTTTTCCCCGACCGGGCGAAGGCGGTGGCGGGGCTCCTCTACGACAGCATTTTCGAGAAGCTGCTGCCGCTCGGCGACCATGTCATTCTCTATCCTGCGCACGGCGCTGGATCGGTGTGCGGGTCGGGTATGGCCTCGCGGGAATTCTCGACCCTTGGCTACGAGCGCAGACACAATCCGGCGCTTCAGCTCACCGACCGTGACGAGTTCATCCGCCACAAGACCGGCGAACACCACTACCAGCCACCGTATTTCAAAAAGATGGAGGCTTTTAATCTCGAGGGCGCCCCACTACTCGGGAGCTTTCCGAAACCCCGTCCGCTGAGTACCGAGGCGTTCGCCGACCGGATGGCGAAGGGCTCGATCGCGCTGGATATTCGCAGCCCGGAGGCCATTGCCGGGGCGCATGTTCCGGGCTCGTTGGCGATCCCCTGCGAGATGCTGCCGAGCTTCGCGGGTTGGTATTTGTCGCACGACAATTCCGTCGCTCTGGTCGCCTCGCGCTACGAGGACATCCAAACAGCCGTTCGTCACTTGGCCCGCCTCGGATACGACAACGTCGTCGGGTTTCTGGATGAAGGTCTGCATGCCTGGGAAGTGAGTGGCCGGGACTATGGGACAATTCCAGCCCTTCACGCGAAGGAACTGAAAGCCCGATTGGAGTCTTCGGAGCCTTTCGTCCTTCTGGACGTCCGGGGGCGCGAAGAAGTCGAGGCCGCAAGGTTGCCCAAGTGCACGCCGATCTACGTGGGCGAGCTTCCCGAGAGGCTTAACGACATCCCTCGAGATCGCACAGTGACCACATTCTGCGGCAGTGGCCAGCGCGCCATCATCGCCGCGTCCATCCTCGAACGACACGGCTTCGAAAATGTCGAGGTTTGCCTCGGCTCGATGGCTGCCTGCCAGGCGATCGGCTGTCCGATCGAGACAGGGTGACAGAGGAAACGCGAGCTTGTTCGCCCTCCGCCTGGAGTCCTCTTTGCGCTTTTGGGCCGGTCGGTCTCATCCAGCCATGCGGATGACGTCTCAATCGATAATGTAATTCGAGGTACCCATGCAGGATCCCAACATCTGGCAGATCTACGCCGAGGCGGTGAAAACGTCGCTCGGATTCTTTTGGAAGGCCGGCTGGGCCTTTGTCCTCGGTTATTTCGTCAGCGGCATGATCCAGGCCTTCGTGCCGAAGGACAAACTGACCCGGCACATGGGTGCGCCGGACTTCCACAGCGTCTCCCTGGCAACGGTTTTCGGCGCCGCCTCGTCGTCGTGTTCGTTCGCGGCCCTGGCGGCGGCGCGCTCCCTCGTCCTCAAGGGGGCGCACTTCGTCGCCGCGGTGGCGTTCATGTTCGCCTCGACAAATCTGGTCATCGAACTCGGCATCCTCATCCTGATCTTTCTCGGTTGGCAATTCCTCGCCGCCGAAATCATCGGTGGGCTGGTTCTCATCGCCATCAGCAGCCTGCTGATCCGGGCGACCTATCCCGAAGCATGGCTGAAGCAGGCTCGCGAAAAAGTGACGGAGGAAACCGGCGAAGAGGAACAGGATTTCGACTGGCGAGAGCGCATCCGCAGCCGAATGGGTTGGCACTTGGTCGGCAACAAGTTCGTCATGGACTGGCGGATGGTGTGGAAGGAGATCCTGATCGGGTTCACCATTGCCGGTTTCGTCGCCGTTCTGGTGCCGGAAGCATGGTGGGCTAAGATCTTTCTCGCCGACATGGCCTCCGAACTGCCGGCCTGGCTGGTTGCCCTGGAGAACGCGGCCCTGGCGCCTTTCGTCGCCGCCGCGACGTTCATCGGCTCCATGGGCAACATCCCGCTGGCGACCGTGCTCAGCGCCAACGGCGTTTTGTTCGCCGGGATCATGGGGTTCATCTACTCGGATCTGATGGTCCCGCCCCTCGTCGCCGTCAACGCCAAGTACTACGGCTGGCGGGTGGCGCTGTACATCGCCGGCGTCATGTATGTCAGTATCGTCGCCACCGCTTTGATCCTGAGCGGCCTGTTCTCGCTTCTCGACATCGTTCCCGAAAGCGGCAAGGCGGTCACCGAGGTCGTCCAGTTCAAAGTGGACTATACGTTCTGGTTGAACCTGGTCTTCCTCGGCGTCGCCGGCTGGCTGGTCTTTCTCTGGCGCCGGCATGTCAAGCAGCACGGTGCGATGGCGCACGAGATGGAAGGCGACGGTCCGATCAAGACGGTGGCGGCCTACGTGGCGATGGCCGTTGTCGCGGGTGGATTGCTCTCGTGGGCGCTCGTCGGGACGGCAGCGTAGATACTGTTGCCGCAACGGCAGGGGCGCCAACCGAAGGCAAAACAAAAAGCCGACCGGGCTGAAACCCGATCGGCGTTGGACATTTCCTCTATCTATTTCACGAGTGCCTCGGTGTCTAACCGAGCAATCGCATCATTTCGTTTTACCGCTACCCTCGCCACCGACGTTGCCGGGCATCCGTTTTTCAACCGGCGTCCGTATCTCGGCGCCTTTGCGCTCGCTATAGGCAGGGGTCAAGGGGTCGGCCATGTTGCCAGCCTGTCCTTCTCCACCGACGTTGCCGGGCAATTTCGCCTCTTCCTCCACCTTTGGCGCCGAAACCTCGCCGCTCTTGCCTTCGCCTTCTTTCAGGCCTTGTTTCCGAGCGACATTACCGGCAGCCCCTTCACCCCCGACATTGCCCGGAAGCACGGTGGTTCCCGATTTCGTCTCCGCCGAAGCCGCCATGGCGTTCGACGAGAATGCCGCGAGACCAAGTGCGAGTGCGATTGCTGTTGCCGATCGTAATTCCATCGTGTGACTCCTCTTTCTATCCAGGGTTAAAATGCGACGAAGAACCATCTCTTCACCGTTAGCTGTACAACCGTTCTCGGCCTATCTTTGGCCAGCGGACGACAACTATTCTCAACTTCATTGAAGCGAGTATGCAGACTGGCGATCGGCTGCTCATTAACTTGTGACAGGTCCTTTCCAAACTCCACCGGCAGCGCTGTGGGCGACCAAAACCTCCCGTCGTTTCAGCCGAGCATCGTATCCAGCATCATCATCACGATGAATCGGAGCATCAGGCAAAAGGTTGCCCGATGCTCGACGCCCCTGCGGTGTGTTTCCGGAAGACCTCCCCGGAGATGACGAGGAGCATGGCTCCCGCCGAAAAGGCCAGACCCCAGGGCAACAATGCAGCTTGGCGGCTATGGCCACCGAAATCGGCGCCATCACCACGGCGGTCGCGGCATTGTTCAGGATGTCCGACAGTGTCATGGTCAGAACCAACACGGAAACGAGAATGACCACCGGTGACGCGTCCGCGGCAAGACCGACCAGGGCGCCGGCCATCAGGTCCGTGTTCCCGAGCTTTCGAGGGCACTGCCGATAGGAATCATCGACCCCAGGAGAACGATGACGGGCCAATCCACGGCCTCGTATACTTCTCGCAGCGAAATGATGTTCAGAACCACCATGGCCGCGGCGGCGAACGCCAACGCTATGGGGATGCTGACGAAATTCAGGGCCGCGGCGGCAATGGCTCCGGCAAAGACGAACACGCTGAGCAAGGCGAAGCGTCGCTTGTCGATCTGCAGGAACCGGTCCGCCAGTGGCAGGCATCCGAGAGCGGAAACGGTCTCCTGCAGCCTATCCTCGTCGCTTTGCAAGAGGAGTACGTCTCCCGTCCGAAATCGGAAGTCCTTCAGGCGTCCATGGTAGGGTTGGCCCTGCCGCGATACCGCGATCAGTCTTGCACCGAATCGGTGGCGCAGCCGCAACGATGCCGGTGTTCGACCTTCGATCCAAGAATTCGTCGGAACTGCCGCCTCGACCAGAGCGAACTGTTCACCCCCAAAGATCGATGACTTGTCGGCGCCTTCGGTGTCCGCAGGTTTCAGTTCCAGGGCCGACAGAACGTCGTCCAGTGTTTCGGAGCGGTGCGAATGATGACCACGTCGGCGCCGCGAACCAGTGTCTCCTGCCCTGCTCCATCGATGCGACGGTCGTCTCGAACGACCGCGAGAATGTCCGCATCGTGTTCGCCGGCCCGCTCCTTCAATTGCTTCAGGGTTTCGCCCGCCGCGCGACTGTCTTCCGGAACGCGGGCCTCGGTGACGTAGTCCTCGACGTGGAACATATCGCGCGAAGACATCGCCGTGCGTCGCGCTTTCGGGATCAGCCGCCATCCCACCAGCGCGACGAAAGCAATGCCGGACACCGCAACGACGGCGCCGACCGGCGTGTAATCGAACATCCCGAACGCCGTGCCCGTCTCCTTTGCTCGGAATGCTGAGACAATGATATTGGGCGGCGTCCCGATCAGGGTGATAAGTCCCCCGAGAATGGAACCGAAAGACAGGGGCACCAGAACGAGGGCGGGCGACCGCGAAGCCTTGGCCGCCGATTCGAGGGCCGCCGGCATCAGCATGGCCACCGCGCCGACGTTGTTCATGATCATCGACAGCGATCCGGCGACGCCGGAAAGGACAGCAATGTGTCTACCGGTCGACTTGATGGGTGGCAACAGGTGGCGGGCGATCAGGGCAACCGCACCGGAATTGATCAGCGCCCGACCGATGATGAGGACCAAGGCAACGGTCACCGTGGCCGGATGGCCGAAGCCGAGGAACGCCTCATCTACCGGGACCGTGCCCGCCACCGTGGCAATCAGCAAAGCAACGAAGGCGGTCAGATCGTATCGCCATCTGCCCCACATGAACAAGCCCAGCAAACATACCAGAAGCACCGCCAGGAAGACTTGTTCGCATGACATAGCTCAGGAATCCACGCAGGCGTTTATTGCAGCATTTCTTGCCCCGACCATGCAGTGGGGGAATGGTTGAGGTAAGCTTAGCCCGACGCCGCCGCCCCTCTACAGCTTCAGCCGAACTTCGATCAGGGCAGGGTCGTTGAAGCTTGTTCGTTTGGCAAATCCGAGCTTATCACAGAGTCTCAACATCTGCCCGTTCTCGCGCAACACGTCGCCGACGATTTCCTTGATCCCCCTGTCCCGACTGTATTCGATGATCCGCTCCATGAGGCGGCGGCCCATTCCCAAGCCCTGCATGTCCGTGCGCACCATCACCGCATACTCTCCTTGTTCCCCTTGTGGGTCGGTCATGACCTGCACAACACCAAAGATCTCTGCGTCTCCGGGAGAGAGGGGCTCCGTGACCACGAAGACCTTCCCGCGCTTATCGTCGACATCCGTGAAGTCGTCGGCCAAGGAATCGCTCAGGGTATCCTTGTATTCGTGGAAGCGCATCCGGACATCTTCCGACGACATCCGTTCGACTAGATCCTGCAAAGGCGCCTTGTCCTTCGAATGTACGGGCCGCAAACGCACGACCATGCCGTCGGCAAGCTCGACGTCGCTTCCGTCATCCTGCAAATCGGCGGGCATAGGCGAGCCCCCCTCATGCGCTGCCTGGCATGCTCGCCGAATTCGCCCTATTTGAAGCGTGCCGTCGCCTTACCCATCGCATCCTGAAGTTCCGACCACGCATTCTCCATGCCGGCTTTCATCTCCTCCCACGCATCGTCGCCGGCTTTTCTGAGCTCTTCGAGCTTTTCTCTGGCTTCAGCCTGCCGCTTCTGGAGATTGTCGATCTCCTTTTCGTATTGCAGTTGAGCGTCGGCTTCCGCCCCGGCGGCCTTGGCCTTCAGTTTGTCGATCTCCGCTTTCCATTCGTCGAGCCTGGCTTCAAGTTTCTTTTCATACGCTTGCTTAGCGCTCATCACGGTCTCCTATCGATGCAGCATGAATACGATAGAACGAATGCTAGCCGGGGAACAGGGACTGTGCCTTAGCCTATGACAAGAGCCTCGCGGAGCCTTTCTCGACGCGACGACGACGAAGTCCGCCTGCGACAGGCGGTCATCGGAGACACAACCCGCTTTCCGTGTCGGCCGCGCCTTCGCAGAAGAGCACGAAGTCGCGTTCAGTGCTCACACCAAACGCGTCCATGGCCGCTCTCGTCATCCTGCGCAACAGATCGGACGGGTCCTTCACTTCGCCGGACGCTTCGATCGTAGCGTTCCACCACGGTTCCTGGCCCGGTACGTAGAGCAAGAACGAGATAGCGTAGTGCGACGTGACAAGTTCGCCTCCTCGATCCAGTGGGACAGTCAATTGGTCGTGCACTTGATCGTGGATGTCGGTTGGACGTTTCGTATCGATGGACGGCGGTGCGGCCGTCGTCGGTTTGCCGCCCTCTTCGGGCAACGAAGCTTGCGGCGCCGACCGCACGACGAACCGCAGGATTGGCGCGCCGGTTTCGGCGATGGAGATGCCGCGGTCGGTCAGGGCTTGACGGACGGCGTCGCGCACGGCGTCGATAAGCGGCCCGTCCAGACCATCGACATCGCTCGCTCCGGTCTCGATCACCACCCGTGCCGGCAGCGCTGCAGCGTCGCCGGCGGCCACGGCGGACAGTTGACCGAACCCGGATGCAGGGGGCAACAGGGTCATATCTGCTTGGCCCCCGAGAACAACCGCCAGCACCGGAACGATTACCATCCGTACCAAAAGCACTCTCGCTCGGAAGTCCAATGCAATCCGCAAACTCATACCGCCATTACCTCTCCGAGATGGTCCGACAGCTCATGGATCGAGATCTTGGTGAGATCCTTGTTTAGTTCGGCGGTGACCAGCCGTCTCAATTGATCGGAAAATTCCGACCGAAGATCGCCAAGAGCTTCCGGAGGCGCGACGACGACGAGGCGATCGAAGGCATTTCTTTTCCGCCGATCTTCGAGAACGTCCGCAAGCTCGTGGGCGAAGGCCTGCTTTTCGTGACGGTGGGGATCGGTCGGCGGTTCCATCGCATGCCGGCCCTCGCCGGCGCTGTCGAACGCCCGTCCCGGTCTGTCGGTGGCAATGTCGCGGCTCGGCAACTTGGTGCCGATGAACTCCTCGTCGACGGCTGGCTTTAGCCCCTTGCCAACGCCTTCATTGACGAACAACCGCGCCCGAGATCCATCCGCAATGAGAACCCACGTGATAACAGGCCTTGGCATTTCTTGCGTTCCTCTTTCAGATACCGCCTAAGCAGATCCCGTCTTCCGACCGCGGCGCTTCGAGTACCGACATGACGTCGAGAATCGCGCCCTTTATCGACGCTGAGTTATCGCGGCATCCGTGGCGCGGTCGACAACGGCGACCCAGAGCAATGCCGATCCGTGGCAATCGCAAGATCTTGGTAACATACGCTTTGGCACCGCAACTTCTGCTGGTTGCTTTGGCGTCGTGTGCGTTCACGATCGTTGCCATTGAAATGGTCGACGCCATCGGCGAAAAAATGCCTTCCTCCGTCAATGCCGATCCCACCCGCGTCATTGAAGCGGTCATCACCGGCGTGGCCTTCCTCGGTGCCGGTACGATCATCCAGGCGCGAGGTAACGTGATCGGCATCACCACGGGCGCCAGCATGTGGCTGGCCGGCGCCATCGGATTGGCCAGCGGGGGAGGTTACTACCTCATCGCCGTGATAACGCTGGTGTTGGCGCTCGTCACATTGATTGCCCTCGGCAGGCTCGAGCGGCGTATGCCACGAAAAGGACGCGATGGCGAGAGGTAGGTAGACCCTCGGCAGAGGTCCAGGCATCCTTTCAGAGGAAGTTGCCCGGCAGCCCTTCGCGACGCTGGGGACGGTGTTGTTACCACATGGACGCCGCCAGCCCAGCGCCGGCATCTCATGCCGGTCCGCCGTGTCGCTTCGTGTGCTCGCGGAAGAATTGGATGTCGTGTCCATGACCGGATCCGATGCTCTCCATCCCTGCGCCGTGATCACGCGGCAATAGGGGCGTCCCTGAGGTAGTAGTGCCGAACCGCCTTCAAATCGGCGCCGAGCTCGTAGATCAAAGGCTGACCGGTCGGGATCTCGACGCCGGGGATGTCCTCGTCGGCGACGTCGTCGAGATACTTGACCAAGCCCCGCAGGCTGTTGCCGTGGGCCGAGATCAGAACCCGCGCGCCGGCGCGAATGGCGGGGGCGATGAACTCGTGCCAATAGGGAAGCGTCCGCTTCACCGTGTCCTCGAGACTCTCCGTGCGTGGAAGCTCGCGGTCGCCGAGGTCGGCGTAGCGGCGATCGTTGCCCGGAAAACCGGGATCGTCGGTATCGAGGGGCGGCGGTCGGACGGCGTAGCTGCGGCGCCAGGAATGCACCTGCTCCGGGCCGGCCTTCTGCCGCATCTCCTCCTTGTTAAGTCCTTGGAGGGCGCCGTAGTGCCGCTCGTTCAGCCGCCAAGTCTTGTGCACCGGCAACCACAGTTGATCGGTCACGTCGAGGACGATGTCCAGGGTGCGGATGCCGCGGCGGAGCAGCGAGGTGTAGCACAGGTCGAACTCGAACCCTCCGTCTCGCAGCCGCCGCCCCGCTTCCTCGGCCTCCTTCACGCCCGCCTCGGAGAGGGCGACGTCCGCCCATCCGGTGAACCGGTTGTCGCGGTTCCAGACACTTTCGCCGTGCCTGATCAGCACCAACTTGAACATCTCGCGCGTTTCCTCACTCTCCGTTGTCGTCCAATGGCGCGCCGATGCTTCAGCGACAACGCCATTCGCTCGAACCTGGATACATCGGCCGCCAGAACAGCACATTTACCTGGGTTAACCGGGCTCCCGCCCGGAGCCCGCAAGTTCGGTCCGCGGTTAACCGAGGTGAAAGACGCCGCTGCCGATCCGTGCTCTTATCCCGACCTTGCCGCTGTTTGAGGAACAGCCATGTCCACCAAGTCTTACGAGCGAAAACGGAACTTCCGAAGAACGCCGGAGCCGCGTGGCGGTAAGGGGCCGTCGCAAAAGAACCCCATCTTCGTGATCCAGAAGCACGATGCTTCCACCCTGCACTACGACTTTCGGATCGAGGTCGGCGGTGTTCTGAAATCTTGGGTGGTTCCGAAAGGGCCTTCTACCGATCCGCGCGACAAGCGTTTGGCGATGCCCACCGAGGATCACCCCCTGGACTACGCGAACTTCGAAGGCGTCATCCCTTCGGGCGAGTATGGGGCAGGGACGGTTGTTGTGTGGGATACGGGAGCCTACGACAACATTACCAAAAAGGACGGCGAAGCCATTCCCATCGAACAGGCGCTCCAGGATGGCCACGTCGTCATCCGACTTCATGGAAAGAAACTGGCCGGCGGCTATGCATTGCAGCGGACGGGTCGTGGCGACGACAAGCGGTGGCTTCTGGTCAAGGTCGACGATGACGAGGCCGACGCCAGGCGAAATCCGACGTCAACCGAACCCAATTCGGTGCTGAGCGGACGATCACTCGAGGCGGTCGCCAACGAGGAGGGTGAAGAGGAGATATGAGCCGTTACTTTGAGGGTTTGAAGGCCGAGGAGCGCGATCTGCTGGCAAAGCGGCCTCAACCAAGATCGATAGCCCCGATGCTGGCCAAGCTTACGGACAAGCGCTTTTCCGACGCCCGCTGGATCTTCGAGCGCAAGTTCGACGGCGAACGAATGCTCGCCTTTCGCTCCGGAGAGAACGTCAACATATTGACGCGCAATGAAAAGGAAATCGGAGACACCTATCCCGAGTTGGTCGAGGCGTTTGGCAAGCAGACGTGCTCGGGCTTCATTGCCGACGGCGAGATCGTGGCCTTTGAAGGCGCCGTGACCAGCTTTTCCCGGCTGCAACAAAGGATGCAGATCAAGGATCGGGAACAAGCGCGCGCCAGCGGGGTAAGCGTCCATTGCTACCTGTTCGACATCCTGTACCTGGACGGCCACGACGTCACCGCGCTTCCGCTGAGGGTGAGAAAGATCCTCCTCGGCAAGGCGATCGATTTCGACGATTCGCTTCGCTTTTCGGCCCATCGCAACGAAACGGGCGAAGCCTACTTCGAGGAAGCTTGCGAAAAGGGCTGGGAAGGGATCATCGCCAAGCGTGCCAATTCCCCCTACCGGCACAAACGCTCCGGCGACTGGCTCAAGTTCAAATGCGCCAAGGGTCAGGAACTGGTCATCGGCGGATTTACCGCACCAAAGGGCAGCCGCAAGGGCTTCGGCGCCCTGCTGGTCGGATACTATGAGGGCGACGAACTGCGCTACGCCGGCAAGGTGGGAACCGGCTACGACGAGGAGACCCTCCTCGGCCTTGGCAAGCGTCTCGAGGGGATGGCGCGCGAGAGCTGTCCCTTCGCGGACACGGTCGACGGAAAGCACGTGACCTGGGTGCGACCCGAGTTGGTCGGTGCGTTCGGTTTCACCGAATGGACCGAGTCGGGCAAGCTCCGCCACCCGCGTTTTCTCGGCCTCAGACGTGACAAGGACGCCAAGGACGTCGTCCGCGAGGCCGCCGGAGATTGAGGCATGGATCGGACATTGACCATCGACGGCCACGACATCGAGCTTTCCAAACCCGACAAGGTGTTGTTCCCGAACACCGGGCTCACCAAGGGCGACCTCGTCGACTACTACCGGAAAATCGCGGAGGTCGCGCTCCGTCATTACCGGGATCGGCCGCTGACCATGCATCGCTTTCCCGATGGTATCGAGGAAGAGGGCTTCTTTCAGAAGGACGCGCCAGACTACTTCCCCGAGTGGATCGAGCGGACCAGGCTGCCGAAAGGAAACGGATCGGTCGATCATGTCGTCGCCAACAACGCGGCGACGCTCGTCTATCTCGCCAACCAAGGCTGCATCACGCCCCATCTCGGTCTGTCCCGCGTGGACGACGTCAACTACCCCGATCGCCTGATCTTCGACCTCGACCCTTCCGACGGCGCGTTCGGCAAGGTGCAGGTCGCCGCTAAACGTCTCAAGAACTTGTGCGGTGAGCTCGAGCTGGCGACGTTTGTGCAGACGACCGGTTCGCGCGGACTGCATGTGGTTGTTCCCCTCGACCCGACCGCCGACTTCGACACGGTGCGCGACGTTGCCCGAAGGCTGGCCGAATGCCTCGCCGATCGATATCCCGACGACTTGACCGTCGAGCAGCGCAAGGAGAAGCGGAAAGGCAGGGTCTATCTCGACTATCTGCGCAATGCCTACGGTCAGACCGTGGTCGCGCCGTATGCCGTGCGGGCTCGGGACGGTGGTCCGATCGCCACCCCGCTCGACTGGTCGGAAGTGTCGGCCGCGGTTAAGAGACCCGATGCTTACACAATCGACAACGTCTTTCGGCGAATGGCTCAGAAGGAGGACCCATGGGCCGACATCGATCGTCACCGACAATCCCTGGCCGGCATCGACGGGCGTCTGACGGCGATGAAGGGCCGCGAATAACATCCTGCATCGCTTCCGTAGCGCGCCGAGCGAGAAAAACTGGCGAAACGAAGGTCCATGACCTACCGGAATTCGAAGTCCTCGAAATGAATCCGATGGTCCGGAACGCCGAGCTTCAGGAACTGTGCCTTCAAATCCGAGGTGAAGTGCTTCGGACCGCACATGAAAACGTCCTTGTTTCGCAACTCTCCGAGGTCGACGGCCCGGACATGGCCCTGATTTGCGGAGCACACCAGCGTAACGTCCAGATTGGTTAGCCGTTCGGCGATCCGACGGAACTCCTCGAAGTGAATCGCGTCGGAGCGGTTGCGCACGCAGTAGTAGAGCTTTGCCCCGTGGCTTCGATCCTCGAAGTGCTCCATGTAGCGCGCCCAGCTCAGGAACGGGGCGATGCCGACACCGGCACCCAGCCAGATCTGCTCGCAGGATCCCGAACGATAGTCGAACCGGCCGTATGGCCCCTCAATCCATGCTCTCGCCCCTGCGTGCAGCCGCCGATGGAGGGCATCGGTGAAATCGCCGAGCGCCTTGACCGTCACGACGATGGATCCGTTCTCGGGAACGCTGCAGATGGTGAACGGATGTGCCTCGCGTGGCAGTCCAGGTTGGTCGAAGCTGACGAAGACGAACTGCCCCGGCTCGAAATCGAGGCGCCGGTCACGCGGCGAAAGCTCGATCCGGAGGACCTGATCATTCAGTCGTTCCACGGCCAACACCGAGCAGATATTGCGCCGCGATACCAAGGGCAGAACGACGACCTTGTACGCAAAGGCGGCAACGGCGATCACCGTCAGTACCGCCATGTAAGACCATGAGAACGGGATTGGCCGTGAGCGCGACGGAACGGCCCGGTGTATCCGGTACCATGAACATGTGGACGGCACCGACGATCAGTACGGCGCCAAGAAGTTTGTGCGAGACCTTCCACTTGTCGTAGGCAATTTTTACGAAGAGCGTCAGCACCATAAGTAACAAGAAAGCCCAGAAGGCATAGACGCCGAGGTCGACGGCCAGTTCACGGTGGGTCGGGAGGAAGAAGAGCAGGGCTTTTTCGAGGCGGTCGGGAACGAACCGGAAGGCGTGTGCGACCGGATGGACGAGAAGCAGAACGAATGCGGTCCGTCCGAGCCTGTGATGGACCCGGTACATCTTGTCGAGGCCGCCGAACAGGTTCTCCAGAAAGCGAGCCCGCGAGGCCAGCACGAACGCGATCCCCAGCATCGCCATTCCGACCAGCCCGGCGATCTGGCCGATGTCCCCAAGAAACGGAACCATGTGAGCTTGCCGCCCTTTCGGTTCGGCGGCGGACGTCGAGAGCCACAGCGCAACGGGAAGGAGCGCTCCCATCCAGACGATGATCTCACCGACATTGCGTCTCGCCATCTTGGCCCTCTTACGACTGGGTCCTGCGCACCGGTACCGTGTTATGCCGGCGGTCGCTGATCCGGGCCTTCGCCTCCGTTAAAGTGCACAGCCGGAACTCTCGATATAGCCCAGCGACGACGACCGACGCTAATCTAGGTGAAAGATCTCCTCTTGCGGCCGTGGTGTGCTGCGGGCGGGCCACTGTCGGCTCACTGTCGAGCGCGAAAGGATGCGGTTCATGAGCTACCATCTAAAGCGAAGCGACGCTTCCGTACAGGACGGTGTCAGGAGAATTGCCGTCAGATCAGATCAACGCGGCGCTCGCCGAGCTGCATGACGAAGCGCTCGACGTTCACGAAACCGTCCATCAGGTTCGCAAACGATGCAAGAAGCTCCGCGGGTTGATCCGGCTCGTGCGTCCCGCGTTCGCCGACTACAAGAAAGAGAACGCAGTTCTGCGCGATGCGGCCGCGCAGCTGTCCCATGTGCGGGACGCCCAAGCGATGATCGAGACCTACGACTATGTCGTTCAGGTCTACGACGATACCGTCGAACGACAAACCTTCGAGCCGATCCGACGTCGTCTGACCCAGCGGAAGAAGCGAATCGCCAAGGAGAAAGGTCTCGACGACAAGCTGTCGAACTTCCGCGGCACGATGGTCGAAACGCGCGATCGTGCCGCACGATGGACGCTGGATGACGAGGGCTTCGGTGCCGTCGGCGGCGGTCTGGCGAAGACCTACAAGCGGGGAGTGAAGGCCTTGGCGCGAGCGCGCGATGAGCCGACCGCAGACAATCTCCATGAGCTTCGCAAACGCGTGAAGTACCACTGGTATCACGCGAGGATTCTGCGCTCAATCTGGCCGGACATCGTTGGAGCGCACCGGGACGTCGCCGATCGACTCGCCGATCTCCTCGGCGAGCATCACAATCTTGCGGTGTTTCGACCGATGTTGCTGGCCGATCCCGAGGCGTTCGGCAACTCGAAAGACGTAGAGGCGTTCATCGGTCTGATCGAGCGACGCCAGGCCGCGTTGGCCGCCGACGCATTCGCCATCGGAATCCGGTTCTTTGCGGAAGAGGCTTCGGCCTTCCGCCGCAGATGGGAAGCCTATTGGCACGCGTGGCGAGACGAAAAGGCCTTGCGGAAGGCGTATCTGGCGCGCTGACACGGCCGAGCGATCCTCGCGGACATCCCGAGCGACGACCAACACCGAACGGTTCGCCGTCGCCCGGGAGGGATGGCCGGCGTCAGTGTTCACGCTTGACGTTCGGGTCGAAGTCCTTGGCGTGACCCTTGCCTTCCTTTTCGGCTTGTTCCAGGTCCTCGCGTTCTTCCGATACGACGGCTTTTTTGGCCTGCTCGGCGGCCTTCTCGACCCCGCCCTTGTCCACGAATTCTTGTTGTTGTTCGTTGTATTCGCGAGCCGCCTCGCGATTCCCTTCGCCCTGGTTGCCGGAGAACTTGCTGTCGTCTTTGCGCTCGCTCATGCCTGATTTCCTTCCCGTGCCAGTCTACCGATTGCCGCATCGTCCCACGGCAAGCCCGAGCCATCCTTAACTCAGGCTAATCCGTGACCAGTTGCGACAACCAGGCGGGATAAGACATGGAACTTTCCGCGGAGAGCGCTTCCAGTGGCCATTCAGCCAGGAGGTCGCCCACAATCCGGTTGAATACACCGTGCAGGCCGGAATCGTAGGGGAAAGCTTCGAATGCGAGCGACCAATGGGTCTCCGTTGGCGAACCGGCGAACCGGATCCGGGTGAGCTCGAAGTCGACGGCGGGATCCGTCGTCGATGGCCCCGAGGGAATTTCGACGAGGGTTCCGCCCGCGAGGTTCAGCCTTCTGAGGATTCGCCGCTTTTCGACCAGCACGACCGACATCGCGTCATCGGGCCGGGTTCCGATGGCATGGGACCATTTCATCCACCGTTCGGTGACGCCCCGGACGCGATCCGCGAACCGCTCCGCACCGAAAGTGTCGACCCGACCTTTGATTTCGAGCCGCCCTTCCCGCAGCTTGACGCCCATGTCCTCGGCACCGGGCAGGATAAGGTAAAGGTCCTTCCGCCAGGCTGCCGGCCATGAAAGGGCACGGCGGTTCCCCTCGCTTCCTTGGGTGCGATCGGCGCCGAACCGGCTTTCGACTTCGGGCGCCGCCTCGGCCAGGGAGCCGTCGAAGAACCAGCGAACCTCCAGGGTGTCGTAAGGCATTGTTCCCGTTTCACCGCCGATTGGCGCGGCGGCGACCGACGATCGCCAAAGCGAGCTGACCGAGCAGCAACGGCATCAGGCTGCCGACGATCACCACCGTCCATTCCCCGGCCTGCAGCGGCCGGGTATGCAGGAGGGCGGCCAGGAACGGCACGTACACGGCGCGAGAACAGAAGTCCACCACAAACGACGAGCGCTCCCCAGACGTACGAATTGCGCACGATGTTGTTGTTGAAAATCTCGGACCCGGTCGAGCGCATATTGAACGCATGCCACAGCCGCGCCAAACCGTAGGTAAGGAACGAGATGGTCACCGCCGTCGTTTGGTCGACGCCGAGCACCGTCAGGGCATAGGCGAAGGCACCCAGGACGCATGCGGCGATCAGCGCGCCGAAGCCTGCGATCGCCAGCCAGGAGTCGCGGGTGAGCAACGGCTCCTTCGGGTCGCGCGGCGGACGCGACATCACGTCGTCATCGCTCTTGCTGACCCCGATCGCCAGCGCCGGAAACACGTCCAGCAACAGATTGAGAAACAGGATCTGCAACGGAAGTAGCGGCAGCGGTGCGTTGACCAGCGCCGCCGCCGACACGGCGATGATCTGGCCGAGGTTTCCGGACAGCAGGAAAACCACGAATTTGCGGATGTTGTCGAAGATCGTGCGGCCCTGTTCGATCGCCATGACGATGGTTTCGAAGGCGTCGTCGCGAAGCACGACATCGCTGGTCTCCCGGGCAACCTCGGTGCCCCGCTTGCCCATCGCGATGCCGATGTCGGCCTTCTTGAGTGCCGGCGCGTCGTTGACGCCGTCCCCGGTCATGCCGACGATTTCGCCCTCTTCCTGATAGAGACTGACAAGATCCAGCTTCTGTTCGGGAGAGACCCGGGCGAAAACCGACGTCTTCCAGACTTGGTCACGACGCCGCTCATCGGCCGCGGCGACCTCGCCGAGGTCGCGGCCGGCGATGACGGACGGTTGCTCCTCGTCGACGATACCGATCGCGTGGGCGATGTTCGCGGCGGTTGCCGGCTGATCGCCGGTGACCATGACAACGCGAATGCCGGCATTGCGGCAGGCGGCGATCGCCTCCTTGACCGCGTCCCGCGGCGGATCGTAGAGGCCGACCAGACCGAGCAAAATCAGGTCGCTATAGGGTTCTTCGTCGGCGTCGTCGACCTTCCGTTCGGCCACTGCGAGGACGCGGAGCCCGTCTCGCGCCATGGCCTCGTTGCGCCGCAGCCATTCCTCTCGTCCGTCATCGTCCAGATCGCCATCGGCGCCGTCTTCGCAACCAACCTTCGAGCATCGGGCAATGACGGCTTCCGGAGCCCCCTTCACCAGGACGAGATAGTTGCCGTTCGTGCGGTGGTAGGTCGCCATCATCTTGGCGTCCGGGTCGAAGCTCTCCTCCCTCTCTTCGGGGAATTCCCTCAGCAATTCGGCCCGTCTCAGGCCGGCCCCGCGGCCACCCTCGAGCAGTGCGACCTCGGTGGGGTCGCCTCGAGCGTCCTCGCCGTTCTCGTCGCCGATCTCGGCATTGGTGCACAACATGCCGACCCGTAATGCCGCCCGCAGGTCCTCCCGATCATCGGGGTCGATGGGTTCCCCATGCTCCTGGAACTCGATCCGATCGTCGCCACGGACAACGTCGACGTCCCCGGTGGGCAGCGCGACCCGTCTGAGGACCATGCGATTTTCGGTGAGGGTGCCCGTCTTGTCGGAAAAGATCACCGTGGTCGCCCCCAGTGTCTCGACGGCGGACAGCTGCTTGACGAGGGCGTTGCGTCGGGCCATCCGCCACATGCCTCGTCCCAAGGCCACCGTCGCGACGATGGGCAGACCCTCGGGCACGGCCGCGATGGCGAGGATGATCGCGGTCTCGACCATCAGAAAAAGATCCTTGCCGGCGGCAATTCCGGTGACGGCAACGATGACGCCGATGGCGATGACGAGATAGATGAGGCGTTGCCCCAGTCGCTCCAGGCGCCGCTCCAAGGGCGTCGCCTCGTCTTCGGCACCCTCGACCATTTCCGAGATCCGTCCGATCTCGGTGTCCGAGCCTGTCGCGACGACCACACCGACACCTTCGCCCCGGGTCACCGCGGTACCGCTGAAGGCCATGTTTCGGCGCTCCGCCAACGGCGGATCTTGTTCCTCCAATGGATCTGTCGATTTGGTCACCGGGACGGACTCTCCGGTCAGCGCCGCCTCGTTGCACTGTAGAACCTCGATGTCGACCAGCCGCAGATCGGCCGGAACGACTTCGCCCTCGGCGAGAACGACGATGTCGCCGGGGACCAGATCGGCAGCATCGATCTCCATCCGCTCCCCTCCGCGCAGAACGGTGGCCGTCGTCCGCCCCATCTTGCGCAGCGCCTCCATCGAGCGCATGGCCCTGAGTTCGGTGACGAAGCCGATCAACGCGTTGATCACCAGGGCGGCGGCGATGGCGATGCCCTCGACGACCTGACCGAAGGCGAGCGCTGTCAGTGAAGCAAAGAGCAGAAGAATGACGACCAAGCTTTTGAACTGGGCCACAATGATAGCCCACACGCTTTTGCGCTCTCTCTCGCGGAGGCGATTGGCGCCGTATTTCTCGCGTCGGTGTTCGACCTTGGTCTTGCCGAGGCCCGAGGCGGCGTCGACGCTGAGGCCTTTCAAGACCTCATCCGCCGAACGGACATACGCTTTTGTCATCACGAGACAGGGGGCTCCTACCGAACCTGTAGCGGACCTCGCCGCACTACAGTACACGGAGGATAAGCAAAAGAAAAAACGTGACCAGTCTTACCGCATCATAAAAGTTGAAGATGATTGCGGTGGTGCGAGATCGTCTGGGTGCAGCACGGACATCGCGGCAGTGTTGGCATCAGGGGGTCGGCGATGTGGCGTCTCAGGGTGGCGATCGAGGATGGAACGTGGCGTTCGGTTCTGAGCGGCGGCGCCGCGGGGTCGGCTGAGCGAGATCATCCTTGCCAGGATCGTCGGGCTCCTCAAAGACTGCTTCCCGCAGCCGTTCCCGGATCGCGTCAGCCGATAGGCGCTCGATCGTCTGCGCAAGCGCCTTTGCCAACCCGCGAAGGGCCTTCTTGTCGGCGGGGCGGACATTCTCTCGAGAGGCGCGCAACAGGCCGGCTGCCCCATGCAGCACGGTCTCCAACTCGCCTGGATGGATGTCGAACTCCCGCGCCAATCCCCACCCCAGGAGGCCCGGTGCGTGCAGACAGCGCGCCACTCGTCAGGGGAATCCGGCGGTCCGCGCCGAGAGCTCGACGGGTCCCGGCAGGAGATGTAGAGCGGTTGGTCGAAGAACGGCTTACAGCCTTCTTGAAAAGCCAGGGTGAAATCTTCGACGCTCTTGAACCGCTTTTTGATGATGTGAACAAACGGCAGGAGGTTGTCGACCGAGCCGCGGACCTTGCGGCCCGCTGGCCGGACCTGGCGCCGACGACGAGACGCCAGATAGTCGGGCGTCTCGTCTATCGGATCGACCTTACGCAGGAAACACTTGAAATCCGGATTGCACCGGGCCGGTTGCTGGAGATTCTTTGGGAAGAGGACAACCCAAGAACCTTTGAGCCCGCTTTGTGGGATAATAAGCTGACCATAACTTTCACGGTTCCGGCGCGTCTCAAGCGCGCCGGAATGGAGACCAGGCTTTTGATCGAAGGCGCGGACGGCAACGCACGAAAATCCCCGGATCGCAGCTTGCTCAGACTTTTGAGCCAAGCGCACCGCTTCCACGAAATGGTGATGCACAGCCGAGGCAGGACGATGGCGGAGCTTTCCATCGAGGCGGGCGTCGGTGGGTCCTACTTGACCCGGATCCTGCGGCTCAGCTTCCTCGCGCCGGAGGTCGTGAAGACCATCCTCCGGGACCGCCATCCGCTCGAGCTGACTGCGAAGAAGCTTGCAGGCGACACGCACCTGCCGATCGCATGGGAAGAACAGCGCGCCCGGCTCGGGATCGCTTGAACCACGGTATCGGTTGCTGTCCGACCGCCGCCCCTCGGTGACCAGGCGCGGGGAGGCGTATTTTCCCGCGTCAAACCGACCCACATTCCGGCCGACGGTGTCTCGCCATTACCTGTTTAGCCGTACCACCAAAACCGGCGTAAGGCACTTTTGCGATATGAGCTACCCGTTGGCCGGACCTGTCCGGTCTCAGTAGGCCACGAAGGAAAGGCGCATCGGGCGTAGCCCCGGAAGTTTCGGGGCAAGTTCGAATCGATGCCGCGTCCTGAAAAACAGCTCTATAACAATGACTTAGATGTGGCGGAGGAAAAGATACTGGAACTGAACCTTCTCCCTTTTATTTTCAACAACTTATAAATGCGCCTACTGAAGCATTCAGCCGGTATGACATTCCGATCCCGGAAAAAATCGCGATGCCTTATTCCCGTTCGCTGGGGTCTTCGCGAAACGATGGAGCGATGGTTGTTCTCGCCGCGATGCTTTGGCTTTGCCTTCATCAGCATATCGCTCTGAAAGGAGCGATGGATTTGCGCCCCAATCGTCATCGCAATCGATGGGCCCACGGCCGCGTAGCGGCGGCGGAAGTGACGTGCCGCCTCGCTGACGGCGTGGCGCGGCTGTGCGCGGCTGTGCGCAGTTCTGCCGATCAAGGCCGTGGCCGAGTTCTTTGATCTCGATTGGGATGCGGTCAAGGCCATCGACAAGCGGCACTTGGCGAAGACCCTCGGACCGATCGACGTTGGCGATGTCAGAATCATCGGCATGGACGAGTTCGTCATCCACAAGGGACATGGCCGTAATCGCGCCGGTCACGCTCCGGGTCTATGATGTGAGGTCTGTGTTGAGCAGCGCCAATAGGCCATGAAGGAGCGTGACCATGGAACAGTATATCGGTTTGGACGTATCGCTGAAGGAGACTTACATTTGCGTGGTGGACGGATCGGGCGCGGTGTTGGCGCGGAGCCGAGAGGTGACTCAGCCGGAGCTTCTGGCGCGGGCGATCATGGGTGTTTCGCCGTCACCGTCGTTGGTAGTTGTGGAGACGGGGGCCCAGTCGAGCTGGCTGCATCGGGCACTGACGGGGCAGGGTCTTCCGGTGGTGATCGTCGATGCGCGCCGCGCGAAGGCGGCGTTGTCGTGCCGTCTGAACAAGACCGACGCCAATGACGCCGAGGGGTTGGCGCAGTTGGGCGCACGGGGTGGTATCGGGAGGTTTTGGCGAAACGTCCCGAGACCCGTCTCGCCCGTTCGCTTCTGTTGGCCCGCCAGCAATTGGCCATGCAGCGCCGGGACCTAGAGAACCAGGTGCGCGTTGCTGCGCGGGTTCGGCCTGGCGGTGGGTGGAGTGGACCGCTCGCGGTTTGAGGAGCGGGTGTGGGAGCTGGTCCGCCGCGAACCGGGACTGGAAGGCGCGATCGGGCCGCTGCTCCAGGTGCGCCGCGCCCTTGACCGGCAGATCAAGGCGCTCGAGCGCCGGATCGACGGTGAATTCCCCCGGCCCGGAGGTCTGCCGGCGGTTGATGACGGTTCCGGGGGTGGGCCCGATGACGGCGCTGGCGTTCGTCACCGCCATCGACGATCCCCACCGCTTCGCCCGGTCGGCTTCGGTCGGCCCCGATCTGGGGCTGACGCCGAGGCTGCGCCAGTCGGGCGAGATGTGCTGGTCGGGCCGCATTTCCAAGCAGCGGCGATGGGCTCGCCCGCCACATGCTCTACGAAGCGGCCCATTCGCTGCGCCAGCCGGGTGCGCCGGTAGTCGGCGCCGAAGGCGTGGGCGGCGCGGCTGGTGAACAAGGTCGGCGGCAAGAAGGCACGCGTCGCGCTGGCCCGCAAACTGGCGGTCATCCTCCACCGCATCTGGGTCGACGGCGGCGAATTCCGCTGGACCAAGGAGATGGCGCCACAGGAGAACGCAAAACCGCCAAACAACGCAACCACACGAGCTTCGTCCCCGCCGGGACGACGGGCTCGGGCGAAACCCGTCCGTATCGTTGCGCCCCGCAAGGGGATCGACCGCGTGGCAGGGACACTGGGACGCCCAAACCTTCTGAAGCCATCATGCGGCGGGCGAATCGCAGGCCCAGCAGACCGCGGAGACAACCCTGAGACCGGCGGCGACGAAAACTCGGAGCTTGACGGAGAATGCCGCGATTAGACAACCTCTGCGTGGCAATGAGGTGCGATGCGGATCCAGTATATGTAGACATACGGAGACGGGATATTTTAACGCATGCCATCGACCGTTTCGTCGGTCGACAAAACGGCGTGGGCGAGAAATTGGTAGTTGACGACCGCCGCCTGATAGCCGTCGCCCCATACCGGATGCCGGGGTCCGGCGGTCGCGCCTGACGATTGCAACCTCGAAGCCCTGCTCGATGAGTTCGCGCAGATGGGACTCGACACACATGTTCGCCAACATACCGCCGAGGATGATCTTACCGATCCCCCGCTTGCGCAGTTGCAGGACCAGATCGTTGGTCTGCGGCCCGAACACTTTGTGCGGGCTGACGACGATCGTCTTCCCATCTTCGATATACCGCTTGAAGCGATCCAGCCAGTCCGCGCCCGAGTTTGAGAAGCCGATCAGGTTCAACGGTCCGCTTCGGGCAAACGTGTGAGTTTTGAACTCATCGGCCTCAAGCGGTCCGTTCATCGTCCAGCCGGTGTCGGTCGGATAGAAATAATGGGGCGAGATAAATACTTCATATCCGCGCGTCTTCGCGGCCTCGAAGATCCGCTCCATGTTTTCGACCGTACGATTTTCGGTAACGCTCTCGCCGACCGCTCCCCAGTTCGCTCCCTTTTCGCTCAGTACGTCGTTTTGCGGATCGATAAACACGACCGCGGTGTCGCTCTTTCGGAAATCCATGGTTTGCCGCTCCTTGTGCCGAATGTCTGCCGGTCACGCCCGCCATCAGGCGTAACACCCAAAAGAGAAAGGATGTCCATCCTCATATCGGTTCCAATACTGACCCGATGCTTACCGCCGCTCGATGCCAAATGCGGTCACCCAGCAGTTGGTGTCGCAGGAGGTCGCACCGTCCCCGATTGTCGAAGGCGTCGGCCATGCCGGCGAACCATCTCCGTAGCCGCAACGTCGCAGGGCGGGTCACGACGCCGCTTCCGCGGGTCGAACCGTCGCTTCCTTCGCAACGGCGGCCAGCGCGTCCGCCATGGCGCCGAGAATACGGTCCGCACCGAGATCGGCACCATGGCGTCTGGCAAGCCATGACGGATCGTTGTAGGCGAGCCAGGTTTTGCCCGCATCGTCCTCCCAGACGAGCGCCTTTAGGGGCAGATCGATGCCGATTGTTTGCGCCGTCTGCATCAGCGGCGTGCCGGCCAGCGGATTGCCGAAGATCACGACCTCGGTCGGCCGCAGCGCCATGCCAACTTTCGCCGCCGCGGCGGCGTGGTCGATACGGGCAAGAACCGTCATGCCTCGGC
>CAVYYK010000026.1:0-86622 GCA_963772635.1 uncultured Alphaproteobacteria bacterium
TGCATGATGGGTGCGATCAGAGTTCGTCGTCCGAGAGCGCTTTGTTTTCGAGGACGTCGAGATTGACGATTAGGTCGGTGCCAAATTTGAGACCAGCGACCTCGCATGCGATTTGCAGTCTTTTGAGTATCGCTCCTTTGTCCAAATTCGTGTCGGCGTACCAACCAGGACAAATTTCACGCGCTTCGTAGGCGACATGGGAACTCTCGATATAGAGACCCTCGGGTGATATTGCGACGAGCCTTCTCGTGCGCAGAACCTTCTTGCTCGCTTTGGCGGAAGCTGACATCGAGATCGTGGAGCTGTTGATAACCCCATACCAACGCATCTCGCTTTGCCTCCGCTAGGTATTTTTCTCCAAGCAGGTTCACGGTCCATTCCTTGGGAACCGTTTTATCCCGAGAGTGAGACGTCGGTTCGTCTTCGCTATCTGGGTGTCAGTCAGCGGCGAGCGAAGATCAACCAACGCGATGAATGCCGCTGAAATATTCTCCGGCACTGGCACTAACAGATACGTGGTCGTCGTGGATAAATCTCCTTAAAGCTCGTCATCAGCCATAAAGTCGCCAGGATGACCGGCTCGCTTCTTTTGTTCGGCTTCTTTTTCCGTCAACTCTCCAGTGATCACCAACTCCGCTAGGTAATTGCCCAGTTTTTGTCGAAGGTCCCGTTCACGCGTTCCCTCGCAGCACCGATAGTGGATCGACCATTCCTCATCAAAGTGCTCTTCGATGTGGGGCACGGCGTTGGAGCTCGCGGGAGACCACAATTGCTTGAGTGTTTCGACAAATGGACTTGGTGGCGCTTCGTCACTCCATTCAAGATCTGAATTGTAGAGCGCGGATGAAATCGAAATCGAAATCACCGATTTCCACACCGTGGATCCACCGATTGCTAATCGCCAATTCCTCAATCTCACAAATTTCTTGGACGGTTCGTACCGTCCAATCAATGGCCCAACCCAGATGGGGGGCAGTAGAGCGGATCGAACTCGATCGACCTGATAGCCTGATCAGCAAGCGATCGAATGCCCGGCAATCGTTCACGACGTCGTTCCAGAGAGAGATCGGCAACCAGCGCATACAACAACGGCGCCATGTCGACGACGTTCCCCTGCGTTGTGCCGTACCATTCCGCCGCTGGCGGATTGCCTCGCGCTCATACCGGCCCATGCTGAAAGAGGACCGGATCGGATTGGCCTCCTGCGCGCTCGCAGTGCCTGCACTTCTCTCTGTCATTGGCTCGCTCCTTTCGGACGTATTCTCTATCTCGCTCGCAGCCCCCACGCCTCCGTCGAACAGAAACGCTACTAATGGCGGCTCAGTTACGAGTTTGAGCGCATAATAAAACTCTGTCAAACGATATATTGCGAGCGACAAAACAACGAGGCTTGTGCAACTGCGATCACCCTTCGCGATTTCGGGGTGTGAATACGAGGCAGCTAGGTCAGCTTCAGGTGTCCGTACGATAGCTCTCGTCCAATCCGCCTTCCGGCCACGCCCTAACACTTCGGTCGGTCTCGACCCTAACTCTCATAGGGCTACCTTGGTTCCATCGCCTCTGAGCAACCATCCGGAACTTGTCGCTTGGGATTTCCGCCATTCAGATGCAAGATTTGGGTGGCGCCTATAATTCAAATGGGTACGCCATTCCGGATGAAACGGCGGCCGTCGGCATGGTGGACAAAGTGAGAGCACGTTCGAATCCGACTACCTCGACGAACTTCGAGACGGGAAGTGGTCCTGTTCCCGAAGAATTGCTCGGCTCCGTCGTTGCCTATTTCAATCCCCGCCGGATCATTCTGTTCGGCTCGCGGGCGCGCGGCGAAGAGGAAACGGACAGCGACCTCGACTTGCTGGTGATCCTCGACGACGACGTGCGGCCCGAGCTTCTTCCTGGCGAGCGGGGTACGAGGCGCGCAAGGGGTATCATCGCGCCACCGATATCGTGCCTTGTCGGGAGTCGGTTTTCCGCCATCGTGCGCGTGTTGTCGGGTCGCTAGCGCATACCGCTGACACCGAGGGCCTCGTCGTTTATGAGCGGGACTGATCCTGACGCACGAGCCCAATGGGAGGAAGCGCGGCGCTGGTTCGCGATCGCGGAGGAAGACCTGCGCGTCGCCGGGCTTTGTCTACATGCCGACGTGCCGTCCTTGGAAGCGGCTGCGTACCATTGCCAACAAGCGGCCGAGAAGCTGATCAAGGGGTTGTTGGTCGCCGCGGCATTGCCCTTTCGGAAGGTCCATGATCTCGACGAGCTGGCCGACCATGCTGTCGATGCCTATCCAAAGCTAACGGCGTATTTGGACTTTTGCCGTCCGTTAACACGTTGGGGCACGCTGTTTCGTTATCCGACATTAGGCGACGAAGCGGAACTGAGACCTTCCAAGGCGGAAATCAGCGAAGCAGTTGAGCGCCTGATCAGTCTGGGGGAAGCCATACGCCGCTTCGATCCATCAGAAGCCTGACCGGACGGCTGAACCGTTTAGCCGGCCGACTCCAGCAGCGCGAGGAGGCCGGCGAGGAGGCGGGTGGGGTCGGGGGGGCAGCCGCGGATGTGGAGGTCGACGGGGACGACGGCGGAAACGCCGCCGACGACCGCGTAACTGCCGGCGAACAGGCCGCCGTCAACGGCGCAGTCCCCGACCGCCACCACCCATTTCGGATCGGGGGTTGCGGTGTAGGTCCGTTCCAGCCCTTCCCGCATGTTCTTGGTGACCGGGCCGGTCACCAGCAGGACGTCGGCGTGGCGCGGCGAGGCGACGAAGCGGATGCCGTAGCGTTCGAGATCGTAATAGGCGTTGTTGAGAGCATGGATTTCCAGCTCGCAGCCGTTGCACGACCCGGCATCGACCTCGCGGATCGCCAGGCTGCGCCCCAAACGGCGGCGGGCGGCGGCGTCGACCTTGCCGGCGAGTTCGGCGACCGCCTCCTCGTTCCGGTCGGGCGGACGCTCGGTCAACGGCGGGCGAAACAGGTTCTTGAACAGAAGCTTGCGCATGACGGCGTTGTTCTACAGGTCGTGGCCCGAATAAGAGCAGTTGAACGATTTGTTGCAGAGCGGGAAGTCGGCGACGATGTTGCCCTCGATGACGGCTTCGAGCAGCGGCCACTGAAACCACGACGGATCGCGCAGATGGCAGCGGACGATCTTTCCGTCGGGGTCGAGCCGAACCCAGACGAGGATGTCGCCGCGGAAGCCCTCGACGAGCGCCATGCCCTCGCCGGCGCCGCCGGGCAGGTCGACGCGCGAAGGACCGTCGGGAAGGCGCGCCAGGATCTGCTCGACCAGCGACAGGCTTTGCCGCACCTCCTGGATGCGGATCCACACCCGGGCGTTGACGTCGCCGTCTTCGCGCACCGGAACCTCGAATTCGAGATCTTCATAGGGGGCGTACCCGGGCATCCGGCGGGCGTCGAAGGCGCGACCGGACCCGCGTCCGACGTAGCCTCCGGCGCCGTACTGACGAGCGAGCGCCGGCTTCAGGAATCCCGTCGCAACCGTGCGGTCCTGGAGCGAAGCGGTGTTGTCGTAGAGCTCGACCAGCGCCGGGAACCGGCGGCGGATATTGGCGATCAACGCCTCGATCGTCGATATGCCCTGTCGATCGAGATCCATGTCAATGCCGCCCGGCACGACCCGGTCCCGCATCAGCCGGTGACCGAAGCAGTTCCCGGCAGCACGCAGGACGCGCTCGCGCAGGATGGCGCAATGGGTGTGCATCAACGCGAAGGCCGCGTCGTTGCAGATGGCGCCGATGTCGCCGAGATGGTTCGCCATCCTCTCCAGTTCGGCCATCAGCGCGCGCAGCCATTGGGCGCGCGGCGGCGCGTCGACGGCGAGCGCGGCCTCGACGGCGCGGGCGAACGCCATCGCGTAAGCGACCGTGCTGTCGCCGGAGGTCCGGCCGGCCAGCTTGGCCGCGCGCTCCACCGTTGCCCCGGTCATCAAGCCCTCGATTCCCTTATGGACGTAGCCCAGACGTTCCTCGAGACGGACGACGGTTTCGCCGCTGGCGGTGAAGCGGAAGTGGCCGGGCTCGATGATGCCGGCATGGACGGGGCCGACCGGGATCTGGTGCAGGCTTTCGCCCTCGGCCGGGAGGAAGGCGTAGTCCGCGACGGGCGCCGGCGCCTCACTCCGGTCGCTCAGTGGCGACCGCTCGCCCCAGCGGCCGTGGTCCAGCCACGGACGCGAATCCGGCGTCGCTTCCGCCCGCAGTCCGAAAAGATCGTGGATCGCCCGCTCGAGGCGCAGCGCCGGCGCATGCCGGGCAGCGATGGACGGAAAACGCCCATTCGGACAGTCGATGCTGATCACGCCGATGTCGCGGGCCGCTTCGTCGATGACCGCCGCGTGCACGGTTTGCGGGTCGGCCCACAGACCGAGTAGGGTCAGGCGTCCTTCGCCAAGCAGGTTCGCGAGCGTGTGCCAAAGCGCCGGGTGGGCGACGGCGCGCGGCCACGGGCGATGATCGCGGACCAGTTCGCTTTTCAAGATCAGATCGGTCAGGGTCGACATGGCCGGCGCCTCAGCCCAGAACCGCGGCGACATGCTGGAACCAGGCAACCAGCGGCGGCGGCAGATAGATCCCGGCGACAAACACCAGCACCAAGTGGGCAAACATCGGAACGTAGGACGCCTGTACCGGCGCCTCGCTGCCGCTCGGCTCGCCGAAGGCGAGGCCGCTCACCCGCAGCAAGAGCGCCCCGAAGGCGACGAGCAGTCCGAGGACGAGGGATATCGCCAGCAACGGCTCGCGGGCGAAGGTCGAGCTGACCACCAGGAACTCGCTCATGAAGATGCCGAGCGGCGGCAGCCCGGCGATGGCGACGACGCCGACGACGAGGCTCCAGCCGAGCCAAGGATGGGTCACGGTCAGACCACGAATGTCGGCGATCTTCTGTGTGCCCTTGACCTGGGTGATGTGGCCGACGGCGAAGAAGATCGCCGATTTTGTCAGACTGTGCAGGGTCATGTGCAAAAGCCCGGCGAAGTTGGCGAGCGGTCCGCCCATGCCGAAGGCGAAGGCGATGATGCCCATGTGTTCGATCGAGGAGTAGGCGAACAGCCGCTTGATGTCGCGACGGCGATACAGCATGAACGCGGCGAACACGACCGAAGTCAGGCCCATCGTCAGCATCAGCGGTCCGGGGGAGATCGCTTCGGCATTGGCCGCGAGCAGCAGCTTGAATCGCAGGACGGCATAGAGCGCGACGTTGAGCAAGAGCCCGGACAGCACCGCCGAGATCGGCGTCGGCCCTTCGGCGTGGGCGTCGGGGAGCCAGGCGTGCAAGGGAGCGAGGCCGACCTTCGTCCCATAACCGAGCAGCAGGAACACGAACGCCAGGTTGAGCAGCGCCGGGTCGAAGGCGGCGACGTGTTCGATCAGCACCGTCCACACCATGGCGTCGAGCCCTTCGCCGACCACCGGAAGCGCCGCCATGTAGACGAGGATCGTGCCGAACAGCGCGAGCGCAATTCCGACGCTGCCGAGGATGAAATACTTCCAGGCCGCTTCCAGCGCCTCGTGGGTGCGATAGATGCCCACCATGAGCACGGTCGTCAGCGTGGCGAGTTCGACCGCAACCCACATCAGGCCGATATTGTTGGCGACCAGCGCCAAGTTCATCGCGAACATCAGAACCTGGTACATGGCATGGTAGAAGCGAAGGTTGACCGGCGTTAGCCGGCCGTTCTCGATCTCATGGGCGATGTAGCTGGCGCTGAAGACGCTCGTGGTGAAGCCGACGAAGGTGTTGAGGACGATGAAGACGATGTTGAGGTCATCGACCAGAAAGTACTGTCCGGGCTCGGGCCGCTGGAAGAAGAAGAGCGACATGACCGCGACAAGCGTCAGCAAGCAGGCGAATACGTTCAAGCGCGCCGTCACCGCGTAGTTGGGCAGGAGCGCGAGCACCGCCGCCGCCACAATCGGGATGATCAGGATCGCCGCGATGACATCGAAGGGTAGCGGGCTCACGGCTGCTCCCCCCGGGCGCGGTCGAGTGCTTGGACGTCGACGGTGTCGAACCGTTCGCGGATCCGAAACAGGAAAATTCCGATGACGATGAGGGCGATGAGGATCGAAAAGGCGACGCTGATCTCAACCACCAGCGGCATGCCCTTGGCGCCGGTCGCCGCCAGCACCAGACCGTTCTCCAACGACATGAAGCCGACGACTTGGCCGACGGCGTTGCGCCGCGTGACCATGACCAGGAGGCCCAGCAGAACGACCGAAAGGGCGAAGGCCAGGTCCTCGCGTGCCAGCGGTTCGGCCTCGGCCGTGACCCGCAGCATCACCACCATCGACAGGGCGACCAGCGCCATCCCCGCCAGCATGGTCGGGCCGATGCCGACCACGGTCTCGATCTCTCGATGGATCCCGAGCCGCTGGATGATTCGATGCAGCACCACCGGGATGACGATTGCCTTCAGGACCAAGGCGATCGCGGCGGTTACGTAAAGGTGCGGCGCATCCTGAATGAAGGCTTGGGTGGCGACGGAGAGCGCCAGGACGAACGCGTGCAGGGCGAACACGTTGAGGAGCGCATAGAGACGATCCTGGTAGAGCAGCATGAAGCTGATCAGGACGAGCCCGCCAGCCAACAAATGAGCGAAGTCGAAGGCGAAAGTGTGCACTCAGAGACTCCGCGATACGAACAGCAGAAGGGTGCCGAGGAGTCCGAGCATCAGCGCCGCCCCGAGAAAATCGGGCACGCGGAACACCCGCATCTTCGCGGTCGCTGTCTCGAACACCGCCAGCAGGAAGCCGGCGGCGAACAGTTTCACGATGTAGGCGGCGAGTCCCAGGGCGTAGGTCACCGGGCCTGCGCCAGACACGGCAAGGCCCCAGGGCGCGAACACGCAAGCGATCAGCGAGACATAGAGTACGAGCTTGAGCGAGGCTGCGAGCTCGATCAGCGCGAGATGCCGCCCGGAGTACTCGAGGATCATGGCCTCGTGCACCATCGTCAACTCCAGATGGGTCGCCGGATTGTCCACGGGAATCCGGGCGTTCTCGGCGATGGCGACCATGATCAAGGCGATGAGCACGAGCCCGAGCGAGACACGCAGTCCCGCTTCCATCGTGACCAGAAAAGTTGCGATGGTCGACAACTGGGTGGAACCGGCCGCGAGGGCGAGGGTAAAGACGATCAGCAGCATCGCCGGTTCGGCGAGCGATGCGATCATCACCTCGCGGCTGGAGCCGATGCCGCCGAAGCTGGTGCCGATATCCATGCCGGCGAGGGCGAGGAAGAAACGCGCGCTCGCCAACAGGGCGACGATGGCGATGAGATCGGCGCACCAGCTGAAGATCAGCCCCGACGCGAAAGTCGGCACCAGGGACGCCGCGACCCAGGTCGCCGCGAAGACGAGATAGGGGGTGACGCGGAACAGCCACGAGGCGTTCTCGGCCAGCACGACCTCCTTGCGGAGCAGCCGAAACAAGTCGCGGTAGGGCTGAAAGATCGAGGCGCCGCGACGGCGCAACAACTGCGCCTTGACCTTGCGTACGACGCCGGTCAGCAGCGGCGCCAGCAACACGACCAGCGCCATCTGGCCGCCCTGGACAACGAGGTCGAAAATCACTGCCATATCGCGAGAGCCAGCAGCAGGGCGACGAGGGCGAAAAAGACGAGGCTCAAATAGCGCCGAATCGTCAGGAACTGCAGAAGATTGAGACGTTCTGCCGCAAACTCGACGGCGCCGGCGACGGGCGCGTAGAGCAGATCCCAGACAAGGTCACGCATCACGACGCGGAAGCGCGCAGGCCCGGTGTCACCCGGCGGCGGCATCTCGACCTGCTCACGCGCGCGAAAGACCAGGGTGCCGAACACCCGCCGGATGGGTTGGGCGAAGCTGCCGGCGGTGTATTGGGTGACGGGGCTGGCGTCGGGAAAACCGCAATCCCATGCCGGCGCCCGGCGCACCGCGCGGGAAACCCAGCGGTGCATGACGAACGCCGTCAGAAACGCCGAGAATGCGATGAACAGGAAGACGAGTAGGCCATTGTAGGAGCTGCGGCTCTGGGCGATCGGGATGATCGAGAGCCACTCCAGCCCTGTCTGATGCGGCATTCGGTCGCCGAGAAGCGCCAGCGTCACCGGTGCCAGGCCGTCCATCACCAGGCTCGGCATGACGCCGGCCAGAAAGACAGAGAGCCGCCAGCGCAAACATGGCGGTCGAGCGAGAAGCGATCGACTTCCTGCGCCTGCGCCGCCGCGGGCGTCCGCGGCCGTCCGAGGAACGTGACGCCGTAGGCCTTGACGAAACAGGCCGCGGCGAGCGCCGCCGACAGCGCCAACAGCCCACCCACCGCCGGCACCATGATCCGGAGGCCCCACTGCGGAAGGTCCGGGCTTTGCAGTATGGCCTGGAAAGTGAGCCATTCGGACACGAAGCCATTCAGGGGCGGCAGGGCTGAAATGGCGACGCATCCGACCAGGAAGACGAAGCTGGTCTGCGGCATGCGGTGGATCAGCCCGCCCAGATGCTCCATGTCCCGCTCGCGGGTCGCGGTCAGCACGGCGCCGGCACCCAGAAACAGCAGACTTCTTGAAAAGCGAGTGATTGAGCACGTGGAACAGGGCCGCGGTGAGTGCCAGGGCCGCCGCCCAGCCCATGCCGTTCGCCTGGAACGCCAGCGAGAGCCCGAGGCCGATATAGATGATCCCGATGTTCTCGACCGTGTGGTAGGCAAGAAGACGCTTGAGATCATGCTGCATCAGCGCGTAGAGCACGCCGAGCGCGGCCGTTATCCCGCCGAGGGCAAGCACGACCATCGCCGCCCACCAGGTCGGTTGCCCGACCAAATCGAAGATGATCCGGATGAAGCCGTACACGGCGACCTTGGTCATCACGCCGCTCATCAGGGCGGAGACATGACTGGGCGCGGCCGGATGGGCGAGGGGCAGCCAGACGTGAACCGGAACGAGACCGGCCTTCGAACCGGCGCCGAGCAGAACGAGGCCGAGGACCAGGGCCAAAACCTGGGGTGCATGCTCTGCGTTGCGGATCGCGTCGAAGCCGTAGGCGCCGGCCGGTCCGGCTAGCAGCCCGAAGGCCAACAACAGGGACAAGGTGCCGAAGCTCGCCATCACCAGGTAGATGTAGCCGGCGCGGACATTGTCGCGGTCCCGGTGGTGGGCCACGACCAGGGCCCAGGAGGCGAGCGACATGAACTCCCAGGACAACAGGAAGGTGAACGCGTCGTCCGCCAATACGACCAGGTTCATCCCTGCCAGGAACGCCGAATAAAACGGCAGCACCCGCTGCGGCGCCGGTTCGTGGCGTCCATAGCCCAGCCCGTACAGGCAAGCCGCCGCCCCGCCCAGGTTGACGACGACCAGAAAAAACGCCGCGAGCGCGTCCATGCGAAAATGCGCCCCCAGCCACGGCAAGCCCAGCGGCAGAACCAGGACCGAAGCCTCGCCTCCGTCGGCGACGAGATGGACGAGAGCCGCGACGAGAGCGACCGAGGATGCGGCGAGACTCGTCCCGTAGGTCACCCGACAGGATCGCGGGTCCCGCCCGATGACGACGGAGAGCCCCGCACAACTGAGCAGAAGCGCGACACACCACAGCACTATGCCAATCGCCATCGCGCCCCGCCCTTCACGCCAACCGAGGCGGCGTCGCGGTCTCGCCGTTGCGAAGAGGCCGGGCATCCGTTGCCGACCACCGCAGCCGGACTCCCCGCCCGCCGCCCTCACTGATCGCCCGCTCGCCGATGAGCTCGATGCCGGCGGAGTCGAGGGCGGAGATCAGCTTCATCAACGAGTCCACATTGCCGCGGATGACCCCGTCGCTCGCCTCCATGCGCTGAATGGTCGGCACCGACAGTCCCGACAGCTCGGCCAACTGCCGCTGATCGATGCCGAGCAGGGCGCGGGCGGCGCGCAACTGAGCCGCGATGATCATGGATGAGCCATCTATCGGTAGCTCCGACACGCAAAATCGGACATCTATAGCAAACACGTTGCCGTTTCAAACATGATTCTTGCCGTTTGAAACGCCAACGATCGGGTCGGCGTTCGACCGGCAGGGATTCCTGCTTTCTTGAGGTGTCGACGCCGGATTTCGGCAGGCGGTGCGTTCGGATACACTCACACCGATATGAGGGTCTGAACAAGATGCTCGACGTTCTGCTCTACGCCACGACCGTGCTCATCTGGGGATCGAGCTGGCTGGCGATCAAGTACCAGCTCGGCGTCGTGGCGCCCGAGGTGTCGCTCGTCTACCGATTCGCCCTCGCCGCGGCAGTGATGATCGTCGTCTGCGCCGCCGGCCGCCGTCCCATGCGTTTTCCGCTGCGGGCTCACCTGCGCATGGCCGCTCTGGGGTTGTTCCTGTTCTCCACCAACTACGTCTTCATCTACATGGGCAGTGGGCATCTGACCAGCGGGCTGGTCGCCGTCGCCTTCTCGACGGTGGTGGCGATGAACATCCTGCTCGGCGCCGTTCTGTTCCGGGCGCCGATCCGGCCGCGGGTCGCGACCGGCGCCGCTTTCGGCCTAGCGGGGATCGCCGTCGTGTTCTGGCCCGAGATCGCCGCCTTCGAGCTGTCGCGCGGCGGCACCCTCGGCCTGGTGCTGGCCCTGACCGGGACCGCCTCGGCATCGCTCGGCATGCTGACCTCGGGACGCGCCCAGGCCGCTGGCCTCCCGGTCATTCAGGCCAACGCCTACGGCATGGGCTACGGAACGCTGTTTCTGACCAGTTTCTGTCTGGTCCGCGGCGCGCCCTTTGATTTCGACCTGAGTTTCCCGTACGTGGTGTCGCTGGGGTTCCTGGCGGTGTTTGCCACGGTGATCGGTTTTTGGAGCTATCTGACCCTGCTCGGTCGCATCGGCGCCGATCGCGCGGCCTATGTCTCCGTGCTGTTCCCGATCGTCGCCCTGGCCCTGTCCACCGCCTTCGAGGGCTATCACTGGACCGTCGCGGCGACCGGCGGAATCGCCCTCACGCTCCTCGGCAATGTGCTGATCCTCGGCCACGGCCGCAAGCATCCGCAGCGGGCCAGCACGATCAAGTCGGCGGAGTAACAATGGCCTCGTCGCGGGCATTGGCCGTTGTCCGGGACTGGTGTACGGTACGGCGGGCTCAAGGGGCAGCAAACGGGGATTTTGGCGGAAAGGCGGACGATGGATATCAACAAGGTGCCGGTGGGAAAGAACCCACCCTACGACGTCAACGTGCTCATCGAGATCCCGATGGGCGGCAACCCGGTGAAGTACGAGTTGGACAAGGAGTCCGGCATCATGTACGTGGACCGGTTCCTCCATACCGCGATGTATTACCCGTGCAACTACGGGTTCATTCCGCACACCCTGTCGGATGACGGCGATCCGGTCGACGCCGCCGTGCTCGGCCAGATCCCGGTGAGCCCGGGGGTGATCATCCGTTCCAGGCCGATCGGCGTGCTGATCATGGAGGACGAGAGTGGCATCGACGAAAAGATCCTCTGTGTGCCCGTCGACGATCTCCACCCCTACTACGCCAGCGTCGCCTCCTATCGCGAGGTGCAGAAGATCCTGTGCGATCAGATCGAGCACTTCTTCGCCCACTACAAGGACCTGGAGGAGGGCAAGTGGGTGAAGGTCAAGCGTTGGGGCGAGCCGCAGGAAGCGTTCGATCTGATCCGCCAGGGCATGGAACGGGACGGAAAGGGAAACGGCGAATAGGGCGAGAGTCGTCGACATGACCGAACGACTGGAAATCGTCGAAGGCGACATCACCAAGCTGGCCGTCGATGCCATCGTCAACGCCGCCAACGAATCGCTGCTCGGCGGCGGCGGCGTCGACGGGGCCATTCACCGCGCGGCGGGACCGGAGCTTCTGGTCGAATGCCGCACCCTCTGCGGTTGCCCCACTGGCGAGGCGAAGATTACCAAGGGCTACGAGCTTCCGGCCAAGCACGTGATCCATACCGTCGGCCCGGTGTGGCACGGCGGCGGCCGGGGCGAGGACGACCTGCTGGCGTCGTGCTACCGGCGATCATTGGAAATCGCGGCGGCGAACGGGCTGACGAGCATGGCGTTTCCGGCGATCAGCACGGGCATCTACGGCTTCCCTGCCGACCGGGCGGCGGTCATCGCCGTGAAGACGGTCCGGGACTTCTTGGCGAACAGCGATTTGCCCGAAAAGGTGATCTTTTGTTGTTTCGGCAGGGCGTCCATGGATGCGCACCAAGCGGCGATGACCGAGACCGGCTGAGCCAATCAGTCCTCGATCCGCTCCGGTCCGGCGACGATCCCGGCGTCGTGGAGCTTACCGACCTCCTTTTCGCTCATGCCGAGGATGTCGAGGAGGATCTCGTCGGTATGCTCGCCGAGCAGGGGCGCGCGGGTCGCCGGCAGCCGCTCTACAGCGCCGAAGTCCAGCGGCGAGCCCGGCATCAGATAGCTGCCGATTCCGGGCTGGTCGACCATGCTGAACATCGGGTTCTCGGTCGAGCCGTCGGCGTCCTTCTCGATCGCCTCGCGGACGGTCCGATAGGGCGCCCAGGTGACCCTGTGCTCGTTGAAGACCTTGCGGATTTCGGACTTCATCCGGGTGGCGAACCAGGGCTCGAGGATCTTGCTGATTTCCCGGCGCGCCCGGAAGCGATTGCCTTCCTGGTCCAGATCGAGACCGAGCCGCTTGCCGAGGGCGTCGAACTCGTCGCCCAGCCCGGTGGCCTTGCGCAGGCTCGACCACTGGGTCTTGGTCAGGCCGACGACCATAAGCCGTTTGCCGTCGAGGGTGCCGAAGTCGCGTCCGTAGGCGCCGTAGAGGTAGTTGCCGTCCTTGGGGCGGTCGCCGTCGTTGACCATCACCTCGGCGATCTTGCCGAGGTTGCCGAGCATCGCCAGCGCCACATCCTTGAGGGCGATCTTGACCAGCTGCCCCTCGCCGGTCTGGCGGCGGTGGCGCTCCGCGGCGAGCAGGCCGACCAGGGCCATCTGCCCGGTGATGCAGTCCCAGGCGGGGAGCAGGTGATTGACCGGCCGATGCCACTCCGTCGGACCGGTGACCAAAGGAAAGCCCACCTGCGGGTTGACGGTGTAGTCCACTTCCGACCCGCCGTCGCGGCGCCCCAACAGATTGACCATGATCAGGTCGTCGCGCTCGGCCTTCAGGGTCTCGAAGTCGAGCCAGCCCCGCGCCGGGAAGTTCGTAATGAACAGACCTGCGTTCTCGCCGGGCGCGCAGATCAGCCGGGTGAGGATCTCCTGGCCCCCGGGCTTGCGGAAATCGACGGCGATCGAGCGCTTGCCCTTGTTGAACCCGGCCCAGAACAGGCTATGCGTGCCGTCGAGGGTCACCGGCCAGCGGGTGTAGTCGAGGCCGCCGCCGATCGGGTCGAAGCGGATGACTTCGGCGCCGAGCTGGGCCAAGGTCATCCCGCCGAGCGGCATCGCCACGAACGCCGAGCCCTCGACGATCCGCAGGCCGCTCAGAATCCCGCCCATGATGCTTAACCTTCGCTCTTTCTGGCGTTTGGTTTGTGGACGTGTACATTGGCGCCGTGGTGTTTCTCCAGGATGGCGCTCGCCAGTCGTTCACGCTCGGCGTCGGGCGCCCGTACCCAAAGGATGACGCTGCCGGCCGCCAGCGACCGGGCGAAGTCCTCGGTGTGGGGCTTGGCGGTGACCTCCTCGAGCATTTCCTTGACGGCGACGCCGCCGACGGCGGCGCCGATAACACCGGCAATCGTCGCCGCGACTGGCCCACCGGCAAGGAAGATTGCGCCGGACGCCACCAAGGGCGCTTCGTACTTGAACTCGCCGACCATCGCGGTCATCACGTCCCGCCACGGTTTTCCGGGCGTGCCGGCGGCATCGATGGATTCGTGCGATCCGAGAACGCTGAGGTCGGCGTGGCCGAAACCGGCTTCCGTTAGCGCCGTAACCGCAGCCTCGAAGCTCTCACGGTCGGAGAAAACGCCGACCACTTCTCGACCGGATGTGGAAATGTCAGGGCCTTTCGTCACGGTGTCCCCCGTTGATTATTGGCCGCCATATTGCCCAAGCGGGCGCCCAATTCATAGCCCCTACCGGCCAAGCCGTGTTAAACTTCCGCTCCTGGTCATCCACCGAACGCCATGCCCGACTTGCCTCAGCCCAATCCACCGGATCCCGCGCAGGACCAGATGACGCCGATGATGGCGCAGTATCTGTCGATCAAGCGCGAGCATCCGGAATGCCTGCTGTTCTATCGGATGGGCGATTTCTACGAGATGTTCTTCGACGATGCGGTGAAGGCGGCAAAGACGCTCGACATCACTCTCACCAAGCGGGGCCGCCATCTCGGCGATGACATTCCGATGTGCGGCGTGCCGGTCCACAGCCATGAAACGTACGTGGCCCGGCTGATCAGGCAGGGCTTCAAGGTCGCCATCTGCGAACAGACCGAGGATCCGGCGGAAGCCAGAAAACGGGGTGCCAAGTCGGTCGTCCGCCGGCAGGTGGTGCGGGTGATGACCGCCGGTACCTTGACCGAGGATACCTTGCTTGAGTCCCGCCGCCACAATTACCTGGCGGCCTGCGCGGAAGCGGATGGAAGCATCGGCCTGGCCTGGATCGACGTCTCCACCGGAGACTTCCAGACCCAACCGCTGGATGGAAGCGACCTGGGGGCGGTACTGGCCCGGCTGGAGCCGGGCGAAATCGTCGTGTCGGAGGGGGTACTGCAAAAGCCGGCTCTGTTCGAAACCCTCGGCGAATGGCGCGACCGGTTGACCCCGCTGCCGTCGAGCCGCTTCGACAGCGTCAACGGTCGCCGGAGGCTGGAGGCCGTTTACGGGGTGGGCACGCTCGATGCGTTCGGTGGTTTCGGCCGTGCGGAGATCGCGGCGGCCGGCGGCTTGGTCGACTATGTCGAGCTGACCCAGAAGGGCCGGTTGCCGCGCATCTCCCCGCCGCGACGACTGGCCACGGGGGCGGTGATGGAAATCGACGCCGCCACCCGCCGCAACCTGGAGCTCGCTCGGACCCTGTCCGGTGAACGCCGGGGCAGTCTGATCAGTGTCATCGACAGGACGGTCACCGGCGCCGGTGCCCGGCTGTTGGCGGCGCGGCTGTCTGCGCCGTTGACCGATGTCAGCGAAATCGATCGGCGTCTCGACATGGTCCAGTTCTTCATCGAGGCCGAGCGCGCTCGCGGGGGAGTGCGGGCGCTGCTGGAGCGCTGTCCCGAGATCGAACGGTCGCTGTCCCGCCTTTCCGTCGGTCGGGGCGGCCCGCGTGATCTCGCCGCCATCCGCGATGCCCTGGCGTTGACGGCCGAGTTGCGCGTCGCGCTCGGTGAAGCCGGTTTGCCCGGAATACCGCCGGGGATCGAGACCTGTCTCACCGACCTCGGCCATCACCGGCCCCTGGTCGAAAGTCTGAGCCGGGCTCTGGCTCCTGACCTGCCGGTGCTGTCCCGCGACGGCGGGTTCATCGCTGCCGGCTACGCGCCGAAGCTCGACGAGTTGCGCGGGCTGCGCGACGAGAGCCGCCGGTTGATCGCCGGCCTCCAGGCGCGCTATGCCGGCGAAACCGGCATCCAAACGCTGAAGATCCGTCATAACAACGTGCTCGGTTACTTCGTCGAGGTGCCGGCCAAACAGGCGGAAAGAATGCCGAGCGATGCCGACGCGCCGTTCATCCACCGCCAGACCATGGCCAATGCGGTCCGTTATACTTCGGTCGAGCTCGGCGATCTTGAGGGCCGGATCGCCCGCGCCGCCGATCAGGCGCTCGCCCTCGAGCTCGAGCTGTTCGACAATCTGGTCGCCGAGGTCGTCGCCGAGGCCGAGCCCGTCGCCCGTGCCGCCGCTTCGCTCGCCGCTCTCGACGTTTCCGCGGCGCTGGCGGAACTTGCGGTCGACGCCCGCTACAGCCGACCGGTGGTGGGCGACGGCCTCGATTTCGAGATTCGCGGCGGCCGTCATCCGGTGGTCGAAGTGGCGCTGACGGAGGGCCACGAAGCCGCCTTCGTCGCCAACGATTGCGACCTCGCGGAAGGCCAGCGGCTGTGGCTGTTGACCGGGCCGAACATGGCCGGGAAGAGCACGTTTCTGCGCCAGAACGCGTTGATCGCGGTGCTTGGCCAGATCGGCTCGTACGTCCCGGCGGCCGCGGCGCGGTTCGGCGTCGTCGATCGTCTGTTCTCCCGCGTCGGCGCCGCCGACGACCTCGCCCGCGGACGGTCGACGTTCATGGTCGAGATGGTCGAAACCGCGGCGATCCTCAACCAGGCCGGGTCGAGGGCGCTGGTGATTCTCGACGAAATCGGCCGCGGCACCGCGACTTTCGACGGCCTGTCGATCGCCTGGGCGGTAATCGAGCACTTGCACGAAGTCAATCTCTGCCGCGCGCTGTTCGCCACCCACTACCACGAACTGACTGCGCTGGCGGCGAAGCTCCCGAACCTGGCTTGTCATACCATGCGGGTCAAGGAATGGCAGGACGACGTAGTGTTCCTCCACGAGGTGGCGGCGGGAGCCGCGGATCGCTCCTACGGGATCCATGTGGGTCGGCTGGCGGGGCTTCCGCCCGCGGTTGTCGCCCGAGCGGAGCAGGTGCTGGATACCCTGGAGAAGGGCGAGCAATCGTCGGCCGTCACCCGACTTGCCGATGATCTTCCCTTGTTCGCCGCGGCGGAACGCATATCGCCGGTACCCGTATCTTCCCCGGTCGAGGAGGAACTCAAGGTCATCGCCGTGGACGACCTCAGCCCGCGCCAAGCGCTGGAGTTGATCTACAGGCTGAAAGGGATGATCTGATTCGCTGCAAAGCGGCTTGCGGGAACGATCGAATGAAGCCACTTTCGGCAACAAAATCGTGGCAAGTCTCTCGTCCGACATATATTTAGAGGACGATCAGTTGGAGGCGTGATGTACCGCATCAAAAACCGTCGCGCCATAATCAACCGCAAGGCCCTTGTTCGCGAACTCGAGGAACAGGTGAGCTGGGGCGGTTATGCGCCGAACAAACGCGATATCCTCCTGCAGATTTTGAAGGCGGCCCTGTATCGCGGTGTCGGCGAGGTTCGCCGGCGCTTCGAGGAGGAGAACGCCAAAGGCGCGGCGGTGGTCCACGCCAATTCCTACCTCGTGGATCAGCTGGTACGCACCCTTTACGACTTCGCCTGTACCCATGTCTATCCGGTCGCCAATCCGACCACCGGAGAACAGTTGTCGATCGTTGCCACCGGCGGCTATGGCCGGGGCGAACTGTCGCCGTTTTCCGACATCGACCTGATGTTCCTGATCCCCTACAAATCCACCCCCCATACCGAGCAGATCGTCGAATACGTGCTCTACATGCTGTGGGACCTGGGTCTCAAGGTGGGTCACGCCACCCGCTCCGTCGACGATTGCGTCCGCTTGGCCAAGACCGACCTCACCATCTGCACCAGCCTGCTCGAGTCCCGATGGTTGTGCGGTGATCGCGCACTTTGTCTGAGTTTCGAGCGTCGGTTCATGAAGGACGTGGTTTCCGGAACCGGCGCCCAGTTCGTTCAGGCGAAGCTTACCGAACGGAATGCCCGCCATGAGCGAATGGGTGACACCCGTTACGTGCTGGAGCCCCACATAAAGGAAGGCAAAGGCGGACTACGGGATCTCCATACGCTGTTCTGGATCGCGAAATACCTTTACCAGGTCAGGGACATGGGGGAACTGGTTGCCCGCGGGGTATTCACCGAGGCCGATGTCCGCCACTTCAGGAATGCGGAAAATTTCCTGTGGACGGTCCGCTGTTATCTTCATTACGTGGCGGGCCGACCCGAGGAAAGGCTGACCTTCAACGTCCAGGAACTGATCAGCAGCCGCCTCGGCTATACCGACCGTGCCGGTGCCCGGGGCGTCGAACGGTTCATGAAGCACTATTTCCTCGTCACCAAGACGGTCGGCGATCTGACCCGCGTTCTGTGCGCGGTGCTCGAGGAGGAGCAGAAAAAGCCGCGATTCCGCTTGCGGCTTCCTTCGTTGCCGCTGTTCCGGCGGCCGCCCGAGGGTTTCAGGTTCGACAGTGGTCGGTTGAAAGTGATGTCCGAGGACGCCTTCGCGACCGATCCGGTCAAGCTGCTCCGATTGTTCCATGAGGCCCAGCGCCAGGGGCTCGACATTCATCCGCATACGTTGCGGCTGGTTCACCAGAATCTCAAGCGAATCAACGGATCGGTACGCGCCGATCTGGAGGCCAATCGTCTGTTCATGGAGATGCTGACCTCCGAGAACGATCCGGAAACCACGCTAAAGCGGCTCAACGAGGCCGGTGTATTTGGTCGCTTCATCCCGGAATTCGGTCGTGTCGTCGCTCAGATGCAATACGACATGTACCACGTCTATACCGTCGACGAGCACACGATCCGTGCCATCGGCATCCTGCACCGGATCGAAAAGGGCGAGCTCAAGGAAGCACATCCGGAGGCCAGCGCCGTCGTCGGCGAGATCCGGTCTCGACGCGCGATGTACTTGGCGGTGCTTCTCCACGATATCGCCAAGGGTCGCCAGGGAGATCACTCGGAAATCGGCGCGGAGATCGCCCTCGATCTCGGCCCGCAGCTCGGTCTCGACGATTGGGAGACGGAAACGGTGTCCTGGCTGGTGCGCCACCATCTGCTGATGAGCAGAACCGCCTTCAAGCGCGATCTGGACGACACGAGGACGGTCATCGACTTCACCGCCCAGGTGCAGTCGCCGGAGCGCCTGCGGATGCTCCTGGTGTTGACCCATGCCGACATTCACGCGGTGGGGCCCGGTATCTGGAATGCCTGGAAATCGGGGCTCTTGCGGGAGCTGTACTACCGGGCTCTCGAAGAAATGGAGATGACCGGAGGTCAACCCGTGGAACGCCGCACACTGCGGGTGGAGCGCGCCCAGGAACGTTTGCGGGAACGGTTGTCCGACTGGCAAGAGGAGATGCGTGAACGATACATTGGCCGGGGCTACTCCGATTACTGGCTCGCCTTCGACGTGGAGGCCCACGTCCGGCACTTCAATCTGATGCGTGAAGCGGAATCCGAGGATCGCCCGCTGCGCATCGAGACCTTTCATTACCCGGAACGCGACATCACCGAAATCATCATCTACGCGCCCGACCATCCGGGCCTGTTCGCCCGCATTGCCGGCGCGATAGCCCTGAGCGGCGCCTCGATCGTCGACGCCAAGATCATGACCCTTGCCAACAGCATGGCGCTCGATACCTTCTCGATCCAAAAACCCAACGGTGGCCCGGTCGACAGTCCGGGGCGCATCCACAAGCTTTCGAGCCGCATCGAAGAAGCCATCGCCGGGCAGCTGCACACGGCTCGCGAGTTGGAAGCGATCCGCGCCAGAGCCCTGCCCACCCGCACCCGCGTGTTCAAGGTTCCACCGGCGGTGCTTTTCGACAACAAGGCCAGCAAGAACCATACGGTGATCGAGGTCAACGGCCGCGACCGTGTCGGGTTCCTGCATGACATTACCTCGACGCTGACCGCACTCGGACTGCAGATCGTCAGCGCCCACATCTCCACCTACGGCGAGCGGGTGGTCGACGTCTTTTATGTCAAGGACGTGTTCGGCCTGAAGGTCGAACAGCGGATCAAGCTCGAGCGCATCGAGCAACGGTTGCTCGAGGCCATCGAGCCTTTGGCAGCAAATTCGTCCAAGGATCCGGAGAGCGCCGCGGCCGAATAGGCGGCTATCGTTTGCTTTTCCCCGCCGCGAAAACCGGCTAGACACGCGACATGGCGCTGCTCCGTTCCATCGCCACCATCGGCGGATTGACCTCGGTCAGCCGGCTCTTCGGCTTCGTCCGCGACATTCTGATCGCCTCGGCGCTTGGCGCCGGCCCGGTTGCCGACGCCTTCTTCGTGGCCTTAAAGTTTCCCAATCTGTTCCGGCGGTTGTTTGCCGAGGGTGCCTTTACCGCCGCGTTCGTGCCGATCTTCGCCGGGGTGCTGGAGACCGAAGGCCGGGACCAGGCCCGCGCCTTCGCCGAACAGGCCCTGAGCGTGCTGACGCTGGCGCTGCTGTTGTTCGTCACCGTCATGCAGATCGCGATGCCGCTGGCGATGTACGGGATGGCGCCGGGTTTCGCGGCGTCGCCTGAGAAGTTCGACCTCGCCGTGCTGTTTTCCCGTATCACCTTTCCCTATCTGCTGTTCATCTCGATGGTGTCGCTGATGGCGGGGGTGCTGAACTCCTTCGGTCGTTTCGCGGCGGCGGCAGCGACGCCGATTCTGCTGAACCTGTGCCTGATCTTCGCGGTGGTGGGAGTGGCACCGCTGACCGCGACCCCCGGGCATGCGCTCGCTTGGGGCGTTGCCGGCGCCGGCGTGGTGCAGTTTCTCTGGTTGCTGGTCGCCTGCGCGCGGGCGGGAATTCGGCTACGGTTGCCGTGGCCAAGGTTGACCCCCCGTGTGCGCCTGCTCATGCGTCGCGCGCTGCCGGTCGCGGTCGGCGCCGGCATCTACCAGATCAATCTGTTGATCGATACCGTCATCGCATCATTGCTGCCGTCGGGTTCGATTTCCTATCTGTTCTATGCCGACCGCGTGAACCAGCTTCCTCTCGGCATCGTCGGCGTCGCCGTCGGTACGGCATTGCTCCCCCTGCTCTCCCGGCAGGTGCGCGGCGGAAATGACGAAGCCGCCCTCCACAGCCAGAACCGTGCGTTGGAGTTCGCCTTCCTGCTGACCTTGCCGGCGGCGGCGGCGCTGATCGTGATTGCCAGCCCGGTGATCTCGGTGCTGTTCGAACGGGGTGAATTCGGGGCCGCTGAAGCCAGGGCGACGGCCGCGGCGCTGTCGGCCTATGCGACCGGCCTTCCCGCCTATGTCCTCGCCAAGACGCTGACGCCCGGCTACTACGCCCGCGAGGACACCGCCACGCCGGTCAAAATCGCGGTGCTGACCACGATGGTCAATCTGGTCCTGAACCTCATTCTGATGGGGCCGTTTCAATACGTCGGCATTGCCATCGCCACATCCGTCTCGTCGTGGATCAACGCCGGCCTGCTCGCCTTGGTTCTGCGTCGCCGGGGATTCCTCGCCATCGACGCCCGACTCCGGCGCCGGCTGCCGCGGATGGTGCTGGCCAGCTTCGCCATGGCCGCGGTCCTGGTCGCCGTTCACGCCGGGCTCGCCGGGTGGCTGACGGGAGGTCCTACACAGCGCGTGGTGGCGCTTGCCACGTTGATCCTGACCGGAATGGCTGTCTTCGCAGCCGTCGCCCAGCTCACCGGTGCCGCCGGACTCCGGGATCTGCGCGGACTGATGCGCGGACGGGACGCCGCTTGACCGATTTGGTCTGAACGGCCATAAACCGGCGCGCCGGCACAACATATTGGAACAATCGGGGTAGCATGAACCGCATTTTTTCCGGCATTCAGCCTACGGGAAACCTGCATCTCGGCAATTATCTCGGGGCGATCCGCAATTGGGTCCGCCTGCAGAACGAATACGACTGCATCTTCTGCATGGTCGACATGCACGCGATCACCGTCTGGCAGGATCCCAAGGAACTGGTGGCCAACACCCGGGAAGTGACGGCGGCGGTGCTCGCCGCAGGCGTCGATCCCAAATCCAGCATCATGTTCGTGCAAAGCCAGGTTCCCGGCCACGCACAGCTCGCCTGGATCTTCAACTGCGTGGCCCGGCTCGGCTGGCTCAACCGGATGACCCAGTTCAAGGACAAGGCGGGGAAGAACCGCGAGAACGCCTCAGTCGGCCTGTTTGCCTATCCCAATCTCATGGCCGCCGACATTCTGCTCTACAAGGCGACCCATGTTCCGGTCGGCGAGGACCAGAAGCAGCACCTGGAGCTGAGCCGCGACATCGCCCAGAAGTTCAACAACGATTTCGGCGTCGAGCTGTTTCCGATCGTCGAGCCGCTGATCTTCGGTCCGGCGACGCGGGTGATGTCGCTGCGCGACGGGACCAAGAAGATGAGCAAATCGGACGCGTCCGACTATTCCCGCATCAACATGATCGACGACGCCGACACCATCGCCCTCAAGATCCGCAAGTCCAAGACCGATCCTCACTTCATGCCCGACTCGCCGGAAGGCTTCGAGGGGCGGCCCGAAGCGGCGAACCTGATGGGCATTTACGCGGGACTAACGGACATGGAACTCGAGCAGGTGTGCGCGCGGTTTGCAGGCTGGCCCTTTTCGAAGTTCAAGACGGAGCTGGCCGACGTCGCGGTCGAGAAGCTGTCTCCTATCGGAGCCGAATGCATCCGGCTGCAAAAAGACCCCGGTTACGTCGACGGGCTTCTTCGCGACGGAGCTGCCCGCGCCTCGGCGATCGCCGAACCGATCCTTCGGGAGATTTACGATGCCGTCGGGTTCCTGCGGCCTTGATAATGTGCCCTGAGCGGCCCATGTTTCATTCTGCCAGGAGTTGGCCATGCGGCGCGAAGGCGCGGTCCGCAGTAAGAGGAGAAGAGAGCTCCATGTTCATTCAAACCGAGACGACGCCTAATCCGGCAACCCTGAAATTCCTGCCGGGCTGTGATGTGATGACACGGGGCACCGCGAATTTCACCGGCCCCGAGGAGGCGGCGAAATCACCGCTGGCGCTTCGGCTGTTCGAAATCGACGGAGTCAGCGGCGTTTTCCTCGGCAGCGATTTCGTCACCGTGACCAAGATGCCGACGCGGGATTGGGAGGTGATGAAGCCGTTCGTTCTGAGCGCCATCATGGACCATTTCACGTCCGGGGCTTCGGTCGTCGCCGACGAGGCTTCCGCTCCCGGTGGGGAACCGGAAGACGACGCAATTGCCGCCCAGATCAAGGAATTGCTCGAGACACGGGTGCGGCCGGCTGTCGCCCAGGACGGCGGGGACATCGTCTTTCAGGGATTCGAGAACGGCATCGTCTATCTGCATATGCAAGGCGCATGCTCGGGCTGCCCGAGTTCGACGGCGACGCTCAAGCATGGCATCGAGAACATGTTGAAATATTACGTGCCCGAGGTTCAGGAAGTGCGCCCCGTCGAAGACTGGTAGGCCGACCGCGACGGCCTGGTAACCCGCTCTTTGTATTTTTCCCGTTTGGACGGTCGCGTATAATCGCCACCGAGGGAATGCCGCGACAACGTCAGGGGAGAGCAGGCGTGAGTACCGTGATCGACAAACGGGCGCTTGATGTTCTTTTTCGCCAAGCGCGCACCCACAACGGCTGGAAAGGGGAACCGGTCGGCGAAGATCTTCTCCGGGCGGTCTGGGATCTGGCGAGAATGGGCCCGACCAGCGCTAATTGCAGCCCGGCGCGTATCGTCTTCGTGATCTCGCCCGAGGCCAAGCACAAGCTGAAGCCCTGCCTCATCGAAGGCAACGTCGAAAAGACGATGGCGGCGCCGGCGACGGCGATCATCGGTCACGATCTGGAGTTCCACGACCGACTGCCCGAACTGTTTCCCCACACCGACGCGCGCTCCTGGTTCGCCGGCAAACCGTCTCACATCGAAACCACGGCATTTCGCAATGGTACCCTGCAAGGGGCCTACTTCATCCTCGCGGCGCGGGCACTCGGGCTCGATTGCGGGCCGATGTCCGGTTTCGACAACGCCAAGGTCGACGAAGCCTTTTTCGCCGGGACCCCCATCCGCTCCAACTTCCTCTGCAATATCGGCCACGGCGATCCGGATAAGCTCCACCCGCGCAATCCGCGACTGGCGTTCGACGACGCCTGCAAAGTGGTTTAGATCCCGCCCCTCGGCTACATCATGCCTTCGGACAGGACGCTGTCCGACAACACCGGATAGCGCCCCCGAGGCTTGAACAACTGATAGTGCCACCACTCGTTGCGAAAGAAGTCGAAGCCGGCGGCGGTCATCACGCCGAGCAGTGTCACCCGGTTACGTTGCGCCTGGACCGGAACGCTGGTATCGCCGTGCCAGGACAGCGGCCGCATGTCGTCGAACCCGGTGCCCATGTCCAACTCCCGGCCGCTTTTCGCGTCGATCAGGGTCACGTCGACCGCGGCGCCCATGCTGTGCGGCGAACCGCGTCTCGGGTCGGCGATGTAATCGGGATCGGGACAATACTCCCAAAGCTTCCACTGGGCTTCGGCAGGCCGGAAGGCGTCGAAAATCTTCAGTCGGTATCCCAGGGGCGCCGCAAGTTCCACGGCCCGCCGCAGCAGTTCCGACGTGTCGGCGTGAAGGTAACAGGCTGCGCGCCGGTAAACGGGCCGGCCGGTGAAGTTGCGGGCGGTGGCGTAGGCGATGTCGATTTCGACGCCGTAGCCGCCGGGAGTGATTTCAACGAGGGTCATCGAATGATTGGGCTCCGATCGCTGGCGGTTTCTTCCCCAAGGCCGCAGTATAGGCCGGCGAGTGCAGATCTGCGAGATTGTGGGGACGGCTGGTGAAAATTCTGGCGCTGGACACCGCGACATCCTCCTGTTCGGTCGCTTTCTGGGCGGATGGCGTGAAGGCCTGCCGAACGGCGGCGATCGAGCGGGGGCATGCCGAGGCGTTGATGCCGATGGTGGTCGAGGTGATGGCGGAGGCCGGCGTTGCCTTTGCCGATGTTGACCTGGTGGCGGTGACCGTCGGCCCGGGCTCCTTTACCGGGCTGCGCATCGGGTTGGCGGCGGCTCGCGGAATGGCGCTTGCCGCTGGCCTGCCGTGTCTGGGGATCACCACCCTCGAGGCGGTCGCCGAGTCGATCGATCGCCGGCAACAGGCGAACGAGGTGGTGCTGGCGGCATTGGACTCGAAACGAGGAGATATTTTCGCCCAGGCGTTCGCCGCCGTCGACCGCCCGCTGGATCCACCGGTCGCGGTGTCCGTGGACGATCTTCACGCGATCATCCCGGCCGGGACGACCTTGGACCGCCCCGTCGTCGTCGTCGGCAGCGCCGCCGAAACGGCCGTTCGCGCATTGACCGATGCGGGCCGCCAGGCTGTGGCGGCGGCTGCGGCCGTCCCCGTCGCTTCAGCCGTCGCCGCCATCGCCGCCCGCCGCCATCGTCGCGGCGCAAAACTCGGGCGGCCGCCGTCGCCTCTGTACCTGCGGCCACCGGATACGGGGCCGGTCAACGGGGGACTCCCGTCCCGATGATGGCGGAGTTCCGACTCGTCGATGCAGGCGCCGTGCACGCTCCGGTCATCGCGGCACTCCACGAACAGTGCTTCGACGAGAGCTGGAGCCCGAAGGCGGTCGCCGACCTGCTGGCAATGCCCGGCGCATTCGGTCTCATCGATTCCGCCGCCGCCGGCCCCGCGGCCTTCATCCTCTGTCGGGTGGCCGGAGACGAGTGCGAGGTTCTCACCCTCGGCGTGCTCCCCGCTCACCGACGCGCCGGGATGGCCGCAGCAATACTCGACGCGGCCCTTGCCATTGCATTCGGGCGCGGCGCCCGACGGGTCTTTCTCGAAGTTGCGGAAGACAACAGGGCAGCTCGGGGGCTTTATTCGGCGCACGGCTTCGCCGGCGTCGGTCGGCGCGCCGGCTACTATGGCGCGGCGGCGGGAACGGATAGCGACGCGTTAATTCTCTCCAGATTGCTGAGTCCCTGACGGGATCGGCTCAGATTTTGCGGATCCGGAGGCGGTGAATGCCGTGGGCGGCCGCCGCCGGATCTTCGGGCTCCAGCAGGAGCACGACGTGGCCTTCCGCCTTCACCGAACGTGGCACGTTGTCCAACGGCTCGGCCCCTGTGAGGCGGATTTCGGCCGTTTGGCCCGTTGCCATGCGCTCGATCAGCAGCTTGGTGCGAACGAATGTAAGCGGGCACACCTCACCGGTGATATCGAGGAAAAAGTCCGCACTGCTATCGAAACTGTCCTTGGCTGTATTTTTCATGCGACCTTCTTGCTTCGCTGTGCTTTATTTATTATATAGCGTCAAACCATACAAAAGACTGGGAAAGAAATTCGAATGAGCGAGAAATCTACTATTACTGAAATGCTCGAGCTGACGACGGAGATTGTCGCCGCTCACGTCGGGAACAATCCCATCCCTGCGTCCGAGCTGCCGAGTTTGATTCAGGACGTTTACCGGACCCTGGTTTCTGTCGGCACCACTCCAACGACGCCCGAAAGGCCGAAGCCCGCCGTACCGCCGAAAAAATCGGTGTTTCCGGACTATATTGTTTGCCTCGAGGATGGCAAGAAGCTCAAGATGCTCAAGCGGCACCTTAAGACTTCGTACAATATGACCCCGGAAGAGTACCGCGAACGCTGGGGTCTCGGGCCGGACTATCCAATGGTTGCGCCGAACTATGCAAAGCACCGCAGCAATCTGGCCAAGGAGATCGGCCTCGGCACCACGCGTCGCAATCCGCGTCGGCGGCGGGTATAGCGCCGTCGCCGCCGGTAGGCTGGCGGCGGTGCGCCGGCCAGGATTGAGGCGACGGCCCGGTTTGTCGGGCTCCAGGGAGGAGCAATGGCACCACTATCGCGCATAGAACATCTGTGTATGGAGAAGGGCATGAAGATGACCGGCCAACGCCGGATCATCGCCCGTGTTCTCTCCGAAGCCACCGACCATCCGGACGTGGAGGAGGTTTACCGCCGTGCGGTCCAGCTGGACCCGCGGATCAGTATCGCTACCGTCTATCGTACGGTTCGTCTGTTCGAGGAGGCCAGCATTCTGGAACGGCGGGACTTCGGTGACGGTCGGTCCCGTTACGAAGAGGCCGGTGAGGAACACCATGACCACCTGATCGATGTCCAATCCGGCAAGGTCATCGAGTTCCGGAGCCAGGAGATCGAGGCCCTGCAGCGAACGGTGGCGGAACAGCACGGCTACAAGCTGGTCGGGCATCGCCTCGAGCTGTTCGGAGTAAAGCAGGAAACGGGCAAAGGGCGAAAATGACTTCGAGGATTGGCCGATGCCCGCTGTCTTGACTCCCCGGGCACCTTGGGGCAGCCTGCGGTCATTGTCGGGCGGCGTTTGATGATGGAAATTCGCTAAGCACATGTCCGACGGCCGTTGCGGCCGCACCGGCTTTGTTTGATGTTAGCGTTCCGGCCTTGACGAAGAACCTTTTTATCAAATCCTACGGTTGCCAGATGAACGTTTACGACTCCGCCCGGATGGCGGACGTGCTGGCGCCGCTCGGCTATGCGCCGGTGAATGGCGCGGACGGCGCCGACATGATCATTCTCAACACCTGTCACATCCGCGAGAAAGCGGCGGAGAAGGTCTATTCCGAGCTGGGTCGACTGAAGGGTTTGAAGGATCGCCCCGCCGCCGAGGGCGGTCCCGTGATCATCGCCGTCGCCGGTTGTGTCGCCCAGGCCGAGGGCGCGGAGATCCTGCGAAGGGCACCGTACGTCGACATCGTTCTCGGGCCGCAGACCTATCACCGTCTACCCGAGATGGTCGCCCGGGCGGGCCGGGCCGGCGGCGCGGTGCTCGATACCGAGTTCCCGTCGGAGCCGAAGTTCGACGGCTTGCCGGATGCGACCGCCGGCAAGGGCCGCAGTGCGTTCCTCACCGTGCAGGAGGGTTGCGACAAGTTCTGCACCTTCTGCGTCGTTCCCTACACTCGCGGCGCCGAGTATTCCCGGCCGGTCGCCGACATCTTGGCGGAAGCGCGTCGCTATGCCGTCGCCGGCGTTCGCGAGATCACCCTGCTCGGCCAGAACGTCAATTGTTACCATGGCGAGGGGCCGCGGCGCGGGGAATGGGGTCTCGGCCGTCTGATCGTCGAAATCGCCGAAATCGAGGGCGTCGAGAGAATTCGCTACACGACCTCCTATCCCGCCGACATGGATGAGTCATTGATCGCCGCTCACCGGGACGTTCCCGCGCTGATGCCGTTTCTTCATCTGCCGGTGCAGTCGGGCTCGGACAGGGTGTTGGCGGCGATGAACCGCCGGCACGGCGGTGCCGACTATCGTCGGCTTGTCGACAAGCTGAGGAAGGCTCGGTCCGACCTGGCGCTGAGCTCCGACTTCATCGTCGGCTATCCCGGTGAAACCGACGCCGATTTTCGGCAGACCCTCGCGTTGGTCGAGGATGTCGGATTCACCCAGGCCTACTCGTTCAAGTATAGCCCGCGTCCCGGGACCCCCGCGTCCCTGGAGCCGCAAGTAGACGACAAGACCAAGAGCGATCGGTTGGCCGCGCTACAGGAGTTGCTCGACAGCCAGCAACGGGCCTTCAACGAGGGCTGCGTCGGCCGAGTGATGGGCGTGCTGTTCGATCACCGGGGACGAGCCCCGGGGCAACTGGTCGGTCGTAGCCCCTATATGCAGCCCGTTCACGCCCAGGTTTCAGAATCGCTTCTCGGAACCATCCAGCCTCTGCGGATCACCGGTGGCTTCGCCAACAGCCTCGCAGGCGCCTTGACGGGGAGTGCCACGGTTTGACACGACGGCTGAAAGCCGGCGCCGGCCCTGTCGGCGACGAGAAGACACTGGGCTTGGAGTTCGCCGACAACAGACTTGCGCTTCAGCTATTCGGTTCCCACCACAGTCATCTGGCGAGGATCGAGCAGAAGCTGGACATAGCCATCGATGCCCTCGGCAACCAGGTCACCCTCAACGGATCGGCCGAAGCCGTGGACGCGGCGGGGAAAGTGCTCGATCTCTTATACGGCCGTCTGGAACGCGGGCTTTCCGTACGCTCCCAGGACGTTGACGCGGTGCTCCGCATGGTCTCGGTTGCCGACGGCGGCGACATCGATCTCGCTGTACGAATTCGCCAGAGGACGATCTTGGCGCGATCGCCGACCCAGGCCACCTATATCAGATCGATCGATCGGCACGATCTGGTGTTCGGACTGGGCCCGGCGGGCACCGGCAAGACCTATCTCGCGGTGGCCAAGGCGGTGGAGCGGCTTGTCCACGGCGAAGTCGACCGTATCATCCTCTCGCGGCCGGCGGTGGAGGCGGGAGAGCAGTTGGGCTTTCTGCCCGGCAACATGCGCGAAAAGGTCGATCCCTATCTGAGACCTCTTTACGACGCGCTGTACGATATGCTGCCGGCGCCACAAGTGGTGAAACGGCTGGAGAGTGGCGAGATCGAGGTGGCGCCATTGGCCTTCATGCGCGGTCGGACACTGGCCAATGCTTTCGTCATCCTCGACGAGGCCCAGAACACCACCGCTGTGCAGATGAAGATGTTTCTCACCAGGCTCGGCGAGAACGCCCGGATGGTGATTACCGGTGATTTGAGCCAGGTCGATCTGCCAAAGGGAATCCATTCGGGGCTGCGCCACGCGCTGCGCGTCCTGGAGGGAGTCGGAGGGATCGATTTCGTGCATTTTACCGACGCCGACGTGGTTCGCCACCCACTGGTCGCTCGAATTGTGCGCGCCTACGATCGGGCCGACGGTCAGTTGAGGGCAGGCACCGAGTATGAGGGCGACAAGGCCGGCAGCGATGAGCGAGAGGCTTGATATCGACGTGCTTGCCGAGTCCCCGGCATGGAAGGAAGGGTTTCCGACGGCGGAGAACGTGTGCCGGCGCGCCGCCGTCGCCGCCTTCGATTTGGGATGTCACGGGGCCGGTCACGCCGAGGTCAGCTTGTTGCTCTCCAGCGACGCCCACGTTCGGCAGCTCAACCGTGAATTTCGCGGGGAGGACCGGGCGACCAACGTGCTTTCTTTTCCCAACCACACCGCCTCCGAGGTGGCGGCGCCGTGGCCACCGAACAGGCCGTTGCTTTTGGGCGACATCGTCGTTGCCTACGAGACGGTCGCGGCCGAAGCCGCCGTCGAACGCAAGGACTTCTCTCACCACTTAGGTCATCTTGTGGTTCATGGTATGCTCCACCTTCTTGGATACGACCATCGTACCGAGGCCGAGGCGGATGAAATGGAACGGCTGGAAACCCGGATCCTGGCGACGCTTGGCGTTCCAAACCCTTATCCGCTGGAGGATGACCGACCGCGATGAACGATCCGACTTCGGAAAACGTGACCGACGGTCCGAGTAGCATTGGTCCGGCGCGCATCGCCGGCCCACCACCCACTTCGGGCGTCTGGCAGAGGATGCGGGGGCTATTGCGCAATTTTCCCTGGTCGCGCAACGGCGAAGGATCGACTCGCGATACGCTCCACGAACTGATGGGGGAACGTGACCAGGCCGAGATCCCCCTCGACGACGACGAACGCAACCTGTTGGCCAACATCCTCAATCTGCGAGACCGGTCGGCGGAAGACGTAATGGTTCCCCGTGCCGATATCGTCGCCGTCGAAAGTCGGGTGACCCTGTCCGAAGTCATCGAGGTGATGACCCAGAAAGGGCACTCCCGTTTGCCGGTGTATCGGGAGACTTTGGACGACGCCATCGGCATGGTCCACATCAAGGACGTGCTCGCGTGGCGGGGAGAGGACTCGGAGTTCCGGCTGTCGAAGATATTGCGGCGTGTCCTGTTCGTCGCGCCGTCGATGGAAGTTCTGGAGCTGTTGCTCGAGATGCGGGCCAAACGATCGCACATGGCCCTGGTGGTCGACGAATTCGGCGGCGTCGACGGATTGCTTACCATCGAGGACGTGGTCGAGGAGATCGTCGGCGAAATCGAGGACGAACACGACGACGACTCGGAACCCAACCTCGTGCTCAGGGCCGACGGAACAATCGACGCCGACGCCCGAGCCCCCGTCGAGGTGCTGGAGGAAAAGTTCGGCCGCACGCTCACCGATGAGGAACTGGAGGACATCGATACGCTCGGTGGTCTGGTCGTATCGCTGGCGGGCCGCGTGCCGATCCGCGGCGAGTTGATTGCCCACCCGTCGGGCGTCGAGTTCGAGGTCCTCGAGGCCGACCCGCGCCGGATCAGGAGACTGCGATTTCGTGGCCCCAACGTCGCGGAGGCGGCCGAGGCTCACGAAGCATCGGCAATCAATACCAACACCAACACCAACACCAACGGATGAAGGACAACACTTCCGCGGTCGCGGCGGCCGGTCGCGGCGTCGCCACCCCTGTCGGCATCATCGATCGGCTTTACGCGGCGACGGTTGCCGCATCGGGCTGGCGTCGGATCGTCCTCGCTTTGCTGCTCGGGGCGTTGGCTGTGGGCGCTTTGCCACCGCTCTATTTTTGGCCGGCGTTGATTCCCGCGTTCGCGGGGCTGTTGTGGATGATCGAGGGTCGAAAGGGATGGCGTTCGGCGTTCGTCACCGGTTGGCTGTTCGGGTTGGGCTATTTCACCGCGGGGCTTTACTGGATCGCCAACGCGCTCCTGACAAAACCGGAGCAGTTCGGATGGTTGGCGCCCTTCGCTGTGCTCGGTCTCGCCGCGTCGCAGGCGCTTTTTCCGGGGTTGGCTGCGGCCCTAACCCGTATCTCCGGTGCCAGGGGGACGGGTCGCGTCCTCGTTTTTGCGGGGGTGTGGACGGGCTGCGAGTGGATGCGAAGCTGGGCGTTCAGCGGTTTTCCATGGAATTTGATCGGCAGCGTGTGGACGGCCTCCGACGGCATGATCCAGGTCACTGCGGTCGTCGGGACTTACGGGTTGGGGCTGGTTACCGTCGCGGCGGCGGCGATGCCGGCGGCGCTCGCGGGCGATGGAGCGCGACGAAGGCGCTCGTGGGCAGCGGTGGCGTGTGGTTTTGCCGCCCTGCTCGCCATCTGGGTTGGGGGGCTTGTGCGTCTGCAGGCGGCGGGAGAAGCCGAGGCGGTGGCCGGGGTTCGACTACGCCTTGTCCAGCCGGCCATTCCCCAAAACCTCAAATGGAAACCCGAGCTTCTGGATCGGAATCTGGCGCTTCAAATGCGAATGGGCATCGGCCCGGCCGACGAGGCGCCGACCCACATCATCTGGGGCGAAACCGCGGCGCCGTTGTTCCTCGAAGAGGATGCCGAAAGGCGCGCGGTGATCGGCGAGTTCACGCCGCCGGGAGGGCTCACTATTACCGGCACGCTGCGCCGGACGCCGCCGGGCGTCCCGTTCCGCGTGTGGAACAGCCTTCAAGCCGTCGACGGCAAGGGCGATATCGTCGCCACCTACGACAAGTCCCACCTGGTGCCGTTCGGTGAATACGTGCCGTTCCGGAGCGTGCTGAATTTCGCCAAGGTCACCTCTGGCACGACGGATTTCTCCAGCGGTTCGGGAACGACGACGCTGCGCTTACCGGGGCTGCCGCCGGTCAGCCCGCTCATCTGTTACGAGATCATCTTTCCCGGTCACGTCGTCGACCGGCAGGACCGGCCACAATGGCTGCTCAACCTCACCAACGACGCCTGGTATGGCCGATCGTCCGGACCGTACCAGCATTTCGCCGCCTCCCGGCTTCGGGCCGTCGAGGAGGGCTTGCCGCTGGTGCGGGCAGCAAACAACGGCATTTCGGCGATTGTGGATCCTTACGGCCGCGTCGTCGCACAACTGGGGCTTGATGAACAAGGCGTCGTCGACGGTCCGCTTCCCCGGCCCCTCGTCAAGCCCACGGTATACGCGCGAACGGGGAACTGGCTGGTACTTATGGTAGCAGTTGCGGCGATAGGCATGGGATTGTTGATTTCGCGCTCTGAGTAACCCCTATTTGGGGAATAAATTTGGGAAAAACGTATTATACGGGAACAATTGTTGCGAAAACGATCAGAGTTTGCATATTATGGCGGGATACAGACGGTTTGGCGAGTTTTTGAATAGGGCAGTGACTCCGCATCGCAGTGATGAAACCAGCTGACTGAGCGGATTCCCAGGGCAAGAAGGCGCAAAGAAGAAAATGGCTGAGGAACAGACTACCGGGAGACGAAAGGGGAGGACAACTTCCCGTGGTGATGTCGAACGGCTGCCCCCGGGCACCCCCAATCCGGTCGACATTCACGTGGGAAGCCGTGTCAGGCTGCGGCGCACGCTGCTGGGTTTGAGCCAGGAAAAGCTGGGCGAGGCCGTAGGGCTGACGTTCCAGCAGATTCAGAAGTACGAAAGAGGCGCCAATCGAATCGGCGCTTCTCGTTTGTTCGAGTTCAGCCGGATCCTTGATGTTCCTGTTTCGTTTTTCTTTGACGATATGTCCGAACGCCTCAAATCCCACGAAGGACACCTCGGCTGGGGATTGGCGGATCAGCCGCAATCGGCGTTGGAGCCCGATCCCCTGACCCGGCGTGAAACTCTAGAGTTGGTGCGAGCCTACTACCGGATTTCGGATCCGCAGGTTCGCAAGCGGCTTTTCGAACTGGCGAAGTCGCTGGGCAGCGCGGAGGAAAGCAGCCCGTAGTTCGTTACCTTCGGCTGCGGCAAGCGAGCCTCCATATCTGATTTCTTGACCTCGCTGGCAATCCTTGCCAGAACACCGGCCAGGTCCGGTCAGGACCGGCCTGCCGGGGTTGCCCGCTCGTTTCGACGGCGAGCGAGAGCGTCGCAAGTTCACTCTGGTCCATTTCAAGCCGCTTGAGATCGGGAGGTCTGCCGTGTGGAAGAGCGATTACGTATTCACTAGCGAATCTGTTTCGGAGGGACACCCCGACAAGGTGTGCGACCGGATCTCGGATGCCATCGTCGACGCCTTCCTGACCGAACAACCGGACTCACGGGTGGCAGTCGAGACGATGTGCACGACGAACTTCATCGTCCTCGCCGGCGAGGTGCGCGGGCCCGACACGATGACCCACGACCGCTACCGGGAGATCGCCCGCCAGGCGGTGCGGGACATCGGTTACGAGCAGCACGGGTTTCACTGGAAAGACGCCGAAGTCACCTCCCATATCCACACGCAATCGACCGATATCGCAATGGGTGTCGACGCTTCGGGAAACAAGGACGAGGGCGCCGGCGACCAGGGGATCATGTTCGGGTATGCCTGCCGCGAGACGGACGTGCTGATGCCGGCGCCGATTTTTTATGCCCATGCCATGCTCAAATCGCTGGCCGAGGCCCGCCATTCGGGGGCGGAGCCGGGACTCGGCCCCGACGCCAAGAGCCAGGTGACCCTGCGCTATGTCGACGGCAAGCCCGTCGGTGCGACCGCCATCGTCGTGTCCACCCAGCACTCCGCTCAGCTTTCGGTCGACGATGTGCGCGAGATCGCCCGCCCCCACGTGGTCAATGTCCTGCCGGAAGGTTGGATGTGCGACGAGGAGCATTTCTTCGTCAATCCGACCGGTCGCTTCGTCATCGGCGGCCCCGACGGTGACGCAGGTCTCACCGGCCGCAAGATCATCGTCGACACCTATGGCGGTGCGGCCCCCCACGGCGGCGGTGCCTTTTCCGGCAAGGACCCGAGCAAGGTCGACCGGTCGGCGGCCTATGCCGCCCGCTATCTCGCCAAGAACGTGGTCGCCGCCGGAATCGCCGAGCGCTGCACGATCCAGCTTGCCTACGCGATCGGTGTTTCACGGCCACTCTCGGTCTACGTGGATACCCACGGCGCCGGCGAGGTCGACGAGGATCGGTTGTCGACGGTGTTGCAGGAGCTGATGGATCTCTCGCCACGGGGAATTCGCCAGCGTCTGGGGTTGAACAGGCCGATCTACGCGCGCACCGCGGCCTACGGGCACTTCGGCCGCCAGCCCGAGCCCGACGGGGGATTTTCGTGGGAGATCACCGACATGGTCGACGACCTGCGGTCCGCATTCGGGGTGCGGTGAGCTCAGCCGAGGGTCCCTCGGGCCCGGGCGTTTCGCCCCGGTTCTACGGCCGGCGGCACGGGCGGAGGCTGCGCCCCGGACGCGACGCGCTGTTGACGACGCTGCTGCCGCGGCTACGCGTCGTTCTGCCGCCCGAGGGCTCGATCCTCGAGCCCCGCGCGCTGTTCGGCGAAGCTGTCGGCGATGTCTGGCTCGAGGTCGGGTTCGGCGCCGGCGAGCACTTGGCGACCCAGGCGGCAGCGCACCCGGACGTCGGGTTCATCGGTTGCGAGCCCTATGTCAACGGCGTCGCGTCGTTGCTCGCGCAAGTCGAGGAGCGGGAACTGGCTAACGTCCGCGTCTTCGACGACGACGCGCGCCTGTTGATGGCCGCCTTGCCCGAGGCCAGCATCGGCCGCCTGTTCATCCTGTTCTCCGATCCGTGGCCGAAGAAGCGGCACAGCGACCGGCGATTCATCGGTCCGGGGACGCGGGCAACCCTGTCCCGGGTGTTGAACGACGGCGGCGAGCTGTGCTTTGCCAGCGACCAGATGGAGTACGTGCGCTGGACTTTGGAGCATATCACCGCGGATCCGTCGTTCGCGTGGACCGCGCGGGGGCCTGCGGACTGGCGGCATCGGCCGGCCGACTGGTTCGAGACGCGCTACGAGACCAAGGCCCTGACCCGCGGCGCGCCCTGCAGCTATCTTCGTTTCCGTCGCCAGCCGCGGCCGGAAACCGCGAAAAACCCTTGTGCCACTGGGGGCAGCGACTATATACGGAGGTAGTTCAGGCGCTCGGGTCGGTACCGATCAATCGATCCGGACTCGTTGGGCTCCACGATTGACGGGGTTTGATGAGGTGGGCCAAAGGCCCGCCTTTTTCGTTGGGGGTTGCCGGAAGCCCGGGCCGTCCCCAAGGATGCCGGGAAAGGGTTGTTGATATGGACCTGGCCGGCCGTGTTGAAACGCTGATTGGTCCGACCGTGGAAGCGATGGGCTTTTCGCTGGTCAGGGTGCAGGTCTTGGGCCAGAACCGGCCCAGGTTGCAGATCATGGCCGAGCGGACGGATGGAGAGTCGATGCTGGTTGAAGATTGTGCTGCCATCAGTCGGGCCGTATCCGCGGTACTCGACGTCGAGGATCCGATTGCGGGGGCGTACACTCTCGAAGTGAGCTCCCCCGGGATCGACCGTCCGCTGGTGCGCTTGGCCGACTTCGACCGGTTCGCCGGTTTCGAGGCCAAGGTCGAGATGGACTTGGCCGTCAACGGCCGCCGCCGGTTTCAGGGCCGGTTGCTGGGCACCGAGGGCGATGCGGTGCGGTTGCGTATGGAGGACTCCGAGGTGGTGTTGCCGTACGTGGATATCCGGCGGGCGAAACTTGTGCTGACCGAGGAACTGCTCGCGACGGGCGGGCATTGAATGGGAACTGTAGCGGATCACCGATGAGCCAGACAACGATGGAAACCGATGCCGTTCACGCGCGTCCCGAATTGCTTCAGGTCGCGGACACGGTCGCTCGAGACAAGGGGATCGACCGCGAGGAAGTGCTTGAGGCGATGGAACAGGCAATCCAGAAGGCCGGACGGTCCAAGTACGGACACGAGCACGATATTCGCGTCAGGATCGACCGCATCAGCGGCGAAATTTCCCTCGCCCGTTACCTCGAGGTCGTCGAGGAGGTGGAAAACGAAGCTACTCAGTTGACGGTGCCGGTGGCGCAGCGGCGGAAGGCCGATGCGCAGGTCGGCGATGTGCTGGTCGATCCCTTGCCGCCGATCGATTTCGGCCGCATCGCCGCGCAGACCGCGAAACAGGTGATCGTCCACAAGGTTCGCGAAGCCGAGCGCAGGCGCCAGTACGACGAGTTCAAGGACCGCATCGGCGAAGTAGTCAACGGTTTGGTCAAACGCGTGGAGTTCGGCAACGTCGTCGTCGATCTCAACCGCGCCGAGGCGTTGCTGCGCCGGGAAGAAACCATTCCGCGAGAACACTTCAACACTGGTGATCGGGTGCGCGCCTACATTGTCGACGTGCGCGAAGAACCTCGCGGGCCTCAGGTATTCCTCTCGCGTACGCACTCGCAGTTCATGGTCAAGTTGTTTGCCCAGGAGGTGCCGGAAATCTACGAAGGTATCATCGAGATCCGGGCGGTCGCCCGAGATCCCGGTTCGCGTGCCAAGATCGCCGTGTTTTCCAACAATTCCAGCATTGATCCGGTCGGTCCCTGCATCGGCATGCGCGGCTCGCGCGTTCAAGCGGTGGTCGGCGAGTTGCAGGGCGAGAAGATCGATATCATCCAATGGTCGGGGGATCCCGCCACTTTCATCGTCAATGGCTTGGCCCCCGCTGAGGTTGCCAAGGTGGTGCTTGACGAAGAGGCCAATCGTATCGAGGTGGTCGTGCCCGATGACCAGCTCAGTCTTGCGATCGGCCGCCGCGGACAGAATGTCCGACTCGCCTCGCAACTGACCGGGTGGGACATCGACATCCTTACCGAGGAGGAGGAAAGCAACCGCCGCACGGAGGAATTCCGCGTCCGTTCGCAGACCTTCATCGACGCCCTCAATATCGACGACGTGATCGCCCACTTGTTGGTCACCGAGGGTTTTTCGTCGATCGAGGACGTGGCGTTCGTTCCGGTCGACGATCTATGCGCAATTGAGGGTTTCGAAGAGGAAGTCGCCCAGGAATTGCGCAGCCGCGCCCGTGCCTACCTTGCCGTTCGCGACGAGGAAGACAACCGCAAACGTGTCGATATGGGGGTTGCCGACGAGTTGGCGGCGATTGACGGCATTAAACCATCGATACTGGTGGCCCTCGGGGAACACGGCGTGAAGACTCTCGACGACCTTGCCGACCTCGCCGGCGACGAGCTGATGGAAATCGCACCAGAGGGAACGCTGAAACTGGATCGCGCCAACGAAATCATCATGGCGGCGCGGGCGCATTGGTTCGCCGACGAACAGAACGACGCTGGCGACGTGGCCGACGAAGCCCCGGCGGGGCCTCAGGAGGGATGAACCGTCATGACACGGCGGCCGAGGCTGCCGACCGAAGACGGTGACGGCACGTGCCAACGACGATGCATCGTCAGCGGCGCCGTCAAGAGTAAGGACGAATTGTTGCGGTTCGTGATCGGACCGGATGGGCAGGTGGTCCCGGATATCGAGGGCCGACTTCCCGGAAGGGGTTTTTGGTTGAGCGCGAGACGGGATATGTTAGAGAAGGCCTGCGCAAGGAACCTGTTCGCCAAGGCGGCACGCAAGGACGCAATTGTCGCTGCCGGCCTCATCGATGAGGTCGAGCGGTTGCTGACCCGTCGTTGCCTCGATCTGATCGGGCTGGCCAGACGGGCCGGCCAGGCCGTAGCAGGGCACGACAGGGTGCGGGGATGGGTCAAGGGCGGGCGCTGTGGCGTCCTGCTGGCCGCCGCCGACGGTGCCCCGGGCGGTCGGGCGAAAATGCGCGCATTCGCGGCGGGAATGCCGGTCGTGGAGGTGTTTAGCGGCGCCGAACTGGGCGCCGCCGCCGGGTGCGAGCGGGCGGTCCACATGGTCGTTGCGCCGGGTAAGTTGGCTGTCGGCCTTGTTCGCGAGGCAGCGCGATTGGCCGGATTCAGGGCAGCACCCAGCGGGGATGCCGGCGCCGAAGAGAAATGAGACGGACCCTTGGTCGACAAGATTGATATGAACGAGATCAAAGAAAGCGACGACAGGAAGCAGGAGGGCCTCAGCCGGCCCCGGAAGCTGGAGCTGAAGAAGACCGTTGAATCCGGTCAGGTTCGCCAGAGCTTTGCTCACGGACGTTCGAAAATGGTGACCGTCGAGGTGCGTAAGAAGCGCACCTACGCTCCCGACGACCGCGGGAAGATGGCGGAGATCCGGCATGAGACGGAGCAGGGGGGCGATATCTTCGTCGAATCTGCCGCCCTCTCGGTGCAAGCCGACGGACTCCCGCGGGAAGGCGCCGCCATCGGCCTCACCAACCACGAGAAGGCCGCACGGGCTCGCGCGCTTCAGGACGCCAAGAAGGTGGAGGAGGAGCGTCAGCACCTGCCTGCGGAATCGGAGATCATCGTCGAGCCCGAGTTGCCATCGGCCGAAGAGTCGGAGCCCATCGAGGAAGGGGCGCCCGCGCAGGAAGCCGAACAGGTGACCGAGGAAGGCGAGCCGGAATCGGCCGAGGCCGGTCGCAGTGATGCCGAACCGGCGGAGGGGCGCGAGAGCGAGAAACCGGCCGGCGAGACGGCGGACGCTATTGCGGGCAAGTCGAAGGCGGAGCAAAGCGAAGACGAAGAGGAGAAGAAAGGCGGCCGCTCCAAGCGTCCGCTGCGCGCCGACGTGCGCCGCCCGGCCGGGCCGGGACGTCGTAGCGAGCCGCCGCGTCGCGGGAGCAAGCTTTCGCTGGTCGATGCTCTGAACGAAAGCGGAGAGCGTGTGCGCAGCCTGGCTTCGGTCAAGCGCGCTCGCGAAAAGGAAAAGCTGAAGCAGCAGCAGATGCGGGCCGAGACCGTCAAGGTAATTCGCGACGTGGTCATTCCTGAAAGCCTTACGGTGCAGGAACTGGCCAATCGGATGGCCGAGCGGAGTACCGACGTCATCAAGGCGCTGATGAAAATGGGTGTAATGGCGAACATTAACAACGTGATCGACGGTGACACGGCCGAGGTTGTGGTCAACGAATTCGGTCACAACAGCAAGCGCGTCAGTGATGCCGACGTTGAGATCGGGCTCAAGGGCGAGGTTGACGATCAGCAAAATCTCCAGGTTAGGCCTCCTGTCGTCACCGTCATGGGTCATGTGGATCACGGCAAGACATCGCTGCTGGACGCGTTGCGCAAGACCGACGTCGCCGCTCGCGAGGCTGGCGGCATCACCCAGCATATCGGCGCCTATCAGGTGACCATGCCGCACGGCGGCAAGATCACCTTCGTCGATACCCCGGGTCACGCGGCGTTCACCCAAATGCGGGCACGCGGTGCCCACGTCACCGACATCGTCGTCCTGGTGGTGGCGGCCGACGACGGCGTCATGCCGCAGACGATCGAGGCGATCGACCATGCCAAGGCGGCGAACGTGCCGCTCATCGTCGCCATCAACAAGATCGACAGACCCGATTCAAATCCCGAACGCGTGCGCACCGAACTGCTGCAGCACGGCATCGTCGTCGAATCGATGAGTGGCGAAACACTTTGCGTCGAAATTTCGGCCAAGGAGGGAACCAACCTCGACAAGCTCGAGGAGGCCATTCTCCTGCAGGCCGAATTGCTGGATCTCACCGCCAATCCCGATCGCCCGTGCGAGGGCGTCATCGTCGAGGCGAAGATGGAGCGCGGTCGCGGAACGGTAGCGACGGTGTTGGTGCAAAGGGGCACACTGCGGGTCGGCGAAATCTTCGTTGCCGGGGGCGAGTGGGGCAGGGTCCGTGGGCTGTCCGATGCCCTCGGGAATCCTTTGGACGAGGCCGGACCGGGAACGCCGGTGGAAGTGTTGGGTCTCACCGGGACGCCAGCCGCCGGCGACGAGGTGGTGGTGGTAGAGAGCGAGGCGCGCGCGCGCGAGGTAACCGAGTTCCGGCAACGGCGGGTTCGCGACGCAAAGGTCGCCTCCAATCGGGGCTCTCTCGAGCAGATGTTCGACCGCATTCAGGCGGGTGGAGCCAAGGAGTTGCCGGTCTTGATCAAGGCCGATGTCCACGGCTCGGTGGAAGCGATCGCCGGTGCTCTCGACAAGCTCGGGACCGACGAGGTCAAGGTACAGATCCTGCACGCGGCGGTCGGCGGTATCAACGAGTCCGACATCAGCCTCGCGCGTGCCTCCGAAGCGTTGATTGTCGGCTTCAACGTTCGCGCCAACCCGCAGGCGCGCGAGATGGCCAAGCGCGACGGTATCGAGATCCGCTATTACTCGATCATTTACAATCTCACCGACGATCTGAAGCAGATGTTGTCGGGGATGCTGGCGCCGAAGAGGCGCGAGAACATCCTCGGCTACGCCGAGATTCGGGAAATATTCAATGTCACCAAGGTCGGCAAGGTGGCGGGATGCATGACAACCGAGGGCGTAATCCGCCGCGGCGCCCGCGTCCGGCTTTTGCGTGACAACGTCGTCATCCACGAGGGCGAATTGTCGCAACTCAAGCGGTTCAAGGACGACGTCAAGGAAGTCAGGGAAGGTTACGATTGCGGCGTCGCCCTGGCCAACTACCAGGATATCCAAATCGGCGACACGATCGAGTGCTTCGAGGTCGAGATGGTGGCGCGCGAGCTTTGAGTCTCGGCGGGACGCCCGTTCGGCGGTGCCGGTTCCATTTGATGAGGGTAGGATGACGCGGGGGGAGACAAGGGCTCCCAGTCAGCGGCAACTCCGCGTCGGCGAGGAGTTGCGGCACGCGCTGGCGTGGATACTGGAACGCGGCGACCTTCGCGATCCCTCCATCGCGGGGATTTCGGTGACAGTGACCGAGGTGCGGGCGAGCCCCGATCTGCGTATCGCGACGGCTTTCGTGACGCCTCTTGGCGGTGGTGACGCCGAAGCGGTGGTGGCGGCGTTGAACCACGCCAAGGCCTTCCTTCGGCGGAAGGTGGGTGGTGCGGTCAAGTTGCGGTACGTTCCCGAGTTGGTCTTTCGCGCCGATCCATCGTTCGATGAAGCGAGCAGGATTCTCCGCTTGCTCCGCGATCCGGTGGTGGCGCGGGATCTCTCGGACGGCGACGAAGACAAAGAAGGAGATGGTAGTGGGACGTAGGCGCCACGGCGTGCCGGTTCATGGTTGGTTGGTGATCGACAAACCGGCAGGCGTGACGTCTGCGGCGGTTGTCGCCGCCGTGCGCCGGGCGACCCATGCCGCCAAGGTTGGCCACGGCGGTACCTTGGATCCGCTGGCGACCGGTGTCCTGCCGATCGCGCTGGGCGAAGCGACCAAGACCGTCTCCTACGTGATGGACGGATCGAAGATCTATCGGTTCACCATCCGCTGGGGCGAGCAGCGAAATACCGATGACGCCGAAGGAGACGTCGTGAACGTCAGTGACGTTCGTCCGACGGAAGAGGCTATTCGGGCGGTGCTGCCCCGGTTCGTCGGCGAGATCGACCAGGTTCCGCCCATCTTTTCCGCGGTCAAGGTGGCGGGCCAGCGCGCCTACGCCCTGGCCCGGGCGGAAATACCGGTCGAGTTGGAGTCCCGCACGGTGCGCGTCGAAGGCATCGAACTGATCGACATGCCAGATGCCGATCATGCGGTGTTTGAAGTAATCGCAGGCAAAGGGACCTACATGCGGGCGCTTGCCCGCGATTTGGCGGTTGCTCTCGGCACCGTTGGTCACGTTGCCGCGCTGCGGCGGAACTCCGTCGGACCGTTCACCGAATCCGCGGCGATTCCCCTGGATAAAATCGATTCCCTGGGGCATAGTGACGGCCTCAAGGAACACCTGCTTCCGGTTGGGGCGGCGCTGGACGGCATCCCGGCGTTGAATCTGACTGAAGCGGAGGGCCGACGCCTTCAGCGTGGACAGCCCGTTGCGGTATTGCCCGTGGCGAGCAGGTCATCCATCAAGCACCTTTCCAGGGACGCGGTTTTCTGCGCCATGGCTATGGGGCGACCGGTGGCGCTGGCGACAGTCAAGGGCGGTGAGATCCGTCCCCTCCGTGTTCTCAACCTTTAAAAAACGGAGTAACCGATGTCGATTACTGCTGAGCGGAAGCAAGAAGTAATAGCGGAGTATGGAACCGCTGTAGGCGACACCGGTTCGCCCGAGGTCCAGGTAGCCATTCTTACCGAACGCATTCGCAACCTCACCGAACACCTCAAGATCCACAAGAAGGATTTCCATTCACGCCGCGGCCTGCTGATGATGGTCGGTCAACGTCGGCGGCTGTTGGACTACCTGAAGAGGAAAGAGGTGCAGCGCTACGAGACGGTTATCGAGCGCTTGGGGCTGCGCCGTTAGCGCTGTTTGTCGAGATTTCCGGCCGTTTTCCAATCCAAAGCATAACCAAGCCGAGGGTGACGGTGAACGCCGAACCAATGTCTGTACGTATGTGGGAAGGAAGATAGAGATGTTTCAGGAGTTTCGTAAGGAGATCGAGTGGGGAGGACGGCCGCTCATTCTGGAAAGTGGAAAGATCGCCCGCCAGGCGGACGGCGCCGTGATGGTCACGTACGGTGAAACGAAGGTTCTCTGTACCGTTGTTAGCGAAAGGACCCCGAAGCCCGGGCTCGATTTCCTTCCGCTCGCCGTGCACTATCAGGAGAAAACGTTTGCCGCCGGCAAGATCCCCGGCGGCTTCTTCAAGCGCGAAGGGCGCCCTTCGGAAAAGGAGGTGCTGACCTCGCGGCTGATCGACCGTCCCGTTCGACCGCTGTTCGTCAAGGGGTATCGCAACGAGACCCAGATCATCTGTACGGTGCTTTGCCACGACCTCGAGAACGATCCCGACATGCCTGCAATGATCGGCACGTCGGCGGCCCTGACTCTCTCCGGCGTGCCATTTTTTGGACCGATCGCCGGATGCCGTGTCGCCTACATCAACGGCGAGTACAAGCTCAATCCTACGACCGACGAAATGGCCACGACCGATCTCGACCTGGTCGTTGCCGGAACCCGTGACGGCGTGCTGATGGTCGAGTCGGAAGCCAGCGAACTGTCCGAGGAGGTGATGCTGGGCGCGGTCATGTTCGGCCACAATGCCTGTCAGCCGGTGATCGATGCGATCATCGGCCTTGCCGAGGCCTGCGCTCGCGAGCCGAGGGAACTCCCGGCGGCACCCGAGGGAAAGAAGGAACTGGCCGAGCGGGTCAAGCTGTTGTCCGGGGACGAGTTGCGGGACGCCTATGCGGAAACCGTCAAGGCGGATCGCCGGGACAAGGTGGCGGCGACCAAGGATCGCATTGCCGCGGCGCTGTCGGACGACGAAGCGGTTGACGACGAACTGGTGTCCGAAATCTTCGGCGCCGTGTTCAAGGATCTCGAGAAGGACGTGGTCCGGCGCAGCATTCTCGCCACCGGCCGCCGCATCGACGGCCGCGACTCGCGGACCGTTCGCCCCATCGCGGCCGAGACCGGCCTGCTGCCGCGCGCTCATGGCAGTGCGCTGTTCACCCGCGGCGAGACCCAGGCGCTGGTCGTCGCCACTCTCGGCACCGGCCAGGACGAGCAGATCATCGACGGGCTGGCCACCGATTATCGCGAGCACTTCCTGCTGCACTACAACTTCCCGCCTTATTCGGTGGGTGAAGCCGGCCGCTTCGGATTCACCGGACGCCGGGAGGTCGGTCACGGCAAGCTGGCTTGGCGGGCGATCCATCCGTTGATGCCGAGCAAGGTCGACTTCCCGTACACGATCCGCGTGGTGTCGGAGATCACCGAATCCAATGGCTCGTCGTCGATGGCGACCGTGTGCGGTGCGTCGCTGTCGTTGATGGATGCCGGCGTTCCGCTGCCCAGGCCGGTGGCCGGAATCGCCATGGGCCTGATCAAGGAGGGGGACGACTTCGTCGTCCTGTCCGACATTCTCGGCGACGAGGATCATCTCGGCGACATGGATTTCAAGGTGGCAGGTACCGAGAACGGCATAACCGCGCTGCAAATGGACATCAAGATTACCTCGATCAACGAACAGATCATGAGCGTGGCGTTGGATCAGGCCCGCGACGGTCGCCTCCATATTCTTGGTGAAATGGCGGCCGCCATTTCCGCCCCTCGCGATGGGGTCAGCCAGATGGCGCCGCGCATCGTGATCATCCAGATCAACAAGGACAAGATCCGCGAAGTCATCGGGCCGGGTGGCAAGATGATCCGTGAGATCTGCGAGGTCACCGGCGCCAGGGTGGATCTGGAGGACGACGGCACTGTGAAGGTGGCCGCGGTCGACCAGAGGGCCGCCGACGCCGCGATCGAATGGATCCGCAGCATTGCCGCGGAGCCCGAAGTCGGGGCCATTTATAACGGCAAGGTGGTCAAGACCGTCGATTTCGGCGCGTTCGTGAACTTCATGGGCAGCCGCGACGGCCTCGTTCATATCAGTGAGATATCGAAGGAGCGGGTCGGCAAGGTCACCGACGTTATCCAGGTCGGAGACACCGTCAAGGTCAAGCTGATCGGTATCGACGATCGCGGCAAGGTCAAGCTGTCGATGCGGGCCGTCGATCAGGAGACCGGCGCGGACGTTTCCGCCTAGATCAATCGCGCAAAGGCCGCGACGCGAAAGTGGCGACCGAAACACGCAACCGGTTGTACGAGCGCTGGGAAAGGCCGTCTTTCCCCCTCGTCCGCGGTTGTTCCGAGCCAGCCGAGTGCGCGGGCGGCGGATGTTGGAGTCGCTTTTTTACGATCGGTCCATATATAACCCGAGTAACAAGCGGGTAGGAAATAACCATCGGATTGGTAAAATGGTGACGCGGTTTCGGAACACTTTCGATGGCGCGAAAGGTTGATGAAGGCTCTTGACTTCTCTCCTGATATCCGGCCGGGAGCTGTTACCCATCGTCGAGGGTGGGAAAGGGGTGTCCATTTCCAATGGACTCAGCGCCGGCGCTTTCGCGGCCGCCGGTTGCGTGGGCACCTTCTCGGGCGTCAACGCCGATTCTTTCGACGACCAGGGGCGCGTGGTTCCGCAGGTCTACCGCGGCAAGACCCGCAGGGAGCGTTACGAGGAACTGATCGCCTACGGCATTCAGGGAGGCATCGCTCAGGCCAGGAAGGCGCACGAAACATCCAACGGCAGCGGCCGGTTGCACATGAACGTTCTCTGGGAGGCCGCCGCCACCCCGAGGATTCTGCACGGCGTGTTGGAAGGCGCCAAGGGCTTGATTCACGGCATCACCTGCGGCGCCGGGATGCCCTACAAGCTGGTCGAGATCGCCTCCGAATACAGTGTCTACTGTTATCCCATCGTCTCCTCGGCCCGGGCCTTCCGTGCGTTGTGGAAGCGGACCTACCACAAGTACCGGGAGCTGCTCGGCGGTGTGGTCTACGAGGATCCGTGGCTGGCCGGCGGCCACAACGGGCTGAGCAATTCCGAGGATCCGAGGAAACCCGAAACACCCTATCCGCGGGTTCGCGAACTGCGACAGGAGATGAGCGGATACGGCCTGGGCACGACACCGATCTTCATGGCCGGGGGAGTCTGGTACTTGAGGGATTGGGCGGACTGGATCGGTAACGAGGAATTGGGGCCGATCGCCTTTCAGTTCGGGACCCGGCCGGTGGTGACCCAGGAAAGTCCGGTTTCCGACGATTGGAAGAAAAAGTTGCTGACTTTGAAGCCGGGAGACGTCGCTCTTCATCGGTTCAGCCCGACCGGGTTCTACTCGTCGGCGGTCCATAACCACTTCCTCGACGAATTGATGGAGCGCAACGACCGCCAGGTGGCCTATACCCGCGCCCCCGTAGGCGACCACACCGAACCGCTGGCGATCGGCGTGCGCGGCCGGCAGGTCTATCTGACGCCGCAGGACAAGGCCCGCGCCGACGGGTGGATCGATGCCGGCTTCACCGAGGCGATGAAAACCCCCAATTCGACCTTGATATTCGTTACCCCCGACAAATCGGCGGAAATCCGCACCGATCAGCAATCGTGCATGGGATGTCTCAGTCAGTGCCGGTTCAGCAACTGGGCGGAGAACGAAGCCGGCACCACCGGCAAGGTGGCCGATCCCCGTTCTTTCTGCATTCAGAAGACTCTCCAGGACATCGCCCACGACGGCGACGTGGAGCGGAACCTGTTGTTCGCCGGCCACAACGCCTTCAAGTTCGCCGACGACCCGTTCTACAGCAACGGCTTCGTTCCGACGGTCGGCCAGTTGGTGGATCGGATCCTGACCGGTGACTGAGGGGGTTGGCGGCGACCGGACCGGAAACCGCGATCACCCGTTTGGGGAAGCTCCAAAAGAAGATTTTGAATTGCAAAAACATCTCGTGGTGGTATCAAGGACAGCATGAGCAGTGTTGTCGGTCGCGGGAATGGTACCCATATACGGGATATGATAAAAATGCGCCCCTACAGTCGTGTTCTGGACCGACTGCGTTCCGCGGAATTGCGCCCGACCCGCCAGCGTCTAGCGCTGGCCCGATTGCTGTTCGAAAACGGCGACCGTCACATCACCGCCGAGCGCCTGCACGAAGAGGCGCTTTCGGTCGATGTGCGGGTGTCGCTGGCGACCGTGTACAATACCCTTCATCAGTTCACTTCGGCAGGGCTGCTACGGGAGATTGTCGTCGACGGGACCCGCTCCTATTTCGATACCAATACCGACGATCACCACCATTTCTTCTTCGAGGGCAAAGGCCGCCTGGAAGATATTCCAGCCGATCGGATCGTGGTTTCCGAATTGCCGCCACCACCCTCGGGAACGACCGTCTCGCGTGTCGACGTGATCGTTCGCGTCAATGACTCAAGAAAATAATATGCAGCAACATCAATAAGATCCATAACAGTTTAGAATAATTTAAAAACTCCTTGACTTCCGTCTTGCCCCCGTCCAAAGTGTAGCCTTACCGTTACAATGCGCTGCCGAATGGCGCTGGCGCATCTGATCAACTTCGTTATCAGAGGGAGAGGGAAATGGCTGCACTGAAAGGTTCGCAAACGGAGGAAAACCTAAAGGCTGCGTTCGCCGGTGAGTCCCAGGCCAACCGCCGCTATCTCTATTTCGCCCAGAAGGCGGACGTCGAAGGCTATAACGACGTTTCCGCCGTGTTCCGGTCGACCGCCGAGGGCGAGACCGGTCATGCCCATGGGCACCTGGAATATCTCGAAAAAGTCGGCGATCCGGCGACAGGTCTGCCCATCGGCGGTACCGGCGAGAACCTCAAGGCGGCGATCGCCGGCGAGACCCACGAATACACCGACATGTACCCGGGAATGGCCAAGACCGCGCGCCAGGAAGGTTTCGAGGAAATCGCGGACTGGTTCGAAACCCTGGCCAAGGCCGAGAAGTCTCACGCAGGGCGCTTTCAGAAGGCCCTGGACAATATGGACTGACAAACTCTTTGACGAATGGTGAGAGGGAGCCGGGCTTGCGGATTCCTCTCCGCCTTTTCGGCGTTTCCCGGGAACACTAACGTTCGGAAAGGCAGATCGCCGGCATCGCGCCGGCGGAGGGGGTTGCATGCGTGAAGGCAGTCTCGACGCCCCGACCCGTCATCCGATCCGATGGCGCGACGAGGATTTCCACGATCCACAGAAACTCGATGCCGAACTGCGCCGGGTGTTCGACATCTGTCATGGTTGCCGCCGCTGCTTCAACCTCTGCGACAGCTTTCCCAGGCTTTTCGACCTGATCGATGAATCCAAGACGGGAGAACTGGACTCGGTCGACAGCGCCGACTTCAAGCCGGTCGCCGACGCCTGCACCCTTTGCGACATGTGCTTCATGACCAAGTGCCCCTATGTGCCGCCGCACGAGTTCGACCTGGATTTTCCGCACCTGATGGTGCGCTACCGGGCGGTCGAGAAAAAGCAGGGCAAGGTCCCGTTCGCCGCGCGCCAGCTCACCGAAACCGATCGCAACGGCAAGTTGGCGGCGCCGGTGGCGCCCCTCGCCAACTGGGCGACCAAATGCGGCAATACGCTGACCCGGCCGGTGCTGGAATCGGTCGCCGGCGTTCATCGCGACGCCCACCTTCCCCGCTACCACGGCAAGACTTTCGCGTTGCGTGCCCGCAAGGAGACACCCGAGGTCAACCGGTCGGCGCCCGCCTTCGGCCGTAAGGCGGTGCTCTACGCCACCTGTTTCATCAACTACAACAGTCCCGACATTGGCGCCGCGGCGCGCAGCGTGCTCGCACGCAACGGCGTCGAGACCGAGGTCGTCTATCCCTCCTGCTGCGGGATGCCACAACTCGAACACGGCGACCTCGCCCGGGTCGCCGCCAACGCGCGCAAGATCGCCGCCGAGCTGAAGCCATGGATCGACAAGGGCTACGATGTCGTTTCCCTGGTTCCGTCGTGCAGTCTGATGTTGAAGTTCGAATGGCCGTTGATCGAGCCGGAGGACGACAACGTCACGGCGTTGAGCCAGGCGACGTTCGACGTTGCCGAGTACGTGGTCGACATGGCGCGCAAGGAAGGCCTAGCCGATGGCCTCAAGCCCCTCGACGGCGGCGTCACCATGCACATCGCCTGTCACGCACGTGCCCAGAACATGGGTCAGAAGGCGACCGAGATGCTCAAGCTCCTGCCCGACACCGAGGTCAAGGTGATCGAGCGCTGCTCGGGCCATGGCGGCTCGTGGGGGATCATGAAGGATAACTTCGAGGTGGCGCTGAAAGTGGGCCGGCCGGTCGCCCGTGAGGCGGCGGAGAACAAGTCCGCTTTCGTCGTTTCCGAATGCCCGCTGGCCCGTGATCATGTGGTTCAGGGGATGGAGCGCCTCGACGGTGGGGCGGCGCCGGTGGAGACGGTCCAGCACCCCATCGAGCTGATCGCCCGCGCTTACGGCGTGTGAGCACGACAGGGAGCAGAGGAACACGGCCGTGAGCAAGCGACGGATCACCCGCGACGACATCATGTCGCTCGACGACTACGAAAGGGTACGCGACGAGCGGCGCAAGGCGGTCACCGCGATGAAGCGTGACCGGCGGGTCTCCGTGGGGCCCGATGCCACCTTCTATTTCGAGAACTACCAGACGATGTGGCACCAGATCCACGAGATGCTGCGCATCGAGAAGGGCGGCGAAGCGCAGATCGACGACGAGCTAGCGGCTTACGCTCCGCTGGTTCCCAACGGCTCCGAGCTGGTCGCTACGATGATGATCGAGATCGACGACCCTGTTCGCCGCGCCCGGGTGCTTGGTGAACTGGGCGGCATCGAGAACACGATCTCCCTGACCTTCGGTGGGGAAAGCGTTGCCGCCGTCGCCGAGAGCGACGTCGAGCGCACCACCGAGGCGGGCAAGACCTCGTCGATCCACTTTCTCAGGTTTCCGTTCACCCGGCCGCAGATCGAGGCGTTTCGCAAGGACGGCGCCCGAGTGGTGCTCGGTATCGCCCACCCCCGTTACGACCACATGGCCGCCCTGCCGGAGCCGGTCCGCACCGCCCTCGCCGCCGATTTCGACTGAAACGAGTTTCGCAGTCGGGGGGTCATTCGATAGTTTCGCCTTCGTAGACGCCCCAGAACTCGTCGCGGCGGAGCCAGCCCCTGACGCCGTCGATTTCAACCCGGCACCAGGCGGTGTCTTTCGGGCATTCCAACAGCTTGGCGATGACGCTGACCTCGGCCCGAGCCACCGGAGGGCTGTCGGGGTCGGCCTCTCCCCTGAGGATGCGGACGCCGCCGGTGACCACCACATACCGCTCGCCGCTCAGCACGCTGGAGTGCATCCAGCCGTCGATGCCCTGCCAATCGCGGACACGGCGCCAGGTGTCGAATTCGGCGATGACTTCCACCGGCAGGCCTTGGCGCCGGTAGACCCATTCGACCGGATAGCGCCGGCCGGGGCCGGTGCGCATGTTGACCTCGTCGGATCGGAGGCTGACGAAGCGGGGCAGCGGCAAGCCGGTGTCGGCGTCGACCGCCGTCGCCACGATTGCGGCCAGGATCAAGACGGTGGCGAGCGCCGCGGAGCGCAGGCGGGCCGAAGACATGGATCTCCTAACGTCGCTGGGGCAGAATCCGCGGCGATTATACCGGTGTCCCGACCGTTCCGGTCAAGCGCTCGGTCAAGCTTCTGGTCAGGCGCCCGGTCGCGTCCGATCGGGCGGGTACGCCGATGCTGGACAGGATCGCCTCAGCCTGCTATGGCGCGACGGCGTCTCCGCGTGTCGCAAAGGAGTCCGATGTCCAAGAACAAGCCCCTGGTCGTGGTCACCCGCAAGCTTCCCGACGTCGTCGAGACGCGGATGATGGAGCTGTTCGACGTCCGTCTCAATCTCGACGACGAACCGTTCGGACGCGACCGCCTGATCGAAGCGGTGAGCACGGCGGAAATCCTGGTCCCCACCGTCACCGACCGAATCGACGCCAAGGTGCTGGCCACCGCCGGCAAACAGCTGAAGCTGATCGCCAACTACGGCACCGGGGTCGACCACATCGACCTCAAGGCGGCGCGCGACCGCGGGATCACCGTCACCAACACCCCGGACGTTCTCACCGAGGACACCGCCGACATGACGATGGCGTTGATCCTGGCGGTGCCCAGGCGCCTCACCGAGGGTGAGCGGTTGCTCCGCGCCGGCAAATGGACCGGCTGGTCGCCGACGTGGATGCTCGGCCATCGGGTCTCGGGAAAGCGGCTCGGGATCGTCGGCATGGGCCGGATCGGACAGGCCGTCGCCCGCCGGGCGCGCGCCTTCGCCATGACCATCCACTACCACAACCGGCGTCGGGTCCATCCCGACATCGAGACCGAGCTGGAGGCCACCTACCACGAAAGCCTCGACCAGATGCTGGCGCGGATGGACATCATCTCGGTGCACTGTCCGCACACGCCGGCGACCTATCACCTGTTGTCGGCGCGGCGGCTCAAGCTTCTGCGGTCCCACGCCTACGTGGTCAACACCGCCCGCGGCGAGATCATCGACGAGGCGGCGCTGGTCCGGATGCTGCGTACCGGCGACATCGCCGGCGCCGCCCTCGACGTGTTCGAGCACGAGCCGGCGGTCAACCCCAAGCTGCTGCAACTCGACAACGTTGTGCTGCTGCCGCACATGAGCTCGTCCACCTTCGAGGGCCGCATCGGCATGGGCAATTCGGTGCTGATCAATATCAAGAGCTTCGTCGACGACCACAGCCCCCCCAACCGCCTGCTCCCCGAAGACCTGGGGTTTTAGAGCCTCAAGCTTACTGCATTGCTCCAATGGGTTCCGCTGGTACGGGAAGAGCAACGGCGGCTCGTGAAGATTTGCAAAGTCGGGAGAATTGAATATCTCATAGCCAGTACGTCGGTTCGACCTGTACCACTGCAAACTTTTTCTTCGTACCAAAAGCTCGCCCGAAGATCATGACCAAGCAGCGAGAGGCAAGGTTTCAGAATTCCGATGTCCTGCGAATGTTTCCCACCTTCCTGTGGAAGGCGGAGCTCTGGCCCGAGGTCTACCATCCGATCAACGACTTGATCCTGCGAACCCTCGGCGAGTGTGAGGCGGCGCTCGGCGATCTCAAGCCCGGGCAGAGTTGGCAGTCAGAGCAAGGGCTGCACGAACTGGACCCGTTCCAAGAGCTCATCGGCTGCATCGACGAGGCGGCAGAGAACGTCCTCGAATACCTCAAGTTGGGCCACATGGGCTTCGAGATTACCGGGTGCTGGGCCAACGTGAATGCGCCGGGTGCCGAGCATCGCGCGCACAGCCACCCCAACAACTACTTGAGCGGCGTCTACTACGTGCAAACCCAAGAGGGCGCGAACACCATCAATTTCCACGACCCTCGCCTCCAGGCGGGGATATTCCGCCCACCAGTAACCGAATTGACCGCCGAAAACGCCGATCAGGTTGTCGTCACGGTCAACGATGGTACGTTATTGATGTTCCCGGCTTGGCTGCAGCACTCGGTTGACGCCAACCGGGGCAACCGCGCGCGAGTCAGCATCAGCTTCAACATCATGCTCTCGTCATATGCCGAGACCCTGAGCAAGCCAGGGTGGCAAGGTGGTTGGCGGGGTCCTGGTTGACCTGGGGCATCGGGGGGGCGCCGCCGACAACGCCCCGATTGCCACACGAGATTGCGTTGTTGGTTGGGCGGGCCGGTCGAATTCACGTACCGCCGGATAGTGAAAGGCGTTCGGCACGGCCGGCCGATTGATCATGGCACAGCCAATTTTTGCGTCCGTCGCGTGGCGAAGAAACGCGGAGTGGTGTGTCGAGTCAGTCCGTCTCTTCGTTCTCAAAGTAGTTGCCGGGAGGTTCGGTTTCGTATTTGCCGAAGGAGGACCGGTAGACGTACTTGGTATTGCAATAAAGACAGTGGATGAAGTCAGTGTCACCCATGTCGAGGTAGATGTGCGGATGGTCGTCTGGCGGGCTGACACCGATACATTCGAACTGCTTTACACCGATGCCGATTTCGACGAGCCCGAGATCGTTCTTAAATTTGGCGAAATCACCCTGCTTCACGGGGGGCGACGCGTGTTCCGCGGTCGTTCCTCATTTTGCGATCACCTCCTCGACGTTGGTGATCTGGCGCATTTTTGTGAGCGCACTGCGATGCGGTAGCATGCCGCTCTCGACAAGCTTGCACAGTGCCCTGAGCTTGAGTTTCAACGCCCAAGTAGTAGAGGGAACCAGCGCTCATGGTGTACATGTCACACGATCCCTGCCCGGTACCGCCGTTGCGCTAACCTCTCGCTGCCATCGCCTTTGCGGTGTTCACCCTGTCCGCGAGACGGGAGTGGGGGTGCCGGAGCCTCATGCTTTCCACCTCCCACACGTATCCATGAATCACCACGTCTTCGGGAATCAGCGGGCAGTTGCGAAGGAGTTCGACCTGCTTCCCACAAGTCTCGTCAACGTCGGAAAAGGTCTTGAGCCACTTCGAGAACGCGCCGGCCGGCAGTTCAAGTTCGGGAAGCGCTGGATCCACCTGAATCGTCTCGATGTCGACGCCCCTGTCTTTCAGCGCGTCGGTGAGGAAGTCGCCCGTAGCCGACATCATGCCGCATTCGGTGTGGTTGACGACGATGATCTCCTTGGTCCCAAAAAACTGGGTGGTCAGCATGGCCGAGCGAATGGCGTCGTCGGTCACCAGGCCGCCGGCGTTTCGAAAGACGTGCGCATCGCCCATTCGGATCCCCAATGCCTCTTCGACGGGAAGCCGTTCATCCATGCACGCCAAAACCCAAAGACGCCTGTTGTTCGGGATCCCTCTTTGACGGCGCAAAGCCCAAGCTTCCCGTTCGGCAGTTTCGAGATCGATCTGTTGGTTGAGCATGACTTCCTCTCTTCCGGCGAGTTCTTGAAGTCGCCGGCTCACACGTCCTTTGGCGTTTGGACGATACCCTTGTCGAAAAGAAGCTGCTGAAGTTCGCCGCTCCGGTACATCTCTCTCACGATGTCGCATCCGCCGATGAACTCGCCCTTGACGTACAGTTGAGGGATTGTCGGCCAATTCGAAAACGCCTTGATACCCTCTCTGACGTCGTCGTCCTCGAGGACGTTGACACCCTTGAACGGCACGCCGAAATTCGAGAGCACCGCGCCGACGGTCGCCGAGAAACCGCATTGCGGAAACTGCGGCGTTCCCTTCATAAAAAGCACAACGTCGTTGCTCCCGATCTCGGCTGCGATGCGATCCATCACAGTGCTGTCGCCCATATTATTCGATCTCCCTTGCCGACCCACGGTGCTCGCCGGTTCGCGATCTCAATCAATGCAGCGCCGCGGGTGGCCGCTTGTAATGGGATGACCGCGGGTTTCCCATTGATTGGACGGGAAGCGCGCCTTCGTCGACGGGCGCGATGTCGGCGACGGAAACCCCGCTGAGGAACAGAAAGATGTAGCTTCGCAACGACTCCCAAAGGAGTTCTGTTCCTCGGAGCGTATCGATCCGCGACTCCGGAACGGAAGGCGGCGTAAACAACCAGTCGCACGGCCTGTCCGGTTCGTCCAGCGCCTGAAAGACGTTTGCGACACTGACCCGGTCCGCCCTCCGGCTCAGGAAGTAACCGCCACCGAGGCCTTTCCGCGCTTTCACCAATCCCGCTCGACGAAGCCGCGCCATCAGCGCCTCCGTGTACGAGATGGACCGGTGGATGGACTCGGCCAACCACTCCGCATTGCCGGGCCTGTCTTCGTTGCAGCTTGCCAGGCGGGCCAGGACCTCGACCGCAAGAAAGGGGTTGCTCCTTACGTGCGTTACCTGCGGTCCAGATCCGAGCGCGCTCATATCGGTCTTTCTCTTAGTAGCGATAGACAACTAAATTAGTAGCTAAACCAAACTACATGTAAGAAGATCGCTTGTCAAGATAGTTTGAAAAGGCTACTATCTCCGCCGTGACTGACAGACATCATATCAGCGGGCGCGCCCTGGCAGAGCTGGTCGTTCAGTTGGGTCGGTTTGCTTACGGGGAGGGGTATGTGGAGGGCTTGACGCCGGCGCAGTGGACGGCTCTCAGGTACTTTGCCCGCGCCAATCGGTTTTCCCGAACCGTGTCTGCGTTTGCGGAGTTTCACACCACGACCCGCGGAACGGCTTCCCAGACAGTCAAGAGCCTGGTCGCTCAGGGCTATCTTTGCCGGATACCTTCCGAGACGGATGGCCGCAGCGCCCGCATCGATCCTGCCGACAAGGGCGAGGCCGTTTTGAGCAAGGATCCTTTCGCTGCGTTGGTCCGGGCGGCCACGGCTCTCCCGAACGGTGCGCGTTTCGACGTGGCAAACATCCTCGAACGCATTCTGGGGCACATCGCCGGCGAGCGTGGCAAGCGCCCATTCGGCACCTGTCCATCCTGCGCATACCTGCGCGGCGAGGGCTGCTGCTTGGAGGGCCGATCGCCATACAAGTGCGGTCTGTTCGGCGAGCCTCTAGCCCAGGCTGAGCTGGAACAGCTCTGCGTGAATTTTCAGCCGGGCCGGAACTCGGCCATGAAGCGTGCGTTTGACAGTGGAGCTTGCCCCTGACCCTACCGCTCCTTCCCGAGCCCTGTTCACGGAGTGACCTCGGAAGGCCGTCGTATGGGTACCATATGTCTGAACCAAACCACTAGCGGCGATCAACCGCCTCATTGACGCGCGCTCTCAGCCGCGGGCTTCGATGAATTCGAGGATTTCGGACCAGTCCTGGCGGAGCGTCCGGCCGCGCTTGCCGGCGACGTCGAAGACGCTGCACCCTTCCGCCGCCACCTCCGGGAAGATCGCCAGGTCCGGGATCCGGCCGACCGCGTCGCAGTCCAGGGTCTCGATGAACCGGTCGAGGCGGTCGGTGGCGCGCGAGCGCCGGCGCACCCGATTGCGGACCAGGGCGTAGGGCCGTTTGCCCTTGCGGACCGGTTTGACCTCTTGCAACTGCCGCAGGAAACGCGCCGTGGTTCCCTCGTCGAACACCGACGGAACGATCGGAATCAGAATGACGTCGGCGAGCCGGACCAGGTCGTCGACCCGCTTGGTCCGCATCCCCGCCGGTGAATCGATGATCAGCCGCGCGGTGCCCTTGGGCACGCTATCGGACTGCTTGGTCCAGTCGACGCCGCTGATCGGCGCCGCCGTGGCGGGGCGGTCCCGGGTCCACCGCAGGCTGCTCCGTTGCCGGTCGGCGTCCGCCAGCACCGTCTTGCGCCCACCGTCGGCATAGGCCGCGGCCAGGTTGGTGGCGATCGTGGTCTTGCCGGACCCGCCCTTCATGTTGGCGACGAGAACCGTGATCATCGGTGCCGATCCCCTATTCTGTAGACTCCGAGTATGGGACCTTTATGGAGAAATTGCATCGCCGTCGCCGATCAATTCGTGATCCTTCAGGTTATTGTCACCAGGACCTTGCCGCGGGGGCGTCCGTATTGCTGGTGGTCGTGGGCGGCGGCCAGTTGGTCGAGAGGGAAGGTGCGGTCGACCCGGTGAAACAGCGCGTCGGCTTCGAGGGCGTGCTGGACGAAGCGCGCCGCGCGCTGTTTCGCCTCCTCCGGCACCTCGAAGATGGCGATCCCGCAGATCCGGATGTTCCGGTACATGTAATTCGGCCAATCGAGCGCCGGCTTCGGGTTGGAAGCGCTACCGAACGAGGCGATGGTTCCGTTCTGTGCGACGTAGCGCCAGGCCCGCCCGAGGTGCGCCCCGAGGTCGACATCGACCATCGTGCGGACACCCTTGCCGCCGGTCAGATCGAGGGCGCTCTCCTCCAGTTGCTCCGGCGCGACCACATGGTCGGCGCCCGCGCGTACGGCATCGGCCATACGCGCGTCGTCTCCCCGGACCGTCGCGATCACTACCGCCCCCATCCGCTTGGCCAACTGAACGGCGTAATTGCACACCGCACCGGCGGCGCCGGTGACGATGACGGTTTCGCCCTCGACCGGTCCCCCCAGCAACAGCGCGTGACAGGCGGTCAACGCCGGCACGCCGAGCGACGCGCCGTCCTCGAACGACGCATGCGGCGGCAGCGGCATCGCACGTGTCTCCCCGATCCGGACCCGTTGCGCCGCCGCCCCGTCCCACTTCAGATGGGCGGCCTCCCAGACCCAGACCCGTTGGCCGACTCGCGACGGATCGACGCCGGCCCCGACGCTCTCGATGATGCCGGCGGCGTCGTAGCCGGGGATCACCCTCGGAACCTTCAATGGCCCCCGCTGTCCCGCCCGCCGCTTCCAGTCGGTCGGGTTGACCCCGTGGACCTCGACCCGAACCACCACCTCGCCCGGTCCGGCAACCGGATCATCGATCTCGCCGACCCGGATCACCTCCGCCGCCGGCCCCGTCGCCTCGTACCAAGCCGCTCTCATCTCCGCTCCTCCCGCGCCCGTGGCGAAACATCAAACAACAGGTCGACGGATGTGCGAAACCCCATTCGTCGTCGGCGATCGGGAAAACCGTTATCGTGCGGCGGTCTCCGGCCGCTGGGTCGGGATTCGCGCCAGCGGGCTCGGATTGAGCCACGCGAGCAGGCGGCTCCGCGCCGATGCCGAACCGATCACTTCGAGCCGGTCGGTGTCGATCGCCCGAGCCAGGGTGAGATCTCCCCGCACCAGGTAGATCATGTCCGGCAGGGTGCAGGAGAGGTAAAGGTCCACGTCGAAACCGGGGTCCTCCAGGCAGAGTTCGCAGGCATCGTCGCAGTTCACGAACCACCAGATGTCTTTCCCGGGCGGCTGATCGGTAAACTGCAGCCTGACCACGGTGCGGCCGGCTCCGAAGGCCGTCGCGTCGACGCTCCTCTCCAATGACCAGATCAGCAGACCCAGGTCGATTTCGTTTTCGGCCAGTTGCCGGCGCGACCAGCGTTGTCCCCATACCCCCAGGGCCTCGACCAGCGGGATGAACTCTTCGCCCATTTTCGTCAGGTGATAGGTGGAGCCCCTACCCTTCGCGGTACCCCGCCGTTCGACGACGCCCTCGGCCTCGAGTTGCTTGAGACGGCGCGAGAGCAGTGTGGGCGACATCAGCGGCACCCCGCGCCTGAGCTCCGAGAACCGGGTCGCTCCGGCCGCCAGGTCCCGCACGATCAACGGAGTCCACCGCTCGCAGAATAACTCCGCCGCCTTCGCAACCGGGCAGAACTGTCCATAGCTCTTCATCGCGGCCTCCCGTCGAACGTGACGATAGCAGCGGCGGCTGGCTGCATGGAAGTACACTTTGTGGACTATGCGGGCCTGCCCCCGTCGCCGCAGACTTCGAAGCACCTCGCCCCCCATGGTCGCGGGGTCGGTTTGCGTCATTGGAGGAAAGCCATGGAAGCTGCACGTGAAGGTCAGGTGTCGCGGAGCGCGGCGGACGTCTACGAAGAGTTCTTCGTGCCGGCGTTGTTCGCCGAATGGGTGGAGCCGGTTGCGGATGCGGGGCGACTTGCGAACGGCCACAGGGTTCTCGACATCGCCTGCGGAACCGGCGTCCTCGCCCGGGAGGCGTCGAGTCGGGTCTGCCCGCATGGCTCGGTTGTCGGGCTCGACCGCAACGAAGGCATGCTCGCCGTCGCACGACGCCATTCGGTCGGGATCGAATGGCGGCTGGGACGGGCCGAAGCACTGCCGTTTGCGGACGGCTGCTTCGATGCGGTGATCAGCCAGTTCGGCCTGATGTTTTTCGAGGATCGGGTCGGTGCGTTGAGAGAGATGTGGCGTGTATTGCGGCGGGGCGGGCGGATGGCCGTCGCGGTTTGGGACACCCTGGACCACGCTCCGGGCTATGCGGCGATGACGGCTCTGCTGCAGCGATTGTTCGGCAATCCGGTCGCGGACGCGCTGCGCGCGCCTTACGCCTTGGGAGATCGCGAATCCCTGCTCAGCCTGTTTGCCGAGGCCGGGATTCCCGGCCCCGGGATCGCGACCCACGTGGGAACCGCGACGTTTCCTTCGATCGAGTCGTGGGTGCACACCGACGTCAAGGGCTGGACTCTCGCCGACCTGATCGACGACGGCCAGTACCAGACACTGCGGCGGGAAGCGGTGCGCGATCTCCAAGCCTTCGTTCGGCCGGATGGCACCGTGACCTTTCCCCACCCGGCACACATCGTCACCGCGGCGAAACCCTGAATGCGACGGTGCCTCGCATTTCGGAGACAGGTTCGCATTTGGCTGGCGGAATCCCCGGCAACGATCAGGTCGCCTCGCCCGATTCCGTGCTCTCACCCGCATCCAATCCATCCTTGTCTTCCACCGGTTCCGATCCCCGCTTCCAGAACGTCATTTTTATCTGGGCAACGCGGTGATTTTCCATCGTCATGACCTCGAGAGCGCAGCCCGGCAGTTCGACTCGGTCACCGACGACCGGAACCTTTGCGAGCATCTGGTAAACCAGACCGGCGAGGGTTACGTAGTCTCCCGGCGGAAAGGAGAACTCGAGCTCCTTCTCCAGATCGTCGAGACGTATGCGGCCGTCGATCAGCGTCGAGCTGCCGTCGCCGTAGTCGACATAGGGCACGGTCGGCGTATGCTCGTCCTCGTATTCGCCGACAATCTCCTCGAGCAGGTCCTCCAGCGTGATCAGTCCGTCGGTACCGCCGAACTCGTCGATGACCACCGCCATTTGCTGTCGGTTCTGCCTGAACTTCTGAAGCAGTAAGCCCGCCATCTTCGCCCCCGGCACGATATAGGGCGGAAGCATGATCTCCGACACCGGCCGGTTGAGGGTGTCCGCGGATGGAACGTCGCCGAGGCTGTCGAGCAGTTCCTTGATGGGCAGAAAACCGACGACGTGATCGATGTCGCCGTCATAGATCGGGTAGCGAGAGTGTTTGTTCTCGCGAAATATCGCCAGCGCGCCGCCGACAGTCGTATCCATGGGCATCCCGATAATGCTCGTCCTCGGGACCATCAAATCCCGCACGACCTGCTCGTCGAGTTCGAATACCCCGCGGATCATCCGGGTCTCGTCGGGGTTCAGGATGCCTTCTTTTTCACTCGCCGCCAGGATCGTTCTCAATTCTTCCTCGGATATGGAGAAATGTCCCCCCGCCGGCCCGGCGAGATCGCGCTGGCCCAACAGCCACAACAGGCCGTTCGACGATCGGTTGAGAACCCAGATAAAGCCGAAGAACAGGCGGTAGAGAAAATTGACGATGCGCCCGACCGCGAGGCTTACCGCTTCCGCCCTGTGAAAGGCGTAAACTTTGGGGGCGAGCTCGCCACCAACGATGTGAAGAAACGAGATGATGACGAATGCGGCGATTTCGGCTGTCGTGTGCGCAAACGCATGAGCGCCTTTCGGCGGAACGAGACTGGACAGATGGACGGCGACGAAGTCGATTCCCGGCTCCATGATACCGGTGATGGTGACGATACCGACTGCACCGAGGCCGAGCGACACCAGGGTAATTCCGACCTGTGTCACCGAGTAAAACCGCTCCGGCTGATTGTGCAGTGTTTGCACGATCATTGCGGCTTTGTTGCCCGTCTCGACGAGCTGATTGATGCGGCTGCGGCGCGCCGACGTCAGGGCAATCTCGGACCCTACGAAAAACGCGTTTCCGATGACCAGCAGAACGACGACGACGAGGTTGAACAAGTCCTGCCATTCCATAGTAACCTCCTCAAACGTCGCCACCCTGTATCGGTTCGACGCATTGCCTTATCCGGGACTCGGGCGAACACGACTGCAGCCACTGTGATAACCTGTTGGTGATGTTCGGGGTTTCAGCCCCTATCCCACTTCGCCAAGCGCCTGTCCACCAGTGTAGTCTCTGATCCATCGTCCGTCGACGACGGCAATATGGAAGCCCGTGTCATCGGAACCAGGGCTGTGATCGCGCCATAACCGATTGGGGGTGATGGCTCGTTGACCCGGAGCAGGGCGGAGCCCGTGGCCTGAACGAATGGGCCGGCCCAACGCATCGGCATGTCAATTCTCGATTGATGAGGAAGCGTCACCATATTAAGCGTCATCGACCTACATTAATGCGATTGGGAGGGAGAGGGATGTCCAAGATCGAAGGCGGGTGCCTGTGCGGCAGCGTGCGCTACACCAGCGATGCGGAACCGGCGGCGATCATAAACTGCTACTGCGCGGCGTGCCGAAAGAACTCCGGTTCGACCAATTCATTCAATTTGGCGATGCCGAAAGGAACGGTGAAGGTCACCGGGGAGACGGTGACGACCTATGTCGACCACTCGGGTTCGAGCGGCAAGCCGTTCGAGCGGCATTTCTGTTCGAAATGCGGCTCGCACTTCCTCTCCGGCGGCCCGGCCTACGAGGGTCTCGAATTCATCAAGGCCGGGACGCTGGATGACCCCAACTGGGCGGTGCCGGCGGTTCATATCTGGTGCGAGGAGAAGCTCGACTGGCTGGAACTGCCCGAGGGCGCAAAGCAGGTGGCGCGGAATCCATAGACGCTCCCGCTGCCGCCGGCCAACACCTGTGGTTTCGTCCGCTCGGATTCATCGGCGCCCGTGCTGTGATGAGTCTGGGAGGTCGGCTGCCCGAGGTCCGCCGCCGCCGCGGGGAACGGGGCGTCTGGCAATGCCGCTTCCGGGAGCACGCGATCCGCGGCGCCGCCGACCATGCGGCGCATCCCGACGACGTCCATTCCAACCCGGCCAAGCACGGCCATGTTCCCCAGCCGTCCCAGTGGCCCTATTCCGCCTTCCGCGCCTGCGTCGACCGCGGCCTCTATCCGCCCGAGTGGCTCGGCGCCGGGGTCGAACATCTCCCCGCCGGCGAACCGCCACCATCGCCGCCCTCCCCGCCCAGCCCCCGACCACCGCACCGCCGTAGGGTGGAATAGCGAAGCGTATTCCACCGAATGGGAACGGGGATGGCGGCTTCCACAAGATGAGTACAAGAGCGTCGGCGAACCGGGTCGATAGGCATGCGGCGGAATACGCTCCGCTATTCCGCCCTACCGATCTACGGAGCCGTTCGAGCAGTAGCCCTCGTCGCCTATCTACGCACGCTCGAGCCGGCGAAGTAGGCGCGCGTCGGCGGGCGCCCTGCCGATTGAACAGCGCCGCCGGTTGTTTCCCTGCTGCGCTTCTCCTGGGGTAGACGGCTGTGGTAGACTCTACCCAAAAAGGGGGAGGCCGCGATGGCACAGCACCGAGGGACATGGCCCGGTTTGCGTCGCATGGCGTGGCTGGCGGCGCTCATGATGCTGCTCGCGACGCCGGTCACGGCGCAAGCGCCGACGAGCGACGCCGAGCAGCAATGGCAGCAACTGAACGCGCAGACAGTGGCGGCGTATCGGGCCGGCGACTACGCGAAGGGCGTGGCGTCGGCGGAACAGGCCCTGCAACTGGCGCGGCAGGCGTTCGGCCCCCGCCATCCGGACACGCTGACCAGCCTCAACAACCTGGCCTTTCTCTACCAGGCCCAGGGCCGCTACGGCGAGGCCGAGCCGCTCTACAAGGAGGCGCTGCAGGCGCGCCGCGAGACGCTCGGCCCCCGCCATCCGGACACGCTCGACAAGCCTCAACAACCTGGCCGCTCTCTACCAGGCCCAGGGCCGCTACGGCGAGGCCGAGCCGCTCTACAAGGAGGCGCTGCAGGCGCGCCGCGAGGTGCTCGGCCCCCGCCATCCGGACACGCTGACCAGCCTCAACAACCTGGCCGTTCTCTACCAGGCCCAGGGCCGCTACGGCGAGGCCGAGCCGCTCTACAAGGAGGCGCTGCAGGCGCGCCGCGAGGCGCTCGGCCCCCGCCATCCGCACACGCTCGACCAGCCTCAACAACCTGGCCTCTCTCTACCAGTCCCAGGGCCGCTACGGCGAGGCCGAGCCGCTCTACAAGGAGGCGCTGCAGGCGCGCCGCGAGACGCTCGGCCCCCGCCATCCGCGAGACGCTGACCAGCCTCAACAACCTGGCCTTTCTCTACCAGGCCCAGGGCCGCTACGGCGAGGCCGAGCCGCTCTACAAGGAGGCGCTGCAGGCGCGCCGCGAGACGCTCGGCCCCCGCCATCCGCAGACGCTGACCAGCCTCAACAACCTGGCCTTTCTCTACCAGGCCCAGGGCCGCTACGGCGAGGCCGAGCCGCTCTACAAGGAGGCGCTGCAGGCGCGCCGCGAGACGCTCGGCCCCCGCCATCCGGACACGCTCGACAGCCTCAACAACCTGGCCTTTCTCTACCAGGCCCAGGGCCGCTACGGCGAGGCCGAGCCGCTCTACAAGGAGGCGCTGCAGGCGAGCCGCGAGACGCTCGGCCCCCGCCATCCGGACACGCTGACGACCCAGCTCAACATGGTGGTGCTGCTGGTCAACCAGGCCCGTCCGCAAGAAGCGGTGCGGATGCTGCAGGAGATGGAGTCGAATCTGCTCGGCCGGGTTGGCCAGGAACTCTACAGCACGGAGGCCGGGACGGTTCGCCGCCAGCTCGTCTCCTCTCAGTCCAACTTTCAGGACGTGGTGCTGACGCTGGCGACGGCCGAGAAAAGCCCGGCGGCGGTGCGCCTCGCCGGCACGGTGATGCTGCGCTGGAAAGGGCTGCAGGGCGAGGAGGAGGCGTATCTCGCCCGCCTCGCCCACCGCTCCGATTCCCCCAGAATTCGCGCGCTGGCGAGCGAGGTCGGCGACGCTGCGCGCCGGTCTCGCCGCCGCCGCCCGGTCCGACGAACCGGAGGCTTTCGAGACGGCGCTGCGGGCGCTGGAGGCGAAGCGGCTGGCGCTGGGGCGGGTCAGCCGCGACTACAAGGATCATCTTCGGGTGCGCACCGCCAACCTCGACGATCTGCGCGCGGCGCTGCCGGCGGGTGCGGCGCTGATCGAGTTCCGCCGGTTTCGGCCGGTCGACTTCAAGACAGGGGACGCTTGGCGAGCCGCGGCTGGCGGCGCTGCTGCTCGGCGGTTTCGACGCGCCGGTGCTGACCGATCTCGGGCCGCTGGCCGACGTGCGTGCGTCCGTCGCGGCGCTGCTCGGCCCGTCGCCGGTGCAGGCGGACGAGGCCGCGGCGGCGCTGTACCGGCGGCTGTTCGCCCCGTTCGAGGGCACGCTCGCCGCGGCGAAGACGGTCTACCTCGCCCCCGACGGGCTCTTGCACCTGATCCCGTATTCCCGGCTGAAGCTGGCCGACGGCCGCTATCTCGAACAGCGCCAGGAGGTGCGCATCCTGGAGACCGGCCGCGACCTGCTGCGCCCCGATCCCGACAAGCCCGCGCGCGGCCTGCTGGCGCTCGGCGGCATCGACTTCGGTGCCGCGGCCACCGCCGCAGGGACGCCGGACAGCGCGTATCTTGTCGCCGCCGGCAGCCCGGATCTGCCGGGTGCGGTCACCCGCGCCGCGGCGAGCTTCGGCAGCTTCGGGCCGCTCGAGGCGAGCGGCGAGGAAGCGACCCGGCTGAAGGAATGGTACCGGCGATATCGCAAGGACGAACCGGCCGAGGCCTGGCTCGGCGCCGACGCCGGCGAGGCGCGGCTGAAGGCGCTGACCTCGCCGCCCAGGGTGCTGCATCTCGCCACCCACGGCTTTTATCTGCCCGGCGAGTCGCCGGAGCCGATGCTGCTCTCCGGCGTGGCGCTCGCCGGCGCCAACCGCGCGCTTGCCGGCGAGGGCGACGACGGCATCCTGTTCGCGCTCGAAGCGCAGGGGCTGAACCTCGACGGCAGCGAGCTGGTGGTGCTGTCGGCCTGTGATACCGCCAAGGGCAGCCTCGACTATTCGGAAGGCGTCTATGGCCTGGTGCGGGCGCTCCGCACCGCCGGCGCCCGCAACGTGCTGGTCACGCTGTGGCCGGTCAACGACGGCGAGGCCCGCGACTTCATGGTCGCCTTCTACCGGCACCTGGCTGTCGCAGGCCGGGCGCAGCGACCCGGCCAAGGCGCTGCGCCAAACCCGCCTCGCCTACATCACCAACACCAACCCCACGCTCCGCAACCCGCGCGTCTGGGCTCCCTACGTCCTGGTGGAATGATGAAGATCCGTCGGCGTGCCGCGATGATCCTGGTTCTCGGCGCCGCCACCGCGGCCGCTTCGGCAGCCCGCGCAGACGACTGCTTCTGCCTGATCAATGGAGCATCCGGCGCGATCCTGCGCGGCTGCGAAGCCTACAAGGCGCCGACCGACTTCTATTCGACGGCCGCTTGCACCGACCCGGAAACCGGTCTGCGGTCCGAACAGACGATGTACGCCGACTGGCAGCGGATCGAGGCCGGCGCCGACCGTTGCGATCCGTGCCGGCGCACCGCACGGGGTGTCGCACGCGAGGTGCCGAGAAAACCCGGCGAGGGGGCGAAGCCGTGAGCGAGGCGCGCGAACGGCCGAAACCGCCTTCACTCGGCGAACTCACGGGCGCCTGCGCGCTCGCCGTCGGTCTGATTTCCGGGTGGCTGTACGCCACCGGCTGGACCTACGCCTATCACTATTTCGACCGCTTCGGCATCCCGCTGCTGATGGTCGACATTCCGAAGGAGAACTATTTCGTCTATGGCGGCGTGGTCCTGCGGCAGTTTGCCCTGTGGAGCGTGGTCATCGCCGTCGTCGGCCTGGCTTTCTTCGCGACTTGGCGTTGGATCGGCAGATGGTTGGGGCGGCTGGCGCTGCCGCTCGCCTTGGTTGCGGTTCTGGCGCTGTTTTGGCTCGGCCACGCGGCCGGCGTTGCCGCGGCCCACGGGCAGTATCGGGTGCAGCGGCAGAGCGATTACAACGCTTACCCGCGCGTGCAGCTTTGGCCGAAGGAAGACGCCACGCCGGTATCCGGCCAGCCCACGCCCGAGGCGCTGGCCAGCGGCTGCTACCGCCTGCTGCTGCACAACAAGGAGCGGCTGTTCCTGGCCCGTCCGTTCAAGGGAGCGGCGGCGGCGGATTTGCCGGTGCTGATCGTGCCGTGGGATCGGATCGCGCAGCTTCGCGTACTCCCCGAGTACACGAGCTGCAAATAATCGCAAGGGGAGCGAGAAGCAATGCTCGGCGGCCCGGCTTACGGCAGCGCTATGGCCCCGGTGTCGGCCGGACTCGCGGCGAGGCTGCGAAGAGGGTCTCCGCAGAGCACCGGAGGGCCGGTCCGGGAGAACGGCAGATAAAGGAACATTTTCCTTGATTCTGCCCCGGCGAGGGAATACATGGGGAGAAAAAGCTCTTGGACATCGTGGGGCGGTTGGCGGAATCCGTTTGAACGGGACAGGTAGAGTCCTTTCGCCCGGCGGCGTGGCGGGACGAATCGACTCTTACAACATATTGTAAATAAACATGTTTTTTTCTGCTTTGACGAGTTTTGACGATTTTTGACGAGCTTCGTTGCCGGGGCGCAGCGGTTGTTCGGGGCGGGTTTCGTTTGATGTCAAGGAGTTGGCGGGCGTTGCGCCAGCGAAACGAAGGGTTATTCAAAATCGTTTCGAATCAAAGGGTTGAATGAGGTTTTGACGAGTTTTGACGAGTTTTGACGAGGATTTCGACGTTTTTCCGGATCGTTTGATATCAAGGGCTTAGCCGATTTTTCCGGTTGCAGATCGTCAACCAAGACCGCTGGTGGGGCTCGGGTATCTTCAATTCCTTGAAAACAAACGGGTTTTTCGGCTGGCTCAGATGAACAGCATGGCGCCGGCGCGCGACGAGTCGTTGAGGAAGGTGACGACGCCGCCTTCCTCGATCGGCAGGTCGTCGCGCAGGGACTGGCGGCTCAGGCCCTTGGCGCGCAGACCCATCTCGCAGACCATGAACCGGACCCCCAACTCGGCGCAGGCGGCGAGAAGCTCGTCGAAGCCGGCGACGCCGTGGGCGGTGTTGCGGTCGTCGACGGCGCCGCCGGGATGACCGCGTTCGCCGTCCTCGCCCTCGCCGGCGGGCAGCCGCCGCCAGGCGGAAACGCCGTCGTCGTCGGGAGCGAGCAGCGCCCGGCACGCTTCCATGGTGAAGAACAGGGTCGCCGGAATGCCCACCGCCGCCGCTGCCGACGCCAGCACCAGGGCGTAGTGCACCCGTTCGAACGTCCCCGAGTAGACGATCAGCGACAGCCGGTCGGGCCGCCCGTCGCCATTGAGGTCGTCAGGCGTCATGGCTCGACAGATCGGTGATCGACGGCGCGTCGCCGCACAGCGGGCAGCCGGGGTCGCGGCGGACTCGGATCTTGCGGAAGGTGGTCGACAGCGCGTCGCAGACCATCAGCTGGCCCGACAGGCTCTCGCCGATGCCGAGCAGCTCCTTCAGCACCTCGGTCGCCTGCAGCGAGCCGACCAGGCCGCAGAACGCCCCCAGCACCCCGGCCTCGGCGCACGACGGGATCTGGCCGGGCGGCGGCGGTTCGCGGAACAGACAGCGGTAGCAGGGGCCGTGCTCGCTCCCGTCCCCCTCGCCCTTGTCACCCGGCACAGGCTGGAACGCCTTGAAGGTGGAGATCTGGCCGTCGAACCGCAGCACCGCCCCCGAGACCAAGGGTTTCTTCGCGAGGAAGCAGGCGTCGTTGACCAGGAACCGGGTCGGGAAGTTGTCGCTGCCGTCGGCGACCACGTCGTAGTCGGCGATCAGCGATAGGGCGTTCTTGGCGGTGATCCGCTCGCGGTGGGCGATCACGGTGACGTCGGGGTTGATCGCGGCGAGGGTGGCCCGCGCGCTGTCGACCTTGGCCATGCCGACGCTGGCGGTGGCGTGGACGATCTGGCGCTGCAGGTTGGAGAGGTCGACCACGTCGTCGTCGACGATGCCGAGCGTGCCGACCCCGGCGGCGGCCAGATACATCGATATCGGCGAGCCGAGGCCGCCGGCGCCGATCACCAGCACCTTCGAGGCGAGCAGCCGCGCCTGTCCGGTGCCGCCGACCTCGCCGAGCAGGATGTGGCGGGCGTAGCGGTGGACCTGGTCGTCGGTGAAGGCCGCTGCGGCGGTGGCGGATGTCGCGCAGGCGTCGCTCACTCCAGCCCGATCCCCTCGAACAGCGCGGTCGAGAGATACCGCTCGGCGAACGACGGCAGGATCGCCACCACCATCTTGCCCTCCATTTCCGGCCGGCGGCCGATCTCGATCGCCGCCGCCAGCGCCGCCCCCGACGAGATGCCGACGGCGATGCCCTCCAGGCGCGCCACCTTGCGGGCCATGGCGAACGCCGTCTCGTTGCCGATCTTGATCACCTCGTCGATCAGCTCGACGTTGAGCACCGCCGGAACGAAGCCGGCGCCGATGCCCTGGATCTTGTGCGGCCCGGGGATGCCGCCGGACAGGATCGGGCTGTCCTCGGGCTCGACCGCGATCATCTGCAGGCTCGGCCGGCGCGGCTTGAGCACCTCGGCGATACCGGTGATGGTGCCGCCGGTGCCGACGCCGCTGATCACCGCGTCGACCTTTCCGTCGGTGTCGCGCCAGATCTCTTCGGCGGTGGTCCGCCGGTGGATCTCCGGGTTGGCCGGGTTGGAGAACTGCTGCAGCATGATCGCGCCCGGGGTCTTGGCGACGATCTCCTCGGCGCGGCCGACCGCCCCCGGCATGCCCTTGGTCGCCGGGGTCAGCACGATCTCGGCGCCGAGCAGCGCCAGCATCTTGCGCCGCTCCACCGACATGCTCTCCGGCATGGTCAGGATCAGCCGGTAGCCGCGGGAAGCGCAGATGAATGCCAGCGCGATCCCGGTGTTGCCCGACGTCGGCTCGACCAGCACCGCGCCGGGGCCGATGCGGCCGTCGAGTTCGGCGGCGAGGATCATCGATATGCCGATGCGGTCCTTGACCGAGCCCAGCGGATTGAAGAACTCGCACTTGCCGAGCAGGTCCGCTCCGCACTGGCTGTCCGCCGCCAGTTTCCTCAAACGAATCAGCGGCGTGTTGCCGATGGTGTCGATGATGCTGTCATAGATGCGGTCGTGGCTCGGATGTTCGGTTGCTGCGGCGAGGTGCGGGCTATTCATGTCGGCAAAACCTCTGAGATTAGTGGGCCCGGTTCGGCAATGGTCACTCGTTGAATGCAGGGTGCGTCCACTATGCGTCGTGGGTGCCGGCCCCGCAAACGGTCAAATGGAAAAATCCAGGTTGGTGCGTCCTTCGCTGGCGATCCCGACGCCGTTGGCGCGGGTGCACAGGTCGTCGATGGTAACCGCGTCGAGCCGCACCATGACTTCGTTCTGGAGCTCGTTCCACAGCGGGCGAACCACCTTCTGGCCGAGCGGCGAGCCGCCGGCGTCGTGCAGCGGATCTTCGGAGGTCTCCACCTTTCTGACCACCCGGACGACCTCGCCGACGGTAATCCGCCGCCGCTCCCGAGCCAGCCGATAGCCACCCCTCGGGCCGCGGACGCCGACGAGCACGCCGTGGCGCACCAGGGTCTGCAGGGCCTGCTCGAGGTAACGGCGGGGAATGCCCTGGCGACGGGTTATCTCGCGGCTCTGCACCGGTTCGCTGCTGGAATGGTAGGCGATGTCGAGCACCGCCTCGATGGCGAACAACGTCTTCCGTGACAGACGCAGCATCTCGTCAACAGCCTCCCTGGAGCCCGGCCTTGATCCCGGCCGTTCCCGTGGATCCGAAGCCGCCGGCGGCGCGTCCGGTTTCGGGCAGGCTCTCCACTTCTTGCCAGTCGATGGTGTCAACCGGCGCCACGATCATCTGGGCGACGCGCATGCCGCGCTCGATCCGGAACGGAGCGTCCCCCAGGTTGACCAGGATCACGGCGACCTCGCCGCGGTAGTCGGCGTCGATGGTGCCGGGGCTGTTGAGTACGGTCACCCCGTGCCTGGCGGCCAAGCCGGAGCGCGGCCGGACCTGCGCCTCGTGACCCTCGGGCAGGGCGATCGCGATTCCCGTCGGGATCATCGCCCGCGCCGCCGGCTCCAGCACGACCGTTGCCTCGACCGCCGCCAGCAGGTCGATCCCGGCGCTCGATGCCGTGGCGTAGGCCGGCAGCGGCAGGTCGGCGCCGTGGGGAAGTCTGCGAACCGGAACGGCGAGGGCGTTCACGGCCTCGGCTCCAGGGAGTCGGCGATGCGTTCGGCGAGCCGTTCGGCGACCGCCCGCTTGGTCATCGACGGCCAGTCCTCGACACCGTTGCCGGAGACTAGATGGATGACGTTGTCATCGCCGCCGAAGGTGCCGGTGCCCGGGGAGACGTCGTTGGCCAGGATCCAGTCGCAACCTTTGCGCCGGCGCTTTTCCTCGGCATGCTCGCGTACCCGATTGGTTTCTGCGGCGAACCCGATGACCAGCTGCGGGCGCTGATTGCCGGGACGGCTCAAGGTCGCGAGAATGTCCGGGTTCTCCGTGAGCTCGAGGGTCGGGACCGCGGCGTCGGTCTGCTTCTTCATCTTCTGCACCGCCGGCTGGGCGATACGCCAGTCGGAGACGGCTGCCGCACATACCGCGATGTCCACCGGCAGCGCCTGCTGGCAGGCGGTCAGCATCTCCCTCGCGGTCTCAACCCGCACCACGTCGACGCCCGGCGGATCGGGCCGGTCGGTCGGGCCGGAGACCAGCGTCGTCGTCGCGCCAAGCCGCGACAACGCATCGGCGATGGCATGCCCTTGTTTGCCCGAGGAGCGGTTCGAGATATAGCGGACCGGGTCGATGGGCTCGTGGGTCGGGCCGCTGGTCACCAGCGCCCGGCGCCCGCTCAAACGGGTTCCGGAGCGGAAGAACGCCTCGATGGCTTCGACGATCTGTTCCGGCTCAGCCATCCTTCCCATGCCCCACTCGCCGCAGGCCATGTCTCCTTCGCCGGGGCCGACGATGCGCACGCGGCGATCCGTCAGGGTTTTCAGATTGGATCGGGTGGCCGGGTGTTGCCACATCCGGACATTCATCGCCGGGGCAACGATGATCGGCTTGTCGGTGGCGAGCAGCGCGGCGGTCGCCAGGTCGTCGGCGAGTCCAGCAGCCATTTTCGCCAGGATGTCGGCGGTGGCCGGCGCCACCACGACAACGTCAGCCTCTCGCGACAGGCGGATGTGCCCCATCTCGCTCTCGTCGGTCAGCGAGAACAGGTCGGTGTAGACCTTGTCCTCGCTGAGCGCCGCCAGCGAAAGGGGGGTGACGAACTGGCCGCCGGCGGCGGTGAGAAGACAGCGGGTTGCGACGCCCCGTTCCCTGAGACGCCGGATCACTTCCAGGCACTTGTACGCGGCGATCCCGCCCGCGATCACCAAGAGGACTCTTTTTCCCACAACCACCGAAGGTATCACTTTTATTTAACTAAAATGATTTGTTGTTAAACTAGCGGCTCAAATCTCCACAGGCAAGCCTCGTTTTTTGAATCGTTCTTATGAGCGTGGGGACGGCTCGCGGCCGCGTCACCCGAGCAGCACCACTCCGGTCAATATCGCCAGGACGACCCAGATAAGGATCAGCGATGTCCGCCCGTCGTTTCTGCCGCGCAACGCCAGGACCGTTTCGGGGTGGAGCTTGACCCGACCGTCCGCGAGCACGGAAGCGCTTTTCTCGGCCAGGGCCAGCAACTCCGGCAGACGAGCGATGTTCGCCGCCATCTCGCCCATGGTTTCCCTCATTCGTGCATCCGGGCTCAAATGATCGACCATCCATGATTGGATGAGAGGTCTGGCGAGAAGCCACATGTTGACGTCGGGGCACAACTTGCGGCCTGTGCCCTCGGCCACCAGCATCGTTTTCTGCAGCATCAGAAGTTGTGGTTGGGTCTCCATCGCGAACGTTTCGGTGATCTGAAACAGTTGCCCCAGCAGACGGGCCATGGAGATCTCGTTCTGCGGCTTGTCCATGATCGGTTCGCCGATCGAGCGGCAGGCCTGGGTGAAGGTCTCCACCGCGTGGTCGCCATGCACCCAGCCGGCCTCGAAGTGCACTTCGGCGGCCCGGCGATAGTCGCGGCTCAAGAACGCCAGCAGCAGCTCGCCGAGGTGCTCCCGGGTCTTGCGATCGAGCCGGCCCATGATGCCGAAGTCCACGGCGGCGATGCTGCCGTCTTCGCGAACGAACAGGTTGCCGGCGTGCAGGTCGGCGTGGAAGAAACCGTCGCGAAACACCTGCCGGAAGAACAACTCCGCGGCCCGGGTCAGAACCTCTTCGCGGATCGTGACCGGCGGCGACGATCGCCTCGCGTTCGTCGATCGGAATGCCCATGACCCGCTCGGTCGTCAGCACCCGCCGGCCGGTGCGGGCCCAGTCGACCTCCGGCACGTTGAAGTCGGAATCCTCGGCGAAGTTCTCGGCCAGCTCCGCGGCGGCGGCGGCCTCGAACCGGAGGTCCATTTCCATTTCGACCGTCTGTGCCAGCACGCGGATCGATTCCACCGGCTTGAGACGCCGCCATTCCGGGCGAGTGGCCTGGATCAATTCCGCGACCCAGAGGAAGAGATCGAGGTCACGGGCGAAAGCCTCTTCGATCCCGGGCCTCAGAACCTTGACCGCGACTTCGCGACCGTCGGTACTGATCGCGAAATGAACCTGGGCGATCGACGCCGCGGCGACGGCTTCGTCGTCGAACCGCTGGAACAGCGGACGCCATCGGCGCGCCCAACTGGGCCTCGATAATCGCACGTGCCTCGGTTCCGGAAAACGGGGCGAGACGATCCTGAAGCTGCGAGAGGTCCGCCGTCAGGGTCTCGCCCAGAAGGTCCGAGCGGGTCGAAAGCGCCTGGCCGAGCTTGATGAACGAGGGCCCGGCCTCCTGGAAAGCCCGAGCCAGCCGCTCGCCGGGGCGCCCGGCCTCTCGACGCCGAGAGATCAACCGGGCGGCCAGCACTACGGTCGGCGCCACACCCAGCGTCTCCAGCAGAAACAAGGCATCGTGGCGCGCCAGCGTTCGTGCGATGGCAAGCAGCCGCAAGATGTTGCGAACGCTCCGGATCATACCGTTACATCGCCCAGCAAAAGATTCCCCCTGTTCCCCCAGTCGACCAACGTGGGGGTCCGAAACCATTTAGTCCGGCTATTGTCAAGTCCGCCAAGCCGAATGCAAGGCGGCGATTCCTCCCGACAGGTTGCGATACTTGACCAGGGCCAACCCCGCTTCGCCGATCATCCGGGCGAACGCCTCTTGCGAAGGAAACCGGCGGATGCTCTCGGCCAGATAACGGTAGGCATCGCCATCTCCGGTTACCGCTTGACCCAGCGCCGGCAGGACACGGAACGAATAGGCGTCATAGAGACGGTCCAGCACCGGGATGGCGACCCGGCTGAACTCGAGACAGAGGAAGTGTCCGCCGGGCCTGAGCACCCGCCGTGCCTCCCGTAGCGCCTCGGGAAGGTGAGTGACGTTGCGGATGCAGAAGGCGATCGTATAGGCGTCTATCGAGGCGTCGGCGACGGGCAATGCTTCGGCGTTTCCAAGGATCCAGGTGATGTCGGCACCGCGGCCCGATTGGATCGCGCGGTCGCGGCCGACGTTCAGCATCTCGCCGTTGATATCGAGCACCGTGACCGCGGCGGCCGCCCGGTCGAGAATGCGGAACGCGATATCACCGGTGCCGCCGCCGACGTCGAGAACCCGCATCTGCGGCCGCGGATTCAACCGGTCGATCATCACCGCCTTCCATAGACGATGGATGCCGCCGCTCATCAGGTCGTTCATCAGGTCGTAACGGCGGGCGACGCTGTCGAACACACCCTTAACCAGGTCGGTCTTCTCGTCGGTGGCGACGGTGCGGAAACCGAAGTGCGTGGTGGAAGATGCCGAGTTTTCCGCGGCTCGTTCGGGATGTTTTCGGTGTGGACCGGTCATGGCGGTGAACCATAGCCTAAGGTGCGCAGTCGCGCTACCTTACGACCATGCCTGAGCTACCCGAGGTCGAGACTGTGCGCCGGGGTCTGGCGCCGATGCTGGAGGGCCGCCGCCTGACCCGGGTGGTCCAGCGGCGGCCGGACCTCAGGTTTCCACTGCCCGAGGATTTCGAAGCGCGGCTTCTTGGGCGCCGGGTCGACCGGATTGATCGGCGTGCCAAGTTTCTTTTGATGTGGCTCGACTCCGGGGCCGTTCTGATCTCGCACCTGGGCATGTCCGGGCGGTTCAAGATTTTCGACGATGATCCTCCGCCGCTCGACCGACACGATCACATCGTCTTCGAAACCGACGAAGGAGCCACCCTCCGCTTCCACGATCCCCGGCGTTTCGGGTTCATGGACCTGATTGCCGGAAGCGATCTCTGCCGTCACCCGATGCTTGCCGGGCTTGGCCCCGAACCCCTCGGCGACGAATTCAACGGAGGCTACTTGTCGGGCAGGCTTGCGGGGCGCTTCGCGCCGTTGAAGGCAGCGATCCTCGACCAGCGAGTGGTTGCCGGCATGGGCAACATCTATGCGTGCGAATGCTTGTACCGTGCGGGCCTCTCGCCGACGCGAGCGGCAGCGACGATTGTCGGTCGACGGGCGGAACGGCTCGCCCATGCGATCAAGGCAGTATTCGAGGAGGCGATCGCGGCGGGTGGGTCGACACTTCGCGATCACCGCCGGCCATCCGGCGAACTCGGCTATTTTCAGCATCGGTTCGCGGTTTACGGCCGCACCGGCCAGCCCTGTCCCGAATGCGACTGCCACCTGCAGCGGACGGGAGGCGTTCGCCGCGTCGTCCAGTCCGGGCGCTCAACATTCTATTGTGCGAAACGCCAGCGCTGATGCTATAGGCAAAACCATGATGCGACCGGTCCGACGCCCCAGTCTGTTTGCCGCCGCGCTCGTTTCCGTCTTACTGTGTGCGACGGCCGCTCATCCGGCCGACCGCTTCGTACCCGGTATCGAGGATCTGCCCCTGATGCCGGAACTCGTCGAGGCTCCGGACGCCAGCGTGGTCTTCGATACACCATCGGGACGCATCGTGCAGACTGAAGCAACCGGACAGATGTCCCGGGAACAGGTTTTGGCCTTTTATGCCGAGACTCTGCCGCAACTGGGCTGGCGTTCCTTGGCGGCCGGCCTGTTCCGTCGCGAGAACGAAGTGTTGAGGATCGAATTCGACGAGGTCGGCGACCCGGGCATGACTGTTCGCTTCGCATTGTCGCCGGCGACCGAAGTCGACAAACCCTAGACCATCAAGAGACCAGAACGCTTGAGGAGGGAAACCATGGCGTACGAAAACATCCTTTCCGAAACCCGAGGCCCCGTCGGACTGATCACCCTGAACCGGCCGCAGGCAATGAATGCGCTCAACGCGGCGCTGATGAGCGAGCTCGCTTCCGCGCTCGACGCTTTCGAGACCGACGATTCCGTTGGCGCGATGGTGATTACCGGCAATGAAAAGGCGTTTGCCGCCGGGGCCGATATCAAGGAGATGAAGGACAAGTCGTTCATGGAAGCCTACCTTGAGGATTTCCTCACGGGAGGTTGGGAGCGTGCCGCATCGTGCCGCAAACCGGTGATCGCTGCCGTGGCCGGCTTCGCTCTCGGCGGCGGCTGCGAGCTGGCGATGATGTGCGACTTCATTCTGGCGGCCGACAACGCCAAGTTCGGCCAGCCGGAAATCACCATCGGCGCCATCCCCGGTCTTGGCGGCACCCAGCGTCTCACCCGCGCCATCGGCAAGTCGAAGGCCATGGAAATGTGCCTGACCGGACGGATGATCGACGCCGAAGAGGCCGAGCGCGCCGGATTGGTGAGTCGAATTGTCCCGGTGGGCGAGCTTGTCGACGAGGCGGTCAAGACGGCGGCAAAAGCGGCCGCCATGTCGCGACCGCTTGTCCTGATCGCCAAGGAGGCGGTAGACCGCGCGTTCGAGACCACGTTGGTCGAGGGCCTTCGCTACGAGCGGCGGATGTTTCACGCCATCTTTGCGACCGAGGATCAGAAGGAGGGGATGGCGGCCTTCGCCGAGAAACGTAAGCCCACCTTTTCAAACAGATAGGCAATTCGGACAGGAGGTTCGGCGGCGTCGACGCGCGCAGGCGGTTGACGCGGCCGAACGGTGCGGATACAAAGCGGCGCGAAAATCAAGCAATTTGATCGAACGGAATTACTGAGTTCAGCAATGGCCTACCATGATTCGGCGAAAAAAAGCATTCGGCAGATCAAGAAGCGGACCCAGGTCAACCGGGCGCGCGTCGGGCGGATTCGCACTTTCCTCCGCAAGGTCGAGGATGCCGTTGCGAGCGGCGACAAGGAGCAGGCCTTGGCGGCTTTTCGCTCCGCCCAGCCGGAATTGATGCGCGGCGCCGACAAAGGGGTCATCCACCGCAACACGGTTTCGAGAAAACTTTCTCGGCTTGCCGCTAGAATTAAAGCAATGCCGGCTTGATGCCGGACGGCAAACAATAGTCTCTGTGAATCGCATCGGGGCATGCGATCCCATTTTCACCATCAGATTGTAAATCGGTAGATGTCGGCGCGCGCGCCACGAGAATTCTTTATGCCGTCCGTCGCGCAGCGCGGTTTAACATCATGCGGTAGGCCTTCCGCCCCGCACTCACTCCCTGGTTGTGCTTGTGGATGATTGTTCGCAGTGCTGTCAAGGGAATTTTTTGCGTCGTTCTGCATTCGGTCTCGTTGCATGACGAGCACGCAATCAGTACAGTTTCATTCGGATGGAGCGCGGAAACGCCACCGATGGGAAATAACCCGTAAATCGCGGATTTCGTTAGCAAATATAACCGAGACTCTTAAGCGTTAAAGGATTGAGTAAGGTTGTTGTTTAAAGTTCTCAATTTTGAAGGTTTATTTTGGTTTAATAAATAGCGGAATTCACTCCGCAACATAATAAAAGCGATACGTGGACGGGATGTGCTTGAGGAGGTCTGCTTAGGACAACACGGTGGTCTACCCGTACGGGGGTCGGTTGATCGACGGTCGCGGGGTGGATTGGGTTTCCCGGGGAGGTCTAGGCGGACAACCTGAACGTTCGGAAAGGAGAGCAGTGTGGGGAGCAGTGGTGGCTCCGATGCTGGTTTCGTTCTCGCCTTTCGGATGTATGCGGCGCCGTGCGATCGACGGAGACGGTGCGCGGCGCCGAGAAGACATCTCGTCGTGGCCCGAAGGCAAATTGAAGAAAGGGCGACGGGACTATGATTAGCGGCGATTCAACTCCCCCGATCGATACCCAGTGGAAAAGGATCAGCGGTCTTCTGCGCGCCGAGATCGGTGAGGCTGCCTATCGAAGTTGGTTGAGACCGATGACCGTCCGCGGAGAGCGCGGTGGCATGGTCACGATGTCGGCCCCGACAAGATTCATGCGTGACTGGGTGGTCGCCCATTATGCCGATCGTCTGCGCGCCCTTTGGGGTGGGGAAAACCCATCCGTCCAGGGAATCGACATCGTCGTCCAACCGGACTGTGTTGCGTCGGGCACGGGCAGGATTTTGATGTCGCCCGCAAAATCCCAACCGACAATGCGCTCCGGTGCCGGTGACACTGGAGCGGTGGTCGAGAACGACGCACAGGACATCGGTGCGCCACTGGATCCTCGATTTACCTTCGAGCATTTCGTCGTCGGCAAACCCAACGAGTTCGCATACGCCGCCGCCCGGCGCGTCGCCGAAGCCATCAGGGTTCCGTTCAATCCCTTGTTTCTCTACGGTGGCGTCGGGCTCGGCAAAACCCATCTCATGCACGCCATCGCTTGGCACATCCGTCAGCGAAAGCCGGAATGCGCGGTGATCTATCTCTCCGCCGAGAAGTTCATGTACCGCTTTATCCGAGCGCTGCGCGAGCACAACACGGTCGATTTCAAGGAGCAGTTCCGCTCTGCGGACGTGTTGATGATCGACGATGTGCAGTTTATCAGCGGCAAGGAATCCACCCAGGAGGAGTTCTTCCACACGTTCAACACTCTGGTCGATCAGGGGCGGCAGATCGTCCTTTCCGCCGATAAGTCGCCGAGCGATCTGGAGGGGCTGCAAGAACGCCTAAAGTCCAGGCTCAATTGTGGCCTGGTTGCGGATATCCACGCCACCACTTACGAGCTGCGCCTCGGCATCCTTGAGTCCAAGGCGGAACAGCTGGGCATCACCATTCCCCGCAAAGTGATGGAGTTTCTCGCCCATCGGATCACCTCCAACGTCCGCGAGCTCGAGGGCGCACTCAACCGGGTCGTTGCCCATGCCCAACTGGTTGGCCGAGACATTACGTTGGAAACGACCCAGGAAGTGCTGCACGATCTGCTTCGCGCCAACGATCGGCGGGTGACGATCGATGATATTCAAAAGCAGGTGTCCCAACACTTCAATGTTCGGGTCGCCGATATGCATTCGGCCCGTCGGGCACGATCCGTCGCCCGACCCCGGCAGGTGGCGATGTATCTGGCCAAGCAACTGACGTCGCGTTCGCTGCCCGAGATCGGCCGCAAGTTCGGCGGGCGGGATCACACGACCGTCATGCACGCGGTGCGTAAGGTCGACGAGTTGCGCGAGCAGGACGCGGCCTTCGCGGAAGACGTTGAGTTGCTGCGCCGGATGCTCGAGGGTTGATATTCCCGACCATTGTTGCCGGCCGTGGTCGGAGGAGGAATTCGCTGCGAATTCCCGGGGGCTCTGCTATACTATCGAAGCCAAGGCGATTTTCTTGGCCCCTTTTTCGGTAACGTGTCAATACGGCTTGATAAATTGCCCTGTCTCCCGGTGCAATCGATGAACGAACGGCTGGGAGAGACATAAGCCTCGGATCTCAATAACGCTATGAAACTGACCATCGAACGAGCTGCTCTGTTGAAGTCGCTGGGGCATGTGCAAAGTGTCGTCGAACGACGCAACACCATTCCCATTCTGTCCAACGTTAAGATGGAATGCGGAGACGGTTACCTGGGCCTCAACGCCACCGACATGGATCTGGAAGTCGCGGAAACCGTCGCCGCGGACGTCTCACTTCCGGGCGCGACGACCGCGCCGGCCCACACGCTTTACGACATCGCCCGCAAGCTGCCGGACGGTGCCCAGGTGGAGTTCGACACCTCGGAAGGGAACGAGCGGTTGACTTTAAAGTGCGGGCGATCGCGGTTTACGCTCTCTTGCCTGCCGATAGAGGACTTTCCAATGATGGCCGGCGGCGATCTCCCGCATAGCTTCAAGCTGCCGGCGGGTGAGTTGCGCGGCCTTATCGACCGGACCCGCTTCGCAATTTCCACCGAAGAGACGCGCTACTATCTCAACGGCATCTATCTTCACGCCCAGAAACACGAGGGAAGCGAGACCCTCCGTGCCGTCGCGACCGACGGCCACCGATTGGCCAGCGTCCAGGTGGCGCTGCCGGAAGGTGCCGCCGGCATGCCCGGCATCATCGTCCCGCGCAAGACCATATCCGAGGTCCGAAAGCTGATCGACGAGACTGCCGACGACATCGAAATCGCGCTTTCGGAGACCAAGATCCGCTTCACCGTAAATCAAGCGGTGCTGACCTCAAAGCTGATCGATGGCACTTTCCCGGACTACGAGAGGGTCATTCCAAAGAACAACGACAAACAGCTGGACGTCGATCGTCGGTCCTTTGCCGACGCCGTCGACCGGGTTTCGGCAATCTCCAGTGAACGGTCGCGGGCGGTCAAGCTGGCGGTCGCCAACGGCACCCTGGTGCTCTCGGCAAGCAGCCCCGAACACGGCAGCGCCACCGAGGAGCTGGAGGTCGACTACCGGGGGGAAGCCATGGAAATCGGCTTCAATTCGCGTTATCTGCTCGATGTCGCTCAGCAGATCGAAGGGGATAGAGCCCGGTTTTCGTTGGCCGATTCCGGCTCTCCGACGATCCTCCACGAACTGGGCGATGCCAGCGCGATTTACGTATTGATGCCGATGCGCGTGTGAAGGAAATCGGGCGCTGCGCGGTTCAACGGGGTTGGCCACACGGAACGAGCTTTCAGTGTCGAGTGCGAATGATGCCGGCGCTCGGCAACGGGTGTCGGTGGCGCGGCTGACGTTGACCGATTTCCGCTGCTATCGCCAACAAAGATTGGAAACCGGACCCGAGCCCGTGGTCCTCACTGGTTCCAACGGTGCCGGCAAGACGACCCTCTTGGAGGCGTTGTCGCTGCTGTCGCCCGGCCGCGGCCTGCGACGCGCGCGGTTGGACGAGATGGGGCGGCGGAACGAGGACGGGCCGGCGCCGGTCTGGGCGGTGGCGGCGCGGCTGAGAACTGCAAACGGAACGGTCGACGTCGGCACCGGGCGCATTGCAGGCGAGTCCGCTTCGACGCGCGACCGCCGGCAGGTGCGCATCGACGGCGAGCCGGCGAAGACCCAGGCGGCTCTTGCCAAGATCTGCGGAATGATATGGGTGACGCCGGAAATGGACCGGTTGTTTCTTGAGGGGACCTCGGCGCGCCGACGGTTTCTCGACCGGCTGGTTTTCGGTGTCGATCCGTCCCACGCCAGCCGTGTCGGCGCCTACGAGCGCGCCCTGCAGCAACGGGCGCGGCTTCTCCGTCAGGGGGCGGCCGATGCGGTGTGGCTTGCAGCCTTGGAAGATACCATGGCGACCAACGGCGTGGCGGTGTCGGCCGCCCGGCGCGACGTGGCGGCACGTCTCTCTCGCGCCTCCGCCGAGGGCGCGGGTCCGTTTCCCGGCGCCGCTCTCGAAGCGCGGGGCATGGTCGAGCAATGGCTCGACGAGGGACCAGCGCTCTCCGCCGAAGATCGGTTGCGGGCGACGCTGGGCGGGTCCCGGCGGAACGACGCCGAAACCGGCGGCGCCGCGGTCGGACCCCACAAGAGCGACCTCGGAGTTCGCCACCTGGCCAGTGGCCGGTCTGCGGCGGAGTGTTCCACCGGCGAGCAGAAGGCGTTGCTGATCGCCATCGTGTTGGCCGGTGCCCGGGTGCAGATGACCGAGCAGGGTTCGGTGCCGGTGTTGCTGCTCGATGAGGTGGCGGCGCACCTGGACGCCCGTCACCGCGAGGCCTTGTTCGAATCGGTGGCGGCGCTCGACGTCCAGGCATGGTATGCGGGAACGGACATTGGTCTGTTCGAACCTTTGAGGGGCAGGGCGCAGTTCTTCGCGGTGGAAGGCGGAGCGGCGACTCCAAAATGGGAATAGAGATGGACGACAAACCCGAGGCGGCGAACGCCACTGCCGCGATCTACGACTCCGAGTTCGATCAAGGTCCTGCGCGGCCTCGAGGCAGTGCGCAAGCGGCCCGGCATGTATATCGGCGACACCGATGACGGCTCCGGCCTGCACCACATGGTCTACGAGGCTGTCGACAACGCCATCGACGAGGCCCTCGCCGGGTACTGCGACTTCGTCTCGGTGCAGCTCAACGGCGACGGCTCGATCACCGTGACCGACAACGGCCGCGGTATTCCGGTGGACATTCACAGGGAAGAGGGCGTCTCGGCCGCGGAAGTGATCATGACCCAGCTGCACGCCGGCGGTAAGTTCGACCAGAACTCGTACAAGGTGTCGGGAGGGTTGCACGGGGTCGGCATCTCGGTGGTCAACGCCTTGTCCGACCGGCTGGTGCTGCGCATCTGGCGGGAAGGCAAGGAGCACCTCATCGAATTCCGCAACAGCGAGGCCGTGGCGCCGCTGGCGGTGGTCGGCGACGCGCCGCCCGACGAGGATGGAAAGCCCAAGACCGGAACCGAAATCACCTTCTTCCCGTCGCCCACGACCTTCACCATGCTCGAGTTCGACTTCGCCACTCTAGAGCACCGTCTCCGCGAGCTGGCGTTCCTCAACTCCGGGGTCGGGGTGAAGCTCACCGATGCTCGCCACGTGGATCCGAAGTCCGTCGAGATGCATTACGAGGGCGGGCTAAGCGCCTTCGTCAAGTATCTCGACCGTTCCAAGAACGCTCTGCTCGGCGAGTTGATCTCGGTCAACGGCGAGCGCGACGGCATCACCGTCGAGTTGGCACTTCAGTGGAACGACAGCTACCACGAGACCATGCTGTGCTTTACCAACAACATCCCGCAGCGCGACGGCGGCACCCACATGGCGGGGTTCCGCGGGGCGCTGACCCGGACCATTCAGTCCTATGCGACGACGTCGGGGACCCTCAAGCGGGAGAAGGTTTCGATATCCGGTGACGATGCCCGCGAGGGCATGACCTGCGTGCTGTCGGTCAAGGTGCCCGATCCCAAATTCTCGTCCCAGACCAAGGACAAGCTGGTCTCCTCCGAGGTCCGTCCGGTGGTCGAGGGGATCGTCGGCGAGCAACTCGACCGCTGGTTCGAGGAGCGCCCGGCGGACGCCAAGAAGATCCTCGGCAAGATCGTCGAGGCCGCGGCCGCCCGCGAGGCCGCCCGCAAGGCCCGCGAGCTCACCCGCCGCAAGGGGGCGCTGGACATCACCTCGCTGCCGGGCAAGCTCGCCGACTGCCAGGAGCGCGATCCGGCCAAGAGCGAGCTGTTTCTGGTCGAGGGAGACTCCGCCGGCGGCTCCGCCAAGCAGGCGCGCAATCGCGCCCAGCAGGCGATCCTGCCGCTCAGGGGCAAGATCCTCAACGTCGAGCGGGCGCGCTTCGATAAAATGCTGAGCTCGGCGGAGATCGGCACCCTGATCGCCGCGTTGGGTACCGGCATCGGCCGCGAGGACTTCGACGCCGACAAGTGTCGCTACCACAAGATCATCATCATGACCGACGCCGACGTCGACGGCAGCCACATCCGCACCCTGCTCCTCACCTTCTTCTTCCGCCAGATGCCGGAGCTGATCGAGCGCGGTTACCTCTATATCGCCCAGCCGCCGCTCTACCGGGCCAAGCGCGGTTCCTCCGAGGTCTACCTCAAGGACGATACCGCGCTCGAGGACCACCTGATGGGCACCGCCATCGACGAGGGTACCGTCTTCGTCACCTTCGAGGGGCAGCAGATCGCCGGCGCCGACCTGCGCACGCTGGTCGAGGAGGCGCGGGCGGTGAAGGTGCAGCTGGTCCGCCTGGCCCAGCACGTGCCGCTGAGAATCCTCGAGCAGGCGGCGATCTCGGCGGCGCTCGACCCGGAGGTCCTCGCCGACCGCGATCTCGCCGCCAATTCCGCCGCTTACGTCGCCAAACGCCTCGACGCGCTCGAGCCGCCGGCCGAGCGCGGTTGGCGGGGCGCGCGCGATCGCCGAAGGCGATCTCGAGTTCACCCGCACGCTGCGCGGCGTCTCCGAGCGCCACGTCATCGACGGCGCGGTGATCGGCAGCTCCGAGGCGCGCCGCGTCAACGCCAAGGCCGGCGAACTGCAGAAGCTCTACGCCAGCCACGGCATGCTGCAGGTCAAGGGCAAGGACCACCCGGTCACCGGGCCGGTGTCGCTGGTCGACACGATCATGGATCTGGCCCGCAAGGGGGTCGCGATCCAGCGCTACAAGGGCCTCGGCGAGATGAACCCGGACCAGCTGTGGGAAACCACGCTGGACGCCGAGGCGCGCACCCTCCTGCAGGTCAAGGTCAACCACGTCGACGACGCCGAGGAGGTGTTCTCCACCCTGATGGGCGACACGGTCGAGACCCGCAGGGAGTTCATCGAGGAGAACGCGCTGAAAGTCGCCAACCTCGACGTCTGAGCCGGCCTCCGGTCTTCCGCCACCGCCCGTATGGCTAAACCGCCAACGGGGTCTTCGCTGACGATACCGGCACCGGCAGGACCGTGGGTATCAGTGGGTCCGTCCCAACATCAGCAGGAACGCGGCGATCAGGCCGGCGACCGCGCCGGCGGCGGCGAGGTCGGGGCTACCTCCCGGCATGGCGCCGCCGACGAAGGAGCCGCCCACAACCAGGGCACAGGCAAGAAAGGATTTCCCAAAATCCATGAAGTTCGCCTTCTCTCGACCATCCGGCGATCTCGCATGCCGCCAATCGCGACATCTCCGCCGGACCGAAGGACAGGGTAGGGGGGCAACGGCAAATTATCTGTGAACTGGATCACACTTTTCCGGCTTTTTTGGGCGGCGGCGGAAACGCGCTAACAACAACCATCGGGCATCGCGCCCGCTCCGCCCTGCCGTGCCGCCTGGATCGGCGGGCAGGGGACGTCGCCGTAGGAGCAGAAGACGCAGCAGTCGCCCGAACGCGGCCGAAGCACCGCGCCGCAGCCCTTGCAGTCGTAGAAGAACTGGCAGGCGTCGGTCGGCATCGTCTCGGTTTCCCGGTGGCCGCACTCCGGGCAGGTGAGGGTCGAGGCGGGCGTGATCATGTCTTCAACCTTCGTACTATCTGTCGGGTTCAGCGGGCGCCGGTTCGCCTATAGAGCAGGATACGGTCGTTGTAGGTGTCGGAGATCCAGATCAGGCCGTCGCGGGTCTCGACCCCTTCCGGCCTGTTGAGCTGACCGGGCCCCCGGCCGCGTTCGCCGCTGCCGATCACCTCGATGATCCGGTAGTCGGGGTCGAGGATCTTGATCTGGTTGTTGTATTCGTCGGCAACGTAGAGGTTGTCCTGCTCGTCGACCGCCAGGTATTTGGGCTCGTTGAAATCGTAGGGGCTTCCGGCGAGCGAGCGGAGCAGCGTCAGCTCCTGGTCGAGAATTTGGATACGGGCATTGCCGGAATTGACCACCAGCACCCGGCCCTGGCGGTCGACGAGGACGTCGTGGGGGCGGTTGTAGTCGGAGTTGCCGGCGCCGCCGTTCTCCTTGCGCAGGGCGGCGCGGCCGTCTTCGAACCGTAACACGCCGCCGCCGCCGGTATCGGTGACAAACACGCGGCCGCCGCCGGCGGGGGCGACGCCCTCGGGGCTGAACATCTCGCCGTTCCAGATTGCCAGGCGTTGGCCCTCGACGCCGTTCACCTCGTAGACGACGACCGCGTCGTTGCCGCTATCGGCGACGAGCAGCCGGCCGGCCTCGTCGAAATCGACGTCGTGGGGCGAATCCAGATCTCCCTCGCCGATGATGCCCAGCGTCTTCAGGGTCGCCGGATCGAGCACCTTGACCACGTCGTTGCCGAGATCGGCGACGTAGAGAAACCGGCCGTCGGGCGATAGCACCAAGTCGTGGGGATGGTCGAAGCTCATGTCCGAGACCGCTATCCGGGTCGGCTCGGCGGCGGCGATCGTCGTCGTGAAGCCGATCGCGACGAAGGTTGAAGATAGGCACATGGGCTTGAGGATCATCGTCTTGTTCTCCGTCCGATGAAGCCCCCCGGCGTCCCCTGTTAACGAAGTCTTAACCTTTCGAGTCCGCACCCCCGGCGACGAACGCCTCGATGTTGTCGATCATCTGGTTGGCGAGGGTCTGCATCGCCTCGAGGCTGGCCCAGGCGATGTGCGGGGTGAGGATGAAGTTGGGCAGATCGAGCAGTTGCAGGAGTGGGCTGTCGTCGGCGGGCGGCTCATTGGCGAGGACGTCGAAGCCGGCGCCGGCGATCAGCCCCTCGCGGAGCGCAGTGACCAGGTCTGTCTCGTTCACCAGACCGCCGCGGGCGGTGTTGATCAGCAGCGGCCTTCGCTTCATCGCCCGGAACTCAGCCATCGCGATCATCTCCCGGGTGTCCGGCGTCAGCGGCGAATGCAGGGTGATCACGTCCGAGGTCTCCAGCACTTCGTCCCACGGCGTATACAGCGGGCCGAGCCCGGTCCTGCCCTTGTGGGCGGCGAACATCACCGTCATCCCGAATGCCCTGCCGATGGTGGCGACGCCCTGGCCGATCGAGCCCTCGCCGACGATGCCGAGGCGGCTGCCGCGCAACTCGTTGATCGGATGACCGAAGAAGCAGAACTGCCTCGCCTGTTGCCACCGTCCCCGCCGTACGTCCTCGGTGTAGGCGATCAGGCTGCGGCGCAGCGCCAGGATCAAGGAGAAGGTGTGCTCCGGCACCGTGCTAACCGCATAGCCGACGATGTTGGCGACGGGAATGCCGCGCTCCAGGCAGAACGCCAGGTCGATGTTGTCGGTGCCGGTGGCGGCGACGGCGATCATCTTGAGGCGCGGCAATTGCTCGATCGCCTCGCGGCGGACCGGCACCTTGTTGACGACGAGGATATCGGCGCCGCGCGCCCGCTCGACGACCTCGCCGGCGGTGGTGCGGCCGTAGTCGGTCCATCGGTGGCCGAACGCCGGCGGCCGTATGACGATCTCCGGAGGCAGGGTCTCGCGTTCCAGAAAGACGATGTCAAGCGTCATGGTTCCCTCCCGAGGCCTGTGACCGCAGCCTTGAGGGCACCCTAACCGACGGAGCAAGAACCGCAAAATCCGAATCCTGCGAGTTGGACCTTCAAGCGAGTTATACAACTAAAAAGTGTTTTTTCTCACGAAATGCTTCAGACATAGGTTGCGTTAAGGTGCAGTTCGACCGTGACGGCCGGGGGACAGATCGAGTAGCCGACGCAGTTCGACACGGATCATCCAGGGATATCGGATCGCCTTTGGGCCGGCGTTCGAGGCGGCTCCGAAGGGGGCGCGGTTGGTGACCGCTCTCAGCATGATCGCACGCAACCTCGCCGTGACAGTGTTCGCCCGTTCGCGGGTCGGCGCCCTCACCCTGTCCAGTCGCCGCCCGTGAAATCCACAGCCTGCTCCGGGATCGGCGTCGACGAGGCACTGACGCGTCGGTCGAAGACTGACAGGGGAATTCGAGAACGACAGCCGATCCGTCCCGATGGCGGCCGACAGCGACGCCACGGCGCCGCGCAAAAGGAAATGGCGGCCCGCGAGAGCCACCATTCGAAAAAGATCAAATGGTAGTATTAGGCTGCGATCGCCTTCCGCGCGAAAAGGCCGAGGCTGGCGAGTGCACCGCCGACACTACTCACCAACGCCCAACCGCGCCCGGAACTCGGATGAATTCGGAAAAGCCGCCCCACGGGGCGGCTGACGATTTAATTTGACTGGCGTCCCCTAGGGGATTCGAACCCCTGTTGCCGCCGTGAGAGGGCGGTGTCCTAGGCCTCTAGACGAAGGGGACGCGGCACGGGCAACGTTTACAGGGACTCGCGGTTCTGGATCAGAAGTCTTGCCGGGCTACCGCCTGCGTCGGTCGCCAGCAACTGCCGCCTCTTATTCGCTGGCTTCGCCCCCGGCGCGCTTGCGGCCCGAGCGTTCCTCTACGGAAAGTGGTGCGAACACGGCGGCGCTCCCCTCCTGCTGGCGCACCGCCGGATTGTACTTCAGGCAATTTGGGACGCAGTCGCATTCGAAGGCGATCTTCATCAGCGCGATCTTGTCTTGGTTCTTGAGTTCGAACAACCGCGGCACCACCTTGTCGCGCAAGCTCTCGGGGTCGATGGTGTTGACGTAGATCTTGGTTCCCCCTTCGAACCCGGCCGGGGTCGTGATCCGCCATTTGATCAGCACACGCCACGGCATCGCCACGTCGACATCCGGTGGCTTGTAGTACCATTCCTCGTTGCACGGGATCTCCGGCCCCATGGCGGCGTGGCAGGCGTGGACGACGTCGGACATTCCCCGCAGTTCCTCCGCCGAGTGGTTCCACGGCTGCGAGCGTTCGCTCTT
>CAVYYK010000027.1:5000-110385 GCA_963772635.1 uncultured Alphaproteobacteria bacterium
GAAGGCTTCTTCGACCTGAACGGCAAGAGCGCCCGCAAGGCCTTGCTGCGCACCCCCGTCGACGGCGCCCGGATCTCGTCGGGCTATGGCAGGCGCAAGCATCCGATCCTTGGCTATTCCAAGATGCACAAAGGTGTCGACTTCGCCGCTCCCAAGGGCACCCCGATCTATGCCGCCGGCAACGGTTCCGTCGAGGTCGCCGGGCGCAAAGGCGGCTACGGAAAATACGTACGCATTCGCCACAACGGCACCTACGCCACCGCCTACGCCCACATGAACGGGTTCGCAAAAGGCATCCGTCGGGGCACACGGGTCAAGCAGGGGCAGGTCATCGGCTACGTCGGCACCACCGGCCGCTCCACCGGGCCGCATCTGCACTACGAGGTCCTCAGGGATGGCCGTCAGATGAACCCGATGAAGGTGAAGATGCCGGCCGGCCCCAAGCTCAAGGGCAAGGAGTTGGAGCGCTTTGTCGCCCACGTCACCGAGACCGACCGCCGGTTCGCGGCGCTCGGCAACAGCGTCGACGTCGCCAAAGCCGAGCCAAAATAGCCCAACCATTCCGATCATCCGATCGTTGGTTGCCGCCTACCCCGTTGCCCCGCCGACCGCCGTCACGTAGCGTGAGCGGCAATGTTTCCCTACCGCACCACCGCGCCGTGCCACTCGTCTCCGGCGGTGACAATGACGCTGATCGTCATCAACATCGGCGTGTTCTTCATCGAGAAGGGTCTGCAGCCCCAAGACGCGGTGGCGTTCATCTATACCTACGCCCTGGTCCCAGCGGTCTACGGCAACCCGGAAATGGCCCGGCAGGCGGGGCTCGATCCCACCAACCTGCTCCCGTTCATCACCAATACCTTCATGCACGGCGGCTACCTCCACCTGATCGTCAACATGTGGACGTTGTGGCTGTTCGGCATGCCGGTGGAGGACCGGCTCGGACCCTGGCGGTTTCTGCTGTTCTACCTTGCCTGCGGCACCGCCGGCAGCGTCGGCCACCTGGTGTTCAACCTGACCTCGACGGTGCCGGCGCTCGGGGCATCGGGCGCAATCGCCGGCGTTCTCGGCGGCTTCGCCTGGCTTTGCCCGCGTGCCATGGTCGCGGTGGTGGTGCCGATCTTCTTTTTTCCGCTGTTCTTCCGGCTGCCGGCTTTGGTGTTTACGGCAATCTGGTTTCTGTTTCAGCTGGTGCCGGGTTTGGCGGCGCTTTCGGCGGAGACGACCGCCGTCGGCATCGCCTGGTGGGCGCACATCGTGCGGGTTCGTTGCCGGCCTGCTGATCGCCATGAAGCATCCGGCCGCATGCCCGCAAGCACGGCCCGTGGGCGACGTAATATCGCCAAACTTTCTCGCTCTCAGTTTTGCAGCGTTTCCAGGCAATCGTAGGCGGCGCCGTGCAACGCCGCCTGCGGATCGAGGATGACGTGAACGGGAATGTTGGCGAGCAGCTCGCTGAACCGGCCCTTGTGGGTGATCGCCGCCAGGAAGTCGGGCTGGCGGAGGCGCGACAGGATGCGCGGCGGGATGCCGCCGCCGAGATAGAGACCGCCGGTCGCCAGCACCTTGAGCGCCATGTTGCCGACGACGCCGCCGAGAATACGGACGAACATGTCCAGCGTGGCGACACAAATCTCGACCCTGCGCTCGAGCCCGGCATCGACGATGATCGGGGTGGGATCGACGGCTTCGGAAAGGGCCTTGCGCAGCCAGTCGGGCTCGACGTGGCCGCCGCTGACGCGAAGGTAGTCGTACAAGTTCGGAATGCCGCTCCCCGAACACACCCGCTCGTAGCTGACGTGACCGAAGCGGCGGGCCAGATAGTCAAGCAGTTCGAGCTGCTCGGGTGTGGCGGGCGCGAACGACGCGTGGCCGCCTTCCGTCGGATGGGCGTGGTAGCGTCCGCCGGTCCAGGTCAGGAACGACATGCCCAGTCCGGTGCCGGGGGCGATCACCGCCTTTGTCCCGGTGTCGTCGGGGCGACCGGCATTGAGGGTGCAGAGGTCGTCCCGGGCGAGATGGGGAACGGCCGTCGCGATCGCCTCCAGGTCGTTAAGGAGACGTACGGTCGGGATGCCGAACGTCTCGCCGACGGCAACGGCGCTGATCACCCACGGCAGATTTGTGATCTTGGCCTGTCGTCCGATCACCGGACCGGCGACGCCGAAACTCGCCATTTCCGGGACCACGTCCGTGCCGGCAAGGAACGCCGCGACAATCGCCTCGAACGAGTCGTAATCACCGGAAACGAAACGCGTTTCGCGCACTGGCCGCTTACCCCCTTCATCCGGGGAAAAGAGCGCCAGAACCGTTTTCGTCCCGCCGATATCGCCGGCAAGAATCATCGTCGCCATCCCACACCGCACCGCCGGCCGGGTTTGGCCGACGGGCTTCCAACCGGTTGCGGTTCTTCCGGAACCGACACTTGCGGCGGACACACTATCCCAGGGGCAGTCGCCGGCAAACGGGTTTGTAGCGGAGGAGACGTGCCCCGTCGCGTCCTGCACCGGACCGGCCGATACCAACCGAGCGCCGATGGGCGACTCAGCTCTCGGTCGGCCACAGGAGCTCGAGGCAATGATGCTTGAGATGCGTGCGGTGGTGGCTGGATACCGGGAAAAGGGAAAGCAGGAAGTTGAACGGCGTTTGCAGGACCTCGCCGAAGGTTCGCGCGGCGATACCCGTCTTGCTCACTTTTATCGATGGGTTCGCCAGCGGGCCTTTGATCGAGAACGGTGTTGTCAGTGATACCAAGCGCCTCGTCTTGGCCTCGGGATCGAGTTTGATATTGATCGTCTGGTTGCGAAGATCGATCTCGCCCTGACCCATTACACGAACGTTCGGGGTGTCGAGCAGCAGTAGCTCGACATTCTCTCGCCCATTCTCGCCCTGCAACCGGGCGACGAAACACTCCACCTTGGTATAACCCCGACGCAGGGCCTTCGAAAGCAGCCACGATTGGAAATCCAGCGCCACCAGATCCAATAGCCTGGAGCCAACACGACCGCGCTCGATGGCCACGGTGGTCTGGCCACCCAAGGTTCCGGCGAGGGTGTTCAGCGTCGTCCCCGCTGCCCGGGCGTCAACGAGCGCATCCAATATTCCCTCCAACGGAACTTCCGTTTCCAGCTGCTTGAACAGGTCGCCAAGATCCGCACTATCAACCTTAATGTGGAGTTGCACCGTCGGCGGGACCAGCTTCGCGTCAGCGACAAGACGCACCTCCGTGTCGCCGCCGAAGAAGGCGAATTGCAAGGGGTCGATCCGCAGCAAGCCATCGGTGAGGTTTACCTTGCCCTCCGCCTTGCCGATAGCGAGACCAACTCCCTCGAGGTCATCCAGCCTTATGTCGAGGTCGAGATCGACCTCCCTCAGGTATTCGAACGGGATCGGGTGCTCACCGAAACTTCGTTCGCCGCCCCCCCGCCTTTTCGGCACCGCCGTCTCGACCGTGGCTTCTTGGCGATGCGCCCGGGGGCCGAGCCCGAAATCGGCAAGACGGACAACCGGAGAGGACAGCGATCCGCGAAAGGATGGCCGCTCGCCGACGAAGCTTCCGGACACCGTGCCCGAAAACCGGGTCGTCCCGAGGCGGGCCTCGCCTTCGGCACGAAGCCGCTCCTTACCGCCGTCGACGTTCCCCTTGAATGAAAACGGTCCGAGTCCCCCGGCATCGAGGTCGAACGCGCGACCCAACGCCGAAAAATTCGGCACCGCCAGTGCCGTTCGCAGGACCAGTTCCTCGCGTTTCGCGAAGTCATCGAATTTGCCCTCTACAGAGAGGGAGAAGAGATCGGTGTCACCGCTGTCGGCTTGCAGGCTGTCCAGTCCGAGGCTGCCGTCTTCGTCCGACAGTCCGAATTTTCCCCGGATATGGCCGAGAGGCGAAGATGCCTCGAGGCCGGCGAGTTCGAGCAGGCTCGTGGTGCCGAAATCGAACTGTCCCGACGCATCCACGTCCTTGAGCGACGGAAGATCGCCGATCTTGCCGAACACCCGGATGACGGGATGGTCCGATGGACCGGCGGCGATATTGACCCCGTCGAGCGAGAGGCGACGGCTTTCGCCCTCGAGGGTTGCCGTAGCCCGGACCGGCCCCCATTCCGGTAGCTGTTGGCCGACGAGCCTCGAGACCGCTTGCGTCGACACGGATTTGGCGCTGACGTCGAAGACGATGCCCTTGGCGGCGAAGCCGGGCGAAAACGAGAGCTCGGCGATCTTACCAAGGGCCGCACCTTCGAGATCGGATGGTCCGGTGGTGACGACACGGGCGTCGGAAACGGAGATACCCTTCGAGGAGCCCTCGAGAGCAAAACTCCCCTCCAGTTTGCCCAACTCGGGCATGTTTTATACCGAACATGCGGGCGAGAGCCCGAACGGAGGGGCTGGTGAAGTCGACCGTCAACGCGACGCCGCCGACAGGCTCTTCGCCGTCGGGGTCGAGCGAACCGAGTTTGCCCTTGGCCTCGATCCACAAGGTGCTTTTCGAGCCGAGGGTAACGCGGATGTCGTCGACGCGATAGGCGCCGTCCGCTCCGCCGGCGAGCTTGGCCGAGGCGTCGATCGGCCCGAGCTCCGGAAGGGACTCGTCGACGAGGGAGAGCAGGGGACGGCTTTGTCCCACCGATGCCGACAGCTCCAGTTGCGGGTCGGATCGAAAATCGAACCCGGAGGCGGAGAGCGTACCGAGCGAGCCGTTGGCGCTCACCCGCAGGTGTCCGAAAGCCGCCGAATGCACCTCCAGGGAATCGACGGCCAGCGAACCCGCCGCCCAGGAAAAATCGGACGTTGCATGGATCGCGCCAAAGTCCGGCAGTTTCGTGCCCACCGCCTGCTCCAGCAATTCGGTATCGGGCAAATACAGCCACCGCCTTACCGGAGAGCGCGCTCAGCGACGTTCCCCGTGCCGAAAAATCCAGCGCCAGGCGACCGGTCAGCGACAGGTCCGCGCCCGAGAGATACTTCACTTCGGTACGGAGGTTGTCGAACTCGGGCGCCTCCAGGCTCCCCTTGATCCGGCCCGAGAGGTCGAGCCGCTCGAAATTCCTCACGCCGTCGGGGAGATGGTCCACCAGCGGTGTCGTCTCGGGGCCGATCCGCCCGTTGAACCGAAGATCGAGGCCGGCGCCGGACCAAAGGTCGGACAGTGATCCCTGCACCTGAAGCCGCTGACCGGACTTGTCGACGATCTCGACCGATACATTCTCGGCGGCGAGCGATTCCAGGTCGCCGGTCACCCGGGCCGAGGCGTCGGCGTGCCCTTCCAGCGCGAGATCGAACCCAAAGGTCTGCAAGACCTCGCCGAGCGACGAGGTTCGGGCCGTAACCCGAACATCGAAGCCTTCCGCGTCGGGGAAGTTCTTGGCGGTCCCGTTCAGTTCGACCACCGCGTCAGACAGATCGATCGACAGTTGGATGGGATAGGGCGCCGCGGCGGCCAACGCGTCTTCGACCGATCCAAGTCTTCCGCTGATCTGGAACGGGGTTCCGTCGACACGGCCTTTCCCTTCCACGACGATCATCGAATTCCTCGGTCAGCACCTTGTTTTTCAGGCTCTCCAGGATGACGTCGGTGTGCGCGCCACTGCGCCGATCCGTATAGCCGATCGCGACATTTTCGACCGTAAGGAGCCTTGATCAGCGGAGTAGAACAGGTCCTTGCGGTCGCCGCTTTCCGGTATCGCCGACTCCCAGTTGCCGCGGCCGTCCGCGGCGATTTCCAGATCGACGGTCGCGCCGCCGACGACCAGCCGCGGGATCACCACGACGCCGGAGAAAAGCGGGATCAGCGCGACCTGAACCTCCAGGCGCTCGACCCGCGCCATCTCGGCTTTCTCGGCCCAGGGCGCGTTGGCGACCGAGATATCGGTGACGACGAGGGTCGGCTCCAGGCCGAGAGTGACGGCGAAGGTTCCTTCCAGCCGGACTTCGCGGTCCAAAACGCTCTCGAGCAGGTACCCGCCGGTCCGGCGATAGAAGTCATCGCCGGCGAGAGCTAGAAACGCCACAGCGGATACGACCAATAGCGCCATGCCGCCGCAAAACCACAACAGCACGGCCCTGAGCTGACGCATCGCGCTACGACTACCCGACCCCATGGAAACCTCCAGACCGTCGTTCTAACAGCCCGCCCGAACCCGGCAAAAGCCCATTCGTCATCGCCGGGAGGCGACGACGTCGTGAATGTTGGAGTTCATCAAGGTGGGGGGTTGCTCCACGACGATTTGGCCCAGCCCGTGCTCGCGCAACAGAGCCGTGATCGTCGCGAGCCGGTCATTCAGGTCATGGACTTCGACCACGACTTGCCGGATCTTGCGCCAGTCCATCGGCTCGATGCCCTCGGAGTATCTCGAACTCGGCCTTCTCGGCGTCGATCTTAAGCCGCTTCCGCCGGCTCGAAGGCATAGACATTGAGGTCCCGCTCGCAACGCTCGTAGGCGGCCAACATGAACAGGCCGATGTTGGCCCCGACATCGAACACGGTGTCCCCCGGGCTCAACCGCAACAAGCCTCTCGAGAAATAGCTCTGCACCTCCATATCGACGAGCGACACCTCGTGCTTCTGCAGGCACGAGACGACGAACCCGCTGGCCAGGGTCACATCGGCCGGCTTGATGTCCATGGCGGAGCGAGCCGCCCGGTAGGCTTTGGTGGGAACGGCGGCGACCGAAGCGAGCAGCGCCGACAGGGACGCGCGAAGCCCTTCGCTCAGCACCACATCGGCTTCGACCGTCCGGGCGACGGCCTTCGCCTCGCCATAAGACTTCCGCGGCACAACGGCTCTCCTCCTCGGACAGGCTCCGGTTCTGCATTGCTTCTGCACGGAGTTCCGGGGAGCGGGCCGAGATGGCCCGGAGAACACCCACCGCCCGCGACGGCAACACCGTCGCTGACAACAGAATTATCGGAAGCGTGATTTCCTTTTTCGCTTTCGGCTCGCTGGACAGCGCCGTTGACCACAACGCGGTGCTTGTTGTCGTCGCCGACAAGCCCCAAACACAGGAAACCCTGAAGACCACTCAATGGAATGCACGACCCCACGCCCCAAGCCTGAAAGTCCCAACCAAACACCAAGAGTTAACGTATCGCGGCGTATCGTCATCGACCGCAGCAACGATACGCCGGACCATGATACCAGACCGCGATATCTACCGGATCGCCATTGCCATGCTCGAAAGGCATGGCGCGTCGGCATCCACCTACGCCGAGTTGGAGGCCGAGAAGCTGCTCGACGAGGGCGACGAGGGCAGATTCCGCACCTGGCTGCGCATCCGTCTCGCGATGGAGCGCCTGCAGGAAGTCCCACCGTCGCCAACCCTCCACTGACGGTCACCTCGTCCTTCGAGACTTTGGTTCCGACACCACGTCACGAGGGATCGGACGGCCGGCGTGGCGATGGTCGTCGGCCCGTGCTATCGTCGGGCGGTGATGAGCACGACACGCGACAGGTATCTGGAGCAAGTCAAGGAGATCGTCCTCGACCATCTGCGGGGGCGCGACGTGGCCGTATATCTGTTCGGCTCCCACGCCGCCGGCACGTCCCGCCGATACAGCGACGTGGATGTCGCCGTCGACGCGAAATCGCCCGATCCCCGCCAGCCTGTGGGCCGACTTGCGCGAAACCCCCGAGGACGGCACCGTTCCGTGGCACCTGGATCTCGTCGACCTCGGCGAAGTCGATCCCGCGTTTCGCCGGCGGGTGATCGGCGAAGGCCTGCCATGGTCCGCCTAGCAGGAGAGGCTGGAAGCGATGCGCCGGCGTCTCGGAGGACAGCCGCTCAGGCCGCCTCGATGAGGGTTTTCTCGACGATCTTCGGATCGCGGGCGATCATGGCGAGCAGGATCCGCGCCGGTCCCTCGGGCTTCCGCCGCCGCTGCTCCCAGTTTCGCAGCGTCCCGATCGACACGCCGATCTGGCGCGAGAATTCGGCCTGAGAAAGGCCGGTGCGTTTGCGGATCTCGGCGACGTCGACCTCCTGACGGGCGTGCACGCGCAACCCCTCGACCGGCCGGCCGCCGGCATAGGCGCGCGCTTCGCCGAGAGCGCGGACCAAACCCTCGAAATCCTCTTTCTTCATCTCTTGCCTCCAAACTCGGCCAGCAGCACCTGCACTGCCTTCGACAGCTTCGCCCGTTGCTCGGCCGTCAGATCGGCGGCCTCGTTTTTGGCGAACGCCCAGAGGAGCACGACCGGATACGCCTCCGAGTGAAACCAGTAAATCACCCGACCGCCGCCCCGCTTGCCACGTCCTTCGAGACCGATCCGAAGTTTGCGCAGCCCGCCGGTGCCCCTAATCACAATGCCGGCGCGTGGGGCGGCCGCGATCGCATTCACCACCTCCGCAAGCTCAGCCTTGGTCATGATCCGTTGCGCCTTGGAGAGATATGCCGGCGTCTCGACCACGGTGACAAGCTGCAGCATCGGCCAAAAATAGCGCATGCCGCGCAACTGCGTCAATGGCGTAGTATGCCGCTCGCCGTGGCGCGCCTGCAGGGTGTCCCGGCGTAGCGATGGTGGTCGGCCCCTGCTATCGTCGGGCGGTGATGAGCACGACACGCGACAGGTATCTGGAGCAGGTCAAGGAGATCGTCCTCGACCATCTGCGGGGGCGCGACGTGGCCGTCTATCTGTTCGGCTCCCACGCCGCCGGCACGTCCCGCCGATTCAGCGACGTGGATGTCGCCATCGACGCGAAATCGCCCATCCCCGCCAGCCTGTGGGCCGACTTGCGCGAAACCCTCGAGGACAGCACCGTTCCGTGGCACCTGGATCTCGTCGACCTCGGCGAAGTCGATCCCGCGTTTCGCCGGCGGGTGATCAGCGAGGGCCTGCCATGGTCCGCCTAGCAGAGAGGCTGGAAGCGATGCGCCGGCGTCTCGGAGGGGAACCGGTTACGCCGCCTCCGCCTTCACCCCGTTGATGATCAGGCCGCCTTCGCCGGACGAAACGGTGACCGTCTCGCCGTCGTTGATCCGGCCTTCGAGGATCATCGTCGCCAGCGGGTTCTGCAGGCTGCGCTGGATCACCCGTTTGAGCGGACGGGCGCCGTAGACCGGGTCGTAGCCGGCGCCCGCCAGCCAGGCGACGGCCGACTTGTCCAGATCGAGGGTGATCTTGCGGTCGACGAGCAGCGCCTTGAGCCGCTTGAGCTGGATTTCGACGATGGCGTCCATCTGATCCGGGAACAGCCGGTGGAACAGGATGATCTCGTCGAGGCGGTTGAGGAATTCGGGGCGGAACGCGGCGCGGACCATGTTCATCACCTGCTCGCGCACCTCGCCCGGAATCGTGGCCCTCGGCCTGCCCCGCGAGGATGTCGCCGCCGAGGTTGGAAGTGAGAATGATCAAGGTATTGCGGAAGTCGACGGTACGGCCCTGGCCGTCGGTGAGCCGGCCGTCGTCGAGCACTTGCAACAGCACGTTGAACACATCCGGGTGCGCTTTCTCGATCTCGTCGAACAGGATCACCTGATAGGGCCGGCGGCGAACCGCCTCGGTCAGCGCGCCGCCCTCCTCGTAGCCGACGTAGCCCGGCGGCGCGCCGATCAGCCGGGCGACGGTGTGCTTCTCCATGTATTCGGACATGTCGATGCGGATCATCGCCGCCTCGTTGTCGAACAGGAACTCGGCGAGCGCCTTGGTCAGCTCGGTCTTGCCGACGCCGGTGGGGCCGAGGAACAGGAACGAGCCGATCGGCCGGTTGGCGTCCTGCAGACCGGCACGCGCCCGGCGGACGGCGTCGGAGACGGCGCGCAGTGCCTCCTCCTGGCCGACCACACGCGTGCGCAGATTGTCCTCCATGCCGAGCAGCTTGTCCCGCTCGCCCTGGAGCATCTTGTCGACGGGAATGCCGGTCCAGCGCGAAACGATGCCGGCGATATGCTCGGAGGTCACCGCCTCCTCGAGCATCCGGTGCTGCTCCGCCTCCTCGGCCGCCTGCAGCTTGCGTTCCAGTTCCGGGATCCGCGAGTACTGCAGCTCGCCGGCCTTTTCGTACTGGCCCTCGCGCATGAGCCGCTCGATGCTCATCCGCGACTGCTCCAGTTCCTCCTTGATCTTGGTGGCGCCGGCCAGCGCCTCCTTCTCCGAGCGCCACTGGGCGGTCAGCTCGTTGGAACGGGACTCCAGTTCGGCCAGCTCCTTCTCCAGCTTTTCTAGCCGGTCCCTGGAGGCCTTGTCGTCCTCCTTCTTCAGCGCCTCGCGCTCGATCTTGAGCTGGATGATCCGGCGGTCGAGCTCGTCGATCACCTCGGGTTTGGAGTCGACCTCCATTCGCAGGCGGCTCGCCGCCTCGTCCATCAGGTCGATCGCCTTGTCGGGCAGGAACCGGTCGGTGATGTAGCGGTTCGACAGGGTCGCCGACGAGACGAGGGCGCCGTCGGTGATCCGCACCCCGTGGTGCAGCTCGTACTTCTCCTTGAGGCCGCGCAGGATCGAGATGGTGTCCTCCACCGACGGCTCGGAGACGAACACCGGCTGGAACCGGCGGGCAAGCGCCGCGTCCTTCTCGATGTGCTTGCGGTACTCGTTCAAGGTGGTGGCGCCGATGCAGTGGAGCTCGCCGCGGGCCAGCGCCGGCTTCAGCAGGTTGGAGGCGTCCATCGCCCCCTCGGCGGCGCCGGCGCCGACGATGGTGTGCATCTCGTCGATGAACAGGATGTTCTCGCCGGCGGAGGCGGTGATCTCGTTGAGCACCGCCTTCAGCCGTTCCTCGAATTCGCCGCGGAACTTGGCGCCGGCGACCAGCGCGCCGAGGTCGAGCACCATCAGCTTCTTCTTCTTCAGCGGCTCCGGCACGTCGCCGTTGATGATGCGCTGGGCGAGGCCCTCGACGATCGCGGTCTTGCCGACCCCGGCCTCGCCGATCAGCACCGGGTTGTTCTTGGTCCGCCGCGACAGCACCTGGATCGTCCGGCGGATCTCCTCGTCGCGGCCGATCACCGGATCGAGCTTGCCGTCGGCCGCCGCCGCGGTGAGGTCGCGGGCGTACTTCTTCAGCGCGTCGTAGGAATCCTCGGCGGTGGCGCTGGTGGCGGTGCGGCCCTTGCGCACCTCCTCGATCGCCTGGTTGAGCTTCTGCGGGGTCAGCCCCGCCTCGGCCAGCACCTTGGCCGCCGGGGTGCCCGAAGCGAGCGTCAGGGCCAGCAACAGCCGCTCGGCGGTGACGTAAGCTGTCGCCGGCCTTCTCGGCGATCTGCTCGGCCTGCTCGAACAGCCGCGCCGTCTCCGGCGACAGATAGACCTGGCCGGCGCCCGTTCCCTCGACCTTGGGCAGCTTGCCGAGTTCGGCCTCGACGCCCTTCAGCGCGCGGGCCGGATCGCCGCCGGCGGCGCGGATCAGGTTGGCGGCGAGCCCCTCCTTGTCGTCGAGCAGCACCTTGAGCACGTGCAACGGCGTCAACTGCTGATGACCGCTCCTCAGCGCCAGCGTCTGCGCCGACTGGATGAAGCCCTTGGAGCGCTCGGTATATTTCTCGAATTCCATGGTTCCGCGATTCCTTTCTTCGACAGCGTTCTACGTCCCTCTCGCGAGGCAACGCAAAACCCCTCATTCAATCGGGTTTTCGACTGTAAATATGGCCGAAAAAGCGCGCACCGCAACCGGGCACGATTGTTTCGGTAACCGTCGCGATACCGGCGTGATTGTCCTATATCTGCAAACGAAACCATCCCATTGCCGCCAACCGAGAGGGATACAGCGAAACCATGTCGTCGGAGTCATCTGCCTCCGAAGTCGTCGTCGGCGCCACCGAAGCCTCCGGATGGGGTTCGCGGCGGTCGCGGCTGCGCGAACTTGTCGAAGGAAAGCGGTTTCAGGCGGTGATCATCGGGCTGATCGCGTTCAACTCGGTGGTTCTCGGTTTGGAGACGTCGGCGACGGTGATGGCGGCGGTCGGCGGACCGCTGGTTTTCGTCGACCACTTGGTGCTCGCCGTGTTCGTCGTCGAGCTTGCGCTCAGGATCACCGCGTTCGGATGGAAGTTTTTCCGCGACCCCTGGAATATCTTCGACTTCGTCGTCGTCGGCATCGCGCTGGTGCCGGCCTCCGGACCATTCGCGGTGCTGCGGGCGCTCCGGGTGTTGCGGGTGCTGCGGCTGATCTCCACGGTGCCGCGGATGCGCCGGGTGGTACAGGCGCTGATGACGGCGATCCCCGGCATGGGTGCAATCATCGCGCTGCTGATGCTGTTGTTCTACGTCGGCGCGGTGATCGCCACCAAGCTCTATGGCGGCAGCTTTCCGGAGTGGTTCGGAACCCTCGGCGAGAGCCTCTACACCCTGTTCCAGGTGATGACCCTGGAGAGCTGGTCGATGGGCATCGTCCGGCCGGTGCTCGAGGTCCATCCCTACGCCTGGCTGTTCTTCGTCCCGTTCATCCTGGTCACCGCGTTCACCATGCTGAATCTGTTCATCGCGGTGATCGTCAACGCCATGCAGAGCCAGCACGACGACGAGAACCGCGCCGCCGACGAAGCAGCGGCGGAAGCGGCCCGCGGCGAGCGGGAGATCCTGCTCGCCGAGATCCGCGCCATCCGCGTTGAGCTCTCCGAATTGCGGCGAGACGGCCAACGGCTGTTCGTCGATGATAGGGTCAAAACAGCGGGAGTTCTCGGGATCTTCGCGTACGCTCTCCTGATCGTTGTCGTCGTCTTCGGCTGACGGCGTCAACGGCCGCCGATCGTGCGCCCTTTGCCGTCGGCCGGCTGTGGCAGGTGGAAAAGGGAACGGCGGCGCCGAGCTACGTCTTCGGCACCTTCCACGTGCCCGATCCACGGGTCGAACACCTGCCCGCCCGCGTCGAAAATCTCTTCGGCACCATCGATCGTCTCGTCCTCGAGGTTCATCCCGACGAACTCGGTCGCGCCGGCGGCCTGGCGTTGCTTCCGCCGGGGGAGACCCTGGACCGCTTTCTCGACGCCGGGACGCGCTCCCAACTGCTCGAAATGGGCGGTGAAGCCGGGTTGCCTGCCGAGGCCGTTCTCAGGATGCGGCCGATGATGATCGCCGGCGTCGTCAGCATTCCGCCACGGATGACCCGGCGGTTGGCGGCTGGTCAACAGGGCGTCGATCTGCAACTGGCCAAACGCGCGATCGCCCGCGGAATCCCGATTTACGCGCTGGAATCGGTGGAAGAGCAGATCGATGCGCTCTCGGCCGTGGAACACGGACACGAAGCCGAAATTCTGCGGCAGACGGTCGCGCTCCGCTCGCACCGCGAAGAGATCTACGAACAGATGCTCGAGGCTTACCTGTCGGGCGATATCCTCGCGTTCCTCGACATGACCCTCGAAACGTTTCGCGGCGAGGACGAGGCCCTCGAGGAAATGTTCATGGACGAGATCCTTTATCGGCGGAACCGCCTGTTCGTAACGAGGCTAAGACGCCACCTCTCCGACGGCAACGCCCTGATCGCGGTCGGCGCCGCCCATATCCCGGGCCGCGACGGCGTCCTCGATCTTCTCGAGGCCCAGGGCTACCGGATCACCCGGCTGGAGTGACGGTCCCGGACAGTTGCTCGGAAGCGCCGCAGACCTCGCCGGGACAGGCGCCGCCCATGTAACCGCCGGCACATCCGGTGCCGGGGCAGCCGCTGCAGTGGGCGGCGCCGATGGCTTCGACATCCAACTCCGCCAGCTTGCCGACGATTTCGAGAATACGGACGGCATCGAGTTTTGCGTCGTCCTCGACCACGTCTGCGCTATTCTCGATGTAGAGGCGGTTTCCGACCGGTTGATAGTTCCAGCCCGCGGCGCTGCGGAACAGCTTGCCGAGCTCGGGAATGTCCGCAAGCAACCCGATGATGTCGTCGGACGGCGGCACGAACGGCACCACATCGAGATAGTTCTCGTAGGACGTCTGCGAAATCGTCCTATCGTAGGCGTCTGCGAACGCCTTGTCCCCCGGACGCGCCGAGGCGTAGGTGTGGACGGCCGGTGTCGGAAAAGCGCTGTCGTTGTGAAACAGCATTGCTGCGATGCTGGCCATCGCGCCACCCTTGCTGTGGCCGGTCACGTAGAGCTTTTGCGAGTCGCTGGCCTTCAACCGGGCGGCCACCTGACTCGACACGCCGGCCCACACGGCGTTGACGGAGTCATCGAAGCCGCTATGGACTTGTCCGGGCAGGCCTCTCACCGTCCGCGGCTCCTCGAACAGGTCCTGCAGCCAGTCAAGCATCGACGGCATGTCGAAGGCCGGCGGCAGGGTGCCGCGAAAGGCGACGACGACCCCGTCACCGGTCGTGCCGACCAGGGCCGCATCGATGTTGTCGTCTCCGCCGCTGATCGGCACCGGCGTCGCCGTGTAGCCGACGGCGTCGTAAAACGGCGCCGGGGGCGTGAACGCGCCGGTTTTGGTATCGATGCCATAGGCGCAACCGCAGGCACACAGGAGCCTGCACTGCAGGGTCGAAGCCGTCATCGGATTGACCTCCCCGTCATTTCCACTCCAGAATCCGTTCAGGCGAGTAGCCGCGCAACCAGATCGTCGATCTGCTGGGCGAGGCCGGTTTCGAGCAGCGCGGCGCGGATCCGCTGGCGAGCCTGGACGAAATGCACGGTTTCGGGCAGGTGCACCGTCTCGGCCACTCGTTCCGCCTCGCGCGCCGCTTGGACGAGATCGCGGTGCAGCGGGTCGCCCGCCTCGAAGCGGGGGATCGGCAGCTCGAACACCAGTTTGTCGAAATCCCGGGCCCCCCATCGGCCGCGCGACTGGAGGGCGGCGATCTTGATGCGGATCGCTTCGCTGTTGAGCAACCCGGCCAGGTAGAAGGCTTCCGAATAACTCTCGACCGCCGCCCAGTACAGTTTGTGGTCGATGAACGCATCACGTTGCTCGATCACGGCCGCCGCCAGGTGCTTTCCGGATTTGGCATAGACGACCCGGATCGGCGCCGGAGTCGCCTGCCTTTTCAGTGCCTCATGGTAGTTCCAGCGCTCGACCAGCGACATCGCGCCGGTGCTCAGCGTGTCCCAATGCTGTTCGGCGTCGTTTAGCCATTGGGCGAGCCCCGGGTAGCCCTTGTCGCGGGCGGCCGCGGCATCAAGAATGCCGCCCATCGCCTCGTCCCAGGGCACCACCGCAAGGGCCGGCTGCAGCAGTCGGAACGGGGCGACCAACTCACCGAGGAGCAGGGGACGGAGGAACTGGGCCTCGACCGTGCCGTGAAGGGGGGGAAGGTCGCGCCACGGGCGCTTGTCCTGTTTGCCGCTGCGGCTTTCGACCAGCGGCGCCGTCGGGTTTACGCCGAGGCGGCCGGTGACCACCCGCTCGACCAGGCACAGCTTCCTCGGCACCATGGTCGCCCCCTGCCGGAAAGCGCGTCGATAGGGTGATCCGCCGGAGAGGGTCGCTCCCACCGGCCACGGTTCCTTGCGGAAGACGAGCGCCAGTCTCGCCTCTTCCGGCGAGGCGTCCCGCAATGGGAGCAGACCGGTGCAGGCGGTGATCTCGTCCGGCAACAGCCCCGCAGCCGCGCGCTTTGCGAAGAACACCGAGGACGGCATCGGAAACAGCGGCTGCACGTTCTCGTCGAACGCCCAGACCCGGGTGAACCGTACCTCGGCGTTGGTGAACTGGCCGCTGCGAAACCCGGCGAACTGGGCACGGCTGAGTGCGCCGTAGGGCATGACCAGGGCGATGGTGCCCTCGCTCTTGAGGTAGAGCTCGGCGCACCGGGCGAAGAAGTAGGCGGAAAGATCCTGGTGAGTGGCGAGCTTGCCACCAGCCCACAGATTCCTCGCCTGACATTCGTCCCTGAACTTCTTCTGCATCGGCCGGGTCATGAACCGGTAGGACAGCCACGGCGGATTACCGACGATGACGTCGGCACGCTGGTACGCCGACGACAGCCACAGCGGCCGGCTCATGTTGCGGGCGATGTAGCCCCAGATATGGTTGCGGCCGCTTTGCCTGAGCTCTCGCAGGTTGGCGTAGGTATCGACCAGGATATCGAACTCGCGCCGGTCGCAGACCTTCTCGCGGCGAAGCCATTCCCGAAAGGCGTCGTTGTGGGCGTTCTGCTCGCTGAGCTTCATCATCATGTGGACGGTGTCGTCGAAGCGTGCCGGGTTGTTGGCCAGCCGCTCGGGGAAATATAGCTCGGGCCCGTCGGGAACGCTGATCACCACGTCGAGCTGGGCGAACATCTGGCGGGTGTTCCACTGCAACGAATCGCCGAGATAGACCGGAACCGATAGCGCTTCCGGCCGGTCGCGCAGCCGTTCCGGGCCGAGCGCCAGCAGGTAGGTGACGCGGGCGACGAGCACGGCGACCGGATGGACGTCGATGCCGATGACCTTCTCGAGACAGTTTCTGAGCGCTTCCGCCGGGGGTACGTGAAGCTTTTCGGCCGCCGCGAAGAACTGGCGGACGGCATGGAACAGGAACGTGCCGGACCCGCATGCCGGGTCGAGCACCCGCTGGCGCAGCGGCAGCTCGACGGCATCGGCGCAGACCCGCTGGGCCAGCCAGTCGGGGGTGTAGTATTCGCCGAGATCGTGACGCTGTTCGGGATCGATCAGCGATTCGTAGAGACCCTTGAGGACATCGTGCTCGACGTCGTGCAGGCGAAAACGGACCACTTGCTTGGAAATCCGGGCAACCAGATCGGCGCCGCCACCGGCATGAAGGATCCAGTCGAAGAAATCCGACTCGACCGCGCCGGAGATCCCGGCCTCGCGGAACGCCCGGCCGGTGAGCAGATCGGTCGGCTCGGGCAGCGGCACGGCGAGAACCCGGGTCGCCATCGTCTTGGCGACGATGGTGAGGTAGGTGTGCTGCAGGAACAGCTCGTCGGCGTCGATCCTGCTGCCGTAGACGACGGCGAGGAAGTCCGCCCAAAGCTGCCGTTTGAGTTCCACCTCCGGCCGGTCCTTGACCTCCTGCCACAGGTCGCGGAGCCCAACCAGGGCGCGGCGGTAGGCGAGGCTGTCGCGGCCGAGCTCGATGCGCACCGTGTCCGGCTCCGGGACCAGGTTGGGTCGGAGCGAGACCGCGGAATCGAGCCAGACGAGCAACCCTCGCGGATCGTCCAAGGACGGCCGGTAGCCGGGCATCGGCACCAGCTTGCCCCGCTCGATCTCGTAGGGGACGAAATCGGCGCCATCGGTAACGAGGCCGATGAACCGCTCGCCGGTCTCCCGCTCGCGCTGCGGCAGGTAGCGGCCGAGTTCCTCCTCTGCGTCGCGCCGTTCGCGGCGGAGATCCCGCTTGAATTCGAACACGGTCTGGCCGAGGAGCGCATCGGGGCGGCCGCGGACTTCCGGCATGTGGCGTTCGAAATGGATATCGGTGCTGCTCGCGCCCAGTCCGTAAACCAGAATCTCGTACATCAGCGCCCGGATCTTTTCATGCCCGGGGCGGCTCACGAGTTCGATAACGATTTCGGTCAGGCGTCTTCCCGACAGCGACATGGGCGTGCTCCTCACCCCATTTGGGGAGAGATTCGAGTACACGTCAAGGTGACAATTTAGCGTTACGTCATTCATTATAAGTAGTAATTCGACAACTCGCCCGCCGGCCGGATCTGCTGCATCCGGCCGGGTCCCTGCGTCGCCCTCGAGGACAACTCCCGACTATTGTTCCTCGCCTCCGCCCCGCCGGCGGCGGCAACCGCACCCACATCCTCATCCGGCCTCTCAAGGGGCCGCTACCCGCCCGTTCCCGCGCTTCTCAGGGGCAAAAATGGTATAGATATGGCGCCCACGCCGGCGCGGTCCATCTATATCTTGCGTTAGTGTGCTACGAATTGTCGGATGACGCCACCCCCATATGGGGGGTGACCAGAGATCAACAGTCACATAACCGAAACACTCCGCGGAGGCCAGTCCCGATGGGCGGGAATCGCCGAATCAGCCTCCATCCTGGCATCGGGAAACTTCGTCGCCGGACGACCCGACAGGAGATTCGCCGACCGATTCGCCGAATCGCGCACCGAGATCAGACCGGAACACTCCGCGGGCGCCATTTCCGGGGCGCCATTTCCGGGGCGCCATTTCCGGGGCGCCATTTCCGAGTAGTGTCTTTGGTTGAAATCGCCGATGCTGACCCGGCTATGACTCCCGACCATCGAATCAAGGCGCAGGTGTTCCTCGCGCTCCATCGCGACCCGAAGGTGCTGGTGCTGGCCAACGTCTGGGACGTCGCCGGCGTCAGGGTGTTCGAGCGGGCCGGGTTCGCCGCGCTGGCAACGACGAGCAGCGGCATCGCCGCCTCGCGCGGCTACCCGGACGGCGAATTGATCCCGTTCGAGGAGATGCTGGGCGTCATCGCCGACATCGTCGGCGCTACCCGGCTGCCGGTGACGGCCGACATCGAAACGGGCTACAGCTCGACCGTCGCGAACGTGATCGAAAACGTGGCGGCGGTGATCGACGTCGGCGCCGTCGGCATCAATATCGAGGACGCCGACCCACGGACACGGGCGTTGTTCGATGTTGCGTTCCAGGTCGACAAGATCGGGGCGATCCGCGACCGGGCGTCGTCGATGGGCCTTCATCTGGTGATCAACGCGCGCACCGACGGCTACCTGCTCCCCGGGCTGAGCGGGGCCGACCGGTTCGCCGGGACGGTGGCGCGCGGCCGGGCCTACGCCGCGGCGGGCGCCGACTGCATCTTCGTTCCCGGCGTCCAGGACGGGGAGCTGATCGCCCGCCTGGTGGCCGAGATCGGGGCGCCGATCAACGTCCTCGCCGGCCCCTCCACCCCGAGCGTCGGCGAGCTCGAGGCGATCGGCGTCGCCCGCCTGTCGATCGGCGGCGGCGCGATACGGGCGGCGTTGGCGCTGATCCGCGACATCGCCGCCGAGCTGCGCAATGAGGGAACCTACCGAACCCTGTTCCGCGAGACCCTGACCTGGGCCGAGATGGACGCATTGTTCGAGGACTAGCGGTCTCTACCGGGTTAATTGGGGAACTTTTCGAGGATCGCCTGGACGCGGCCATCCGCCTTCATCCGCTCGAGGCTGTCGTCAACGGCGACAACGATCGCAGGATCGACGGAGACCCTGCCGAACATGAACCGGATCTGCTGACCCGGTAGCGACAGTGGGTAGCGTTCGACCTCCGCCTCGATGCCGAGCGCCCTCGCCTCGGCGACCATGACGCCGACGTCCTCGGTCAGGAAACCGTCGACCCGTCCGTCGATCAGCCGGCGCAGGGCGGCCTTGTAGTCGGCGGCTGGCCTGACCCGTTCGGCGAACGCGGGATCCGGAATCAAATCGGAGAACGGGGCGCCGTAGTCCTAGCTGCCAATGGTGCCGAGCCGGAAGTCGGTCCCGGCGATGGATTGGAGGCTCGGGATATCGAACCGGCCGCTCTCGCCGCGACGGACATAGATCGCCATCTCCGCCCGCCGATAGGGTACCGAGAAGAAGGCGTAACGCTCGCGCGCGCCGGAGAGGGTGGCGCTGGTGGCGACGGGGATCGCCCGGTGGATATCGTCGGTCTCGAAGCCCAGCGTCATCCCGTGACCCCCCTCCCGTTTACCCCGGGCTATTGCCATACCACATCGCGCCCCGACGGACGCGCGCGCCGCCACGAACCGTCTCCAAACTAGTACCGACTAGCACAATTCCGCACCCCATGTGACGGTCTTCCGAGGCCTCCGGCCAGGCGCGCGTTGGGCCGTGATGCTGGAGCATCACAAGCGGCGCGCAACGCCGCCGGGGACCTCGGCAGGCCGCCCGCAGGGTCGCTTTTCCCGCGCCCTCGGGGCGTCGACGGCGCTTGACGATGCTCCAGCATCGCCGGCGCGCCGCCTCCTGCCGAGGGCGCGGGAAAAGCGATCACATGGGGTACGGAATTGTGCTAGTCGGTACTAGTGATCCGGATCCACTCAGGTAGGCTCAATAGCGCGATTCGGCCGGCACACCGGAAAATGCCGGGGAGCCGATGAACTTGGAACTATGGTCGCCGCCGCCGGCTGCAGCTTCAGCCTGCCCTTCCGATGGCTGAAACGAACATTCTTGCACCCTGTCAGGGAACCTCGACCCTCAGCAGCGTCGGTCTCAACCGGTCGGACTGGTCACTTTGGCGGCGTCCGACGATGTAGAAGCGTCCCGCATTGTCGCGCGTGGCAGAGCCGTAAAGCAGCAGCCTCGGCGCCGTGTAAGGAAAGTCGATGGCCTTTGAACCACCGGCCTCCAGATCATAAACCACCCATTGAAAAAGACGCGATTTATGGCGCGATTTCCGGACCAAGCCGACCACGAATCGGGTGCCGGCAAAAGTAAACAGCGAAGGCGAGTAAGCGCGGTCGAACGGATCGAACCAACCGATGAACTCGACGGCCGAGGGGCCGCCGTTGCGGGGCGTGATCCGATATAGGGCGCCCATATGCGTCGCGAAGACGACGGAACCGTCGGCAAGGTCCGTGAAGCTGATGATTCCATGCGAACGGCTCGGTTTTTCCGGTTCGGCATAGTGATCGAGCGGCGTTTCGCCGATCTCTCTGAGATCGGTGTCGAATTGAACCAGGGTTGCCACCAGTCGCGGAGTGGACCACGGTCGGTCTGCCGCTTCGGCCTCACCGAGCTGACGCAATCGCGGCGCATAGGCATGGCCTTGGTGGTCGACGATGAAATTGCGCGACATATGGCCGCCAACGGAGCCGACCTCGATCCGCCGAACGTTGCCGCTTCTCGTATCATACTGATAGAGAACGTGGCCCCACAGCCCGAGCGCATAGATCCAGCGTCCGTAGCCGTTGACCGCGGTAAGCCCCTCCGGAACGGCCAACAGATGCTCCCATTGGGGGTTTTCGGGATCTATTCGCCAGAGATGCGACCCCCATTTCGGCGGCCAACTCCCATCCGGTTTTTCTCCTTGTTCGTCCGTCGAAGAAAAGTACAAGTAGCCGTCGGCCGCTTGGACAATCTTCGAGTGGATTTTGACTTGGCCTTCTCAGGGTCTGTAGACACCGGCCTCCCTCAAGCGGCCGACGACATCTCCGCGGTCGAAGACCTCTCCGGTGATCGGATCGTATTCGAACAGGTGGGCAGAGCGGTCGCCTCCTTCGGCCGAAACGCCGAATCAGATGTGGCCCCGATGATCTCGACCCGTAGCCCCCCAAATGGCATTTGCGCCGGCAAATCCCGGGATCGGGATCTCCTCGACGCGGGGCGTCGCATAAGGATCCTTCGGGACCCGCGTAAACACGGTTCCTGTGAGATCCTGGTAAGGCATTGAAGAGGGTGCGGCGGTTTCCGCCGCCACGCCGGGACCGGTCATCAGCGGAACCATATTCAGAAACACCGCCAGTCCCATCAACAACGGTCGCAGCACCAGGCCCTTTGCTGTTGACTTGATCATGGTTTCGATCCCCGGGTGCTCAAGGGCCGATGGGTTGATGGCTTGCCGTTGTGCCGTCCTTGCGGAGAGGGTTTGCTGTCGGTGAGGGGAAAAGTCTTTTTGTTGAAGCCGCAGATTACTCCGAGGATTACACCGCGAAGATGGTCAGCGATCCAAGCGCGGGGCTTCAGCCGGATAACGGGCAAAATGGCAAAGTATGCGGGCCGCCCCGTGACGACCCGCGGGCCTCAAGGTCTCACGTGACCCGACGCCGCGCGACGATCCGGTCTAACGGGAGAACGGTGCGGCGGCGGATCCACAGCATGCCCAGAAACCATGCGCCAGAATCGGCAGTCCGATCCCGGCGCACGTTCAATCGACGATCAGGCCGAAATACGAAGGCTACTGGCTCCTCGCCTTCATGTAATCGTTTTCGGCATTGATCATGCAAAAGGACCGCTGGCCTCTCGAGAGCGTAGCGCACCTGCTGGCTTCCGCGTTGTAATATTCCTTCGCAGTGGTCTGAGCCGGCGTGTCGTTGGACGTGTCGTTGTCGACAACAAGCGTCCCTTCCTTCTTCATCTCCGCCGCCGACTGGAGTTTGTACTGATTGTAGGCGTTGATCATGCAAAACGACCGCTGGCCTTTCATGGCATCCGCGCACTGATCCGACGCCTGCTGAAAGGCGTCCTCCGCCGACATTTGCGCGCGCGCGTCCGGCGTGCCGAGGAGCAGTGCGGAACCCACAAGCAGTACAGCGCCGGCTGACCTGGTGATAGACACGAACATTTTAGCGTCCCCTTTGTTATCGAAAATCCTGAACCACGACACTGAGTTGGCAACCGAACTTCGTCAATGCCGGTTCTTCCGGTAGCAAATTCGGCTGTGAAGTGCAACGCCAAAGCCTGGGAACGCCGCCGAAGGACGCGGCGCCGACCCCGGACCGGCCCGGACGGACGGTCCGGCGGACAAATCGGCTGACGAACGATCTACGGCACGCCCCAAAAAACGTCCGCCAGAATCAGCGGTCCGACCCTGGCGCACGTTCGACCTACGCTCAAGTGGAGAAACGAGGGCTACCACCCCATTCCCTGCTTGTACTTGTTGTCAGCGTCGATCATGCAAAGGGACCGCTGGCCCTTCTGCATGTCCGCGCACTTTTCGGCCGCCTGCTGGTAGCTCATCTTCGCTTGCGTCTGAGCGGGAGAATCGTTGGACGCGTCGAAATCATAGTGGATCGTAACGTCCTTCTTCTCCTCCATCGCCTTGGCGGCCTTGTACTGGTTCTGAGCATTGATCATGCAAAACGACCGCTGGCCTTTCATGAGGCTCTGGCACTGTTCCATTGCCGCCTCATAGCTATCCCCCGCCATCATATCCGCGCGCGCATTCTGCGAGCCGACGAGCAATGCGGAGCCCACAAGGAGCACGGCGGCGGCTGATTTGGTTATCGACACGAGCATACTCGTCCCTCCGATGTTGTCGAAATGTCTGAACTGAAACACTTGGTTAGCAATTTGACCTTACCAACGCCAGTTTTTTCTTGCAACGGTCTCGAATTGCCGCGCCGGAGCGGCACAAGAAGCACAGTTGCAGCTTGAGTCGAGAGCCTTCCTCGCCGTGGCCGCTAGCGACGGTGCTCGGCGAACAGCGCCAGGGTGCGCTCCAGCGCTTCGGCGGCGGCGGTCGGGCGGTAGGCGTCGCGGTGGTCGCAGTTGAAGCCGTGGCCGGCGCCCTCGTAGACGTAAACCGGCACGTTCGGATGAGCGGCGCGGATTTTGTCGACGTCGGCGAGCGGGATCGTCGCGTCCTCGGCGCCGAAGTGCATGATCACCGGACAGCGCGGATTTTCGTCGAGGAAATCGACGATCAGCCGGCCATAGTAGGCGGCGACGCACCCCACTTCGAGGCGGCAGCCGGCGAGCCACACCCAGGTCCCGCCCCAGCAATAGCCGACGACGCCGACCCGGCCGTCCGGCTGGATCGCAGTGGCCGCCGCCCAGATGTCCAGCATCGGGCCATCCCAACCGACGGCGACGGCGAGTTCGCGGCCTTTCTCGATGCCGGGCTCGTCGTAGCCGAGCTCGACGCCGGGGCGAACACGATCGAACAGCGCCGGCGCGATCGCCTCGTAGCCGTCCGCGGCGAACCGGTCGCAGACGTCGCGGATGTGCGCGTTCACCCCGAAGATCTCCTGGACGACGACCACGCCGCCCTTGCGTGGCCCCTTCGTCTTAGCCCGATAGGCGTCGAATCCGTGCCCGTCGGACGCGGTCAGCCGAATGGTTTCACCCATGATCTCCTCCCTCCACGGGGGCCGTTGCCCCCGCACTAAAATCTGTCTCACCCACAAGGAGTTTACGTATAGTATCCGATCAGTCGACCACCCAAACAGTGACAACAACAGGCCGACCCTTGTGAAACGTCCCGCTCCCCTGCCCGACCTCGACTACATCGTCAAGATTTTCGAGAAAATCCCCCATTGCCGGGCGATGGGCATGGAGGTCGTCGAGATCCGTCACGGCAAGGGCTTCATGTGCATCGACTACTCGAAGCGGCTGGTCGGCAATCCCGAGACCCGGGTCGTCCACGGCGGCGTCATCACCGCGCTGCTCGACACCCTCGGCGGGATCGTGGTGATGACCTCGGTGCCGGAGAACACGCCGATCGCCACATTGGACCTGCGCATCGACTACCTGCGGCCGGCGACACCGGACAAGCGCATCCTGGCGTCCGCCGAGTGCTACAAGGTGACCGAAAACGTCGCCTTCGTCCGCGGCCTCGCCTATCACGAGATCGATGGCGATCCGATCGCCAATTGCACCGGGACCTACATGCTCGGCGCCACCGGATTCGCCTCCAAGGGCGGCGGCGGTGAGAAAGGGGGAGGGCAACCATGCTGAAGTCGATCGCCAAACTGAAGCAGTCGCGGGACATCGCTGCGATCAACAAGCTGATCCCCTACGCCCGCTCCGTGGGCCTGGAGGTGATTGTCGACGACGACGACGTGCTCACCGTGCTCCGCTTTCACGACGACAACATCGGCAACTACATCATCCGGGCGATTCACGGCGGCGTCGTCGGCGCCTTGCTCGAGCATGCGGCGATCGTCCATCTCCTGGCGGAGACCGAGGCGGCGGTGGTCCCCAAGATCGTCAATCTTTCCGTCGACTATCTGCGGCCATGCATGGCGGCCGATACCTTCGCCCGCGGCCGGGTGATCCGCCAGGGACGACGGGTCGCCAACGTGCGCGCCGAGGCCTGGCAGGAGAGTCCCGAAAAGCCGGTCGCCGCCGCCCACGCCCACTTCCTGCTGGCCTGAGGGAACGCCAACTCTCATCAAACGGGCGGCCCGATGAAGTAGCCTTCTTGGGCTCGCCGGAGTCAAACGTTGAAGCGGAACAGCATGATGTCGCCGTCCGAGACCACGTAGTCGCGGCCTTCCGAGCGCATCCGGCCGGCGTCGCGGGCGGCCTGCTCGCCGCCCAGCGCGATGAAATCATCGTAGGAGATGGTCTCGGCGCGGATGAAACCGCGTTCGAAGTCGGTATGGACCGCGCCCGCCGCCGCCGGCGCCTTGGCGCCGCGCCTGACCGTCCAGGCACGGCTCTCCTTGGGGCCGGCGGTGAAGAAGGTGATCAGGTCGAGGAGGTGATAGCCGGCGCGGATCACCCGGTCGAGCCCGGTTTCGTGGAGGCCGAGGCTGTCCAGATAGGCCGCCCGTTCGCCGGCGTCGGCCAGTTCGGCGAGTTCGGCCTCGATCCGCGCCGAGATGACCACGGATTCGGCCCCTTCCTCGGCGGCGCGGGCGGCGACCGCCTCGGTCAGCGCGTTGCCGGTCGCCGCCGCCTCGTCGACGTTGCAGACGTAGAGCACCGGCTTGGCGGTCAGCAGTTGCAGCGACCGGAAAGCCTTCCGTTCCTCCTCGGCGACCCGCACCCGGCGGGCCGGGCGGCCGTCCCGGAGCCCCGCCAGCGCCCGTTCGACCACCGGCAGCGCCTCCTTGGCCTCGCGGTCGCCGCCGCGCGCCTTCTTGGTCAGCGGAACCTGCCGACGCTCCAGGCTTTCCATGTCGGCGATCATCAGCTCGGTCTCGATGATCTCGGCGTCGCGCAGCGGATCGATGGTACCGGCGACGTGGACCACCCCGTCGTCGTCAAAGCAGCGCACCAGGTGGATGACCGCATCGACCTCGCGGATGTTGGCGAGAAATTTGTTGCCGAGCCCCTCGCCTCGGCTTGCGCCCTTGACGAGGCCGGCGATGTCGACGAACTCCAGGTGGGTCGGTGTCACTTTCTGCGACCTGGAGATCGCAGCGATCCGGTCCAGCCGGCGATCGGGAATGGCGACCCGGCCGACGTTGGGTTCGATGGTGCAGAACGGAAAGTTCGCCGCCTGCGCCGCCGCGGTCGCGGTGAGGGCGTTGAACAGGGTCGACTTGCCGACATTGGGCAGGCCGACGATGCCGCAGTTAAACCCCACGGGGGTCTTCCGACGATCCGGGCGCCCCGGGATCCGGCTTGTCGGGCGTGTCGGGCGGGTCGGTCCGTTTCGGTTTGGGCGGGTTCACCGCCAGGGCGACCTTGCTCATGAACGCCCCGGCGTCGCCGCGCACCAGCAACGGAAACTGCTCGGCGACGGCACCGAGAAGCGGATCGAGCCACGACGCGTCGGCCTTGGCGAAATCCTTGAGCACATGGCCGACCACCCGCTCCTTGTCACTGGGCCGACCGATGCCGAGGCGCACCCGCCGAAAGCCGGGGCCGACATGACCGTGCAGGCTCCTCAGGCCGTTGTGGCCGGCGTGGCCGCCGCCGTCCTTGACGCGGAGCTTGCCGGCGGCGAGATCGAGCTCGTCGTGGAACACCAGGATGTCCTCCGTCGGGATCTTGTAGAAGCGGGCGGCGGCCCCGACGGAGCGGCCGGATTCGTTCATGTAGGTCATCGGCTTGAGCACCAGGATCGGGCGTCCGGCGACGGTTCCCTCGGTGATCTCGCCCTGGAACCGGGCGCGGAACGGACCGAACCCATGGCGGCGGGCGATCGCCTCCGCCGCCATGAACCCGATATTGTGCCGGTTCCCGGCATAGGCCGGGCCTGGATTGCCGAGGCCGACGACCAGCAGCCGCGTCGATGGCATGAAACCCGGAAAGGGCTACGAGGGCTAGTCCTCGCCGCCCTTTTCCTTTTCCTCCTCCTCGCCGGCGACTTCCGCTTCCTCGCCTTCCTCGGCCTCTTCCTCCTCGACGGTTTCGACCGTCGGCTGCGCCACCGACGCCACCGCGGCTTCGGGATCCGTGATCACCAATTCCGCATCCGCCGGGATCTTAAGGTCGCTGATGTGAACGACGTCGCCCACTTCCAGTCCGGTCAGATCGACACTGATGCTCTCGGGGATCGCATCGGGCCGACAAATCAGCGGAATGGTGCGCATGATCACGTTGAGGACGCCGCCGAATTTGAGCCCCGGCGATTCCTCCTCGTTCTCGAACACCACCTCCACGTCCACCTCGAACGTGGTGGTGGCGCTGAACCGCATGAAATCGACATGAATGGGAAAATCGGTGACAGGGTCCTTCTGCAGGTCGCGCGCCAGCACCCTCTCCTTCTTGCCGCCGACGTCGATCTCGAACACGTGGGAGAAGAACCCGTGGCCACGGGTCTGCTTCAGCAGACCTTTCTCATCGAGCGAGATCATGACCGGGGCCTGCTTGTCGCCGTAGATGACGGCGGGAACGCGGCCGTCTCGACGCGTCTGACGGGCTGCCCCCTTACCGGCCCGTTCGCGTGCCTCAGCCGCGAAAGTGATGGTGTCTGCCATTCGCTATTCTCCTTTTCAAACAAGCCGCCGGCCTCCAGGGGTGCCGGCGGATGGCGTCTATGTAACGGAATTCAATTCAGTCGAACAGACTGGAAACGGAGGTTTCCTCGCTGATTCGGCGGATTGCCTCGGCCATCAGCGGCGCGACGCTCAACTGCTTGATGTTGTGGGAAACGCGGACCGCCTCGGTGGCGGCAATACTGTCGGTGATGATCAGCGCCTCCAGCGGCGACGAACTCACCCGCGCGACCGCCCCGCCCGACAGCACGCCATGGGTGGCGTAGGCGGAGACCGACGCCGCCCCGGCCTCCATCAGCCCCACCGCGGCATTGCACAGGGTCCCCGCGGAATCGACGATGTCGTCGATCAGGATGCAGCGGCGGTCGCGAACGTCGCCGATCACGTGCATGACCTCGGAGACGCCCGCGCTCTCGCGGCGCTTGTCGATGATCGCCAAGTCGCTGTCGAAGCGCTTGGCGATCAGCCGGGCGCGGAACACGCCGCCGATATCCGGCGACACCACCGTCAGATCGTCGGAATTGAACCGCTTCTCGATGTCCTTGGTGAACACCGGCCCGGCGGTGAGGTTGTCCAGCGGGATGTCGAAGAAACCCTGGATCTGCCCCGCGTGCAGGTCGATGGTGAGGACCCGGTCGGCGCCGGCGACGGTAATCAGATTGGCCACCAGCTTGGCCGAGATCGGCGTCCGCGGACCCGACTTCCGGTCCTGGCGGGCATAGCCGAAATAGGGCATCACCGCGGTGATCCGCCGGGCCGAGCCGCGGCGCAGCGCGTCCAGCGTGACCAGAAGCTCCATCACGTTGTCGTTGGCCGGATAGGAGGTCGACTGAACCACGAAAACGTCCTCGCCGCGGACGTTTTCGAGGATCTCGACGAACACTTCCATGTCCGAGAAACGGCGGATGGTGGCCTTGGCCAACGGCAGGTTGAGGTAAGCCGACACCGCTTCGGCGAGGGCCCGATTGCTGTTGCAGGCGATGATCTTCATGACGCGAGACTTCCTTCCGCCGAGCCCCCCGGAGCCTGGGCAGGATCATCGGCGGCCGGCGCCGCCACCCTTCCTCGAGCGCGAGACGGGCGGAATGTAACAATGTCGACGTGGTCTTGCAAACCGGTTTGTCGGTCGGGCACGAGCCGGTTCAGCTCATCACGCAGGTCGCCAACAAGACCAGAACGAAAAAAGCGACCAGGATGATCAGATGCGGCATTCCGGTCTACCTGACGACGAACTCCAGCGGCGCCCGCGAAAGCGGGGCGACGCCGGCCGTCGGTCACCTGCACCGTCTGGCCGAGGCTCATCGCCAGTCCGGCATCGGAGTCGAAGATGATGATGTGAACAAAGAAAACCATGTCGGGCGCCGCCGGCTCCGGGCAGCCGTGATACAGCATCGGCCAGTCCATCCAGTTGGGCGAAAAGGTGGTGCCGAGACTGTATCCGCAGGCGTTCATGCGGTGGGCGCGATAGCCGGCGGCGTCGAGCACCCGGGCGTGGGCGTCGAAGGCTTCGCCCACCGGCCGGCCCGGGACCAGCGCCGCCTTGGCGGCGTCGAGGGCATCCCCGGCGGCGTCGAACATCGCCCGCTGCGCCGGCGGCGGATTGCCGACGGCGAAGGTGCGCATCAGGCAGGCGTGGTAGTGGCGATAGGCGCCCGCCCACTCCAGGGTCAACTGGTCGTCGGCGTCGAGGGTGCGGCGGCCGGAATGATAACGACACAACAGGGCGTCGCGGCCGGAGCCGATGATATACTCGTTGCCGGGATAGTCGCCGCCGCCTCGCAGCACCGCCCCCTGCATGGCGGCGAGGATATCCGCTTCCGAGGCCCCCGGTCCGGTCAGCGCCACCGCGGCGTCGTAGGCGTCGTCGGCGAGCTCGGCGGCGCGCCGCACGTAGGCCAGCTCGGCCGCGCTTTTCACCACCCTCAGCCGGCTGACCAGATCGGACCCGTCGGCGGTCGTACAGAACCCGTGGAGAGCCGCCGCCAACCGAAAGCCGTTGCGGGCGGTGAGGCCGTACGCCTCCCATTCGACGCCGAGGCGCCGGCCGCGGCATCCGTGTTCGGAGAGGATGTCGCGGAGTTGAACCGACGGATCGGCGCCATCCCCGTCCACCCACAGCCGGATGTCTTCGATCATCGACGTGTGGCGCGCCTGGCGCAGGTCCGGGGCACGGGTCAGCAAGGTCATCGTTCCGTCGGCACCCAGGTACAGGCACTGGAAGAACACGTAGCCGAACGTGTCGTAGCCGGTGAGGTAGAACATGCTCTCCTGGCGGAAGATCAAAAGCCCGTCCAGCCCGCGTTCGGCCATCAGGACACGGGTCCGGGCGCGACGGTCGGCGAGTTCTTTCTCGGAGAAATGCAGCGCCATGGCTTGTTTCTAGGGCTCCAGGACAATGGCCGACAGGCCGCGGCCGTAGTCACCGCCGCCGTTGAGGGTCGTTCTGCGGTAGCTGAAGAAACGCTCCTCGTCGGCGCAGGTATCGTACGGAAGCTCCTCGAACGTCTTGATCGAAAGGTCGGAAAGCCGCCGGACCACATACCCGGGAAGGTCGAACATGAAATGGCCTTCCCGGGAAGAAGGCCGAAACAGGCGATCCGTTCCGGGATCGTCGGCGGTGAACCCGGCGTGGAATTCCGGCCCGACCTCGTAAGACTCCTGGCGAATGCAGGGGCCGACAACGGCAACCGTGCTTTGCGCCCGTGCGCCGAGATCGACCATTGCCGCGACGGTGGCCTCGAGAATACCGGCGCGGGCGCCACGCCAGCCCGCATGGGCCGCGCCGATCACGCCGGCAGCAGCGTCGGCGAACAGCACCGGGACGCAATCGGCGGTCAGGATGCCGAGGGCGACGCCCTTGGTTCGTGTCACCAACCCGTCGACCTGGGGGCGCTCGTCCGCCGCCCAAGGCTTCTCTACCACCGCCACCCGGTCGGAGTGCACCTGATAGGCGGTCGCCAGCGATTCGCCCGGAACGCCGAAACGATCCATCGCCCGCGCCCGGTTGGTCCCAACCCGATCGGGGTAGTCCCTAGACCCGAGACCGCAATTGAGCGACGCGTACGCCCCCTCGCTGACCCCGCCCCGACGGGTGAAGAACCCATGGCGGACCCCGGAAGCTTCGTTCAAAACGTCGGCCGTGATCACGACTTCATCCCATTCCGTCCTTCGCCGCCGTTGCTCCCGGGATCGCCGGACATGGCGGCATTTGGATATTTAGCAGATACGAAGCCCCGCTTTCACGCATCCCGTTTGAACGCGCGAAAACAGAGAGAATGGATGGACCTCCGCAAGATGAACAGCCATGATGGAGTTCGCTCGTTCGCCTGCTGATCCTGGTGGGGCTCGCCTGGGTGGGACTGGCCGCGGCGCAGGACACCAACGGAATCTCAGGAGCCAGATCGAAGATTGGCCTCGCGAGACGGCAGCACGGTGAACGGGCTCGAACGAATCGGCGAAGCGTCCGCGAGGCCGACACCGGAAGGTTCGCCACCCCGGCAGATCGAAGAGCTGCTGAAAGGCTACAACTACATCATCGTCCACGACTCCAACGGCGGCATCCGCGAGCTTCGGATCCTGAACCCGAGGTCTTCCTCCGGCCCGGTGCCGCGGCGCGGCGTCGTCACCTCCGAGCGACAGGGCCGTCAACACACGGTCGAGGCCGAACTGGTCGGTCCTACCGGAAAGAAACGCACGGTCCGCCTGGTCGTCGATACCGGCGCCTCGATCGTGGTATTGCCGAGCTCGATGATCGCGCCGCTGGGCTTCAGCGAGGAGGAACTCGAGGATGACGAGGCCGAAACCACCAACGGCGCCGTCGCGGTGAAGACGGGGACCTTGCGGTCGGTCAGGGTCGGCCAGGCAAAAGCCGGCGATGTCTCGGTGGGCTTCATTGCCGACGAGCGGATCGGCAATCAGCACCTTCTCGGCATGAGCTTCCTCGGCCAATTTCGCCTGACCATCGACGACAAGACCGACCGGATCGTTCTGCTGCCGAGATAGTCTTTAACGGTGGCTGTCAGTGGGGGTTGGTATTCAGCCTGGCTATCAGCGGCAGGATGGTCTGGTCGATCGCGGTTTCGTCGAGGGCGCCGAGGTGCACGTAGGCGATGCGGCCCTGCCGGTCGACGACGAAGGTTTCGGGGATGCCCCGCACCATCCACTCGCTGCCGACGCGGCCATCGAGATCGGCACCGGTGCGGTTATAGGGGTCACCGTGACGATCCAGCCAGCGTTCGGCGTCGGCGGGCTTGTCCCTGAAATTGAGACCGTGGATGGGCACGACGCCTCGCCGCGCCAGCGCCATCAACAGCGGATGCTCCTCGCGGCAGGGACCGCACCAGGAAGCGAACAGATTGACCAGCGACGCCTCGCCGCGCAGATCCCGATCGGACAGACCCAGACGCCGCCCCTGCACCGGTGGCAGTTGGAATGCCGGAACCGGTTGGCCGATCGGAAGCAGGCCGAGGGTCAGGAAATCCTGCGCGGCAGCGACGTGCCGGATCGCGGCGACGACCGGCAAGACGATTAGCGAGCACACCAGAAAGCGGGAAACGAGCCTTTTACCGGAGGTCGCTAAATCAGTACCGGTCGCACGGCGCATCCGACGAGGCGTGCTGGCAGATCTTCCATTCGGGGATACCAGGAGGTCGCCTCACGCCTTCTGGTTCTGCGGCCACTTTCGGAGCAGGTGACGCAGCACTGGGCGAGAAGACGGGTTCTACCCGGCGCGGCGCCGACCGCCGAAGTGCGACTCTTGCTGTTCGATGGCGCCGAGCGGACTCGATTTGAAAATACTGACCGGCGAAAGCCGGCCCGCGATTGGCAGTGAATGATCCCCCGGGCAAGGCTTGTCGAACATGGCATCCCTGGCATATCGGGAGGTCCCCCGTGCGACAGCGCCGCCGGCGCGTCGGACCACGGCAACGAGGAGCAGAGAGTCTCCGGGGAGCACGGCAAGCAATCTCATTCGTGACCAACCTTTCACCCTCGTGCGGGAATGATGATAGCGGCTGACCGGGTTGCGTGACCAGACGCACATCCGACGGCCTATGATTGGCCACTCAGCGCGTTGCGTACTGGCGGATCATGTGGCCGCCGTCGATGTCGAGGACCAGCCCCGTCGCGTAGGTGTTGGTCATCAGGAACAGGACCGCGTCGGCGAGCTCGTGATCGTAGCCGACCCGCCCGACCGGCAGCGACTTACCGGTCGCCTGGTACATGGCTTCCCTTTTCTCCTCCGGCATGCCCCATAGGCGTCGGTGCGGACCATGCCAGGCGAGCAGCAGTTGACCCTGAGCCGCGGCCCGAGTTCGAGGGCAAGCCCTCGGGTCAGCCCTTCCACCGCCGCGTTGACCGCACCCAGCATCGAGCAATTGATCCCCGGTCGCCGGCTCAGCACCCCTGAAAAGAAGGTGATCGACCCGCCATCGGCGAGCTTGGGCAGACAGCCGCGAGCGACTTTGACGGGGCCCCAGAACTTGGCTTCGAACATGCCGCGCAGATGGCCCGTCGGCGCCCCGGTGAAGGGTCCGTGCACCACCGTCGCCGCGGTGATCACCAGATGATCGACCGACGCGTCCGCCAGCGACCCGAAATAGCGGGTCACGCCCGCATCCTCCATCACGTCCAGGACATTCCAGGCGACGCGATCACCGTGGCCCAGATCCGCGGCGGCCTGCCTCAGCTTGTCCTCGTTCCGGCTGAGGATGGTGACGCGGCCGCCGAGGGCGAGAACCGCCGCCGCCGTCGCCTTGCCGATGCCGCTGCTCCCGCCGACGATGACGACGTGGCGCCCGTCGAGGGTGAGAGACATCGGCGCTGGCGAAATCGGCTTTGTCATCGCGGGTCTCGATCCTACCGGACTGGTTACGGGCAAGATCCAACTATACCGAAACGAACGAGACGATCGACACGAATCGGCTCGTCGTCCATGGACCGGCAAACGTTACCGTGGTGCGTCCGTGGGAGAGAAGCATTGGGAATTCCATGGCTCCGCGGCCCGGCATCCCATATATCTGGTCAGTCTCCCTCGACGATGACATCAGGCTCTGAGCGATGACAACGCAAACCGAAGTAAAGCAACTGGCCAGACAGATCGCCAAGGAGATTCGCTCGGCCAAGGCCGGTGTCCATACCATGGAGGGTCGTCTCTATCTCGAAGCCAATCCCGAGACCGTCATCCCCGTCCTCACGCTGCTTCAGCTGGAGGCGAGTCGAACGAAGCCCAACCAATCTCTGGTGCAGGGCTACCTGTACCTCCTGGCCACCGCCCTCGAACTTCTTCGCTATCAGATCGAGCGCGGCTACGACTGGGCGGAGGACCTGATCGCCGAAGTCAAGGACCTTGTCCTCGCGCTGGTAAATGACGGGAAAATTTCGGGTTCGTTGCTGACGCGGATCCTCAATACGTTCAGGGAGGTCAGACTGGATGTCGGAGAGGAGCTCACCTCTACCCTCGGCGAGTTGACGAAGGAAGAAGGGATCGAATCCATGAACCTCGATCCTACCGAGCTCGATGAACTTTTCGCCGACATGGTGCAGGCGTTTGGCGAGAACGAGTTCGGCCTCTATGAAGGAATGGCTGAATTTAGCCTTCCGATGCCGCCGGAGTTCCGGGAGGTGGTGGCCGCGGTTCTGGTTTCTTCGCCACTCGAATCGTTGCGCAACACGGCGACGCTGTCGCTCCTCGACCCGTCGCCCGAGGTTCGCCGATCAACCTGCCAGGCCCTCGCGGCCATCGCTTCCCCGTCAACGCTTTCGCCGGTCTCGTTTCGGCGGATGATCGCGGTACGCAATTGGCTGCCGGAGGGTGAACGGCATCATCTGGATTCGGCGATACGGCGGGCCCGGCGCAACGGCGTCGAGTGCGCCCCCTGGCCTTCGAACGCAAAAGCCGACATCTACGCCAGCGCCGTCGATGGGGCCGGAGCGCAAAGCGTCGTCGCCATCACCAAGAACGGGCGCAAGCATCGGATCCTCAATCTGCTGGTCAAGCAAGATATCGGCGTCGCCGACACCTGGTGCCTGAGGGACCAGTCCAAGACAGAAGTCGCATCGTTCATGACGAACATAAGAAGCTCGATCTTCGTGCTTTCCGTTGTACCCGATCTGGTCGAAACCATCGTTCGCCACAATCTTGCCGTCGGCGTCGCCAACGAAAGCACGCCGCCCGTCGAGATGATCGATTTCGTCGAGTCTCTGGGCCTGGCGAACACCCAGCCGCGCCTGATGACCGTCGAGGATCTGTTGACGCTGATGGAGCCGGATGTGAAACCGGCGCTCCTCGAGCCGGAGGCGGTCGAAGATTCTCTGCGCGTCAGCGGCAACTGGCCTTACATTTTGCCGTTCGGCGAGTCATGGTTTGAAGACGATCCCGACGTAAGAGCCCTGCTGCACAAAAACAGCAGACGCAAGCGGTCCGCCCGGATCAATCTCATTATCGACGAAATTCTGGAATCGCGCCGGACGAAGTGGGCGGAACGATTTTCGTGGATGGCCCTCTGGGCCAAGCACGAGTCGCAACGCCGAGGTCCCTGGCACGAGTTTCTGCTGCTGGCGCGGGAGATACAGCGAGGGCGCTCGCTCAGGAGCATTCCCATCATGCGGGCGATCGGCGAACAGACGCTGGAAGCGGCGGCCACGTAACGCTCTTTTTGTCGAGAGCGGTAAGTGACGACAAGACGTTAGTCGAGGGATGAAAATGATGAAAGTTGCGCAAGAAAACGTCGAGTACGAGGACCGGCCCCCCCCGGATAGCGACGAGCGCACGGAAATATTCATCAATCGCGAGCTCTCGTGGCTGGCCTTCAACAGCCGCGTGCTCGAGGAGGCCACCAATCCCAATCACCCCCTGCTCGAACGCCTGCGGTTCCTTGCGATCTCCGGAACCAACTGGGACGAGTTCTACATGGTGCGGGTCGCCGGTCTGAAAGCACAGATCGAGGAAGGGATCACCACCCCGAGCCAGGACGGCCTCACCCCGGCGCAGCAGCTCTTGGCGATCCTCGAGGTCGGCGCCGACCTGATGACCCAACAGCGTGAAATCTGGGCGGCCCTGCAGAAGGAACTATCCGAAAAGGGGATCCGGGTGTTGGCCCCCAACGACTTGTCGGCCGAAGACCGCAAGTGGCTCGAGAACTGGTTCGTTGAAAACGTTTTTCCGGTGCTGACCCCGCTCGCCGTGGACCCGGCGAATCCGTTTCCGTTCATTCCGAACCTCGGCGTTTGCGTCTTCCTGCACCTCCTGGGACGCGCCGGCAAGGACAAGTACGCGCTGATCCCGGTTCCGACACAGATCCAACGCTTCGTCCGGCTTTCCGGCAAAGGGATCCGGTTCATTCCGTTGGAAGAAGTGATCGCGCTGTTCGTCGAAAGCCTGTTCCCCAGTTTCACCCTGCAAAATCACGGTTGCTTCCGGGTAGTCCGCGACAGCGAAATCGAGATCGACGAACGGGCCGAAGATCTGATGCTGACGTTCGAAACCGCGTTGAAGCGCCGGCATCACGGCTCCGTCGTCCGGCTCTCGGTCAACGCCGACATCGATCCGAAGCTTTACGACATTATCGTCCAGAAGCTCGGCGTCAGCGAACAGGACGTCTTCATGCGCGAGGGGATCGTCGGACTGGGGGACCTGCGCCATCTCATCGTCGACGAGCGTCCCGAGCTGCTGTTCCCGCCGTTCGAGCCGCGCTTCCCAGAACGGGTGCGCGATTTTGGCGGCGACATGTTCGCCGCCATCCAGGCCAAGGACTTCATTGTCCATCACCCCTACGAGAGCTTCGACGTGGTGGTCCAGTTCCTGCGTCAGGCGGCGCGCGACGAATCGGTCGTAGCAATCAAGCAGACCCTGTATCGAACCAGTCGCGGCTCCCCCATCGTCGCCGCCCTGAAAGAGGCTGCGGAGGCCGGAAAATCGGTCACCGCGATGGTCGAGTTGAAGGCGCGTTTCGACGAGGAAGCCAACATGGGCTGGGCCCGCGACCTGGAGCGCGCGGGAGCTCAGGTCGCCTACGGCTTTCTCGACAAGAAGGTGCACGCCAAGATCAGCCTGGTGGTTCGCCGGGAAGGGGGCGCGCTCCGCTCCTATGTCCACTTCGGCACCGGCAACTACCATCCGGTGACCGCGAGGATTTATACCGACCTCTCGTTCTTCACCTGCGATCCGGCCCTTTGTCGCGATGCCGCGCGGGTGTTCAATGTGATGACCGGGCATGACCGTCCGCAGACCCTGGAAAAGCTGGCCATCGCTCCCTATTCCATACGCGACAAGATCATCGAGCTGATCGAGGACGAGATCGACCACGCCCGAAGCGGCCGGCCCGCCGGTATCTGGGCCAAGTGCAACTCCATTCTCGACGCCAGGATCATCGGCGCGCTGTGCCGCGCCTCCCAGGCCGGCGTCCGCATCGACCTGGTCGTGCGCGGCATCTGCTGCTTGCGTCCGCAGGTGCCGGGCCTCTCGGAGAACATCCGGGTCAAGAGCATCGTCGGGCGATTTCTCGAACATTCGCGCATCTTCGCGTTCGGTGCCGGCCATGAGCTTCCGTCGCGCCACGCCAAGGTTTTCGTGTCGTCCGCCGACTGGATGCCGCGCAATCTCGACCGGCGCATCGAAACCCTGGTGCCGATCGAAAACCCCACCGTCCACCAGCAGGTGCTGGACGAAATCATGGTCGCCAACCTGCAGGACAAGGCGCAGAGCTGGATCCTCGAGCCCGACGGCACTTACACCCGCGTCCAGGCGAAGGACGACACCTTCTCCGCCCAGATCTACTTCATGAAAAACCCCAGCCTCTCCGGCCGCGGAAGCGCGCTGAAGAAGCGTCGCGGGAAGAAAGCCAAGCCCTGAGACCCCGGTAGCGGCGATCCCGTGGACCGAGCGCAATCTTCCGCAGTTCACTTTTTGTTCTTTATATAGGATTATTATCTTGACATAAGCCACGCGTTCCTGCTATGGCCTCCTCTTATAGGAACTTTTGTGTCGTAACACGAGTTCCCGCTTCTCGCGAGCACCGAAGCATTCAGGACAGGGGAGGAAACAGACATGTCGGACCTGGAGCAACTGAACCGCATCCTTTACCAACACAAATGGCGGAGCCTGCAAGATTGGGTCACGACACTCGACGAGCTGGCGGATCTGTCGGACGCCGAGATCGAAGAGATCCAGCAACTGCGCGTCGCCAACTGCGATGGTGATCCGCAGGAATGACTTCTTAGAGGCCGGTCATGCCGCGGCCGGACTCTCGGTCCGAGCAATGTGTCAGTGGGCCATCAGCAGAGGGATCGCCGCGTACCTCAGAACGTGCTGGGTCGCGCCACCGAAGATGATCTGACGCAGTCGGTTGCGGGTATAGGCCCCCTTGACCAGAAGGTCGGCTCCCAACGCCGCCGCCTCCTCGAGGATGGCGTCCCCGATCGTCCGTCCGGCCGCGTGGACGGTGGTCGCCGACGCCTTGATGCCGTTGCGCGCCAGATGGGCGGCCATCTCTCCGGCGTGCGGACCGGTCACCGTGTCGCCTTCGACGGCGAGCACCACGACCTTCGCCGCGGAGGCCAGTAGCGGCATCGCCAACGCCACCGTCCGTGCGGTTTCGGTGCTCCCGTTCCAGGCGATCACCGTGGTCCCGCCAAGGATCTTCGGCGCCCGCGGTGTCGCCAGCAGTACCGGACGGCCGGTCTCGAACAGCGCCCCCTCGCAGGTTGCCTGCCAACGGGCAGTCGGGTCCCGGGTCGTTCGACCGATGACGATGAGATCGAACAGGCGGCCATACTCGCCGACGACGTCGCTCTCCCGACCCTCCATTTCGTGCCAGCCTGCCGTCGGGCCCTCCGCCGCGCTCTCCACTTCGCCGAGCGGCATGCCCCGCTCGCCGGTCACGCCGACGAAATGCTTGCGCACCGACTCGGCGAACCGGCGCCACTCTGCCGCGGCCTCGCTCAGGTAGTCGGGCGGAATGGAAATACCCGGGCCGAAGTCGATATGAGGTCCCTCCCGAACCAGCAGGCCTTCCAGGTAGCTTCCGAATTGCTGGGCGACGACACAGGCGGCCTCTAGGGCCGTGCGTCCCGCGTCCTCATCGTGAAACGGCAACAGGATGGTCTTCATGGCAAAACTCCTGTTCTCGAGCCAGATCAATCGTTCTCAGAGCCATACAAAATTATAGCGCAATCGCGGCCCGGTGAACCGTGGAATGTTCGATCGCTTGCCGTTTGCCGCGCTTCCGGGAAGGGAGTAGCCTGACGCCGCAATGTTTCCGACGTTGACCCATATCGCTCTTCACGTGCGCGATCTCGACGCCTGTGTCCGTTTCTACGCCGATTTCTGCGGGCTGGAGACCGTACACGAACGGCCGGACGGACGCGGTGGCCGCATCGTCTGGCTCGCCGAGCCGGGACGGGAGGGACGGTTTATTTTCGTAATTCTGCCGAACGGCCCCGGTCGTGACCGGAGGCCGAACGACTTCGGCCATTTCGGCTTCGCCTGCTCGACCCGCGAACAGGTCGATGCGGTGGCCGAACGGGCACGCGCCGCCGGTTGCCTCGTCTGGGAACCTTGCGAGGAACCGTATCCGCTTGGCTACTACTGCGGACTGAAGGATCCGGACGGCAACTTCGTCGAGTTCTCCTACGGCCAACCGCTTGGACCGGGATCCTCGAAGCCGCCCACCGAAACCGAATGAGATTGTGGAACCATGCGAAGATTGAGAATGATCATCGGTCCCGTCGAGATCACCGCCCGATTGAGGGATACCCCGACGGCCGACGCCATCTACGGGGCCTTGCCGTTCGCGTCGAGCGCGCGGACCTGGGGTGACGAGGTCTATTTCCGGACGCCGGTGAGCGTACCCCGGGAATCCGACGCCAAGGAGGTGATCGAAGAGGGAGAATTGGCATTCTGGGTGGAAGGCGATTCCATCGCCATCGGGTTCGGCAGGACTCCGATCTCCGGCGCCGAAGAGATCCGCTTGGCCGCGCCCACCAACATCTGGGGACACGCGATCGAAGACGTAAAGACCCTTAGCACCGTCAAGGACGGTGCTCCGGTCCGCGTCGAACCCATCGACTGAGATCGTCGAACAACCCGAAGGCACTGCCTAAAGTTGCTAAACCATCGCGCATTCGTTCCATTCGGACAATAGCCTGCGCATGGCGCCTGCGAACGATGGACAATGCGCAACGAAACGGTTCCCGTTCACCTTCACCGCGGCCGACGAAATTCCCGACGCCCCCAGCGGTAAATACGAGGACTTCCGCTCGGAGTTGACGAAGCTGCAGCTTGGCCCCCGGGTGGATGGCTGATCAGTGACCCATTCTCCCGTGCCAGTATCCGGGACGACGGCGCTGGTGGGCAACCGCCAAGATCCAAACATCATTCGATTCAGTGCTGTAGATCAGTGAATAGGGGAAGCGCGCCAAGACTATTCGACGCCGGCCTTTCTCGATTTCCTGGCCAATGTTCGGCCGCTCGGCGACGAGGCTGACCACCCGCTCGACCTCCGCGACGAACCGCTCCCCGAGCCCCGGCACCTCGTTGTCATAGAACGTAGATGTCTCGATAAGCTCCCTCGCCGCCGCGGGATGAAATCCGACCTTCACTTCTTGAGCCGAGACCTTGCCCGATCAAAAACCTCTCTTGCCGGAATCGGCTCGACGACTCCTTCTGTCAACTCCCGTTGTCTTCGCTCCACCTCATCCAACCACGCGCTCTCGACCCCCGTCTCGATCTCTCCATCGAGATCCGCGATGAGGTCGCGTAGAAGCCGGGTTCTCTCGGCAGAACTCAACGATCGGATCTCGGTCTCCAACTGCTGTAGCGTTCTTGTCACGTCAGCTCTCCACCGCATTACGGTCCGGCTATTGTAACTCCATATGCCCTCCCGTGGCGAATTTGTAGGTGCCGGAACGCTTGCAGTCCGCAAGCGGAAGCATCGCCGCCCTCGAAGAGGTTCGGCGTCAGTCCAGGAACCTTCGCCGGGCGTCGGCGACGGCGGCGCGGACGTTCGAAGGTGCGGTTCCGCCCTCGCTGGTTCGGCTGGCGACCGATTGCTCGATGCCGAGCACGTGAAAGACTTCTTCAGTGATCGCCGGTTCCACCTGCCGCATCGTCTCCAGCGGCAATGCCTCGAGGCCGCAGCCCCGCGTTTCCGCTTCCTTGACCAACGCGCCGACGATGTGATGGGCGCGGCGGAAGGGGACGCCGAGGACGCGCACCAGCCAGTCGGCGAGGTCGGTCGCGGACGCGAAGCCGACCGCCGCCGCCGCCCTCATCCGCGATGGGTCGAACTGCGCGCCTTCGATCATGCCGGTGGTCGCGGCGACGCACAGCCGCAGCGTATCGGCGGCGTCGAACACCGGCTCCTTGTCCTCCTGCATGTCCTTGCCGTAGGCCAGCGGCAGCCCTTTCATCACCACCATCAGCGTGTTGAGCGCGCCGATGACGCGCCCCGCCTTGGCCCGCACCAGTTCGGCCGCGTCGGGGTTGCGCTTCTGCGGCATGATCGAGCTGCCGGTCGAGAACGCATCGGAAAGACGCATGAAACCGAACTGCGCCGAACACCAGAGGACGATCTCCTCGGCGAGACGCGAAAGGTGGACCGCCAGCGTCGCCCCGGCGGCGAGGAACTCCATCGCGAAGTCCCGGTCGGAGACGGCATCCATGGAATTGGCCGCCGGCCGGTCGAAATCGAGGGCGCCGGCGGTGATCCGGCGATCGATCGGGAACGACGTTCCCGCCAGCGCCGCCGCCCCCAGCGGACACTCGTTGAGCCGCCGCCGGCAGTCGGCGAACCGACCGCGGTCACGACCGAGCATCTCCACGTAGGCCAGGAGGTGATGGCCGAGCGTTATCGGTTGCGCCGCCTGCAGGTGGGTGAACCCGGGCATGATCGTTTCGGCGTGGGCTTCGGCCCTGTCGATCAGCACCGCCTGCAATGTACGCAGGGAGTCCTCCAGATCGTCGATGGCATCGCGGACCCAGAGCTTGAAGTCGGTAGCCACCTGGTCGTTGCGCGAGCGCGCGGTGTGCAGCCGTCCGGCGGCCTCGCCGATCAGCTCGGCGAGCCGCGCTTCGACATTCATGTGCACGTCCTCGAGCCCGCGGTCGAAAACGAACCTGCCCTCCCGCGCTTCTTGCATTATGGCGTCGAGACCGTCGAGGATGGCGTCGCCATCCCGTTGCGATATGATGCCCTGGCGAACCAGCATGGCGCAGTGGGCTTTCGATCCGGCGATGTCCTGGGCGAGAAGTCGGCGGTCGAAATCGACGGAGGCATTGATCTCCTCCATCACCGCCGAGGGCCCGGCTTCGAACCGGCCGCCCCAGATGGCGCTGGTGCCGGGTGGCTTTTGCGAGGGATCACTGCTCATCGCGGGTTCGCGGCAGAAAGAGCAGAAAGAGGAGAGAAAACAACCATGTTTCGTGCCGTCCTCACCGGGGTTTCCATCGCGGTCATTGTGATGATATCCGCCGGCCACGCAAGCGCCGCGGGCGGCCGGTGTCGGAACCCGCCGGAGTCGCTGGGCAATTTCGAAAAGACGTCCTCTCGGGAGCCGGCACCAACCGTTCCCTTTTTCCTGAACGGAGATACCGCGCGAACTCTTGCCGATTTCCGCGGCAAGGGCGTTGTGGTCAACTTCTGGGCGACCTGGTGCGCGCCGTGCGTCAAGGAGATGCCGGCGCTGGACCGGCTCAGCGCCGAAGTCTTTGGAGATGGCATCGACGTCCTCGCGCTGTCTTCGGACCGGGGCGGTGCTGACGTTGTGAGCAAGTTCTACGCCAGGAGAGGAATCACCAGCCTTTCGGTGATCATCGACGAAAAGAGCAAAGTCGGCCGCGCGGTCGGTCTTTCGGGTCTGCCGACGACGGTGATGTACGATGACGAGGGGCGTGAAATCGGCCGGGTCCTCGGCCCCGCCGAATGGGACGCCCCCGAGTCGGTCGCTTTCCTCCGTGCCTGTCTGGCGCCGAGATCGGAGCAGACGGCCGGGCGATCATGACCGAGTCCCCAGATAACCTGCCGCTCCGCATCGCCACGTTCAATGTGGAGAACCTCGGAGTGCCGTCCGACCACGGCGTCACCCTCTCCGAGCGTCTCCGATTGCTCAGACCTCAGTTGCGGCGGCTTCGGGCTGACATCCTGTGCCTGCAGGAAGTGGACAGCCAACGGCGGACGAAGGGGGGTGGTCGGCGGCTGAAGGCGATGCAGGAACTTCTCGCGGAGACCCCCTACGAGGAGTTTCACCAGGTGGCGACACAAAGCCGCTCGAAGGGCGGCGTCCGCGACAAGCACAACCTGGTCATCCTCAGCCGGTTTCCGATCGCCGAGCATCGGCAGATCTACCACGACCTTGTGGCGCCGCCCACCCATCGCCCCGTGACCACCGAGCTCGGTCATGAAGACGTCTGCGACATCGAATGGGATCGCCCTTTTCTCTACGCCGCGGTGCCCGTCGACCAAGGACGGACGCTGCATGTGATCAACCTCCACCTGAGGGCGCCGAGAGCCGCCTTCGTGCCCGGACAGAAAACCGATTCCCGCACCTGGCGGAGCATGTCCGGCTGGGCCGAAGGCTTCTTCCTGGCGGCGGTCAAACGGATCGGGCAAGCCCTGGAGGTGCGGCTGTTCGTCGACCGCCTGCTGGACGCCGATCCGGAGGCGTTGATCGTCGTCTGCGGCGATTTCAACGCCAACGCCTACGAAATGCCGGTGCGCACCATTCGAGGCGACGAGGAAGATGCCGGCAATCCGCACCTGACGATGCGCACGCTGGTGCCTTCTGGAACGCTCGCTCGCCGATTCCAGACAATTTTCCGTCGTCCATCACGGCCGCCCGCAGATGCTCGATCACCTGCTGGTCTCCAGGCCGCTGCTCGCCTGGTACACCGGCGTCGAGATCCACAACGAGGCGCTGGGGGACGAGTTGATCACTTCCCACGCGGTGCGCGGATCGCCGGAATCGTTCCATGCGCCGGTCGTCGCCGAGTTCCTGTTCGGTGGATCCGACGATGTCGCATCCGCCTGAAGATCGCTTCACCGGCTGCCTGATCGGACAGTGCGTCGGCGATGCCGTCGGGTTCATGGTCGAAGGCTGCCCGCCGGCGGTTTGCCGCCCCTACGCGGACGCGATCCTGCTCGACCAACGGGACGATCCGGTGCGGAAAGGCCCGTTCGCCCTTGGCCAGTACTCGGACAATTCGCAGCTGGCCCGGGAATTGATGGAGAGCTATGTGGCTTTTGGCCGCTTCGATCCCGCCGATTATGCCGTGCGTATCGCCGCGCTTTTCGCCGGCGAGCCGCGTGGTCGGCGGCGGCTGGGCAACCGCCGAGGCCGCGGCACGGCTCACCGCCGGGGTGTCCTGGCAACATTCCGGCACCCCGCCGCCCAACGCCGGCAACGGCAGCGCCATGCGCGCCGGCCCGATCGGCTTGATGTTCTACGATGAGCCCGACCGACTGATCGCCGCCGCTACCGACCAGGGCCGGATCACCCACGCCGACCGCCGCTGCTCCGCGGGCGCCGTCGCCATCGCCGGCGCCGTCGCACTGGTGTTGCGCGAGGACGCCGTTGAACCGAAAGCGTTCCTCGCCCAACTGGCCGAATGGGCCGGCACCGTCGAAGAGACTCGGTCGGTGCCGCTCTGAATTTCCTCTGCGAATGGATCGAGCTTCCCCCGGAAGACGTCGTCGACCACGTTGTCGCCGCGAGCCAACCGGATTTCTCCCATGTCCACGAGGGCATCTCGCCCTTCGTCACCGAGAGTGTGCTGTGGAGCCTCTACGCGTTCCTGCGAACGCCCGATGACTACACCAGCGCCATCCACACCGCGATCATCGCCGGGGGCGATGTCGACACGACCGCGGCAATGACCGGCGCGATCGCCGGCGCCCGCAACGGTTTGGAGGCGATACCGCCGGCTCTCGTGGAACGGGTCAACGACCAGGGAAACTGGGGCGCGGGCCAATTGGAGGTGCTGGCGCGGGAAGTTTGGCGTTTGAAGGTCGACAATGGAGATACCGAGCCGTGAACACCCCGAGAGTGCTGGCGATTTCTCTGATCCTGGTCTTGACCGCGTCGTGCACGGAGACCCAAGGCCGATGGGAGAACCCCGATCGGCCTCAGGATGCCTGGGCGCGCGATGAGGCGGCGTGCCGCCGGACCGCCTCTGAAAAAGCGGGGAGGGACTTTGCGCTCGACCAGCAGCTGGGCCCCCGCGGATACAGCCGCACCCGCACATACTCCACCTCGATGAACCGCTTCGAAGCGGAAAAGCGCGAGAAGGAGTTGTTCGAGCGCTGCATGACCCGGAACGGCTACGTCAGAGCCCAGCAGGAGTCGAAACCCGAGTAGAGCCCCCCATTCTTGCCCGAACTCAGGCGGCGAGAGGCTGGCCGTCGCCTTTCCGCATCTTCTTGGCGGCACCTTCCGCGGACGCGCCGGCGGCATGGCCGAGAACGGCGTCGGTCCGGAACGTTGCCACTTCCGCCCCGGCCGCCAGAAGCTCGGCCATCGGTGCCACCTTGGGAATCTTGCGCCTGAACTCGTGCGCGGGAACCAGCGACACGAAGGTCCTCACGGTCCGCCCGATCCAGTGGGCCGCTAAGCTCGCCACTCTACGGATCTCTCGGGCCCGCTGGCGCCGACCTTCCGCGATAACCGCATCGAGCGGCATCCAGGTTCCATCTTCGAGCCGAATGGAAAGACCATGGACATGACCGCCACTGCTGTCGTCGGCTGCCGATTGCATCTTCGTATCCTCTCGTAAAAAGTGTATTTGTGTTTTAATATTCTAATGATAGATGCTGCCGCGGATTGATAAAGTGCGATTGTTGCAATGCAGCATTTCCCAAATCGCATAGCCCCTTGCTTGAACCCGTCGTCGGTCATAGCTTGGGCGCGAGTAACCTGTTCACCAAACCATAAGGATCGATGCCTTGAACCTGGTGCATCGCGACGACGGCGGTTTGGAGCGGTTGTTGAAGCGGGCCGGGGCATCGATCGGTATCGCCGAAACGCGCGAACTCGTCGCCGGTGTCGCCGCCGCCCCGGACGGTTTTGAACCCGAGGCGTGGATCGATCTCGTTTGTCCCGGCGCCGAGGCCGAGCTGAAGGGACAACTGGCGGCTCTCCTGGCGGAGTTCCGCGCCGAAAACGGCGAGGAACAGGCGAATTACGCCTCGCGACTGGACGCCTTGCGCACGCGGTTGAAACGCGACCGATTTGCCGGCTTCATCGTGCCGCGCACCGATGAGCATCAGGGCGAGTATGTGGCGCCCTATGCGGAGCGCCTGGCGTGGCTCACCGGGTTTTCCGGCTCCGCGGGTACGGCCGTCGTGCTCAAGGATCGCGCGGCGGTGTTCGTCGACGGCCGCTACACGGTGCAGGCACGCGTTGAAATTGACGAATCGCTCTATGAGATCCGCCATTCCATCGAGGAACCGCTTACCGACTGGGTTGCCGCCAATCTGCCGCCCAAGGGTCGGCTCGGATATGACCCGTGGCTGCACACGCCGGCCCAGGTCACCGGGCTTCGCGCCGCCTGCGCGCGGGCCGGTGGGCGGTTGGCGCCGATCAACGGCAATCCGGTCGACGCGATTTGGACCGATCGGCCACCGCCGCCGATCGCCCCGGTCGTCGCCCACAGCGAGGCGTTCGCCGGCTCGTCGGCGGCCGAAAAGCGCAATCGTGCCGCCGAGACCTTGTTCGAACGGCGGCAGGACGCCGTGGTTCTGTCCGCCCCCGACTCGATCGCCTGGTTACTGAACATCCGCGGCGGCGACGTGCCGTACACCCCCCTGACCCTCGCCTTCGCGGTGCTCCACGCCGATGCTTCCGTCGAGCTGTTCGTCGATCCCCGCAAGCTGACACCCGGTCTTCGCGAACATCTGGGTGGAGAGGTGTCGGTTGCCGCGATGGAAGGCCTGGGTCCGGCCCTCGATCGGCTCGGCGCGGACAAGAAAACCGTGCGCATCGATCCCGACGGAACCCCCGACTGGATCGCGAGGCGTCTGCGAACCGCCGGGGCCGAGACCGTCTCCGAGCCCGATCCCTGCGCTTTGGCAAAGGCGGTGAAGAATACGGTGGAGCTCGAAGGGATTCGCGCCGCCCACCGGCGCGACGGTGCGGCGTTGAGCCGATTTCTGGCATGGCTCGCCCGGGAGGCGCCAACCGGAACCCTCACCGAGATTTCGGCCGCCGACCGGCTGGAGGCGTTCCGCCGCGACAACGAATACTTCCGCGGATTGAGCTTTCCGACCATCTCCGCGTCCGGAAGCAATGGCGCCGTCGTCCACTACCGTCCAAGCCCCGAAACCGATCGAATCCTGGAGCAGGATTCACTCTATCTGCTCGACTCCGGCGGCCAGTATCTGGACGGCACCACCGATGTCACCCGGACGGTGGCGATCGGCGAGCCGAGCGAGGAGATGCGCGTCCGCTCTACCCGGGTGCTGAAGGGCCATATCGCCCTGGCCACCACCCGCTTTCCGAAAGGGACGACGGGGCCGCAATTGGATACCCAGGCACGGCTCGCATTGTGGGACGCAGGCCTCGACTATGATCATGGGACCGGCCATGGTGTCGGCAACTACCTGAGCGTTCACGAGGGACCGCAACGGATCTCCAAGATCGCCAACCGGGTGGCCTTGCAGCCCGGCATGGTGGTCTCGAACGAGCCCGGCTACTACAAGACCGGCGCCTACGGCATCCGCATCGAGAATTTGGTTGCGGTAACCTCCATGGAGGCGCCGGAGGATGCCGAAAAGGAGCTCCTAGGGTTCGAAACCCTAACGCTGGCACCGATAGACTTGGCTTTGGTCGTTCCCGATCTGCTCACCGAGAACGAAGCGGCATGGCTCGACGCCTACCACGCCAGGGTGCGCCAGACGCTGACGCCGCTGGTGGATGCGGAAACCGCGGCGTGGCTGCGGAGGGCTACGCGTCCGATCTTGGGCTGACGCCCGCGATCGCGACTTCGCCGCGACGGTTCAGCGACGGCGCACGGACCGCACGACGACCGCTCGACCGCCCGGCCGGATGAGCGTCCAGGCAAGCATTGGGCTGGCCATGACGAGATGCTTCCGACTTGTCGACGCGTAGACCGGATTCCGTTGAATCCTTGATCGTCCACTCACCAAACCATGCTAGACAAACATTCTGTACCCATCCGGGGAAGGCCGCGGATGGGTACCAACAACAGGGGAGAGGGCAATGAAAATAGAGCTAAGGGCGCCGTTGGATGGGGTCATTCTTCCAATCGAGCAGGTCCCGGACCCGGTGTTTGCTCAGAAAATGGTCGGGGACGGTCTGTCCATCGATCCGCTGAATCAGCTTCTGACCGCCCCCTGCCCCGGCACCGTGACCCAGCTCCACCGTGCCGGTCATGCCGTGACGCTCACCACGGCCGAAGGCATCGAGGTGATGATCCATATTGGACTGGACACGGTTAAACTCAAGGGCGAGGGCTTTACATCCAAGGTGGCGGAAGGTCAGGTCGTTGCCGCCGGGGACGCCCTGATCGCGTTCGATGCGGACTTTCTCGCCACCCACGCCAAGAGCCTGCTTACCCAATTGGTGGTGACCAATCCCGAGCGCCTGTCAGCGCTTCGGCTGGCCTCTGGCAGCGTGCGGGCCAATCAGGACGTCGTTATGACCTTGGAGCTCGCGGCCGGTGCCGTGACAGCGGATGAGATCAAGGGCCAGAAGGTCACCTCGGAGGCGGTGCTGATCCCCAACGCCACCGGCCTTCATGCCCGCCCCGCGGCGGTGCTGGCGAACCTGACCAAGAAGTTCAAGTCCAAGGTCCTACTCCAACGCGGGGATGATCAGGCCAATGCCAAGAGTCTGGTCTCGATCATGGGTCTGGATGTCGGCCATGGAGACAAGGTGGTGTTGGTCGCGGAGGGGCCGGATGCCGCGGAGGCCATCGCTGCACTGATCCCGGAGCTCGCCTCCGGGCTTGGCGACGAGGGGACCAGGCCGGCGGCCGCGCCGGCGACGACCGAGATCGGTCCGGACTCCGCGCCGGCGCCGCGTCCCCGCTCCGATGACCCGAACCTGCTGATTGGCGTCTCCGCCTCGCCGGGACTCGCGGTCGGCAAGGTGTTCCGGCTTCGCCGCGAAGAGATCCAGGTCGAAGAGGAGGGTGGGGACCCGCACAAAGAGCGTCGCCGACTCGACGATGCGTTAGACATGGCCAAGGTCCAGCTCGAGGCCCTGCAGGCACAGCTTCACGGCCAGGCGGATCCCGCCAAGGCGGCCATCTTTGCCGCCCACCAGGAACTCCTGGAAGACCCGGATATGATGGACATCGCCGAGAGTGCGATCACCAAGGGCAAGAGCGCGGCATTCGCCTGGCAAAGGGCCTACACGACCCATGCCGAGCGTCTTGCGCAGCTGCGCAACGCGCTGTTGGCGGGACGCGCCAACGACCTGCGGGACGTGGGCCGCCGTGTGCTCGGCATCATCACCGGTCAGCCGGTAGAAGAGCCGGAGCTGCCGCCGGAGACCATCCTCATCGCCGAGGAGCTGACACCTTCCGATACCGCGAACCTGGATCGGACTCGGGTGCTCGGATTTTGCACGGTCGGCGGCGGTGCCACCTCCCACGTGGCCATCATCGCCCGCGCGCTCGATATTCCGGCAATGGCTGGTATCGAGCCGCGGGCGCTGGACATCGAGGACGGAACGCCGGTCATCCTCGATGGCACCCGCGGCACTCTGCGGTTGGACCCCGACCCGCAAGAGATTGGGCGGATCAAAGCGCTCAAGGAGAAGTCCGCCGCCAAGCGCGAGGCCGACTTGGCCGCGGCGGACCAGCCGGCCGTGACCGGCGACGGGCACCGGGTCGAGGTGGTTGCCAACATCGGCGGTGAGGAGGACGCGCGCAAGGCGGTGGAGATGGGGGCCGAGGGCGTCGGCCTGCTGCGTTCCGAGTTCCTGTACCTGGAGCGCTCCACGGCACCGACCGAGGACGAGCAATATCAGATCTACGACGACATCTCGGCGGCGCTGGACGGGCGCCGGATGATCATCCGGACCCTCGACGTCGGCGGCGACAAGCCGCTGCCGTACATGCCCCTGCCCCGGGAGGAGAACCCCTTTCTCGGTGTGCGCGGAATCCGTATCGCGCTGGACCGACCGGAGATCCTGCGCACCCAGGTCAGGGCCATCCTGCGGGTCGCGAAGACACGCCGGCTGGGCATCATGTTTCCGATGATCTCGACCCTGGACGAGATCCGCTCGGTCAAGGGCGTGTTGGATGAGGAGCGGGATAAGCTCGGGCGTCGTGATCCGATCGAGGTGGGGATCATGGTGGAGGTGCCGTCGACCGCGGTGATGGCGGCGCAATTCGCGAAGGAAGTGGACTTCTTCTCGATCGGTACCAACGACCTGACCCAGTACACGCTGGCCATGGACAGGGGACACCCGGCGCTGGCGTCGAAGGCCGACGGGATGAACCCCGCGGTGCTGCGGCTGATCGCACAGACCATCGAGGGTGCCCATGCCAACGGCAAGTGGGTGGGCGTTTGCGGCGGCATCGCCGGCGACCTGCAGGCGGTGCCCATCCTGGTCGGTCTCGGCGTCGACGAACTCAGCGTCAGCGTGCCGTCCGTGCCCGCGGTCAAGGCCGAGGTGCGTAGGCGCACCCTCGAAGAGTGCAAGGCATTGGCGCAACAGGCGCTGGCTCAGGACACCGCCGCCGATGTGCGCGCGCTGGTGCCCCTCGAATTCTGAATTGGGAGAAGATAATGTCTTTGAAATCGACCTGGGACAGTACCTTCGGCTCCCTGCAGAAGATCGGCAAGTCCCTGATGCTGCCGGTATCCGTGCTGCCGGTGGCCGGCATCCTGCTCGGCGTGGGCAGCTCCATTGCCGGTGCCGACAATCTCGCCCCGTGGCTGATCAAGGTCGGCGAGATCATGGCCGCCTCCGGCGGTGCGGTGTTTACGATATTGCCGCTGATCTTCGCCATCGGCGTCGTGCTTGGCTTTACCGATAACGACGGCGTCGCCGCCATGGCCGCGACCGTCGGCTACTTCGTAATGATTGCCGCGCTCGGTATTTTGGGTCTGCTGTTCATCTCGTGGATGGCGCCGGTGGAGCCGTTGCAGATGGCCGGCGGGGTCGGGCAGGCGGTGCACATCGAATATGACGGGGAGCACCAACGCTTTATTTGCCTGGATGCCGATGGGCGGACGCTGAAGCAGATCCGCGCCGATGAGGCCAAAGGCAATGCGATCACCTGCGACGGCGTGACGGTGCCTTTCAGCCTTCAGAATGCCCAGGAGGGCGGCGGTGCCCTGGCCTTGTACGACTCCGGCAACGGCGAGATGAAGCCGTTTCCGAAGGCGCAAAGCCGCGCCGAGATCAAGAACATCTTCGGCATCGAATCCATCGATACCGGCGTTTTCGGCGGCATCCTTATTGGATTGATCGCCGCGGCGCTGTTCAACCGCTACTACCGGATCAAGTTGCCGCCCTATCTGGGCTTCTTCGCCGGCAAGCGCTTCGTGCCTATCGTCGTCTCCTTTGCCGCCATCGCACTGGCCGGGGTGCTGGCCATCGTCTGGCCACCGATCGGCGGGGCCATTCGTGACTTCGGCGACTGGGCCGCATATGGCAATCCGGCCATCGCGGTGACTGTCTATGGTGTCGTCGAACGCATGCTTTTGCCCTTTGGCCTGCACCATATCTGGAACGTGCCGTTCTTTTTCGAGGTTGGCACCTACGTCAATCCGAAGACTGGCGAGACCGTCCACGGTGTCCTCAGCCGCTTCTTCGCGGGCGACTATGAGGCGGCGATCCTCGGCGGCGGCTTCGTGTTCAAGATGTTCGGTCTGCCGGCCGCGGCGCTGGCGATCTACCAAACCGCGAAGCCGGAGAATAAGGCGCGGGTCGGCGGTATCATGGCATCGGCGGCGTTGACCGCGTTCCTGACCGGCATCACCGAGCCGTTGGAGTTCGCGTTCCTGTTCGTCGCGCCGATCCTGTACGTGGTCCATGCCCTCCTCGTCGGGTTGGCCTTCCTTGCCACCTACCTGCTCGATGCGCGCCTGGGCTACTCCTTCTCCCATGGCTTCATCGACTATGCCCTCTACTTCGTCAACGACATCAAGCCCTGGATCATCCTGGTCCTGGGGCCGATCTTCGCCGTGGTCTACTACACGGTGTTCCGAACTCTGATCGTGAAGATGAACCTGATGACCCCGGGCCGCGGGGCGGAGGCCGTCGATATGTCCGAGGTCAAGGCCGAAGTCGCCGACGAGTTTGTCAAAGAGTTGGTCCTCGCCTTTGGCGGCAAGAGCAACATCAAGGGCCTGGACGCCTGTATCACGCGCCTGCGCATCGATGTGGCGGACATGGACAAGGCGAATCCGGAAAAGCTCAAGGCCCTCGGCGCGGCCGGTGTGCTGGTCGTCGGCAAGAGCATGCAGGCGATCTTCGGACCGCGTTCCGAGAACCTCATGACCGATATGAAGGAGTACCTGAAGACTTCCGGAGACGAGGCTGAGCTGGCAGAAGGCGCGGCAGCGCCGAAGGTGCGCTACAAGGCCGACGACCTGCGCCCGCGCGCCCGCGATGCAAATGCGCCGGAGAAGGCCCGGGCGATCTTGGCGTGTCTGGGCGGCGGCGGCAATGTGCAGCAGGCCGAGGCCTGTGCCGAAACCCGCTTGCGGGTCACGCTGAAGGATGCCGGCCAACTCGATGAGGCAGGATTGGAGCAGGCGGGTGTGCAGGGCATCATGCGCCTGGAACAGGGCGTGATGCATCTCTTGGTTGGGCTCAATGCCGACCAGTATGCCGCCGAGATGCGCGCAGCGATGGCTGGTTGATCACAATCTGCGCGACTCCGGCGGCCACATCGGGACGGCACCACCGACGTCACCCTGACGCTGGGGCCGATAGACCTGGCTTTGGTCACCCCCGAGTTGCTGACTGGGAAAGAAACGGCATGGCTCGACGCCTACCACGCCAGGGTGCGCCAGACGCTGACGCCGCTGGTGGATGCGGAAACCGCGGAGTGGCTGCGGGGGGCTACGCGTCCGGTCTCGGGCTGACGATCGCGATCGCGGGTTCGCCGCGAGGGTTCAGCGACGGCGCACGGACCGCACGACGACCGGTCGACCGCCCGGTCGGATGAGCTTCCAGGTAAGCAATGGGGTGGCCATGACGACATACCTCTCGATTTACGGTCCCGAAATCGCTCATTTCAGGAAAGGATGATCCAGAATTTCCAGATCAACCTAAAATAATATTTTCAAATATGCTTGTTAAATTTTAGTGAAATCGGATTCATGAAATAATTGTTCACATTAGTTTAACAGATTTGCAACAATCACTATTCGCCTCATTGCAAATTCGCGGAGCATACCGAGTCGAAAGGATGGTTGTCATTGCGCGCCGCGCGCGGGGCTATCGCCTCCGCGTTGCGGCCGCGTCGTTGCAGGGCACCACCCGCAACGACACGCTTGCCGGAGAGAGGCGGCGGCTTGGGGACTACGCCGCTTCCCTCGCCTCGACGATGTCGAGGATCTCGCCCATGATCGCGTTGAGGTCGAAGTCCTTCGGCGTGTAAACCCGTGCGACACCGGCCGCGACCAGGGCATCGGCGTCTTCCGGCGGGATGATGCCGCCGACGATCACCGGCACGTCCTCGAGTTCGGCTGCCCGCATCAGCTCCATGATCTCGGTGACCAGCGGTACGTGAGAGCCGGACAGGATCGACAACCCGACCACGTGCACCCCTTCCTCCAGCGCCGCGTCGACGATCTGCTCGGGTGTGAGCCTGATGCCCTCGTAGACCACCTCGAACCCGGCATCGCGAGCCCGGAGCGCGATCTGCTCGGCGCCGTTGGAATGGCCGTCCAGCCCCGGCTTTCCAACCAGCATCTTGATCCGCCGGCCAAGCTTTCCGGTCAATCCCTGGACCCGGGAACGCACCTTCGTCAGGCGTTCCACGTCGCCGGTCATCGACGCCTGGCCGACGCCGGTGGGCGCGCGGAACTCGCCGAAAATCTCGCGGAGTGTCTTTGACCACTCACCCGTGGTTACCCCGGCCAGGGCGCACGCGATCGAGGGCTCCATGATGTTCCGCCCCTCCTTCGCCGCGGTCGCGAGATTGTCCAACGCCGCCTTGACCCCGGCCGCGTCACGGCTTTCGCGCCACGCCTGGAGGCCGGCGATCTGCTCGGCTTCCGCCCGCGGATCGACGGTCATGATGCTTTCCTCGGCGCCGGTCAGCGGCGACGACTCGGCCTCGATGAACTTGTTGACGCCGATGACGATCTGCTCTCCGGATTCGATGGCGCCGAGCCGCTTGGCGTTGGACTCCACCAACCGCTGCTTCATGTAGCTCGACTCGACCGCGGCAACGGCGCCGCCCATTTCGTCGATGCGGGCGAGTTCCTCGCGCGCCTGGTATTTCAGCTGCTCGACTTTCTCCGCGATCACCCGCGAGCCATCGAAAATGTCGTCGTATTCGAGCAGGTCGGTCTCGTAGGCGACGATCTGCTGCAGCCTCAGCGACCATTGCTGATCCCACGGTCGGGGCAGGCCCAGGGCCTCGTTCCACGCCGGCAATTGCACGGCCCGGGCACGGGCGTCCTTGGACAACACCACCGCCAGCATTTCGAGGAGAATACGATAGACGTTGTTCTCCGGCTGCTGCTCGGTCAGGCCGAGGGAGTTGACCTGGACGCCGTAACGGAAGCGCCGGTATTTGGGATCTTCGATGCCATAGCGCTCCTCGGTGATCTCGTCCCAAAGATCGTTGAAAGCCCGCATCTTGCACAACTCGGTCAAGAATCGGATCCCGGCATTGCAGAAGAAGCTGATCCGCCCGACGACCTGGGGGATATCCCCGTCGGGAACCTGGCCGGATTCCTTGACGGTGTCGAGCACCGCCACCGCCGTGGCCAGGGCGAAGGCGAGTTCCTGTTCCGGCGTCGCGCCGGCCTCCTGGAGGTGATACGAGCAGACATTGATCGGGTTCCACTTCGGCACTTCCCGGTAGGTGAACGCGATCACGTCGGACGTCAGCCGCATCGAAGGTGCGGGCGGAAAGATGTAGGTGCCGCGGGAGAGGTATTCCTTGATGATGTCGTTCTGGATGGTCCCCGACAGCGACGCCCGCGCCACCCCCTGACTCTCGGCCGCGGCGATATACAGCGACAACAGCCACGCCGCCGGCGCATTGATGGTCATCGACGTGTTCATGCGATCGAGCGGAATGCCCTCGAGCAGGGTCTTCATATCTCCGAGATGGCAAACCGGAACGCCGACCTTGCCGACCTCGCCTTTGGCGAGAACGTGATCGGAGTCGTAGCCTGTCTGGGTCGGCAGATCGAAGGCGATCGACAGCCCGGTTTGGCCGCGCGCCAGGTTCTTGCGGTAGAGCGCGTTCGACTCCCTCGCCGAGCCGTACCCGGAATAGGTACGGATGAGCCATGGCTTGTCCCGGCTAACCGCCGGGGATTGTTGTGCAGTTGCTAACTTCTCGGCCATTTGTTCCCTTCCCCAGCTTTCCCTCGAGCCCGCGCGAACCCCCGCGAAACGCCCAGAAAAAGCCACTCTTCGGCATGCCTGGAACCAGTACGGTACCAAATTGTGCATTGCGAAGAAAGGCTCAAACCGCTAAAAAGCTTTTTTGCCTGTGAAGGATGCGATTCAACCTTATCTCGCCATCGCGCGGCCGTGGTCGTTTGCAAATCTACGCCGGGGGGCGGGTCACCGGAAGCGGTTTCGCCGCTTCGGGATAAGGGATCTGGGCTCAGACGCTTGCGGAGGAAACACGATGACGAAGGAAGTTTACGATATCGCCGATGCACCGCCGGTCGGCGAGGTGCCGAAGAAAATGAATGCCTGGCTGGTCCGCGAAGAGCGGTTCGGCCAGCCGACGTCGGCGTTCCAGAAAGAGGTCGTCGACATTCCAAAGATCGCGGACGACGACGTGCTCGTCTACGTGATGGCCGCGGGCATCAACTACAACAACGTCTGGGCGGCGCTGGGTATCCCGGTCAACGTCATCAAGGCGCGCAACAAACAGGGCGAGCCCGAAGATTTCCACATCGGCGGCAGCGACGCCTCCGGGATCGTCTACAAGGTCGGCAAGGACGTGAAAAACGTCAAGGTCGGCGACGAGGTTGTCGTCCACTGCGCTACGTGGTCGCGCGACTGCCCGTGGGTCACGGCCGGCAACGACCCGATGTATTCGCCGACCTTCAAGATCTGGGGCTACGAGACCAATTACGGCAGCTTCGCCCAGTTCACCAAGGTACAAGCGCATCAATGCATGCCCAAGCCCAAGCACATGAGCTGGGAAGAGGCCGCCTCCTATGCGCTGGTCGGCGCGACGGCCTATCGGATGCTGCACGGTTGGCCCGAGAATACCATGAAGGCGGGCGATCCGGTGCTGATCTGGGGCGGCGCCGGCGGCCTCGGCTCGATGGCGATCCAGATCGCCAAGGCCTCGAAGGCGATCCCCGTCGCCGTCATCTCCGGCGAAGACAAGATCGACTACTGCATGAAGCTCGGCGCCAAGGGCTGCATCAACCGCAAGGATTTCGACCACTGGGGGATGCTGCCCCACTGGAAGGACAACGTTGGTTACGCCAACTGGCTGAAGGGCGTGCGCGCGTTCGGCTCGACCTTCTGGGAGGTTCTCGGCGAAAAGCGCCAGCCGACCGTCGTCTTCGAACATCCCGGCGAAACCACCATCCCGACCTCGTTGTTCATCTGCGAAACCGGCGGCATGGTGGTGATTTGCGCCGGCACCACCGGTTACAACGCAACCGTCGATCTGCGCTATTTGTGGATGCGCCAGAAGCGGGTGCAGGGCTCGCACTTTGCCAACGACGACCAGTGCTACGCGATGAACAAGCTGGCCCTGAAAGGCCTGCTCGATCCGTGCATGTCCAAGGCCTTTACCTACGACGATCTGCCGACGGCGCACCAGCTGATGCATGACAACCAGCATCCGCACGGCAACATGGCGGTGCTGATTGGCGCGCCTGACTTCGGCCTCGGCAAAAGCGCCAAGGATCCGGTCCCCCACGAATCTCCGACCCTGCCGGAAGACGACGTCCACGACACGCCGCATCCGTATCCGCTCTCGGTGCCGCTGGCGGATGTCGCCGAACTGGAGGACATCCACCTCGTCGACGACGGCACCAAGGTTCGCCAGCGGATGCATGTCGGCTTCATCTCCTGCACCAAGGAAGCCACCATTCAGGAGGCCGCCAAGACGATGATCGACAACGACATCCACGCGTTGGTGGTCACCGAGGGTGGCAGAGTGGCCGGCGTGCTGTCGCAGACCGACCTGGTCCTCGCCCGCCAGGGACGGACATCGGCAGAAGCCCGTAAATTGACTGTCGGGCAATTCATGACCGAGGGTTGCGCCTCGTGCGATGCCGACACGCCGATGTCCGAGGCGATCACCCAGATGATGAAAATGCGTATTCACCGGTTGCTGGTCACCGAGAACGACAAGCCGGTGGGCGTGTTGTCGATGACCGACGTCGTCCGGAGGCTGATGGGCTAGAACCGATCACCGTCCGCAACAGGATGCCAGTGCCCACCCCGACCGCGCTCTCGCGCAAGGGGTGGGTTCGGCCCCCGCAAGTGTCAGGCGGCCAGGCCGCCACCTAATATGGTAACAGCAGGGGCCGGAGCAATCCGGCCCCTGTCGTCTAGGATGGAGAAACGTCATGGATGCCGCTGAGAGCCAGAGTCCGGTGCTGCCGGACCTGTTCGCGACCTGCCTCGAGGCGTTGAACGCCGCCCAACATCTCATGGTCGAGGCCCGAAAAGGGGTCTCGTCGATGGTCATCCACGGCGGCCGTCTGGATGCCGCCCTGGTGGATGAGCACCAGTTTGGCGTTCATGGCTATGCCTGGCTGGCCACCTACATCGCCGGCCTGCAGCAGATGCTGGTATGGGCCGAACGGCTCGAGGAAGCCGGCCAACTGAGCGAAATGGAGAGCCTGCTGGTGCAGGCGACCTACGGTGAGTATCTCTCGCAGATCGTCGGCGGCATCCCGATGTCGCAGGTGGAGGTGGTTCGGCCCCGGGACATGGGCGTCTCGGACGAGGCCATCCACGCCTTCTGCACGCCAGGGGTGATGAACCTGATCAACAACGGCAACACCAACCCCGTCCGCATGGCGATTGCCAAGCACATGGGCGACGGCCACTTCGGCAACCTCGGGCTCGATGAAGATCTCACCATGATCCAGGACCAGTTCCGCCGCTGGAGCGAGGAGAAGGTGGTGCCCTTCGCCCATGGCTGGCACGAACGCGACGAACTGATTCCGATCGAGATCATCGACGAGATGGCCGAACTCGGCGTCTTCGGACTGACCGTTCCGGAGGCGTATGGTGGCCTCGGCATGGGCAAGACGGCGATGTGCGTCGTCACCGAAGAACTCAGCCGGGCCTACATCGGCGTCGGTTCCCTGGGTACCCGTTCGGAAATCGCCGCCGAGCTCATCCGCCTCGGCGGTACCGACGACCAGAAAGAGTATTATCTCCCGAAACTGGTCTCCGGCGAGATCCTGCCGACGGCGGTGTTCACCGAGCCCAACACCGGTTCGGACCTGGGTTCGCTGCGCACCCGCGCGGCGCTGGAGGGGGATGTCTACAAAATCACCGGGAACAAGACCTGGATCACCCATGCCGCGCGTACCGACATGATGACCCTGCTGGCGCGCACCAGCCCCGATGAGAAAGGCTACAAGGGCCTTAGCATGTTCCTCGCCGAAAAGCCCCGGGGCACCGACGAGGACCCCTTCCCTGCCGCCAACATGACCGGCGGCGAGATCGAGGTGTTGGGCTACCGCGGGATGAAGGAGTACGAACTCGGTTTCGACGGCTTCGAGGTGCCGGCGAAGAACCTGCTTGGACGGGCCGAGGGAAACGGATTCAAGCAGTTGATGGCAACCTTCGAAGGCGCCCGCATCCAAACGGCGGCACGCGCCGTCGGTGTTGCCCAGTGCGCCATGGAACTCGGCCTCCAGTATGCCCAGGAACGGGTCCAGTTCGGCCGGCCGATCTTCGAGTTTCCACGGGTTGCCGGCAAGCTGGCGTGGATGGCGGTCGAAACGATGGTCGCTCGGCAGTTGACCTACGATTCGGCACGTGAGAAGGACTCCGACCGCCGATGCGATATCGAGGCGGGGATGGCCAAGCTGCTCGCCGCCCGGGTCGCGTGGAGCAACGCCGACAACGCGCTGCAGATCCACGGCGGTAACGGATATGCCCTCGAGTACCCGATCTCCCGGGTTTTGTGCGACGCCCGCATCCTCAACATCTTCGAGGGCGCGGCCGAGATCCAGTCCCAGGTCATCGCCCGCGGCCTCCTGTCGGCACGCAGCTGACGTTCGCTCCCGAGGAGAGAAACAGGGGCCGGGGGTCTTTTTTTTCAAGACCCCCGGGACCCGATGGCGATATGATGGGGGGTGTCCGCGATTCTTCCATTTTTGCTCGTGGTCGCCATGCTGGCGACGCTGGGTGTTCTGTTCGTCGGAATCATCTCGTTTGCCTTCGGCAGGAACGCAAACTCGAAGAATGCCACCCGGTTGATGGCGGCGCGGGTGGCGCTGCAGGGCGTCGCCTTGGCTCTGCTCGGACTGATGGTTCTGGTCTACGCCAATTGACGATTTCCCGCCGGAGCTAGCCGATGGTCACCTTGACGAAAATCTACACCCGTGGCGGCGACAAGGGTGAAACGTCGCTCGGCGACGGCCGCCGGGTGGCGAAACACGATCTCAGGGTTGCCGCGTACGGCACCGTCGACGAAACCAACGCCGTCGTCGGCCTCGCCCGCCTCCATACCGAGGGCGACGCCGACGAAATGCTGGCCCGGATCCAGAACGACCTGTTCGATCTCGGCGCCGACCTGTGCACGCCGGAGACCGGACGCAAGGCCGAGGGCGCATTGCGCATCGTCGACGCCCAGGTGGATCGCCTGGAAAACGAGATCGACGCGATCAATGCCGGGCTCCGGCCGCTCACGTCGTTCATTCTTCCCGGCGGGTCGCCGGCGGCGGCGTACCTGCATCTGGCCCGCACCGTGTCCCGCCGCGCCGAACGGCTGATCTGCGAACTGGCCGAGAGCGAGCCGGTGAACACCGCCGCGGTGCGCTACATCAACCGGCTCTCCGATCACCTGTTCGTCCTCGCCCGCCACCTCAACAACGGCGGCACCAACGACGTCCTCTGGGTTCCCGGCGGCAATCGGTAGTGCCATCCGTCTCCGCGCCTTGACAGCCCGCCTCGTGCGGCCCGACATAAGCTCGCCAAGCACCAAAGGACAATCGTGAAGCAGAATGCTTCCCCCCTTGACCGGCGAAGCCCCTTGAGTTTATGCCGGATCAAGCATATATTGAATGGAGGTTCAGGCACGTGGCGCAGCGCCCCAGCGATGACCAGCCCAAGCCGGTGCGCTGGGTCGGCAGCAGCAAGGGGGACCTGAGAAAGTTCCCGGACGAGGTCCGGTGGCGCGTCGGCGGTGCCCTGTGGGACGCCCAGCTTGGCCGCAAGGCGCCATACGTCAAGCCATTGAGGGGCTTCGGCGGGACGAGCGTGCTGGAGATCGTGGACGACTTCGACGGCGACACCTTCCGGGCCGTCTACACCGTGCGCTTCACCGGGGCCGTCTATGTGCTGCATGCTTTCCAGAAGAAATCAAAGCGCGGGATAGCGACGCCGAAAGCCGAGTTGGACTTGATCGAGCAGCGGCTCAAGCGAGCGAAAGAGGATTACGAACGATGGTCAAGAAGCGAGAAGCCAAAATCCCGGTGACGCCGAGCAGCGGCAACGTGTTCGCCGATCTGGGCTTCGCCGAGCCCGAGGAGGAACTGGCCAAGGCGCAGCTCGCCAGCCATATCCGGCAGATCATCAAGCGCCGCCGCCTGACCCAGGTGGCCGCCGCTTCGCTGATGGGCATCGACCAGCCCAAGGTCTCCGCCCTTCTCAACGGGCGGCTCGCCAACTTCTCCAGCGACCGCCTGATGCGCCTGCTTACCGCGCTCGGCCAGGACGTGGAGATCACGGTCAAGGCGAAGCCGCGCAACCGCGCGCATGGACGTATCCGGGTTATCGACGCGGCGCATGCATGAAACGCCATGGAGCGTTGCCATCAAGAAGCTCCGTCGAGATCAATCCACACTCGGATCGGAATTGACTCAGTGTTGCGTAGCACCACGATTACCCAATGCTCGGCGACCCCAAGCAACCATTGAAGAACTATTTCGGAGAAGCAGATAAGGAAAGGGAATGTCACGAAAAGATCACGCCAACACGATCCCTTTGAGCCAAAATCCCAAGGATGTTCAAAACATTCTTGGGAGCATCAAGGCGAAATTTCTTGATCGCTATCCCCGGGTGGAGCGGACGAACCAAGTCGCGGAGATGCCGAAGCAAGAGGCCGCGTATTATCCACCTATGCCGGGTTACCAATTATTCAAGCTGGTTCCACCCCCATTTCCCGGCTATGTCGAAGTTACTCGCACACGATTAAATGACTTATTCGCGACCAACGAATTGCTCTGTTACCGAATTCTGAAACACGCGTACGGGGCTCCGGATATCGCAGTGGTCGCTCTTGATGTCGAGAAAAAGGCTGGCGTTCCCGTTGACTGGGCATATTGCCTGCGAATCCATGAAGCAGCTTTCGTCGAGGTGTTGAGAATAAGTCATTCGGTTTTTCTTGTTGCCTGGGGGCGCGAGGGCTCGCCGAAGGCCGTCAGGGAACAGTGCGCGCCGAGCATTCAAGCGGTTCCTGGTTGATATTTCGGAGGCATTGCGACGAGGAAAAGTGGTCCTGTCTCCAAGTAAGTCAGAGCGGAAGCAAACGCCGACCGTGTGCGTTCCAAATCCGAGTGTTGAGAAGTATGCCGCTGCACTCGAACTCATGCGGTTGGCGTCGAATGCTGACAAGCCTGAGGACTGGAAACGCCTCCGATGGGAGGAGCCGATAGAACACTCGCTGACCGGTTCGGTTTATCTTGCAGCGATCCTGTTCCTTTACACTTCCCTCGAAGCGTTCGAGCAACTCGTGCGCGACCATCTTATCAAGGCCAATTGTCAAACTGAGGAGGAGCTCGAAAAAATCAGGCGGCTGCCGTTGAAAGAGCGGATCGCGAAGCTGGGTGAGTTCTGCAATGGTTTTCGGGAATCTCCTGCACCGAAAGGTGGGCCGCTCTATAAGAAGCTTGGTATATTGAGCCGGGTCCGCAATGAAGTGCCACAAGGCGTGCCTTGACCTCGGCTTTCCATGTCCTTACTGTGCACCCGCAAACGAAATGCTCCGAAGGGGCTGGGGGAAGGTCCTTTGATGTCAAGCGCTTGGCGCCTGATCGTGGCCGGCCCGACCAGCTCCGCGACAACGTCTTTAAGAGAGAGCTTGCGGGTCATTCATGAAAGTCCTCGTCGCCGTTAAACGAGTCATCGACTACAACGTGAAAATCCGGGTCAAATCGGACAAAACGGGTGTCGAGACAGCCAACGTCAAGATGTCCATGAACCCCTTCGACGAAATCGCCGTCGAGGAGGCGGTCCGGCTGAAGGAAGCCGGCACCGCGACCGAGCTGGTCGCCGTATCGATGGGCGTTCCCCAGTGCCAGGAAACCATCCGCACCGCCCTTGCCATGGGCGCCGACCGCGGCATCCTGGTGGAAACCGCCCAGGAGTTGCAGCCGCTGGCCGTGGCCAAACTGCTCAAGGCCCTGGTCGAGCGCGAACAGCCCGGACTCGTCATCCTCGGCAAGCAGGCGATCGACGACGACTCCAACCAGGTCGGACAGATGCTGGCGGCGCTGCTGGGCTGGGCGCAGGGCACCTTCGCGTCCAAGCTGACCATCGCCGACGGAAAGGCCGAGGTCGTCCGCGAGGTCGACGGCGGCCTGGAGACGGTATCGCTGGTCATGCCGATCGTGTTGACCGCCGACTTGCGGCTGAACACGCCTCGTTACGCCTCGCTGCCCAACATCATGAAGGCGAAGAAGAAACCCATCGAGACGCTCAAGGTCGAAGATCTCGGCGTCGACGTGGCGCCGCGGCTGAAAACGCTGAAGGTGGTCGAGCCGCCGAAGCGTCAGGCCGGCATCAAGGTCGAAAGCGTTGCCGAACTGGTCGACAAACTCAAGAACGAGGCGAAGGTCATCTGATGAGCGCCCTGGTCATTGCCGAACACGACAACCAAACCCTCAAGCCCGCAACCCTGAACGCGGTCACCGCCGCCGCCCAACTGGGCGACGTGGCGGTTCTTGTTGCCGGCAGCGGCTGCGGCGCCGTCGCCGAGGCCGCCGCCAAGGTCGCCGGCGTCGCCAAGGTGCTGGTCGCCGACGCGCCGGCTTACGCCCATCCGCTCGCCGAGAGCTTGGCGCCTCTGGTCGTCGGCCTTGCCGCCGGCTACAGCCATCTTCTCGCGCCGGCGACGACCAACGGCAAGAACCTGATGCCGCGGGTCGCCGCGCTTCTCGACGTGGCGATGCTGTCGGACATCAGCGCGGTCGAGAACGAAACCACCTTCGTGCGGCCGATTTATGCCGGAAACGCGATGGCCACCGTCGAAAGCAGCGACGCGATCAAGGTCATCACCGTCCGCGGCACCGGTTTCGACGCGGCCGCCGACGAGGGCGGCAGCGCCTCGATCGACGAGATCCCGGTATCGGAGGACTCCCAGCTTTCCAGTTTCGTCAGGCAGGAGCTGACCAAGAGCGAGCGGCCCGAGCTGACCAGCGCCCGGGTGATCATCTCCGGCGGGCGCGGCATGGGCAGCGGCGAAAATTTCGCGCTGATCGAAGAGGTCGCGGACAAGCTGGGGGCCGCGGTCGGCGCCTCGCGCGCGGCGGTGGACGCCGGGTTCGTACCCAACGACTATCAGGTCGGGCAGACAGGCAAGGTCGTCGCTCCGGACCTGTATATTGCCGTCGGCATCTCCGGCGCCATTCAGCACCTGGCGGGAATGAAGGACAGCAAGGTGATCGTCGCCATCAACAAGGACGAAGAGGCGCCGATCTTCCAGGTGGCCGACTACGGACTGGTCGCCGATCTGTTCAAGGCCGTGCCGGAGCTGTCGGCCGAGCTGGACAAGTAGGTCCCGACCCGCCGGCCCCGACGAGGGATTGAGCCATGGAAATCGCCAAGGTGGGGGTCGTCGGCGCCGGTCAGATGGGTAGCGGCATCGCCGAGGTTTGCGCGCTTGCAGGTTACGATGTCTATTTGCTGGACGTCTCCCAGGAACGCCTCGACAGCGCCCGTTCGGCGATAACCGAGAGTATCGGTCAACTCGCCGCAAAAAGGCGGATCTCGGAGGGCGACGGTCGAAAAGCGCTGGCGCGGATGAGCTCCGGCCTCGACTACGAAGGCTTCCGGGACTGTCAGCTGGCTATCGAAGCCGCCACCGAGGACGAGCAGATAAAGAGAGAGGTCCTTCACAAACTGTGTGAGGTCCTGCCGGCCGACGCGATCATCACCACCAACACGTCATCCATTTCGATCACCCGGCTCGCGGCGCAAACCGACCGGCCAGGGAGGTTTCTCGGCACCCATTTCATGAACCCGGTGCCGAAGATGGAGCTGGTGGAGTTGATCCGCGGCATCACCTCCGACGAAGAGACTTTTCGCATCGTTCACGAGTTCGCTCTCAAGCTCGGCAAGGTCCCGATCAGCGCCGAGGATTTCCCGGCATTCGTCGTCCACCGGATCCTGATGCCGATGATCAACGAGGCCATCTATACCTTGTACGAAGGGGTCGGCTCGGTGGAAAGCATCGATACGGCGATGAGGCTGGGCACCCATCATCCGATGGGGCCGTTGGAACTCTCGGACTTCATCGGCCTCGATACGTGCCTCGGGATCATGCACTCGCTGCACGATGGCCTCGCCGATCCCAAGTATCGACCCTGTCCGCTACTGGTCAAATACGTCGAAGCCGGTTGGCTCGGGCGTAAGGTCGGCCGCGGCTTTTACGACTACTCGGGCGAGAAGCCGGTTCCGACCCGCTGACATCGTCTGCCGAATTTCTCGGCCCGTCCCGGACAACCCGGAAACCATGATTTTGCTTGATGCACCCATGGGGGTTTGCGATACCTAGTACATGGGATCGTGGGGAAAACGGCAGGCGCGAACCCGGCCTCGAGATCAATAGCCGCGCGGCGCGGGACAGGGACGAAAAGTGGAGCCGCTACTTTTTAAGAGCCTCCAGGTTCGGCTCGCCGAGACGTCGGAGGAAGTCGAGGCTGCGCAGGCTCTTCGTTATCGTGTGTTCTACGAAGAGATGTCGGCGGCGCCGACGCCCGAAATGAAGGCGAAGCGTCTCGATTTCGATGACTTCGATCCGATTTGCCAACACCTCCTGGTCATCGACCTGGAACGCAGCAACGGTGCCCCCGCGGTGGTCGGCACCTATCGGCTGCTGACGCGACCCGTCGCCATGCAGCACGGCGGGTTCTACTCGGAGCAGGAATACGACGTGTCGGCCCTTCTTCGGTATCCCGGAGGGATCGTCGAGGTAGGCCGCTCCTGCGTCGATCCGGCCTACCGTACCCGTGGCGTCATGCAAATGCTGTGGCGGGGGTTTGCCGCCTACGTCCGTCACTACGACATGAGCATCCTGTTCGGATGCGCCAGTTTCCCCGGCACCGAGCCCAAGGAAATGGGCCCTCAGCTATCCTATCTCCACCACTACCATTTGGCGCCGCGGACGCTCCGGCCCAAGGCATTGGCGCATCACTATGTGCCGATGGACGTCCTTCCGCCCTCGGATTTCGACGCGCAGGCGGTTCTCAACGACCTGCCGCCGTTGATCAAAGGATACCTGCGTCTGGGCGGATTCGTCGGCGATGGCGCCGTCGTCGACCATCAGTTCAACACCACCGACGTGTGCGTGATCGTCAAGACCGATCAGTTGAGCGAGAAGTACGACCGTCGCTACCGGACGTCGGCCCCGGAGAAGGCGGGGCGTGAACATTAAGTCCTCGCCGTTGCGGGCTTGCGTTCGGCTTTTTCTTTTCGTGGTCCTGACGATCCTGCTGCTGCCGCCGTATATCCTGTGTTTTTCACTGTGGCCGCGCGCGCACTACGCGGCGCGTTCCACGTGGGCTCGCATGGTTTGCCGGCTGCTCGGTCTACGGGTACGGGTCATCGGCGCGCCCTACCGCCAAGGATCGGCGCTCTACGCGGCCAATCACGTCTCGTATCTGGAAATCCCGGTCCTGTCGGGCCTGCTCGACGCGACGTTCGTGGCAAAAAGCGAAGTGGCCGACTGGCCGCTGTTTGGCCTGCTCTGCAAGTGGGGGCGGACAGTCTTCATCAAGCGTTCAGCCTCAGAGGCCAAGGCCCAGACCCGGATGCTCCTTGAACGGCTCCGCGGAGGCGAGAGCCTGATTCTGTTCCCCGAGGGAACCAGCACCGACGGAAGCGGCGTCGTGCCGTTCAAATCCTCTTTGTTCAACATCGCCGAGAACCTGCCGGTGGGGATGAACCTGGTCGTCCAGCCGGTCTCCGTCGCCTACGTCCGTACCATCGACGGAACGCCTCTCGTCGGTCCGTTGACGGAACTCTATTGCTGGTACGGCGATGCGACGCTACTCCCCCATCTGACGAGGGTTTTCGGGCTCGAGGGCGCGATCGTCGAAGTCCGTTTCCACGAGCCGATCCCCGTGGGAGAGGGAACGGACCGCAAGGTGCTGGCGCGCCGCTGCGAGGCCGCCGTCGCCGAAGGTGTCGCCGCGTCCCACGCCGGAAACGGCGAGACACTAGCCGTCGAGCCGCCGCGACGTAATCCGATCAGTGCACTTCGGCGCGAAGCTTCTGGCGGAAAACGTCGATCGACACCAGGTGCCCATTGACGTCGGCGCACCAGAATTGCCAACCGTTGCACGCAGGCGCGTTCTGGACGCGGGCGCCAACCTGGTGGATCGAGCCGCGGAAATCGGCGGTGACGATCGACCCGTCGGCGGCGACCCGGGCTGCGTAGCGGCGGCGCTGATCGAAAAGGATCTGCCCGGGGCGCAGCAGCCCCTGCTCGACCACCCGACCGAACGGAATCCGCGGCTCGTCGCGTTTTCCGGGGGTGGCGAGAAGATCCCGTTCGCCGGTATCGGCGATTGCGGCGATCCTCTGCTCGGCGAGGCGAGCGTATGCGGGGTCCCTCTCGAGCCCCAAATAGTGCCGCCCCAGCTTCCTGGCGACGGCACCGGTGGTGCCGCTGCCGAAAAACGGGTCGAGAATCAGATCTCCGACCGACGTCGCCGACAGGACGACCCGGTGCAGCAGCGCCTCCGGCTTCTGGGTCGAATGGGCCTTGCGGCCGTTGACCTTGAGCCGCTCGGCGCCGGTGCACAGCGGCAACAGCCAGTCCGAACGCATCTGCAGGTCGTCGTTGAGGTTCTTCATCGCCTGGTAATTGAAGCGGTGGCGGGCGTCCTTGTCGCGGGCGCACCAGATCAGGGTCTCGTGGGCGTTGGTAAACCGCCGGCCGCGAAAATTGGGCATCGGGTTGGTCTTGCGCCAGATCACATCGTTGAGAATCCAGAAGCCCAGGTCCTGGAGGATCGACCCGATTCTAAATATGTTGTGATAGCTGCCGATCACCCACAGGGTGCCTTCGGGCTTGAGCAGGCGCCGCGCCGCGCTGAGCCATCCTCTGGTGAAATGGTCGTAGGCGGCAAAATCGTCGAACCGGTCCCAGGCCTCCTCGACACCGTCGACCCGGGTGTTGTTCGGTCTCAACAGCTCGCCATCGAGCTGCAGGTTATAGGGCGGGTCGGCGAATATCATGTCCACCGATCCCTCGGGCAAGGCCGCCATCACCTCGATGCAGTCGCCGACGATGACCCGGTCGGCTTCGATTCCGTTGTACGTCTCAACCATTCCGGGAGAATGAGTTCACGCGGGATTCACCGTCAACAATTAAATGGATTCAATGGGTTATGGTCGGCAATGACTCAAGATATTGGCCTTATGCGCTACTCGCACGCAAGATGTTGATCACCGGTTTAAAGCTCCGCCGATGCTGCGGGGTCACGCCCAGTCGTTCCAGCGCTTTTCGATGCTCCGCCGTGCCGTAGCCGGCGTTGCGCTCCCAGCCGTAACCGGGAAACCGGCGGGCGAGATCGGCCATGATCCGGTCGCGGGTGACCTTGGCGACGATCGACGCGGCGGCGATGGAGAGGCTGAGTCCGTCACCGCCGACGACGCATCGCGCCGGACACCGCAGTTTCGGCGCCCGGTTGCCGTCGACCAGGGCCAGATCCGGTTCCACACCGAGATTTTCGACGGCGCGCCTCATCGCCAGCATGGTGGCGGCGAGGATATTCACCGAGTTCGATCTCCCCGACCTCGGCGTGGCCGACGCCGGCCCGGGCACATCGGCGCAACGCGTCGAAAAGCGCCTCCCGCCGGCCGGGGCTCAGCTTCTTGGAATCGTCGAGCGCGAGGCAGAGGCTTTGCGGAAGGGTTTCGCGATCGAGAACGACCGCCGCGGCGACCACCGGCCCCGCCCACGGGCCACGGCCGGCCTCGTCGATCCCGGCGACGAGGCCACCGGCCTCCCTTTCCAGGCTGAAATCGGGCACGGCGTGATCACGCCTATTGCTGCCGCTGCCAATCCGTATCGGCGGGATCGCGGTCCTCGGTGGTTTTCGGTGCCGTCGGAATGCCGCCGACCGCGCCGATCGTATCGGGATCGACCCAACCACCGCCGCCGCTCTTCCTCGTCGTTCTCGGCGGAGCCGGCAGCACGCGGGTGTATTTGCCGCTGTACTGGACCAGAACCGGTGTGCCGTTCGCCAGCGGCTGCTCAGCGTCCTCGACATTCTGAACGATCGTCACGGTACGGCCGTCGTCCATCTGGACGATGTATTCGATACCCTCGCGGTTGTTCATCTGTTGCTCGGCGACATAACCGATCCCGGCGCCGACGACGGCCCCGAGAATGGCCGCCCATCCCGTTCCCGAGCGGCCGCCCATGGCGAGACCGGTGCCGGCCGCCCCGACCGCTCCGCCGGCAATCGGTCCGACATTACTGGTTTCGCCTTTGATGTTCACAGTGCGGGACGACACCACGGAACCCTGCGCCGTTTCGATCGTTCGGCCGACGTCGACCCCCTCGTACGTCGACGTTGATGAACGGGCACAGCCCGCAACCAGCAGGCCCGCCACGAGAACAACAGCAAGCGGTCGCACCGAACGCCCTCCGGGCTATCTTTCAAACCTCATACGACTATATATGTTTATGACCGAACCGCAAAATACAAGACGGCGATCGAGCCTTGAGGCGGATGTCCCAACACTGTAGCGTGATCCGATATCGAAATCGGGCTTATCGTCGCGGAACATTTTCTTGAATATCTGCCGCAGTGGAGCCATCCCGAACTTTGTCAGCGCGGCGATCGCCATTGCGGTCGCGGCGGCATTCCTTTTGTCGCCGATCGGCCTGCGCCCCGTTCTCGCCGCCGAGGACCCCCGTGACCGACCGTACGTCATGGATCAGGTCAATCAGGCGCTCGAAACGCAAAGGACCATGGTCGAGACCCGCTGGTCGAACCCGGAAACCGGAAACGGCGGGACCATCGTCGTCGACCGGACCTTTTATCGTGATACCGGCGAGCCGTGCCGTGACTATCGGAGGACGATGGATCGATCGGCTGCGCCGCCGTTGGTCATCGAAGGCACAGGCTGCCGCATCGGCCCGGCGCGATGGGAAATCGTCGAGAAGACCCCGGCACCGCCAGAGAGATCGAAAGCGCCGACCCCCGGCACGAAGAAGAAGGGGGCGAGGGAGCTCGCTCCCGCGGAGGCGAAAAAACCCACGGCGACCGCTGCGCCAGCCGAAAAGGCCACGGCCGCCAAGGCGCCGGTCTGTCCGGACCCTGCGGCGCCCGGCCCCCCGTTGACCGTCGTCAAGGCGCCCAGCGCCAAGCCTGCGGCGTTCACCAACTATACCTTGCCATCCAAGGCCGAGTTGTAGCGGCAGCTATCGCCAATGTCGATTTCGACTCAGAGCCAGGGTGCCGTGACCGGCGAGGACGACAGCGACGCCCCGAGCGTTTCTCCGACCGGCGCCCTTCCCGACCGATATCGGATTGAGCACCAAAGCGGCTCCCCATCGACCGGAACGCGGCTGGTGGCGACCGATTCGGAGACCGGCGAGCGGTTCTTCATCAAGTGCGCGCCGACTTCCGATGCCATCCGTCACGAAGCCGAGATCCTGTCGGCCCTCGATCACCCGGGCATCGTACGGCTGAAGAGCTGGCGCGCCGAACCCGAAGCGGCGTTTCTCGTCCTCGACTTCGTGAACGGACCTGACCTCGAGGCCTTCATCGCCCGGCAGGGCGGCCGCCTCGCGGCGACGACGCTGCTCGACCTGTTGTCGAAGCTCGTCGACGGGGTTGCCGCCATCCACGCGGGCGGCTTCGTTCACCGCGATTTGAAACCGGCCAACATCGTCGTCGGCGACAACGACACCCCGATCATCGTCGATTTCGGGGCGGCGGCGGCGATGGCGGAACGCGGTATTCCGCCGTCCATCAGCTTGGTCACCGACGGCTACGCCGCTCCCGAGCAATACCTGACCGACGAGGCGGAGGGACCCTGGACCGATATCTACGCCCTCGGCGCCGTTGCCTATCGCGCCCTGACCGGAAAGCCGCCGCCGCCGGCGCCGGCGCGGCTGAAAGGCGAGGTGATGGCCCCGGCGGCCGATGCGCCGGGGAACTATCCCGAGGCCCTGCGTCGGGCGATCGACCGGGCGCTGGCGATGGAACCCGGCGATCGGCCGCAGACCGTTGCCGAATGGCGCACGGCCCTTGACCTTGCGTTCGCCGGCACCTCCGATCCCCTTGGCCAACCGGCGGCCGGCGGGACGGTCGTCGACGACTATCCGCCGACGGTTCGCGTCGAGCGTATTCCCGGCGATCGCGCGACACGTTCCACGGGCGGAGACGGAGCCGGCGCCCAACCTCCCTCCCACCGAAGACGATCGGTCAACGTCGGTGTCGTGGTGTTGCTGGTCGGCATCGTCGGCGGCGCCCTTGCGGCGGCGGTCTGGTTCGGGTGGCCGCTCTATGAGCGGTACGTCAAGACCGACTGGATCGTCGATCCCGAGGGCGGCGGCGACGCCGTGACCATCGCCGACGCCCTGTCACGGGCGGGCGACGGCGCAACCATCGCGATCCGCCCCGGTCTCTACGCAGAGAACGTCGTCATCGACCGCCCGGCCCATCTGACGGCCGCCGTGACCGGCGAGCCGCCGGTAATCGCGCCCGAGAGCGGACCCTGCCTGATCGCGAACGGCGTCGGCGGCTCGGTCTCCGGGCTTCGTCTGCACGCAGCGGCCGGCGGCGACCCGGCGTCTCCGCCGACCCCCTGCCTGGTAATCGCCGGCGGCCTCCTGTCGGTGAACGACAACCGCATTTCCAGCGCCTCGGGTCCGGCGATCCTCGTTCGCGACGGCGCCGATCCGGATATCCGCGACAACACCATCGAGGACAGCGCCGGACCCGGCATCGTCATCACCTCCGGGGCCCAAGGCACCATCACCGGAAACACGATCACGGACGCGGCCGGACCGAGTCTGACCGTCAGGGGCGGCGCCGCCCCGAAGATCACCGGCAATACCATCGAACGGAGCGGCGGCGCGGTATTCGCCGAAGGCGCGAAAGGGTCTTTCACAGGCAACCGGATCGTCTCCAGCCGCACGTCCGCCGTCGAAGTGACCACCGGCGCCGACCCCGAGGTCGTCGACAACTCGATCGAGGGTTCGGCCGAAACGGGTATCTTCGTCTATGACTTCGGGAAAGGCCATTACGAGGGCAACACCATCGTCGGCAGTCACTTGTCGGGGGTCGTCGTCGCGTCCGGCGCGGCGCCGCGCCTGATCGGCAACGTCGTCCGCGAGAGCGGCGAGCACGGCGTCCTGGTCATCGACGACAGCGCCGGCGTCGTCGACCGCAATGCGGTGAGCGGCAACCACGGCCACGGCATCGCCATCGGCCCGCACGCCAAAACCGAACTGGGTGAAAACCGGCTGGACGGAAACACCGAGCCGCAAGTTCTCGACGCGCGCACCCCATGAGCAGCATGCCGACAAGGAGACGGTCTTGAAAACATTGGTGATCGGTCGGAGCCCGTTCGCCGACGTCGTCATCGCCGACACGTCGGTGGCGCCCCACCATGCCGAGATCGTCGTCACCGACGACGGCCGGCTGTATCTCACCGATTGCGGAACCGGACCCGGCACGTGGCGGCAAAGCGGGTCGCAAGGGCGTGCAGGTGCCGCGCCGTGGTCTCCGGTCCGACAGGATTTCGTCGGCGCCGACGAGCCGCTCAGGCTCGGCGACTACCGGTGTACGGCGGCGGAACTGATGCATCGGCTCCGTGCCGACGCGCCGTCCCATGCCCATGGGGCGCCGCCGGCATCGGATCATCCGGAGGGTCACCGCCAGCGTTTGCGCGGCCGGGTCGAGCGCGATCCGACAACCGGCGAGATCGTCCGGCGGAGGCCTTGAGGGATGGCCCGGATGAAGCGGGAGAGCGACGCCGTTGTGGTCGTCGGCCGAACCCGCATCAGGCGTATCTTCAGCCACCCGTTGATCCTCGCCGCGTGCATGCTGGGCGCCGTCGGTTTGATCAAACTGTTCGAACTCTATCTTCCGGATGCGGCGGCGATCGTTCTGATCGACCGTGACCAGGTGACCTATCCGTTCACCATCCAGACCCTGATGTGGATCGTGTTCTCGGTCGGCCTCGGCGAGTTGATCGTGCGCGCCCGCGACGCCGCGGCCGAACGGACGCAGCTCGGCCTCGGCTATCTGCCGGAGGACGAGACCACGCTTTTGCAGTCGCTGGAGTTCCGCCGCATCTACGCGGCCGCCCGCGAAGCGAACCAAACCGGTTCGGCGTCGAGTGGGCGTTTCCTTCCGCGTCTCATTCAACGCACGGTAACCCAGTTCCAGACGACGAAATCGATCGATCAGGCCAACGCTCTTCTCAATTCGAGCCTCGAGCTGTATCTCCACGAGATCGACCTCCGCTACAGCATGATCCGCTATGTGGTGTGGGTGGTCCCCACCCTCGGCTTCATCGGCACGGTGGTCGGCATCTCGCTGGCGCTCGCCTACGCCGGCGCTGTCGATCTTCAGGATCCGTCGCTGCTCGCAGAGCTGACCAAGCGCCTGGCGGTGGCGTTCAACACGACGCTGTTGGCGCTGGTGATGTCGGCGATCCTGGTCCTGCTCCAGCACATCATCCAGGCCTACGAGGAACGGTCGCTCAACCAGGCGGGGCAGTACTGCCTCGACAACCTGATCAACCGCCTCTACGAGGAGTGATCGAAGGTGCTGGTCCGCCGCCGTCAGGCCCTGGAGGTGTTGAGCATATCGGCGCTCGATATCTTCGCCTCGGCGCTCGGCGTGTTCATCCTGATCGCGATTCTGATGTTTCCCTACTACCTGAAGCAGCCGTCGATCGCGGTCGAGCAGGCGGGCGCCATTGCGGAGCTGTCGGCGGCCGGTCGCGCGGCCGTCGAGGCCGAGCAGGCCCTGGCCGACGCCCACGATCGGAAGTTGAGCTCCGAGGCGGCGCGCGAGGACGCCCTGGACCGTTTGCGTCAGGCCCAAGCCGCCGCCGCCAATTCGGCGCACGACCTCGCCCAGGCCGAGGCGAAGGCGACCAGCGCGGCGCCACGGATCGAGCGCAAGTCGACCGGGGAGCAGAAGGTCAGCCTGGCGATCTCCGATCTCGACCTGGTGTTCGTGATGGACACCACCGGCAGCATGCGCGACGAGCTGCGTGATCTCCAGGCCAACCTGGTCGGGGTGATCCGGATTCTGAGCCGGTTGGCGGCTTCGCTCAGGGTCGGTTTCGTCGCCTACAAGGACCACGGGGACGCCTACGTCACCCGCGTGTTCCCGCTCGGCAGCATGGATGGCCCCGCCTCTCGGCAAATCATCGATTTCGTTCAGGGCATTAAGGCCGAGGGTGGCGGCGACATCCCCGAGCCGATCGACGAAGCCCTCGCGGCGGCAATGGCCTTGCAATGGCGAAACAACGCACAGGGTCGAATCATCGTCATCGGCGACGCCACCGTCCATGCCGCGAACCGGACCCGGACCCTCGAACTCGCCGAACGGTTCAGACGCTCCTCGCCCGACAGCAAGTGGCCGAGGAGCGTCTCCACCATCTTTACCGGCAAGGGCTCCGGCGCGCGCGCCTTCTTCCGAAGCTTGGCCGAGGCCGGTGGCGGCGATTTTTCCATCCATCAAGGGCAGATGATCGAGAGCGTTTTGCTCTCGGTGCTGCCCGATCGCAAGCGGGAGACCACGACCCGATGACGACGTTCGACGCCGGCGAGCCGCTGGAGGGCGGATGGGTGCTCAAAGGCACCGACGGGAAGGGCAACGACATCAGGCTGGCTTTTGGGGAGACGGAGCTCGCCCACGCCTACCTGGGCCTGACGGTCGGCCGTCACCCGGCGCTCTGCGATCGCGTCATCGACGACGCCACCGTCTCCCGCCGCCATCTCAGGCTGGGGATTGTCGAAGGCGGACTTCACCTGGAGGATCTCAGTTCCCTCAACGGAACGCTGTTGGACGACGGGGAGATCCCCCGCTTCCAGCCCGTTCCGGTGTTTCCCGGACAGAAGATCGTCCTTGGACACGCCACCCTGATCGTGTCGCGTCTCACCGACGGCTGACGACCGATGAAGCGCCCGAACCGCACGGTGTCGATCTTCACGCTGTCGGCGCTCGACGTGCTCGCCATGTCGACCGGTGTGTTCGTGCTGCTTGTGGTGCTGCTGATGCCCTTCTACCGCAAGACCTTCGACGCCAATGCCGAGCTGGCGCGGACGCGGGTCTCGGCATCCGAGACGCTGGCGCGGATCCAGTCCCTGGAGGACGACGCCACTCTCTATCGCGGCGAAGCCGAGGGGGCGGAAAAGGAGACTTCGCGATTGAACGCCCTCGCGTCCACCCTGGAGGACCAGGCCAGGGCGAACAGAAGCAGGATGGCGGCGCTCGAACAGGCGCCGCAAAAAGAGCCGGGCCCCGACCCCAAGAACGTGGTCGTCGAGGCTATCGACCTGGTTTTCGTGATCGACACCACCTCCAGCATGACGCCGGCACTGCAGGAGCTGTCGGTCTCGATGCGGAGCATCGTCAAAATCCTGGAACGGCTGGTGCCGTCGGTCCGGATCGGCGTCGCCGCCTACACGGACAGCGACACCGGACTGCCGCCGGTGACGGTCTTGCCGATGATGTCGACGGACCGCGATCTCCCGCGCATCCTCGACTTCGTCGACCATTTGGAGGCGGCGCGGGTGGGCAGCCGGACGATCGAGGAGGACGTCCATCTCGGGCTGGCGGCGGCGTTCGCGATGCGGCTCCGCCCCACCGCCCGCCAGGCGATCGTGCTCATCGGCGACGCCGCCGCGCACAAGGTTTTCCAGGAGGAGACGTTGATCCGGGCGCGCAATTTCGTGCTGACCAACAAGAACCGGACCGTCTCGACCCTGTTCGTCACCACGCCGTCGTCGCTGATGAACGGCCAGCGCGACCGCCACTACTTCCAACGCCTGGCCGACGCCGGCAACGGGAGCTTCAACGACCATGCGGGCAGCATGACCGAGAGCATTCTGCTTTCGGTCCTGGTAAATTGAGCACTCGATGGTCGGTCGTTTGTGGTTTCAAATGCGGAGGTAAACATGGATTCGGAAGAGCTTCGTGGGCTCCAGGCGCCGCTCAAGGCGCGCTACCGGGAGACCCCCGGAGAGGCTGTCATTACCCTCAAGGCCCAGGGTCGGCTGGAAGACACCGATCTGGTCTGCAAGGTGGAAACCGGCCGCGCCATCGTCGAGGCCGGGCTGCATCCGGCGACCGGCGGCGACGGTCTGCACGCCTGCTCCGGCGACATGCTGCTCGAGGCCCTGGTCGCCTGTGCCGGGGTGACCCTTCGCGCCGTGGCGACCGCGCTCGAGATCCCCTTGCGCGGCGGCACCGTCAGCGCCGAGGGCGATCTCGATTTCCGCGGCACCTTGGGCGTCGCCAAGGACGCGCCCGTGGGATTTCGCGAAATCAGGCTGCGTTTCGATCTCGACACCGATGCCGACCCGGATCGGCTCGAAACCCTGCGGACCCTCACCGAGCGATACTGCGTCGTCTACCAGACCCTGCGCAATTCGCCGCCGGTCGCGGTGGATCTCCGATCGAGATCTTGACGCCGTTAACCCGCGGTTCCCGTCCAGGAAGGCCGGTGTTCGGGCATCAGGCGGTAGGCGCCCATACCGACCACCATGGCGGCGACGAACACGATGGTCTTGGTCGCGCCCAGTCCAAGCCCGGCGATCGCCGGACCCGGGCAGTAGCCGACGAGCCCCCAGCCCGCGCCGAACAAAACGGCCCCGGCGAGCAGCCGCCGGTCGATGCGCCTGTTGGTCGGCAGCGAGAACCCGGCCGCGCACACCGGCCGGCGGCGGCGGAAGGCCAACGCATAGCCCGCGTAGGTGACGACGATTGCGCCGACCATCACCAGGGCGAGGCTGGGATCCCAGGTTCCGCCGGCGATGCCGCCGAAGTCCAGGAACGCGAGAACCTTGGCAGGGTTGATCATTTGCGAGACGGTGAGACCGGCGCCGAACAGTAGACCGGCCAGACCTGCGACAAGCATTTGTGCCATGGCGTCATCCTCCGATCAGATGGCGGGACACAAACACCACCGCCGCCCCCGCCGCCATGAAGGTCAGCGTGGCGGCTAGCGATCGGGGCGATAGCCGGGCGAGACCGCAAACGCCATGACCGCTGGTGCAGCCGTTGCCAAGGCGCGTCCCGAACCCCACCAGCAGACCGGCCGCGACGACCATCGGCAGCGGAGCGTCGATGGTGATGTCGGGGATCGTTCCCCCGGCCAGCGGCACCAGAAACGGCCCGGCGATCAGGCCGGCGATGAAGGCGAGACGCCAGCCGATCTCGGATCCGCCCGCGACGAAAAGACCGCCGACGATCCCGGCGATCCCGGCGATGCGGCCGATGAACAGCATCAGAACGACACTCGCCAAACCGATCAAGCCGCCACCGATGAGCGCCGAAACCGGGGTGAAATTCTCCATACCAAGGGGTCCTCACAACCAAACCAAGGCCGATCATATCAGCATTTTATTGTATTAATATATACTAATATGAGGCGCAAGGACCGTGGTAGGCTCACTCTCGTGCTTATCCGTCCTCGGTCTGGATGACACGATCCAGGTCTATCCCCTCGATGTCCGTGTCCAATTGAACCCACAGGGGAAAATGGTCGGAAAGTTGGAAGGTGAAGGACTTGCGCGACAGCCCGGGGAACAGCACCTTATGGTCCTTCTGATAGAAGTCCAGGACGCCGCCGTTCGCGGTAAACGATTTGCCGCTGTAGCTGTAGTGCAGGATCTGGTCGTAGTTGGCGGTGCCGGCGACATTGGTGAACCGCACCCCCTCGAGGGCCGCGGGCATCTGCAACCCCTTGCTGGTGATCGCCTGGTACAGCTTGTCGCCGACCTTGGGAATGTTGAAGTCGCCCATCAGGATGATGTCCTTGTCGAAGACATGCTTGCTCAGGCGGCTGTCGTCGATCCAGTCGGCCAGGTGCTTCAGGGCGGTGGTGCGCTCCTTTATGGAATTTCCCCAGCGCATGTGGGTGGCGAGCAGGGTGAAATCGAAACTGCCGGCCGAGAACGAGGCCATGTAGGGCGATCGCCACCAGGTGAATTCGGCCTCGTAGTCGCCCTTCTTGTTGCCGCTCAGGGCGCCCCGCTTTCGCGGCGGGTCCGCTTCGGCGGCCAGCCCGGTGAACACCGCCATACGTTTATCGTAGAGGTATCCGACACGCTCCCTGTTGCCGGCGGCATCGGTTCGCGCGTCGCAGAACACGATCTTCCAGAAGGGTCCGAGGATGTCCATCACCTTGCGGAGATCGGACAGGTCGTCCCTCAGTTCGACGATGGCGATCAGATCGAACTGGTTGAGGATCTCGGCGATCATGTGGATCGCCTCGGGCGTCCGCGGGTTCTTGCCGAAATCGCGGATGTTCCAGGACGCGATGTTGAGGCTTTCGTCCAGTTTCGACGCCGGGATCTTCGCCGCCTCGATCCGCTCGCGCAGGATCTTCAGCTTGCCGGCCAGATCCGCCGAGATATCGCCGTGAAGCATTGTGATGCCCTCCCCTCGGGTCCGATGACCGCCGGCCATCTCTGCAATTGAGCCTTGGGAATCCTGCTCCAATCGGCGCCAGCCACGCAAATGAATTCGCCCGCGTCCCGGCGCGGATGGTCTAGAGTCGGACAACTTGTCCCGACATTCACAATCGTCGATCAATCGCGGATCCATCACATAAACCGACTGGCAGAGGGGACCGATCGATAAACATCCGAAACGCCGCCGGCACCTCGATCGCCTTCCAACTGGCGATCCTGCTCGTTCTGGTCCCGGTCACCTACATCGGTTCCTTCGTCGTCTTCTCCTATGCGACCGACAACATCAGGGATGGCGGCTGGGCGCTGCCTGCTCGTCGATCATCTGGGAAGCCTCGATTCCGGCATGCTGAATTTGCTGGGTGCCCGCAGCCGCTTCGTCTGGTCCGCGCTCACCGTGCTCTTCGCCCTGACGATGGTCTCGGCGGGCGCGTTCAGCCTCGTCGTCCTCGCCCGCCGGGCCGTGGCATACAGAACACCCATCCTTGTCGCGATCGTGCTGTTCTCCGTCGCGCTCGGCGTCGCAGCATGGGTTCTCGGGCCCGCTCAGTTCTCGGGCTGTGCCCTCAATGCCTGTGGCGATGCGTGCGCGACAAAAAGCACCGGCAAACCTTTTCTCATCATCCCCTACATGGGCGCCATCTTCTGCCGGATCTACGAACCCTCGTTCCTCGCTTTTTTCTGGCGCTTTTTCACCGTCGCGGGGGCGGTTCAGACGTCGATCAACGCCCTGTTCTTCGCGGCGGCCCTGTCGCTGATCGTGGGTCCGCGATCGATCGAGCGATCTGCGATCGCGGACCTCCGGCAACGCATCTCCGACTTTCGAGCCCTGCTGATCCTCGCCTCCGTCATCCTGACCCTGGCCGGCCTCACCGAATTGACTCTATGGGGTTGGCTGGCGGAGATCGCCGCCGGTTGGCAACTGGCCGACAAGCTCCGCAGCCTCCAGGTCGGCAGCGCACTTTACTGGGGAATCTGCAACTCGGTACTGATGCTGCTGGTGTTCGCACCCCTGGGCAGCGTGCTCGCCAAAGAGGCGCGGGCGCTTGCCCGGTCTCACAACGAGGGCGCGTCGATACCGGCATTGGAGACATGGGAGCGCGAACAGGGCGTAACCTTGCTGGGACGCGCCGCCTGGCCCCAGGTCGTCGGCATCCTCGCGCCGTTGCTGACCGGCGCCCTCACCTTCCTGTTCCAAACCACCCTCGGCGGCGGCTGACCCGATCCCGGAAAGCCGGATGGAGGCCCGTTCCTCGGCTTCCCGTCCGTGCAACTCCTTCGGAATCGCCTTTGGCGCGGCGTATCGAACGAACGTCGGTGAAGCGGACCTAAGCGGACGCTTTCTCCAACTCCTATGGACCGGCGGTTCTTAGCCATGAAGCGGCATCGGACGTCGAACGCCGATAGCCAGAAGCGACTTTCTCGGTGGCCGGATTTGCGAAAACTTGGCAACCCCTGACGATGATCCCGGCCAGGCTGTCAGCACCCCTGGGCGTTGCAAAGCGTCGCGATGTTGTTGCTCGTGAACCTCGGGCCGTCGAAGGTTTTGCCAAACGTCCCGGTGCACGACTGATTCACATAGCCGTGCACGACCGAGTCGACATGATTTCCGGTCCGGTAGTCGCGAATCCACGGACCGCCGCTCGAACCGTAGGTCATCGAGCAGCCTGTGTTCAGGACATCCGATCCGCAACTCGAACTCTGAGCGAAGCTTTCCGACGCGCACAGCTCGAGATTGTTGCCGCCGCCGATGTTGCCCGGGTAGCCGAGGGCGTGCATGCTAAGCGTGCTCGGATAGTTCCACGAGCGCCCGAGCCAGCCTGTATAGTAGGTCACCCCGTGACCTTTCGCGTCGTTTTGGAGCGCAATCAGGCAGACATCGGAAGCGATGTCGCCGTTGTTGATCCAACTGTTCAGGACCCTGGCCTGCGCCCAGTTGAACATCCCGTAAGGCGCGTTGCCGTTATTGTAAGCCGGCGCGAAGGACCAGCCTCCGATCCAGTTGTTTTTCGTGCGGTCCCAGCAACAATGCGCTGCCGTAACAATGATGTTCTTCGAACTGATGACGGATGCGGAGCAGGACCCGCTGTTCGTAAACAATTTTCCAATCGCGGTGGGAGCATTTGGATTGCCGGTTTCTTGATATTGAGTGAAAATGTCTGTCTGTGCCAACGCGGGCCTGCCCGTAACCGCACCCGCTATCGCGACTGCGACAATCAAAAGCGCGCGTTGGGAAAAACCAATTTGGCGACCACTTGCAGTCTCCATGGCTTCCGCTCCGGTCATTTCCAATCATCGGGATGAAGCTTGCGGGCTTCTTCCTCGGCGTTGGGGTTTGGCGCGCCGCCCGCCGCCGATTCGGGCCGAGCCCTTTGCAACGTTTCCCTTTCGGCGGGCGTGAGCTTTCTCGGTTTGGGCTTGCCGATCGTCGAATTCCAGTCCAGAGGCTTTGCCTTCAACCGCTCCTCACGCGTCAGATACGATGGTTCCTCCATTTTCAACGCTTTCTCCGCTTCCGAGTTGCGCTGGATTGACGTCGTCACCTTGTCGGAGGTCGCTTGCGCAAAACCCGACGTCGACGCGAAGAGTGGGGAGGAGAAAAAAACGCACGCGACCGCCAGCTTGGACACAAGTCTCCTCACCAGCGAAAATAGCGAACAATGACTTTTTCATCCGGATTCTCCAGACGAACGGCCAAACGCCACCCTTTTATACTATAGCAAAATAATCGGAGACTTGCAACGACGGAACTGCTTGCAGGACGGCGGAGGCCCTGCTGGACATCCGCGTGTCGCTCTATGACCCGAAAGCGGGCCCCCGAGCTGACGTCATAGCGCGCGCTCGTCCAACGATTGGCCCGAAATCTCTCACGGGGGCCGAATGACCGGAAGGGGATCATAACTCCCCCTTCAGCCCATAGGGTATCAGGGTCGGCTGCCGCGAGGTGGAGCAGACGAAATCCATTGGAAGGTCGCGCCGCCGGTCGGGGACGCCCGCGCGAGCGCCGGGTTGGACCGGGCGCGAAGGACGGCGACCTCTCTCCCGACAGGGCCTTGTAGAGGCTTTCACGCGAAAAGACCCGCATCGCGTCCGACTTGCGACATCCTCTTCGCGCGGGCGATGTCGCCGAGTGCCTTTGCGATAAGAGCGGCATCGCCATCGGCCTCGTCAAGACAGGCTTCCAGATAAGCCGCCATTTCCTCCGGGGTGCGAAGGTGCTCGGCGACATCGTAGCGGGTGGTGACGGGCTTACCCATGGGGCGCTCCTAAAGGTCGCGTGCGAGTCGCAGGGCGGTCAAGATATCTTTGGTCTGAGTGCGTTTGTCGCCGCCGGCCAATAGAACGACCAACTCACGTCCTTGCTGCTTGTAATACACCCGATAGCCGGGACCATAGTGGATACGCAGTTCGGAAACGCCTTCGCCGACAGGAGCAGCATCTCCCGGATTCCCCACGGCCAAGCGTTCGAACTCTCACCAGGATCCGCGCTCGCGCCCGAATATCGCGTAACCCATCTAGTCTTACTACGTCATAAACGTGGAGGAGTTTGCGATGGTGTGCGTGGTGCCTGGCAGCATGGACATCGATCGAGGCTCCTGGCGAGGGCGACGGTGAGGCGTCGGCGCAGGGTGGGACTTGCACCCACTGGAAAAACGCCGCCTTACCACGGCGCACACCCGTTGCTGCCATTTGTCCACAACGCATCCGCGGCACGGCCGTCGAAGAAGACGCGTGTCCTGGTGAGACAAGATCAACCGGAAAGCAGCTGTGCTCTGACATCCCCAACATCCGGTCGCGTGCGGTACCGCAACATGGGTGATTGAGGGTCATTGAGGGCTACCTCGCCGAGACCGTTCGGCCATGCTGAAAGCCGAGTTGGGGTGCCATTCGGGAGATGTCGGTTAAAATGTTTCCCGGGCGTTCACCAACATACGTCAACATCTGACGACGTATATGCAAATGCGGTAATGCTGCATTGCAAAAATCGCGTTAGCGGGCACTAAGACTTGTGTGGCAATCTCATCGATCTGGGTAGAAAAAGGCGTCGGTTTGTCCCCAAGGGGAGACGGCGCGAGATGGAAAGGTTAACACAATGAGCCTTCACGGTCGCCTGTCGATGCCGAGACTATCGGTTTCCAAAGATCTCCTCGTTGATCTCGAGGGTGCAGGATTGCTTGCGCTGGTTCCGGTAGCGCTGTGCGTACTGCTGTTTGCCGCCGAACTCTTCGGGAGATAGGCCGTTTGGGGCCAAAAACTCGGGCTCATGGGGCCAGCGGCGAGGTCGATGTCTGGGGCTAACCCGAAATCACCGACCGGTGGATTAGCTTCCCATCAGGTTTTGTCGGCTCCACATTGAGCAGCTGACCACGACGGCGCCTTGCCAGCACGGAGAGTTACGACCCCTAGCAAACGAAGAGGCTTCCCGGCAATCCAACCAATATGGTCGCGATTGCCACGGGAAACACGAGAGATATCCGCACTTGCCCGGCGGGATCAGCGGCTCGATATGCGCCCATTCCTCATCGGTCAGGTCGCTCGGATAGCGCAGCTTGTCGCGATTGTAGCGGGGGCGGTTTTCGGCAGTCCACATAAGGCACCTCACGAGAAGAAAAACTTGGCGCCATCACGGGAATCACAAGCGCCTTAGACACTTCAAGAGGGCGTTTCGGGCGCCACCGCTAACCGATTCACTCGACTCACAAAGTCTCCGGACGGACACTTAGTGTTTTCCTCCCGAACTAACGTGTTCTTCGGGGCGGAAAAATCCCCTCGCGATCTACAAGAAATGGCTCTGGCCTGTTCCTGGCTAATCACGTCGACACGCCTTCACATGACCTTGGTCCGCATTCTACGTCAGCGGAACTGGGCGGACAACGAGGACTTAGAGGTGGTGACGGTCTTACCCATGGGGCGCTCCGGGTTCGGTTATCGCTTGAACGCCAGAACCAGAACGCCCGCTCCGATCATCAGGATGCCGGTCCACTCCCTGATGGACGGGCGCTCGCCGAGAAACAGAAACGCGAAGATCGCGACGAGCACCAGGCTGAATTTGTCGACGGGGGCCACCTTCGACGCATCGCCAATTTTCAGGGCTCGGAAATAGCAGACCCACGACGCGCCCGTCGCCAGGCCCGAGAGGACCAGGAACAGCCATGTTTTCGAAGAAAGTTCGAGCGGGTTGCTCCACTTTCCGGTGACATACACGAACGCGGCTAGAACAGCCATGATGACCGCGGTCCGAACGAGCGTCGCCAGATCGGAATTCACGTCCTCGAGCCCGATCTTGGCGAAGATGGCCGTCAGCGCCGCAAACACGGCGGACAACAGCGCCCAGAAGAACCAGTGTGATACCGTTGCCATATTCGAACAGCGCCTAACGTCGCAATTGACCGCAACCTCATGGTCCGAGACCGTTCCCCTATCGTAGCACCGCCGTCCGGATGCGTTGCCAATAATTCACTGCTCCGAATTGGGACCGCGCGTTACGCCGTCCTTGCGCCCAGTTTCGGAGGCGGGCTTCACGGGCGTCGCTGATCGACCTTGACTCGCCGCCGTCCCGGCACAACGTGAGGTCGTCGGTCACAACCAAAAACATCCGGGGAGGAAATCATGTTCAATCGATACCGCCGATACGCCCGCTCGCTCGCGTCGCTGGGGGTGCTGATCGCGTTCGTCGCGGCACCCTTCGTCGTCTTCGCCCAGGAATCGGCGATCATCTCGCAGCGGGATATCTTTCATCCGGTCTTCGGCAGCCACGGCATGGTGGCGTCGCAGGAGGAGCAGGCGACCCGGGTCGGGGTCGAGATCCTCAAACAGGGCGGCAACGCCGTCGACGCCGCCGTCGCCATCGGCTTCACCCTCGCCGTCACCCTGCCGCGCGCCGGCAACCTGGGCGGCGGCGGTTTCATGATCATCCACAGCGCCGACAAGAACGAGACCGTCGCCCTCGACTACCGCGAGATGGCGCCGGCGGCGGCGACCAAGGACATGTACCTGGACGCGGCGGGCGACGTCGACGAGAAGAAGTCGCGCTACAGCTACCATTCGGTCGGCGTGCCCGGCACCGTCGCCGGACTGGCGCTGGCGCTGGAGCGGTACGGGTCGATGCCGCTGGCGAAGGTGCTCGAACCGGCGATCCGCCTCGCCGCGGACGGCATAGAGGTCAGCGCCGATCTCGCCGGCTCGCTCGAGTCGGCGCGCAAGCGGTTCGCGCCGTGGCCCGAAAGCATGAAGATCTTCTTCAAGCCCGACGGGTCGGCCTACGCGCCCGGCGAGCGGCTGGTCCAGTCGGACCTCGCCCAGTCGCTGACGCAGATCGGCGAGCACGGCCCCAAGGCGTTCTATGAAGGCGTGATCGGCGAAAAGATCGCCGCCGACATGAAGGCGCAGGGCGGACCGATCACCCTGGACGACCTCAAGGCCTACAAGCCGGTGGTCCGCGAGCCGGTGCGCGGCACCTATCGGGGTTACGAGATCGTCTCGATGCCGCCGCCGAGCTCGGGCGGCATTCACCTGATCGAGATCCTCAACATCCTCGAGGGCTATCCGATCGCCTATCTCGGCCACAACGGGGCGGAGACCCTCCATCTGATGGCCGAGGCGATGAAGCTGGCCTACGCCGATCGCAGCAAGTATCTGGGCGATCCGGACTTCGCCAAGATCCCGGTCAAGGGCCTGACCTCGAAAGCCTACGCGGCGACGCTGCGTGCCAAGATCAACCGCAACCGGGCAACACCGTCGGACGAGATCGCGCCAGGCGACCCGATGCCATTCGAGAGCAACCAGACCACCCAGTTCTCGGTGATGGACGGCAAAGGCAACGTCGTCTCCAGCACCTACACCATCAACTTCAGCTACGGCACCGGCATCGTCGCCGCCGGTACCGGCATCCTGCTCAACAACGAGATGGACGACTTTTCGTCGAAACCGGGAGTGCCCAACGCCTACGGCCTGATCGGCGGCGAGGCCAACGCCATCGAGCCGCGCAAGCGGCCGCTGAGCTCGATGACCCCGACCATCGTGTTCAAGGACGGCAAACCGTTCCTGGCCACCGGCAGCCCCGGCGGCAGCCGAATCATCACCACGGTCTTGCAGCTGATCATGAACATGATCGACCACGACATGAACGTCGCCGCCGCCACCGCGGCCACGCGCGTCCATCACCAGTGGTTGCCCGACGAGTTGCGGGTCGAGGTCGGACTGAGCCCGGACACCGTGAGCCTGCTCGAGGCCAAGGGCCACAACGTCGTGGTCAAGGACGCCATGGGCAGTACCCAGTCGGTGATGCACACCGACGCCGGCTTCTACGGCGCCTCCGATCCGCGCCGCCCGGAGGCGCTGACCCTGGGCTACTGAACGGCGTAACGGTCAATCCGCTGGCAACCGACCGCCTTCATCGGTTAAAGATCGCTCGATGAGACCGAAGCGGGAGCGGGGCCGATGAAAAGCGTGTTGGGTTGGATCCTGGCGGCGGCGGTGCTCGCCTTGGGCGTCGCCGCCGGCGGCTGGTTTGTCGGCAAGGGGTTCACCGAGGCCCGAACCGGCGACCGCTACGTCACCGTCAAGGGCGTCGCCGAACGGGAGGTCAAGGCCGACCTCGCCATCTGGCCGATGCGGTTCGTCGCCACCAGCAACAAGCTCGACGAGGCCCAGGCGGAGATCTCCGCCGACGCCCACATCGTCATCGCCTTCCTCACCGAGGCCGGCATCGGCCGCGAGGAGATCGAGCTGCAGAACCTGACGGTGACCGACTTGCTGGCCCAGGCCTACCGCTCCGGGCCGGTGGAGAGCCGCTTCATCGTCGCCCAGACCCTGGTCGTCCGCTCCATCGAGGTCGACCGGATCGCCGCCGCCAGTCAGCGGATCGGCGAGTTGGTCGAGGCCGGCGTGGTGCTGTCGAACGAAGGGGGGCCGATGCAGGGGCCCTTCTACATCTTCACCGGGCTGAACGCGGTCAAGCCGCCGATGATCGCGGAAGCAACCACCGGCGCCCGCGCCGGGGCCGAGCAGTTCGCCGCCGATTCGGGAAGCCGGGTCGGCGGCATCCGCCGCGCCAACCAGGGGTTGTTCCAGATTTTGCCCCGCGACCAGGCCCCCGGCCTTCAGGAATCGACCCAGATCCACAAGACCGTCCGGGTCGTCTCGACCGTCGAGTACCTGCTCGAGGAATGATGCTGCGATGAACTATTCGCGGGCCGCAACGGTGCTGGTTTGCCTGGTCCTCGCCGGTCCGACCGCCGCCGCAGAGCCCGACTGGGGGAGCGTGTCGAGCCCGGCGCCACCTCCGGCACACGCCATTGGCGGTTATGCCCGGGGCTGTCTCGCCGGTGCGGTGGCGCTGCCGGCCGACGGACCGGGCTATCAGGCAATGCGGTTGTCGCGCGACCGGTTCTACGGCCATCCCCGGTTGATCCGATTCATCGAAGCCTTCGCCGAAGCGATGCGCGCCCAGGGCTGGGACGGCCTGCTCGTCGGCGACATGGCGCAGCCGCGCGGCGGACCGATGACCTCGGGACACGGCAGCCACCAGACCGGTCTCGACGCCGACATCTGGTTCGAGCCGGAAGGCGGTCGTCTTTCCGACGCCGAACGGGAGGAGCGCCCCGCAATGTCCGTGGTGGCGGAGGACGGCGCGAGCGTCGACCCCGACCGCTGGACCGACGGTTATGAGCGGCTGCTGCGCACCGCCGCCGGCTTTCCGGAGGTCGAGCGCATCTTCGTCGGTGCGGCGATCAAGCAGCACCTGTGCCGGACCGTCGGCGGGGATCGGCGGTGGCTCGGCAAGATCCGGCCTTGGTGGGGTCACGTGGAGCACTTCCACGTCCGTCTCGCTTGCCCGGCGGACGACGCCACCTGCAACGACCAAGCTCCGGTCCCCGCCGGCGACGGCTGTGACGAGACCCTCGCCTGGTGGTTCACCGACGACGCCAAGGCGGAGCTCGAACGGCTGCGCAAGCTGCCGCCGAAGCGCCTGACCCTGGACGACCTGCCGCCGGCGTGCCGGTCGGTGCTCGGGGGCTCCTGAACGGCCGGTTCGTCGTCAGTGGGTCAGGATCTGGCTCAGGAACTTCTGGGTCCGTTCGCTCTTGGGATTGTCGAAGAACTCCTTGGGCGGCGCCATCTCGACGATGATGCCCTCGTCCATGAACACCATGGTGTTGCCGACGGTCTTGGCGAAGCCCATCTCGTGGGTGACGCAGATCATCGTCATTCCCCCCTCGGCGAGCTCGACCATCACGTCGAGCACCTCCTTGATCATCTCCGGATCCAGCGCCGAGGTCGGCTCGTCGAACAGCATGATCGACGGCTTCATGCACAGCGCCCGGGCGATCGCCACCCGCTGCTGCTGGCCGCCGGAAAGCTGGCCGGGATACTTCTGCGCCTGTTCGGGGATGTGGACCCGCTCGAGGTATTCCATCGCCGTCGCCGTCGCCTCCTTCTTGGGCTGCTTCTGCACCCACATCGGCGACAGGGTGAGGTTTTCGAGGACGGTGAGATGGGGGAACAGGTTGAACTGCTGAAACACCATGCCGACGTTGCGGCGGATGCGCTCGACGGTGCGCACGTCGTTGGTGAGCTCGACGCCGTCGACGGTGATCTTGCCCTGCTGGTGCTCCTCGAGGCGATTGACGCAGCGGATCATCGTCGACTTGCCCGAGCCCGATGGGCCGCACACCACCACCCGCTCGCCGCCCTGGACGGTCAGGTTGATGTCCTTGAGCACGTGAAAGGCGCCGTACCACTTGTTAACGCCTTCGAGGGTGATGGCCGCTTTGGATTCCGGGGTATCGCCAGGTGTCATCGCGTCCTTCTCCTCTTACTCATCAGCGCTTGTGCCCCGTCTCCAGCCGGCGCTCCAGGTACTGGCTGTAGCGGGACATGAAGAACGAGAACATCCAGTAGATCAGCGCCGCGAACAGGTAGCTTTCGACATAGAACGCCCGCCACGGCGGGTCGGTGAGCGCCGTCTTGGCGGTTGTCAGCAGGTCGAACAGCCCGATGATGATCACCAGCGAGGTGTCCTTGAACATGCTGATGAACTGGTTGACGATCGGCGGGATCGAGATCTTCAGCGCCTGCGGCAGGATGATGAAAAACGTCTTTTTCCAGTAGGTCAGCCCGAGCGCGTCGGCCGCCTCGTACTGGCCGCGCGGGATCGCCTGCAGGCCGCCGCGGATCGCCTCCGCCAGATAGGCGGCGGTGAATATGATGATCCCGACCTGGGCGCGCAGCAGCTTGTCGATGGTCATCCCCTCGGGCAGGAACAGCGGGAACATCACCGAGGCCATGAACAGGACGCTGATCAGCGGAACCCCGCGGACGAACTCGATAAAGCCGACGCAGACGGCGCGGATCCCCGGCAGGTCCGAGCGCCGGCCCAACGCCAGCAGAATGGCGATAGGGAACGAGCAGACGATACCGACCGAGGCGAGAATCAACGTCAGCGGCAGCCCGCCCCAACGGGCGTTCTCGACGAACGTCAATCCGAAGACGCCGCCCCACATCAACAGGCCGCAGACGGGCACGACCACCGACCACAGCACCGCAAGCCACGGCCGCCAGAACAGCGGATTGCACGAAACCACCAACGTTGCGACGAACAACGCCATCGCCAGCAACGGCCGCCAGTGCTCGTCGAACGGATAGAGGCCGAACAGGATGAAGCGGTGTTTTTCGGTTATGAACGCCCAACAGGCCCCCTCGGCGGCGCGGCACAGCGCCGGGTCGCCGCCCGACCACACCGCGTCGATGAATACCCAGGAGATCATCGGCGGCACTGTTAGCCACAACAACCACAGGCAGACCAGAGTCAGCACCGTGTTGGGAATGCTGGAGAACAGGTGTTGGCGGACCCAGCCGACGGCGAGCGCGGGACTCGACGGCGGCGCCTCCGGCGGCGGCAGGCTGACGTCCCTCGGCTCCTCTTCGCGGGCGATGATCTCACCGGGGGTTTGGTCGCGGCGGCGGGCCATCGCTCAGCGTCCCCCCTTGAGGGCGATCCGCCGGTTGTACCAGTTCATGAACGCCGAGATGGACAGACTGATGGTCAGATAGACCGCCATGATGATGGCGATACCCTCGATTGCTTGACCGGTCTGGTTGATCGAGGTGTTGGCGACGCTGACCAGATCCGGGAAGCCGATGGCGACCGCCAGCGACGAATTCTTGGCCAGGTTGAGGTACTGGCTGGTCAGCGGCGGGATGATCACCCGGAGCGCCTGCGGCAGCAGGATCAGCCGCATCACCAGCGACTTGCGCAGGCCGAGCGCGAGCCCGGCTTCGGTCTGGCCGTGGGAGACCGCGAGGATGCCGCCGCGAACGATCTCGGCGATGTAGGTGCCGGTATAGGCGACGAGGCCGATGAGCAGCGCCGCGAACTCCGGCGACAACACCGAGCCGCCCTGGAAGTTGAAGCCCTTGAGCTCGGGGGTGTCCATTGCCGTCGGCGCGCCGCCGAGCACATAGACCACGACCGGCAGCCCGATGATCAGCGCCAAACCGACCCGGAACGACGGAAAGATCTGGCCGGTCCGTTCCTGGCGCTTGCGGGCCCATCTGCTTACGCCCCACGCCCCGACGATGCCGGCGATCAGCGCCACCACCATCACCGTGTAGGTGGTCTCCCAGACCGGGACCGGGATCCCGAACCCCCGATTGCTGAGGAATACCCCCGCAATGGGCGTGAACGCCTGACGCGGGCTGGGCAACCCCTCGGTGATCAGCGAGTACCAGAAGAACAGCTGCAGCAGCACCGGGATGTTCCTGAGCCCCTCGACATAGAAGGTCGCGAACTTGGCGATGAGCCAGTTGGTGGACAGGCGGGCGACGCCGGCGACGGTGCCGAGGATGCTGGCCAGGATGATGCCGAGCACCGACACCTTCAGCGTGTTGAGCAATCCCACCACCAGCACACGGAAATAGGTATCGGCGGGGCTATAGGGGATCGGGCTTTCGCTGACGTCGAAGCCCGCCTCGCGTTCGAGGAAGCCGAACCCGGTGGCGATGTTGCGGCTCTCCAGATTGGTGAGCGTATTGCTGATCAGATACCAGGCGAGCAGAGCGACGCCGCCGAGGACGAGGATCTGGTACAGCACGGCGCGGGTGCGCCGGTCGTTCCACCAGGCGACACGCGCCTCGCCGGACGGTGGGGAGGACGGTCGGGCCATCGCTGTCTCCGCTGAGGGTGCCGCCGTCCCGCCGCTGGGCGGGACGGCGGCGATCCCAATTCTAGCGGAAAGCCGGCGAGTACATCAGACCACCCTTGGTCCACAGCGCGTTGAGGCCCCGCGGCAGCTGCAACTTGGACTCCATGCCGACGTTGCGCTCGTAGATCTCGCCGTAATTGCCCACCTGCTTGACGGCGTTGTAGGCCCAGGCCTCGTCGAGACCGAGATTGCCGCCCATGCCGGGCGTCGTCCCGACCAGACGCATCACGGTGGGATCGGTGCTGTTCTTGGCCTCGTCGATGTTCTTCGAGGTCACGCCCTTCTCTTCCGCCTCCAAGAGGGCGTAGAGCGTCCATTTGACGACGTCGAACCACTGGTCGTCGCCCTGGCGCACCGCCGGCGCCAGCGGCTCCTTGGAGATGATCTCCGGCAGGATCACGTGATCGGCCGGGTTCGGGGTGTCGTTGGCGCGGATGGCGGCGAGCTGCGAGGCGTCCGAGGTGATGGCGTCGCAGCGTCCGGCGAGATACGCGGCGGTGACCTCCTCGTACTTCTCGATGGTCACCGGCGTGAAGTTCATTTTGTTGGCGCGGAAGAAGTCGGCCAGGTTGACCTCGGTGGTGGTGCCGGTCTGCACGCAGACGGTGGCGCCGTCCAGTTCCAGCGCGCTCTTCAGCCCGAGCTTCTTCGGCACCATGAACCCCTGACCGTCGTAATAGTTGACCACCGTGAAATTGAGCCCGTTGGCGGTATCGCGGGTCAGCGTCCAGGTGGTGTTGCGCGACAGCATGTCGATCTCGCCCGACTGCAAGGCGGTAAGGCGCGCCTGCGCGCTGAGCGGCACGTACTTGACCTTGTTGGCGTCGCCGAATACGGCGGCCGCGACGGCGCGGCACATGTCGATGTCGAGGCCTTTCCATACTCCCTTGTCGTCCGGGGCGCCGAACCCGTAGAGCCCGGTGTGGACGCCGCAAATCAATTCGCCGCGGGCCTTCACCGCGTCGAAGGTGGCGCCGGCGAGGGCGCTGGAAACGCCGCCGGCGAGGACAAGGCTGGCCACGGCGGCGCCGTGGATAAATCGCTTCATGGTACGTTCTCCCTCTATGGTTTCCCGAACGGCCGCGCCGGACGAAATCCGCTCGGCGATGCCGTCGCACGTTCAAGTGCGCATTTTCTACATTTTGAATTAAATCCCCCATCGACCGCAACCTCTAATCGTATCGCCGCGGCAACAGTGGTCTTTTTCCCGGTTTTGTGGTTGGGTGCCGCGCGCCGTTCCACGGCGACACATCTCTCGATCGTAAGTCATGATTGAAATCAGCAACGTCAGCCACCGTTTCGGCGAACGGACCGTTCTCAGGGACATCGACCTCACCATCACCGAGCGGCGGGTCGCCGTCATCGGCAGCAACGGTTCGGGCAAGAGCACCTTCGTCCGCCTGCTCAACGGTCTCTTGATACCCGAGCAAGGCCGCGTGCGGATCGGCGGACTCGATACCCGCGAGGACGCCAAGGCGGTGCGCCGCAAGGTCGGCTTCGTCTTCCAGGACCCGGATTCGCAGATCGTCATGCCGCTGGTCGAGGAGGATATCGCCTTCGGCCTCAAGAACCTGAGGCTCGATCGCCGGCAGATCGCCCGCAAGGTCGACGCGGTGTTGGGCCGTTACGGTCTCGAGCCGCTGCGCCATCAGGCCACCCACACCCTCAGCGGCGGCGAGAAGCAGTTGCTGGCGCTGTCGTCGGTGCTGGTGCTGGAGCCGGAGATCATCGTTTTCGACGAGCCGACGACCCTTTTGGACCTCCGCAACAAGCGGTTGATGCTCTCGATTCTCGACCAGTTGCCACAGACCGCGATCGTCGTTTCCCACGATCTCGACATGCTCGACGGGTTCGATCGGGTACTGGTGTTCGACGCCGGACGGGTGGTCATGGACGGGCCGCCGGCGGCGGCGATCCCGCACTATCTGGGCCTGATGGCATGATCCTCGGCCTCTATGTCCACCGGCAGACGCCGATCCACCGTATCCCGGCGGCGGTCAAGGTGCTGACCCTGTTTGCCGCCGGCATCGGCGTGTTCCTGGTCCCGAACCCGCTGTGGCTGCTGCCGGCGCTGGCCGCGGTCGTCGGCCTGATGGTGCTGGCCCGGGTGCCGCTCGGCGAGACCGTCCGCCAGCTCCGCCCGGTCGCGGTGCTGATCCTGATCATCTTCCTCGTCCACGGCTGGTTCACCAGCTGGACGCTGGGGTCGCTGGTGGTGCTGCGCTTCGCCGTTTTGCTGCTGCTGGCGCTGCTGGTCACCTTCACCACCCGGATTTCGGAGATGATCGAGGTGCTGGAGCGGGCGTTCGCGCCTTTGAGAGTATTCGGCGTCAACCCCGAAAAACTGAGCCTGATGCTGTCGCTGGCGCTTCGCTTCATCCCGCTGCTGTTCGAGAAGTTCCAGGAGATCCGCGAGGCGCAGCGGGCCCGCGGCCTCGACCGCAACATCCTCGCGCTGCTGATGCCGCTGCTGATCAAGACCCTGAGGATGGCGAACGACCTCACCGACGCCATCGACGCCCGCGGCTACGACCCCGACCACCGGCCCTCCGACCCTCGCCCGCTAAATTGCGGATCGGTGATGTTGTTTCGTCTGTATTGCCACTGCAAACACCGTTATAAGCCGCCCGACGACCCAATTCGAGCCGTCTGGAGGAAAAGGGAAACACCGTGAGCACCCGCGACATGGTCTACGTCGCCCTGTTCGCCGCCGTCGTCGCGGTCCTGGGGTTGTTTCCGCCGATCGTCCTGCCGGTGGTCGCCGTCCCGATCACCGCCCAGTCGATGGGGGTGATGCTGGCCGGCTCGGTGCTCGGCGCCAGGCGCGGCGGCCTCGCCATCCTTCTGTTCCTGATCCTGGTCGCGGTCGGCGTGCCGATCCTCGCGGGGGGGCGCGGCGGCTTCGGGGTGCTGCTCGGACCCGGCGGCGGCTTCCTGTTCAGCTGGCCGATCGCCGCGTTCCTCATCGGCCTGATGGTCGAGCGCAACTGGCATCGGCTTAACATTTTCGTCGCCTTCCTGATCAACGTGATCGGCGGCATCCTGTTCGTCTACGCCTGCGGCGTGCCATGGGTGGCGGTGGTCGCCGAAATCGGCCTCGACAAGGCGTTTGTCGGCTCGCTCGGCTTCATCCCCGGCGACCTGATCAAGGCGGCGATCGCCGCCCTCGTCGCCGTCACCCTCAAACGCGCCTACCCGATCATCGAGGCGCGCCGGTCTCCAACCGAGTCGCCGTGAGATCCATTCATTCGGATGGCGACCCGGCCCCCCTTTCCAGAATTTCCGTGATCGTCGATACCGTTTGTTCCGCTCGATTCAGAATGGGCTCGATATCTTCGGCCGAGATTCTTCTCGTCAAGTCGTAGTCGGCAATGGTCTTGTATTCGTACGCCCGGGCCAGAAAACGACCAAGGTCTTGATCGAGCCCGTCATCGACAACGACCTGGCCAAAGGCTTGCCGAACGCCGCTGTGAGTCTTCGGGGTTTTCCCCGTCCGCTCGAAAACCATTGCCTTGGCTGCATGGAAGACGGCCAGGTAGGCTTCACGGGCGGCAATGTCCGGAATGGCAATCGACGCTATGGCTCGTGCGTTCCCCAGATCCCGTTCGGCCCTTCTCAGCAGCTCCCGAGCAATCGGCGTCAAAGCGGCAAACCGTCGCGGCGAATGTTCGCCATGAGAATCGTATTCTTGTGTCGTTCGTCGGCGGGGAAGGGAAGAGGGCAGACGACGGCGCCGGTCTCTTTTTGAATATCCCAAGAGAGATCCGCAAGTCGATCAACCTCGTCCAATCCACCCGTGTAATCCCTCAAAAAGACGGCGACATCATAGTCTGAAGTGATGCCAGCCTGCCCACGGGCCCGAGAGCCGAACAGCACGACGCTTTCGACGCGGTCCTCGTAAATGCGTTTCAGATCTCGTCTCAGCCGATCGAGTACAGGGTCTGTCATCTCATCACCACAAGCACCAACTGCAATTTGGTTCTGAAACAGTATGCCAGAAATGGGTTTGAGGAACGAGCGGATTGGAATGCATTCGGTCCGGCGTTGATCAGTTCGACCCGGCCGGGCGAGCCGTCAGTCTGCGCATCTCCGGCGCGCCCCAGGTGAGCGCCATGACCACCAGCCCCAGCGCCGCCGCCCCGGTGGCAATGTAGAACGGCAGGCGGATATCGACGCTCATCAGGCCGCCGCCGATCAGCGACATGATCCCGCCGGCGAGGCAGAACACCGCCGTCGTCACCCCCATCACCCAGCCCTGGTCCGCCTCGCCGACGCCGCCGGAGAAGATGCCGAGCACCGTGGGATAGGACACGCCGAAGAAGAAGTAGAACAAGAACACCACCACCAGCCCGATGGCCCCTGCCGACGGCTGCCTGCCGCGCCGAATCGGGCGCGCCGAATCGGGCTGGTAAAAACGCCATAAAAGTTGTATAGTTCTGTTCAAAAGATCAACCATGGGGAGCAGGGACATGCGCGGAACGACAGCCGCTGTCGCGTTTTTGGTGCTGTTTTCAGGCAAGGCCATCGCCGAGCCCTTCGGCATCATGTTCGAGAGCGACCAGAATGAGATCGGCGGCTCCGAGCTCGCCTTCAACACCTACGCGTCGCTCGCCGACATCTTGGGTGCCAACGCGACCTCTTCGACGTTCTCCGACATCAACGTCAACGCCCCGTTCTCCACCACCGGCATCACCTGGGACGGCAGCCAGTTCATCGTCATGTTCGAGAGCGACCAGAACGAGATCGGCGGCTCCGAGCTCGCCTTCAACACCTACGCATCGCTCGCCGACATCTTGGATGCCACCGCGACCTCTTCGACGTTCTCCGACATCAACGTCAACGCCCCGTTCTCCACCACCGGCATCACCTGGGACGGCAGCCAGTTCATCGTCATGTTCGAGAGCGACCAGAACGAGATCGGCGGCTCCGAGCTCGCCTTCAACACCTACGCGTCGCTCGCCGACATCTTGGGTGCCACCGCGACCTCTTCGACGTTCTCCGACATCAACGTCAACGCGCCGTTCACCACCACCGGCATCACGTTTGACGGCAGCCAGTTCATCATCATGTTCGAGAGCGACCAGAACGAGATCGGCGGCTCCGAGCTCGCCTTCAACACCTACGCATCGCTCACCGACATCTTGGGTGCCAACGCGACCTCCTCGACGTTCTCCGACATCAACGTCAACGCCCCATTCACCTCTTCGGGACTCTATTTCGTGCCGCCTCAAGCCTCGGTGCCGGAGCCGGCGACGCTAACGCTGTTTGCGCCGCTGCTCGCCGGGCTCGCCTTGATGCTCCGGCGCACTCTTTCCGCCTGACGGCGGCGCCAGAACCCGAAGCGGGAGGACGAGTCTTCGTTGAGGGCGGTTGGTGCGCTCACTCCGGCAACCCGGCCGGGCGAGCCGTCAGTCTGCGCATCTCCGGCGCGCCCCAGGTGAGCGCCATGACCACCAGCCCCAGCGCCGCCGCCCCGGTGGCAATGTAGAACGGCAGGCGGATATCGAGGCTCATCAGCCCGCCGCCGATCAGCGACATGATCCCGCCGGCGAGGCAGAACACCGCCGTCGTCACCCCCATCACCCAGCCCTGGTCCGCCTCGCCGACGCCGCCGGAGAAGATGCCGAGCACCGTGGGATAGGACACGCCGAACAGGAAGTAGAACAAGAACACCGGCACGAAGGTCAGCACCGCCACCGGCAGCAGCGCGAAGGCCATTGCGCAAACGACCATGGTCGCCAGGCTCGCCCGCATGATCTGGCGCTTGTCGAGGCGCTGCTGCACCGGCTTGACCAGGAAGGTGCTGCTGAATGCCAGCGCCGCGCCGATCACCAGCATCGCCGCGCTGGTGCCGATCACCCCGTAGTCGAAGGCGCTGGTCAGGTAGTTGTCGATGAAGATGTAGAAGGTGACGTTGGCGATCATGAACAGGCTGTAGACCGGCATGATCCGCAGGACCACCGGATGCCGGGTGACCCGCCACAGGCTGTCGGTGATGTCGCGGGGCCGGAACACGAAGGGTGTCCGCTCGGACCGGATGTCGCGGAAGAACACCACCACCAGCCCCATGGCGACAACCACCATCACCAGCGCGCCGTAGAACGGCAGCTCGAGGTTTGCGACGCCGCCGAGCAGGCTCCGGTCCGAAAGGATGCCACCGATGATCGGGCCTCCGACCAGGCCGAAGCTCACGCCGGTGACGATGTAGCCCATGTTGCGGTCGCGGTCGGCGGCGTCGGTGCTGCCGTCGATCATCGCCGCCTGGGCGATCGGCTGGTTTCCGGCGGTAAAGCCGGTGATCGCCCGGCCGAGAATCAGCAGCCAGAGGCTGTTCACCAACAAAGCGACGATGGTGAATGCATAGCCCGCCAGCGCACCCGCCAGGCAGATCAGCAGCGCGTTCTTGCGGCCGATCGAGTCCGAGACCTTCGAGACATAGACCACGCCGAGGAACCAGGCGAGGAAGAACATTCCGATCACCAGCCCATAATCGAAATGGCGCGTATCGGTCGATGTGTCCTGCGGCAGAAAGCCCGAAGCCGGCTCCATGATCAGGGTGTCGATGATCGGAAAGACCAGCCCCTGGCCGATCAGGTCGACAAAAACCACGAACATCAGCGTGATCTTGGCCATCGTGGACATCGGCATCCTCCCCGGACAGGTCGACGGACGATACCGCAGCCGCCTGAATTCCCCAACAGTGCCTTACGCCAACGCCACTGTTGGTGATCCATTGTGATGGTACTTCCGGCCCGCTCCTGCCGGGCTTCGTCTCGCCGCTGGACGCCCTGCCGGCGGATCTCGGGACGCCCGATCCGTGAACGCCGCCCCGTGAAAGCCGAACGCCACCCGACTGCGATCCAGCAACGGAGTGACCCCGGCGCTCACTCCGGCAAGCCGGCTTTGATCAGGTCGGCCTTGTAGGCCTCCATGTCGGTCGCCTTCTCCAGCAAGGGTAGGGCCTTGATCGCGCCTTCCGCCCAGCTTGCGACGGAGAAGCCGGGATCCGTTTCGAGATACTTGGCGGCGGTACTCCCGCGCCTTGTCCATGTCGCCGAGCCGCACACAGCTGACGATGAGGGGCCGGTAGTCCCAGGCCTGAAGATTGCCTCGCTGCTCGAGAGCTGCAACGGCATCCCGATCCCGCCCGGCAAAATTGTAGATGAGGCCGAGGTGGCTGTTGTACCACCGTGGATGGTTGGGATTGAGGCGAACCGCCTTGTCGGCAATCTCCGCCGCTTCCGTTGACCTTCCGTCCCACATGACCCGCCTCGCGTAGTAGATCAACAAGTCCGGGTTGTTGGGGTTGAGTTCGACGGCGCGCTCTATGGCGGCGAAGGCCTTGTCGTATTGCTTCGTAGTAGAAATAGACGCGGTTGAGCAGCCACAGGTTTGAGGATCATGAGGTTCGAGATTCGTCGGCGCGCTCGGCAAACTCCAGCGCATCTTTCGCAAGGATTCCTCGCGCGAAGGCGTCCAGCGATAGACCAAGTCGAAAAAATGGACCCACCCGAGCAACAGGTGCGCTGCAGCGTTGTCCGGCTCCAGTTCGAGTGCTCTATCTGAAAAACGCTTCCGCCTTCCGGTTCTCGTCCTTGTCGACCAGATTGACGGCGCGACGAAGGTGCGCTTGGCCGCGCCACAGATAGTCAGAAGCCTCGTTGAAGCTCTCCGGATTTCGTTCAAGGAGCCGTTTTTCGAGATCCGCGATCACTTCTTCCCCGAGGCGGCTGACGACCGCCTGGGTGATGTCATCCTGAACCGCGAACAGGTCTTTGAGGTTGCGGTCGTAGCGCTCCGCCCATACGTGACTTCCCTGCAGTCCGTCGATGAGCTGGGCGGTGACCCGCAGCCGCTCTCCCGAGCGCTGAATGCTGCCTTCGAGCACGTAGCGGACGCCGAGGTCCCTCGACACTTGCCCGACGGGAACCGGCTTGTCCTTGTAGGGAAGGGTCGAGGTCCGGGCGATGACGAACAGGGCCTTGCGCCGCGAAAGCTCGGTGATGATGTTCTCGGTCATACCCTCGGCGAGATACTCCTGCTCCGGATCGCCGGAGAGATTGTCGAACGGCAGCACCGCGATCGACGGGATGTCCGGCAACGGGAACGCCAGTTCCTCCTTCGCGGCCGGCTGCAGGTCGACGGTCGAGGGCCGCATCCATTCCGCGACGCCGGCGAGTGCAACGATCGCCAGCGCAACGGCGGCCGCCGCCGGCCACGGCCATTTCGGCGCCTTGGGTTTGCGCAGTTCGATCGTCTTGCCGGCGTCCTCGGGATCGAGCAGGACCTTGTAGGCGTTGACCGGCGTTTCGATGTTCTTGACCTTCTGCGCACCGAGGAAGGCATAGCCGAGGTCGATGTTGCCTTTGACCTGTTCGAGAACCCGCCCCGAGATGCAGATGCCGCCGGCGTCGGCGAGGGTCTCCAGCCGCGCCGCGACGTTGACGCCGTTGCCGTAGATCTCGTCGCCGTCGACGATGACGTCGCCGAGATTGACGCCGATGCGGAACTGCAGCTTGCGCGGCTCCGGCACGTCCTTGTCGCGCTCGGCCATCTCCCGCTGGGCGGCGACGGCGCATTCGAGCGCGGTGACCACGCTCGCGAACTCGGCCAGCACCGCGTCGCCGGCGGTGTTGACGATCCGCCCGCCGTGGCCGGTGATCGCCTCGGTCAGCGCGCCGAGGTGGACCTTGAGCGACTGCGTGCGTGCCCTTCTCGTCGGCGCCGGTCAGCCGGCTGTACCCGGCGACGTCGGCATAGAGAATGGCGGTCAAGCTTGCGGTCCATCGTCTCCCCCTCCGACAAAAGCGCCACGCAATCTTGGTGAAGAATTATACAATCAATTCTCTGTTTGGGCGAGATGTGGCTGGAAACAGGAGGCGAACGCCCTTGAGGTCCGGTCCCGTCCCATGGTCAGATGCCAGCGCTGTCGCGCTTCAGCGGCTCTACCGTCCTGTGGCCGCCGAGGTGATCACCCTCGAAGAAGCGAAAGGCGTCCGGACCCGCGAGGACGACGCCGTCATAAACCCGGTGCGGCAATGCCGCGAGTGAACGAATCCTCGCTACGGGTTGTCGAACGGCGAGGCGACGATCGAGGGCTTGTCGGGCACCGGCAGTGGTGGAGTTTCGGGGAGACCGGCGGCACGGAGGACTTCCAGCAATTGTTCAAACTCGGCCGGGTCCCGATAATGCGTGACCCGACGATAGGCCGCAACCGACAGCTGCGGGAATACTCTCAACCCTTCTGCCATTTCCTTCCTGGCTTCTTCCATTCTGCCCGCTGTCGCATAGGCGAATGCCAGGCTCCCGTGGATAAACCCCTTCATACCTTTGTCCTCCTCTCCGGCCCGCAGGATACCATCGCGACCATACTGAACGGCTCGGTCCAGATCGCCCGCTTTCGCGGAAAGGCGGCAAAGGAAAATCGCGTACCAGGACGGATAGAAGCGATGCAGTCGGGCCGCTCGTTCGAAGACCTCCAGGGCTTCTTTCCAGTCCCCCGCGTAAATAAGAATCAGGCCCACTTCAGCCAAAATTTCAGCGTACCCCGGCGCCAGATCCGCCGCCTTTCTGGCAGCTACGACTGCGTCCTCAAACTTCCCGTCGACCATGTTCAACATGCCGAAAAGGGCGTGCACTTCGGGCAGGTCTGATCCGAGCCGAAGGGTCTTGTTCGCAAGATCACGTGCCTGCTTCAACGAAGCCTCTGCATCTTCCGTGAAGCCAAATCGATAGTCATCGAGGTGGCACCACGCGAGATAGTTGGACGCCAGCGCGTATTGCGGATCAAGCTCCAGCGCTTCTTCAAACAGGGCACGAGCGCGCCGAATCGACGACTTGGTAAGCTCGAAGAAAATGGGTAAGGCGGTTACGACCTTCTCCCATGCGTGGATGTTGTTGGTCGTCCCGTACCGGATGCGCGCTTGTTCGCCTTCGGTCAGGTTGATCTGCAATGCAACCGCGATCTTTAGTGCAAGTTCGTCCTGCAGGGCGAAGATGTCCTCGATCTCGCGGTCATAACGCTCGGCCCACAGGTGGTGCCCCGTCAATGCGTCGATCAGTTGTGCGGTCACGCGCACCCTCTCGCCGGCTCTTTGCACGCTTCCTTCGAGGACATACCGAACTCCGAGTTCTTCGGCCACCTGTTGGACTTTTACCGGCCTTCCCTTGTAGGTCATGGAGGAGGCGCGGGCGATGACGAACAGATCAGGCACGCGCGCGAGCGTCGCAATAATGTTTTCGGTGAGGCCATCGGCGAGGAAATCCTGCCCCGGGCTCTGCGCTCAGGTTGTCGAAGGGCAAGACGGCGATCGAGGGCTTGTCGGGCAACGCGAACGCCATCTTTTCCAGGCTGATGGTCTTGCCGGCGTCCTTGGGGTCGAGCAGCACCTTGTAGACGTTGACCGGCTTCTTGATGTTCTTGACGGACTGCGGGCCGAGGTAGGCGAAGCCGACGTCGAGCTTGTCTTCGACCTGCTCATGAACACGACCCGAGATGCAGATGCCGCCGGCGTCGGCCAGGGTCTCCAGCCGGGCCGCGACGTTGACGCCGTTGCCGTAGATCTCGTCGCCGTCGACGATGACGTCGCCGAGATTGACGCCGATGCGGAACTGCAGCTTGCGGGTGTCCGGCACGTCCTTGTCGCGCTCGGCCAGGTCCCGCTGGGCGGCGACGGCGCATTCGAGCGCGGTGACCACGCTCGCGAATTCGGCCAGCACCGCGTCGCCGGCGGTGTTGACGATCCGCCCGCCGTGGCCCTCGATCGCCCCGGTCAGCGCGCCGAGGTGGACCTTGAGCGATTCGTACGTGCCCTTCTCGTCGGCGCCGGTCAGCCGGCTGTACCCGGCGACGTCGGCATAGAGGATGGCGGTGAGCTTGCGGTCCATGACCACCCCATCCGCGCAACCAAGGTTGAGAATTATAAATCCATTTCCGTGTTGTGGCGATTCAAGGTGAAGGCGTGGCGGCGAACTGGAGACCGCGGTTGAGGTTCGATCTCCGTCCGTGCTCAGATGGCATAAGAGCGAATACCCCGCCATCCGTTTCAGCTGGCAGAGACCGTTCCGGCGAACAGTTCTGCGATTTGATATCGCTTCGCTGCTCTTGTCCTCCGGTCTACTCGTGTTCCGCCCTCGCCGCCATCCGGCCACGCCTCCGTTTAGGGAGTTGAGGCGCGATCGGCGAAGCGCAGCATGTGGATGGACCAGTCTGCGGCGCCTCTACAGTGACGCAAGGAAGGGCGGTGGACGTGCGCCGTGGATCCTCTCAATCGGTCTTTTTTCGGAAGCTATTCGAGCCTGGTTCTCGAAACTCTATTCAGGGATCGCGTTCAGCTGGAACAAGGAACGCAAAAGTTCGCTTTTTTGGCTGTCTGGAAAGTAGATCTCATAGATCCGATTGATCTCCCCCGACCGATAGAGTTCTGCTAGGGTTTTGTTCGCAATCCACAGGAGTTTGTCGTTTTCCTTTCGAACCGGAATTGCATACGGCTCGAAGGACAAGAATCCGGGCGCTAATTTAAAATCCGCCGCTTCATCTTTTGCTAAGTTTTGCATGCGATCCCGCAGAAGACTACGGTCCGCAAAATAAAATTTGATCGTTCCCTTCTTAAGGGCTTGAAATGCTTGATCGTGGTTGTCAAATCGAACCGGTTTTACGATGCTCCCCAGCAAATGTTTAACGAATGACGCCGTAGTTGTTTCCTTGACGTATCCAACATCAACTGGATTGGATCCCCTCATTGATCTCTGCAGATCACCGATCGACGTATCGCGCTTGGACATCAGTCCGGCGCCGGAAACGAATGTCATTAAGGAAAAGTTTACGTCCTTCATTCGACCAACGGTTATGGTTGTCGCTTCGCATAAAGCATCGATCTTGCCCGTCCTTAGCGCCTTGAAACGTTCAGCGGGCTCAATCGCGAGAAACTTTGGCTCGAGCTCCGCCTCCGGGTCGTCGCTCCCTGCGGACGGTCCGCCCCTTTCCACGTGGTCTGCAACGAACGCCCTATAGATACGACGGCACAGATCGATTGTATAGCCGATCCAATGACCTTCTTTCTTGTAAGAAAATGGTGCGGTCTCCTCAACTGCGCCAAAGTAAATTGTGTTCGCGTCTCGGCGCTCCTGGACCAAACGTCCACTTTTAGGTCTTCCGCGCTAAGTGTAGTAGAAAGCGTGGTCAGAAATATAGCTAGTATTGAGCGACTTGGTAATAACCGCAGCATCATAAATCACTCGCCAGGCGCAAGTTTACCATGATATTTGGTGGCACGGTCGTAAAATGGGCGTTGGCGGGCAAACAACAACACGATCAAACCAATTACAACCCCCTCGAACGCCGTAACAAAACCGATGTAAAGCTCATATTCTAGGGTACTTTTCCCGTAAAAAACGATGTTTGTAATAATTCCGCCGAGTAATCCTGTAGATGCGCCTTGCAAAATAGGCTGCAAAGTCAGGCGCAGCGGTGAGCTTCGCCGTCGTTCGGTCCTGGTCGCTACATCGATTGTATAGCTAGTCTCAAAATCCCGTGCACGCGCCAAGAAACCCATACGCCGGGATCCAGATCAACTTCGCTGTGATCTGAGGGAGTTCTGATGTCACAATAATTTCATCGACATACCACCAAACAGAAGAGTCCCACAGTACCACCGACAAATCCCCAAGCTGCAATGAGTGTGTATTGCAAGCTGGGAATGCGAAGATCGCGAATGCACATCGGCACCCATGCGCTGACCGAAGCTCTATACCGCCAAGCGGCGAAGGCAGCGGCGCCGTGCAGGAAGATAGCCGCCGTCGCCCACTTCAACGCATCTTGGGATGTCTGCGGGAACGGCCTCTCAGGCTGCTTATATCCCAGCCATTCGCTGGCACTGGGCGTCAGGAACACAATCAGGAATACGGATACGAACAACATGAAAACGCCTGCGAGGAAGGCGTTGGCAAACAGTGGTGGTGGTGAGGGGCGAGCCGCGAGGCGGAGGGCTTGGAGCACTTCGCTGATGCTCTCTTCTCTTCGGCAGCTCTTCGCGATACACGCGGCGATCAACGCATGCATGTCCCGCAATGTGTCCTTGATTTCAGCTTCAATTTTTGCCCGAAATTCCCTTGCCGTATCGCGTTCTAGAGGATTCTCCGGATTTTGAACTTCAGGCGCGAGCAGCGCCAAGACGCGTTCCCGCGTGAGATCGAACACACGCGCCTTGATCTTATCCCACGTCGGCCTATAGAAGACAAACACTCTCCAATCGAAGGATTCTGGGAGATCTTTTGCGCGGTTCTCAATCAAATTATAGAAAAATAGGAGACGAACCCATTCACGAACAGCATAAAAATCCGCAACATTGTTGTGAAACATTTCTATATTGTCCAATTGTTCGCCTGTTGCTTCTTTATAACGCTTTTCCACGAAGCGCTTTTCATGGTCCTCTAGGCGGTGCACGTCAATCGGCGCCCTTTCCAAGATTGACGCCAAGCGTTCGACGCCTTCAGGAATACCGATAAATCGGTGGGTCAAGCGGCGCACCAAAAGTTCAATCTGGTTGAAAATCGGATAGTGGGTTGATAGCCCGGACAGCAAAATCACGAGTGCCAGAGGAAACCAAACCGGTGCCGTACCTAGCTGGCCATGCTCCAGCGCGCTCAATCCGGGCTCGTCGCTGGGGACCGACCCAGTGAACCCCGAGACGGTTTCAGGACGGAACGCGATCAAGGCTTGCGGCCCCAGGAAACAGAGGACCGCATATATCCCCACCATCGATAGGTAATAAATCAGAAAAGCCTTCAAATAGTCGGCGGGAGAAGTTAAGTGCAAAGGGACCAGGGAGTCCACAAACCGTTGCGCTGTCCTCGCTGGCTGGTCAAAGCGCTCAAAACAAAACAGCAGTATCAACCCCGCCCCAGCCGCAGATGCGACGAGGTACCCGTATGAAAATAACACTCCCGCGATTTCTATGCCCTTGTCGGATGCCATGCCCGACTTACCCCCATGCGGGTTAGGGTATATCAGCGCACGTGTCGAGTTCAATAGGCGCTCTGTCAGGACTTTCCCCAGAAATGGAGATCCCGAGAGGCGAAGGTGTTGATCTGATTCTGATAACGCGCCTTGGGAACTGGCGCGGTTGTTTTTTGGGGAAACTTTTTGCGGCCGGGGGGTGGGCGGTCCGGGGATAGGATTGGAGGCTGTGAGACCTTGTCATCCAATCGATCCGACGGAGACCCGAGGCGATGATAGCGCGAACCGCCGCGCAGATTTGCACAATCCCGCAGAAAGCTTGACGCATACGTCAAGCCCGAAAAATGATCGAGATGGGCGCGCATCTTGGCCGCGGTTCGCGCTATCATCGCCTCGGGCCTCCGTTGGATGGGTTTGGTTTGTTTGGCCTTGCAGCCCCAATCCTATCCGCGGACGGCCCCACCGCCAGCCGCAAAAAGTCTCCCCAAAAATTACCCCTTCCACTTCCCAAGCGCGGTTTCCCGATTTAAATCAACGTCACCGCCTTCGAGGCACCGGATTGTTGGAAAAAGTCCTAGGAATATTTGCCTTGACCCTTTTCAGCCCATGGACTACGTTTTTCTTTTGTCACTCTCGGAACGAGGGAGAAGTACCCGTATCAGGGGACGGATGCCAGATGACAGGGATCAGATGGAAGTGCCGGCTCAGGCGGATCGCGGGGCGGACATTTGGATTAGAGAATGGTCGCATTCTTGGAAAAATGGCGAGTTTTGGCGAGTTTTGATGATGGTCGTTGCCGGGGCGGAACGGTTTTTGGGTGTCAGTTTCATTTGGAATTAAGGGGTTGCCGGTCGTTGCGGCGGTGAAATGAAGGGTTATTTAGTATTCAATAAAATCAATAGCTTAATGGCAGTTTTGACGATTTTTGACGATGATTTCGACTTTTTTTCGTTTCATTTGTTTTCAAGAACTTAGCCGAATTAACTGGACCCAGAATCGTCAGCAATGACCCTTAGACACGGTCGGGAATTTGGAAAGCTATTGATATCAATGAGTTGAAGACTGGGGGCGGAGGGGAGATCGGGGAGCGCGCTTACCGCCGATGGGATCGACGGGCGGGGGAGCGACGCGTCTGGGACGGGCGGGATGAAGGTGGTACACTCGGGGCGACACCAGCAAGGAGAACGGCCGAGATGGGTTGGCGAGAGCGGATCACCACGGACCCGGACGTTTGCCATGGGCAGGCGTGCATTCGCGGCACCCGCATACCGGTGTCGGTGGTCCTCGACAACCTGGCAGCCGGCAGCGCGGCTGAGGAGATCGTCGCCAGCTATCCGCCGCTGACCGTCGACGACGTCCGCGCCGCGGTCCGCCTATGGCGCCGAGCTCGCCCGCGAGCGGGTCATCGAACGCGGTCACCGCGGCGTTGCATGAGGTTCAAGATCGACGTGAACCTACCGATCGAGGCCTGCCGGATCCTCGCCGACGCCGGTCACGACGCGGCCAGCGTTTTCGACCAGAACCTGAACGGGGCTTCCGATCCGAAGGTCCAGCATGTCTGTCGGCTCGAGGATCGCGTTATTGTTACCCTGGACCTGAATTTCGCCAACGTCCGTGCCCATCCGCCGGGCGAATCGCCGGGTATCGTCGTTCTCCGCCTTGCCCGACAGGACAAGGATCGGGTGCTGGCGGTAATCGGCGACATGGTGTCGATGCTGGATGCGGAGACCCCGGAAAGGTGCCTGCGGATCGTCGAGGACGGCCGCATCCGCATTCGCCGATGAGGTCAGCCGACCACAGCCCTGGCTACAACAGCGCCGGTTTGCCTGCTGGCCCGGGGTTCGCAGCCGCACTAGACGAAGGATATG
>CAVYYK010000028.1:0-466825 GCA_963772635.1 uncultured Alphaproteobacteria bacterium
TGTTGGGCACGACGGACATCTCCCCTTCGCTGATCGACCGCTCGGCCGGGCGATTGTAGCGGCTGTGATTGGCCTTTCCCACCGGCCTTCGCCAATTGTCCGTCAAATGGGGAACCGCTTTTTTGTCGCGCCTCTCGCGGCCTTGGGCGATAAAGGATAAATACTGATGAGCCTCGATGCCGACGGATAGCGAGGGTCTGGAAGGGAGGGCGGCCGATGCGCGCGTTTCGACTTTGGATCAGTCTGTTGGTTGCCGTTCTTGTCGGGACCGTCGATCCGGCACGAGCGGACGCACCGTCGATCCAGCCGTTCTTTGGCTCCTACGAGGGAGCAACGCTGTTGCAGAGCGGCGAGATCAAGAACCGCGATCTGCGGGTGATCATCCGTCCCTTCGGTGAGGCCGGGTTCACGGTTCGCTGGCGGACGCTGATCTTCAAGCCGGGCAAAGAGCCGACCGGCCGGACCCAGGTCGTCTATTTCGAGCCGTCGGCATCGAACCCGAAGATCTACGCGGCAACTCCGCCGGAAGAGGCCGCCGGGATCGCGTCGGACCAGGCCCTCGCCGGGCGCCCCTTCGGCTGGGCGAGGATCGTCGACAAAACCCTGACCGTCAACGTGCTGACCATCTCCGAGGCCGGCGATTACGTCGTCCAGACCTACAATCGAACTCTGACCAAGACCGGGCTGGCGCTGGCGTTCGTGCGGGTGCGCAACGGCGAGGTCGAAGAACGGATCTGGGGCGAGCTCGAGCGGGTCGGCGATTGACCCGCCGGTCGGGATAGCCCCGAGGAAACCGGGCGATGGTGCCGACAGGACGCGGTCTGCCTGCGTTCGCATTGGTTGTCGTCGTGGCGCTGACACCAAGGCGGAGGAGGGGACGGGCGGCGAAGTCCGCGTCGGATGCTGTTTCGCTCGGAAACGAGAAGCCCCGCCGCAACGGCGCTACCGTTGGCGTAGCTGGGATTACTGGTAGGGAAAGGGAGGTTGTGGACCGTGAACGTCAACCGCATGCTTGTCGTCGGCCTCGTTGCCGGATTGTTTGTCGCCGGGTGCGAAGCCACGAGTTCGAGATCCGGGGAAACGATGAGCCTGGCCGGGACCTCATGGATCGCCGAGGACATCGATGGCCGCGGGGTCATCGACAATCTTCAATCGACGCTCCGTTTCGAGGCCTCCGAGCAAGTTTCAGGAATGGCCGGATGCAATCGCTTTTTCGGTACGGTGACAATCGACGGCGAAGCCATTTCCTTCGGCGCGCTCGGAGCGACGAGGATGGCCTGTCCCCCGGCGATCATGGACCAGGAGGATCGGTTCCTGAAGGCGCTCGCAAACGCCAGACGGTTCGAAACGAAAGACGGGCTTCTCTTCTTTTTCGGCGACGAGGCGGTGCCGCTATTACGCTTTTCCCGTAAGGAGAGCGAGTAGCCGCTTGTGCGGCAACGCCGGCCGTGGCCAGATACCGACGAACCTTGTCGATTTCTGCCTAGGGAGTGAATTTCCTTGAGCGGGTTGGCGACCACACCCATTTAGGTGTGCGGAACCCCCGAAGGGGTTCCAACCAAGTTCTCTAGAGGGGACCACTACCAATAACACAAGCATTTATATGGGAGAGCGAGCATGAAACGTATTGCAGTTGCGCGTGGATCGGGCTTGTTGACGGGGACGCTCCTCGCTTCAGCGTTGGCGTTCGGCCTTGCCGGCACCGCCCATGCCGCGTCGGACGCCCTGAAGAAGATGGAGAGCATGCAGGTTACGGGCACTCCGATGGAATTCCCGTTGGTTCCGCAGGGTGGAGCGAAAGCCGAGCAGATAAAGAAGAATCTCGAGCAGCATCAAGCTGCCGCCGGGCTTCAAGATCGATCTGTTCGCCATCGTTCCCGACGCCCGCCATATGGCGGTCGGACGCAGTGTCGGCGCCGTCTGGGTCGGTACGCGCAAGACCAAGCTGTGGGTCGTGTGGGACCGCGACAGGGACCGGGTCGCCGACGAGGTCAAGGAGTATGCGCCGGCGCTCGATTTCAAGGTTCCCAACGGGGTGTGCATGTCACCGGAGGGCGTTCTGTATCTCGTCGAGCACAACCGCGTTCTCGTAATTCGGTGCGGCGGAGTTCTTTCAGGAGGGGCCGGACGTCCCGGTCGGGGTGGTCGTCGAACAGGGCAAGCTCATCCCACCCGAGGAGGAGTCCTACAACCACGGCGCACGCACGTGCCGCATCGGACCCGACAACAAGCTCTACATCACCCTCGGGACAGCCCTTCAACGTCCCGCCCGCCGAAAAGCTGGACGAGTACGCCAAGTTGGGCATCGGCGGTATTATCCGCATGGATCAGGACGGCAGCAATCGTGAGGTCTATGCCCGCGGCATCCGCAACTCGGTGGGCATGGACTTCAACCCGGCCAATGGCCAACTCTGGTTCACCGACAATCAGGTCGACGGCATGGGCGACGACATCCCGCCGGGCGAACTCAACCGGATCACCGCGATGGGCCAGAACTTCGGCTTCCCCTGGTATGGCGGCGGTCACGTCAGGACCACCGAGTACGCCAATTCCGAGCCTCCGGCCGACGTCGTTTTTCCGGAGGTGGAGATGGCTGCGCACGCGGCCGATCTCGGCATGATGTTCTACACCGGCACCATGTTCCCAGAGAAATACCGGGGCGGCATCTTTGATGCCGAACACGGTTCGTGGAACCGCACGACCCCGATCGGCGCGCGGGTGATGTTCACCAGCCTGAACGAGGACGGCAGTGCCGCCGGTACCGAAGTCTTCGCCTCGGGCTGGCTCGACGAGTCCACCGGCGAATACATCGGGCGCCCGGTCGACGTGGCGCAGCTTCCGGACGGCTCAATCCTGGTCTCCGACGATCTGGTCGGGGCCATCTACCGGATCTCCTACGGCGGCATGTAGTCCGACGGGGACGGATCAGGCGACACCCCTGGGGCCTCTCCCGGGGTGTCGCCGACGATCGGGACGTTGAGCGCCCCGGGGGAGAAGTTCGATGAAGGCGCTTTCATGGATGGTGGTAGCGGTGGCCACGGTCGCTGCCGGCGGAGCCGCCGCCGATGGTGACGTCGATGCCGGCAAGAGCAAGGCGTCGGCCTGCATGGCGTGCCACGACAAGGCGGGGATGGGGACGATGCCCAACTTTCCCAATCTGGGAGGGCAGAAGGCGCTCTATCTCGCAGGACAGCTCACGGCGTTCCGCGAGGGCGCGCGCAGCAACGAGAACATGAGCATTGTGGCGAAATCTCTGAGCGACCAGGATATCGAGGATCTCGCCGCCTATTACGAGAGTCTGAGACCCGGCTGTCCGGAACAGTGATCCGGACAGCCCCGGAAACGACGCGGCGTTGACATCCGCACGGGTTGGTAACCGTGGAACGCGGCCGGCGGGTGTTGGTACCTTGAGCGACAGCATCAACCGGAGGCTTGTAATAACTATCTCCGCTGTTGCCACCGTGCTCTTGTCCAAGCCCCCGCCGCCCCGCCGGAGAGAATGAGCCCAGTCTGCGTCCGCGACTAGCGACGGATCGAAAGCCGCCCAACACGGTCGTCGAAAACAGCTGTGCGGATGATCCCCGACAGTTTCGATCAGACTCGCACGCAACCGCCTCTGCCGCGCCTTTCCTAAACCTACGCCGGGCGGGTAATTCACTGTGGAAAACATCATCCGATCCTGCCCGCTTGGTTGCCGGCCGGACACAAACAGTAAGGAACCCCTCCGTGCGGCGAGCGGGCTCGACCCGGTCGACCGCGCTTTCGGCGGCTGTCTCGCCTGCCTAAAGCTTCGCGCAGGCGTAGCTGTTGATTTCCATGCCTACGGCGATCTCTGCAACCTTTGGTCTCGTCCAGGCCTTTTTCATCTTCTACTCCAGTAGTGGCTTCGTCGTCACCGACGATCGATGATCTCGAGAACCGCTATGTAGTAGCGAGAAGAGGCCTTTCCAAGAACTTTCGAACGCCGAAACGCATGAACGGCGCAATTTCTCCGCGTTGGCGAGAACAAGAGGCAATCCTCGCGGTCTTCGCCCCACCGGGCGATGTTTGCATCATCAACATCCGTTAAGTGCAACAGTGCCTGCGTAGCCGAGAGGATCCGAACAGTCGTGGGTTTGCATGCAAGATTGCCCTCCCGGGGGCGACGTCATGCGGATCGAACCATTGCCTGCCCGCCGCGCGAGCCGGAGCGGGGCGAGTGCGAGCGCCGCTATCGTTCTGCCAGGCGGCAGTGGCCGACAATGAAATCGGCGACGGCGGTGACGTCGTTAAGGTTGAGAATGGGAATGCTCCGGGTTTCCGCCGGCCCATCGCTGGCGACGGCGACGATGGTCGGATCGTCGCGGCACAGCAGCGGCTTGCCGAGTGCCGGGCGGTGAACCTCGAGTTTGTCGTGGGGGTGCTTCTTGAAGCCCTCTACGAGCAGCAGGTCCACCGGCGTCAGCCGCGTCATCAACTCCTCGGTCGTCGGCTCGGGCGCGCCGCGCAGCGGATGCATAATCGTCCAGCCGCTGGATGAAAGGAGAACGACTTCGGTTGCGCCGGCGTTGCGGTGCCGGTAGCTGTCCTTGCCGGGCTTGTCGACGTCGACGTTGTGGTGGGTGTGCTTGACCGTGGACACGGTGATGCCGCGCCCGACCAACTCGGGCAACAGCGATACCAACAGGGTGGTCTTGCCGCTGCCGCTCCACCCGACCAAACCGAAAATCTTCATGGGACCAACCCGAGACGCGTACCGATACTGTCCGTTTCGCTCATCCGCCGCCGCGTTGAAAACCGCGATCGAACTTGGCGAGGGCGGCGGCGGCCTCGTCCTCGCGGTAGCCGATAAAATCGAGGCGGACATGGGTCACCGGCAGGCTCAGCAAGGCGATGCGCCTACGGGTTTCCTCGGACAGGGTGATTTCCAGACGGCGACCGCCGCTGCCGGCGACGACCCGATTGCCGTCGACTCGGTAGTCCTCGCCATCGAGGGCTTTCGGCAGGATCCGAAAGAAATCATTGTGGCTGATCGACATCTCCTTTTCGACGGTCATCGCGGCGGGGTGGCTCATTCCCCGCTCATCCTGTTCCGCCGGCGATGGGGGGCCAGATGGCGAGGGCGTCGTTGGGGTGGAGGGGGCGGGTGTCGCGTTCGCCGGGGGTGAGGTAGAGGCCGTTGATCAGCACCAGGTGGCAGTATTCCTGGGGCAGGTTGAGGCGGCGGATGACGTCCGACGGGGTGGCGCCGTCGGCGACCTCGATCTCGGCGGCGTTGTCGGCGGCGCCGGCCGGCAGGTATTGGCCGAGCAGCGCGAACAGCTTGATGGTGACCTTCATCGGTTGCCGATCGGGTTGCTGACGATCAGGTGCCGACCCGGGCGAGGTAGGCCTCGGCGATGCGCTGCGGATCGGCGATCAGCTTGTCCTTCCACGGGCCCAGCGGCACCTCGGTCTGGATCAGCCCGCGCAGCACGCCGACCCAGTCGGTGCGCCCGAGGCTGATCGCGCCGATCAGCCGGTCGTCGGCGAATTGCAGGTTGATGTATTTGTAGGCGTCCTCGTCGACGCGCATCGCGCGGGCGCCGCCGTCGGCCCCCTGCCAGCGGCCGAACGAGCACGACACCAGGCCGACGGTGTCGAGCACGTTCATCACCAGGCTGCCCTTGTAGGCGGCCTCGACGCCGGCCATGTTGAGCGCGGCGATCCGCCCGTGGTCGGCGGCGGTCGGCTGCACCGCGTGCACCGAGAACCCGCCGGTGGAGAAGTCGGGGCCTTGGGCGACGTCGCCGGCGGCGTAGACCTTGGGATGGCTGGAGCGCAGGTATTGGTCGACCAGCACCCCCTGGTCGGTCTTGATCCCGCTGCCCTCGAGCATCGCCATGTTGGCGCGCACCCCGGCGGCCATGACCAGCAGATGCGCCGGGATCGTTTGGCCGTCGCTCAGTTCCACCGCCAGGCTATCGCCGCCGCCGGCGTCCTTGGCCGGTTCGATCCGGGTGATCGACGTCGAGGTCAGCACACGGATCCCCTTGCCCTCGCACCAGCGCTTGAGCATGCCGCCGGCGGTGGCGTCGAGCATCCTCGGCACCATCCGGTCGCCCATCTCGACCACCGTCAGCGCGACCCCGCGCTCGACCAGCGACTCGAGGATGATGCAGCCGATGAACCCGGCGCCGAGCAGCACCACGTGCGACCCCGGTGTGGCCAGGCGGACGATGTCGCGGGCGTCCTCGAGGGTCCAGCACGGGTGCACCCCGGGCAGATCCAGTCCCTCGATCGGCGGGCGGATCGGGCTCGCCCCGGTCGCCAGCAGCAGCTTCTCGAACTTTACCGAGCCGCCGCCCTCCAGCGCCAGCTGGCCGGCGTCGGGATCAACCCGCTCGACGCGGCCGTGGCGGATGCGGATGCCGAGGCCGTCGTAGTGGCCGGCGGTCTTGCGCAGGGTGGTGCCGGCCTCGTCGATCATGCCGGTGAGATAATAGGGGATCGCCATCCGCGAATACGGCGGTCCCGGCTCGCCGTGGACCATCAGCACGTCGCCGGCCGGGTCGGCGGCGCGCAGGGTCTCGGCGGCGATCACCCCCGCCGGACCGGCGCCGACGATCACGTAGCGCGCCCCGTCGTCGCCCGAGGCTTCCGCCGTTGTCGCCATGGCCGCCGCCTTCGCAGCGGTCGGCTTCGGCTTCTTCTTCGCCGGCGCTTTCGCCGCCGGCGCCTTCGCCGTCTCCGCTGCCGGCTGCTTCGCCGCTTGTTTCACCGGCTCGGGCGCCGGTTTCTTCGGCGCCGGTGCCTTCGCTACAGGTGCCGGCGGTCGTTTCACCGGCGCGGGCGCCGGCTTCGCCGGCTCGCCCAGCCCGAACAGCCTGCGCAGCCAATCCAGCATCGGCCGCCGCCTACAACGCCAGCCGCTGCAGCGTCTCGGGGGTCGGCACCCCGTGCGCCGTCCAGCCGCGGACCTGGTAGTACTCGGGCAGCATCTTGTCCAGGCCGTTGACCAGACCCTTGGCCGGCCCGGTCTTCGCCGCCTCCTTGAGCAGCCGCTGCGGCAGGGTGTCGTCCTTGTCGGTGAACCCGGCGTCGAGATTGTACTGGCGCTCCAGGTTCCAGATCCGCTCGCCGACCTCGAGCAGGGTCTCCGACGTCCACGCGCCCTCGCACGCCGCGTCGATCTGCGGCGCGATGTCGTCCAGCGTCCACGCGAACGTGGTGAACACGCAGATCCCGGCCGAATCCACCGCCGCCGTCGCGTCCTGGAACGCCTTGACCAGACCCGCCTTGCCGTCGGTGACCAGAGGATCGGTCTTCTCCGGGACGCCGAGGATCTCCGAGGCCACCGTGTAGCTGCGCAAGTGACAGGCGCCGCGGTTCGACGTCGCGTAGGTCAGCCCCATCCCCTGGATGCCGCGGGAATCGTAGGCCGGGAACTCCTGGCCCTTGACCTGCATCGACAGCTCCGGATGGCCGTACTTCTCGCACAGCCGCTTCGAGCCGAGGCCGATCTCGGCGCCGAACCCCTCGCCCCGGCCGGTCAGCTCGGCGATGTCGGTCAGCGCATGGGCGTTGCCGAACTTGAGCTCGATGCCGCCGGTCTCCTTGGTGGTGATCGCGCCGGTCTCGAACAGCTCCATCGCCGCCCCCACCGTCGCCCCGAACGAGATCGGGTCGAAGCCCTGCTCGTTGCAGATGAAGTTGGCGAAGGTGCAGGCGTCGAGATCGCTGACCCCGGTCGCCGCGCCCAAAGCCCACGCCGCCTCGTACTCGAGGCCGCCCGACGCCTTCTGATACTGCGGCCGGTCGACCACCGTGTAGTGGGTCCGCTCGATCGCCGAGATCCGACCGCAGGCGATGGTGCAGGCGAAACACGCCTGGTTGGTGATCAGGTTGGCCTTGCCGTCCGACGCCCGCTTCTCGTGCATCGCCTCGCCGGAGATGCTGTGCGCGCCCTCGAACTGGATGTCGCGGTGGTTGCGCGTCGGCAGCGCCCCGGTCTCGTTGATCACGTTCATCAACACCTGGGTGCCGTAGGTCGGCAGCCCCTGGCCGGTCACCGGGTTGTCGGCAAGGATCTTCTTGCCCTTGTTGGTCGCTTCCATGAACGCCGCGAAGTCGTCGACCTTGACCCCGAGGGTGCCGCGGATCGCGACCGCCTTCAGGTTCTTCGAGCCCATCACCGCGCCGACCCCGGAACGCCCGGCCGCCCGGTGCATGTCGTTGACGATGCAGGCGTACTTCACCCCCTTCTCGCCGGAAACCCCGATCGAGGCGACCCGGATCAGCGGGTCCTGGTGCTTGGCCTTGATGTGCTCCTCGGTGTCCCAGCACGACGTCCCCCACACCTCGGCGCCGTCGACCAGCCGGGCGTCGCCGTTCTGCACCAACAGATACACCGGCTTCGGCGACTTGCCCTCGAAGATGATCATGTCGTAGCCGGCGTTCTTCATCTCGTTGCCGAAGAACCCGCCCGAGTTCGAACACGCGATCGCACCCGTCAGCGCCCCCTTGGTGATCACCGAATAGCGCCCCGCCGTCGACGCGCAGGTCCCGGTCAGCGGCCCCGTCGCCATGATCATCTTGTTCTCCGGCGCCAACGGATCGACCTTCGGATCGGTCTCCTCGACCAGATACTTGGTCGCCAGACCGCGCTGGCCCAGATAACGCTTCGCCCAATCCATGTTGAGCGCCTCGTCGGTGCAGGTCCCCTGCGCTCAGGTTGACCCGCAGGATCTTCCTCGTCCATGCCATCTCACAAATCCTCCCGTCAGGCCGACGCCGACGCGCCGGCGCCGGCATCGGTCCGCGACGCCCACGCCCGCATCCGGTCCAAACCCGTCCAGTTGGCGTCGATGTAGGTGATCGCCCCGGTCGGACACGCCTTGGCGCACTCCGGCTCGCCGCCGCACAGATCGCACTTGATCACCTTGCCCGAATCCGCGTTGTAGTTCACCGTCCCGAACGGACAGGCGATGGTGCACACCTTGCACCCCACGCACAACGACTCCGAAACCACCTTCGCCCCGGTCAACCGGTCGAGCGAAATCGCGTCCACCGGACACGCCTGCATGCACCACGCCTCGGCGCACTGGGTGCAGGTGTACGGAATGAACCGCCCCTCGTCGTGAAAGGTGAAAACCTTGATCCGCGACTTCGCCGGATTGAAGACCCCCTCGTTGTCGTAACGAACAGGCCATCTCACACTGAAGGCAGTTGGTGCACTTGCCAGGATCAATGTGCAAAGACTTCTGCATCCGCGTCTCCCTCCCATGAACAGGCGCCGACAGCGGCGCCATCGAGGGCGTCCAACCGCCCGTTCTCCTTACCCGAAAGCCTACCACCACCCCCAACCGGACGCAAATGATACGACTGCGCGAGAGAGGGGACAGAGTGCCGTTTCGGCGTTTCACGGTTATGTGAACGGTGGGGTTGCGAAGCTATTGCGGTTCAACCCGATATTCAGATACGCTTCCGTCAAAACAACCGTAACGTCATCATAAGTCTAGGGAGGGAGCCATGCAGCCCAGTCGTGGAATGCAGTTGAGCCGGGAGGATTTGCTCCGGGCCTATCGCGGCATGCGGACGATCCGCGATTTCGAGGAACGGGTGCACGACGAATTCGCCGGCGGGTCGATCCCGGGGTTCGTGCATCTCTATGCCGGCGAGGAAGCGTCGGCGATGGGCGTATGCCTGGACCTTGGCGACAAGGACTGCATCGCCAGCACCCACCGCGGTCACGGCCATTGCATCGCCAAGGGCTGCGACGTCACCGGGATGATGATGGAGATCTACGGGCGCCGCGGCGGCCTGTGCGGCGGCAAGGGCGGCTCGATGCACATCGCCGATCTCTCCAAGGGGATGATGGGCGCCAACGGCATCGTCGGCGGCGGCCCGCCCTTGGTGTGCGGCGCGGCGCTGTCGGCCAAGACCCTGAAGACCGGCGGCGTCGCCATCGCCTTCGTCGGCGACGGCGGCTCCAACCAGGGCACCACCCTGGAGTCCTACAACCTGGCCAAGGTCTGGAAGCTGCCGGCGATCTTCGTCGTCGAGGACAACGGCTACGCCGAATCGACGGCGAGCGGCTGGGCGGTCGGCGGCGACCAGTTGAAACGGGCGGAGGCGTTCGGCATGCCCGGCCGGCGGGTCGACGGCAACGACTTCTTCGATGTCTACGACGCGGCCAAGGAGGCGATCGACCGCGCCCGCGCCGGCGACGGGCCGAGCCTGATCCACGTCGCCGTCCACCGCTACTACGGCCACTTCGAGGGCGACGCGATGACCTACCGCGGTCCCGGCGAGGTGGACCGGCTGCGCGAGGAGCGCGACAGCCTGGCGCTGTTCCGCAAGCGGGTGAGCGAGGCCGGGCTGATCGAAACCGGCCAGCTCGACGACATCGACCGCGAGGTGGCGCTGATCATCGACGGTGCCGTCGTCGCTTCCCAGGCGGCTGCGCCGCCGACGCTCGCCGACCTCACCACCGACGTTTATCTCTCCTACTAGGGGGGCGACATCATGGCAAAGAAGACCTATCGCGCGGCCATCAACGAGGCGATCGCCCAGGAGATGCGCCGCGATCCCACCGTCATCGTCATGGGCGAGGACAATGCCGGCGGCATGGGCGCGCCGGGCGAGGACGACGCCTGGGGCGGCGTTCTCGGCGTCACCAAGGGGCTGATGCCGGAATTCGGCCGCGAGCGGGTGCTCGACACCCCGATCACCGAGAGCGCGTTCATCGGCGCCGCCGCCGGCGCCGCGGCCACCGGGCTGCAGGCCGGTCGCCGAGCTGATGTTCGTCGACTTCATGGGCGTCTGCCTCGACCAGATCTTCAACCAGGCCGGCAAGTTCCGCTACATGTTCGGCGGCAAGGCGGTGACGCCGCTGGTGATCCGCACCATGTACGGCGCCGGGTTCCGGGCGGCGAGCCAGCACAGCCAGTGCCTCTATCCGGTGTTCACCCACTTCCCCGGGCTCAAGGTGGTGATCCCGTCGTCGCCCTACGAGGCCAAGGGGCTGCTGATCCAGGCGATCCGCGACGACGACCCGGTGATCTTCTTCGAGCACAAGGTGATGTACGACGACGAAGAAGAGGTGCCCGACGAGGCTTACACCATCCCGTTCGGCGAGGCCAACCTGACCCGCGAGGGCGACGACGTGACCATCGTCGCCTTCGGCCGGATGGTCAAGTTCGCCAACCAGGTGGCGGACAAGCTCGAGGACGACGGCATCGGCTGCACCGTCGTCGACCCGCGGACGACCTCGCCGCTTGGACACGCGACACGATCCTCGAATGCGTCGCCGAGACCGGGCGGCTGGTGGTGGTCGACGAAGCCAATCCCGCGCTGCTCGATGGCCGCCGACATCGCCGCGCTGGTCGCCGAGCATGCCTTCGACGCGCTCAAGGCGCCGATCAAGACGGTGACCGCGCCGCACACCCCGGTGCCGTTCTCCCCCGACCTCGAGGACCTCTACATCCCGTCGCCGGAGAAGATCGAGGCGGCGGTGCGCGAGGTGGCGGGGCGCGGCTGATGACCGACGCCGATCCAACCGGTAACCATGCCCAAGTGGGGGCTGTCGATGACCGAGGGCATGGTCGCCGCCTGGTACGTCGACGAGGGCGGCGAGGTGGCGGCCGGCGACGACCTCGCCGACATCGAGACCACCAAGATCACCAGCGTGTTCGAGTCCCCGGTCGCCGGCGTCCTCCGCCGGCGGCTGGTGGCCGAGGGCGAGACGGTGGCGGTCGGCGGGCTGCTGGCGGTGGTCGCCGAGCCGTCGGTGGCCGACGCCGAGATCGACGCGTTCGTCGCCCGTTTCCAGGAGACCTTCGCCGTCCAGGCCGCCGAGGCGGAAGCGGAGATGCCGGAGCCGCAAACGGTGGAGGCCGGCGGCCGGCGTTTGCGACTTCCTGCGGATGGGCGAGGGGACGGGGGCGCCGCTGGTCCTGATCCACGGCTTCGGCGCCGATCTCAACAACTGGATGTTCAACCAGACGGCGCTGGCCGAGGACCATATCGTCTATGCCGTCGACCTGCCCGGCCACGGCGGCTCGACCAAGGAGGTGGGATCGGGCGACGTGGCGGCGATGACCGCGGCGCTCGCCGACTTCCTCGACGCCGTCGCCATCGAGCGGGCGCACCTGGTCGGCCATTCGCTCGGCGCCGCCGTCGCCCTCGACCTGGCGCTGACCCGCCCGGAGCGGGTCGCGTCGCTGACCCTGATCGCCTGCGCCGCGTTGGGGCCGGAGATCAACAAGGAGTTCATCGACGGTTTCATCAAGGCGGGGCGGCGCAAGCAGCTCAAGCCGGTGCTGGAGATGCTGGTCCACGACCCGGCGCTGATCGGCCGCGAGATGATCGACGACGTGCTCAAGTACAAGCGGCTCGACGGCGCCGCCCAGGCGCTGGAACGGATCGCCGCCGCCTGCTTCCCCGGCGGCCGCCAGGCGCTGAACCTGGCCGACGGCCTCGCCCGGCTGACGATGCCGGTCGCAGGTGATCTGGGGCCGGGAGGACCAAATCATCCCCGCCGGCCACGCGGCGGGCCTGCCGGCGACGGTGCCGGTCCACCTGATCGACGCCGCCGGCCACATGGTCCACATGGAGAAGGCCGCCGAAGTCAACGCCCTGATCCGCGCCTTCGTCGGCGGGTAGGGGACGAGGAGCGGTCCCGCGCGCGGCGCAACCCGTTGACTTTCCTCGGGAATACCGTCCAGGGCCGAGGCCGGCGGCCGATATCCGACTGCGGCGGTGGGGGATTCCCGACGATAAAGTGCCGAAAAAACCGGCTAACCCTTGATATCAAAGGAACTCGAAAAACGCCGAAAAACTCGTCAAAACTCGTCAAAAACTCGTCAAAACCGATCATAACACATTGATTTACAACAATTTCCAATAACCCTTTATTCCACTCCCGCAACGTCTGCCAAGCCATTTGATTTAAATGAATTTTTCGCGTTCTCGCCGATCGTTCCGGGTTGTGATCGCCTTGCAAAACTCGTCAGAACCACCGCTAACCCATTGATATTAAACGGTTTATGCCGACACCTTGTTGCACCTTCGCAACGATCCTAAGCCCTTGATATTCAACGAAACCACTCCGAAAAACCGTTCCATTCCGGAAACCAACGCCGGTTTTCCTCGTCATTTATCGTCAAAACCTTGTTTAACGCGTTGATATAACAGGTGAAACGATTGGTTGATATTTCCCGCCAAACGACGAGACAGACGCAATCCAGCCGTCCCAGCCAGCGGGGTTGTACAATCTCTCCAAGATGCGAAAGAGCTTTGTGAATATATGATATATACCTTTTTCGGCGTGGAAAAAAGGAAATAATACCTTTGTGGGATTTTGGAGCGGCTGGAGGCGTCGCTCGATGGGCCTTTCTCGTCAGCTTATGGCGGGCTCGGTCGCGGGTTCCGCCGGGACAGCACTGCACCAGTGGCGTATCGCCCAGATAGCGTCGACCCGCGCCATGAAGGCAGGCGATCGGCCGAAGTGGGTGACAGGACCTCCGCCGATATCGTCTCGATGCCCTTACACGCTGTTGTCGATAGACCTTGGCGTCAGGGAACGATCAGCCATAGGATGAACCCGCAATGACAATTCCCGACTATCAGACGTTGATGCTCCCGGTATTGCGGGTGGCAGCAAGAGGCGAAATCAGCATCCGCGACTGCATCGAAGCGCTTGCGAACGAATTCCAACTGTCCGAGGAAGAGCGGGCGGAATTGCTGCCTAGCGGCAAGCAAACGACGTTTTCGAACCGTGTGCATTGGGCGAAGACTTACCTGGTACACGCGGGGCTGCTCGAAATGATCCGGCCGAGCCCACTTCAAGGCCAACGAGCGGGGCCGCTCGGTATTGGCCGAGAACCCAGCGCGAATCGACAACGCCTACCTCGAGCGGTTCGAGGAGTTCCGCGCGTTTCGCACCAAGTCAGCGGGGCGCAGAAGGGAGCAGGGAGGGGGCGACATTGCGACCGGCCGAGTACCGACCCAGCAGGCGACACCGGAGGAGCAAATTGAGGCGGCCTACGAGGAAATTTCCGATGAGCTTCGAGGGGAGTTGCTGGACAGAATTGTCGACGCCAGCCCCGCTTTCTTCGAGCAGGTGATCGTCGACCTCATGGTGGCTATGGGCTATGGCGGATCGGGGTCCGAAGCCGCGAGACGGGTCGGACGGAGCGGCGACGGTGGTATCGATGGCCTGATCAACGAAGACATTCTCGGCCTCGACAACATCTACCTTCAAGCGAAACGGTAAAAGCCCGGGAACGGGATCGGCGTCGAAAAGGTGAGGGAATTCGCCGGGTCGCTGGTGGAGCGTGGAGCCAACAAGGGCGTATTCGTGACCACAAGCCATTTCGCGGGCGGTGCCAAGGACTACGCGGAGCGCATCCCCCAAAAACTGATTCTCATCGACGGCGACATGCTCACGAAGCTGATGATCCGCCACGGCGTCGGGGTCCGCACCACCCGCACCATCGAGTTGAAGAAGCTCGACCTGGATTATTTTGAGAACGAAGGAAACCATTAGCGACGCTTATCTGTGTGCCGCCAGATCGGCGACATCGCTGTCTGAGAACCAACGGGCGATAATTTGGTGCCGTGCTTCGGGTGAGAAAGGGAGAGGCGGGACTACCACTGTGGGATCGAAAAACGGCTCTCGGCGGTTGAGCGGCTGTGCCCGCGATGGAAATCAGCGACATGCTGGCGGGCGATGCTCACGGTTAATCTGTACTACGCGATCTATCGGGAGTGCCGCGATGTCGTAACAGAACGTTCGGGGATTGAACTGGGCGAATCTGCTATGGTGCCGGCGAAAACGACGCCGCCATTTATCGAAAGGAGGAAGCGATAGACTTTCCAAAAAAGAGAGTGATTTGCCGAGGAGTGTAGAATGACCAAAACGTCGGACGAGCTTCATAATAAAAGAAAGCTTAAACTTCACTCGAATAAGTTTTCTCAAAATATCCACGGATAAAACGACAAAATCTTGAATTCAGCGATGAAACTGTTCCAGAATGGGTGAAAAATTACCCACATCCGTTTGAAAAATCATCCTGAATTCGGCATACGTATCGGTTAAAGAAGCGCCTTTTCCTGGGATTATACATATTCATGATTTCGATCTAATGAACATTACTGCCAATTTCTGAGATACAGGAGGTAGTCGACGCTCTCGTTGATGTCACGCTTTCGGCAATGAATGAGGAAACACGAGGCTGGGTGCAAAGTTGGCTTCATGAGTTAGATGATACCGCTTCTGGGAGAGAAACAAGGCTAGTCCAGCGATTCTCCCTTTCGTCACTTTTGGGCCGCGCAGAGGAACCGCTGCCGATTTGGCAGGGCATCATCTGGTGTTATGTTTGGGCTCGGACCGCAGGAATGGCCGGATCATGACCGAAGCGACCGACGCGGCATTGGCCGCGGCCCTGCAGGCGGTGAGGGTTCGGCTCGACCGGTTCGGGGACGACCTGGACCGGTTAGGAGGCGCGGCTCGCCGCCGTCGAGAGCCGGTCCGAGCGGCTGGATCGGCTGGAGGCAGTCGTGTCGCGAGTGGCGGTACGGCTGAACCTGGACGACAACCGGCAATAGGCATGCCGCGGCGCCGGCGGCGCCGAGCGGACAATAAATGAAGAGGACGAGAAGCAAGGTGCGAATTCTGATGATGGCGGCCGTTGCGGTGGCCGCGCGTGTTGACGGCGACGACAATCCGGGCCGAGGAGATCGGGGCGGTCAGTACCGTGTGGAAGATGCTCGGGCCCGATCACAAGATCGTCGTCGAGGCGTTCGACGATCCGGATATTCCCAACGTGTCGTGCTGGATCAGCCGGGCGAAGACCGGGGGGATCAAGGGGGCGGTGGGGCTCGCCGAGGATCCGTCGTACGGCTCGGTCGCCTGCCGTCAGCGCGGGCCGATCGAGCTGTCTCCCGAAATGAAGGAGCGGCTGGTCGACGAGACCGAGGACGGCGGCGAGAAGGTGTTCAAGACCCGGACCTCGGTGATCTTCAAGACCCTGCAGGTGTCGCGGATGTACGATGCCAAGCGCAACACCCTGATCTACCTGGTGTGGTCGGACAGGGTGATCGAGGGCAGCCCGAGGAGCGGAATTTCGGTAATCGCCATCGCGCCATGGGACGAGACGTCTTGACCCTCCATGCCCACTAATCCTCGGATACATCTAAAATTTTAGCAAAGTGACCCGGATCACAGCCTCCGATCGCGTGGACCGCTATCCTTCCCGTGTCGTTTGGATACGGATAGGCTGATCGGAGTACCGGCGATGGAAGACATCCAAAAGGTCAGGCGAGTGGTTTACCGGCACGACTGGAACAACCTCGCGGAATGGGTCGGGGCGCTGGACGAACTCGCCGACATGACCGATGAGCAGATCTCCGAGCTGGTGCGACCGGCCGGTTCGCGGGCGAACCATCGGCACCTGCAATGACATCGGATCGTGACATCTACCGGGCGGCCAACGTGCTGATCTTGCAGCTGGGCGACGCCGCGCCGACCCACGCGGAGATCTGCCAGAGCCAGCTTCTCGCCGACGGCGACCTCTCGGGCGTCGCCTTCTGGGAGAGGATCATCGGCGCGATCAACGATGTTGCTGCGTTACGAAAGTTCGGAGGCGGTGACCGTTCACTAAACGGCGGTTTCGTTCCGTCTCGGCTTTCCCCGCACAACCACACTCCTTCTTTCGAGTTATCTCCCGCATTCCGGTCCCTATGCCGGCGAATCCGTAACCGGCCTCGCCTCTGGTCGCAATGCGCCCAGTCCCATCAAGCGCCGGGCGCGGACGTCCGTCCGCTTGGCTATCCTCGCTGCGCTGCGGGCGCGCACTTGCGCTCGCCGGTATCAGCCCGCCCGGGCGCGCTTCTGGCGCCAGTTGTCGACCAGCTTGGTGAACTCCTCGTGGGGCAGGGGGCGGCTGAAGTAGTAGCCCTGGGCAATGTCGCAACCGCGCGCCCGCAGGAACTCCAGTTGCTCGCGCGTCTCGACGCCCTCGGCGATGACCCGCAGGTTGAGGTGGTGGGCCATCGCGATGATCGCCTCGACCAGGGTCGCGTGGGCCCGATCGGTGATCATCCCGTGGGTGAACGACCGGTCGATCTTCAGGGTGTCGATGGGAAACCGGTTGAGGTAGCTGAGCGAGGAATAGCCGGTGCCGAAATCGTCGACGGCGAGCCTGACCCCCCGTGCCTCCAGGGCGCGGATCGTCGCCATCGTCTCCGGCAGGTCGTCCATCAACAGGCCTTCGGTGATCTCCAGCTCCAGGCACTCGGCCGGCAAGCGGCTGCCTGCGAGCGCCCTGGCGACCGCGTCGACCAGCATGGTTCCCCTGAACTGGCGGCTGGAGACGTTGACCGACAACCGGAACCGCCTCGAGGTTTCCTTCTGCCAAACCCTGGCCTGGCGACACGCGGTGGCGAGGACCCACTCGCCGATCGGAACGATCAGGCCGGTTTCCTCCGCCAGACGGATGAACTGCTCGGGACTGACGGTTCCCAGTTCCAGGTTGTGCCAGCGTAACAGCGCCTCGGCACCGACGATCCGGCCGCTGCGGACGTCGACCAGGGGCTGATAGTGCAGGGCGAATTCCTCGCGAAGCAGTCCGTGACGCAACTCGGTTTCCATCCGGATGCGGTCGAGGGCGCGCGCGTTGAGTTCCGGGGTGAAGAACCGGAGCGTGTTGCGTCCGCTCTCCTTGGCCTGGTACATGGCGGCGTCGGCGTTGCGCATCAGCCGTTCGGGATCGTCCGCGTCGTCGGGACACAGGGTGATCCCGATGCTGGCGGAGACGAACGCCTCGTGGCCATCCAGGTCGAACGGCCGGGCAAAGGCCGCGAGGATTTTTCGGGCGACGCCTTCGATGTCCTTGCTCGATCCGATGTCGGGAAGGATGACGGTGAACTCGTCACCGCCGAGCCGGGCCACCGTGTCCTCCTCGCGGACGCAGGACTTGATCCTCCCGGCCGCCTGCCTGAGGAATTGGTCGCCGAGCGCGTGTCCCAGGGTGTCGTTGATCTTCTTGAAGTGATCGACGTCGATGAACAGGACGCCGACCTTGCGGGAATGGCGCCTGGCGCTGGTCACCACGCTGCTCAGGCGATCGAGTGCCAGGGTCCGGTTCGGCAGGTCGGTCACCGAGTCGAAATTGGCCTGATAGTGGAGGCGTTGCTCGTAGATTTTGCGGAGCGTGATGTCGACGACGGTCGACTGAACCGCGGTTTCCCCGTTCCACGGGATCTGGTTCAACTGGGCGCGGACCCAGATCAGCGATCCGTCCTTCTTCACGCCCTCGAATTCGTACTCGTCGGGAGCGTAGTCGCCCTGCGAGCGGGCGCCTCGGTAGCGCTTCATCCGCTCCAGATGGCTCGCGGAATACAGGGGATCCAGGGATCCCAGGGCGAGAATCTCCTCGGGACTGTCGTAGCCGAAGATGACGGCGTAGGTCTGGTTGGCGAACAGCGGCTTGCCGTCCTGGTCGATGACGATACCCAGAACCGAGCTCTCGACCAGACAGCGGAAACGCTCTTCGCTGGCGCGCAGCTGTTCCTCCGCCCGTTTGCGGTCGGTGATATCCTCCTGGATCCCGATGAAATGGGTAGCGTTTCCGTCGGGTCCCTTGATCGGCGAAATCGAGGCGCTGGCCCAGTAGATGCTGCCGTCCTTGCGCCGGTTGCAGAGCTCGCCGCGCCACTCGCGGCCGGACTTGATGGTAGACCAAAGGGCCACGTAGTCTCTGCGGCTCATCACATCGGACTTCAACACACGCGGGTTGTTGCCGACCGCCTCGGCCCGATCGTAGCCGGTCATCTCGGCGAACTTGGGGTTGACGTATTCGATGGTGCCGCTGGTATCGGTGACAATGACCGCGGCCGGCCCCTGTTCCACCGCGCGTTCCAGCTTGCGCAACTCCTCTTCCGCCTTCTTCAACTCGCTGATGTCCTTGGTGATCGCCAGGAGGTGCGGCTCGCCGTTCAACGTGAGGATGCTGGCGGATACCAGGGCGGTTCGGATCTCGCCGGTCTTACGGCGAAACCGGATTTCCACGTTGCGGATCTGACCATCATCGAGCAGCTCTCCGACGGTTCGATCGCGGTCCTCGGGACTCTCCCAGAAACCGATATCGACGGCTCTCTTGCCGAGCACCTCCTCGCGGCCGTATCCGGTCATCGCCAGATAGCCGTCGTTGATATCGACGTAGCGGCCGTCGTCCATGCGGCTGATGCTCATCGCATCGGGACTGGTTTCGAACGCCAGTCGGAACCGTTCCTCGACCTCGCGCAACGCCCGCTCGGCGTGTCGGCGCTCGGTGATGTCCTGGACGGTGCCGGTCATCCGAAGCGGCGTGCCGTGGTCGTCGAAGATGACTTCGCCCTCCTGGCGGACGATCCGCTCGGAGCCATCCGGACGGACGATCCGATGTTCGAAGCCGTAGGTTGCGTCCCGGTACAGGGCTGCGTCGACGGCCTTCTGGACCCGGTCCCGGTCGTCGGGGTGAACGATATCGAGAAACCGGTCGTAGGTGGCGGGCAGCACCTGCGGCTCGAGCCCGAAGATCCGGTAGATCTCGTCCGACCACCAAATTTCGTTGCTGGTCACCCTGAGATCCCAGCTGCCGATGCGGGCGATGCGTTGGGCGTTGGCGAGGCTCTCTCGCGCCTCGGCCGCCTTGTTTTCCGCCAGAACCTCGGCGGTGACGTTGGTGCCGGTGCCACGGTATCCCCGGAAGCGGCCGTCCGCGTCGAACACCGGAACGCCGCTGACGCTGAGATAGACATCCTCGCCACGATCGTCCCGTGTCGGATATCGGAAATCCCGGAACGGGCGACGGGCTCGGAGATCGGCGAGGTGACGGACCCACATTTGGTCTTCGAGACTGGGCTGACCCAGTTCCTCCCGCGTCAGCCCGATCATCCGGCTGGGCGCGATGCCGACGATTCTCTCCATTCGTTCCGAGAACCAAGTGAATCGCAGATCCGGTCCCATTTCCCAGAACCAGTCGGAACTGGCCGAAGCGAAATCCTTGAAGCGCTGTTCGCTTTGCCGCAGCGCCTCTCCCGCGTTCTTGAGGTCGGTGACATCGACGGCCACGCCGACGACGCCGCGTTCCGACGTTCGATGCTCGACGATCCGCAACCAGCGGCCATCACACGTCAGCCGTTCAATCGGCGTCGTTGGATTTCGGTGCTGTTCGATCCGCCGGCGGATCCATTGCTCGCGCTCGACGTCCGGCGGAATGACGATCACTCCTCGCCCAACGCTTTCGCGGAGATTGTCCTCGAACCGCCGGCCGGGAACCAGGATGTCGTCGAGCCCCGGATAGGCCTCCCGGATGCTGTCGTTGCAGGCGATCAGCCGATCGTCGGCGTCCCACAACATGAACCCCTCGGCGAGGCTCTGCACGGCATCTTGGAGCCGTCCCTCGGCCCGTTTGCGTTCGGTGATGTTCCGGTTGGTGACGATGAAGCCGCCGACGGCCACGGGATAGCAGCACAATTCCACGACGGTGCCGTCGAGTCGAACGTGTTGGGCGCGGCACTTCTGGCAATTCTCCCCGCGGTCGGCGCACTGCCCGACCAGGGTTTCGACCTCGCCGGGGCCGCAATCGCCCCGCTCGGTTCCCAAACAGGTCAGTTCGTTCAGGCCGACACCGAGTTGCACCAGGTCGGAGGGGAGTCCAAGGAGGTCGACGAAGGACTGGTTGTAAAGGACCAGCCGGAGTTCCGAATCGAAGACGCCGATACCCTGGTCGAGCCGGTTCAGGGCCTGGATGATCACCGAGCGCATGGCGTCGACGTCCAGGTCTTCGGTCCTTCCGGCCAGGGACGGGGCAAAATCGGTCATGATGGCTTCGGGGCTCCGCCGACGTTTTTCAACGAAAGCCCTGGCAGCGCTTTCGCTAGGGCACACCGCGGTTCCCGGGTCTTACTCCGCGTTCGGACCCTCCGGGCTGGGACGATCCGCCCGCGATCAGACATCGTGGTGTCCACGGCTTCGACCTTCTCAACCGGCCCTATCGAGGAGCGGCACGCCCATTCCATTCCGGTGTCGCCTTTTTCCAGTTCCGCCCAAGAAACCAAAGCGCACTCTTGGAAACTTAGTACCCATATAGGGAAAAACCAAGGGGAGGCTTGTCAAGGCGAACAGGTTCTTCCGTATTCAATCGGATGTGGATTACGGTTGCCGCTCTTCGTTGGCCAGGCTGGCGGTCGGTCGGTCGATGGCCACCGCCTTGACCAGGGCGAACACCTTCTGACCGGGAACGAGGCCGAGGTCGTGAACCGATTTTCGCGTCACCCGCGCGATCAGCGGTTGGCCGACGTCGAGGAGAATATCCACCCTCGGCTCGCCGCGGTGATCGATTTCAACCACCTCGCCTTCGAGAATGTTGAGCACGCTGGTCGCTTGCGGGCGGGTCAGGCTGAGCGCGACATCCCGGGCGCGAACCCGAACCCTCAATCTGGCGGCTTCGGGAAGTTGAAGCCTGGGGACCAGGAGTGTGTGGCCGGCGAAGCTCAGACGGGTCAATCCGAACCGATCGTCGTGACCGGTGACGGTTACGGTCAGGGCGGCGCCGACGTCGTAGTAGCCGGTCAACGGCCATACGTCGAGGCGGCTCATGATCTGTTCGACGGGGCCGCTGGCGACGGTTCGGCCTTCCGACAGAACGACCAGGGTGTCGGCGAGGCGGACGACTTCTTCCACCGTGTGGCTGACGTAGACGATCGGAAGCTTCAGGTTGTCGCGCAACCGCTCGATGAACGGCAGAATCTCGGCTTTGTGAAGAAGGTCGATGGCCGCCAACGGCTCGTCCATCAACAGCAATCTGGGGCTGGCCAGCAATGCCCGCCCGATGGCGACCCGCTGTTTTTCACCCCCCGACAGTGTCGCCGGTCGCCGCGCCAAAAGTCTGCCGAGATCGAGAAGCCCGACCACCCGGTCGAAGCCGTGGTGACGCTCCGACTTCGGGACCAGACGCATGCCGTAGGTGAGATTGGAGCGGACGTTCAGGTGGGGAAACAGCCGGTCGTCCTGGAACACGTAACCGAGCCTGCGCCGTTCAGGCGGCAAATCGATGCCGGCGGCGGAATCGAACAGAACGTGGCCGTCGACGGCGATTCGGCCGGCATCGGGACGGTTCAGGCCCGCCAGGGAATTGACGAGGGAGGTCTTGCCGGCGCCGGAGCGTCCGAACAGCGCCGTGACACCGTGACCGGCGGTGAACCGGGCCTCGAGCCGAAACGAGCCGAACCGACCGCGGACGTCGACCTCGAGAATGGGCTGGGCAGGCATCCGGTCACCCCCCGTTTCGCGCTGAAATCCGTCGCGTCAGCACCTCGGAGGCGACCAGCGCCGCCATCGCCAGCACAACCGAGATGATCACCAGTCGCATCGCCCCTTCGCCGCCGCCCGGTGTTTGGACCAGGGAGTAGAGGGCGAGCGGCAACGTCCGCGTCTCGCCCGGAATGTTGGAGACGAAGGTGATCGTCGCGCCGAACTCACCCATGCTACGGGCGAAACCGAGAACGACGCCGGTAAGGATACCCGGCAACGTCAACGGCAGGGTCACGGTGAGGAACACCCGCAGCGGCGATGCCCCGAGGGTGCGCGCCGCGTGCTCGAGTCGGCGGTCGACGGATTCCAGCGAAAGCCGGATCGCCCTGACCATCAGCGGAAAGGCCATCACCGCCGAGGCGATCGCGGCACCCTTCCAGGTGAACGCGAGGGTGATGCCAAAGACATCGTAGAGCCACGCGCCGAGCGGACCGCGGCGGCCGAGCACGACCAGGAGGAGATAGCCGACGACCACCGGCGGCAGGATCAACGGCAGGTGCACCAGACCGTTGACGATCGTCTTGCCGGGAAACTCCCGTCGTGCCAGCAACCAGGCGACCAACAAGCCGATCGGCAGACTGCCCGCGACGGCGGCGACGGCTACCCGGAGGCTCAGCCGAACCGCCTCCGTCTCCAACGGCGTCAGGTTCCACATCCTGTCCTCTCTATCATGGAAGGACGATCATATCATTTCACCGCCTCGATCACCGGGTTGAACCCGTGTCGGACGAACACTGCCGCCGCCTCGGCCGATGTCAGGAATGCGAAGAAGCGCCGAACCTCGGGCCGGTCGTGGCCGGCGACAATTGCCGCGGGGTAGGTGATCGGCGGATGGCTATCGGGAGGAAATGCGTCCACGACCCGGACCTGCGACGAGATGGCGGCGTCGGTCACATAGACGATGCCGGCGGCGGCTTCTCCACGTTCGACCAGCGCCAGGACCGCCCGCACGTCCGCCGTCAGTGCCAGGTGTCCGACCAGCGCCGGCCACACTCCGAGATCGATCAGCGCCGCCTTGGCGTAGATCCCGGCCGGGACGTGGTCCGGATCCCCGATCGCCAGGCGCCCGCCGTCGAGCCTCTTGGCCAGCGGAAAACCGGGTTCGATGCGCAGGCTGAGGCGGCTGTCGGCTGGTGCGATCAAGACCAGTCCGTTGGACATGAGAGCGACGCGACTCTCCGGCTCGATGGCGTGCTCGCCGGCGAGATAGTCCATCCATTCGGGGCTGGCGGCGATGTAAATATCGGCCGGAGCGCCGGCGACGATCTGACGGGCCAGCGCCGAGCTTCCAGCGAACGCCGCCCGCACCTCTCCGAGGCCGCGAGAAGCATAGATCTCGGTGATTTCGCCAACGGCCCCGGTCGTGCTCGCGGCCGCGAACACCAGGATTTTCGCTTTCGTCGGTCCCGGCGCGGCCAATACGGAAGCCAGAACGGCAAGGGCGGTAATCCATGATCGTCGCCAGACGATCGGGAATCTGCGGAAAGGGGATTGTCTAAGCAGCAATGCGTCCGACCCGGAAAGGCGTGTTTTTCAGAGGGAAACCTATCAAAAGACACCGAAGCGCGGAACGCCGGTCTTCCCCAGTCGTCAAAAACACTTGCAACCTGCGAAGATGATCGACGCAGTGAAACGAAACGTTTACCGAGTATCTGCTTTAATGTCTTCTCGGAATAGGTTATATTTTGGTGCAGAAATGGGTGTCGTTCGTAATTTTGCCTCTGTCGCCACGGTTGCCGACGCCATAGAAAGGAGTGAGAGGACGCACGAAGTGGAGTCCAAACGTTTCATCGGCGAGGAACGTCGGCGGCATGAGCGGTTCACCGCGCCTGCCGTTACCCTTGCCTTCAACGGTGGCAGGCACACGACCGACAGCTGGAGTCTCGGTGGTTTCGTGGTCGATGGTTATCAGGGCCAGTTGAGCGCGGGCGCGCTGATTTCTGTCGAGGGGATCTGTACGTCCGGTAGCGAAATGACACCGATCGAAGTGCGTGCGAGGGTGGTTCGAAATCGACCGCACGGAAAGGCGGCTGGTGGTCAGCTTCCTCGACCTGGACGGACGCGCCTATTCGGTGTTGCAGGATTTGATGGCGGAGCGCATGCGGGTCCTACAGGATCAGCGGTCCGCGTAGCCGAGGGGGCTCACCCCTCGTCTCCATCCCTAGGCTTCTGCGAAGAGATTTGGGCCTATCGTCTCCACGGTTTTTCGAGGCGGGAAGCATGTGATCGGTGAAGGTCGTCCACGTCGTCAATGTCGACGCACAAGCGCTGGGCCCTTTTGTCACTCCTGACGAAGCACGGGACTTGGTAGAGACCGGAGTCTGGATCACCTAAGCCGGTCGGCGGCAAGCCCTCCATCGTTCCGTCCACCACCGGTCGCACCTGGATCACCGAAACCCGTCTACACATACCCGATCCGGGCGATCCCTCGTCGAACGGCGAGCGCGTCGGCGACACAACCGTCGCGTTGACGAACTCCGTGCTAATCTATCGAAACCAATGGGAGAAACATCAGCTAAAACGAGCTTGTATCATGGATGAATTCACTGTCACCCAACGCACCCGCGTCAAGCGGCTGTATTCCCGCGCCCGATACGACCTCGAGACCGTCTACGCTGTCCTCGATGCGGGTCTGGTCTGTCACATCGGCTACGAAATCGACGGGCAGCCCTATGTCACCCCCACCGCCTACTGGCGCGAGGGCAACAAGGTCTACTGGCACGGTTCGGCGGCCAGCCGGATGCTCCGCCACCAGGCGTCCGGTGCGCCGCTCTGCCTGACGGTGAGCCACCTCGACGGGTTCGTGCTGGCGCGGTCGGGCTTTCACCACTCGGTGAACTACCGCTCGGTGATGATCCTCGGACACGCCAAGGTCGTCGAGGCCGAGGCCGACAAGATCGAGCGGATGAAGGTGTTCATCGATGGCATCTTTCCCGGCCGTTGGGACGAGTTGCGCCCGATCACCGCCCAGGAGGTCAAGGCGACGACGGTACTCTATGTCGACCTGGACGAGGTGTCGGCGAAGATCCGCACCGGCATGCCGGTCGACGACGAAGAAGACTACCAGTGGCCATGCTGGGCTGGCGTGGTTGCGGTCGAGACCCGCACCGGCAAGCCCGAGCCCTGCCCGCGGCTGCTCGACGGTATCGACCCGCCCGCCTACCTCGACAAGCTCCGCCTCGGGTGAGCGGAGATTTTCGTCTATTCGCGTAAATGTGGCCCAGGTTCGGACGGCTGCGATTACGCCCAGCCGCCGGCGAACGGCATGACATGGCCGGTGATAAAGTCGGCCCGGGGCGAGGCGTAGAAGGCGATCAGCGCCGCGACTTCCTCGGGCTTGGCCAGCCGGCCGAGGGGGATGTTGGCGGTGATTTTTTTCAGTGCCTCGGGATCGGCGAGCAGCTTCGCCGGGAAGTAGGTGGGACTCTCGACGAAGTTGGGGGCGATGGCGTTGACCTGGATCTGGAACGGCGCCAGCTCCCGGGCCAGCGAGACGGCCAGCGCGTTGGCGGCACCACGGGCGGTCGCATACATCGAGTAGTTGGGGAGCCCGCGGAGCGGCGCCGCCGAGGTGACGAACAACAGCTTGCCGCTGCGCCGCTGCTTCATCTGCGGTACCACGGCCTGGGAAAGGGCGAAGGGCGCGGTCACCAGTGCCTCGAGCCCGGCGCGCATGTCCTCGAGCTGGGCCTTCTCGATCGGCGCGCGGATCGCCGGAAACGCGTCGTTGTTGACCAGCACGTCGATGCGGCTGTAACCGGTGGTGACCGCGGCGGCGATGTCGGCCGGCTCCTGCTCGGCGACCACGTGCAGCTCGGGGTGGGCCTCGGCGAACTCCTTCCGGGCGTCGGCATAGGCGAAGCTCTTGTCGTGGCAGACGGTCGTTGCGCCCTGGGCGGCCAATTCGACCGCCGCCGGCAGACCGACGAAGTGCGCGACGTTGGTGACCAGTGCTACCCGGCCGCTCATGGGTCCCACTTGGTTGTTCATATCGATCTCCCTCGAGCCGGTCACTCGGCCGCCGGGGCCGCCCCGTCGGCTTCCGGAAAAGCAGATTACCCGCACAGAGCGACCTTGGCGACTATCGGATCGGCATCAAACGCGAAGCCGGCGGACAAGCAGGGTGCCATCGTTGTGGACGATCGTGTTCTTCCTTTCGTCGGCGCCTGCGCCACCGTCGGAGCGGTGATTGCGGACCGGAGCGAGCCGCGGTCGGTTTTGGTGTATGCTGACGACGGAGGACAATGATCATGCCGCTCTGTAAATGGTTGGCGCCGCCATGGGCGATCGTCGCTTTGAGCCTCGCCGGTACGGGCGAGGCGGCCGGTCAGTCGAGCGCCACCGCCATCGATTTACCGGTGAAAATTCCCTCCTACCCCGGGGTCGAGGTCGGCGTTCGCAACCCCATCACCTGGCGGCAGTTACACGCCGTCTCGGCCGGCGCGTCCGACAACGAGGGAGAGGCGCTTTGGATCGATCTCGGCGATTCCGCCCTGCAGGGAACCGCTTCCACCGGGCCCTATCCGTTCGAGGCCGGCAAGGCCGACTACGCCTATCAGGCCTTCCGCCTGACCAGACCGATCACCGGCGGCGCGGGAAGCTTGCGCATCGACCGGTTCTTCGAGGACAAATTCGACGCCAACCAATGGCCGCAGGGGCAATGCGCGGAGCACGAGGATTGCCCGAGCCCGACCATCGCCTATCGTCTCCATCTGTTGACGGCCGGCACGGTGGGCAGGATCGTCGATTACGGCTTCTACGACGGGCGCGCCGGCTTCACCGGCGATAGCGAGCACGGGCCTTACCGGCCGGCCCCGACCATCATCGAAGGGCCGTTCGTCAACCTGGTGCGCAGCGACACCCCGGACCGGGTGCTGATCAGCTTCGAGACCGACGCGCCCTGCCTCGGCAGCGTCGTTCTGCGCGAGAAGGGAAAAACGTTCCGGGAACCGGCGGCGATGCGCCGCCACGCCGTCTGGCTGACGGATCTGAAGGCCGATACCGCCTACACCTATCAGGCGCGCTGCGACGGCGACGCGGTCAGATCGATGACCTATGCCTTGCGCACAGCGCCGCCCGTCAACGGCAGCAAGAAGGTCGTCTTCGCCTTCGCCAGCGACAGTCGCGAAGGCGTCGGCGGCGGCGAACGCCGGTTGATGGGCCACAACGCCCGCGCGCTCGGCCTGATCGCCAACGATGCCTACCGAAGGGGCGCCGAGATGATCGTCTTCGCCGGCGACCTCGTAAACGGCTACACCACCAGCAAGGACGACTTCCGCCTTCAGTTGAAGGCCTGGAAGAAAACCCTGGCGGGCTTCTGGCGCCACCACCCCGTTTACGCCGCCATGGGCAATCACGAATCCCTTCTCAACGCTTTTCGGCCGGACGATCCAAAGCTGCACTTCGGCATCGAAATGGACAAGTGGCCCTATGCGACCGACAGCGCCGAGGCGGTATTCGCCGACGAATTCTGGAACCCCGACAACGGACCGGCGCCGAGCGACCCGCGTCGCCCATCCTATAAGGAGACCGTCTACACGATGCGCTACGGCCCGGTCCTGTTCATCTCCTTCGACAACACCTACTGGTCGACCACCGCCAAGGTCGTCGGTCGGTACGGCGGCTCGCCCGGCGGCTACATCCTCGCCGATCAACTCGCCTGGGTCGAAAGGCGCCTGGAGGAAGCGGAGACCGACGATACCATCAAGTTCGTCTTCCTCTACGCCCACGAACCGGCGTTTCCGGCCGGCGGCCACGTCAAGGACGCCATGTGGTGGCGGGGCGACAACAACGTACGCGCGTACGTCAAGAACAACGACGGAATGGTGGTCGCGGCGGGCCCCGGCATCATCGAGGTGCGCAACCGCCTGTGGAAGGCGATCGCCCGGTCCACTAAGGTCGCGGCGGTGCTCGCCGGTCACGAACACGCCTACCATCGTATTCGCATCGACGACACCACGCCGGTCGGCGTCTACCCCGCCGACGATACCGACGGAGACGGCGTTCTCGACAGGTTCTCGCCCGATCCCGATTTTGTCCACCCGACCTGGCAAATCACCGCCGGCAACGCCGGTGCCCCCTGGTACGCGCGTCAGAAGACCCCGTGGAACGTGGATATCTTCTCTTCCCAGTCCGGCTATGTCCTGTTCACCGCCGGCGAAGACGGCGTCTCGATGACCGTCTACGGCCTGACCGGCCAGGTGCTCGACCACATCGACAACCTGATGGCGATCAAATAGGCGCAGCGGCGCCGGACATGGATTATCGGTCGCGCCTTGCCCGGCCGCGGTTGCGGCCACAGGCGGAGTGGCGTCGGGCCTGGTAGACGCCGTCGAACGCCTTCCAGAAGTCGTCGAAGGCGATTTCGGGCTCTCTCGCGCCAATACTGGCCAAGGCATTGAACAGCTTGACCGTGTCGCCCTTGAACGAGATTACCGCGTAGGTGTGGAACGTCACCAACCCGAGTCGGTCGGCGGTGGCGTTTCGGCTAGGCGTCGTCGCGACCGTCGCATACCGATCGGCGCGTTTGAGCATGTTCTTCAACAGCGTTCGGGTCAGCGGCTTGTCCACCCCGCCCACGGCAGGGTCGGCGATGTCCTGGAACAACCATTCTTTTCCGGTCGTCGACATGTCGGCGAAGTCGATCGGCCCCATCAGGTCGATCATGATCCGCTGCACCGACGGCGGATCCTGCGGCTTGCGGGAGCGGTCGGGATTCAGGGCATCGAGAGCGTCGAGGTTCTCGTAGACATGGTTGCCCCTCACCATCGCGTAAGCCTTTTCGATGTAGCTGACCCAACCGGCGCCATCGTCCGAGAAGGCGAACCGCGGATGACCGAGCCCGTCGAAATAGAGGAGGGGGCTGAGACGCTGGGAAAACTCGAAGAACTCTACCCTGACGAGCCGATCCGCCGAAAACCGGGACCGTTCCGTCTCGCCGTCGAACCACGATTTCACCTCGACCGGGTTACTGCCGAGGGCGCCGGGTTGATCCTTGATTCCGAGCCTGACCTGTTTCTCGCAGACATGGGCCTTGGCCGCGATCGCCGCCGGAAGTGCGCAGCCCAAGATCAGTTGCTGCTTGACATCGCGGTAGTCCAGGCGACGGGTCGGGAACAACGGCAGCTTCCGATCCTCCATCGTCCGACTGCGGATGGTGGTCGGTTCGCGCCGCTTGACGAAATCCTTGCTTGCCATGACCGATCTCCTCCTTTCAGGACGCTCGACCAGCGATCATTTCCGGGCCGCCGCGATCGCGAACTGGGATGTGCCGTCCGCCATCGACAATCGTCCGGAGGTGAGCCGGTCACTGAACAAGGGAAGGCTCTGCCACTCGACAACCTTGTGTACGTACTCTTCGTTTCCATCGTGATCGACGACACCGACGGTATGTGCGGCTTCGTGCAGGACCATGTTGACCAGTTCATCCTTCCGTTTGTCGAACTCACCAAAGCTGGTGACCGCTTGGCTGCAAAGAAAGATCTTGCTTTGCCCGGGCCGGGTATAGGCGAACGTATTGCCGCCACAATTCGGGTCTCGGTTGCGACAGGTGAACTCCAACTGTCCCCAAAGAAGCTTATTTCGGGTCGCGGTCAGGTTGCGGAGGAGAAGGGCGAAAGCCTTCGCCAGTTTTGCCGGGGGTGTGTCCGATTTCAATCCATCGAGAAAGATGTCCCGGAAAGCCTCGCGGAGGTCCTTTCTCTGCAGGTTTCCGGTTTCGCGCCCGCGGTCGCTCAAGAGTTTTTCGCGGGCCCGTTGCGCGATCAGCAGCGCTTCCCTGACCGCCTGGCCGACCGCGGCCTCGACCTCGGCATCCACTCCCGGTACCCGGCACGTCAGATCGTATCCCCCGAACAGGTCGCGAAACCGCTCCGCGTCGGCCGTCGCGTGCCTTTTCGGAAAATCCGTCAGGACCAGTTCGCCGTAGCGGTCGAGGGTGCCGGTATCAACGAGCCGGCGCAGGGCTTTCTGGGTTTCCCGCTTGTCCGCGTCGCTCAGGAACCGTGTTTCGTTGCGTATCGCACTGGCAATGCCGTCTTTGTCGCACCGCTCGGCGAAGCGCTTCTCGAGATCGCCGCGAAATGCCTTCGAGCGTCCGAGAAAGGCGGGGATGAGGGCTTCCACCGCGTCCCTGCGAAACAGTTTCCTGAACGCCGCGCACAGCGAATCGACGGTCTTGTCGCGATCCGAGGTTCGGGTTGCCGTGCCCGTCCAGTCCTCCAGGATGTCCTTTGTGTTTCGCGGCGCGAACGGATCGCGGATCTGCAGATCCACCGAAAGCGGATCGACCAACCTGCCGTCTGCATCGATCGCGCTCGATGCGGCGACACCGACGGCGGATCTGCCTTTTTCCTTGATCGACAGGGTAACGATTTCCGGAAACGCGAGAGTGGTGGAATCGGCGAGCAGCTCCATGCTCGGCAACGTCGGCAGATCGCAGTCCATACCTCCCAGGAGTTGTCGGCACGGATCCGTCAGGCGAAAGGTCGTTCCCCCGATCGACCAGAAAACCGGCATGTCATCCGGATGATCCATCGAGCGCAAGTCGCAACCGCCTTCGCCGGCGACCCAGATCGAGACCTCGTCGCCGCGCAGAACCGTCTCGAACCGTTTGGCTCGCCGGTCCCCGGGAATGACACGATTGTCGACACAGAGATGCGACAGCTGGTTGCGGAGGGGCTTGTCCTTCGATGGCTCGTCGCCCGGATCGACCACCGGGGTCTCCGTCGGTTCGTCTCCGGCGAACCGGGGCAGCCAGAGCAACGGAAACGTCCTCCCGGTTCCGGACCGTTGTGTCAGGGGTTTGGTCTTCGAGCCGAACGGGGCGAAGCGCGGTGTCAGCGTGATGCCGCCGGTCGGACGCAGGTTGTCGCTGATCCTGGGATCGAAGTATCGGTTGCGGTTCCATTCCGAGCCCTCGATCCATCGCCAGCTGATCCCCGCTTTTTGGGCGATCGAGGTGACCGCCCGAAACCCCTTTTCCGGGCGAACCTGAAAGAACTTGCCAGCTTCGGGCCGGGCCGAGATCTCCATCCAGGGCGGCGGTGACGCCGCTTCGTTGGTCGCCGCCGCGGCGACGATAGTCGATCCCGCGTGGACGCACGGTTCACCGCAGGGATCGACGGCCATGACTGCATGCACATCCCGGCTCGGGATCACCACCACGAAGAAAGCCGCCGTCAGTATGAGTTGGTTCACGGGCGAGGCCTCTTTCGTCTTGTTTGCACCGACGCCTTCGGATCGAAAAGCCCTACATCGAGCCGTAGCTCCGAAGCGTGATTTGCGAACGATACGCGTTCTCTGCACGCTGCGCTGTGAACAGCTTCACACTCGGGCAACCTCGAAGGTTGGGAGGCCGGCTCGGCGTTGATGGTGATAGGAATGCCATCGCGGAAGTCCGACGGGACCTCGTCGTTGGCGACGGGGCCCCGTCTCGGGGGTCAACAGGGACCAATCAGGCGACCTTGTCGAGGATTTCCCGGGAAGTTCCGAGATCGTGCCAAGCATGCCAGAGCACTAGTTCCACAGCTTGGAGCACTTGCCGCAGACACCGAGCTTGATTTCTTCGAAGACGTCGCTCGCCTCTTGATCGTCGCTGCCGGTTACCACAATCGTCACCAGGGATTTGTCGCCGGCGCGACTGCTGCAGTTAACGTGTCCGCGGGTTTCCTTCAACTGGAACCAATTGCTGTTGGTCCCGTACTTCTTCCTGGTGAAATGCCAGTTCTTGTCCGTGTTCTGTAAGGTTTCCCAGGCCAAATTCTTGCACCAAGTGGGGTTGTTGTCGTAGTTGTAGTACCAAACGTACAGAGCCGGCAGTTTTGCGTACGCCGGCGTCGTCGCCAAAGCAATGACTCCGGTGACAAACAGCGCCCTGGCGAGCGTCCGAGCGTGCATTTTCATGTCATCCTCCTCGTCGGAAAAGAACGGTTTCCTGATCATTCGACGTGTGTCCGAGACCGTTTGCAACGTTGCGCCTTTCAACGCCATGCCGCTGCAAATGTGAATCAATTGCGGTTCGGAAAATATGATCTGGATCACATAGCCGAGGATGAATAGGGCGGTCTTGCGGTTGAAGGCGTCGTCGACCTGCCGCGAGGGGCGTAGGCAGGCAATGTTCGCCATGCTGGTGCGCCGCGTTCGAACTGAAAGGCTGTCAGGTGGCGGCTGGCTTTACGCCGCTTCCCCGGCCCGGGAGTCGAGCTTGCCGCCGTCCCGCTCCATCTTGCGGCGCAGCGCCAGGGCGTGATCGACATCCGGGTCGAGCAGGGTTCCCAACCGCTGTACGACGGTCATTTCCTCCTTCTGGAGATGCAGCATCAGGTGCGCCGAGAAGTCCATCGCCGCATCGCAAAACGCCGTCCAGCGATCGGCCGAGCTTCCGTGTTCGAGGGTTTCGATGGCGAGGGTACGCAACCGCTTCGCCAGCGGCCCCATGGCGAAATGTTCCTGGGTCAAGAGTTCGGCCAAGTCGTCCGCGCCGACGTTCTTGAGCAATGGAAACAGCACGGATTCCTCAAAGGCGTTGTGGCCAATGATTTCTTCGAGACCGACGACCAGGTTATCAAGCAGAGAGCGGTCTTCCACGTCGCGAGGGTCGATCGGACGATCGGCAAATCCACCGGTTACCCGGTTTTCCAGGCCGCAGATCAGCACGAGAGTACGAAAGTGTTCCTCATGCATTACCGCTCCCAGCTCCGTCAGATCCGACATGATTTCGATGCTCCCTTGCGCCCGTACGTCGGTGCGCTGTTCCGTGGCCGCCCGCGTTCTTGCTGCACCGCAGCATAATGACGGAAAAGAGCGACGCTGTCACTGGGAAGATAGACCGCGCATGGCAGTCCTGCGTATTTAGCGGTGCCGCCGAGGGCATCGACGCGACCCCAGCTTTTTTACGGTTTCCGTTTGCGCCGCGACCCTGGCGTCCGCTAATATCGGGCCGAAGTCCTCCATAACTATTTCAGGACGCTTTTCCTTAATTGCGGGTACGGAGAGGATCATGCTTGAAGGCTACAAAGATCTGCGAGATGAACTTGGTGAAATTCTCGGCGGGGATGTCACCGAACAAGATATAGATGCTGCCGTACGGGCGATTATAAATCGAGACCATGTTACGGCGACGCCAGCATTGTCCGAGCTCAATACACTGGCTCGCACTGATGAGGGCAAGGGAAAACTTCGCTCGTTGCTTGCGGCCTGGATCATGCATGAGCGCGACCGCAAAGATGTTGATCGCGAACAGAAAGCGACCGCGGCGATCAACCATCTCCTCGATGCCCTTGGCGCCGAACGCCGGGAGAAGGCGCGCTGAAGGTCGACGCCGCCGGGTGCCCGAACGCCGATCTATGCGGCGCGGTGGTAGCGGGCGGCGAACTGTCGTCGGATGTGGCGGGCGAGTTCGACCGCCACATCGCCGGCGCCGGCCTTCGGGAGGTGGAGGTTGATGTAGAACATCGGCAGCGGTGGCAGGCCGGTCTCGGACCCGAGGACCTGGAGATCCTCCGGCACCGTCGAGACTTGTAGCACCGAGACCGCCAGATCCGCCCGCAGCGTCGCCAAGATCGGCTCCATGTTGCTGATCTCACAAACTGGCCGCCAGTCGCGGCCGATCCCGGCGAGCGCCTTGACCGCCGTATCCCGAAACGCGCAGGTATGATTGCCGAGGGACACCGGCAGCGGTTCCAGCCTGTGCGCCCGCCCGCCGCGCGCTCCCACCCAGACGAGCTCGTCGGGCAGCAGCATCTCCGCACCGGCTCCGTGGTCACGCTCGGTGGTGAGGGTGAGATCGATCTCGCCCCGTTTCATTGCGCCCAGGAGGCACGGCGTGGTGTCGCAGACCAGCGAGACGCGGACCCGCGGCCAGGCCTGATCGAAGCTCTTCAGCACCGGCGGCATGAACGGGTTGACGATGTCATGGGGGACGCCAAGCCGAACCTCGCCCTCGAAGTCGGGCAGCGTCATCAGCCCCCAGACCTCGTCGTTGAGGGCGAGCAGCCGCTGGGCATGGGCGAGCAGCCGTTCTCCCTTCGCCGTCAGCCGCAATCGGCGGCGGTCACGCTCGAACAGTTGTTGCCGAAACGTGTCCTCGAGCCGCTTGACCTGCTGGCTCACCGCCGCCTGAGTCAGGTTCAACAGCCGTCCGGCGCTGGTCATCCCGCCGGTCTCGGCGACGGCGACGAACGCGCGGAGCAGGGCGGTGTCGATGTTGCGAGCCATGGCACGCCTATCAATAACGAATAATTATCATATAGATAAACAACATTCGTTTTCGTTATGCAAGGGTTTTGCGTAGGGTCGGTGCATCCGAAACACTTTGGGTCGTCCTCGGGGCGACACTGGAGAAACCGATGCAAAGCACCTTTGCCAACCTCATCCACAATCCCCTGCAATGGGCGATCCGCCGCCCTCGGTTCGCCTTCGTCGACGTCGTCGACTTGGTCTTCGGCTGGATCGAGACGGCCGGGCAGCGCCGAAGGCTCGCCAGCCTCGACGACCGGATGCTCAGCGATATCGGCATCGGCCGCGCCGATGTCGAGGGCGAGACCAGCCGCCCGTTCTGGGATGGCGCGTGAACGGGATCGACGGCTCCCGACGGGTCGCGGAACCCGTCGGGGGTCGGCCGTCGCTAGTCGGTACTAGTGGCGGCGGCGATGTTGCGCTTTACCTGACGTCCGCAAGTCCCCATCATACATGACAGGCCAATGGCGGGTTGTGCCGCAGGAGGGGGAGCTATGCCGAATTTCCGGGACGCGTTCGTTCGCATCACGTTTTCGTCGGGTCCGGTGCGTAGCGCGCTCGCGGGCGCCTTTGGCGCGAGCGCTTTGGCGGCGATCGCGGCGGCACCGTCGAACGCCCACGCCAACGCCTATCTGGCCGGCCCGCAGGCCACCGAGTTGCCGCCGATCGGTGCGGTGGATTTCGCTGAACCGCCGGTGATCGCATCGGAGAACGGCGTCCTCGATACGACCTTGCGGGTGGTTCTCGTCGACAGCGGCGGCAATCCCATCGACTGCGACAGCGCCGAACCGAAGCACGCCGTGTACCGCGCCTACCAGTTGGCCGGCGAGGACAAACCGCGGCCGACCGGCCCGACGCTCAAGTTCCGGCCCGGCGATACGATCCGCGTCCTGCTCAAGAACGAGATGTGCGCGGGCGACGACGCGAACACCGCCAAGTTCCACGGAAACCCGCCGCAGGTCGCCATCGATCGGAACGGCACCCACGGTATCAACCACACCAATCTCCACACCCACGGGCTCTGGGTATCACCTGCCGGGAACTCCGACAACGTGCTGATTTCGACCCCGCCCGGGGGCGAGTTCCAGCACGAATACCTGATCCCCAAGGACCACGTTCCCGGCACCCACTGGTATCACCCGCACAACCACGGATCGGTGATGACCCAGGTGCAGACCGGGATGTCGGGTGCCCTTCTGATGACCGGCGGGATCGACGAGATCAAGGAGGTCAAACAGGCGACCGAACGGCTGATGGTGGTCCAGATCTTCCAGAGCTCGACGGCGGTCAAGGCCCTCGCCGTGCTCCCCGACGCCGATGCGCTGCGCTTTCCCGACGACCGCAGTACCACCCTCAACGGCATCTTCGGTCCGACGATCAAGGGTGTCGCCCCCGGCCACACCGAGCGCTGGCGGATCGTCGCGGCGATGTCCGGCGGACTGCTCAAAATCGCGGTGGAGCCCTACGCCGCCGACGGCAACGTCCCATCGGGGCGGGTTCCGCTCTATCCCATCGCCTATGACGGCATTCCGGTCGCCGAGGTCACCGCGTGGGATGACGTGCGTCTCTATCCCGGCAACCGGGTCGATCTGATGCTGCGGTTCGACGCGCCCGGCGACTACGCCATCTACAACACCGCGAGGGGCGAGAAGAAGCTGCTCGGATATGTCCGGGTCGACCAGCCGCCGGTCGAGCCGAAATACCAGATTCCCCAATGGTTTTCCGAACAGTACCGCCACCCGTCGCTGCTCGACGATCCCGGCGTCGAGGAGAACGCCCGCCACGTGCTGTTCTCCCAGGCGGAGGGCAAGTCGTTCAGGGTGTTCATCGACAACAAAACCTTCGATCCCAACCGCGTCGACCAGCGCGTTCCGCTCGGCGCCAAGGAGGAATGGGTGTTGTTGAACAATTCGCCGGAGGAAACCCAGTTCCATCCGTTCCACATCCACGTCAATCCGTTCCAGATCGTCGATAGCAGCGACCCGATCTACAAGAAGATGAAAGGCGTCTGGCTCGACACCGTCGGCATCCCCGGCACCCAGACCGGCACCACAGGCGACGGCGCCGGGCCCGGCAAACCGGGATGGGTGAAAATCCGCTCCCACTTCAAGCGGTACATCGGACTCTACGTTCTCCACTGCCATATCCTCGGCCACGAGGACCTCGGCATGATGCAGATCGTCGAGGTCTATTGAGGCGCGGCCGGTCGCGAACGGGCGTTACAATATCGTGGTCAGATAGCGCACCATCTTGCCGCCGGCGAGTTCCGCCCGGCCGATCTCGGAGAAGCCGAAGCGGGCGTGGAACGCGTCGGAGGCGGGGTTCGGCGGATCGACGTTGACCTCGCAGACGATCCGGTCGTGCCGGGCGTCGCGGGCCGCGGCGAAAAGATCGTCATACAGCCTCCGGGCGACGCCCTGTCCGCGCGCCGCCTCCGCCACCGCGACACGGTCGACATAGACGAACCGCGAAAAACGCGCCTTGAACCAGAGGAAATTCGGGCTCCGGTAGTCGGCGTCCTGGTCGAACGCGATCAGCAAACCGCGTTCGGGTTCGGCGAGCCGGGCGTAAAAGGCGGCGCCGACGATGTCCGCGAGCCCCTGGCGCGTCAGCGGCGACAGTTCGACGTCGAGCGAGGCGTTCAACGCCAGCGCCCAGTCCAGATCGGCTTCACACAGGGTCCGGATCATGACGGCTTCGCTCGGTCACGGCTGATGAGGTGTTCTTCTGCAGGAAGCCACGGGCCGGTGTCTACTTAATCGAGGGAAGATCAATTTCAACCACCTTGTTTCCATGTCGATGAAGGCTCAGGGTCAAGAGTGACGGTCGGCGCCGCGCCGAAAGCTGGTCAACTACCGAGGGTGTAGCCGATGAGATCGGGTGGAGAGCCGAGCGCCGGTTTGGGTCTCCGGCTGGTCCCGGACAGCGGGCTCGCCGCGGCGCGGCATCGAACCGGCGGTGCTACCCATTGGCGAACCAAAGAGTATCGCCGCAGATCGCCACAAATGGTCATCTCTTGTTTCCGAAGGTAGACCGGCGGACGGGGTGTTGGGGAACGAGCCGAAACGGGCGCCTCCGCGCGTGCCGGGATGGCTTGACTCGGACAGGGCAGCGGCGGAAGGGTGCTGGCGGAGCAACTCTGCGCAAGGAGGCGTGAATGATCGAGAAGATTGACTTGCCGGCGGGTGTCGAACCGGGGCTACGGTTCGCGCTGGTGCTCGACGGCCGCGGCGGCTGCCGCGATCTCGATTGGCAGGGGGTGGCCGGCTGGCGGCCGGAAGACGGCTTCCTCTGGATGCACCTGGAGCGCGACAGCGATGACACGGCGGCCTGGATCCAGCGGTCGAGCGGCATCGATCCGCTGGTCGGCGAGGCGCTGCTCGCCGAAGACACGCGCCCGCGTATCGAGCCTGTTGAAGAGGCGATGCTGATCGTGCTGCGCGGCATCAACCGCGCCGAGGTCGAGGAGGCGGAACTGGTGCCGATTCACATTTGGATCGATGCCAGCCGCGCCTTGACCCTGCGCGACCGTGACCACCATCTGGTGGCGCTGCGCGACATCCGCTTTGCGCTCGTCGCCGGACGCGGCCCGAAGACCGGCGGCGCCCTGTTGATGCAGATCGCCGACAAGGTGATCCGCGACGTCGAACCGGTGATCGACGAAATGGACGACGCCCTCGAACGGCTGGAAGACCGGTTGAGCGACAAGGACTCGCCGGCGCTGCGCAGCGAACTGGCCCAGATCCGCCGCGACGCCATCCACCTCAGGCGCTACCTCGGACCGCAGCGGGAGGCGATGGTGCATCTGCAGGCCGAACCGACGCCGCTGCTCGACCGGGCGAGCCGGCTGCGGCTGCGCGCCGTCACCGACCGTGTGGTGCGCGCCTGCGAGGACCTGGACGCCGTGCGCGACCGGGCGACGATCCTCTATCAGGACCTGACGGCGCAGATCCAGGAGTTGATCGCGCGGACCAGCTATCGCTTCACCGTCGTCGCCGCCGTGCTGCTGCCGCCGAGCCTGGTCGCCGGCATTCTCGGCGTCAACGTCGGCGGCATCCCGGGCTCGCAGGATCCCGGCGCCTTCTTCGACCTGATCGCCATCCTCGCCGTGCTGCTGCTGATCCAGTTCATCGTGCTGAAGTGGCTGAAGTGGCTTTAGAGTTCGGATAGTTGCCTCGTACGCTTCGAATCACGACGCCTGGATCCGAGCCCTTTCAATGGGCACGTGGCCTCGGGACCCACGGCCGCCGGTGATGACGGTGATGTTGCTGCCGCTGGCCTGGACGCCGGTATTGTCGTCCCCCGTGAGGGTCATCGTCTGCTTTGTCGATGGCGGCGGCAGTTTGTCGGCCAGTGCCGCCTTCTCCTCGTCGCCCGAAAGCTTGCCCTTGAGATATCCCAACAGCTTCACGGCCCCGTCGACCGCCGCCCCGCCGAGCTTGCCGGCCGCGCTTTTCGCCGCCTCGCCCAGATAGGGCGGCAGGTATTCTACCGCCTTCGCCGCGATTGGTTCTTCACCGATCACTCGTTCCTCCTCGGCTCGTCCTGAGCCTCGTCGTTTTGAGTTTCGTGTTCCGAACGCGCCCGAAAAACGTCCATGATCGGCATGACCAAATCCGCATCCGGATCCTGGCCCGCGCTTTCGCACCGTCGCGGGTAATCTCGAAAGATCGGCGGCCATCACCGGATGCGAAAGCCTGCGGGTGGGCCTGGAAATAGGGCGACAATGAGGCGACGGCCTCTCGGTCCGGCAGAGTAGCGCCTGTTCCGTTCGCTCCAGCGCCTCCAAGCAGTCTGCCATGACGGCAGAGCGATCGCGCGAGATCGGGGCGGAAGGCGTCCGGGCGGGCGGCCGCCAGCTGGCGTCGGATCTCCACCGCCTCCTCGGCCGCCTCGAGCGCGTCCTCGCGGCGGCCGACGGCGCTGAGGAACATGGCCAGGTTGTTGAGGGACGTGGCCAGATCGGGGCGGAAGGCGTCCGGGCGGGCGGCCGCCAGCTGGCGTCGGATCTCCACCGCCTCCTCGGCCGCCTCGAGCGCGTCCTCGCGGCGGCCGACGGCGCTGAGGCGGTTCGCCAGGTTGTTGAGGGACATGGCCAGATCGGGGCGGAAGGCGTCCGGGCGGGCGGCCGCCAGCTGGCGTCGGATCTCCACCGCCTCCTCGGCCGCCTTGAGCGCGTCCTCGCGGCGGCCGACGGCGCTGAGGCTGGTCGCCAGGTTGTTGAGGGACATGGCCAGATCGGGGCGGAAGGCGTCCGGGCGGGCGGCCGCCAGCTGGCGTCGGATCTCCACCGCCTCCTCGGCCGCCTCGAGCGCGTCCTCGCGGCGGCCGACGTCGCTGAGGCGGTTCGCCAGGTTGTTGAGGGACATGGCCAGATCGGGGCGGAAGGCGTCCGGGCGGGCGGCCGCCAGCTGGCGATAGACGTCCACCGCCTCCTCGGCCGCCTCGAGCGCGTCCTCGCGGCGGCCGACGGCGCTGAGGAACGATGGCCAGGTTGTTGAGGGACCTGGCCAGATCGGGGCGGAAGGCGTCCGGGCGGGCGGCCGCCAGCTGGCGATAGATCGTCCACCGCCTCCTCGGCCGCCTCGAGCGCGTCCTCGCGGCGGCCGACGTCGCTGAGGCGGTTCGCCAGGTTGTTGAGGGACATGGCCAGATCGGGGCGGAAGGCGTCCGGGCGGGCGGCCGCCAGCTGGCGTCGGATCTCCACCGCCTCCTCGGCCGCCTCGAGCGCGTCCTCGCGGCGGCCGACGGCGCTGAGGCGGATCGCGAGGTCGTTGGCAACGCCGGCCATCCGCGATAGATGATCTTCGTCATCGGTGTCACCGGCCGTTCTCGAAGCCTCCAACACCTGAGCCGTGACGGTCGAAGCGAGTTCCCGCAGGGCGACGGTTTGGGGAGGTATCCTGTCCATCAGGCGCCGCGCCAATTGGACATCGGTCTCCGCTTCCAAAAGCCGTGTCAGCACCGATCCGATCGGGTCACCGGTTTCGATCGCCACCTGCAGGGCAATTTCCGCCAGCGTGTCGAGCCTTCCCTTCAAAGCGTGTTCCAGCCACTGCATCTGTTGCGGATCACGGACGGCCAGGCGGGTGAGAACCGTCAAGGCGTGCGCGGCGTGCGATGGCGGCACATCGTCCAGGGCTGCATCGAGCAGGGATCGATCCTTGGCGAGCTCGCGGGTGACGAGATGTTCGCCGAGGACGTCCGGCTGCACGCCTTCCAACCAGGCGCGGCCCGGATAGAGGCGATGGAGCAGCAAGGCGACCTCGCTCAGAACGTCTCCAGGTTGCCCGTCGAGCCGTCGGGCCTTTCCAATCCGGTCCGCGACTTCGCTCTCGCTGTCGAGGGCGCCGCCGAGGGTGGTGAGCGCGGCGGCCTGGGCGATCGCCCGCGGCGTCAGTCCGCCGGGAGCATCCCGTTCCCAGGCCTGTTCCTCCCGGTCGATGGCGAAATCGAGAAGTTCGTTGGCGCTCTCCAGCCTGCGGCCGTCGAGAGCGGCCAACGCCGCCATCTGGATGAATAGCACCGCATCGAAGTGCGGCTTCGAGAAGTCCGGGCGTGGCAACTCGGATGGCAACGGTGTTCCCGTCGCCTTGCAGAAGGCCCCGGTCGACGCCTCGAACACCCGGTCTCGGTCCTCCCGGCCGACGGCCAGCGGCGGAACAACAATCGGTTCGGGCGCCGCCGATACCAACTCCCGGACGGCGGGATCGGCGCGACCGAGTTCGCTCCACCAGTCGCCGGCGCTGCGCGCGATCAGGATGACGCGGGTTGTGGCGGAGCGCCGCGTCCGGGCCGTGTGCCCGAGCACTTTCGCGACCATCTCCCGCCGCGTCTCGGCATAGTCGATCACGACGAAGATCTTTCGCGATGTCTCGAACAACAGATCGAGGGCGTCCGCCGTCAGCCTCTCGTCCTCGCGGGTGAGAAAACCGCTCCGCCAGCCGCCGCCGACGAGGCGTTTGTGTACCCGCATGAACAGGCGGGTCTTGCCGATGCCGCCGGGGCCGACGTAGAGGCGGACCGAAACCGGCTCACCGCTACGGCACCAATCCTCGATGTCCTCCATCAGCTCTTCGCGGCCGGGCTGGAAGCCGAGCACCTCGTATTGGGCGCGCAATAGCAGGCTCGGAGGCGGGTTGCTGGGCACATCCCGGCGGATATCGTCGAGCAGCCGCGCGGCGATCAACTCGGATGCCCGCCACTGGGCGACCCAATAGGGCAGGGCGAAACCCAACGTCCCGCCGACACCGGCACCCAGAATCTTTCCCCAAGGCGCGCCCAAGTTGTGCTCCAGTCCCGAGCCGATCCAAACACCACCGGCGCCGACGACCAAGGCTGCGATAAGGCCCAGCCAAAACGCGCTCTTCCGAATAGTAATGGGATCGCCCATGTCCGCGCCCCCTTTGGCGATTCGAAGGCTAGTGCCGCGAACGTCGTCGCGCAACGTGCGAGAACGAGATGGTCAGTCGAGTTTGGCCTCGGCGCGTTTTCGATGATGTCGCAGATAAGAGGATGAGCGAATGAGTGGGGTCAGGGTGGAGGCATTTAAGGAAAAATATCCTTTATTTTCCGCTGGCTATGCTGTATGTTCCTGTTTTATTCCCTTCTGGGCGGGGGGAGAGGTGCGTCCGCGGCGGGCGGCGGTTTGGAAAAATGTCTACTTTTGTTTCGGCCAATTCACCAGTTAAGTCAATGTACTATGCGAAATTCATGTCTACTTTTGTCTACCTGTTCCGAAAGGGCGGGTCTAGACAAATCAATGACTTAGCTTAAAAAATGTCTACTTTTGTCTACTTTTGACTACTTTTCACATTCGGTTGGGACGGGTTTCGTTTTAAATCAATGCATTAACCGCCACGGGGGCGTAACGAAAGTAGGCAAAACCGCCGGGAAAGTAGACAAAAAGTAGGCATTCTCGGCCCCCCGGGGGGCTATCGGGCGGGCCCGGCGCCAACGTCCTCCCTCTCCCAACCGGGCGGGATAGGGGCGGGGTGAGGGTGGGGCGGTAGAGCGGGGGAGCGATACACGCCGGGGTCGGGCCGCGATGTTGATTTTTTGCAGGCGCGAAGTTAGGTTTCGGCGGTGACGCTCCGGCGCCGGGTCCGAGGCGCCTTCCGATCAGGGGAAAACCGAAGTTATGACGACCAAGTGCATTGTCGTTCACATGTCCGATGACCCGCGCCATCTGCCGCGGCTGCGCCTCGCGGTCGATCTGACCGAGCGGTTCGACGGCCACCTCAACGTGGTCTACGCCAAGTCGCGCCCCGACTTTCCCGCCGGGATGATCGGCCGTGCCGCCTCGCTGGCCTATCTGGAGGACGCCGACGAGGAGGAGCATGAGCACGTCGCCGCGATCAAGGGCGAGGTCGAGGAGATCTGCGCCGGGCTTAGCTCATGGGAATGGCACGAGGAGCACGGGGCGGTCGACAAGCTGGTCGGGCGGTGGGCGCACCTCTCCGATCTCCTGGTGTTCGAGCAGGCGCCCCACGCCCATGTCGAGGACGATGTCATCCTCCACGACTCCGACAACATGGTGATGTCGGCGGGGTGCCCGATGCTGCTGGTCCCGGCGGCATGGGAGCAGGGACACGGTCGGCAAGCGGATCATGATCGCCTGGAAGAACGGGCGCGAGGCGATCGGCGCGGTGCGCGGGGCGCTGGCGTTCCTCTACAAGGCGGAGAAGGTGTTCGTTTTCGCCTACGACGGCGAGAACTACGCCGACCCGCCGGGCAGCGACCTGGTCGACTATCTGAGCTATCACGGCATCGAGGCGGAGCTGTGCGGGGCGACCGAAAAGGCCGGCAAGGCGATCCTCGAAGCGGTCAAGGACAACGACTGCGATCTGCTGGTGATGGGCGCCTATGCCCACTCGCGGCTGCGGGCGCTGTTCGTCGGCGGCGCCACCGACTACGTCATGCGCCACGCCACCGTGCCGGTGCTGATGCGCCACTAGTGCTAGCGAGGCACCGGCAGCGTCACAGGAAGAACACCACCGTCACCAGTGCGAACAGCGGCACCAGGATCAGTCCCGACCACGCCAGGTAGCCGAAGAAGCTCGGCATCCGGACGCCGGCGGACTCGGCGATCGCCTTGACCATGAAGTTGGGGGCGTTGCCGATGTAGCTGTTGGCGCCCATGAACACCGCCCCGGCCGAGATCGCGATCAGCGTGCCCGACAGCGGCCCCATCAGGTGTGCGGCGTCGCCGCCGGCGGCGTTGAAGAACACAAGGTAGGTCGGGGCGTTGTCGAGGAAGCTCGACAGGAGGCCGGTCAGCCAGAAGTACATGACGTTGAGCGGCTCGCCGTTCTCGCCGGTGACGGCGCCGATGACGATGGAGAGCGCGCCGTGCTCGCCGGCCTTGAGGATGGCGATCACCGGAACGATGGTGACAAAGATCCCGGCGAACAGCTTCGCCACCTCGAGGATCGGATGCCAGTTGAAGTCGTTGGCGGCGCGGTGCTCGCGGTCGGTGAACTGCCACGAGACCCAGGTGATGAGCAGCAGAAGCACATCGCGGAGCAGGTTCTGGATCTCGACCTGAACATGGAACACGTCGAAACTGATGCCCGGCTTCCAGGTGCCGCTCAGCAACACCGCGCCGACGATGCACCCCAACAGGCCGACATTGGCCCAGCCGTTGACGCCGACCTTGGTCTTTTCGCCGGTCTCCGGCGGCTGGGGGCCCTCCTTACGGTAGAGGAAGGTGTCCATGACGAAGAAGATGACGAGCAGGCATCCGGCGACCAGCAGCATCGGCAGAAACACGTGGACCGTCGGCCAGAAGAAGCTGACGCCCTTGAGGAAGCCGAGGAACAGCGGCGGGTCGCCCAGCGGGGTCAGCGCGCCGCCGACGTTGCTGACCAGGAAGATGAAGAAGATGATCACGTGGACTTTGTGCCTACGGTCCTTGTTCGCCCGCATCACCGGCCGGATCAGCAGCATCGAGGCGCCGGTGGTGCCGGTCCAGCTGGCGATGAACGTGCCGCCGGCGAGAAACGCGGTGTTGCTCAGCGGCGAGCCCCGGAAGCTGCCGGCGAAATGGATACCGCCGGCGACGGTGAACAGCGCCAGCAACAGGATGATGAACGGCAGGTATTCGAGCAGGGCGAGATGGAGGACCTCGAACAGGGTCAGCTCCCAGCCGAACAGCAACAGAAACGGCCACAGCACGATCACCACCCAGAACGCCGAGACCTTGCCGAAGTTGTGCTCCCAGAAGTGCGGCGCCACCAGCGGGAAGACGGCGATGCACAGCAGCATTCCGGCGAACGGCAAGGCCCACAGCAATCCCAGCGCGGCGCCGTCCAAATGCGGCGCCCCGCCCGCATGGGCGTCCCCGGGACCGCCGCCGGCGGCGGCGAGAGCGACGACCGGAAGCAATGCGACCGCGGCCGCAACCGCACCTGCAAAAACCGACTTCTTCATCCCCTACCCCTTGAACTCTCTACAACTCCTCGCGTTGGATATGGTCGCGCGAGCCGCCGATTGTGCAATGCACAACGTTATAGCGGCATCTTCCGGCGGGGGCAAATCCCGAAGGCGCGCGCGCGGCGATGGGGGTCAGAGTCGCATTGCCCGGCATCATTCGCCGGCCGATTTCCGTCCCTGCGGCTGGGCGGGCTCCCATGGCGAGGCGAGCTGCACGGCGTAAGTGCCGACCGGCAAGGTCTCCTTGATCAGCCCGCGCTCCTTTAGAAACGCGGCGAAGCGGGCATAGCGGGCGCGGTCGAGCGCCGCCGGGCGGAGCGCGAAGCGGGGCAGGGTATCGCGCCAGGCGCGGCGGTTGAGCTCGTCGTTCAAGGCCGGATAGGCGCCGACGAACGCGTCCCAGCTCTCGTCGGGGTGGTTGATCAGGTACTGCACTCCGCGCTCGAGCGCATCGACGAACGATCGGAACCGCGGATCGTCCAGGCGATCCCGGTGGGCGATGACGATCAACTCGTCGTAGGCCGGGACGCCGTGCTCCTCCGGATAGAACGCCCGGCCGGGTTTGCCCTGGAGATCCATCTGGTTCAGCTCGAAGTTCCGGTAGGCACCGATGACGGCGTCGACTTGGCCGGAGAGGATCGCCGGGGAGAGGGAGAAATTGACGTTGACCAGGGTCACGTCGGTGAGGCTCAGGCCATGCTTGGCCAGCATCGCGCCAAGCACGGCGTCTTCGAAACCGCCGACCGAGAAACCGACTTTGCGGCCCTTCAGGTCGGCGATCGAGTGGATCGGGCCGTCCTTCAACGCCACCAGGGAGGTCAGCGGCGTCGCCACCAGTGTTCCGACGCGAACGAGCGGCAAGTCCTCGGCCACCTGCAGGTGAAGCTGCGGCTGGTAGGAAATGGCGAGATCGGCCTTCTCGGCGGCGACCAGCTTGGGCGGGTCGTTGGGATCGGCCGGTGCGATCAGCTCCACTTCGAGCCCCGCGTCGGCAAAGAAGCCCTTTTCGCGGGCGATGATCAGCGGGGCATGGTCGGGATTGACGAACCAGTCGAGCATGACCGTCAGCTTTTCCGCCGCCCCGACGGAAGTGGTTTGCAACAGCAAGGCGATCAGCATCGCCACGAGGCAAAAACCGGTGTGCTTTTTCATATCGATCCTCAATCCTCAATCCTCGGTCGGGGAGGACTCGGGTTGCCAGGGCAGCACCCGACGCAGCAATCCGTCCACGGAGAAATACAGCGCCAACGACAGGAACGCGAGCGTGGCCAGTGCCGCGAACATGACGTCGACCTGCATACGAGCGTTGGCATGAAGCATCAGATAGCCGAGTCCGGCGCTCGACCCCACCCATTCGCCGACCACGGCGCCGATCGGGGCGACGGCGGCGGCGACACGAAGCCCGGAAGCCAGAGCGGGCAAGGCCGCGGGGATTCGAACGTGGCGCAAGACCGCCCAACGGCCGGCATTCATGGTTCTGGCCAGATCGAGCCATCCCGGATCCGTCCGCCGCAGGCCGTCGTGGAACGCGGTCGTCACCGGGAAAAAGATGATCAACGTCGCCATCGCCACCTTCGACGCCATGCCGTATCCCAACCACAGCACCAGCATTGGCGCCAGGGCGAACACCGGAATGGCCTGGCTGACCACCAGGACCGGCAGCAGCCATCGGCGGGCGGGCCTGAAGTAGGCCATGGTCATCGCGCTGAGACATCCGAGCGCGGTACCGAGGACCAGTCCCAGTACGATTTCGGCGAGAGTCAACGCGGCGTTGTCGAGGATCAACAACCATTGCTCAACCCAAGCCGCCGCGACCTTGCCAGGACCGGGCAAGATGTAGGGGGGAGCACCGGTGACGACCACCAGCAACTGCCAGGCGGCAATGAAGCCAACCAGGATGACAAGCGGACGCAGGGGGATCTTCACAATGCAGCCTCGGCCAGACGGCGAAGCAGATCGCCCTGCAACTCGAGGATCGCCGGATCATCAACGTCCCGCGGCGGGGTTCCCGGCGGCTCGAGGGCTTCGCCGAGGATTGCCGGACGCCCGGACATCACGTGGATGCGGTGACCAAGCCGGAGGGCCTCGAGCGGATCATGGGTGACCAGCAGCACCGTTCGCCCGCCGAGAAGCCGGGCCGCCAGGTTCTGCAGGCGGACCCTGGTGATGGCGTCCACCGCCGAGAACGGTTCGTCCATCAAAACTACCGGCCGGTCCTCCATCAAGGTGCGGGCCAGCGCCGCACGCTGGCGCATGCCACCCGAGAGCGAGCCCGGAAGGTCGGAGCCGTTGGCGGCCAGCCCGATGTTCTTAAGAAGGACAAGGGCCCGTTCGCGAGTGGACGACGGGTTTGCATCCCGGCGCAGGCGGCAACCGAGGGTCACGTTGTCGAGGACCGAAAGCCAAGGAAAAAGCAGGTCCCGCTGGGCCATGTACGCGGCGCGCCCGGAGAGCGGCCGCCCATCCGAGCAGGAGACGGTTCCGCCGGCGCCGTTGCCCGCTTCGAGTCCGAGAATGAGCCTGAGCAGGGAGCTCTTGCCGATCCCGCTCGATCCGAGAAGGCAAGTCCAGTGTCCGCCCGTCAAGGTGACGTCAAGGCCGTCGAACAGGGGATCGCCGCCGTAAACCAGCCTGGCGTCCTCGATCGAAACGGAGAGCGAAATGGGGTCGGCGTCGCCGCGCATGTCCTCACTCGTCCCTACGCCGGCATTAACCGGATCAGGTTCGCGGGGTCGTCTCCGGAGCGGAGACCTCTCAGCCGGAATGCCGGCTCCCCCCGGGTGTCGGTTGGAGCCCGTATATGGACCCTGAGGCGAAGCGTGGCAAGGGGAGAGGCGGGAATGCAGGGTTTGTCGCGAGCGGTCGAAACGCGCTATACGATGGCGATGGACCGGACCAGACGTGAGCTTCTCATCGGAATGCTGTCGAGCGCGTGCGCCACGGTGCTCGCCGTCGAAATCGCGTTTCAGGGTTCCGCCACGGCCCAATCGAACCCGTTTCCGGTTTCTCGATTGACCGTCGAAACGGCGCGGGGGCGGTTCGAATTTGCCGTGGAGGTCGCCGATACCGTAGCGCGGAGGATGCAAGGCCTTCAGGGGCGCCACACTCTTGAGCCGAACGCCGGCATGTTGTTCGATTTCCAGACGCCGCAGAGGATATCGATGTGGATGAAGGACACTTATCTGCCGTTGGACATGATCTTCGTCGCCGCGGACGGTGTCGTTCTCAACATCGCCGAGAAAACGGTGCCACACTCGCTCGTTCCCATTACCTCCGCCGGGGAGGCGCTGGCGGTGCTCGAAGTCAATGCCGGAACCGCCCGGCGGCTGGGCATTCGGCCGGGGGATCGGGTCTATCATCCGATCTTCGATGGAACCGGCGGGTAGCGTGATTGCGGTGGCTGGGTGTTTTGTGGTCGGTTGACGCGACACGCTCTCTCCAACGGGGCAAAATTAGCAAACTTTAGTGATTGAAATCTTCGCGCGGGTTTGGTAGATGAGAGGTGGATGTTGCATCGCACAATTCTCGTTAAGCGTGTGGTGTCCCAACGATGGATGAGGTGACGGAGATCACCCGACGGGAAGGGGCGTCTTCTGAAGGCCGAGGATCAGGAGGGTTCCGTGCCCCAGGCAAAATTTACCGCCGACGAACTCGCGGAATTCGGTAAGTGTTTTGAAAGGGTTCCCAGTTGGAAGAATTGGGAACGCCGCGACGGCGCTCATGGCGAGGATGTGCTGCAGATCGTTGTCGAGAGCGATACGCCGGCGGTATTGAAAGTCGCGAAAACCGAGAATTCCAGTTACGTGGCAATCGGGTTCGATGGTTGGGGGCTGACTGTTTGTGACGACTTCGACACGTTGCTGGACATCTTGGCACGGATGAGTCCTTCGAGCGGCGTCTCCGACCTGCGCTCCTGGACCGTCGACGCCGCCGCCTAGGCCGGATATCTCACCGTAGGGGATGCATCGGCCCGTCCGAGGCGGAAACCTTCTGGACCGACTTCCTGCGCTTCCTGACGCGCCGTGGGCTCAGGGGCGTCAAGCTGGTCATCTCCGACGCCCACGAGGGCCTCAAGGCGGCTGTCGCCAAGGTCCTGAACGCCACCTGGCAACACTGCCGCGTTCACTTCATGAGAAACGCGCTCGCCCACGTCGCCAAGGGCCAGCGCGACATGGTCGCCGCCGTGATCCGCACCGCCTTCGTCCAGGAAAACTACGAGGCCGCCGTCGCGCAATGGCGCCAGGTCGCCGATTCCCTCCGGCCCAGGTTCGAAAAGCTCGCCGAGCTGATGGACGAGGCCGAGCAAGACGTGCTCGCCTTCATGACCTTTCCCAAGGACCACAGAACCAAAATCCATTCGACCAACCCCTTGGAGCGCCTCAACAAGGAGGTCAAGCGGCGCACCCACGTCGTCGGGCTGCGCGGGCTTACGCCGGCTCCGCCGACGGTCCTGCTCGCTTCCCAACCAGGCTGCCATTACCCGCCTGGTCGGCGCCATCCTGCTCGAGCAGAACGACGAGTGGGCCGTTTGCCGCAGATACATGACGCTGGAAACCTTGGCCCAGATCAGCCATCCTGATCAAAGCCCGATCCAGATCGCGGCTCAATGAACCGGTGAACCCAAACCGGTCGAGACCGGCGACAACACGCCGCTCTTACACCACGCCTCGGGAGTACGTCATGCCAAGCTGATGATTGCTTGTGGGTGAGAGTCCCATCCGGCCAAAGCCGTAGCGGGCAGGCTGGGACCGAGTTTTGCGGGCGTCGCGGTAACGCGGGGTCTGAAGTGTAGACAGGGGCCATGCAGGGTGCGGGATTGAGCCTCGAAAGGTGGAAGATCGCGGAGGCCGAGTTGCTTCCCTACCAACGAAGGCAGCACGTAGCCGTCGTCAGGCGAGACGGTATCGCTCCGCCGGGGTCGAAGGCCGGATCATGCATGGAAGGCAATCGTCGGAACATGAGAGGCCCGACCGGGTCCGCCGGATTGGTCTCCGGCGGGGGATGGAAGCAAGGCACTGCCGGAGCGGCCATCCGAGCTGAGGTCGGGAGTCGGACTGGTTCATAGTACTGATGACGCCGTCGAAGGAAACGAGACGTGTCGAGGGAAGGGGCCAGCCCGAAGGGATCTCGCGCGGGGAGGCCAGGGTCCGGACACAGAGCCGGGTCGCCTTGCCGCCCAACCTCGCCCGAGTGAACGCAGCGGCTCGACGAGCCGTCCAGACCCGGTTCACGGCTCTCCTGCACCATGTTGACGAGTGCGCCCTGGAACGGGCGTTCCGGCGGCAGCGGCGGCGGGCGAGTGCGGGAGTCGACGGGATGACGGTGGCGACGTACGAGCAGGATCTGGAGGCCAACCTCCGGGACCTGTGCGAACGCGTCCACACCGGTCGCTACCGGCCGCAGCCGGTTCGACGGGTGTTCATTCCGAAAGCCGACGGCGGACAGCGGCCGCTCGGCGTGCCGAGCTTGGAGGAGAAGATCGTCCAAGGTGCGGTGGCCGAGGTGCTGAGTGCCGTCTACGAGGCCGACTTCCTCGGGTTCTCCTACGGCTTCCGGCCTGGGCGGAACCCGCACATGGCTCTCGATGCGCTGCACACGGCGCTGATGAGCCAGCGCGTGACCTGGGTGCTCGATGCCGACATCCGCAGCTTTTTCGACTCGGTGGACCACGAGTGGCTGCTGCGGATGGTGGCGCATAGGATTGCCGATCCCCGGATCCTCAGGCTCATCGAGCTGTGGCTGCGGGCCGGCGTCCTGGAGAGCGACGTGTGGCACGAGACGGAGAGGGGAACGCCGCAAGGGGCGGGGATCAGCCCGCTCCTGGCCAACATCTTCCTGCACTACGTCCTCGACCTCTGGGTCCATCAGTGGCGTCGGCGACACGCCCGCGGTCGCGTCGTGATCGTGCGCTACGCCGACGACTTTGTGATGGGCTTCGAGGACGAGACGGACGCCCGGAAGATGCTGTCTGACCTCCGGGAACGGCTGGCCGCTTTCGGCCTGTCGTTGCATGAGGACAAGACGCGGTTGATCGAGTTCGGTCGGCTTCCGGCCCTGGCTCGACGCCGCCGTGGCGAGCGGCATCCCGAGGCCTTCGCCTTCCTGGGGTTCACCCACTACTGCGGGTGGACGCGGGACGGTCGGTTCATCGTGAAGCACAAGACGCAGAGCCAGCGCCTGACGCGCAAGCTGAAGGCGCTGCGCCGGGAGGCGCGGCGGCGGATGCACGCCCCGCTGGCCGAGCAGCACCGCTGGTACGTCAGCATTCTGCTCGGTCATTACGGCTACTACGGCCGTCCGCACAACTACCCAGCGCTCAACGGCTTCCACCAACAGGTTCGGCGCATCTGGCTCCGCTGTCTGCGACGGCGCAGCCAGAAGAGCCGCCGAATGGGCTGGGAGCACTTCGAGGCTCTGACGGCGTGCTTCCCTCTCCCGACACCTCGGATCACGCGCCCATGGACGCCGCGTCCAGCACAATGCGGGTGACCTTCGGGAAGAGCCGGGTGCGGGAAAGCCGCACGCCCGGATCTGTGAGGGCGAAGCCGAATGGCCTAGCTACTCGACAAAATGACCTCGAGTTGATCATACTTCTTTCCCATCGCAACTCCGGAATAAACCGGTGTTGCACTTGGAATGTGGATTTGGCTGTCCAAAATCGGTGTCTTGTTTCCGTTCGCATGGATTGCCAGGCCGCTAGAAACCACATATTTTTCAACTGGCGGGGAGTAGCGCAGCCTGGTAGCGCATCTGCTTTGGGAGCAGAGGGTCGCTGGTTCGAATCCAGTCTCCCCGACCAACTATTTCAATATGTTAGTATAGAATTGGCCGATTTTGTGCTTTCTATCTCGCTCTAAGGGCACGCCAAGGGACACAAGCAGAATGCGTGACTGGACTTAGAGACCCGTTCGCTCGAGACTGCCCCCTCCTGCGATCTCGAAAGTACGATCTACCGCCGTTTCATGACACAAACAAATCGGAGGAAAATCCATTTCCGCACTCTCAACTCTTGGAGGAAACTCGGCCTGAAATGAACCTGTTTCGCTTTAAATTCAATTAGTTAACATCTTGGATTCGGAGCTTCTTGCCGTCTAGATCCGCCGAATTGTCGAGGGTTGCGCACCCGCCATCAATGGTAGAGATCAGTTCCCTCCCGCCCCATCCGATATCCCGGCCCGAATGCCAAACGAAAATTTGCCCAATTTTCGTTTGGCGCAATGCGCCGTCTGGGTCGAGGAGTTAGGCGATACAGCTCCCTCCGAAACTCCCTGTGGAAAAACCCATAACCGGCATGTAACATATGCCCCGATTGGGAACCGCAGCGGCTCAAAATCCAAGATCTAAAAGACAAATGGGTTCCCAGGATCGGCGGCACCGCGACGGCTGCCGCTTCCGAAGGGCACGGAGGGGGAGGGATGTCCGCGCGCGAGAACGGCGGCGTGCAAAAAGGGTACTCTCAGGCCAGCGACCCGACCAGGGCCGTGCAGCAGTTGTTCGACTCCATCTATCACCCCGACGCGTCGCTCGGCGTTTTCTTCTGCTCCGCCGAGTTCGACAGGGCTGCTATGGAGAAAGAGCTCTCCGCACGGTTCAAAGGCATGAACCTTATCGGGTGTACCAGCTCCGCAGAAATCACGCCCGAGGGATACCGAAGCGGCACGATCACCGGGTTCACCCTAGCCTTCCCCGATTTCGTTGCCGTGTCCGCCCCGATTTGCGGTCTCAAGGATTTCTCGATTGCCGACGGCAAAGGCATTGTCGAGGGGCTTCGCGCCCGCCTGGATGCCATGGCGCCGAGTGCCGGCGCCGACAATACGTTTGCATTCCTTCTGATTGACGGTCTCTGCATGTGTGAGGAGATTGTCGTTAGTTCGCTCTACGCGGCGCTCGGGAAAATCCCTTTATTTGGGGCATCCTCCGGTGGCGATCTGAGCTTTCGAGAGAGCTATGTTTACCACGATGGTGGCTTTCGAACGGACGAGGCGATCCTTACGCTCATTGGTACGAGGCATCCGGTCAAGCTGTTCACGACGGATCACTTCGTCGCCTCCGATACGAAAATGGTCGTTACCGAGGCAGATCCGACCGCACGTGTGGTCACGGAAATCAACGCGGAACCGGCGGGTCGGGAGTACGCCCGGCTGGTGGGGCTGGAGGTGGATCGCCTGACACCGATGATGTTTGCGTCCCATCCGGTGGTCGTGAAGGTGGGCGGCCGGTATTACACGCGGTCGATCCAAAAAGTGAACGACGATGGAAGCCTTACGTTCTTTTGCGCCATCGACAAAGGGGTCGTTCTCACCGTTGCCAAGGCAACGGATATTCTCGAGAACCTATCAAGAAATCTTGGGCAGATCCGACGTGAAATCGGCCCCCTTCAGCTGGTCATCGGCTGTGACTGTGTATTACGCACACTGGAGCTTGAACAAAGACAGATGAAGGTCGAGGCCAGCCGCTTACTCGTCGAGTACAACGTGGTCGGCTTCGCCACCTTTGGCGAAGAATTTGGCGCCATGCATGTCAATCAGACCTTTACCGGCGCTGCAATCGGCTTCGCAAAACAGAACGAATAGGGTGAAAGCGTGAGCGCACATCATTCCGTTTTCAGCGGTAAGAACGCCGAGACTGGGAAACTACAAAAAATCATCAGTGTCCTGATGGACCAGGTCGAACGCGGCATCGACTACCAGGGGCACGCGTACACCCTGTTTCAAACGGCGATTGTTCTTGAGGACAAAGTCCGGGAACGCACACAAACTTTGGAGACGGCGCTTCGGGAACTGGAAGAAACCAATCGCCAGCTGTCGATTGCTAAGGCGCAAACGGAATCCGCTCAGACACGCCTCATGGAAGCGGTCGAAAGCATTTCGGAGGGGTTCGTCCACTTCGATCGAGACGACAGGCTGGTGCTTTGCAATACGAAGTTTCTGGAGTTGTGGCCCGGTATCGCCGAAGTCGCCAATCCCGGAGCATCCTTCAAGACCCTGGCGCGGTGGGCGTTGGACAGTGGCCTTGTCGTGGACCCGGGTGGGCACTTCTCCAGGTGGCTTCGCAACCGTCGTCATCGTCGCCGAATGCCAAGAACGTCTTTCGTCATCGCCTTGACGACGGGGCAATGGCTGCAGATCCGGGAGCGGTCGACGGAGGACGGGGGGACGGTCGGCATCTATAGCGACATCAGCGAGATCAAGCTAAGCGAAGCGAGGCGCCGCGAACAAGAACTGGCGGAAAAGTCGATCCTCCTGCAGGCGACGCTCGACAATCTGGCACAAGGTGTGTCGGTGTTCGACAAAAACTTGGGTCTCGTCGCATGGAACGATCGTTTCGTAGATCTCCTGGATTTGCCGGATAGCCTCGTTCGCCAGGGTGCTACATTCGAGGAATACTTGAGGTTCCGAGGCGGAACGCGGAGACTACGGTGAAAATGGCGCAAGCGCCGTTGCCGCTCGACTGAAGGCCGCCCGAAAGCAATTGCCGCACCAGACCGAGCATGTCTTGGCAAACGGCTCCGTATTGGAGATTAACCGCCAGCCAATGCCCCAGGGCGGCTTCGTCACGACGTACACCGATATCACCGATCGAAAAGAGGCCGCGGACCAGCTTCGCGAGGCCAAGGAACACCTCGAGCGACGTGTGCACGAGCGAACGGCCAAGCTCAGCGATCTCAACGCACAGCTTCGCCAGGAGATCATCGAAAGGACGCGCGCGGAGGAGGAGCTTCGAATCGCGAAAGCCGAGGCGGAAGAGGCGAACATCAGCAAAACGAGGTTCCTGGCCGCCGCCAGTCACGACCTGTTGCAGCCGCTCAACGCCGCCCGCCTATTCGTGACGGCCTTGTCGGAACGGAAGCTGTCGGAAAAGGAGAGTGAATTCGTCGAACAAATAGACGGAGCCTTGAAAAGCGTCGAGGGGCTCCTGGGTGCTTTGCTGGATATCTCCAGGCTCGATGCCGGCGGCATATCGGTCAAACACGTCGATTTCCGTATCGAGGATCTCTTGAACGTGCTCAGGCACGAATACGAACCGATGGCAAAGGAGGTCGGCCTGGATTTGCGGATACTGCCAAGCCAAGCTGTTGTTCGTTCGGATCCAGGTTTGCTTGGTCGAGTCCTTCGCAATCTGCTCAGCAACGCAATTCGCTACACGCCTGCGGGACGGGTTCTTCTAGGTTGCCGCCGGCGTGCCGGCAGCCTACGCATCGAGGTGTCGGATACCGGGGTGGGGATTCCCGACACTCAGTTACAAGTCGTTTTCGAAGAGTTTCGCCAGCTGAGTGCGCCAAGTCATTTCCGGGAGAAGAACTTCGGTCTTGGCCTCGCCATCGTTCAGCGTATCGCGCGGATGCTGCACCATTCCATCGATTTGAGGTCGGAGCTTGGCAGAGGCTCTGTCTTTGCGATTGAAGTGCCGATCAGTTTGCAGTCCCCGTCCGTTGAGCCGCGGGAATCCGGGGATCTTGGCTTTGACGATGCCGTAGCAGGATCGTTTGTCGCCGTTGTCGAGAATGAGGAGACGGTGCTCCTGGGCATGCGCGAACTCTTGGAAGGATGGGGGTGCGAGGTCATCACAGCCACCTGCGGACGAACGGCCTGCCATCAGATCTCAATAACCGGTCGTGTGCCTGATCTTGTCATCGCCGACTTCCACATCGGCAGCGAAGCGAACGGTGTCGAAGTCGTCGATGAGATTCGCGAAGCCCACAATTGTGCAACACCAGCTCTGATCATTACCGCGGATCGCAGCGCCGAGGTCCTCAAGCTTGTTCAAGGTCGGGGATTCCACTTGCTTCAGAAACCGATAAAGCCGGCAAAACTACGCGCCCTAATGTCGCACTTGCTGGTTTGAGGGCGGCCGTGTTTCGCGGCGAAGCGACGTCGGGCGCCGGCTGCCGCTCAAGCACCGCGAAAGCCGAGTTCCCGAGCCGCAAGTACGGCCTGCGTACGACTGTGTACCCTCAGTTTGCGAAGGATCGCCGTTACGTGTGCCTTGACGGTCGACTCCTTGATGCCGAGTTCGAAGGCGATCAGCTTGTTCGGCTTTCCCTTGGCCAACAACTCAAGAACGCGAAGCTCTCCGTGCGTGAGGGCCGAAATTTTTCGTTCGGCCGTGGACGATCTTTGACCCGAGCTGGCAGGAGGCGCCACTTCGAACGCGTCTGCCGGCGGGGCGAACAATTGCCCGGAAATTACGCTTTCCAGTGCGGTGCGGATACCGTCGGTGGAAAACGACTTTGGTATGAAACCCGAAGCGCCGTAAGTCAGAGAATCGCGAATCACATCCTTGGTCGCCGAGGCTGAAATGACGATAATCGGCACTGACGGGGCGCGGTTGCGAAGCTCGATCAAACTCGAAAACCCATTCGAGCCGGGCAAATGCAAATCGAGAAGAATAATGTCGAGATCCAGGTCGGCGCGCCCGCCGACGAGGGGCTCAGCTTCATCGAAGGAACCGGCCTCCATGATCTCGTATGCATCGCCGAACATCCCGTCGATTACCTGACGTAGGGCGCTCCGGAAAAGGGGATGGTCGTCGACGATCAGAGCCCTAAACATGTCGCCTCGCCTCGAGAGGTTTGCAAACACGCCGCACTTCCGCCCTTTCTCGGAGGCCCCTGTAGACGAATGTCCCGGTTGCTGACAGTCCTTCGGCTTCGGCCATCGCCAGGATTTCGCGGTGGTGGGGGGATTTGTGGCAGACCGGGTCGGTGGCGGCGGCGTCGCCGGTAAGCGCCAGGGCTTGGCAGCGGCAGCCGCCCCAGTCGACCTCGCGGTATTCGCACGACGCGCACGGCTCGGGCATCCAGGCGGTGCCACGGAAGCGGTTGAACGCCGCCGAGTGCTGCCAGATATCGGCGAGATTGCGGTCGTGGACGGTCTCGAACATCATGCCAGGGATCGTCGTCGCCGCGTGGCACGGCAGCACCCGGCCGGCCGGATCGACGTTGAGGAACTGGCGCGCCCAGCCGCCCATGCACGCCTTCGGCATCCGCGCGTAGTAGTCGGGGATCACGTAATCGATGGTGAGGATGCCGGCGAGGCGTTCGCGCGCCGCCTCGACCACCGCCGTCATCTGGTCGAGCTGCTCGCGGGTCGGCATCAGCGCCGCGCGGTTGAGCAGCCCCCAGCCGTAGTACTGGACGTTGGCGACCTCCAGCCGTCCGGCGCCGAGCTCGACCGCCAGATCGATGAATGCGGCCACCCGCGAGGCGTTGTAACGCTGGACCACGGCGTTGACCGTCAGCGGCAGCCCGGCCTCGGTGACGTAGCCTGCCGCCGCCAGTTTTTGGCGATGGGCGTCGGCGAGTCCGCCGATCCGCTCGCCTTCGGCGGCGTCGGTGTCCTGGAAGCTGATCTGGACGTGCTCGAGGCCGGCGTCGGCCAGGCGCGCCATGCGCTCCTCGTCGAGGAGGACAGCGGAGGTGATCAGGTTGGTGTAGAGACCCTCGCGGGCGGCGTGGTCGATCAGCGCGACCAAGTCCTTACGCGCCATCGGCTCGCCGCCGGAGAAGTGCACCTGCAGCACGCCGAGGTCGGCGGCCTCGCTCAGCACCCGCCGCCAGGTATCGGTGTCCAGCTCCCGGCTCGCCGGCTCCAGCGCCAGCGGGTTGGAGCAGTAGACGCAGCGCATCGGGCAGCGGTGGGTGACCTCGGCGAGCATGGCGAACGGCGGCGGCACGCTCACGGCACCAACACTCCCTTGTCCGCCAGATCCTGCAGCACCGCGATCACGTCGGAGGCGATCTCGTCCCTTGGCGCTTCGAACTTGGTGGTGAATTCGTCGACGATGTCGGCGACCCGGGCCTCGCCGGTACAGCGCTGCAAGACCTCGACGGCGATCTCGTCAGGAACCAGCATCCGCTCCGGCGCCAGCACCACCCAGCGCTCGCGCCGCTCGTCGAATTTGAACCGCACGTGCGGTGCGAACCGCAGCCGGGTGGCCTCGTCAACGAGGACGCGGCCAGTCACGGCGCCGCCTCCGGCACGAACGCCCCCGGCGGCACCAGCCCCGGTTCGACGTAGGCGAAATAGAGGGCGTCCAGCTGGGTCCACAGCACGTTGCACTTGAAGATCAGAGCATCGACTACCGCCTGGCGCTGCTCGGGGATGCGTGCCTCGCGTCTTACGTAGTCCAGCGCGAACTCGACGTCGCGCGGCGCCTGGGTCAGCCGCTTGCGGAAGTACTGCATGACGTTCTCGCCGATGAAGTCGTAGCTCTCCAGCATCCCCGAAATACGCTCCCTGTGGATCTGCGGCGCGAACAGTTCGGTCAGCGACGAGGCGATCGCCTCCAGGTTCGAATGCTCGGCGACGAACCGCACGTAGGCTTCGGTCGCGAACCTGGACGCCGGCAACGCGCCCGCCATCGAGGTTACGTAGTCACGATCGAGCCCCAATCCATCGGTCAGGATCAGCCAGCGCTCGATCCCGCCCGGGTCCTCTCCGAAGCCGTCGTGATCGAGCAGCCGCTGCACCCAGATCCGCCGCAGCGCGCGATCCTGCAGGCGGCTCATCAGCGCCGCGTCCTTGCGCGGAATCGCAGACTGGTAGCAGTAGCGGTTGAGCGCCCACGCCTGGACCTGGCCCTTGGTCAGCTTGCCGCCGTGCAACAGCCGGTGGAACGGGTGCAGGTTGTGGTAGCGCTCGGCGCCGACCTCGCGCAGCCGCCGTTCCAGGTCCTCGGGCGTCAGGAGCTCGTTCACGGGGCGATCTCCATGCCGTCGTAGGCGATCTCCCAGTCCGCCGCCTCGGCCCGGGCGCGCTCGGGGCTGTCGGAGAGCAGCACCGGGTTGGTGTTGTTGATATGGATGAAAACCTTGCGCTTCACCGAAAGCGGCGCGAACGCGGCGATCGAGCCGGCGGCGCCGTTCATGCTCATGTGGCCCATGCGTCGGCCGGTCTTCTCGCCAACGCCGGTCGCTTGCATCTCGTCGTCGGTCCAGGTGGTCCCGTCGAACAACACCAGCGGCGCGCCGTCGAGCCTGCGCGCCAGATCGTCCGGCACCGACGCGCATCCGGGCACGTAGAAGAACCACCGGCCGCTCGCCCGGTCGATGACGCGGAGCCCGACGGTGTCCTCGGCGACGGTGCCGAAGTTGCTTCCCGCCGTTTCGTCCTCCAGGTAGAGTGCCACCTTGCCGGGGACCGGAAAGGCCTCGACCGCGATGCCGGCGACGCGGCCGTCCGGCAGTTCGAGGTCGGTCTCCCGATCCGTTTGGAGGATTTGTCGGCGCACCAGGTCGCGGTTGAGCACGTTGAACACCGGATTGGCCGCCAGGGTGTCCTGGACCCTTCGCGTGCCGTACACCGTCAACGGCTGGCCCTCCCGCAACGTCAGCAGCCCGGCGACGTGGTCGACGTCGGCGTTGGTCAGCACCACGCCGGCGATCGGGCTGTGCCGCCGGCCCTCGGCAGGATGCAGCGCCGGACGCTGACCGATCTGCTGGCGCAAATCGGGCGAGGCGTTGAGCAGGAACCAGAACCCGTCTCCGGCTGAGACCGCGATCGAGGACTGGGTCCGCGGTAGCGCCGCAGGATCACCGTTACGGGCACGACAACAATTCTCGCAGTTACAGTTCCACTGCGGAAAACCGCCGCCCGCGGCCGAGCCGAGAACCAGAATTCTAAGCATCGGACCCCAACCCCGAATCTACGAAAGTTCGGGGCGGGCCCGGCCATCTGTCGCGACTACAGCCTTGCGCAGGCGTAGCTGTTGATTTCCATGCCCACGGCAATTTCGACAACTTTTGGGCTCTTCCATGTGCGCATGCTGGTACCTTCCCTATGAACGTGTCTAACTGTTCGGCCGCTCGACGTGATGAAGAGAAGCACGATCCCCATCGTATCGCATCGCGCACGAGCCGCAATCGGCAAAAGGTCGAATGCGACTGATTTTCGTTGCCGGTCTCTCACTGCGGTTCCGGAGGCCGATAGGAGATTCCGTATGTCGAAAAGATCTGCTTGATGACGCCGTTCTCCATCAACTTGGCGATGATGTCCTCGACGGCATAACCCAGGTCGCGCAACTCGTCGTTCACCGCGACACCGACCACCCAGGTGGAGCGGCCGAAGCCGTACATCGAAACCGTGCTGAGCTCAAAGCGCTTGAGGTCTGGACCGAGGCTGGCTTCGATCTGGCTCTGCGGCGCCATCACGGCAACAACATCGCCTGCGGCCAGCGCTCGCGCGGCGGCATCGACGGTCGAGAAGTGGACCACATTCTCTCTTATGATACCGCCGTACGCGGTCGCGAGATAGAAATCGGGAAGTGAGTCGAGTTCGACGCCGATTTTCCGGTCAATGAAAGAACGCGGGTTGGGATTGCTCTCGACCTCCTCCGGATCGTAGGCGACGGCGAATTGGCTTGTAAAGTACGGAGCAAAGAAGGCGACCAAGTTGTTGCGCAGGGTTAACTGGCGATCGATCGGCACGTGGAGCATCAGGTCGGCGACCTCCCGTGTCAGGTAGTGTCCCTTCCAAACGGCATTGCGCAAGTCGTCGTCGACGTTCTCGTCCGCGGTAATCGGCATGAACGACGCGCGAACCCCCAACTGGCTTGCGATGGATCTACCGAGATCCACGTCCACGCCAACGAGCTCTCCCTCGCGATGATACGAAAACGGGGGAAAGTCCCTATAGACGGCTATTCGCAGTGTCCCGCTTTCCACAACCTCATCCAAAGGGCGAGCATGCGCGTCCGTCCCGAGAGGCAGCAGGGAAACCGCCAAAGCGCTCAGAATAGCCCCGAACAAAGCGCGGCTCCCTGGTAGTCCATATCGATGCCGTGGATTGGCGCAGCGATTGACCCGTTGCTCACGCGGCAAGGCCCGAAGGAAGCCTATGCGGGTGCTAGCCATTTCCTTGACCAGCGCAATCGTGCTCTTCGGCAATCGACCTTGCCCCCTAGTGATCTGGTTCCGGCAGATGGTTTTTCAACGATGCCAAAAGCTTGACCGTTGCCTTCATAGTCAACGGCTAGGTGCCGACCTGCGCCACATAGGCTTCAACGATCCTGTGAGGATCGGACTTCAACCTCGCTTTCCAGGGTCCGAGAGGCACTCGGGTTTGAATGAGGCCACGCAATACGCCCACCGAGTCGGTGCGGCCGACGGTAATTGCCCCGACCAGCCGATCCTCGGCAATTTGCAAGTTGATGTACTTATACCTGTCGTCCTCGATGCGCTCGACGGCCTCACCGCCCTCGACGCCCTGCCAGCAGCCGAACGAGCACGACACCAGGCCGACGGTGTCGAGGACGTTCATCGCCAGGCTGCCCTTGTACGCAGCGTCGCCGCCGGCCATGTTGATTGCGGCGATGCGACCGTGATCAGCGGCCGTCGGTTGCACCGCGTGCACGGAATAGCCGCCGGTCGAGAAATCGGGCCCTTGGGCGACATCGCCGGCGGCAAACACCTTGGGGTGGGAGGTGCGAAGGTGGTCGTCGACGAGGATCCCCTGGTCCGCGCTGATGCCGCTGCCCTCGAGGAAGCCCATGTTGGAGCGGACGCCGGCGGCGATCACCACGAGGTGGGCCGGCAACTGGCCTCCGTCGCTGAGATCGACGAGAAGTGCGTCCTTGGCATCAGACGGATGCCTCGCCGGCTCGATCCGGGTGATCGACGTCGAGGTACGGACACTCACCCCTTTGCCCTCGCACCAGCGCTTGAGCATCCCGCCGGCGGTGGCGTTCATCATCCGCGGGACCATGCGGTCGCCCATCTCCACCACCGTCAAGCTCACCCCGCGCTCGAACAGGGATTCAAGGATGATGCAGCCGATGAAGCCGGCCCCCAGCAAGACGACGTGAGATCCGGGCTCGGCCAGGCGGACGATGTTACGGGCGTCCTCCAGAGTCCAGCACGAATGGACGCCGCGAAGATCGAGACCCTCGATCGGCGGCCGGATCGGGCTCGCGCCGGTGGCCAGCAACAGTCGATCGAACGGCTCTGCTTCCCCGCCTTTGAGCGCCAGTCGGCCGGCGTCGGGAAAAATCCGTTCGACCCAGCCGTGTTTCACTTTGACGCCCAAGTTATCGTAATAACCCTGCGCTTTCCGAAGATGAGTTCCCGCCTCGTCAATCATGCCGGAGAACACATACGGGATCGCCATCCGCGAGTATGGCGGTCCGTCCTCGCCGTGAATGAGCAGGACGTCACCTTCCGCGTCCAGCTTCCGCAAGGTCTCCGCGGCTATAACGCCCGCAGGGCCCGCCCCGACGACGACATACCTGGCCTTTCCGTTTTTGGAGGTCATTTCGATCGGGCGCCTTGTCGCCAATGGCGCAACACTCGCCGACGGTTGGGCGGGATGAGCCGGCTCCGTAACATTGGATGGCTGATCGGCAGCTGCCGTTTCTTGCCGCCGAACCCCAAACAACTTCCGCAAAAACCCAAGCATCTCTCAACTCCAAGCGGCATCTGCCAGCTTCCCAAAAAATTGGGGGAGGTTGCAGCGTCACCAGCATCCTCCCCCAGGGTACCTAGTGGGGTCTTGGGAGGAATTGATCTCAGTCGTTACAACGCCAGCCGCTGCAGCGTCTCGGGGGTCGGCACCCCGTGCGGCGTCCAGCCGCGGACCTGGTAGTACTCGGGCAGCATCTTGTCCAGGCCGTTGACCAGACCCTTGGCCGGCCCGGTCTTCGCCGCCTCCTTGAGCAGCCGCTGCGGCAGGGTGTCGTCCTTGTCGGTGAACCCGGCGTCGAGATTGTATTGGCGCTCCAGGTTCCAGATCCGCTCGCCGACCTCGAGCAGGGTCTCCGACGTCCACGCGCCCTCGCACGCCGCGTCGATCTGCGGCGCGATGTCGTCCAGCGTCCACGCGAACGTGGTGAACACGCAGATCCCGGCCGAATCCACCGCCGCCGTCGCGTCCTGGAACGCCTTGACCAGACCCGCCTTGCCGTCGGTGACCAGAGGATCGGTCTTCTCCGGAACGCCGAGGATCTCCGAGGCCACCGTGTAGCTGCGCAAGTGACAGGCGCCGCGGTTCGACGTCGCGTAGGTCAGGCCCATCCCCTGGATGCCGCGGGAATCGTAGGCCGGGAACTCCTGGCCCTTGACCTGCATCGACAGCTCCGGATGGCCGTACTTCTCGCACAGCCGCTTCGAGCCGAGGCCGATCTCGGCGCCGAACCCCTCGCCGCGGCCGGTCAGCTCGGCGATGTCGGTCAGCGCATGGGCGTTGCCGAACTTGAGCTCGATGCCGCCGGTCTCCTTGGTGGTGATCGCGCCGGTCTCGAACAGCTCCATCGCCGCCCCCACCGTCGCCCCGAACGAGATCGGGTCGAAGCCCTGCTCGTTGCAGATGAAGTTGGCGAAGGTGCAGGCATCGAGATCGCTGACCCCGGTCGCCGCGCCCAAAGCCCACGCCGCCTCGTACTCGAGACCGCCCGACGCCTTCTGATACTGCGGCCGGTCGACCACCGTGTAGTGGGTCCGCTCGATCGCCGAGATCCGACCGCAGGCGATGGTGCAGGCGAAACACGCCTGGTTGGTGATCAGGTTGGCCTTGCCGTCCGACGCCCGCTTCTCGTGCATCGCCTCGCCGGAGATGCTGTGCGCGCCCTCGAACTGGATGTCGCGGTGGTTGCGCGTCGGCAGCGCCCCGGTCTCGTTGATCACGTTCATCAACACCTGGGTGCCGTAGGTCGGCAGCCCCTGGCCGGTCACCGGGTTGTCGGCGAGGATCTTCTTGCCCTTGTCGGTCGCCGCCATGAACGCCGCGAAGTCGTCGACCTTGACCCCGAGGGTGCCGCGGATCGCCACCGCCTTCAGGTTCTTCGAGCCCATCACCGCGCCGACCCCGGAACGCCCGGCCGCCCGGTGCATGTCGTTGACGATGCAGGCGTACTTCACCCCCTTCTCGCCGGAAACCCCGATCGAGGCGACCCGGATCAGCGGGTCCTGGTGCTGGCCTTGATGTGCTCCTCGGTGTCCCAGCACGACGTCCCCCACACCTCGGCGCCGTCGACCAGCCGGGCGTCGCCGTTCTGCACCAACAGATACACCGGCTTCGGCGACTTGCCCTCGAAGATGATCATGTCGTAGCCGGCGTTCTTCATCTCGTTGCCGAAGAACCCGCCCGAGTTCGAACACGCGATCGCACCCGTCAGCGCTCCCTTGGTGATCACCGAATAGCGCCCCGCCGTCGACGCGCAGGTCCCGGTCAGCGGCCCCGTCGCCATGATCATCTTGTTCTCCGGCGCCAACGGATCGACCTTCGGATCGGTCTCCTCGACCAGATACTTGGTCGCCAGACCGCGCTGGCCCAGATAACGCTTCGCCCAATCCATGTTGAGCGCCTCGTCGGTGCAGGTCCCCTCGCTCAGGTTGACCCGCAGGATCTTCCTCGTCCATGCCATCTCACCATCCTCCCGTCAGGCCGACGCCGACGCGCCGGCGCCGGCATCGGTCCGCGACGCCCACGCCCGCATCCGGTCCAAACCCGTCCAGTTGGCGTCGATGTAGGTGATCGCCCCGGTCGGACACGCCTTGGCGCACTCCGGCTCGCCGCCGCACAGATCGCACTTGATCACCTTGCCCGAATCCGCGTTGTAGTTCACCGTCCCGAACGGACAGGCGATGGTGCACACCTTGCACCCCACGCACAACGACTCCGAAACCACCTTCGCCCCGGTCAACCGGTCGAGCGAAATCGCGTCCACCGGACACGCCTGCATGCACCACGCCTCGGCGCACTGGGTGCAGGTGTACGGAATGAACCGCCCCTCGTCGTGAAAGGTGAAAACCTTGATCCGCGACTTCGCCGGATTGAAGACCCCCTCGTTGTCGTACGAACACGCCATCTCACACTGAAGGCAGTTGGTGCACTTGCCAGGATCAATGTGCAAAGACTTCTGCATTAAAATTTCTCCTCCCTGCGCGCGCCTTTTCGCGGAGTTCTGTCAGCCAAAGCCCTAACCAGCTTTCAGCCGCACTCATGGCACGGGCTCTGACTAGCGCTTGCAACGGCTCAATCTAGCTAGTGTGCCGGACCCCTCCACTCTTCGAGACTGTTGCTCTAATGGCTTGAGATCCGGTTATTTCATCTCCACTGTAAACTTACCAAGTCCATCGGCGCACACGCAATTAACAGAAAGTCGAACGAACATTTGCCGAACGGGATGAGGCGAGCGTTTTGGGGAGGACGCTTATCTCGATGGTTACGATACGATCAACATTTCTTAGGTTGCGGGCTTGATCCTCGTTTCGATGCAGAGGAGGGTAAAGCCAGTTGCTGCCGCTTTGAAGCAAGTTTGAGCTGAGCCTCTTTTGGGCCTCCCTGTCCCGGCAAGGGGAAGGTAGGATGTCAACGCGTTCTCTGCTACCGGTTGCTACGTCGGCAACTGCTGAGTCCGGTCGTTTCTAAATCTCGCCAGCGCTACTGCGACCTGCAGTGAATCGTGGATGTGCCAGACACCACAACGGTTCTATCCCATGGCACGAAAAGCTGGCACAGTTCCCGCGGTTTCGCGACCCACCAGATCTTCAGGTCGATCCCGATATCGGTGCCGCCTTCGAACCTCACCTGAACACCCTTGGCGCCCGAGTCAACTACGGCCTTTCCACCATCGCCAACCACCTTGATCATCGATGGCGATCCGTTATCGACTTTGATCATTTCTTCGGCCGCAGCCCGCCCAGCATGACCGACAATGCAGGTAAGGCTCAGTGCCCCAATCAGAACCATCACAACCCGTTGCATGCCTGTTTCGCTCCTGAGGCATTGAGTTTCATTACGACCATTGTCCCCCTTGACGTACATCGCCAGCCACCAGCTAAGATATCATGGGTCTAGCCGATATGAACAAAGAAGCGTTCGGGAGGAGAGAGCATTGCGGGAGCACTACTTTGGGATCCTGCCCCGAAGTCGACACCGTACCGCCTCCGTCGGGCGATCGCTTGCAGCGGCAGCGGTTTTTGCTCTTGGTGAGTGGATGTACACCCCTCCCAGTGATGGGGCGGAGATAGCTCATCTCAACATTGCCTACCTTACGCGGGTGGAGGAACGTTCTCCGGCTTTATCCAATCCGCAGTGGTTGCAGCCTCCCGAAGACGAGGGGTTGCAAGGGGCTCGCCTTGCTGTCGATGATAACAACACGACCGGACGGTTCACGAACCAGAGTTTTGCCCTGGTGGAGAGGATCGTTCCCTCGGATGGTGATGTGGGCGCCGTCCTGAGGGACCTTGCGGAGGCCGGTCTCCGGTTCGTGGTTGCCAACCTTAGCGCTGAAGCTCTGGACGAAATCCTGGCGGTGCCGGAAGCGGAGCGAATGATCATCTTCAATGCAGGCGCGCCTGACGATCGGTTTCGGAACAAGGACTGCGAAGCGTTTTTACTGCACACCCTTCCAAGCCGCGCCATGCTGGCCGACGCACTGGTCCAGTATCTGGCCAAGAAGCGGTGGACGGACTGGTTCCTCGTGACCGGCGCTCGGCCAGAGGATGCCCTTTTCGCTGACGCACTTCGAAGAGCGGCCGAGCGGTTCGGCGGTAGCATCGTCGTCGAAAAGACGTGGGACTCCGCTTACGACGCCCGACGCACGGCCGAGGCAGAGGTCCCCGTATTCACCCAGGTCAGCGATTACGATGTCCTCATTGTATCGGACGAGGCCGGCTTGTTTGGCGAACAGCTTATGTACCACACGTGGCGTCCCCGGCTTGTCGCGGGAACGCAAGGCTTAGTACCGACCGCTTGGCATCGGGCTGTTGAGCAGTGGGGTGCAGTTCAGCTGCAAAACCGATTTTTTAGGAATGCGGGCCGCTGGATGACGGCCAAGGACTACGCAGCATGGGCAGCTGTCCGGTCGATTGGAGAAGCGGCGACCCGCGTCAATTCGATCGATTTCGAACCCATTACCGAATACATAAGGGGCGATGCATTCCAATTGGCGGCTTTCAAAGGCCGCAAGCTCTCCTATCGGCGATGGAACGGCCAGCTGCGGCAGCCGATACCACTCGTGGTACCACGCTATTTGGTGTCTCTGTCCCCTCAGGAAGGGTTCCTCCATCAACACTCGGAACTCGACACGCTGGGCTACGATGAGGCGGAAAGCACCTGCAGGTTGGAATAGATGCTGGTCATCATGAAGTTAACTCTCGCGAATGCCCCTTCGCTGCTGGCTCTTCTTGTCGCAGCGTGCATCGCCGTCTCAGCCGACGCCCAAACCGTTTTTGTCTCAAACGAGAAAGACAATACGATCTCCATCATCGATGCGGGATCGCTGGAGGTAATCAAAACGTTCGACGTAGGCCGACGCCCCCGTGGGATAACATTGAACAGAGACTTCTCGGCGCTTTACGTCTGCGCAAGCGACGACAATCGGATCGAGGTCTATGATACCGCGACACTCGAGAAGCTCGCTGACCTTCCGTCAGGCGAAGATCCCGAGCAATTCTATCTCCATCCGAATGATCACCATCTCTACATCTCCAACGAGGACAGCAATGTCGTGACGATTGTCGATACCAAAACGCACCAGGTAATCGGCCAAGTCGATGTCGGTGTCGAACCGGAGGGCATGGCCGTCAGTCCCGACGGCAAGCTGGCGGTCAACACATCGGAAACCACCAATATGGTGCATTGGATTGATACCGAGAGCTTTCAGCTGATCGACAACACTCTTGTCGGCCAGCGACCGCGTGACGCCGTATTCTCGAAAAGTGGCAAGCTTCTATGGGTTTCAGCCGAGATTGGCGGCACTGTGCATGTGATCGACGTGCCGAAGCGCGAGGCTATCCGTGAGATTTCTTTTGAGATCCCGGGCATTCAAAAGGACCGTATCCAGCCCGTCGGCATCCGGCTGACCTCGGACGGTAAGTACGCCTTCGTGGCCCTGGGACCGGCCAATCATGTCGCCGTCATCGATGCAAAGACATACGAAGTGCTGAAGTATCTTGTTGTTGGTCGCCGCGTATGGCATCTCGGGTTGACGCCTGATGAAAAGCTTCTGTTTACGACCAATGGGGTAAGCGGAGACGTTACAGTTATCGACGTCGAGAATCTCAAGGCGATCAAGTCGATCAAGGTCGGACGCTATCCGTGGGGAATAGCCATTAAACCGTCATCCGATGCACTCCACCATTAGCCACCCGGCGCTCGAAATCGACAATCTCGCTTTCAGCTATGGAAAGCGGTTTGCTTTGAACAAGGTCAGCTTCGCGATCCGTCCCGGCGATTTTACAGTCCTGTTGGGGCCGAACGGTGCCGGCAAGACCACTTTGTTCGCGATCATCACTCACTTGTTCGAGAGTGCGCATGGAGCCGTTCGGGTCTGTGGCTGGGACATCCGGACGGAGCCTCGGCGGGCGTTGGCGTGCATGGGTGTGGTTTTTCAGCAGCCGACGCTGGATCTGGATCTCACAGTTCTTCAGAACCTAAGGTACTTTGCGGCGCTGCAAGGTAAAACGAGAAGGACTGCGGACTCGCGGATCGAGCTTGAGCTCGAACGACTCGCCCTCGAAGAATTTCGGCACCAAAAAATTAGGCAATTGAGTGGGGGCTATCGTCGCCGCGTCGAGGTGGCGCGTGCCTTGCTGCACGAACCCGCTTTGCTGTTGCTGGACGAACCGACCGTCGGACTGGACGTTCCCGCCCGCGAGCGCATTGTCGATCACGTGCACAAACTGTCGTCGGCTAACGGCATCGCGGTACTGTGGGCAACCCATCTCATCGACGAGATCCGAACGGATGATCGGGTCGTCGTCATGCACAGTGGCCAGATCAAGGCCCAGGGTTCCGCCGCGGAAGTGACGAGGAGCGCGGCTGCGACATCGATTGGCGAAGCTTTCAGCCGACTGATTGATACCCCTTTATCCTGAATCTTGACCACAATATGAGCACGACACACTACCTGCTTTGTCTCAAAGGCATTCTGTTTCGGGAAGTATTGCGATTCCTGCATCAGCGAGAGCGTTTTCTCGCGGCGCTCGTACGGCCGCTGGTCTGGCTTGTCGTGTTCGCTGTCGGTTTTCGGGCGGCCCTTGGCATATCGATTACGCCGCCCTACGAGACCTACATAACCTATCAGGTCTATGTCGTGCCCGGCTTGATCGGCATGATTCAGCTGTTCAACGGCATGCAGAGTTCGCTTTCCATGGTCTACGACCGGGAGATGGGCAGTATGCGTATTCTCATGGTTACGCCGCTGCCCCGCTGGTACCTCCTGATTTGCAAGCTCTTGGCGGGAACGACCGTGTCGATGCTGCAGGTTTATGCGTTTTTGTTGATCTCGCTCGCCTTCGGCATTGACATCCCACTCGCGGGCTTCGCCACCGTTTTCCCCGCACTGATCCTGTCCGGGCTTATGCTTGGCGCAATTGGGCTGTTGCTTTCGTCCACGATCAAACAACTGGAGAACTTTGCCGGAATCATGAACTTCGTCATCTTCCCGATGTTTTTCATGTCGTCCGCGCTGTACCCCCTTTGGAAAATCCAGGAATTGAGCGTTACCCTCTATCAGGTTTGCTCGGCGAATCCGTTCACCCATGCCGTCGAACTCATTCGCTTCGCCCTGTATGGCCGGGTTAACATCGAGGCGCTCGTGTTCACGGCCTTCGCACTCGTGCTTTTCCTCGGGCTAGCCCTTTATGGCTACAGTCCGGCGAAGGGAATTATGCGTCGCAGAACCGGCCCCGGCGATTGATCCGCTGCGGCAGCACTGCTTTCGTTGCTCTTCGAGGCTCGCTACCCTTCCGCGATCTACTCCGGGTCGAGAGCCGCCCTCAGCGTCTCACCACATTCGTCGAGAAGCCTGGCGCGGAACCGTTCGACGGCGTCGCCGGTGCGCTGGTCGCGGGGGATGTCGACGGCCACTTCGGCGACGATCCCGGCGGGCGGGCCGGAGAGCACCACGATGCGGTCGGCGAGCGAGATCGCCTCCCTGAGATCGTGGGTGACGAACAGCACGGTGGTAGGACGCCGGTCCAACATCGACAGCAACAGCCGGCGCAAGCGGTTGGCGGCGGTGACGTCGATGGAGACGAACGGCTCGTCCATCAAGAGCAGTTCCGGCTCGATAACGAACGCCCGCGCCAGCGCTACCCGGCGCGACATGCCGACCGACAGGCGGTTGGGATAGACGTGACGCGCGTCCGCCAGCCCCACCGCCTCCAGGATTTCGCCAACCCGGTCGTCCGTCGCCAAGTGGGAAGGCAGCACCAGCCGCACGTTCTCCTCCACCGTCCGCCACGGCAGCAGCCTCGGGTTCTGGAAGACGTAACCGATCACCGGGCTTCCGTCGCGGTCGGCCGGAGCCGGGCGGACGGATCCCTGGAAATCCGGATCGAGGCCGGCGACGATATTGAGCAGTGTCGTCTTGCCGCAGCCGGATGGGCCGAACACCCCGACGAACTCGCCGAAGCGAAGCGACAGCCGCAGGTTCTCCAGCACCAGCCGCGCCCCGGCGGCGCCGACGGCCGGGATACCTCTTGCTGCGGATGTCGATCTCCAAGGTGTCAGCGCCGCCAGCGGTTGACCCGTCGTTCGATGGGCTGGAGGACACCGACCTCGAGGATCTGGACGACGATGATGAAGGCGAAGGCATAAGCAAGGATACCGGCAACGTCGAACAATTGGAAAAACAGGTTGAGCTGGAAGCCGATCCCGTCGCTGCGGCCGAGCAATTCCGCAACCAATACGATCTTCCAGATCAGCGCGAGACCAGAACGCGCGGACGCGGCCATAAACGGGTAGAGCTGCGGCAGCACCACATGCCGAAGGTTCCGGCCGCGGCTCAGTCGGAAGCTCTGCGCCATTTCCAGGATGTCGGGGTCGAGCGACCGCGCGCCCTCGCGCATGGTCACGACGACGTTGGGGATCTTGTTGACGGAGACGGCGAGAATTACCGCGGCCTCGACCAACCCGACCCACACGTATGCGAGGATGATGACGACCAACGCCGGGATGTTGAGCAGGATGATCAGCCAAGTGTCGAAAAGCCGGTCGACAACCCGCGATCGCCCCATGGCGATGCCGATCGCGGTGCCGATGGTCATCGCCAACACGAAGCTGGCGGCGACGCGGGCGAGGGTGATCCCCAGTTGATGGACGAGTTCACCCGACGCCAGGGCATCGCCCATCACCCGTCCGACCGCGACCGGTCCCGGCAGTAAGGGACTGTCCGCGGCGGTGGCCGCCACTTGCCAGAGCGCCAGGAAGCCGATCGCCGAGAGCGTCTGATAACAGATTCGGGTTGGAATCCGCATGACCGGGGCTAATACCTGAGCCCGGCCCAGAATGTCCCGTCCGCCAGTCGCTTGCCGGACCCCACCAGTTGCTCACCGCCGACGTTCGCGAGAACCGCGAACAGGCGGGAGGCGGCGGCCCGCTCGGCGTCGCCCCACGCCGCCGGAATGCCGGCGCGATAGCCGTCGCGCAACGCCTTCAAGGTGTCGTCGTCCTCGGCCTGGGTCAGCGGCCGAAGCCGCTCCCACTCCGCGTCCGAGGTCCGCAGGATCTCTTTGGCCTTTTTGGAGGCACGGATAAAGCCGATGACGGCGCTTTCGTGCTCCGCGACCCACGCCTCGTGGAACACATAACCGACCATCGGCACGGCAGCGGCGACACCCAACGCTTGCGCCACCTCGTCGATGCCGATCAGGCTGCGCATGCCCTTCGCCTGAAGCCGTGCCGCATAGGGCCAGAAGGTGATCACCGCATCGAGTTCGCCGATCTCGATCTCATGGGACAGCAACGGCGCCGCGGCGAAGACCTTGTCGACGGCGGTGTCCAGCTCGATGCCGTGCCGCTGGTTGACGAGGGCGCGGACCAACAGCCAGCTCTTGTCCAGTGGGCCGCCGGCGATCCCCAGCCGCTTTCCTTGCAGATCGGCCAGGGTGCGGATCGGAGCCTCGGCGGGGACGACGACGGCGCCGACCGCAGCCGAATAGGGCACGAAGGTGAAATCCTGCCCCTCGTTGCGCTGCCGCGACACCCAGATCCAGTCGGTGACGATGGCATCGGCGCCACCCGCTTGAAGCGCGATCGTCGTCGCCGACTTGGTCGCGAGCTCGACCACCTCCAGGCGAACCCCTTCCTCCCGGTCGAGGCCGTGATGCTTGATCACGTCCAGTTCCCAGTTGACCGTTCCGAACTTGAGAACGCCGATCCGAATGAGTTCGGGTTCAGAACCGTAGGCCGGACCGAACAGGTTGGCCCCGGCCACGGCCATCGCTGCGATCAAAAGGACACGAAGCTTGGGCACCCGCCCCATCCCTCCCGTTCCCTTTCTTGAAGGTTGCTAGCCTTTTGGCATGACGACCATCGTCGGCTCAGAGACCTTCTTGGGCAACCTTGTTCTCTCGTTTGGGAGGCGGGCTCTTCAGGTGAGCCCAAACCTCAAGCTTCAGCGCGATGAACATGACGGTCAGGAGAGCGAGAAAGATCACCACCTTCACGCCGAGCCGCTTCCGTTCCTCCATGTGTGGGTCCGCCGCCCAGGCAAGAAATTGGGTCACATCCCTCGCCATCTGCTCGACCGTCGGCTCGGTGCCGTCATCGAAGTCGACAAGATTGTCGATCAACGGAGCTTTCATGCCGGTGAAATGTCCCGAAACATACGAATTGTAGTACATCCCCGGCACCGGTACGGTCCCCGCAGGGGGCTCGGCGTATCCGACGAGCAGCGCGTACAGGTAGTTGGGGCCCCCTTTGCGCGCCTTGGCGATGAGCGACAGGTCGGGGGGATACATGCCCTTGTTGGCGCGACGAGCCTCGGCCTTGTTGGCGAAAGGCGGGGCAAAGTGGTCCGACGGGCGGGCCGGCCGCATAAACATCTCACCGTCTTCGTTCGGGCCATCGCGCACCTCGAACTCGGCGGCAAAAGCCCGGATGTCCTCCGGTCCGAACCCAATGCCAAGGGCAGAAAGGCTGCGGTAAGCGACATGCCGCAAGGAATGACACGACCAGCACCCGTCGACGTAGACCCGGAGGCCGCGCCGAAGGGCCGCTTGGTCATATCGACCGAATGGACCCGAGAATGACCAGTCCTGCTTCGGCGGTTCTTGGACGCCGGAATCGGAGGCAAGACAGGCGGTTGCGCCGGCGTGTGCAAGCACAGCGACAAGCGCGACCACCAGGACGGAGGTGCGCATCACGATCTTTGCGCGGCAGCGGCCGCCGGTTCGGGGTGAGAGGGCGAAGGTTTCAGAACCGCTTGGCTGATACTGTGCGGCAGTGGACGCGGTTTCTCGATCAGTCCGATCGCGGGCAATAGAACCAGGAAATGCAGGAAGTAGTAGGCGGTCGTAACGCGGCTCAGGATCAACCACAATCCTTCCGGAACATGGGCGCCGCACCACCCAAGGACGAGACAATTGGCGACCAGAATCCAGAAGAATACGCGATAAATGGGCCTAAAACGCGCGCTACGAACCTTTGATGGATCGAGCCAAGGCAGAAATAGCCAAATCATCGTCGCGCCGAACATGGCGATGACACCGGCGAGTTTGGCAGGGATGAACCAAATATTCGGAACCGCCCGCAGGATCGCATAGAAAGGAAGAAAATACCATTCGGGGACCAGATGCTCCGGCGTGACCAAAGGATTGGCGGGAATGAAGTTCTCGGGCTCGCTGAGCGCGTCCGGGGCAAAGAACACAAGCACGGCGAAAAGCGTCGCGAGCGCCCCCACGCCGACCAAATCCTTGACCGTGTAGTACGGGTGGAAGGGGATCCAGTCCTGTCGGCTCTTGAGATCGATCCCGAGCGGGTTGTTCGATCGAGTTGTGTGAAGGGCGATCAGATGTAGGAACACCACGGCAAAAATCACGAACGGGAAAAGATAGTGCAATGCGTAGAATTGATTGAGCGTGGGGTTATCGATAGAATATCCGCCCCATAGCCAGACGGTTGCGCTCTCGCCAATGAACGGAATCGCCGTGAACAGGTTGGTAATCGCCGTTGCGGCCCAGAAACTCATCTGGCCCCAAACCAAAGCGTATCCCATGAAGGCCGTCGCCATCATGATCAGGAAAATGATGACGCCGGTTATCCAGGTTATCTCCCTTGGGCTTTTATATGATCCATAATACATTCCTCGAAATATGTGAATATATATGATAGCAAAGAACAAAGATGAACCGGTTTGGTGCATATATCTCACCAGCCAACCGTAATTAACGTCGCGCATTATTCTTTCTATGCTGTCAAAAGCAAGGTCAACGCTGGGCTGATACTGCATGGAGAGAAAAATGCCGCTGAGGATCATGATCAAAAGAATGATCCCGGCGAGCGACCCGAAGCTCCACCAGTAGTTCAAATTCCGCGGCATGGGATACTCGTACATCTGGTGATGCGCCATGCTGACGACTGGAAAGCGGTCATCGATCCACTGGATGAGCCTGTTATTCCACTGTCGGCTCGCCATCAGCAGCCTCCTCAACCGATGCGGATGGTGTCGTCATTGACGAAGACGTACGGAGGGACCTCCAGGTTCTTTGGTGCCGGTCCTTTTCGGATACGCCCCGAGGTGTCGTACTGGGCGCCGTGGCACGAGCAGAACCACCCGCCATAGTCCCCGCGCGGATCCGTCGATCGCTGTCCGCGGGGAACGCAGCCGAGATGGGTGCAGATGCCGATCACCACCAGCCATTCGGGCTTCTCGGTACGCGCCGTGTCAAGCTCCGGGTCGAGCAGTTCCTCACCGTCGCCCTGTCTGGCAGCGACGATTTCCGCCTCCGTGCGGTGGCGAATGAAAACCGGCTTGCCGCGCCACACCACGGTAATGGCTTGACCGGTTTCGATCGGCGACAGATCGACGTCGATCGAGGCCAAAGCCTCGACGTCGGCCGCGGGGTTCATGCTCTGAAGAAACGGCCAGACGAAAAGGCCGAGGCCGGCGAAACTCACCGCGATCGTTGAAATATTGAGGAACTCGCGACGTCCCCAGCCTTCCTTCAATGGACCGATATCCGCCATGTAGCGGGTGTCCAGCAGTTCCTGAACACGCTCGATCTCGCGAGCCTCCGCCGGCGTCATGTGCTCCGTCGGCACCCCGTCCGAAGAAGGGGCTCTGTGGGTCGCGCTCATCCGCGTCCTCCCTCAGCCACCATTTCGCATCCTCACGGGGCGCTGCGACGTACCGTTCATCGGTGATTGCTTGCTCAGCCCATAAGCCAAGTTGCGCGGATACTAGCCAGCCCTAACCCCGTCGCGCAATTGATAGAAAGTCGCAGGAACAAACATCGTACATTTGGCGGCGCTCACCTTTACAGACCGTCCCCACGCCTGTGGGGGTTGTCTTGTGCGAACGGCTTGCATTGGGTCGAGCACTCCTTGCCCCGGCGAAGATCGGCGTTCTTCAAATGTTCGTGCGACTTTGTATCAATTGCGTTTGTCATCAGCGTCCGACTAACTTTCCCTGAACAATTTTTGCGCGCTATGCCCTGAACGTCTATCTGCACGCGGATGGCGTTTGGCGAGGCTCTGCAACGGTGACTTAAGGCCAAACCTCGAGCACCGACAGAGATACGGTCTAGCGGGAGGACGATGATGAGAAAGCACTACCCAGTAATCGCGTTTGTATGCATCGCGATCTCGGCGGTGATGGTGTCGACGAACGTGCTCGGGCATGGCGATGTCCAACCCCAGCCCGTCGATACCACGGGCCTGGAGCCGCTGGGCGAATGGCGAACGGAAAATCCTTACTCAACCGACAACGACAGGGCCGTAGAGATTGGGCAAGTCGGATATACCAAGAACTGCGCGCGCTGCCATGGGCTCGAGGCGGTGTCGGGCGGCTTGGCCCCGGACCTACGGGAATTGCAGCCCGGAGCGGAAGACGACGAGTGGTACATAGGAATCGTTCGCGAGGGATTTTTCCAGAACGGCGTGCCCAAGATGCCACCGTTCGAAGGCATCCTGAATCAGGAGGCGATGTGGGCCATCCGGACTTGGCTCGAAACAAGGCCCAAAGAGTAGGCATTGCACGGGGCACGGTGTTTGCCGCAACAGGGAAAATTTGATCATTTTCAAGTAAATGACTTGGGAGGGAGCGACAATGAAACGAGTACTGAGTTCAGCCTTTTTCGCGGGCGTCTTGGCGACCGGCTTGGCCATAGCCAATACCTGCGCGGCCGCCGGCGTCACCGACGAGGATATCCTCAACGATGATAAAACGACCAACCAGGTCGTGACCAGCGGCCTCGGTCTCAGGGGACAACGCTATAGCCCGCTCGACAAAGTAAATGCGGGTAACGTCAAAAACCTGGTTCCCGTTTGGTCCCTTTCATTCGGGGGAGAAAAGCAGCGGGGCCAAGAAACCCAGGCATTGGTGTACGACGGCATCATCTATGTAACGGCATCGTATTCCCGCCTTTTTGCCATCGACGCCAAAACCGGCGAATGAAATCTGGGAATACAACGCGAGACTGCCCCAGGGAATCTTGCCGTGTTGCGACGTGATCAATCGGGGCGCGGCACTCTATGGCGACCTGGTCTATTTCGGTACGCTCGACGCCAAAATCGTGGCCCTCGATCGTAAAACGGGCAAGGTCGTTTGGAGCAAGAAACTCGACGACTACAAGGACGGTTACTCCATCACCAACGCGCCGATCATCGTCAAAGGCAAAGTCATCACCGGCAATGCCGGCGGCGAGTTCGGCGTCGTCGGTCGGGTGAGAGCGCTCGACGCCAAAACCGGCGAGATCATCTGGGAGCGGCCCACCGTCGAGGGGAACATGGGCACCCTCAACGGAAAACCGTCGACCATGACCGGAACCTTGAATGCCTCGTGGCCGGGCGACATGTGGAAGAAAGGCGGGGGCGCGCCTTGGGAGGCCGTGACCTACGATCCCGACACGAACCTGATCTTCACAGGCACCGGCAACCCGTCGCCTTGGAATTCGTACACTCGGCCAGGTGACAATCTCTATACGGCATCCAAGCTCGCCATCAATCCGGACAACGGAGAAATCGTCTGGCATTTCCAGACCACGCCCAACGATGGCTGGGACTACGACAGCATGACGGAGGTCGTCTCCTTCGATATGGACATGGACGGGAAGGTCGTAAAAGCGGCAGCGTCAGCCGACAAGAACGGCTTTTTCTATGTCTTGGACCGGACCAACGGCAAGCTCATCAGGGCATTTCCGTTCGTCAAGAAACTCACATGGGCAAAGGGCGTCGACGAAAATGGCACGGCCGATTTTCATCGCCGACAACCGTCCCGGCAGTCCAGTCGACGGCGGGCAAGGGAAAACGGTCTTCTCAGCACCCTCCTTCCTGGGCGGCAAGAACTGGATGCCGATGGCCTACCATCCCGGAACAAAATGGTTTTACGTTCCGGCAAACGAATGGGGCATGGACATCTGGAATGACAAAGCCGTCTACAAGAAAGGCGCCATGTATCTAGGTGCCGGCTTTACGATCAAGCCGGTCTTCGATGACTACATCGGAGCGCTCAGGGCGATCGATCCGAAGACGGGTGAGATCAAATGGGAATACAAGAACAAGGCTCCGCTCTGGGGCGGCGTGCTGACGACCAATGGCAATCTCGTCTTCACCGGTACCCCGGAAGGTTTCCTGAAAGCCTTCGACGCCGAGACCGGCCAGGAACTTTGGAGCTTCCAGACGGGCTCGGGTGTTGTCGGCTCGCCGATTACTTGGGAGATGGATGGCGAGCAATACATCGGTGTCGCCTCGGGATGGGGAGGCGCCGTCCCGTTGTGGGGTGGCGAAGTCGCCAAGTACGTCAACTATCTCAATCAGGGCGGCAGCTTCTGGGTCTTCAAGCTTTTCAAGTCGTAAGGAAGACCTTGTTTCCCGGGACAGCGGGGAAGAGTGCGCCCTGCCCCGCTGTCTCGGGCTTGCATCAAGTTTCACTGCAGTGAAGGTTTTGTTGCGACCCAGCCGCTTCAACATCGGAGAGCCAACATGTTACAGACTCCAAGCCTCACGCTCTTCATTGGCGTAAGTTTGGCGATCGCCGCCAGCCCGGCTTGGTCCGGAGACGCCGTGCGGGGCGAACAGCTTTTTCTCAAGTGTCAACGATGCCACTCGCTGGATGCGAACGCCCCTCAAGAAGATGGCCCCAATTTGCACGGGCTGTTTGGCCGCAAGGCTGGCACGGTGGAAAACTACAAGGGCTACTCGGAGGCACTCAAGTCATCGGGACTCGTGTGGAACGAACAAACCCTGGACGAGTTCCTTCAGAACCCAGCGAAGTTCATCGCGGGCTCCAACATGCGGTTTCGCCCGATGAAGAAGGAGGAGGACAGGCAAGATCTCATCGCTTATCTCCGCGATGCGACGAAATAGAGTTCCGACGACGTGACGTCGCCATCGACGTTTCACAAATCGCCGGGATGCATCGCATGAGTTGCTCGGCAAGTTATAGGCAATGAAGTAAAGACGAGACCCTCGCCACAACCACCGAGTGTCGAAAGCCTTCCTGGGACCGATCATCCATGACGCCAGCTGGCGAGAAAGCGCCCTCGTTTGCGAAAGGGCCCGCCGCCGAATGAACGAAGATAGCAGCGGGTCGTTCTTGCGCCGGTCGGGCTTTCGCGTCGTCGGCATTGTTGTCTTGGCTCTGCAGTTGCTTTGTAACGCGTCCCTCGCGGTGGCAGACCTCAGTCAGGCCGAACTTGCCAAGCTCGTCATACCTCCATATCGGCTTGGCCAGCAGGTGGGCACCGACGGCGTCTGGTCAATCGAGACATCGGATGGCGCGCCGGCGGGCTACATCTTCGAATCCCTCCCCCTTATTGCCATTCCGGGTTTTGGAGGCAAGCCCATGAACCTCCTGATCACACTCGATCAGAAGGGACGATTCCTCGACGTCACCATCCTGGATCAAAAGGAGCCGATCTTCGTCTCCGGCCTCGGCGAGGAACCCTTTCGAGCCTTCGTCGAACAGTATCGTGGCCTTTCCATTGGCGATTCCATAGCCGTCGGCACCAAGAATTGCTCGGCACAGGGGGTTGGTTCGGCCCACGTCTATGTGGATGGCGTGACCATGGCAACAGCTTCGGTGCGCGTTGCCAACGACTCGATCTTAGGCGCGGCACTGAAGGTCGCGCGCGCGAGGCTGCAGGGCATTGCCCAGCGCGCCGCCTCTCGCCCCCTTCGTGACTATCGCGAAGAGCTCAACTGGTCGAACCTCGTCGCGGAAGGCATCGCTCGATCCATTCGAGTTTCCAACCGCGAGCTTCAAGCCCGATATGCGGGCAGCCGCTGGGAACATGACGATCCCGAGGCCGAGGAGGATCCGGAGGGGAACTATCTGGACCTCTGGGTGGTCGACGTTGGCCCGCCGAGCGTCGCCCGCGCCGTGCTCGCACCGGAAACCGTGGCGGCCGTGCAACGGAGCCTGAGCCCCTCCGAGGAACCGATCGTCCTGCTCGCAAACGGCCGCCATCGACTCGTCGACGAAGATTTCGTTCGCAACTCTTCGCCGAGTCGGATTACTGCGATTTAAGACGGGCTGCCGGTCACCCTTCGCGATGCCGACGTTGAAACGCGCCTCGCCAACGGCGTTCCCGCGTTCGAACAGGCGATGGTGCTTCGCGCCGACACCCAACTGGGCTTTGACCCGGTATCTCCCTGGACGCTGGTGATCCGAGCGGTCCGCGAGCATCAGTCATTTCAACCCGAACCCGGAGCGAGCGATTTCGAACTCGCCTATCAGGCGCCGGAGCGGTTCTTCGATGCCCCGGCGGCGGAGAAGAGCGCACCGGTGTGGATCGCCGCGGTGCAGGATCGTGCCATCGACTTTTTCGTGCTCATCGTGTTCATGGCGCCGCTCCTGTGGGTGATCGCGAGGAGGTTGCGATGGCTGGCGCGCCATCCTCGGTATCCGCTGATCCGCCTTGGCATTCTCGTCATCACGGCGGTTTTCATCGGCTGGTGGGCGCAAGGACAGCTCAGCATCGTCACGCCACTGGGCGTCCTGCGAAGCCTGGTCGAGGGGAGCAACCTCACCTTTCTCCTCTACGAACCGGTCATCCTGTTGGTTTGGGCCGTAACCCTGGTCTCGCTCCTGGTTTGGGGGCGCGGCTTTTTTTGTGGGTGGCTGTGTCCGTACGGCGCGCTACAGGAGTTCGCGTATCGACTGGGGCGGCTCCTGCGGTTGCCGAAACTTCGTATCCACCCCGGCGACGACCGTCGCATGAAGTGGGTGAAGTACCTGGTGCTGGCGCTGCTGGTCGTTGCCACCCTGACCTCCGAGACCGCCGCCGACTTGCTGATCGAATTGGAGCCGTTCAAGACCGCGGTCACGCTGCATTTCGACCGCGCCCTGCCTTTCGTGCTGTACGCCGGATTCTGGTTGGTCCTCGGGCTGTTCATGTTCAAGGGGTTCTGTCGTTACGTCTGCCCGCTCGGCGCCGCCCTCGCGATCGCCGGGAAATTGCGAAGGCTGGACTGGATCGGTCGGCGGGCGGAATGCGGCTCGCCGTGTCAGTTCTGCAAGGCGCGCTGCGCGTACGGCGCCATCGAGCCAAACGGCAAGATCGATTACAACGAATGCTTCCAGTGCCTCGACTGCGTGACGATCATCGAGGACCCGGCACTCTGCATTCCCGAGCGATTGGCGCGAAAAAAGGGACGACCGCAGGTCTTGGTACGGCGATGAGCGCCCAAGGTTTCACCCGCCGCAGAGTCCTGCGGCTGATTGCCGCCGGAGCCGCCGCATGGCGGGTGCCGGTGGCGGTCGCAGATGTGCCGGTCACCCGCTGGCGAGGCTGGGCGTTCGGTGCCGACGCGTCGCTCACCATCCGCGATCCCGATCGGGCGCGGGCGGAACGCGCCCTGGCAGACTGCGTCGTCGAGATCGATCGCCTCGAGCGCGTATTCAGCCTGCACCGTCGAGACTCGGCCCTGGTCGCCCTGAACGGCGCCGGTGCGCTGGTCGATCCGCCGACCGAGCTGGTCGATGTCCTGTCGTTCGCGGCGCGCGTGTCCGAGGTCAGCGGCGGCGCGTTCGACGTTACCGTGCAACCGCTGTGGGGCGTCTACGTGCGGGCGCAGCGGAACGGGTGGAGCCGCCCGGACGACTTCGAGGCCGCCCTCGACCAGGCGCGGGCGCGGATCGGCTGGCGCCGGCTCGCCATCGCCCGCGATCGCCTCGCCTTCACATCGTCCGGAATGGCGGCGACGCTGAACGGCATCGCCCAGGGCTATGCCACGGACCGGATCGCCGAGCGTTTGCGGTCCCACGGGTTTCCCCACGTCCTGGTCGACGTCGGCGAATTCCGCGGGCTCGGAGAACGGGATGCGGGGCAACCGTGGCGGGTCGGCGTCGCCTGGCCCGACCGCGCGGGGTTGGCGACGGTGCTCACCCTCTCCGATCGCGCCGTTGCCACCTCGAGCCCGCTCGCCACGCCTTTCGATTCGAACGGAAAAAACCATCATCTGTTCGATCCCCACTCCGGGCGGTCGGCCCATGGCTGGACCAGCGTCTCGGTGACCGCGCCGACGGCAGTGCTGGCCGACGCGCTATCGACCGCCATCGCCGTCGCCCCCGAGGCGGCCGCCAAAACCATCCTCGTCAAAGGCGGCGGCGAGGAAGCGATCCTCGTCGACCGGCGCGGTCGCCTTGTCCGCTTGCGCTCGTGAGAGGGCTGGTTTTTTGTCGGGCTTTACTCCGCCGGATCTTGCGGCCTTCCCATCTGCCGCCAAAACTCTTCCGGCACCATCGCGGAGACCAGGGATGGGCGCCCTCCGGTCGGCGGGCGCGGTCCCGCTCTCGCCGTCGAGAGTTTCCGCGGAACCCCCCCGCCCGCCAAAGTCCTACACCACGCCTCGGGAGTACGTCATCCCGAGCTGATGATTGCTTGTGGGTGAGAGTCCCATCCGGCCAAAGCCGTAGCGCGCAGGCTGGGACCGAGTCTTGCGGGCGTCGCGGAAACGCGGGGTCTGAACTTCGTCACCGCGTGCAGATAGGATCGTTGGGTCGTCGGCGACAGATTGCGGACGGTCATGTCCTCAACCATACGGCGGCGCAGAGGGCTCATCTCGGCCAACGGGGTGCTCCTGTTTTGGATTGGGCTTCGACAACCACAATCCTCTCAGACAGGAGCCCTTCCCTCTATCCGCTCACCCCACTCCCGCGCCAGCGGGTTCGTTCAATCCCCCTATCATGGAACTCTCGTTCACGATTCGCTTATCGTTTAACGGGCACTAAGCTCCACGAGTGTTAAGCTCTCCGGGAATGGCCCGTTTGGGGGGTATTGTGTAGCGGTTGGGGAAAATTTCTGATAGGAAGAATGTGTCACGCGGTTAAGCTGAGTCCCTTTGCAGGGATGAGGAGAACTGTAAGAGTGTTTGTCGGACACCTTTCTTGGGAAATATCTCGGTGGGCAGGGTTTGCCGCTACCCGTTCGATAGGCTGGCGCATTGCGGCGTGCTTGGCTGCAGATCGGGATCGTTGGGTGCTGTGGATTCCAGTAGGGCTAGGCGTTGGCATCGGGCTTTACTTCGGCCTGCCCACTGAGCCGCCTTTTTTAGTGGGACCTGCGATCGTATTGGCTGTTCTCGCTCTCGGTATTTTGGGAGCAGGTCGGGCGGAACGGCGGCGCACGGGGGTTCAGTTTATCTCTCTCGCAATCGGGATCGTTGCTATCGGATTCACTCTTGCTCAATTACGAACTTCTGTGGTGGCGGCGCCGACGCTAACCAAACGTCTTGGTCCGACCTCGATTTCGGGGAGAATTATCCGCCTCGAGACCCTGCCGGACGGGGCCCGTCTTACACTCGACCGATTGCGCATCGTGCGGTTGGAAAGTGAGCAGATGCCTGAGCGGGTGAGGGTGCGCTTAAGCGGTGAGCAACCTCCCCTACATCCGGGTGATTGGGTTCAAATGCGAGCCGTCCTAAACCCACCGCCACCGCCTGCGTCCCCGGGAGCATTTGATTTTCAGCGGCAGTCTTTTTTCCAGTCTCTAGGTGCGGTCGGTTTCGCCGTTTCGACAACGAGGGTGATTGCCAAGGCAGAAGAGAAAGGGTTCGCAAACTTGAGCCTTTGGTTGGCCGGCCTAAGGACGATCGTTGCTGAACGGGTCCGTGATCATCTGAGCGGTTCTACAGGGGCGGTGGTCGTGGCATTAATGACCGGTGAACGTGGGGCGATTCCTAAGCCAATCATGACGGCCATTCGCGATTCGGGTCTCGCTCATCTGCTGGCCATCTCAGGATTGCACATTGGCCTTATGGCTGGGTTCTTGTTCATAAGCATCCGCGGTGTATTGGCTTTGGTGCCGCCGGTAGCGTTGCGTTATCCGATAAAGAAGTGGGCAGCGCTCGCATCGATAGCAGGTGCGGGGGGCTACGTCCTGCTGGCAGGGGCGACCGTGCCAAGTCAAAGAGCTTTTTTGATGATTGGATTGGTCCTGATGGCCGTAATCACGGATAGACGGGGCCTTTCCATGCGCTTAGTCGCCTGGGCAGCATTGGTCATCCTATTCCTTCAACCCGAGAGCCTACTGGGCGCAAGTTTTCAGATGTCGTTTGCCGCCGTCGTGGCTTTGGTTGCAACCTATGAGAGGGTCCGCGAAATGAGACCCTTTAGCAGTGAACCGCCCACTGTTTTAGGGCGTGTACTGCTTTATTTTGGTGGTGTCGCGCTCACAACCGTGGTCGCGGGCTTGGCGACGGCACCGCTTGCTTTGTTCCACTTCAATCGATTGGCCGACTACGGTTTGGCCGCAAATCTACTTGCGGTACCGGTAATGGCATTGTGGATCATGCCGTGCGCGTTTGTCGCGCTCCTGCTGATGCCTGTGGGCTTGTCTGGCTTGGCATTGACGCCGATGGGGTGGGGTGTCGATGTGATGATCTGGGTGGCTGACAGAGTTGCTTCTTGGCCTGGGGCCGTTACTCTAATGCCCACAATGCCGACCTGGGGCCTTGTGTCTATTGCGTTGGGGGGAATGTGGCTTTGTTTGTGGAGAGGCTCGTGGCGCTTCTGGGGCCTCTTTGGCGTGATGATTGGTATGGCGGCATTGCTTGTCGTCGAGTCACCTGACGTGTTGGTCGACGGTCGCGGAAAACTCTTGGCCGTGCGCGGCGCGACCGGCAATCTTGCTGTTTCATCCCTCCGGTCCGCCCAATTCAGCCGGGAACAATGGTTACGCAGAGACGGTCAAAAGTCGGCACCTTCTTTATGGCCTCAGAGCGGGTTCAGCACCGACGGTCATTTAGCTTGCGACCTCTTAGGCTGCATATACCGCGCCAGTGGGAACGTTGTTGCGTTGGTCCAAAGTCCTGAGGCCTTGTCCGAAGATTGCCGAACCGCCAATGTGGTGATCAGCACGGTGCCGGTACGAGGTCCTTGCCCGGTCGCCCAAACCATTGTTGATCGCTTCGACCTTTGGCGCCGTGGCGCGCACGCATTTTGGCTGAAGCAGGGGAGCGTCTTGATTGAGAGTGTCAACGAAAGTCGTGGCGACCGCCCCTGGGTATTGCGACCGAAGCTACAGAAAGCAGATAAGCGAGGATAACCATTGTCCGAAGGGCCATGCTCTGAGGATATGATTTTTCATCACCAAGAACCGTGATGCCAGATGCAAAAAAGTGCTCAGTACGTGCGGATCAACCCTACCAAGCGACCTTGAACTTTCACCTGATCAGGGCCGCATATACGAGTTTCGTAGGCTGCATTGGCGGGCTCAAGTGCGATTGAATGCCCGCGACGGCGCAATCGTTTCAGGGTCACCTCCTCATTGTCGACAAGCGCCACAACGATTGTGCCGTTTTCAGCGGAGTCGCCTCGCTGGATGACGACAGTGTCTCCATCGTGGATGCCGGCCTCGATCATCGAGTCACCGTCCACCTCTAGAGCATAGTGGTCTCCTCGACCGAGAAGGAAGGCTGGTACGTCTACACTCCTGCTGTGATCGCGCAGGGCTTCAATCGGAGTACCCGCAGCGATACGGCCATAAAGTGGCAGGGAGACAAGTTGAGCCGAAGCAGATTGCAAGGGTCCAGGAGCCTTGAAATCACCCTTGATAACGTTGTGAGGGAGCGTTTGATCACCTCTTGGGACTACACCACGCCCCCTTTTTTCGATGTTTTCTGGAAGTCGTAACACTTCCAGGGCTCGTGCCCGATGGGGGAGGCGACGGATAAAACCTCTTTCTTCAAGCCCCGAAATAAGCCGGTGAATTCCTGATTTCGACCTTAGGCCCAAAGCATCCTTCATCTCATCGAAGGATGGGGAAACTCCGTTTTCCTTTAAGCGGCTGTCGATCAACAACAACAACTCATACTGTTTCTTTGTTAACATTTCTACAACCCCACGATCTTAAAGCCAGCAGTCGAAAAGGCCTTCTGTCCACCCGTAGGAGAGCTTCTTCAACCTTTTGGGTTCCAGCAAATTCGAACTGTCACTGAAGGCGGAACAAAACAAAAACGTTATCAGGTGTTCTAGTTTGGTTCTGCCGCTGCGTCAAGGCTATTTTTGAATTGTAGGACGCGATATGGGGTTCAAGATCATTTTCAAAGGATGGTGTCTGCTAACGGAACGATTTGGACCAAGTCACCGATGTGAGCCGATGGTGCATGGGGCGGTCGCACCACGAGGCAGTCTGCAGCGCAGAATTGGGCAAGCATGGAACTGTCCTGTTTAGGGAACGGTGTCGCGATTAAGACACCGGCTTTGTCACGGGTGAGTCGGGCGCGGAGATAGTCTTGGCGTTGGTCGTTGGCATCAATGTCGCAGCCTAGCACGGCAACGGGTTGAGGGCTGCTCAGCCGTCGAATACCGAGCAACGCTTCTATCGCTGGTTTTAGGAAGATCTCTGCTGTAACTCCGACCGAAACCGGGTTTCCGGGCAGACCCAAGACCGGAACCTCGCCGAGCCGACCAAACATTAGCGGCTTGCCCGGCCGCATCGCAACCCGATAAAAACCGAGTTCCAAACCGGCGGCGCCAAGCACTTTACGGACGAGGTCATGATCGCCGACGGACGCGCCGCCTATGGTGACCAGCATGTCTGCACCGCGAGATCTCTCGAAAATCTTCATTAGAGAAGCTTCGTCGTCACCCGCGATTCCCAGGTTCATCGGCTTACCGCCAAGCCTGCTGATGTAGGCTGCGATAGTAAAGCTGTTCGAGCTGATGATTTGCTCCGGGCCTAGGGGCTCGCCAGGTAATACAATCTCATTGCCGGTGGCGACAAAGGCGACCCGGGGCTTTCGGCGCACCCACAACCAAGGAACGTTCATCGCTGCCGCCAGGCCGATGTCGCGCGGCGTCAGCTTTCGTCCCACGTTCAGCAAAATTTGGCCTTCGACGAAGTCCAGTCCTGAACGACGGATCCATCGACCGTGGATCGCTGCCTCAAGCGCGGTGACCGTGTAGGCATTTAACCGGGTTTCTTCCTGAATAATGATTGCATCGGCACCGTTTGGTACCGGAGCACCCGTGGAAATTCGTACCGTCTCACCGGTGGCGATGGTGCCGGCAAATCCTGCACCGGCCGCCGATTCGCCGACCAAACGAAGCGGCATCGGTGCCTGCGTAACGTCTTCGGCGCGGACTGCATACCCATCCATGGAAGCGACATCGATAGGGGGCTGTGTGACCCTTGAGGCCACGTCCTTGGCCAACACGCGGCCGAGCGCCAATTCCAACCCGACCTGTTCGGCCGAAAGCGATGTAAGCCCGCAGGTGACAATCGAGACGGCCTCGGCGACGGAAATCATTTAGTCTGCCTCGAAAGTACCGGACTTCCCACCGGCTTTGTGCACCAACCGCACGTCGGTGATCCTCATGCCTCTGTCGACGGCCTTGCACATGTCGTAAACGGTCAGCGCAGCCACTGCTGCAGCGGTCAGCGCTTCCATTTCAACTCCTGTACGGCCCTTGATCCGGCAGGTGGCGGTCACCTCGACGGCGTTGCGGTCAGGTTCGCAAACGAGGTCAACGGCTACCGAAGTAAGCGTCAACGGGTGACAGAGGGGGATCAGTTCCGGAGTACGTTTCGCTCCCATGATTCCGGCCAGACGAGCAACCCCGAGGACGTCTCCCTTACTAACTCCGCCCTGGGTAATCAGTTCCATTGTCGCGGGCTGCATCAACACCGATGCCTTGGCCGTCGCGATACGGTCGGTTACGTCCTTTTTTGAGACGTCGACCATCGTCGCATTGCCTTCGACGTCAAAATGGGTTAGCCGCGCCATCACTGCTCCGAAAGAAAAACTTCGTCACTGTGGAGAGGTGAGAAGGGTAGTTCCGGGTAACCCTCATAGCTTTGCCTTCGTACGGTTCAGCCTTGCACGTTTTCGGTGGTCATTGTTGCCGCGGGAGCGAGAAGCGCACGGGTCGCGACTTCCACATCAGCTTGACGCATGAGAGATTCGCCAACAAGAAAGCAGCGCACTCCTGCTGCTGCCATGCGAGCGAGATCTCGGGAGATCGAGAGGCCGCTTTCGCTGACGATCAGCTTGTCGGAGGGGACTATCGGTGCCAAAGCTTCGGTGGTCGCCATGTCGACGTCCAGCGTGGTGAGGTTTCTGTTGTTGATACCGATCAGACGAGTCTCCAGTTTCGCAGCGCGATCCAACTCACCCCTGTCGTGAACCTCTACGAGGACGTCCATCCCGAGCTCGTTGGCGGTGTTCGTCAATTCGCCAGCCTGACCGTCGTCGATAGCGGCCATGATCAAGAGGACGCAGTCTGCACCGATGGCGCGGGACTCGACCACTTGGTAGGGGTCCAGAAGGAAATCCTTGCGCAGGATGGGTAAGTCGACCGCATGGTGCGCCTCAACCAGGTAAGAGTCGTCGCCCTGGAAGTGTCGTACCTCGGTCAGCACCGAGAGGCATGTGGCACCACCTGCAGCATACGCTCGCGCTATGGCGGTGGCGTTGAAATCCGCTCGGATTAAGCCTTTGGATGGGGAGGCCCGCTTAATCTCAGCAATCAGCCCGTAGCCGCCAGCCGCGACTGCTCCGGCGAGGCGAGAGCCAAAACCTCGTGGAGCAGGCGCGTCCCTGGCTGCGACTGCGATCTCGGCAAATGGCCTGGATCGCTTCCTCTCTTGCAAGTCCTCTCGCTTGTCAGCACAGATTCGGGCGAGAACGTTACTCATTGGTCGACCGCAGTCGTAGGCGAGCCGTTGGTGATCTCCACTAATTTGTCCAACGTCGCCTGTGCACGGCCGTCATCGATAGCAGCGGCGGCCGACACTGCACCTTCCGCAAGTGCCTCTACTTTGCCGGCAACAATCAGTGCCGCTGCGGCGTTGTACACGACCGCATCGCGGAACGCTCCCGGTTCGCCGTTTAGCATGCTTCGCATAGCTGCGGCGTTTGTTGCGCCCTCGCCCCCCTTTAGGTCTTTCGGCTGGGCAACGGGGAGGCCGGCATCACCGGGCACTACCTCGAAGGTGCGAATTTCTCCGTTGTTGAGTTCGGCAACGTAAGAGAGACCGGTGGTGGTCAACTCGTCGATCCCGTCAACTCCGTGGGCGACCCAAGCGCGCTCACAACCGAGTTTGCCCAGTACCCGCGCCATCGGCTCGATCCACTGCCGGGCGAATGCACCGGAAAACTGACGTTTGACACCTGCTGGGTTTGAAAGCGGACCGAGAAGATTGAAGATGGTTCGGATTCCCAGTTCGACGCGTGGACCCGCGACATGACGCATGGCGCTGTGGTGCCGGGGGGCCATCAGAAAGCCAATGCGGGCTTCCCGGATGGCTCTCTCCACGAGCGCAATGTCTGCGTCGATATTGACTCCCAAAGCCGCCAAGACGTCGGCGGACCCGCATTTGGATGATAGCGCCCGGTTGCCGTGTTTTGCCACCGGAACACCGGCAGCGGCGACCACAATAGCCGCACCAGTGGAGATATTGAGAGTGCCTGAAGCGTCGCCGCCGGTTCCGACGATGTCGATTGCGTCTTCGGGAGCCGCAACACGAAGGGCCTTTTCACGCATCACGCGAACGGCTCCGGTAATCTCCTCGATCGTTTCTCCGCGCACGCGAAGAGCCATGAGGAAGGCACCGATCTGTGCCGCCGTCGCCTCGCCGGACATGATGATGTTGAAGGCGCTTTTGGCCTCCTTTTCGCCGAGGGAGATGCCATCCGCGACCTTGGCAAGCAGCGCCTTCATATCTTCTTGGGTGTTGGTCACGGTTTGCTCACCCCGGTTTTTGCAATGTCGAGAAAATTGCGCAGCAGTTGATGCCCATGCTCGGTCGCGATGCTTTCTGGATGGAACTGTACGCCATAAATCGGCAGTTCCCGATGCTCAAGCCCCTGAATGACGCCGTCGGAGCTTTCAGCGGTTACCTTCAGGCAGTCGGGTAGGCCTTCACGAGCTACCATGAGTGAGTGGTAACGGTTGGCAGTGAAAGGGCTTGGAATGTTGGAGAGGAGTCCGGTGCCATGATGGATGATGTCACTGACCTTTCCGTGCATGGGTTTCGGCGCCCGCACAACGCGGCCGCCGAACGCTTGGCCGATGCTTTGATGCCCGAGACAGACCCCGAGGATTGGTAGGTGACCGGCACCGATGCGGATAAGGTCAAGAGAGATTCCGGCCCGGTCGGGATCGCAGGGGCCGGGAGAGATGACGATGCCTTGAGGCCGCATTGCCAAAGCTTCAGCGGCGGTCAAAACATCGTTCCGCCTGACCTCGATCTCGGCTCCCAACTCCCCGAGGAAGTGATAGAGGTTGTATGTAAAGCTGTCGTAGTTGTCGATGAGAAGAAACATTTCAATGGACTAACCGGTGACTCTGAGGCTGATAGGTGACGCGGTAAACTTGCTCTTTAGCCCCTCTGAAATCGAAGGGCCACAATGCCGATAGCATCCGTCACCGTCAAGGGACGCCATGGTCGAGCAATACCCCGTTTCAAATGAGATAAGCGGTGCCCGTCGTATTCTGTTCGACACGGAGTCCGACCCACGTCACGACTATAGTGCCTCCCAAGACCCTCATCGCTCCACTGCCTCAAGACCACAATCTACTTCGCCAATGTCGGTTTGGTGCATCTCGGGTTCGGTTTGTGTGCAATCAGAAAGCACGAGAAGGATAAAGACGGTGTTGATTCCATGCCGCTCGCAGAGAGACAGGCGGGCGCCCGATTGGCTTCAGTACCGATCTGATGTCCGGGTCATCGGCAGCATTGACTATGGTGGGTAACCTTGGTCTGCTGAACTGCGTTTTCCGGGAATGACAGGAATTCTCCCGGACTGAGGGAAATGATTTCGAACGCCAATGCGATGTGTTCCGTAGCCGCGGCCATCCGAAGTCGTCGAGCGAGCTATTGCGAACTCGGAATCGGATTTTCATTCTGTTGTCGATGGTTGCTACCCTCACGCTCATGTCGCTCGCAGGTTGTCATGTCCATGGGACCATGAACCTCGCCGTGGAAACCGAGGGGCCCTCAATGGTCGAGGAAGGAGGCGCAGCGAATCCGGATGCGGAGCATCAAATCCCCGAAGGGAAGACAATGGAAAACGCCGTCGTAGACATGGAAACCGATCGGATACGATCATTACCAAGGGGCGTCGCCGAGCGTCTGTCGCGACCGTTCATTCAGAAAGCCTCTTTTCGGGGGGCCATCACCTCAACTCCGGCGCCGAGACCCGGCTGATCGAACAGCAATTGCGAATACAGGGACGTTTCAATACCTTGGATTTGGAACTTATAGCGTTCGACACCAATCCTCCTTTGCGCGCAGCACGGGATGCAGATCCGAGAAGTCGTTTGGAAGCCGTGGAAAGGCGCCTGAATTTGGAGCGGAGAACCCTTGAGGCCCACAAGCGGCTGATTCGCCGCGAACTCCGACGATTGCGTTATGTACCGTCCCCGACCTTTGCGGGCCCGAGATCACGAGGGAAGGGTGCGCAAAGCCTGTTCGGTGGATCAGATCTGTAATGACGTTGAACGTCACGACGCCATTGAGTGCTGAGGCAATCAGGCTTGTCCCACGGACTTCAGATGAGATCGCAAGCGCTCTTCCCACTCCTCGTAATTTCGACGGGCGTCCTTGACGTAAGCCGTCTTCTTGAACAACCACATCGCGAACCGGCTGGCGAGCTTGCCAGGGCCCTTCATCGGGCGATCGACGTCGAAGAGGAGAACAGCCCGTTCTTCCGTGGTGTTGTTGCTCACCTCATGAGGGAAGGTGTCGTCGAACACGAACGCATGACCTTTCTCCCAAATGCAGGGGACGTCGCCGACATTCATGTAGCATTTCTCGCGTTCCCTGGGAACGATCAGACCCAAGTGACACCTTACGAAAGCCTTGGTGACGCCCTTGTGCGACGGAACGTGTTTTCCCGGCGCCAGAATCGAAAAAAACGCTGTCTTCAGCCCGGGGATTCTCTCCAACAAAGCCGTGGTCTTCGGACACAGCTGACAATTCAATTCGGCGCGAAAACCGAATCCGAACAGTATGAAAGTCTTCCACATGTCGTCCGGAGAAATCCGGTACTGATCCGGTGAGACGTCCTGGAATTGGGGAATCGCTTCTCGATAGCGGAGCACTCCGTCGAGTTCGGCGCGGATATCCTCCCAGTTATCTTCTAACATGGTTACCCACGGAAACAGTTTGGAATCGAGAACCGGATCGTTGGGAACAAGCGATTGGCCTGCCATGAAACGATCGAACGCCCGAAGAATGGGTTTGCCGAAGTTCCTTACGTATTTGCGGCGAGCCGCCTTAAAGGTGTCGAGTGCTACAACAGCAACCATTGCTTACAAATTCCCCACTCCTCGCGACGCCCAAGAACGCCTCACCTGTTTTGGGATCCTGCGCCCGACAATCGCAGCCACTAAAACTTTGAAGAGGGACTATAGAACATGTTCCCCGTAACGTTCCAGAGATGACGTAGGTTAGGCTCGATTCTGCGTATCTCGTTGAGGGGGCACAAGGGCTTTATCCTGGCAGGGGTGCCCCCAAGGTCGTGGTTTCCGCTACTTGTTCCCCTTTTTGCGCTTTCGACCGCGGCCCGACAACAGCCGCTCGTACAACGCAGCGGGGAGCATTCGACCGAAACCGACGGCAAGTGCCAGAATACAGGGAAAGGCATACCGTCTCTTACGAACCACAATCGCTCGGTGAATCCTCGCCGTTGCGTCTTCGAGCTCCATTTCAACCGGGCGTTTTTTCTTGGAGGATGGTTTGGTCCGAACAAATCCCGGCAGTATGACGGTGACACTGACACCATGGGGTTTCAAATCGATCATCAGGCTCTCCATCATGTTCGTGAGAGCCGCCTTCGCTGCAGAATAGCCCGCTGCGCCGGGAAGGCCTCTATAAGCGGCGAGGCTGCTGATGGCGACGATGTGACCAACTCCTCTTTCGAGCATGCCTGGGAGTATGGCTTCGATACAGTTCGCCGTACCGACTACGTTTAGCGCGACAACGCGATCGATGTGCGCGGCTTCGAAGGGATTGATGGAAGTCCGTTCACCACCGCCAGCGTTGGCCACCAGCCGGTCGATAGGCCCCAGAATTTCTTCGGTCTTGCGCACAGCCTGGTGCACTTTCCCCCTGTCGGTCACGTCACACTCGATTGCCAGCGCACGCCCGTTCGCGCGCTCGATTTCGTCAACCAGAGTATCGAGCAACTGTTTACGTCTGGCGACCAACGCCACCGCATGCCCCTCGGAAGCGATGCGCCGCGCCAAACTGCGCCCGATGCCGGAGGAGGCACCGGTAATAAAGCTGACATTCATGTAAGGTGTAGTTCCACCACTTTCACGAAAATGGTAATCACTACCGGCAGGCGCCTTTCTTCATCCCGCAAGAGACGACTAGATGGGTGTTTCGATCGGCATTTTAGAATGTTGCCAGCGTTTTCTGTTTCATTACCAATGTTCGCCATTTTTGTCATTTGCAGGTAAGATCTGTTTCATTGGAAGCATTCTGCGATTTGTTATAGCGGCTTTGGTGGCGGTGGTCTATCGCGTGATGTCAAAACCTGATTGGCGATTGTGGATTGTGTAAAGTAGCATGCCTCTGCTCGTCCGATCGATCCCGCATGTTATTGTTTGCCGTGGACCGGCTTGGTGGTCAGCCGAAAACAGCCCAGTGAGAGTTTACCTACGTTGAGGATCCACGAAAACAATGGGTAAGGGGCTTAGTGTCAGACCCAATTTCAGGCGCCAAGCTCTTTACGTTGCGATAGCTCTCCTCGCCGTACTGTGTGGTTACAGTGCCGGCCTGATGTTCAGAACGGATCGACAAGGGTCGCTTCAGCTTGCAGATTCCATGACTCAGAAATCGCCAAATGGAAGCGAACACAATACCGGCGAGCCCATTCCTCCTGAAGAACCTCCGTCGCGGACGACGGACAGCTTACCGAATACCGCAGTGTATCCTGATCCGGCGCACTCGCAAAACGATCTGCCGGTTCGTGCTTACGAGGAGGCATTGCCTTCCGAAGTCTACGAATCTGAAGTGAACGCCGGTGTTATGAAAAAATCTCTGAGCATCGAGGAAGGAGCGATGCTTCGATCGCCGGGGCCAACCGCTGAGACCTCTGGCTCTGTGTACCTGCCGCCGTGGCGCCGATACGCCGTCGCCTTTCCTGAGGCTGGTGGAAGGCCGATGGTTGCTATAGTTATCGACGATCTGGGAATGGATCGCAAACGCACGGCTCGCGCCATGGGTATGAAAGGTCCTCTAACCCTATCGTTTCTCGCCTACGCGGAAGACCTGAACGCACAGACTGCGGTTGCGCGTGCCGGCGGGCACGAACTGCTGATGCACGTAGGCATGGAACCCATCGACAAAAACGTCGACCCCGGCCCGAACGTCCTGTTGACCGGGCTCGATTCCGAGGAGATACGCCACCTGCTTGAGAAAAATCTCGGACGGTTCGAAGGCTACGTCGGTATCAATAACCACATGGGGAGCAAATTTACAGCCGATGTTTCGGGGATGGCAGTTGTGATGGAGATTCTGAAACTACGTGGACTGCTGTTCCTCAATTCGCGTACCACCGGACGCTCGGTCGGGGTTAGGCTCGCGCGGGAGATGGGGGTGCCCGTGGCCGAGCGCAACATTTTCCTCGACAACGTCAATGATTCTGTCGCCATTAGAGCGCGTCTGCGCGAGTTGGAGCAACTCGCTCGACGTAGAGGTTACGCAGTGGCCATCGGCCACCCTCGCGATGCTACGCTCGATGCTTTGGAAGGTTGGCTCCAAAACTTGGAAGATCGAGGTCTCGCTCTCGTTCCGCTGAGCGCCGTCGTTGTCGCAGATCAGAACGAAACCCACCAGTTAGCGCATTAGCAGAGAGATGGCATGTGTCCCCTTGGCGAGTGTGCGCCCGGGAAAGCCGAATCCAGCCGAGGGTGTGGACAGGGGAGATGTGCAACGACTGCCGAACAGAGGGGATATACCGCCAAGCGTCTTCTACCTGCGAGACTGGTTAATGATACTGTTTCGTTAGAGCAACCAATGTTTGCGTTGATTTTTGGGTGGTGCGAGCCGGGTTAGCGAATAGCTACTCCAAAGGCACACAATACCCACGCCGCCACTTCCACTCGGGATGTGCGGACACTCCCATAAAGGCCGCAAAAAAAATTGTCGTCTAGAAATATCGCCGATGCGGTCGGGGGTCTTCAGGCTGTCGAATATCAACCTTGGGCATTCTGACCACCGTCGCCTGCCGAATGGCACGCTCCAACCACGCGCCCAGTTCCATGTGCTCCCTTTTTGCCGCTTCCCGCGCGACCTTTCTTGCGTCTGGGGACACACCGGGAATCGTCCACTTGCGTTGCTCTACGTGCTGCACCTCACGTCCTCCTCTCCTTTAGAGCTTCTGCCTTCGGGCAGGGAAACAAAGCCCACGTCTGCGTTCACGAAGCCTGAGTCAGAAGCGCGCCTCAGGACGCGTCATCACGATGGGCCACACTATCGATTTGCATCTCCGGGAACCCCGTTCAGCTTGAAAACGAGGACTACCTACGCGGACACTCAACCATAGCACACGTTATGCTCTTGCGAAATGACGATTGAGATTGCCTGAGCAAGAGTTCGAGTTTTTCGGTGCTCGCTAGGCATTGCCGACTTGGAATTGCATCGCCTCCTCAGCCGCGCGAATCAGTGCGCGAGCCTTGTTGCGGCTTTCCTGGTACTCGGCCTCGGGGTCGCTGTCGGCGACGACGCCGCCGCCCGCCTGAACGAACAGCACCCCATCCTTGACAATAGCCGTCCTCAGGGCAATGCATGTATCCATCTCACCATTGGCGCCGATGTAACCGATACACCCGCCGTAAACGCCTCTGCGTTCTGGCTCGAGTTCATCGATGATTTCCATTGCCCGGACTTTCGGGGCGCCGGAGACCGTCCCCGCTGGGAAGCCGGCGATTAAAGCGTTTATCGCGTCGTACTTGGAATCCAATTCGCCTTCGACGTTGGAAACGATGTGCATAACATGGGAATAGTGCTCGATGACCATCTGTTCGGTCACTTTGACGGTGCCCACTTTGGCCACCCTCCCCACGTCGTTGCGGCCTAGATCGAGAAGCATCAGGTGCTCGGCCCGTTCCTTGGGATCGGCCAGGAGTTCCACCGCCAGAGCCCGATCTTCCTCAGGGGTCGCCCCGCGGGGACGGGTCCCCGCGATCGGGCGGATGGTCACCTTGCCGTCACGCACGCGGACCATAATTTCCGGACTCGAACCAACCACCGAGAAGCCGCCAAAATCGAGAAAGAACAGGAACGGGGAGGGGTTTAGACGCCTCAGCGCCCGATAGAGCGAGAACGGAGGCAGCTTGAACGGTACTTGGAAGCGCTGTGATGGGACGACCTGAAACACGTCCCCTGCGAAAATGTACTCCTTGGCTCTCTCGACCATTGCGTGATAGCCGTCGCGGCCAGTGTTTGATGTCGGCATCGGAAATGCTTCGGGTTGGGTCGTGACGGTGCGGTGGTGTGGGAGACTGCGCCCGAAGTCGGTAACGACATCCGCCAGGCGCTTGCGGGACTGATCATAGGCCGCCGCGGCGGTCATCCTGTCATCGGGCCAAACCGGAGTGATAACCGTGACGTTGTCCTTGATGTTGTCGAAAACGGCGATCACGGTCGGTCGCAGAAAGAGCCCATCGGGTAGCCCCAGAACGTCCGGATTACCGTCCGGGAGGGTTTCCACCAGCCGAACCATGTCATAGCCCAGATAGCCGACTAGTCCCGCGGCCATCGGTGGAAGACCGGGTGGCAATTCGATGCGGGACTCAGCAATCACGGCCCTCAGGGATGCCAGCGTGCCCGCACGTTCCGATACCTGACACGGCAGGAAAGCGTTGGCGTCGAAGCGAGCCTGTCGGTTGATTTCCGCACGTTCGCCGAAGCAGCGCCATATGAGGTCAGGCTTCAGACCGATAAAGGAATAGCGCCCACGAATGGCACCTCCTTCCACAAACTCCAAGAGGAAACTGTTGGGGCGGCCGTCCGCAAGCTTGAGCATTGCCGAGACTGGAGTTTCCAGATCCGCAACGAGGGTCGTCCATACAACCTGTGGATCTCCTCGATTGTAGGCCGCCTCAAAACTCGAGATTTCAGGTTGAACCTGCATCCGTATTGATCCGATGTGGATTGGAAAAGCTAGAACAGGTCCTGAAGCACACGGTCGTTGACTGTTACCGGGTATTGCTGCCGAAGCGCCAGGGTCAATTGCGCCAACAGATCGAGACCCTGAGCACGCGCCAGCTCATCCTGGAGGTTGTTCAGACCGGCTTGGTCGGTCGCGGGATCGGCGGCGACAATCGTTTTCGTCCGCGCAACATAGGAAGCGTCCTGCCCCCGAACGACAACCGCTTCGCCCGGTTGAGCGCGGAAGATTGCCGCGATCAACGTCCTTGGCATTGTATCCGGAAATCCCTCTCCGGATCTGGAAAACGGCGTGGTGGTCGAGAAGACCGCTCCCTTCTCCGTGGCAAGCTTGGCGGGATCGCTCCCGCCCTTGAGTTCCGAGACAATTGAAACGGCGGTTTCCTTTGCGCGCGCCGCCCGCTTTTCGGCTTTCCACGCTCTTGTGACGTCGTTCCGTACGGAATCGAACGGTTTGGGCGCGGTTGGTGTCACCTTGTCGACCCGCAAAACGAAGTAGCCTTGGTCATCCGCTTCGGTCAGCGCGCTCTCGGAGTTCTCGTTGGTTGCGAACACGGCATCGAGGAACCCGGCCGGCAAATCGGCGATCGGCTGGCCTTCGGGGTTCAGCCCCTGCGGATCGATGGCGGCGATTTTGCGAACCTTGATATTAAGTTCCGTCGCCGCCTCTTCCAGCGTGGCGCCGCTTCCAAGCGCGTCCTCGAGACGGGTGGTAAGGTCGAACATGACGTCGAGTGCCTTCTCGTTGGCAATCTCGGTCCTAAGCTTTTCCCGCACATCGTCGAGTGTGGGCCGGCGCGCCGGCTCTATGGCGGTCACTTCTATGAGGTGCCAGCCAAGCGGGCTTTGCACCGGCTTGCTCACCGTATCCTTGGCGATGCTGAAGGCGGCATCCGCGAGTTCTGGCGGCATTTGATCCCGCGTGACGGTTCCGATCTCGAGGGTATCGGGCTCGAGACCTGCCTCCTCCTTGGCTACGGTGGCGAAGTTCGCACCGGCCGCAATGCGATCGTAAGCCTTGCTGGCGGCATCTTCACTGCTCAGCACCATCTGCCTGACGGTTCGGCGCTCGGGTTGGCTGAATTCGTCGATCCGCTCCTTGAAAGCGTTTTGAAGTTCCTCGTCGGATACGGCGATCTCTTTCGCCAAGTCGGTCGTCAATAGGAACGCCGCCGTTACCGCGCGGTACTCGGGCGCGGTGAACAGCGTCGCATTATCCTGGTAGAACTGGCGCAACTGGGCATCACTCGGTTCGCTGATGTCGTCCATGGCGGCATCCTCGACCCGCAGGATCTCAGCGACCCGTTTCTCTTTCTGATATCGATAGATGGCGTCGACCATCGAGTGAGGTATGGTCGCACCAGCCGCTACGCTCCCCACCAGTTGGTTGCGAGCGATGTCGCCGCGGACCCTTGCAACATACCCATCTTCGGTCAACCCGTTGATACTGAGGATCTGACGGAAACGCTCAGCGTCGAAGTTGCCGAGCTGGTTGCGAAACGTCGGGTCGGCCTGAATCGCCTGCCGAATGAGGGTATCGCTGACGGCGATGCCCAGGTCCGCCGCCCCGAGATCGAGCAATGTCCGGTCGACGATCTGGTTCAGCACGCGGCTCGGTAAGCCCAAGGCTTTGGCCTGTTCGGGATCGATGTTGCCCAAGAGCCGCACCGAGACGACGAAATTCCCGCTGGTATTCGTTGGTCACGGTGGCTGCCGGAATCCGGATGTCGCCGACCTCTGCCACCCAGTTGTCTCTTTGGCGGGGTCTGAATACGTCTGCAATTCCCCAAAGTCCGAAACTGAGCACTAGCATCCCAAACAGAAGCTTGACCAGGAACGAGGCGGAGCGCTTGCGAATGGCTTCGAGCATAACGACCTAGGCGGGAGGTAAATCGGAACGGGTGAGTAGAGCCCCCGTTAGCACATCGAGCGGCATCATAGAAGTGCCTCCGAAACCTCGCAAGCCGGAAGGCATTGGCGCTACGGCGGATTGTGACGAATGGGGGGGTGTCCAAGAAGCCTGAACGCCCGATTGCATCGCATTCAACAGACGTACATGTTTGACGTACCCCGCCCCTATGATAAAGAGACCGCGACAAGACTTCCATCCGTTGCTCAGCCAATAGATTTTCAGGGAGAGGATGATGCCCCGTCGTATTCTCATCGCCGGCAATTGGAAAATGAATGGTTTGCAAGGCGATGGCCTAGCGCTTGCGGCCGACCTCGCGGCACGCATGAAAGGGGAGCAATCCCCGCGCTTCGACATGATTGTTTGCCCACCTTTCGTGCTCATCTCCAAAGTCGTCGAGACCGTTGCCGGTAGCGGCATTGCCGTAGGAGGGCAGGACTGCCACATGCAGGAGAAAGGAGCGCATACCGGTGACACTAGCGCCCACATGCTAAAAGATATCGGCTGTGGTTATGTTATAGTCGGGCACTCCGAACGGCGAACCAACCATGGCGAGACGGATGCTCAGGTCAAGGCCAAGGCCGAGGCCGCCCTCGCGGCCGGGTTGACGGCGATTGTTTGCGTCGGCGAGACGCTGGAAGAACGTGACGCCGGCAAGACTTTGGAAGTCAATAAGCGGCAAGTGCATGGCTCCCTGCCCAATGGGGCGACGGCCGCCAACACCGTGATTGCCTACGAGCCGGTATGGGCCATCGGAACCGGGCGCACCGCAACACCGGAACAGGCCCAGGAAGTCCATCAAATGATTCGTGGCGAACTGGGCGCCAAGCTTGGCCAGGCCGAAGCGGCTGGCATGCGCATTCTTTACGGCGGCTCGATGAATCCCAAGAATGCTGAGATACTGTTGGCTCAGGCCGACATCGATGGCGGATTGATCGGCGGTGCCTCGCTGAAGGCCGATGACTTCTGGGCGGTTGCCCAGGGTAGCCCGTGACGCGGTGGGTGTAGGGAATCCAAACAGCCAATGATTACCGTCATTCTCGTCATCCATCTGCTGCTCGCCATTGCCCTGGTGGGCGTCGTACTGATCCAGCGCAGCGAGGGAGGGGCGCTCGGCATGGGTGGTGGCGGCATGAGCGGCTTCATGACGGGACGCAGTACCGCCAACCTACTGACCCGGGCGACCGCCGTGCTGGCGGCGTTGTTCATCGTAACCAGTCTTACGCTGGCAAAACTTGCGGGCGGTGAGCGGGAGGCCCGGTCAATTCTCGACCAGCCGCCGGCGGCCACAGAAGAGAAACCGGTCGAGCCCGCGGGCCCGACCGCACCTCTGGCCCGTTGATCTTGCGGAAGCCGGCGGCGCACATCAAGAACCATGGAGAGGCGGCGTCGCCCCTCCGTTTTTCGATGTCCTGTGGATCAATCTCATTTGCTGATCCTCCAGCGGTTTTGGTATACACTCAAGGTCCATGACCCGGTTTATTTTCATCACCGGCGGCGTGGTTTCCTCTCTCGGCAAGGGGCTGGCATCGGCAGCCTTGGGAGCGCTGCTTCAGGCACGCGGTTTCACCGTACGGCTGCGTAAATTGGACCCTTACATCAATGTCGATCCCGGCACCATGAGCCCTTACCAGCACGGTGAGGTCTACGTGACCGATGACGGTGCGGAGGCCGACCTCGATCTCGGCCATTACGAGCGGTTTACAGGGGTTCCCGCGCGAAAAAGCGACAACGTCACCACCGGCCGGATTTACTCCGAAGTCATCGCACGCGAAAGGCACGGCGACTATCTTGGGGCCACCATCCAGGTGATTCCCCACATCACCGATGCGATCAAGGAATTCATCGGCGGCGACCTCGGGAACGAGGATTTCGTGCTGTGCGAGATCGGCGGGACCGTCGGCGACATCGAGAGCCTCCCGTTCCTCGAGGCGATCCGGCAGAAGGGCAACGAACTCGGGCGTCAGCGTGTGATGTATATCCACTTGACGCTCGTCCCATACATCCCGGCAGCCGGCGAACTCAAGACGAAGCCCACTCAGCACTCGGTCAAGGAACTGTTGAACGTGGGTATCCAGCCCGACCTGCTGCTCTGTCGATCGGACCGCCCCATCCCGGAGGCGGAGCGGCGCAAGATCGCGCTGTTCTGCAACGTTCAGTACGAGGCGGTGATTCCCGCCCTTGATGTCGAAACCATCTACGCTGTTCCCACCAGCTATCACGAGCAAGGCCTGGACGACCAAGTGTGTCGGCATTTCGGCTTGGATGCCCCGCCACCGGACCTCGCCCCATGGCGAGACATCATTGCCCGACGGACCAAACCGGAAGGTGAGGTCACCATCGCTGTGGTCGGCAAGTACACCGGCCTCTTGGACGCTTACAAATCTCTGGCAGAGGCTTTGGCCCACGGCGGCATCGCCAACAACGTCCGGGTCAACGTAGAATGGATCGACTCCGAGGTTTTTGAGGATGGCGACACCCTCCATCGCTTGGAGGGAGTCAATGGCATTCTCGTCCCCGGCGGGTTCGGCGAGCGCGGAGCCCAAGGCAAGATAGAGGCCGCCCGATTTGCTAGGGAGAGGCGGGTGCCCTATTTCGGCATCTGTTTCGGCATGCAGATGGCCGTGGTCGAGGCCGCGCGAAACCTGGCCGGTATCCCCGAAGCCGGCTCGACCGAGTTCGGTCCTTGCGCGGCGCCGGTTGTCGGATTGATGACGGAGTGGATGCGGGGCAACAGGGTTGAACTGCGAGAGGCCGGCGGGAATCTGGGCGGTACCATGCGTCTGGGCGCCTACGAATGCGTGTTGCGGAAGAAAAGCCGGCTGCACGAGATCTTCAAGGCTGACAGGATCAGCGAGCGACACCGGCATCGCTACGAAGTCAACAACAACTATATCGGGATATTGGAACGATGCGGTCTCGTATTCTCTGGAATGTCTCCGGATGGTTTGTTGCCCGAGATCGTGGAGATCCCGGCCCACCCGTGGTTCGTCGGCGTACAGTTCCACCCCGAGCTGAAATCGAAACCCCTGGATCCACATCCCTTATTCAGTTCTTTCGTCCGAGCCGCGATCGAACAATCGCGGTTGGTGTGAACGTGGACCACGTCGGGTAAGAAAAATGGTCTATCAATGTCTTTCTAAGTAATTCGCCGCGGCCTTGACTGCTAGCGGCTGAGGAGGTGCCTGCCGTGACCGCTCCCAATCATGTGTCCATTGCCGGCCTGACACTGGGTAACGACCTGCCAATGGTATTGCTCGCCGGCCCATGCGTCATGGAAAGCCGCGAACACGCTCTGGAAACCGCGAATGCGCTCGCCGACATGGCCCGTTCCCTAGGCGTCGGATTGATCTACAAATCGTCTTTCGATAAGGCCAACCGCACCAGTCTCAGTGGCGCCCGCGGGGTCGGCATGGATGTTGCGCTGCCGATCTTCGCCGAGATCCGTGAAACGGTTGGAGTTCCGGTGGTTACGGACGTTCATGCGCCCGAGCAGTGCGCTCGCGTGGCCGAGGCCGTCGACGTGCTCCAGATTCCGGCATTTCTTTGCCGTCAGACGGACCTTCTGGTCGCGGCGGCCAAGACCGGCCGGGCGCTCAATATCAAAAAGGGACAATTTCTGGCGCCTTGGGATATGGCCAACGTGGTCGACAAGGTGCGGGGAGCGGGCAACTCCGCGGTGATGTTGTGTGAACGGGGCGCCAGTTTCGGCTACAATACGTTGGTCAGCGACATGCGCGCGCTGCCGATCATGGCCGGGACGGGGTGTCCAATCGTGTTCGACGCCACCCATTCCGTACAGCAGCCGGGCGGTCGCGGAAGTGCGTCCGGCGGTCAGCGGGAGTTTGCGCCGGTTCTGGCCCGTGCTGCAGTAGCCGTTGGTGTCGCGGCGGTGTTCATCGAAACCCATCCCGACCCGGACCAAGCTCCAAGCGACGGCCCGAATATGATACCTATTAGACAATTACCGGCTATAGTTGAGGTATTGCTTGAGTTCGACCGGTTGGCCAAGGCGAAACCTGTAACGATCTAGACCCAGCCTCCGCCGGTCCGTCGGAGGCGACCTTCGGGGACGCGGCGTGCTTGCCAGGGAGGGGGGATGGCGGTATGAGTTTCCGGCGTTCGCCGGAGGGGATCCGATCGACTAGAACACCCCGTCCGATACTCAGCCGATAGTAATCCGCCGCACAGGGGAGAGGAGCCTTCACCAAATGACTGCCATCGTTGATGTAACTGCGCGCGAGATCCTGGATAGCCGTGGCAATCCCACGGTTGAGGTCGATGTTACCTTGGAGACGGGCGCAAGGGGACGGGCCGCCGTGCCGTCGGGCGCTTCCACCGGTGTTCACGAAGCCGTTGAATTGCGCGATGGCGACGCGGGCCGCTATGGAGGAAAGGGTGTTTCCAAGGCCGTTGCTTCCGTCAACGGCGAGATCTTCGACGCCATCTCCGGTATGGAGGCCGTCGACCAGGTCCAAATCGATCAGACCATGATCGATCTGGACGGTACTGCCAACAAGAGCCGCCTCGGCGCCAACGCCATCCTCGGGGTCAGCATGGCGGTCGCCAAGGCAGCGGCCGAGGAAGCGGAACTGCCGCTGTATCGCTATATCGGTGGCACCCAAGCACAACTCTTGCCGGTACCGATGATGAACATCGTGAACGGCGGTGCTCATGCGGACAATCCAATCGACATCCAGGAATTCATGATTATGCCGGTGGGGGCGCCGACGGTCGCAGAGGCTGTGCGAATGGGTGCGGAAGTCTTTCACTCGTTGAAGAAGGGACTCAAAAAGGCCGGCCACAATACGAATGTGGGAGACGAGGGCGGATTCGCTCCGGCGCTCAATAGCGCTGACGAGGCGCTCGGTTTCATCATGAAGGCCGTCGAGGCCGCGGGGTATAAACCCGGTGATGACATTGTGCTCGCTCTTGACTGCGCCTCGAGTGAATACTTCAAGGATGGCAAGTACGTGCTTGCCGGCGAGAACAAGCAGCTCGACGCTGAAGGAAACGCCCGCTATTTGGCCGACTTGGTAAGTCGTTTTCCGATCGTCTCGATCGAGGACGGCATGTCCGAGGACGACTGGGATGGTTGGAAGGTGTTGACAGAAGAAATCGGCGGAAAAGTGCAGCTGGTTGGTGATGATTTGTTTGTAACCAACCCGACGAGGCTCGCTGACGGTATTGCTCGCGGTATCGGCAATTCGATCTTGGTTAAGGTGAATCAGATCGGTTCCTTGACTGAAACCTTGGTGGCGGTAGAGATGGCCCACAAGGCCAGCTATACCTCGGTCATTTCGCACCGTTCCGGCGAAACAGAGGACTCGACTATTGCCGATATCGCGGTTGCCACAAATGCAGGACAGATCAAGACAGGATCTCTTAGTCGCTCCGACCGAATCGCAAAATATAATCAGCTGATTCGCATTGAGGAGCAGCTTGGCTCGGCTGCTCGCTATGCCGGCAGGGCGGCCTTGCGCCAAAGATAAAGGGCGCCCTCAAACGTTGGGTGTTGGAGAGGCGGGTTTGTTGCCCGCCTCAACAATCGACACAAAATCCTGATTTTCTGGCCGGTTGGCGATAGGCCCGAATGAGAATGTTTTGTTTCTTCGGAATTGGGCAACGTCGCCACATAGGATTGTGCAACGGGGCACGATCGTATCTCTAGTTCGCGAGAGTTGTAATCCCGTGCTATAATGCCTCGGTCCACTTTAGACTTAGGAGCGACCGCCAGAATGCCGTTAGCAATGGGTCGACGTCTCGATGGGGCTGATCGCTGAGTTTCGCGCTCGTGCGCGACATGTCGTCGGGCCTGCAATCGGCGTCTGTGTCGTCGCGTACTTTGCGTATCATGTTGTTCATGGCGACCGAGGCGTAATCGCTTGGCGAGCTCAGGAGCAGCAGGTCGCATCCGCCCGCGCTACGCTTGCTAGAGTTCGATTGGAACGAAAGGCCCTGGAACACCGGGTCCATCTGCTCCATCCCGACAGCCTCGAAAGAGACATGCTGGATGAGTGGTCGAGGCGTATCTTGAACTATGGACATCCCAACGAAATCGTGATCTTTACGACATCGGCGAACGGGGAATGACGGACACCGCCGATACCCCCAAACTTCCCCAATGTACCGTTATTTCTGCATCATCAGCATAGCGAAGCTGATAAAGCGTTCTGTGTGCCTAGGCCGCCAAGGAAATGATGGGGTTGGCTGTGTGGCTCAGCGCGGCAGTCATGGCGTCGTAAACGATCGCGACACTCTGGCTGGCCTGGAAATACCCTTTCATATTGGTTGATCAGGCACGAGTGGCGCTGGATTCGCATTCCAGGTGCAACAGGCTAGGTTTTCGAGGAAGGTCTTGGCGAGTGTCTTGAAGTCGAAGCATTTTGTCGGGGTGGGTTTGCTGGTTGCGGTGGTCCCACAGTGTTGACGGCTTGGCGCGTCTCGGATTCGGAATGAAAAACTTTTCATCCTGGCGGGTGTGAGATCCGATCCCGAACATCTTTCCATCGGAACTGACGGAATAAACTGAAATTAAGTTAATCCAATTTTCAGCATATGAAACAAAGAATTAGTCACCATATTCTTTCATTTCAAAGCTTGTGTTGCGGAATGCGTCGAAATACGATCAGGTACAAGCTATCTTCGCTGCTGGCGTTCGTACGCTAGTTGCGGGACGGATAGGCGGGACACGCAACTCACGGAGGGAGGGCTTATGGCGACGGAACCGAAGGCGGCGCCCAGAAAGAAGAGCGCCACGAAGTCCAGCGCCCGCACCAAGGCGAAAGCGAACCCGGAAGAGCTGCTCCAACACTATGGACGGATGTTGCTCATTCGTCGATTCGAGGAGAAGGCGGGCCAGCTCTACGGCATGGGACTCATCGGCGGCTTCTGCCACCTTTACATCGGCGAGGAGGCGGTGGTGGTGGGACTCCACGCCACGGCCAAAGAGCAAGACAGCGTCATTACGACCTATCGGGACCACGGTCACATGCTTGCGTGCGACATGGATCCGAAGGGTGTGATGGCCGAGCTCACCGGCCGCATCGGCGGGTATTCCAGGGGAAAGGGCGGATCCATGCACATGTTCAGCCGCGAGAAGAACTTCTTCGGAGGGCATGGGATCGTCGGCGCATCGGTTTCGCTGGGTACGGGACTCGCTTTTTCGCACAAGTATCGCGAGGACGGAGGCATCTGCTATTGCTACTTCGGCGATGGCGCGACCAACCAGGGGCAGGTGTACGAGTCCTTCAACATGGCCTCGCTGTGGAAGCTGCCCATCATCTACGTCATCGAGAACAACAAATACGGAATGGGCACTTCGATCGAGCGGGCATCGGCGACGACCGATCTCTATAGGCGGGGCGAGAGCTTTGGCATTCCGGGCGTCCAGGTGAACGGAATGAACGTGCTCGACGTCAAGGCCGCGGCCGACGAGGTCACGGCATACGTGCGTGGCGGCAACGGTCCCCATGTGATGGAGATGAAGACCTACCGCTATCGCGGCCACTCGATGTCGGATCCGGCCAAGTACCGAACGAAAGAGGAAGTGAGCGCGGTGCGCAAGGAAAGCGATCCGTTGGACAACCTGCGCGCCCATCTCTTGGACAACAAGCTGGTTGATGAAGCGAAGCTCAAGGAAATCGACCGCCAGGTCAAAGAAGTCGTCAACGAAGCCGCCGAATTTGCCCAGCAGAGCCCCGAACCCGATCCGGCCGAACTCTATACCGATGTTCTCGTGGAAGCTTAGCCTGGAACGCTCAGTCCAGCAGCGCACGGAAGGAAACCCATGCCCGTTCAAATCCTCATGCCGGCGCTATCGCCTACCATGACCGATGGCAAGCTTGCCAAGTGGTTGAAGCAGGAAGGCGATGTTGTAGCGGCCGGCGACGTGATCGCCGAAATAGAGACGGACAAAGCGACCATGGAGGTCGAGGCCGTCGACGAGGGCGTGCTCGGAAAAATTCTCGTGCCGGAAGGCACCGAGGGAGTCGCCGTCAACACCCCCATCGCGCTCCTCTTGGAAGAGGGCGAGGACGCTTCGGCCGTGACCACCGCATCGACGGCGGCTCAGGCACCGGCCACCGCTACCGCTCCTCCAACGCCGACGGTCAGCGACACACAACCTATCCCGGTCGGCCAGCCGGCCCCAGTGGCGACGCCTGCTGAACCCGAGTACTCGGGGCCCACCGCCACGATGACTGTTCGGGAGGCTCTGCGCGACGCGATCGCCGAGGAAATGCGTCGCGATCCGGAGGTCTTCCTGATGGGTGAGGAGGTCGCCCAGTATCAGGGCGCCTACAAGGTGAGTCAGGGCCTCCTCGAAGAGTTTGGATCGAAACGGGTGGTCGACACGCCGATCACGGAGATGGGGTTCGCTGGTCTCGGGGTCGGGGCTGCCTTCGCCGGAATGAAGCCGATCATCGAGTTTATGACCTTCAATTTCTCCATGCAGGCTATCGATCAGATCATCAACTCGGCTGCCAAAACCCTCTATATGGCCGGGGGGCAAATGGGCTCTCCGATTGTTTTTCGCGGCCCCAACGGAGCGGCATCTCGCGTGGCTGCCCAGCATTCCCAGTGCTTCGCATCCTGGTATGCGCACTGTCCGGGTCTCAAGGTCGTGGCACCCTACTCGGGGGCGGATGCGAAAGGGTTGCTCAAGGCCGCGATCCGCGACCCCAATCCTGTCGTCTTTCTCGAGAACGAAATCCTTTACGGGCAAAGCTTCGACGTGCCGACCGACCCCGATTTCGTCATTCCCATCGGTCGAGCCAGGATCGAGCGACCGGGGAACGACGTGACCATCGTTGCTTTCTCACGCATGGTGGCCGTTGCCCTCGAGGCCGCGACGGTGCTGTCCAAGGAAGGGATTGACGCCGAGGTCATCAACCTGCGCTCGCTAAGACCAATGGATACGAACACCATTGTCCAGTCGGTGATGAAAACAAACCGGCTGGTGAGTGTCGAGGAGGGTTGGCCGGTGGCCGGGATCGGCTCGGAAATGGCGGCACTGATGATGGAGCACGCTTTCGATTATCTGGACGCACCGGTGGTCCGTGTTGCAGGCGTTGACGTCCCGATGCCTTACGCCGCCAACCTGGAGAAGCTGGCGCTTCCCCAACCGGAAAGCGTTGCCGCCGCGGCCAAGGCCGTCTGTTATCGTTGACGGCAGGGGGGGAACCGACGCCATGCCCATTCAAATCCTGATGCCGGCGCTGTCGCCGACGATGACCGAGGGCAAGCTTGCAAAGTGGCTGAAAAACGAGGGCGATCCCGTTCAGTCGGGCGATGTGCTTGCCGAGATCGAAACCGACAAGGCGACCATGGAGGTGGAGGCCGTCGATGAGGGCGTCCTCGGCAAGATCCTTGTTGCCGAAGGCACCGAAGGTGTCGCCGTCAATGCGCCCATCGCTCTGTTGCTGGAAGAGGGCGAGGCCTCTTCCACTCTCGAGGTGGCGACCCCGGCCCAGCCACCAGCGGTAGCGCCACCCGGGCCCGCGTCTACGGCAGCGCCCCGACCTCTAGTATCGGCACCGGCCGCGGCCGCTCAGGTGCCGGCTGCCAAGTCGTCGGGAGAGAGGATCTTTGCCAGTCCCCTGGCCAAGCGAATGGCGTCGCAGGCCGGGCTCGACCTGACGCAGATTTCCGGTAGCGGCCCGCACGGCCGGATCGTCAAGGCGGACATCGAGGCAGCGATCACCGCCGGCGTCGGTCAGGCGGCAGCTGCCGCGGCTCAGCCGGTGGCGGCGCCGAATGCGCCCGCGGCGTTGGCGGAACCCGGCGCTGCTTTTATCGAAGTACCGAACAGCACCATGCGCAAGGTCATTGCCCAGCGACTGAGTGCCTCGAAACGAGAGATCCCCCATTACTACCTCACGATAGACTGCAATCTCGACGCCCTTCTGGAATTGCGCGAGAAGCTCAACGGACGTGCTCCCAGCGGTGACAAGAGCTACAAGCTCTCGGTCAACGATTTCGTCGTGCGGGCAGTGGCGCTGGCGCTCCGTGCCTATCCCGGAGCCAATTCCTCGTGGACCGACGAGGCGATCAGGCTCTACCAGACCGTGGACGTCTGCGTTGCCGTGGCTGCGCCCAACGGGCTAATCACGCCGGTTGTCCGCGGCGCCGACAACAAGGGACTGGTGGCTATTTCCAACGAGGTCCGCGCACTGGCGAAACGGGCGCGAGAAGGTAAGCTTATGCCGGAAGAGTATCAGGGCGGCGGCTTCACGATCTCCAATCTCGGCATGTTCGGGATTAGGGAGTTCGCCGCGATCATCAACCCGCCGCAGTCCTGCCTGCTTTCCGTCGGAGCCGCCGAAAAGCGGCCGATCGTGAAGGATGGGGCGCTGGCGGTGGCAACGATGATGAGTTGTACGCTGTCTGCCGATCACCGGTCGGTGGATGGCGCCAAGGGCGCCGAGTTCCTCGATGTGTTCAAGAAACTCATCGAGGACCCGCTGACCATGTTGCTCTGAGGAACGCCGCTATGGCCGAGACCTCTTTCGACGTCATCGTGATCGGCACCGGGCCGGGGGGCTACGTAGCCGCGATCCGTGCCGCCCAGCTCGGCATGAAGTCAGCGGTCGTCGAACGCAAGCACCTCGGCGGCATCTGCCTCAACTGGGGATGCATTCCAACCAAAGCCTTGCTGCGAACCGCCGAGATCTACGAAACGATGAAGCATGCATCGGATTTCGGAATATCAATCAAGGGAATTGATTTCGATATCAAGAAAGTGGTTGAACGATCGCGGCAAGTCGCCGCGCAGCTCAACGGCGGCGTGGCCCACTTGTTGCGCAAGAACAAGGTCACGGTGTTCGACGGCAATGGCCGGCTGAACGGCCCCGGCAAGGTTGCGGTTGAAAAGGACGGGAAGGCCGTTGCCGATCTTGCGGCCAAGCACATCATTCTCGCCACCGGGGCGCGGGCGCGCTCGCTTCCAGGGCTGGAGCCGGACGGGAAACTGGTGTGGACCTACATGGAGGCGATGATTCCCGAGAACATGCCGAGATCGTTGCTGGTGGTCGGTTCAGGCGCCATCGGCATCGAATTCGCCAGCTTCTACCGGTCCTTGGGTGCCGAAGTGACCGTGGCGGAGATTCTCGATCGGGTGTTACCCGTGGAAGACGACGAGATCTCGGCCTTAGCCCGTAAGGCTTTCGAGAAGCAGGGCATGTCCATACATACCTCGACCACCGTCAAGGCGCTAAAAAGGGCGGCAGATAGCGTCACCGCCACGCTGGAAGGCGGCGGTAAGACCTGGGATGTCACCGTCGACAGGGTCATCCTTGCCGTCGGCATCGTCGGAAATGTGGAAGGCTGCGGTCTCGAAGGCACCAGGGTCAAGGTAGAGAAATCGCATATTTTGATCGACGAGTGGTGCCGAACGGGAGAACCGGGCGTCTACGCGATCGGTGACGTGGTCGGGCCACCCTGGCTGGCCCACAAGGCAAGTCACGAGGGAATAATCTGCATCGAGAAGATCGCCGGCCTCGCCGGCGTCCATCCGCTGGACACGACCCGTATTCCCGGCTGTACCTATAGCCGGCCGCAGGTAGCCAGCGTCGGGACTCACCGAGAAGGCGGCGCGGGAGCGGGGGCATGAGGTCAAGGTTGGCCGTTTCCCGTTCATTGGTAACGGCAAGGCGATCGCACTGGGGGAGCCTGAGGGAATGGTCAAGACGGTGTTCGACGCCAAGACCGGTGAGCTGTTGGGTGCTCATATGGTCGGTGCCGAGGTCACCGAGTTGATACAGGGCTACGGTGTCGCCAAGACGCTGGAGACCACCGAAGCCGAGTTGATGCATTCGGTATTCCCGCATCCCACGCTTTCCGAGATGATGCATGAGTCCGTGCTCGACGCCTACGGGCGGGCAGTGCACTTTTAGGACCCTGACCGAATGGCGATCCTGGTGCGTCCGGCGACCGCCGAGGATCGGCAAGCGTGGTTCCGGCTGTGGCGAGGTTACTGTGAGTATTACGGAACCTCCGTGCCGGACGCCGTCAGTGAGGCGACGTGGGAACGGCTGCTGAACCCGGCTCAACCGATGATGTGTTTCCTGGCTTGCGACGGGGCCGAGGTCGTTGGCTTCGCCAATGCCGTTCTGCACCTAAACACATGGACGACGAAGCACGTCTGTTACCTGGAAGATCTGTTCGTGGCGCCGGAAAAACGCGGGGAAGGGGGCGGTCGCGCGTTGATCCAGGCTCTCGCCCGGCGCGGGCGCGACGAGAAGTGGTTCCGCATCTATTGGATGACCAAGCGAGACAACAGTACCGCCAGGAACCTCTATGACTCCATCACGCCGGTTACCGACTGGGTGCGATATGACCTTGTTCCGTGATCGACTTTTGCAGTGGCTCGGATACGAAAATCGTTCCGTGCGAATTCGGCAAGACGGCGCACTTTGCTTGACGGCAGCACCAACTACCGCCATATCGGCTTCATGAACAAGGTGAACTCCATCCGCCACCCCGAAAAGGCTCACCGGCCGATCAACCCCTCGCCGCGCAAGCCCGCGTGGATTCGCGTCAAGGCTCCGACTTCCAGGGGATATGCCGAAACACGCGATTTGATGCGCGCGCACAACCTTCACACTGTTTGTGAAGAAGCGGCCTGCCCAAACATCGGAGAGTGTTGGTCTCGCAAGCACGCGACCGTGATGATTCTCGGCGATATTTGTACACGTGCGTGCGCGTTTTGCAACGTTGCCACCGGCAAGCCGGGTGCGGTGGATCCGTTGGAGCCCGAGAATCTCGCGATGACCGTCGAGACGATGGGTCTGAAGCACGTTGTGATCACGTCTGTGGACAGGGACGATCTCGACGACGGGGGCGCAGGGCAATTCGTCCGATGCGTCGGGCGAATTCGCGAAACCTCTCCGGAAACGACAATCGAGGTACTGGTTCCCGATTTTCGCCACAAGGACGGGGCTCTGGAGGTGGTTGTTGCGGCGGGGCCGGATGTCTTCAACCACAATCTCGAGACCGTGCCGAGGCTTTATCCCACAATTCGTCCTGGCGCGCGGTACTATCATTCGCTCCGGTTGCTCGACCGCGCCAAGGATCTGGACCCGGGCCTCTTTACTAAGTCGGGGATCATGGTAGGCTTGGGCGAGGATAGGGGAGAGGTGTTGCAGGTCATGGATGATCTTTGTTCGGCTAGAGTAGACTTCCTGACCATCGGTCAGTACCTCCAGCCGACGTTGCGCCATGCTGCCATCGACCGCTTCGTGACCCCGGAGGAGTTCGAAGAGTACAAACGTATCGGCGAAGCGAAAGGTTTCCGGATGGTGGCATCTTCGCCGCTGACCCGCTCGTCCTATCACGCCGATCGTGATTTCGAGAATCTTCGCGCGGCCCGCCAGGCGGCGTTGGCTCAGATTTAGTTCTGAGACTTTTTCCGCGGCATGCCTACCCACGCGGAGAAACGCACCGTTCCCTACACTCCCGAGCAGATGTTCGATCTGGTCGCCGATGTCGAGCAATATCCGGATTTCTTGCCCTGGTGTGTGGCGTGCCGGATTCGCCGCCGCGAGAGTCCTGACGCGTTCGTCGCCGATCTGGTGATCGGGTTCAAAGTGTTTCGTGAACGTTTCACCTCGCGCGTTGGCCTCGATCGTCCGAAGCGTGTCGACGTGGTCTACCACGAAGGGCCGTTTCGACACCTCACCAACCACTGGACCTTTGAGCCGGACGATCGTGGAAATTGCGTTATCGATTTCTATATCGATTTTGAGTTTCGTTCGAGGACCCTGCAGAAACTGATCGGCAGGCTATTCAACGAAGCTGTGCAGCGGATGGTGAACGGATTCGAGAAACGAGCCCGGAGCCTATACGGCTCGACGAAGGATCATCCTCGGCGGTCAGGATCGAGCGACGGTTCTTCTTCAGGAAAGCCGCTTGATCAATAGCGCCAACGCCGCTTCAACGGCTGCCATGCGGATAGTTTGACGATCGCCGGTAAAGACGTGGCGCTCATGCAGCGTGTCGCGCCCCGTCCGCGCCGCGGCGATGTGAACCAGCCCGACAGGTTTGGACGCTGTCCCGCCTTCGGGGCCGGCAATACCCGTGACGGCGATGCTGACCTGGGTGGGCGCACCGGAGAGGGCCCCCTCTGCCATGGCCCGCGCCGCCCCCTCACTGACCGCGCCATCGGCGGCGAGCAGACTATCCGATACCCCCAGCAAATCGGTCTTGGCGCTGTTGGCGTAGGTGACGAAGCCTCGATCGAACACGGCCGAGGAACCGGAAACGGACGTGAGACATCCGGCAACAAGACCTCCGGTGCATGACTCGGCAGTTGCCAACCTGAGGCCGGCGGCTCGGCAGCGCCGAATAACATCCTCGGCCAATTGCTGTTGTCTTTTGGAGAACATGCGACCGATCTCAGCGCGGCAAACTGGGGTTGCCGTCAGAAATCCGCCCGCTCATAGTTCGAGCAAATCGGGCAACTCTGCCAAGTTGTGGATTTCCTTCTCCGGCTTGCCCGGGAGTTGTTCCGGTTGCGCCCGGAAGCGGTTGATCCAGATCACGCGGAAACCGAAATGAGCGGCGCCGGAGGCATCCCAAGCGTTGGCCGACAGAAAGCAAATGCGTTCGGGTGGCATCCTAAGGCGATCAACCGCGAGTTGGTAGACGCTGGGATGGGGTTTGTAGATACGAACCGAATCGACGGAAATTACCTCGTCGAGCAGGTCTTCGAGTTCCGCCCGTCGCACCGCGGCGACCAGCATAGACGGCGATCCGTTGGACAGGATCGCCGTCCTCATTCCAGCCTCTTTGATCGTGTTCAGCATCTCCCGGACTTCGGGATAGGCGTCGAGGACGAGGTAAAGCTCCATCAGCCGGGTTCTGAGGGCGTCGTCCTTAAGCTTCAAGGTTGCCATGGCGTAGTCGAGGCTCTGGCCGGTGACGTGCCAGAAGTCGATATAGTCGCCGCGAAGACTCCGCAGCCAAGTATATTCCAACTGCTTGGTGCGCCAAATCGACGCAAGCGCGTCGGCTTTTTCACCAAGGGCGTCGCCGCAACGAGCGGCGGCTGCGGTGACATCGAAGAGCGTACCGTAGGCGTCGAAGACGCAAGCCCCGATATTCCGAATACTCCCGTCTGCAGCCAATCACCAACTCCTCAATTCACACGCTCGACACTCTTGGAGGTCGCGTTATCGCTTTCACTGCATCGGAGGTCAAGCTACCGCTCGAGATCGTTCTCGAGTGTCCACGCGACTTCGGTTCCATTGAGCATCGTTCGATAGACTTGCAGGTTTTCGAGCGTTCGCTGAACGTAGTTGCGGGTTTCAGCGAATGGAATCAACTCGATCCAGTCAACGGCGTCGATCACGTTGCCCTGGGGGGCGCCGTTGACAAGTTTCCACTGTTTCACTCGTGCTGGACCGGCGTTGTAGGCGGCTAGGGCCAGTACGTAGGAGCCCTCGAAGGTATCCAGCAACGCACTCATATAGGATCGGCCGATCTTGAGATTGTAGTCCGGATCAGCGGTGAGCCGTTTCTGGGAATAGGGTAGCTTCAGCTTGCCGGCTACGCTGCGAGCCGTGCTGGGCATGACCTGCATCAAACCGCGGGCGCCGGCACGGCTGATGGCTTCGAAATGAAACGCGCTTTCCTGACGAACCATTGCCAAGATGAGGGGAACTTCCGCGGCCTGTCCCACCGTGTGATCGATCTCGGGCACCGCGACGGACGGATATCCGTTCTTCATCAGCGGTTGGCCGTGCCGAATTGACTGTTTGGCAATTGCGATTGACAGATCAGGACGGCCCTGCTCTTCGGCCAGACCGGCAACCAGAGCTTTCCAACCGGCCGAATCGCTTTGTCTTCCGAGACTCAGAATGAATGGCGGCAGCCGATCCCGCTGTCCGAAGGCGGTCAGCATGCGAACTGCCCGCACCAACTCGTGGCCATCAAAAAGGGCAACCTCGTCCGCGCTGGGATGCGGGTCGGGCGGTAACGGCAATTCGCTCCCGGCTCCCAACCGGGTTGCAGCCAATTGCCCGTAATAGGTGGTGGGGTGCTGGGCTGCGGTGCGATACCATAGCTCGGCCAAGTTGGGCCGCAAATCCGCCTCGGCGGCACGAGCGGCCCAATAGGCGCCCCGGGACAGGCTGACCGGGTACTTGACGCTCCCGAACAGGTTCGTGAAGTGGTCGAAAGCTACCTTCGGTTCCTCGAGGAAGCGCAAGGCGATCCAACCCGCCAACCATTCCGCGTCGGCAAAACCGGCTCCCTCGGTCAGCGCGTGGTCTCTTGCAATCCGATAGGCCTCGGACACGTGACCTTCGGCAAGGGCGCGGCGGGCGAGAATGGCACGTTCAGCCCACCACATCTCAGGGTTCACGTGATCGAGCGGGTGGGTCTTGAGCAACTCGCGCGCCAAAAGATCCCGACCCTTCGTCCGACGCCACCGCAACCGTTCGTAGATCAGGCCGGGATCGTCCTTTAACGCCGAAGGAACTTTTGCGATCGCTCCATCAACGTCATGGCCAAGCTCTCGAAGGCGCAACCGCGCCTCGGCCAACGCCCGATGTTCTGCGTCGACCCTTCCAAGCATCCGGCGTGCCTCGGTAAGACGGCCCCGCCATATCAATCGGTCCAGCCGATTGACGTGATCCTCTGACGTCAGTTGGTGTCGATGTGTGGAATAGAACCTATCCTCCAGGAATTCCGAGAAAGCGCCGTTTACCCAGGTATCGCGTATTGTCGCTAGGCCCTTCTCCAACTGGCCGGTGACCAGCAAGGCTTCTCCAAAGCGCACCCATCCCTCGGTTGTGATCGGTTCATGACGATCGAACCAGGAGAGGACGATCTCCGGCGGCAATGTTTCGGTTATCGCTTCCTCGGCGCGACGGCGAAGCACGTCCTGACTGGGCCAGTCCGGGTTTTCCGAAATGAACCTGGTGATGGCGTCGAATGAACCGCTGCCTCCCAGGCGGGTAACATCACTCCAAAAAAACAGCTTTTCCGCCAGCGGATCGCTGATCTCGGCGGCGACTTCCCGCGCGGTATCCCAATCGCCGGCATCGGCAGCCGCGAAAGCTGTCATGCCGGCGCGAACGTCGGCGGGTGAAAAATACGCGGCGATCGCTACCGGACATAGAGGCAATAGCCAAACGCCCGCGATCAACCAAATAGTGGCCAACCGTCCAAACAACGGCCCGTCTCCCTCAAGACAAACCTGTCACTTTCGTCCCGGTAGCAGCGATTAAAACCAGCCTCTCCATTTGGTAGTCTATGCGAAAAGCCCGGTTGCAGCAAGGGCGGGGCCGACGTCCGCTCCATGTCTCGACGCGCGCCTTCCCAAAGAGGATGGTCGGCGGTATGGTCCCGATGAAATTGAGTGATAGTGCTGAGGAGAGAAGAAATGTTCAAGGGCTCGATGCCCGCCCTGATCACGCCGCTCAGGGATGGAGCGTTCGACGAGGATGCTTACCGTTCCCTGATCGATTGGCATGTCGAGCAGGGAACCGACGGACTGGTTCCTTGCGGCACGACCGGAGAGTCGCCGACGCTGGATCACGCCGAACACAAGCGCGTTGTGGAAGTGTGCATCGAGGCGGCCGCGGGCCGCGTCCCGGTGATCGCCGGAACCGGCTCGAATTCCACATCCGAGGCCATCGATCTCACCCGCCACGCCAAGCAGGTTGGTGCCGACGCAGCGTTGGTGGTCACGCCTTACTATAACAAGCCGACCCAGGAAGGCCTCTATCAGCACTTCAAGGCGATCCACGATGCTGCCGATATTCCGATCCTCATCTACAATGTGCCGCCTCGATCCGTGGTCGATATGACGGTCGAGACGATGGCCAGATTGGCCCGACTACCCAACATTGTCGGCGTCAAGGATGCCACCCAAGATCTCGGACGGCCGATCAGGACTCGATTGGCGATAGGGCCCGACTTCTGTCAGATGTCGGGAGAGGATGGCACCGCATTGCCGTTCCTCGCGGCAGGGGGGCATGGCTGCATCTCGGTGACCGCCAATGTCGCCCCGGCGCTGTGCGCGGAGATGCAAAGGGCTTGGCGCGAAGGAGACGTGGCGAAGGCAGCCGCGCTGAACGATCGACTGATGCCTTTGCACGTGGCCCTTTTCTGTGAAACCAGTCCGGGCCCCGTAAAGTACGCGGCAAGCCTGCTCGGCAAGTGTTCGCCCGAGTTGCGGCTGCCGCTCGTCGAGATAAGCGAGACCAGCAAGGAAATCGTAAAAAAGGCGATGGCGGCTGTCGGCCTGTTGTCTTAGGGGTCGCCTCACAGCGGGCAACCGATGGCTGGAAAAAACAGAAAAAAAGGGCTCTCGTCGGGAAACGTGGTGGCGCAAAACCGTAGGGCGCGCCACGATTACCAGATCGAAGAGACCTTCGAGGCGGGCATCGCCCTCGTCGGCACCGAGGTCAAGTCGCTGCGGCAGGGCCACGCGTCGATCAACGAGGCTTATGCCGGTAACAAGGATGGCGAACTCGTCCTGTTCAACACTCACATACCGGAATACGGGGCAGCCAAGCACTTCAGTCACGAGCCCAGGCGACCGCGAAAGCTGCTGATGCACAGACGTGAAATCAGCAAACTGATCGGCGCCGTAAGGCGAGGAGGCATGACCCTGGTGCCCCTGTCGATCTACTTCAACAAGAGAGGGGTCGCCAAGGTGGCGTTGGCACTCGGTCGCGGAAAGCGAAGCGTCGACAAGCGGGAGACGGTGAAGGAACGCGATTGGAAGCGGCAGAAGGCGAGACTGATCCGGGAAAAGGGTTGAACGGATTGCCGAGGCCGATCGATGTCAACCAAACACTCGGGCAATCCGATTGTTGTATACCAAAGCTCATTATCAGTGAGCTTTGGTGTTAGTGTTCGGCGTATTGGGCGGCGCCGAACAGGATCGATCGCGTCGTCTCATCCATGTCCGCGGATACGCTTCGAGCTCCGGAAGGCACCTGAAGTCCTCGCTGAACGGCGGGACGGTTGTCGATGGCGTCGAACCACCGCTTAAGATTGGGGTAATCCTCGAGATCTTGTCCCTGTCGTCGATACGGTCTGATCCACGGGAAGGAGGCGATGTCGGCGACCGAATACTCTCCGGCCAGGTATTCGGCCTCGCCTAGCCTGCGATCCATAACCCTGTAAAGCCGTCTTGCCTCATTGGTGTATCGATCAATGGCGTACGCTATCGCCTCTGGGGCATAACGGCGGAAGTGGTGGGCTTGCCCGAGCATCGGTCCGATGCTGCCCATCTGAAACATCAGCCATTGAACGACACCGTAGCGACCGGCAACATCCGCGGGCATCAAAAGACCGGACTTCTCCGCCAAGTACATCAGAATGGCGCCCGATTCGAAGACCGTGTAAGGAACGCCGTCCGGACCGCCTGAATCGACGATGGTGGGAATCTTGTTGTTGGGATTGAGTTTCAGGTATTCGCTGTCGAATTGGTCGCCGTTGTTGATGTCGATGGGGATCACGGTGTAGGGCATGGCGGTCTCCTCGAGCATGATCGAGACCTTGAAGCCGTTGGGCGTCGGCGAAGTATAGAGATCGATCATCGGAAAATCTCTCGAGCGGGGCGAGGTTGGACCAGGTTTTCAAATACCGATTCGAACATCGTGCGTGTCAATCGGCCTGTGTTGGTATTGTATCGCGAGCAATGATAGCTGTCTGCCAGGACCAGATCGTCGGGCATTGAATGAAGTGCTCCGTGTTTGAAAGGAGCTACTCTTTTGCGAAGGCCGAAGGCGGCGAGCACGGCATAGTGAGCGACGGTGCCGAGAGCCAGAATTGATTTGAGGGATTTGAGGTTGGCGATCTCGGCGGCGAGAAACCGACCGCAGTTGGCAATTTCGGCAGGCGTTGGTCTGTTCTTCGGGGGTACGCAACGCACGGCGTTGGTGATGCGGCAGCCGATCAATCTCATCCCGTCGTCCGCCTCGCCCCTGAACTGGCCTTCCGCCAGTCCGAAACGAACCAGCGTTTGGTACAATAGTTCCCCCGCAAAATCGCCGGTAAACGGACGGCCGGTTCGGTTAGCGCCCTTTAGCCCGGGCGCCAAGCCAACGATCAGAAGATGCGGATCATCGGAGCCGAACGAAGGCACTGGCCCATTGTGCCATGTTGGGAAAAGGCCGCGATTGGTTTCCCGGAACACGCGCAATCTAGGGCACAGTGGGCAGTCTAGGTCTGGACGTGAAGTGTCCATCGTGGCCGCGGCACGGTTCAAGCGTTCTCAAGGATGTCGTCGGTGTTTGTCGGATGGTCGTAGCCGTTTTCTTGGCGCTCCTCCCGGTTTGAGCCCACGCGGGATATGCTCGGCTGGAGTTCTTGCAACTCGATAAAAGTATCGGCTTGGCGACGCAATTCATCGGCAACCATTGGAGGCTGTGAACGCACCGTGCTTACCACAGTGACGCGTGTTCCTCTCCGTTGGACAGCTTCGACGAGTCGCCGGAAATCGCCGTCACCGGAGAAAAGTACGATGTGGTCCAGGTGCTCGGCCATTTCCATGACGTCGATCGCCAGTTCGATGTCCATGTTGCCCTTAATTTTGCGGCGGCCGGAAGCGTCGGTGAATTCCTTGGTCGGTTTGGTCACCATGGTGTAGCCGTTGTAGTCCAACCAGTCGATCAGCGGCCGAATCGGCGAGTATTCCTGGTCCTCGACTAACGCGGTATAGTAGAAGGCACGGATCAAATGACCCTTGGCGGCAAAAACGTTCAAGAGCCGCTTGTAATCGATATCGAAGTTCAACGCTCGTGCGGCTGCGTACAGGTTGGAGCCGTCAATGAAAAGTCCGATACGCTCCTGTGGGTAAAAAACCATGTTCCAATGTCCTTTTGGATAGAGAAGTTTGAGAGCCTAGTTGCCGCCTCTGAAAAAAAACGCCGTTAATCGCAACTGCTCCTGCCTTCGGCATTCAAAATGAATGGGCTCATCCATACGTAGGACCGGGTGACAAACGCTGCAAGAGTGGAAAATAGGATGAACACGATGGTGTTTGTCGGAATCGGAGGAAATCTTCCAAGTCCCCGCTATGGACCGCCGGTGGCAACCTGTAGCGCCGCCGTTGATGCATTGGCGGCTTTGGGAATTGCTGTCGTCCGCCGGTCCCGCTGGTATCGCAGCCTACCGGTACCCAATTCGGGGCAGCCACACTATGTCAACGGCGTCATTAGGGTGGAAACAACGAAAAATCCCGCCGAGCTTCTTTGCTTGTTACACGCCATAGAGGCGGAATTCGGCCGAGAGCGCGGCGAGCGGAATGCCGCCCGCGTGCTCGACTTGGACCTCCTTTGTTACGATGATTGGGTCAGCCCTTCGGCATCGGGTGTGGAGTTGCCTCACCCACGTATGCATGAACGGGCCTTCGTGCTCAAGCCGTTGGCCGAACTTGCGCCGGATTGGCGCCATCCCGTACTTGGAGGCTCCGTCGTTCAGCTGCTTGAGATGCTGCCGCCGGGGCAGAGCGCAGAGCCCATTGAGACCTGAGCGCGTGAGAACCCTGGAGCATGCCGAATCATCGGCCTTGAGTCCAAGGTGCAGCTAAAATATATAAGTAAGGCGAGTATGGCCGTGCATGTTGTTGCTTTTGCGGAGGGTTTGAATGGCGCGTGTAACCGTCGAAGATTGCGTAACCAAAGTTCCTAACCGGTTTGAACTGGTGATGCTCGCTGCTCAGAGGGCGCGAAACCTCGGAGCTGGCGTACCGCTCAGCGTTGATCGCGACAACGACAGAAACCCTGTCGTGGCGCTGCGTGAAATCGCCGAAGGAACGATCAATATCAGCGAGTTGGAAAACAATCTGATCCGCGGTCTTCAGAAGTTTGTTGAGATGGACGAACCCGAAGAAGACGACATGGACCTGCTGGCGATCCAGCGGGAGATCGAGTCCGAGCTGGGCGAACCCGAACCCGCGAGCGAGATCGAGGAGGACGTGCTCCATGTCGAGGGAGAGGATGCGCAAGAGATCCTCGATGAGGACACATACCTGCAACCGGAAACGGAACTGCGGCCATCCGGCGGCGCCAGAGACGACACTGACGAGCTTTAAATGCATGCCACGGCCTTAGGGATGGCCAGCGAGGGCGGAAATGATCCGTCAGTTCGAGCTCGTCGAACGCGTTAAAGCTTACGATAGCGGAGCCGATGAAGAGGGGCTCAATCGCGGTTACGTGTTTGCGATGAAGGCCCATGGGTCGCAGGTTCGGGCGTCCGGCGACCCCTATTTTTCGCATCCCTTGGAAGTCGCCGGAATTCTGACGAATTATCGGCTTGATACCGCCTCGATCATCACGGCGCTCCTCCACGACACGATCGAGGATACGTCAGCGACTCTCGAAGAGATTGAAAGTCATTTTGGAGAGGAGGTGGCGCGTCTCGTCGATGGTGTGACCAAGCTCAATCGCATCGAGTGGCAGTCCGAGCATACCAAGCAGGCGGAGAACTTCCGTAAGCTGGTCCTGGCGATGTCGGAGGATATTCGCGTCCTTCTGGTCAAATTGGCCGACCGTCTGCACAACATGCGTACGTTAAAGCATATTAAGGATGCGGATAAGCGCCGCCGTATTGCCCACGAAACAATGGATATCTATGCGCCTTTGGCTGAGCGCATAGGTATGCAAGAGATGAAGAACGAGCTCGAGGGACTGGCCTTCGCCGAGATCAATGCCGAGGCCCGCGAATCGATCGTTTCCAGGTTGAAATTTCTCAGAGAGCAGGGAGGAGAGCTCATTCCGCGGATCGTCGATCAGTTACGTGCGACGATCATCAACAGCGGGGTTGATGCGGATGTCATCGGCCGGGAGAAGTCCCCGTATTCGATTTGGCGCAAGATGCAGCGATCCAACATGGCTTGGGAGCAGCTGTGCGACATTATGGCGTTCCGAGTGATCGTCGGCTCGGTGGACGATTGCTACAAGGCTCTCGGCGTCGTTCACAGCGCCTATCCCGTAGTGCCAGGCCGGTTCAAGGATTACATTTCGACACCGAAACCCAACGGCTATCGCTCTTTGCATACCGGGGTGCTGGGGCCCGAACGGCATCGAATCGAAATTCAAATTCGGACCCGAGAGATGCATGAGATTGCCGAATTCGGCGTCGCCGCCCATTGGCATTATAAGCAAGGCGTCGGCAACACGGACGGCAAGCAGTATCGTTGGTTGCGCGAGCTTCTCGACATCCTTGAACATCCGATGGATCCGGAAGAACTCCTGGAACACACGAAACTGGAGATGTTCCCGGACGAGGTGTTCTGCTTTACGCCTAAGGGCGACCTCATCAACCTGCCGAGTGGAGCGACCCCGGTAGACTTCGCCTACGCGGTACATTCAGAGATCGGCGATACCTGCGTCGGCGCCAAAATCAACGGGCGCCTGATGCCGCTTCGAACACCACTGTACAATGGCGACCAAGTGGACATCATTACATCGAAGGCACAGACACCTTCGCCGACCTGGGATCGTTTTGTCGTTACCGGTAAGGCACGTGCGCGGATCCGCCGCTTCATCCGCTCAAGGGAACGGGATCAGTACGTGCAATTGGGTCGGTCCATTTTGGAGCGCGCTTTTCAGGAGGAGGGATACGAATACTCCGATAAGGCTCTCGAGGGTGTCCGCAAGAATTTCAAGCAGGGGAGTGTCGAAGATGTGTGCGCCCAGGTAGGTGGGGGACACATCACGGCCCGAGCCGTTACAGAGACGGTGTTCCCAGGTACCAAGAAGAAAATGAGGTTCTACGAAAAGGTAGTACCTCTCGCCCGCGCCAGGACCAGAAGGAACAAATCCAAAAGTCCGGCGGTACCCATCAAAGGTTTGATTCCGGGAATGGCGCTGCACTTCGCCGGCTGCTGTCATCCGTTACCGGGCGACAGAATCGTTGGTGTTGTCACTACTGGCAAGGGTGTCACCATTCACACCATCGATTGTGAAGGCTTGGAAGCGTTTGCCGATACGCCGGAACGTTGGATCGATGTTTCGTGGGAGGCTGATAGTGAGAACACGCCTGCCCACGTGGGACGGGTGCAGCTTACGGTCCTCAACGAGCCGGGAAGCCTGGGCAGCCTTACCACCGTCATTGCCAAGAACCACGGCAACATCTCGAACCTCAAGATAACCAATCGCGCACCTCAGTTCTTCGAAATGATGATCGATGTCGAGGTTCGCGACGTCAGGCACCTGACCGACATCATTGCCGCGTTGCGAGCGACCCCCGCAGTAAACTCGGCCGATCGTGCCCGTGGCTAGTGCCCCGTGTTCTATTTCTTGATTGAGAGGGCCGTTGAGGCGTACCAAAGCAGGTGCGTTCAGTGGTGCCGAATCAATAACCGTAGCCAAGGAAGGGCACAATATGCCGCCGCGTCTTCGATTGGGCGTCAATATTGACCACGTTGCCACCATCCGCAACGCTCGTGGAGGGCTCCATCCGGATCCGGTGCGCGCCGCGAGACTGGCCGTGCGGGCCGGAGCCGACGGTATCACTGCCCATTTGCGCGAAGATCGAAGGCATATTTCCGACGAGGACATAGTGGCTTTGAGCCGGGAGCTTCGTGTTCCACTGAACCTGGAAATGGCGGCAACCGAGGAAATGCTCGAGATCGCCTTACGCCACAAACCCCATGCGGCGTGCATCGTTCCCGAGAAGCGTGAGGAACGGACCACGGAGGGTGGTCTCGATGCGGTCGCGGGCCGCGACCATCTGCTGCCCTTTGTCCGGGCGCTCGGTAAAGCCGGGATACGGGTATCGTTGTTCGTCGAGCCCTCGCTGGCCCAACTGGACGCGGCCCGCAGCCTTGGTGCGCCGGCGATCGAGCTCCATACAGGGGCGTACTGTGAGGTGCATGGCGAAGCTCGGCAACGAGAATACGCGCGCATCGTCGAGGCGGCCAAGCACGCTGACTCCGTCGGCCTTGAATGTCATGCCGGACACGGACTCACCTTTGACAACGTTGGTGCGGTCGCGGCAATCGCTTCCATAGTGGAGTTGAATATCGGACACTTCCTCGTGGGCGAGGCGATATTCTGTGGTATCGAGAGCAGCATCACACGGATGCGCGTTCTGATGGACGAAGCCCGCAGCTCCGGCACTGTGGATCGGGTTGTGGTTTGAACGGCAATGATCATCGGCGTCGGAACAGATCTGCTGGACATACGCCGTATCGAGCGGACCTTGGAGCGATTTGGTGAACGGTTCTGCGTTCGAGTGTTCAATGAGGTTGAGCGGGCGGGTTGCGACGGACGTGTAAACCGCTCTGCACGCTACGCCCTGCGTTATGCCGCAAAAGAAGCGTGCTCCAAGGCTCTCGGCACAGGCTTTCGGCAAGGCGTATTCTGGCGTGAAATCGGTGTCGACAACCTGCCGTCGGGGAAGCCCTTCCTGACGCTGAGCGGTGGTGCGCGAAGACGACTCGACGAATTGACACCCGAGGATATGATCGCTGAAATGGAACTGTCGCTGACGGACGAGTATCCGTTTGCCCATGCGATGGTGGTGATCTCGGTGGTGCCAGCGATTGACTAAGCATCCTGAACGGCAGGTGACTTGACAGTGGCGACCGCCCCTGGCTTGATCGGACGCGCAGGCTTGTCCTCTATGCCTGTCAAATCGACCTTGCTAAATCTGTCAGTTAGGCTTCTTTCTTGATGACTCATGCAAAATCGGGCGGGTTCAAGGAACTCGTCAAGACGGTGGTTTATGCGGTTCTCATCGCGCTCGCGGTCAGAACTTTCGCCTATGAACCCTTCAGCATCCCGTCTGGATCCATGATTCCGACACTGCTCGTCGGGGATTATCTGTTCGTCTCGAAGTTTTCATATGGCTATAGCCGGTACTCGCTCCCACTGAGTTTGCCGCTCATTCCGGGACGAATCTTCGTCACCGAACCGGAGAGGGGCGATGTTATGGTTTTCAAACTGCCTACGGACAATAAAACCGACTATATCAAACGCATCGTTGGTCTTCCGGGTGACCGAATTCAGGTAGTCGGGGGCATTCTGCATATCAATGGGACGCCTGTAAAACGCGAGTTCGTTGACGACTACACGGTTCCGGACAGCTATGGCAGTGTTCGCCGATATCACCGCTATATCGAAACTCTGCCAAACGGCCGAGAGCATTACATCGTTGAACTCAGTGACAACGGTCCCCTTGACAATACCGATGTTTACACTGTTCCAGAAGGCCATTACTTTGCGATGGGTGACAATCGTGACAGTTCGCGCGATAGTCGGTTTTTGGGAGAAGTCGGATATATTCCGTTGCAGAACTTGGTCGGCCGCGCAGAGTTCATCTTCTTTTCGGTTAATGGAGATGCCTGGAAGATATGGGATTGGTATCGGACCGTGCGTTTCGACCGCATTTTCCAGGGCATCCAGTGACTGACGGAGAAGTCGAACAACATGGTGGCTGGCCTAAGGAGTTGGAGCGAAGGTTAGGTTATCGGTTCAAGGATTCCGCGCTGCTTGAACAGGCCCTGACCCATTCGAGCATGTCTGGTGCCGGCGGCGATCGGTTGTCTTCCAACGAACGCCTCGAATTTTTCGGAGATCGTGTGCTGGGGTTGGTGATTGCCCAGCTGTTGTTTCAGCGATTTCCCGATGAGCGTGAAGGCGAATTGGCGCGCCGTCATGCCGCCTTGGTCCGAAAGGAAGCGCTGGCGCGCGTCGCCGTCGAGGCCGGCCTAGGCGATTGCGTTCGAATGTCTCGAGGTGAGGAGGAGGCAGGTGGCCGGACAAATCCCGGACTCTTGGCCGACGCCTGTGAGGCGGTGCTCGGCGCTATTTATCTCGATGGCGGGTTGGAGGCTGCTGCGGAATTCGTTCACGGCTATTGGCAGGCGCTTGTGGACGAGGATACGAACCCACCAAAGGACGCGAAAACAATGTTGCAGGAATGGGCTCAAGGTCGGGGACTCGCACTCCCTCAATATCGCGAAACAGCCCGGGAGGGTCCACATCACGCTCCGATGTTCTCCGTTGAAGTTACGGTATCGGGAATTGCGCCGGCGACCGGCGTCGGTCCGTCGAAAAGGGCGGCCGAACAGGCCGCGGCGGATCTGGCCCTAGCTCGAGTTCAGGAGCGAAATGAAGAATGTCAATCCGAGTCGCGGTGACATAGCCGTGCGGAACGAGGTTGCGAGGAGCACTGGCGAAGACGGAAGCACCCGCTGCGGTTTCGTCGCCGTGCTCGGCAGTCCGAATGTCGGTAAGTCCACGCTCGTCAACCGGTTCGTGGGTGCCAAAGTCGCCATTGTCTCGCCGAAGGTACAGACTACCCGGTCCAGGGTTTTGGGAATCGTCATCGTGGGCGCGACCCAAGTGGTGCTTGTCGACACACCGGGTATCTTCGTGCCGCGACGGAGGCTCGACAGGGCAATGGTTGCGGCCGCGTGGAGTGGCGCGACTGATGCGGACGAGGTTTTGCTTCTGGTGGATTCCAAGAGAGGGGTCGACCCCGATACTTTTCGTATCATCGAACAGCTCAAGTCATGGCGGCGAACAGCAATTCTCGTCCTGAACAAGGTCGACCTCGTCAGCAAGCCGGAACTTCTTGTGCTGACGGCAAAGCTGGCGAAGGAACAGATTTTCTCGGATACCTTTATGATTTGCGCCGAGACTGGGGACGGCGTCAACGATCTTTTGTCCTCCCTCGCCGTGCGATTGCCAGGGGGGCCCTGGTTGTATCCGGCCGACCAGATCTCCGACATGCCGAGCCGCCTGTTCGCCGCGGAGATCACCCGAGAAAAGCTTTACCTGCAACTTCAACAGGAGCTTCCGTACGCGTGCGCGGTCGAAACGGAGAAGTGGACCGACCAGGACGACGGCAGCGTTCGAATCGACCAGGTAATCTACGTCGAGCGTTCCGGCCACAAGGGAATCGTGGTCGGAAAGAGCGGAGTTCGTATCAAGCGTATCGGCGAAGCCGCACGCACGGAGTTGGAGCGCCATCTCGAGCGCCGGGTCCATCTGTTCCTGTTCGTCAAATTTCGAGAGAACTGGAAGAACGACCCCGAGCGATATCGAGACCTCGGGCTCGATTTCGACGCGTGATCCAGCGGATAACGCTTCATCTCATTGGGGAGTCGGGTTGACCCTGCATCCGTCAAAAGGCGACGGCGACACCGTGCAATTGCCGAACCGCATCGTTGAGGGCGGCGTCCTCTGTTTCGAAGGCATGTTCGGCATCGGTCAAAGCGATGCCGTTTTCGTCGATCTGCCGCCATATCCAGTAGTCTCCGGTATGGGTGACTTCGACGCGGGCGTAAAGGCGACGGAAGAAGCCCCGGCGGCACGGGTGAGGCTCGGTAATCAAAATCTCATGAGTACCCACAGACAAATCCCCTGAGTCGTCATCAGTTTCAGGCGTTAGCGCGAAACGCGGACGCAACCTAGCACATAGTGCTAATGCAACAAATAGACCAATCAGCGTCTTGAACCTGATTTCGGTGAAACACAAAATAAAATCAGATAGTTAATTTCAGCGCAGGCGAAAAATTCTCATTTTGCAAGTGCGAGGACCGCCTGTGTTGTCATCACCCGTCGAACAAATTTTGGGCAGCCTCATCCCGTGTGTTTTTCTCCACCGATTTGGCTACACTCCAGCTATGGAGTGGTCCGACGACGGCGTTGTGGTGTCGGTGCGCGAGCACGGCGAAACCTCGGCCATTGTATCCTTGCTGACAATGGATCACGGCAGGCATGCGGGGCTGGTCCGTGGGGCGACCGGCAAGCGGATGCGTGGCGTGCTGCAGCCCGGAAACCGTGTGAAGGCGACGTGGCGGGCCAGACTTGCGGAACATCTGGGCGGGTTAACCTGCGAGTTGACCGATTCCATTGCCGCGGGGGTGATCGGCGACCGGAAGAGGCTGGCGGGGTTGGCGGCGGCCTGCGCGGTTACCGAGACGGCGCTGCCCGAACGTGAACCTCACCCCCGGGTGTTTAACGGTCTGATCGCACTTCTCTTGGTGTTGGCGGAGAGCGAATTATGGCCGTCGGCCTACGTGAAGTGGGAATTGGGGGTGCTGGCGGAACTGGGGTTTGGGCTCGACCTGAGCCGATGTGCGGTCACCGGGCGAGGAGAAGACCAACTCACCCATGTCTCTCCGCGAACGGGAAGAGCGGTTTCCCAATCGGCAGCCGAGCCCTATCGGGAGCGGTTGTTGGTGCTGCCGCCGTTTCTGCTCGAGGAAGGACGCGCCGGCTCCGCTGTCGAGGTCACCCAAGGACTGGCTCTGACCGGCCATTTCCTGGAGCGTCACGTTTACGCTCCAGGGTATCGGAGACTGCCGGCGGCGAGGGTGCGGCTGGTTGAGCGGATGGCGGAATGACCGGTAGCGAGTCGAGAGTTGAACGAACAGGCCATGCCCGAACTCGGCGAGGAGGACCGGACGCTGGTTCTCGACTATCTGGCCGCTAATTTTGGCCCGGGTTCACGGCAGCCGTGACGCCCGCCGCTGTCGAGTGTAAAACGATAGCTTGACGGATCGCGGTCACCGAATACCATATCTAGTTCTCGGTTGTTCCTTGCGAGGCGAGGGTGAGTATGACCAAATCCGCGACCGTGGCTGTTGTTGAAGACGTTTCCCTCGCTGACGCACTCAGCGAGCGATATCTCTCATACGCACTGTCGACCATCGTCTCCCGGTCACTGCCCGACGTTCGTGACGGCCTCAAGCCGGTTCATCGGCGTCTCCTCTATGCGATGAGGCAGCTGAAACTCGACCCGGCCTCGGGATTCAAGAAATGCGCGCGCGTGGTCGGCGACGTCATCGGCAAGTACCATCCCCACGGTGACGCGGCGGTGTACGATGCGTTGGTGCGGCTCGCCCAGGAGTTCGCCGTCCGCTATCCCCTGGTCGACGGGCAGGGCAATTTCGGCAACATCGACGGCGACAATGCCGCGGCGATGCGGTACACGGAAGCCCGCTTGACCGCGGTCGCGCAGGCGCTCCTGGACGGCATCGACGAGGATGCCGTTGATTTTCGTTCCACTTATGATGGTGAGGACGAGGAACCGGTCGTCCTGCCGGCCCGGTTTCCCAATCTGTTGGCGAACGGCGCAACGGGAATCGCCGTCGGGATGGCAACCAGCATCCCGCCGCACAATGCCGGCGAGTTGTGCGCCGCTCTCCTCCACCTGATCGACCACCCCAAAGCGACCATCGAAAAGCTGGTCGAACTCGTCCCGGGGCCGGACTTTCCCACCGGCGGGGTGTTGGTCGAGTCGCGAAATTCCGTCGTCGAGGCCTATCGGCAGGGCCGCGGCAGCTTTCGGGTGCGGGCGCGGTGGGAAGTCGAGAAGCTTGGCCACGGGGCCTTCCAGATCGTCGTCACCGAGATCCCTTATCAGGTTCAGAAATCCCGCTTGATGGAGAGGGTCGCGGAGCTTCTGGCGGCCCGGAAGTTGCAGACACTCGCCGACATCCGTGACGAATCCACCGAGACCGTCCGCATCGTTCTCGAGCCGCGGAGCAGAACCGTTGATCCGGCGATGCTGATGGAGCATTTGTTCCGCCAGACGGAGCTCGAGGTGCGAATCGGCCTCAACATGAACGTTCTCGACGGCGGCAACACGCCGCGGCTGATGAACCTGCGCGACGTACTGAATGCCTACCTTGCTCACCGCCACGACGTCCTGATCCGCCGCAGCCGGCACCGCCTTGGGAAAATCGAGCGACGGCTGGAAGTGCTTGGAGGCCTGCTGGTTGCCTACCTGAACCTGGACGAGATCATCCGAATTATCCGTGAAGAGGACGAGCCGAAGGCAGTGATGATTCGGCGCTTCGACATCACCGAGGTTCAGGCCGAAGCGATCCTCAACATGCGCCTACGACAGTTGCGCAAGCTCGAAGAGATCGAAATCCGCAAGGAGCATGACGCCCTGAACGTAGAACGCGCCGATATCGAAGCCCTGCTCGGCGACGACCAACGGCGCTGGAAGGCAATTGCGACCGAAATCCGCGAAACCGGCAAGGAGTTCGGCCCGAATACCGATCTTGGGCGGCGGCGGACGGGCGTCGAACAGGCTCCGCCCAGCATGGTGGTGCCGCTGGAAGCGATGATCGAACGCGAGCCGGTCACCGTCGTCTGCTCGGAGAAGGGATGGATACGAGCGATCAAAGGGCACGTCTCGGATACCACCGAGATCCGCTACAAGGAGGGCGATCGGGGCCGGTTCACGGTCGCTGCCCAGACCACCGACAAAATGGTGATCTTCGCCACCAACGGCCGCTTTTACACTCTCGGCTGTGATCGTCTGCCTGGGGGCCGCGGCCAAGGCGAGCCGCTCAGGTTGATGATCGACCTCCCGGACCGGCACGAGCCGCTCGTGATGATGGTTCACCAGCCGGGCCGGCGGCTGTTGGTGGCTTCCGACAAGGGGCGCGGTTTCATCGTCGAGGAGAACGAGGTGATCGCCCAGACCCGCAACGGTAGGCAGGTTCTCAACCTCGGAGCCGGAGAGGAAGCGGCGGCATGCGCTGTCGTCGGCCCCGAAGTCGAACTCGGTGGCGGTGGTCGGCTCCAACCGCAAGCTGCTGATTTTTCCGCTTGGCGAGCTTCCGGTGATGACCCGGGGCAGGGGAGTGATCCTGCAACGTTACAGCAGAGGAGAACTCTCCGATGTGGCCACGTTCGCCCGCGCGGAGGGTCTTTCCTGGCGCTTCGGCAGCGGGTTGCGCACCGAGACCGTTTTGGCGACCTGGAGCGGCAAGCGCGGACAGGCGGGACAGAAGGTCCCGAGGGGCTTCCCCCTCGCAAATCGATTCAGTTGAGCCGTCGTTTCTCTGCTAACCGAAGATCAAGTGCGGCAGCCACGTCGCGAGGCCCGGAAAGACCGCGAGCACGCCCAACGCGATCACCTGAATGATAATGAAGGGCATCACGCCCCGATACATCGCCGAGGTCGCCACCTCGGGCGGCGCCACGCCGCGCAGATAGAAAAGAGAGAATCCGAAGGGCGGCGTTATGAAGGAGGTCTGAAGGTTCATCGCCATCATGACACCCAGCCAGACCGGATCGAGGCCCATGCGCAGGAGAACCGGTGCCACGATCGGCACGACAACGAAGATGATCTCGATGAAGTCGATGAAAAACCCGAGCACGAACATCGCCAGCATGACCACGACCATCGCCCCGAACGCGCCACCGGGGAGGTCGCTCAGGAAAGCATGGATCATGTCGTCTCCGCCGAGGCCGCGGAAAACCAAGCGAAAACACCGATGCTCCGATGAGGATTACGAAGACCATGGCCGAGATCTGCATGGTCGCACGCATGACATCGACCAGGATACGCGTCCGCCCGTCGTCCGACATCGCCCGGTAGACGCGAATCAAACTGAAGGCGACGCCCAACGCGAGACCGACGGAGCAAATGCCGGCGACGGCGATCGCCAGGAAATCGGTGGTCGGGATTTCGTCGCGGGCGACCCTGAGGTCGAGGGTATTGGAGAGTATCAGCATCACGACGAGGCAAAGAGCCGCGATAGCGGTGGTGTGGTCCTTTCCCCCGGACAGGTGCCTCCCGGCCAACAGGAGAGCACCGACGGCTCCGACCGACGCGGCCTCGGTCGGTGTCGCAACGCCGGCCAATATCGATCCCAATACGGCAACGATCAGGACGATGGGGGGAACAAGGGCCTGGGCGACGCGCTTGCCGAGATTGCTTGCGTCGATTTCGTGCTGGGGGATCGCCGGTGACCACCGGGGTCTGACGATTGCGATGAGCACCTGATAGAGAATGTACATGCCGACGAGAGCCAGGCCCGGCAACAGGGCTCCGGCGAAGAGGTCGCCCACCGACACCGGTTCGGGAGAAAAATTTCCCAGGCTGCGCTGAGCATCGACATGGGCGTTGGAAATCTGATCGCCCAGCAGCACCAGGACGATCGACGGCGGAATGATCTGCCCGAGGGTTCCGGCCGCGGCGATGGATCCCGTCGCCAACGCCGGAGAGTAGCCACGCCTGAGCATCGTCGGCAACGACAGGAGCCCCATGGCGACGACCGTGGCGCCGACGATGCCCGTCGAGGCGGCGAGCAAGGCGCCGACGATGGTGACGGAAATTCCCAGGCCTCCGGGCAGGCGGCCGAACAGCATTCCCATGGTGTCGAGCAACTGCTCGGCCACTTTGGACCGCTGAAGCATCACGCCCATGAACACGAACAGGGGGACGGCGACCAGCACGTCGTTGGTCATCGCATTGCCGTAGATGCGCGACGGCAGAGCGCCGAAGAACGAGAAGTCGAAGGCGCCGAATGCCCAGCCGACCGCCGCGAACAGCAATCCCGTACCCGCGAGGGTGAACGCGACGGGGAACCCGGCCAGCAGAAAAACGCAGGCCGTCGCGAACATCAGGATGTCGAGGGTTTCCTTGACGTCCAAGACAGGCCTCCCTCAACGCCCTACCGGTCTGTCTTCGTGACCTTTCAAGGTCAGAATGGACCGTACGAGAAGGGAGATCCCCTGCACGAACATCAGCGCGGCGAACACCAGGATTACTGTTTTCAACAAAAACACGGCATGAATGCCGCTGGTTTCCCTGGAGCCTTCCAAGACCTCCCAGGATGCCGCGACGTAAGGCCATGAGAACCACCAGATCAACACGGTAACAGGGATCAGAAGACCAATGCTGCCCCACAGGTCGACCAGGGCTTTGGTTCTGATCGAGGCGTCTCGGTAAAAGATGTCGAGGCGAACGTGTCCATCGTGAAGCAACGTGTATCCCGAACCGATCATGAACAGAACGGCGTGCAGGTAGATGACCGATTCCTGCATCAGGATCGAGCCGAATCCGAAAACGTAGCGCATGACGACGATCGTGAACTGGACGACCACCATGGCGAGTGCCGCCCAGGCGATCGTGCGGCCGATCCGCTCATTGACGACATCAATGATGCGGGCGAGGGACGCCAAGTGAGACAAGGCGGAAACCTCCGATTGCGGACAGGTTCGGATTTACAATGTTCCGCGGCGCTTGGGCCTTGCACCTGCCCGGGTCAGGATCGCGAAAGGCCCGTGCCCGATGGGAACGGGCCTCTCCCAACACCTTCGCTCTTCGAACTCAGTACTCGAAGGGCAAGAGACGAGCGTTCAAGTACGCCTGTTCGGCGATCTTTCCCCAGGCGATGGCCTCACGACGGGAGCCGATAAAGCTGTCGTAAATCTTCTTCGCTAAGGGAGAGCTTTCTCCCGCCTCCTTAACCACCTCACCGGAGGCCGTGCCGATGGCTTCCAGCACGTCATCGGGAAACTGTCGCAGCTGGACGCCATGCTTGTTTAGAAGGACTTCGAGTGACCCTTCGTTTCTGGCATCGAACTCTGCCAAATTCAAGGTGTTTTCAGCGGTAATCGCCGAACTGACGATCGCCTGTTGCGGCTTGGAAAGGCTCTCCCAGACGCCCATGTTGATCGCCGACGACAGTCGCCGATCCAGGCTCGTGCCAGCCCGGATAGTAGTAGTATTTTGCGACCTTGTAGAAGCCGAAAGCGAGATCGTTCCATGGCCCGACCCATTCCGTTGCGTCGATCGCGCCCGACTGGAGAGCCGCAAAAATCTCGCCCCCCGGCAGACCGACGGCGGATGCGCCAACGCGGCGACAGACCTCGCCCCCCAGACCCGGCATCCTGATCTTGAGACCCTTGAAGTCCTCGAGGCTCTTGATCTCCTTGTTGAACCAGCCTCCCATCTGGACCCCGGTGTTGCCGGCCAGGAACGGTTTCAGATTGAATCCCGCAGAGAGTTCGTCCCACAACTCCTGACCACCGCCAAAGTATATCCACGCGTTTATTTCACTGGCGGTAAAACCAAACGGAACAGTGGTAAAAAAATTGAACGCCGGGTTCTTGCCTTGCCAGTAATATTCGGCCGCATGGTACATGTCGGCGGTGCCACTGGAAACAGCGTCGAAGGACTCGAAAGGCGGGACCAACTCACCCGCGGCATAAACCTTGACGGTCAACTGGCCGTCGGTCATCTCGGTGATCCTGAGAGCCAGACGCTCCGCGGCCGTACCCAAGCCGGGAAAATTCTTCGGCCACGTGGTGACCATCTTCAGGTCCCGTTTGCCTTGGGCGATGGCCGGGGCCGAGAGGGTGGAAGCCGCTGCCCCTGCAACACCTGCGGCGGCGGCACCCGTGAGAAAGTTACGGCGTTTCATCGACGTTGATCTCCCTTGCATGTTCTTAGAACGGGCCGATTTGTTCGCGATGTTGATTGCTGACCACCGATTTCGCGACCGTTTCGGCTATTCTTCAAAAGGTTAGCAGCCTTTCTTGGGAATTGCGAGACGCATGTGCCGGCCTCGTCGAGCATGGAGATAGGCTTACATCGACAACTTCGACCAGGCGACCACTTCGGCCGCAACGATCCCCTTGGCACCGGCCGCCTTAAGAAACCGGCGGCACTTGAAAGCCTTTCTCGCCTGCGGCTGGGTCAATGACCAGTCTGGAAGAAACGGGTGGTCTCGGGGTCACCGGGGCGGAGTGGCCGCCAGCCCTCCGGCGTATAGGCTTCCAAGGGTTGGAATCGGGACTTGTAGGACATTTTTGCGCAATCGGCGACCCAGTAGCCCAGGTAGACATGCCTGCGTTCCAGTGCTTTCGCATAATTGACCAGCCACAGGATCATGAATGTACCCAGACTCCGCTGAGAGAGGTTGGCGTCGAAAAAGCTATACACGGCCGAAAAACCGTCGGCCAAGCGATCGGTGAGGCAGGCGGCGGCCAGTTTCCCTTTGGGATCACGAAACTCGAACACCTTGGTGTCCACGGCGGTGTCTTCGATCAAGGTCTGATAGTCGTAAAAGTCCATCCGCGCCATTTCGCTGTCCCCGTGCCGGCTGCGCTGGTAGGCACGAAACACGGCGTATTGCTCTTCGGTGGCGCGCGGCGCTGTTTCGCAGACGATCAGGTCCCGGTTTTTCAACCAAACCCTGGTTTGCCCGCGGCTTGGTTGGAACGCTCCGGCTACGATGCGCACGGCGGCGCAAGCCGAACAATCCCGGCACACGGGTGCATAAGCGATGCTGTGGCTTCGGCGAAATCCGGCCTGCGACAGGGAATCATGAAAGGCGGTGACTTGTGGTCCAGCCAGTTCGGTGACCAATCGCCGTTCGACCCGACCCGGCAGGTACGGGCAGGGCATGGGTGCGGTAGCAAAGAAGAACCGGGCGCTTTTGACCGGTCTGTGTTTCATGGCTGGCAGTTCGCATAGTTGTTAATTGCCAAAAGCTATCATTTTTCGTCACCGTTGGAAACGGCCCCTGGCCTGGACTCCAACTCGCCGGTAACGATTTTCGCCTGATCACCGCTACCGCGAAGCAGCACGACCGTCAATCGGCGGTTGCCCGGGGCCTCGGGTTCGTCGGTGAGAAGGGGTTCGGTGGCTGCCTTGCCGACGACCCGGGCGATCCGTTCTTCCGGGACTCCCCGTGTGATCAGGGCACGGCGGGCTGCGTTTGCCCGATCGGCGGAAAGCTCCCAGTTGCCGTAGCCGTTGTCCGTGACGAACTTGGTGGCATCGGTGTGTCCGGAAATCGCGATGTCCTGGGGCATCTGCTGAACAACCTTGGCGACGAGTTCCAGTATCTTGCGGGTATGAAGATACATTTCGGCACTGCCGCGAGGGAACATCGGTAGCCGTTCCTGGTCGATGATTTGTATCCGGAGACCCTCAGCGGTGTCGTCAATGAGCAGGCTCTTAGCCAATTGCTTCAATTGAGGGGCGCTCTCGATCGCGAGACGCAGCTGTTCCTCGGCCTCGCGAAACTGCTGCTCTTCGCGTTCCGCAAGCTGCTCGGCCACATCGTCGCTGGAAGGACCGACCTCCTCCGCCGAATTCTGGGTAACGGTTTCGGCTTCGGTGTTCTGGTCGTTAGAAATGGGCAGCTCGACGACGGCACCGGAAGACCCCGTGTCCGCCTCGAACACCCCTTTGTGGGACACCGTCTCGCCGGCCATGAGACCGCCGCCGCCGCTGGTCGCGGAGTTGGTCGAAATCGGCGCGAAATAGTCGGAGATGCCCTCGAGTTGTTCCTGGCTGACGGCGTTGAGAAGCCAAAGCAGCAGGAAAAACGCCATCATCGCGGTGACGAAGTCGGCATATGCCACTTTCCAGGCGCCACCATGGGCGCCGTGATCGCCCTTCTTGATCTTCTTGATGATGATGGTGTGGTTGGCCACGGGGAACTCGCTTCAAACCTGGATGGTTTGGATCATCTCGTCGACTTCCCCGAAGCTCGGGCGGACGTTGCTGCTCAGGGTTTTGCGGGCGAACTCAACCGATACCTGAGGCGCATAACCCTGCATATGGGCGATTATTCCGGTCTTGACGCATTCCAGGTAACGGGCTTCGGCGCTGAACGTGTTCTCCAGGGATTTGGCGATCGGTCCAACACAGCCGTAGGCCGCCAGCACGCCGCTGAAGGTGCCGACCAAAGCGCCTCCGATCAGGTGGCCGAGGACCTCCGGGGGCTCGGTGATCGAGCCCATGGTGTGAATGACCCCGAGCACCGCGGCGACGATGCCCAACGCCGGCAGACCATCGGCGACACCTTGTAACGCCCCTGCGATGGCGTGCTTTTCGGCGTGGTGGACATCCAGATCCGCATCGATCACCGCCTCGAACTCATGGGGGTTTCCGGTTCCAAGGGTCAGAAGCCGCAGGTAGTCGCAAACAAATTCGACCGCGTGACTGTCGCGGATGAACGTCGGGAAGTTCTGGAAGATGGAGCTCTCGTGCGGTTGTTCCACATGGCTCTCCAACGCCAGATCGCCCTTGGTCTTGGCGAGCTTGAAAACGGAGTACAGCATGCCGAGAAGTTCGAGATTGCAGGCTTTGTTGTGCGCGGAGCCTTTGATCAGCTTTCCGAGCGACTTGGCGGTTCCGGCCAGGATCTGTTTCGGATTGGCGACGACGAAGGCACCGATGGCGCAACCGAAGATGATTACGAACTCGAACGGCTGCCAAAGCACGCCAAGATGGCCGCCACCGCCGAGGTATCCACCAGCGATGGAGCCGACGACAACGATGAAACCGATGAGAAAGAACATGGGCTAACTCTCGACAGCCTCTTGACTGCATGATACGGGGTCTCGTAGGTACGCTCTTTGTAAACCGGCTTTGGTTACCGTCTGACTAACTTCCGACAAGTGATGAACGACCTAAAATTACAAAAAGGGGTTAATTCCCTCATAAGTTCAGTTGTTCAAGCCAGAGCGTCATCCCAGGATTGTTCACATTGACCGTTGAACCCAAAGCATTCCGAGACACCCTCAGCCACTTCGCATCCGGCGTGTGTGTCGTGACCGCGTTAGCGGACGGCGGCGCGCCCGTCGGAGTCACCATCAGCGCGTTTACTTCGCTGTCGCTGGATCCGCCGCTGGTCCTGTTCTGCCTCGGAAACAAGACGACGAACCTCGAGGCTTACACCAATGGTGGCGGGTTCGCGGTTAACATTTTGGCAGAGGATCAAGGGGAGGTGTCCGAGATCTTCGCCAGCCAGAGCAATGACAAGTTCGCTTCGGTTTCATTCACCGGCTCGGAAAGCGGCTGCCCTCTTTTGCTTGGGTGTCTCGCTCGTCTCGAATGTACTCTGGTTGCAACCCACGACGGCGGAGACCACGTGATCTTGGTCGGGAAGGTCGACCGCGTCCAAAAAACAGAGGGAAGTAAGCCGCTCCTTCGCTATCGCGGAAATTATTCCCGCGTCGGCAATGTCATCTAGCTCGTCTCTCTGCCGACCGTTCCGGAAAGCAGACTTGTCGGGTAGCCCGCGTCGTCAAGTCGGGCGATCAAGTCGCGCACGTGGGTGGGGTTTTGCGTTTCGACGAGAACGTCCAACTCGGCGAGCTTGACGGGAACGTCATAGAACAGGCGGCGATGGTAGACCTCGACGATGTTGCCGCCGGCCTCGCCGATCAGCCCCGTCACCTTGGCCAGCGTCCCGGGCCTGTCGGTGATCTCCACCCTGAATTGGACGAGCCGGCCATCTCGGGACAGCCCACGCATGAGTACCGACGACAGCAGCATCGGGTCGATGTTGCCGCCGGAGGCGACGAGGCCCACCTTGCGCCCGACAAATCGTTCACGGTTTTCGAGGAGCGCCGCCAGCGGCGCGGCTCCGGCACCTTCGACGACCAGCTTTTGCTGCTGCAGGAGGGTGTAGACCGCCGTTTCCAGCGCCCGTTCACCGGTCAAAAAGATATCGGCGACCAGGGACTCGATGATCGGGCGGGTAAGGGCTCCCGGCTCCTTGACGGCGATGCCTTCGGCGATGGTCTGTCCCGTCAATTTGGTCTCGACATCGCCGCGGATGGCGCGACGCATCGTCGGGTAAAGGGCGGCCTCGACCCCGAAGATCTCGATGGAGGGTTTGATCGCCGTCGCCGCGACCGCCATGCCGGCGATCAGGCCGCCGCCGCCGATGGGGACGATCAGGCAATCCAGATCGGGATCGTCGGCCAGCATCTCTAGGGCGACGGTGCCCTGGCCGGCGATGATCTTTTCGTCGTCGTAGGGATGGACGAACTCCGCTCCTTTCGCCTCGACCAGCCCCATCGCGTGTTGGCGGGCTTGCGTGAGGTCCTCGCCCTCGAGCACCACGCGGGCGCCGAGAGCGCCGGTGCGCCCGACCTTGGTGAAGGGGGTCCCGCGCGGCATGACGACGGTCACCGGGATGCCGAGCCGGCGGCCATGATAGGCGACGCCCTGCGCATGGTTGCCGGCGGAGGCGGCGACCACTCCGGTTTTCCGTGACGCGCTGCTCAAACTCGCCAGCTTGATCAGCGCCCCACGGTCCTTGAACGAGCCGGTGTGCTGCAGGTTCTCCAGCTTCAGGACCACCGACGCGCCGGTCAGCGCGGCCAATACATCGGATTTGATCGACGGCGTTCGATAGACGCTGCTCTTGAGCAGATCGCCGGCAGCGTGGATATCGTCGAGGGTTACAGTCATGTGATCAACCTCAGTCGACGGCAAGCGTTAACCGCCCTATTGCCTCATGTTCCAGCGATTCCCGGCTCTGGCCGAGCCGTATCCAGCCCCCATCGCGCCAGGTCTCCAGCAAATCGCCATAGTGGGGTGACAACGGGTTGCCGGACTCGCCAGTGGCGATGATGAACAGCGATCGGGACAGGTCGGAAAGGTCGTAGACGGCCCTGAAGCCGGCGCCGTGAACGTGGGCGAACGGTTGCTCGGGATCGGCCAGATGGCCCGCTCCCCGGTTTACCGTATAGAAGCCACCGTCGGTCGCAATGTTCAGGTTTGCGAGGGCGCGGACCACCGGTATGCGACCGAACATCAGGTGATTGAACTCGGCCCGGTGCACTTCGCCCCAGCGCCAGGCGCCGGGGTCCCGGCCGAACCGCTTGGACAGGGTTTCGAGGACAGCATCGAGGGAGGTCTCGAGTTGATCTGCACAGGTCTCTACTTCCTGGGTGGAGATATCGTCGCACCAAACCGGGCGATCCTCCAACACATACTTGATAAATCGGGGGCGGTAGCCCCAATAATCCGTTGCCAGGTCACCCAGTTCGTCGGCATAGACCGCCCGATTGAACGCCCTGATCCAGGAGGCAAAGATCAGCGGTTCCGGCCGGTTGCGCGCCATTTCGCCGGACCAGGTCCTCAACATCCCGATCACTTGCCGATGGTGTTCACGATCCGGCAATCGTTCGAGCATGATCGGGAGCAGGTCGCGGGCCATCAGCGAAACGATGTCCAACTGAATGGCGGCGTTGGACTCCGGAGTGTGCGGGGCTTTCGCCACCAACAGATCGTCGATACGTCGCGCCCGATACCCTTCGTCCCAACCGGAGCCCAGGTACCAGGGATAGGTTTCCGAGACGACCTTGTTGTTGGCGTTGACCAGTCGCCCGGAAAGCGGGTTAACGTCGCGCGGAAGCTCCTCGAACGGCACGAAACCGATCCAGTCGGTCTCACCGGTCCAACCGGCGGTCGGCGCTGCGCCCCGTCCGTTGCGGCGGATCGGCACCCGTCCGGGGGCGATGAAACCGATGTTTCCGTTTACGTCGGCATACATCAGGTTGACTTGGGGAGAATGGAAGTCCTCGACCGCCGCGGTGAATTCCCGCCAATCGCGGGCCCTGCTCAACCGATAGGCGGCTTCCGCGGTCCGGTCGTCGCTTCTGAGGTAGGTGGCGGCGAGGGCGAAAACCTTCTCGGGCTTCTCTGTCTCGACGGCGCCGCTCCCGGCCGGCGCTTCCGAGTGCGTCGTCGACGAGGTCCGAAATGATCGGTCCGTGGCGGCTCTCCCGAACGCTCAGGACGACGTCCTCTGCGCCGTCGACCTCGATCACTTCCTCGCGGATCGCTAGCGGCCGCGAACCGTCGGGCGCGAGATGGCGCGTCGGGGTCGGTCGGGTCGATCCGTTCGACGAACAGATCCTCGAGATCGCTACCGGTATTGGTCATCCCCCAGGCGATATGGCGATTGTGGCCGAGGATGACGAACGGAAACCCTGGAGACGTGGCGCCGGCCAGTTCCCGCTCGGGGGTGGCGATCCGTACCAGGTACCACAGGATCGGCGCCGCGAACCCCAGATGGGGATCGTTCGCCAGGAACGGCTTGCCGGTCGTCGTTTGCGAGCCTCCGACCACCCAGGCGTTGGAAGCGCCTCGCGGCATTTGCAGCGCCGGCGGTTCCGGTATCGTCAATTGCTCCGAGGGCAGGCCGAGGCTCGCTCCGCCGGACCGTTCGAGGGTCACCGGTTCGTCGCCGGGGTAGGGCGGCCACAGTTCGGCGATCTGCGCGTCGGTGAGGCGGTCTTGCAACCGCGCGCGCAGCAGTTCGGTGCGGCGATTGCCGGCAAGCCGCAACGCCATGATCCTGATCCACACCAGCGAGTCGGCAGGGCGCCACGGTTCGGGCTCCAGGCCCAAGGCGATGAACTCAGGAGGAAGAGCGCCATCGCGGTGGTTGATCCAGGCGTTGACGCCGGCCGCATAAGCATCGACGGTCCGCCTGGCGTCCTCCGAGAGGAGTCCGTACTGCTCCTCCGCCAGCCGATAGATGCCCAGGGTTCGCATGAACCGGTCGGACGGAAGTCCTGCGGCACCGACAATCTCCGCCAGCCGCCCGGCGCCGAGCCGGCGCATGCTCTCCATCTGCCACAGCCGATCCTCGGCGTGGACATAGCCGAGGGCGAATGCGGCATCTTCGGACGACCCCGCGAAGATGTGCGGAACCCAATGCTTGTCACGCAGCACCTCCACCGGCGCCGCGACGCCGTCGACCCGCACCCGCTCGACCGCCCGGGGAAGCGAGGTATGGATCCAATAGACGCCTGTCGACAAGCCGCCGATCAAGAGAGCCGAAACACCTGCCAACACCCACAACCACCACCGTCTGCCGACGGTGGTCCGCTTAGCGAGAGGATGCGAAGTATTCAGTAGTTTATCCATTAAGTTAAGTGTGTTAGGTGTTTTTATTAAAGTGCGAATGCAGCTTCTTGGCTTGCCGCTGACGGTTGTGCCCACGCCCCGCCACGGCGTCGGGACAGGTATGGACGGATCCGCTCCGAAGAGGACCATGGCAAATATTTGCATACACGGTAAGCCATTTTTGTGTACTGATAGTCGGTGTATCGCCGTGACCGCGCTTTGAAAGGCGCGGAACCAATCAACAAGGGCAACCAGCCCTGTGAACCGGGAGGAAACGAAAATGCGTCCGTTCAGCAAGAATTTTGTCGGTTTTGTCGGCCTTGCCGCCGTCGTCACGATGAGCGCCGGGGCCGGCGCGGAAACGCTCAAGGCGTCCCATCAATGGCCCGGCGGCAAAGGCGACGTCCGCGACGAGATGGTGCAGATCATCGCCAAGGAGGTGGAGGCGGCCAACGTCGGTTTGGACATCAAGGTCTATCCGGGGGCATCCCTGTTCAAGCCGAAGGAACAATGGGGTGCGATGGTCAAGGGGCAATTGGACATTTCGGCGTTCCCGCTCGACTATGCCAGCGGCCGCCACCCCCAGTTCAGCGCGACGCTGATGCCGGGTCTGGTCAAGAACCATGACCATGCCAAACGGCTCAACAAGTCTCCGTTCATGGACGACATCAAGAAGATCGTCAACGACGCCGGCGTCGTCGTGCTCGCGGACGCATGGCTGGCCGGCGGCTTCGCCTCGAAGAAGGACTGCATCCTCGCGCCCGAGAGCATCAAGGGTCAGGTCACCCGCGCCGCCGGACCGGCGTTCGAGCAGATGCTGGCCGGTGCCGGCGCGTCGATCGCATCGATGCCGAGCTCGGAGATCTACACGGGTATGCAGACCGGCGTGCTCGACGCGGCCAACACCAGCTCGGGCAGCTTCGTCTCCTATCGCCTTTACGAGCAAGTCAAGTGCCTGACCGCACCGGGAGCCAATGCGTTGTGGTTCATGTACGAGCCCGTCCTGATGTCGAAGAAGAGCTGGGACAAACTCAACAAGGAGCAGCAGGCGGCCCTGTTGGCGGCCGGTCAGAAGGCCGAAGACTACTTCTTCGAGGAGGCCAAGAAGCTCGATACGACCCTCGTCGATACCTTCAAGAAAGCCGGTGTCGAGGTCGTCGAGATGACCCCCGAGCAGGCGGCCGCTTGGCGCGAGATCGCCAAGCAAACCTCATACAAGAATTTCGAGGAAAATGTACCGGGCGGCAAGGAGTTGATCGAGGAGGCCCTCGCCGTCCAGTAGGAAAGAAGGGATCGCGGCCGCCGGACATCAACGATCGGCGGTCGCGCCCTAGTCGGATCCGTTCATGGATTTCTTCATCGCCGCGGTCAAGGGAACCTCGCGGGTTTGCGGGGTCATCGCCGTTCTCCTGGTCTGTTCGGCGGTGCTGGTCGTCTGCCAGATGGTCGTGCTCCGCTACTTCCTGCAGGCCTCGACCGTCTGGCAGACCGAATACGTCACTTTCTCGCTGGTCGCGGCCACCTTCATCGGCGGCCCCTACGTGGCGTTGGTGAAGGGCCACGTGAACGTCGATCTGCTGCCGCTGCACGTGGGACCCGGAGCGCGGCTCGGGCTGGCCCTGGTCGCTTCCGCGGCGGCGTTGTTGTTCTCGCTGATCGCCTGCGTTACCGGTTTCCAATTATGGTTGGAAGCCGTCGAGGGGGGGTGGCGGACCGAGACGGTGTGGGCGCTGCCGCTGTGGATTCCCTATCTGCCGATGCCCGTCGGCTTCGGGCTTCTCGCCCTGCAATACGTGGTCGACATCCTGTGTCTGCTCAGGGGCGACGAGATGCCGTTCGGCCTGCAACCGGAGGACCGGCCGTGAATCCCCTCGTCATCGGTGCGATCATCACCGTGACCACCATCATCGTGTTGGCCTCCGGCATCCCCGTCGCCTTCGGTCTCGCTATCGTCGCCGTCGGTTTCCTGGTGGTGTTCGACGGCTTCGGCAGTCTCGATATCCTTGCCGAAACGTTCTTCGGCGGGCTGGCCGATTTCACCCTGGTGTCGATCCCGATGTTCATCCTGATGGGCGCGGCGGTGGCCAACTCGCCGGCCGGCAAGGACCTCTACGAGGCCCTCGACCGCTGGCTCGAGCGGGTTCCCGGGGGGCTGATCATTTCCAATCTTGGCGCGTGCTCGATCTTCGCCGCGCTCAGCGGCTCGTCGCCGGCGACCTGCGCCGCCATCGGCAAGATGGGCATCCCCGAGATGCGCCAGCGGGGATATCCGGCCAGCCTCGCCACCGGCGCGATCGCCGCCGGCGGCACCCTCGGCATTCTCATTCCGCCCAGCATCACGATGATCGTCTACGGCATCTCCACCGAAACCTCGATCGGCCGGCTGTTCATCGCCGGCATGGTCCCGGGTGCGATGCTGACCGGCCTGTTCATGGCGTGGGCGTTGTTCTACGCGTGGCGGAGAGGCTACCGTTTTCATCGCGACGGAGCGGGGTACACCCTCGCCGAGAAGTTCGCCAGCCTGCCCAAGGTTCTGCCGTTCCTGGCGATCATCGCCGGCATCCTCTACGTCCTCTACGGTGGCGTCGCCACGCCTTCCGAAGCGGCCGGCGTCGGCGCGTTCTTCTGCATCGTCCTGGTCGCCGTCATCTACAAGATCTGGCGGCCGGCGCAGCTATGGGCGGTGCTCAGCTCGAGCATGCGCGAAAGCGTGATGATCCTGATGATCATCGGCGCCTCGGCGCTGTTCAGCTACGCGCTCTCCAGCCTGTTCGTCACCCAGGCGGTGGCCGAGTGGATCGCCGGTCTCGACGTCAACCACTGGGTGTTGATGGCGGCGATCAACGTCTTTCTGCTCGTCGCCGGGTTCTTCCTGCCGCCGGTGGCGGTGATCCTGATGACGGCGCCGATCCTGCTGCCGATCATCGAGCAGGCGGGTTTCGATCCTTACTGGTTCGCCGTCGTTTTCACCATCAACATGGAGATCGGCCTGATCACCCCGCCGGTGGGGTTGAACCTCTATGTGATCAACGGCATCGTCCCCGACGTGTCGTTGATGACGGTGCTGCGCGGCGCGCTGCCGTTCATGCTGTGCATGGTGCTCGGCATCGTCCTCCTCTGCCTCTTCCCGGACCTCGCCACCTGGCTGCCGAACCTGCTGATGGGTCCGGCGATCTGACGAGGTGGGCCGAACGTGCGCGGGGCTTGATCGGCGGCCGGCGCGCGTCGATGATGCGCGGCAACCAGGGTAGGGGAGAGCCATGTCCATGATCGAAAAAAGCTTGATGAGCCTGGGCCCGCACGGGTTCCACAAGATCGCCTACTTTCAGTGGGGTGACGCCCACAACAAGCGCGCGCTGATCTGCGTCCACGGGCTAACCCGTACCGGGCGCGACTTCGACTTCATCGCCGAGGCGCTGGCGGACGTCTACCGCATCGCCTGTCCCGACCTGCCGGGCCGCGGCCACAGCCACTGGCTGGCGGTTCACGCCGATTACACGCCCCTGACCTACATGGCCGACATGGCGGCGCTGATCGCCCGCCTCGGCGTCGACGAGGTGGACTGGATCGGCACCTCGCTCGGCGGCCAGGTCGGGATGTTGCTGGCGGCCCAGCCCAACAGCCCGATCCGCAAGCTGGTGCTCAACGACATCGGTGCCGTGATCACCAAGCCGTCGCTGGAGCGGATCTCCGGCTATGTCGGAAAGGATCCGGTCTTCCCCGATCTGGCCGCGCTGGAAGCCTATCTGCGCGACGTCAATGCCCCTTTCGGCCCGCTGACCGACGCCCAGTGGCGACACTTGGCCGAGCACGGCGCCCGCCGCGACGTGCAAACCGAGTCGTGGCGGCTGCACTACGATCCCGGCATCGCCGAACCGTTCAAGGAGGGGTTCTCCAAGGACCTGGAGCTGTGGCCGGTGTGGGAGGCGATTTCGTCGCCGACGCTGATCCTGCGCGGCGCCGAATCGGACCTCCTGCTCAAGGACACCGCCGAGGAAATGCTGACCCGTGGTCCCGAGGCCGAGCTGATCGAGTTTCCCGGCGTCGGCCACGCGCCGATGCTCATGGACCCGGTCCAGATCCAGGCGGTGCGGGAGTGGCTGCTCGACTGAGGGTCTCGTCGACAACCCGAGCAGCACCTCGATCCGTTCCGCCGGTCCCCCTCGCAAGGGCAGCGGCGTCGATCGCGCCGGCTACTCGCGGCGCTCGGCCCTCCGCGCGTCTTCGAGACGCTGCCGCTGCCGCGTCTTCCGATGATCCCGCAACGAGGTGGTCTTCTGGTCCGCCTCCAGCATCGCGATCATCGGTCGGAGCGCGAGATCGGGGTGTCTGGCGACTCCCTCATCCGCAACGGCGTCCGGGCTTCGTCCATCTCACCTATGCGCCCGGCCTCCCAACGACCAGCTGCCCGACCGCAACGATCACGCGGCCGAGAATGTCAAGGGTACCGGCGACCGCTTGGACAACCTCACGAACGTTTTCGAGGTTCTGCTTTGCTGCCTGTAACCTGTTTAGCGCCTCTCGCAAATTAGGGGCGTTACCCTGTAGTTTGTCGCGTATTTCCTCGAGGTTGACCAAATCCAGCTCGTGAATGGCGTCATGCACGAGCTGCTCTGCATCCAACGCCTTCGCATGCTGATCCGGATCGGTGGTCTGCAGTTGGTCGACAGCGTTCCGCCATCGAAACTTGTGCATTTCCACTTCAATTTGACGCAGTTCGTCGAGGGTCTCATGCATCAGTTCCGCAAGTTTTTCGTCGGTCAAATCGGCGGGTTGGAGATTATCGGTCATTGGCTCGCGCCCCCTGTACCGGTGGTTTCCGAACTCCTGAATTCGCTCAAGGCGGCAAGCAGCCTTTCGACGCGCGCGACATCTTGAGAAATCAAATCAATGGATTGGAGCGTCAGCCGATTTTCTGCCAGCGCGACAAATGCCAGCCGTGTGTCTCTGGCGGCCGTCTTTGCCGCATCGACATCCTGCAAGTCAACAATGGAGTTGTAGATATCCTTCCGAGCAGTCACCCAAGCTTCCAGCGACGGGGCATCTCCCTTGACATAGGGCTCGGTGACTGTTTCGGCTCGACGATCCTCAATATTGAGCTTCTCGTAGTGGGTGAGACGATCAGCGATCAAGTGCAAGAGCTGCTCCTGGACTACCAGGCTTTCAACCACAGTCGGGCCGTAGTCCTCCATAAATTCTCTTAGTGCTGCCGATTGGAACTGCGCGACGCTCAAGTCAACTCCGGCGGTCAACACGTTACCGATTTGTTCCCTATTTTCCCTGATATCCTCGCTAGCTATCAAGTTGAAATCCCTAGCGACTGTCGTAAGTGTGTTCAGTTGTTCGATGACACCGCGTGTTTGAACATTGATGCTGCTGGCTGCGTCGGAGGTTGCCAGTGCGCCGAGCGCTGCAAAAACGGATTTGAGCAACTCGACTTGCTCCTTGATGGCATCGTTGACCTTGAGCTCTTTTTCGAATCGCATGTCCGATTTCTCAAGGCGCAATATCCGCGCTGCTTCGTCGCCGGGTCGGGATCGTATGAGCTGCTGGCTGTTCGCCCGAACCACCGCCTCGAAGGTCTTGTCGAGCAGCGGCGGCACCATCGCCTCGTATTGCTCCGCCTTCGTGGCGAACTCAGAAGCAAGGTTAATGCGCTGTTCCGCGCAGGCCGCCAGTCCTGCCAAGAGAACAACCGCACATGTCAGTCTATTGATTGCCGGTCGCATGATACCCCCCGTCCGTACGGTGCTCCTCGAGGGTACCGGAAAACCATCCTTCACCAGGACGTTAGTTTTCTCCGCGCGCAGTCGAGGTTCCCGCAACAATTACCCCGTGACGTCCCTGCAACTGATTATCATTGAAATCGCCGAGAAATGCAAGCGCACCGTCTGGTCGACACCGCAATTCCGGGAGCCGGCAACGCCCGTTGTTCCGACGTCGCTTAAGGGTCGGGCGAGCCGAAACGGGCCGTTACTGAAACTGGATCACGACGCGGCGGTTCTGCGGTTCGGGCACGCCGTCTTCGGTGGGCACCAGCGGATCCTCCTCGCCCTTGGCCTCGAGGCGATGGCTTCGGCCGGGAATGCCCCGGTCGACAAGGGCTTGGCCGACGGTTTCGGCCCGCCGCGCCGACAGCTTCATGTTGTAGGCGGCGGTCCCCGTACGATCGGTATGGCCGACGACAAGCAGCGATCTGGGCGCCGGCGATTTCGGCATTGGCCGCGGCGTCGCCGACGATCGAAAGGGCCTCCGGGGTCAACGACGCGGAATTCACATCGAAGAACATCAGATACGTCTGCGCCACCGGCGGGGGAGCCGGCGGTGGCGGCGGCGGCGGTGGCGGCGGCGGTGGTTGCATCGCGGCCTCGATCTCACCCAAGCGCCTTCCAGAACTCGTCGCGGCAGAAGGCGATCTGCTCTTGCTGGAACGACCAGTCCTCCTCCTGCTCCTGCAGCCAGCAATCGAACATCGTCTGGGCATGCGCCGTTGGGGCGGGAACCTTGTCTATGGCGCCGGCGGCCTGGGCGGCGACGAGCCTCCGGTAGCCCTCATTGGCTTGCGGTTTGACGCTGGGCGGAAGCCGGCGTAGTCGCGGCTCCTCAGGACCGAACCGCCGGCCTTCCGACGCGGCGATCGACCGCCGGGCGAAGTAGTCCGAGTTGCGGTAGTCGCCTTCGTCGTATTCGTTCGCCGGAAAGCTCCAGGTATTGCCGCGACAACTGGGCGTCGTAGCTGTCGCTCTTCGGCTCCGCTTGCCGTGCCAGCTGGTACTCCAGCCCCGGAGCAGGCCCCGAGCGCCAAGCCCACGAGCACGATGGTGGCGATGGTTCGCAGCCGCCGCATCGTTTCTTCTCCCCGACCTCTTTCTTGGGCCGTCCCCGCGACGGCCGCCGAGCGGGTATCCCGCTTCACTGCCCGCAACACTAAACCAACACGCTCCGTTTGGCACTGTTCGTTTGCCGTAGACGGAACCGGACGGCGGCTCTCGGTCGGCGGAAAGCGTCTGCACGCGATCCGGAACGCCATTCGCGACGCTGTTCGCCGGCGTCCCACGGGGTTACACTCTCCGCGGCAGCCGTCACGGGACGGTCGGTCGCGGAGGGGGAAGCCATGGACAACAAGCGGAAAGAGCGAGGCCGTGGAAACGATCTTTATCCGGCCAAGGTGCGGGAAATCCCCAGGACGCCGGGCGACGACGCCGGATACGTGGAGGCCGTTGCCCGATTGGTGATGGACGAGGCCGACAAGGCGATCAGTTGGTATCTGGAAAAGAAGGTTCCGAAAAAGCGCGGCGCGCAGGCTTTGAGGCTGGCGGCGATCGTCGCGGCGACCGTCGCAGGCATCCTGTTGATCGTCTCGGGGGTTTCTTCCAAGGACGGCGTGCCGCTGGTGGCGCCGGCGTGGGCGTCGGTGTCGCTGGCTCTCGCCGCCGCGTTCGTCGCCGTCGATAAGTTCTTCGGCTTTTCCACCGCCTGGATGCGGTTCCTGACCACCGAGTTCCAAATCCGCCAGGCGCTGCACGCGTTCGAGATAGACTGGCAAATCGTTCGCTTCGGCTGGAAGGACGGCCGGCCGACCGATGAGCAGGTGATCGCCGCGCTGGAGCGCTGCCGCGCCTTCCTCGTCGAGGTCGACGGGCTGTTGAAGAGCGAGCTGGACGCCTGGGTGCAGGAGTTCAAGGCGGCGCTCAAGGAGATCGACGAATCGGTCAAGGCGCGCACCGAGGCGGCGAAGGCGCAAGCCCAGGGCACGAAGACCGGCGGCGCCAACGTTACCGTCGAGAATGGCGATACCTGCGCCGACGGCTGGACCCTCGTCGTCGACGGCGGCGCCGAGCGGCGGTTCCGCGGCAAGACCGCGGCGCTCGGCAATCTGGCTCCGGGCGTCAGGAAAGTCGACGCGGCGGGGACGATCGGCGGCAAGGAGGTCCGCGCCTCGCAGGCGTTCGTCGTCACCGGCGGCGCCATCGCCGACGTCACGCTGACGCTGGAATAGCCGGGGCAGGGTGGGGCGCCGGCGATGGCAGAGCATCGGATCCGCATCCTGCATCTCTCCGACCTGCACGAGCGCGGGCCGCGCGAGGGCGAGATGTGGCGGCGGCGGCGGGTGCTGGGCGAGGCCTGGGAGCGCAACCTCGACGTCCTCGCCGAGGACGGCGCGGTCGATCTGGTGTGCTTTACCGGCGACGCCGCCGACTGGGGGTTGGCCGAGGAGTACGCAGCGGCGACCGAGTTCTTCGACGCGGCGCTGGCGCGCCTCGGCCTCGGCCGCGATCGGCTGTTCATCGTCCCCGGCAACCACGACATCGCCCGCGAGACGGCGAAGCCGGCGTGGGAGACGCTGCGCCGCGACCTGCCGCGGGCCAACGCCCTGGAGGTGTCGCGCTGGCTCGCCGGCGGCGAAACGCCGCTCGGCCTCGACGATGCCGACCGCGACGGCGTGCTGGAGCGCCAGCGGGCCTACCGGGACTGGCTGAGGGATCTCGGGCGCGGCGACTTGCTGCCCGACGGCGGACCGCACCCGAACCTCGGTTACCGGGCGACGCTGAGGCTGGCGGGCCGACCGTTCGATCTCCACGTCATCGGCCTCAATTCGGCGTGGCTGGCCGGCGACGACCATGACTCGGGCAAGCTTTTGCTGACCGACGAACAGGTGATGCGGCTGACGTCGACCGGGCAGGGCGACGCCCTGACCGGGTTTCGCCTGGCGCTGATCCACCATCCGCTCGACGACCTGGCCGACGCCGGCGACTGCCGGCGGCTGCTGGCCGAGCGGGTCGACCTGCTGCTGCGCGGCCACCTGCACGAGGCCGAGCCGAGCCTGTGGGCGGACCCGGCGCGGGCGCTGCGCCAGGTCGCCGCCGGCTGCCTCTACGAGGGCCACCGGGCCGACCGGTACCCCAACGAATGCCACGTCATCGACCTGGCGCTGGACGACGACGGCCGGCCGCTCGCCCAGACCTTCCGCTTCCGCAGCTGGTCGGCGCGCGGCCACTGGTTCGACGACGACGGCCTCTATGCGGACAGCCGTAACGGCCGGCTGACGGTGCGGCTGGCCGCGGCCCCGGCCGTCGCGCCGCTCGTTCACCCGCGGGTCGAGGACCTGTTCGTCGGGCGGCGGGAGGAACGGGACCAACTCGCCGGTTTCCTGTTCCCGGCGTCGGGCACAGCGGCGCCCGGTCGCCGTAACCGGCATGGCGGGCGTCGGCAAGTCCTATCTGGTCGACCGGTTCTACGTCGAAAACACCGAGCGCTTTCCCGGCGGCTATCTCCGCCTTGCCGTCGATCCGTTGAACCCGCCGGACGCCGACGGGCTGCTCGCCCACCTCTTCGTCTTCGTCACCAACCGGGCGGTGCCGGCGACCAACAACGTCTCAGAGCGCGCCCTCAGACCCAGCGTCATCTTCAGCAAGATCACCAACGGTTTCCGCTCGACCTGGGGCGCCGACCTGTACGCCGCGATCCGCTCGACCTTGAGCACCGGCCGACTGCACGGCCTCTCGGCGTTGCAATCCATCCGCCGCGTCCTCGCCGGTCAGACCGTCGTCGCCGCAGCCTGACGACCACAATCCCCGAAACGAAAATCCGCTCCGCTGCCGGCATCATCCAGGGCGGGACCATGGGGGTGAGCAATTACCTCTTCTCACATATAAAACTTCCAGCTCAATTCACTGATTGAAGTGATAACTGACGGAAATCGGCCCGCAATGGAATGGATAAGGCGTGGCACAGCATCAAGGTTGTATCCATGCCGTGTGAAGCGCATTTCCTCTAATATTTTCCGCTAAACAGTAACTAATCCCTCGCGCACCGCGAAGCGCGCCAATTCGACGCGGTCGTGAATATCGAGCTTTTCCATGATATGTGTGGTGTGGGCGTCGACCGTTTTAACGCTGATCGAGAGGGTCCTTGCGACTTGCTTTTTTGCCAGTCCACGAGCGAGATAGCCCAGTATCTCAAGTTCACGCTTGGTCAGGAGCTGAGCGCGCGTGTAGGCGCGGTCAGCAAGCCGAGCGCCATCGCCGTCCAACACAAGGCGGCTACGCACTTCCGGCGAAAAACTTGTAAATCCGTTTGCCACCGATCGTATTGCCCGAACCACTTCGTCCGACTCTTCGGACTTCGTCAGGTATCCAGATGCGCGAGCGTCGAGAGCGCGTTGGATATAGCCATCTTGAACGAAAGCGCTTAGGTAAATTATCCTGGTGTCGGGAGAGGCTTGTCTAATTTCCTTAACGGCTTCAAAAACGCTGATGCCCGGCATTTCAATGTCCATAAGAGCGATATCAGGCTTAAAAGAATTCGCCGCAGCTATTGCCTCATCGGCCGAGGCGGTACAGGCGACGATTTCGATGCCTGGCTCCTCTTGAAGACGCCGGCATAACATCTCACGAAGCAGGGCATGATCATCGGAAACGAGAACGGTAATCATTGCCGCTGCGTAATTGCGTCATTCTGAACCGACTTCGCGACTAGCTGACGTGCAAGCCGCACCAATTCAGACATGGGGAACGGTTGGCAAAGAACGACGACCCCCTCGCTAAAATCATTCACCGCCTCTTCCGGCGATGCTCCCGTAACCACCAAAATTATCGATATGGAGCCATGAACGGCGCGCAATTTTGCTATGGTTCCAGGGACGCCGCTGCCAAGCGTGGCCAATTCCAAAATGACTAGACGCACCGATTGTTTCTCTCGAGAGATAACGTCAAAAATAGAATGATCTTTGTCGACCTGAAGAATTTGAAAACCCTCTTCCCGAAGTGTTTCTGCCACAAGCGAGCTTAGGTACGGACTTTTTTGAATAATAATTGCGGTACCCTTCGCTAAATGCGCATCTAGTGCACTCGAACTGACGCTATCAGTCAGAGAGGGCGCACCGGCCGGTAGGCACAAAGAAACTTTTGTTCCCTCGCCGGCCTGCGAGGCGATCTCCACGGTTCCACCGTGATTGGCCACCACGTTTTGGACAATTGAAAGCCCGAGGCCGCTGCCCCATTCCTTCGGACGAGTGGTGAAAAACGGCTCAAATGCCTCCTTTAGTACTTCGGGAGTCATGCCGACGCCGGTATCGATGACCTCCAAGCATACTCTTTCTGAGGGATCCGCGGCATCCGAAACGCTCTTTCCAAACGCACGAAAGGTCAGTCGACCGCCCTGCGGCATTGCATCGCGAGCATTGAGCGCAAGGTTGACTAAAGATTGTTCGAGCTGTGCCCGATCGGCCAATAACCACAGAGGACAATCCGGATCCGCTTCGACCGAGACCTCAATCGAGGCTGGTAACAATCCTGTTAGAAGTTGAGCCGTGTCTACGATCATTGACTTGGCGTTTATAGGCGTGCGCGCAACCGAGGATCTTCGACCGAGAGCCAATAAATTGCGGATGGTGACTTGGGCTTGATCGGCTGCGTCTTTTGCCGACCTTAGGGATGATGCTGCAGGATGACGTTGACCGAGGCGCGCCATTGCATCTCTCAGATTTCCACCAATTATCACCAGTACATTTTTGAAGTCATGCGCGACGCCCCCGGCCAGTCGAGCGACGGCTTCCATTTTCTGGGCCTGCCGCAACTGTGCTTCAGCCTGAATCCTTTGATCAACCTCTCGGGACAACTTCGTCCGGCTAGCATCAAGCCGCTTTAGCAAAAGTACCCAGCCCACCACGGCTAGGACGACAAGCATGGCCGAAATGGCGAAAGAAAATATCTCCGAATGCTGATCTTCTCGCATCGCCAATTCGGCATCCTCTCGGATGGCGTGAACCGCTGCGTCGACGCTATTCTTAAACTCCGCGCGATCGCGGACATAATCACTGGCCAAAAGCATTTTGGCAGCGCCATCCACATCGCCCGCGAGAACAAGGAGGATTAATTGCTTTTCCCAACCGGTAACCGTGCGATGAAGGATTCGCACGCGATCGAGGATTTTGGCGGCAGCCGGATGATCGGACGCCGAAGCGATGGCGCGATCCAACGCGGCCTCGAGGGAGGAAACCGAATTATGATAGTAATCGAACCAAAGCGGTTGTGCCGACTCCGCGCCTATTTGGACCGACATCTGTTTGCGGCTTTCCAGCGCGTGTGCCAGAGTGCGAAAATTCTCTGTTTCGACATAATGCGCTCTCAGCTCGCTGTGCGTACGGAACGATGCATAGGCATGCCACGCTTGCCACCCCAGCGCTGCGAGGGTAAGCGCGATCGGCAAGGCAAGCAGTCGTACGCCAAGTTCGGTCCGACGCTCGCTTCCCGCCTTTAACGTTCCCTCTAACTCGCCGTTCAACTTTTCTTTACCCCAATCAAGGATAAAATTACCTCGATTCGGGTGACCCTATTCTCTCAACGCGACACGGGCAAGTGAACGATCAACCAGCGGTCACAGAGATCTCCACGGGGGTAGGGCCACATCTACCTACCCCAGGTTGCTCTCGATTAGGATAGGAGTTTGGCCTCATTCCCCACCGGGATCTACAAGATAAAGTCACTCGCGCTGACCGCACTTGGATCGACGTCTTCCAGTAGAATGGCCATCTCTGCAGCATGCCCGCTTTCAACGGAGCCATCGAGATCGATCATCACGACGGCGTCAATACCCTCCTCTTCGATCCAAACGGAATACGCCGCTGGTTCGTCGGAAAATGCCGATACATACGGCAGCATGCTGAGGTCGATTTTGTCACTTCCAATTTCGAAATCGGTGATTGTTTCGCGGGACGGACCCGAACATGTGCCCCCATGGCCGTCGCCATGATCGCTGCCATGTGCCGGTGCGTCGCTCATGGCCGTGTAAACGAATCGATCGGCCCCGTGCCCACCGGTTAGCATATCCGGGCCCTTACCGCCGATAAGAGTATCCTTTCCGTTACCGCCGACCAGGATGTCCGGTCCGCAACCGCCTTCAACAATGTTGGTTAGTCATCACTTTATGCGGGCCGCCGCCCGCGTCGAGCGTGTCCTTGCCGTTGCCGCTCTCGATGATGTCGGGACCGCCGCCCGTTGACACGGCATCACCGCCGTTGCCGGAGATGACCTGCTGCGGTCCTCCTTTGGTCACGATTTCATCGGCACGGTGTGTCCCATAAATAACGTCGATATCGTGATCGTGACCGTCGTCATGACTTCCGTCATGGCCATCATCATGTCCGTCGTTGTGAGCATCGTCGTGATCATCGAGGTGCTCGTCCAACCCGATCTCGAGATCACCGACCATTTGATCTCTCGGTTTCATGGCAATTCTCCAAATATCTGGCGCCGTATGCTCAAAGCACACTGCCGCCGCCGGAATAGAGAGGCCGGCGGGTGATCCGCCGGCCTCGTGGGTTACGCCTGTCAGATCAGGAGAGCATCCGCCAGAAACTCGGGTGGAACCTCGCTCGCATCAACCTCCACGGCCGAGTATGTGTGCATGAACTCGATGACCGCCCGGCTGTCGTCGGCAGCTTGGGCGAAGTCATTGACGCCCGCCGAGGTTGCATCTTCTAGGTAGAAGTCATCATCGAACGGGTCGTCAGTACCGTTCTCATCGATGGCGAGGTACACGTCGCCCCAGTCATCTCCGCCGAAGACCGCCTCATTAACGGTGCCGTATTTAAACACCGGCGCTCCGGCCTCTACCTCGATCCACCTCAGATACCTCGGTTCTCCCTCCTCTGTCAGAAATTGGACAGATCGGTCGTAATCATAGAGTTCCCCGTTTCCATCGCTGAAGTCGAAGTAGTCGATGTTAAGGGTTTCACCGCTCTCCGGGACCTTGTTGATGCCAAGGGTGGTGTTTTCGTAGATCATCGCGTCAACGGTGATCTCGCCGGTCTTGCTCCAGGCCGCGCCAAGCAGCGAAGAGGGATCCCAGTCCGGATCAGTCAGGTTATCGCCCAGGAGATCCCGGAGCTCTTGGAGCTCCTCAGGCCAATGGTCCGTAACGCTCGGCCATGCTCTCTCCTCCGCACCCTCCCGGCGCCATCAGGTACTGATAGAGGGCCAAGTTCTCGAGGGGCGCGTCGATCGTTACGCGGACATCGTCCGCCGCAATGCTATACGATCCGGCCCGCTGGATCCGTCTCGATCTCATACGCCGTCTCGATCTTGTCGAGCGCCGCGTTCAAAGCCTTATCCATCACTTTCTCCGGCGCCCGCGCGACATTGGCGCGCTCCAGTTCCACCTCCTGAACGTAAAGCACTAATTCGGGCGGGATTTCGTAATCGCCTTCCCCGACCTCCTCGAAATAGATCGGGAACAGACCATCGGCATCGTCTCGGCCGGATCAGCCCGTCCGGGTCATAGCCGACCGCGATGAGTTGAGGTTCGTCATTGAAGATGTCGAGAACCGGCTCGCCGTCGCCGCCACCATCCGTCGAATCGAGATCGCGAAATAGGACGATCTGATCGCCGAAGAGCTCGCCCTTTTTGCTGCCCGCATGATCCGGCTTACCGTCGTGATCGGGGCGGTGAGGGTTGAGATCCTTATTTCCGCCGGCCCATGGCGGCCGATCCGAGTCGTCGTCGGCTTCGACAACCACTTCTTGTGGCGCCATAAGGTCTTGCTCGGGAAACGCCTCGATAGGATCGACAAACGGGTCGATAGGATCGGAATAATTTTTTTTGGTCTTCATCGTTCCTCTCCTTACATTTCTGAAGTCTAATGTAATTTTCCTCCCATTCGCCGGTCTGGTACATCGGGCAGATACCCTATGCGGCAGGGACTTGTGGGACAATCAGCGGCAGCGCGAGCACGCGTGATCCGAGACTTATCAAATGGATCAATAGCGTGAGGAAGGAGAGGGCCAATCCCCGATGCGCGCGATTGTTGGCGATCTCGGGTCACTGTTGAAAGTCATAGGTTTTGGCTACTTTTGCCCATCCAAGGGCGCCGTCCACGGCGGTGAGTAAGCGGTTGCAAGCCGACGTTCTCGCGCGCCGACTTTTAGAGTGTCATTTCGCCCTCTCCTATAAACGACCCAAATCACGAGGAAGCGCGGCGACTGCTGTCGCTGGCCGTCGCCGACGCCTGGCGGCTGGGACTTCCGGAGGCGGGACAAGTCGAGTACATCATGGAATCGTGGGCGATGGCGCCGGATGGGCCGTAATTTACGACCGTCACAAAAGGAACATTTTCCTTGTTTTGGGCCTAGCGAAGGGATATCTATGGGTAAAGGGCTCTTCACCCTCGCCGAGGGGATAAGAGAGCCCGGTTGCGGGGACGGATCAGGTGGAACTCCCGTGTCGTTTGGCGGAACATGTCAACTCATCGTTTCAGTAGCTATTTCAGAGGGTTAAGCAAGGTTCTGACGATAAATGACGAGTTTTGACGAGTTTTGACGAGTTTCGTTGCCGTAGCGAAACGGTTTGCCAAGTCGGTTTCGTGTAAAATCAAGGACTTAAGATCATTGCGACAACGAAACGTAGGGTGATTCGATTATCAACGAAATCAAAGGGTTATGGGCGGTTTTGACGAGTTTTGACGAGTTTTGACGATGAATCCCGCGTTTTTCGGAATCGTTTCGAATCAAGCCGTTAGCCGATTTTTCCGGATCGCGATCGTCAATATTGACCGACCAGCCAACTCGGGTATTCGATAGGGAAACGCTTTTCCTTTCGAAAAATATATTTATTTCAATGCACTATATACTATTCTTAAGGTAAAATATCAGAACCGGCGGTCAGCCGGACTTGAGCAGGCGCGCGGCGTCGACGGCGGCGTAGGTGAGGACGCCGTCGGCGCCGGCGCGCTTGAAGGCGAGCAGGGTCTCGATCAGCGTCCGGTCGTAGTCGAGCCATCCGTGGTCGGCGGCGGCGCGGAGCATCGCGTACTCGCCGGAGACGTTGTAGGCGAAGGTCGGCATGCCGAAGGCGTCCTTGACCAGGCGGACGATGTCCAGGTACGGCAGCCCCGGCTTGACCATCACCATGTCGGCGCCCTCGTCGATGTCGAGAGCGACCTCGCGCAGCGCCTCGTCGGCGTTGGCCGGCTCCATCTGGTAGGTCTTCTTGTCGCCCTTGAGCGCCGACGACGAGCCGACGGCGTCGCGGAACGGCCCGTAGAACGCCGAGGCGTACTTGGCGGCGTAGCTCATGATCTGGGTGTCGCCGAAGCCGGCGGCGTCCAGCGCGTCGCGGATGGCGCCGACGCGGCCGTCCATCATGTCGGAAGGCGCGATGACGTCGCAGCCGGCCCCGGCCTGGACCACCGATTGGCGGCAGAGCACGTCGAGGGTTTCGTCGTTGAGCACCCGGCCGTCGCGGACCAGGCCGTCGTGGCCGTCGCTGTTGAACGGATCCAGCGCCACGTCGCAGATCACCCCGACGTCGGGATGGGCGGCCTTGACCGCGCGCACCGCCCGGCAGATCAGGTTCTCCGGGTTGACCGCCTCGCGGGCGTCGGGGGTCTTGAGTTCCGGGTCGACATAGGGGAACACCGCCACCGCCGGGATGCCGAGCGCCGCCGCCTCGCCGACCGCTTCGACCAGCAGATCGATCGACAGCCGGTCGACCCCCGGCATCGACGGCACCGGTTCCCGCTTGCCCTGACCCTCCACGGCGAACACCGGCCAGATCAGGTCGGAGGCGTCGATGCGGTTCTCCGCCACCAGCCGCCGCGACCACCCGGCGCGGCGGTTGCGCCGCATCCGGGTGCGGGGGAAGCGGCCGGGGGTGGGCGAATACCGGGGCGACACCGTCTTTCCGCTACGCCTCCTCGAGCGCCTGGCCGAGGTCCTCGAGGATGTCGTCGATGTGCTCGATGCCGATCGACAGCCGGACGTAGCCCTCCGAGACGCCGGTCGCCAGCCGGTCCTCCGGCGACAACTGGGAGTGGGTGGTGCTCGCCGGGTGGATCGCCAGGGTGCGGGCATCGCCGATGTTGGCCACGTGGTAGACCATCTTGAGGGCGTCGATGAACCGCCGGCCGGCCTCGCGGCCCTCCTTGAGCTCGAAGCCGACCAGGGCGCCGTAGCCGCCTTCCAGGTAGGTATCGGCGCGCCGCCTGACCTCGCCGTCCTGGAAGCCGGGCCAGATGACCGTCGGCGACCTTGGGGTGGCCCTTGAGGAACTGGGCGACCTTGTCGGCGTTGTCGCAGTGGGCGCGGATCCGCAGCGGCAGGGTCTCCATGCCCTGGATGAACATGAACGCGTTGAACGGGCTCATCGGCGCGCCGATGTCGCGGAGCAGCACCACCCGGGCGCGGATGATGTAGGCGATCGGCCCCAGCGGCTTGACCGCCTCGGTCCATACCGCGCCGTGGTAGCTGGGGTCCGGCTGGTTGAGCGACGGGAAGCGGTCGGCGTGGGCCTCCCAGTCGAAGTTGCCGCCGTCGACGATCAGGCCGCCGATCGAGGTGCCGTGGCCGCCGATGTACTTGGTGGTCGAATAGACGACGATGGCGGCGCCGTGGTCGAGCGGCCGGCAGATGATCGGCGCCGCGGTGTTGTCGACGATCAGCGGCACGCCGAGCTCGCGGCCGATGTCGGCGACCTCGCGGATCGGGAACACGTTGAGCTTGGGATTGGGCAGGGTCTCCGCGTAGTAGCAGCGGGTCTTGCTGTCGGTCGCCTTGCGGAACGCCGCCGGATCGGCGGGATCGACGAACCGGACCTCGACGCCGAGGCCGCTCAGGGTGTTGGCGAACAGGTTCCAGGTGCCGCCGTAGAGGTCGGTGGAGCTGACGAAATTGTCCCCGGCCTGGCACAGATTGAGGACGGCGAAGGTCGACGCCGCCTGCCCCGAGCCCAGCGCCAGCGCGGCGGCGCCGCCCTCCAGGGCGGTGATGCGCTGCTCGAGCACGTCGCAGGTGGGGTTCATGATCCGGGTGTAGATGTTGCCCAGCTCCTTCAACGCGAACAGGTTCTCCGCGTGCTGGGTGTGCTGGAACTGATAGGACGTGGTCTGGTAGATCGGCACCGCGACGGCGCCGGTTTCCGGGTCGTGGCGGTAGCCGGCATGCAGGACGACGGTCTCCGGGTGAGATTTCTTCTGTGGCACCAATTCCCTCCTTGGCCTCCCCTGAACGATGGACTTCGACGATGGACTCTTCCGGGCGGGGGACGGCGGAGAATACACATCCTTTCCCGGCGTTCCTACGGTTTTTGCGGCGCAGGCGTGCGGCCCGGCGGCAAGTTCTTTACCTCGCCGCCCGGAGGGCATACGTTTACGTCAACGGAAAGCGGCGGCGCCCCGGAATTGTTCGGAAACCCCGCGGGCAGCGGCCGCTTTGGGTCAATCCGCCAAACGCCTGGAGCTCATCGTGCCCGACGAAACCGCCGCCATCAGCAAACCGACCGGATCCCGGACCCGTCGCAAGACCCGGTTCCGCAACCCGATCCGCTTCGTCACCGCCGCGAGCCTTTTCGACGGCCACGACGCGTCGATCAACATCATGCGGCGCATCCTCCAGTCGACCGGCGCCGAGGTCATCCATCTCGGCCACAACCGCTCGGTCGAGGAGATCGTCACCGCCGCCCTGCAGGAGGACGTGCAGGGGGTCGCGATCAGTTCCTACCAGGGCGGCCACATCGAATTCTTCAAGTACATGCTCGACCTGCTGCGCGAGCGCGGCGGATCGGAGATCAAGGTGTTCGGCGGCGGCGGCGGGGTCATCGTCGACGAGGAGATCGCGGACCTGAGCGCTTACGGCGTCGCCCGCATCTACACCCCCGAGGACGGGCGGACCATGGGTCTGCAGGGGATGATCGACGACATGATGCGCCAGGCCGATTTCGACCTGACCGCCGATCTGCCGGCCGACTTCAAGGCGCTCGCGGACGGCGATTTCCGCCAACTCGCCCGGGTGATCACCGCCCTTCAGGACGGCGTCATCGGCGATAGCGGGCGGGACGAGTTGCATGCCCTGGCCCAGCAACGCGGCACCGTTCCGGTTCTCGGCATCACCGGCACCGGCGGCGCCGGCAAGTCGTCGCTCACCGACGAGATCATCCGCCGCTTCCGTCTCTACAGCGACGAGCCGAGGATTGCGGTCATCGCCATCGATCCGTCGCGGCGCAAGACCGGCGGCGCGCTGCTCGGCGACCGGATCCGGATGAACGCCATTACGGCGCCCAATATCTACGTGCGCTCCATCGCCAACCGCGCCAGCGGTCAGGACGTGCCCCGGGAGTTGCCCGACATCGTCGCCGCGGTAAAGGCCGCCGGCTTCGACCTGGTCATCGTCGAGACGCCGGGGATCGGGCAGGGCGACGCCGGTGTCGTTCCGCACGTCGATGTCTCGATGTACGTGATGACGCCCGAGTTCGGCGCCGCCAGTCAGCTCGAGAAGATCGACATGTTGGATTTCGCCGATCTGGTCGTCATCAACAAGTTCGATCGCAAGGGCGCCCAAGACGCCCTTCGGGACGTGGCGAAACAGATGCAGCGCAACCGCGAAGCCTTCGCCACGCCGGCCGACGAGATGCCGGTGTTCGGCACCATCGCCGCCCGGTTCAACGACTTGGGTGTCACCGCCGTCTACGAGGCGCTGATCGGGCAGTTCAACGAACGGGGGCTCGGGCGGTGGCGCAGCGGAGCTGCTCCGGTCGGGGTGAAGAGCTCCGAGCCGGGCAGCGGTATCGTTCCCGCCCAACGCCAGCGCTATCTGGCCGAGGTCGCCGACACCGTGCGGACCTACCACGCCGACGTCGCCAAACAGGTGGCGATCGCCCGCGAACGCCAACAGCTGCGGGAAACCAGGCGCATGCTCGGAGAGGCCGGAGGAGGCGGCGATACCGCCGCCGTGGAAGCGCTCCTGGCGAAGCGCGAGGCGGCGCTGGACCCGCGCTGCCGCAAGCTGCTCGAGATGTGGCCGACGGTGCGCGCAGCGTACACCGGTGACGAGTACGTGGTCCGCATGCGCGAACGCGAAGTGAGGACGGCGCTGACCCATACGACGCTGTCGGGCACCCGCGTCCCGAAGGTGGCGTTGCCCCGCTACGAGGATGACGGCGAGATCCTGAGGTGGCAGTTGAAGGAAAACGTGCCCGGCAGCTTCCCCTACACCGCCGGTGTCTTCGCCTTCAAGCGGGAGGGCGAGGACCCGACAAGGATGTTCGCCGGCGAGGGCGATCCGTTTCGCACCAACGCGCGGTTCAAGCTGCTCTCCAAGCACTCCGAGGCCAAGCGCCTGTCCACCGCCTTCGACTCTGTCACTCTTTACGGCTTCGATCCCGACGAACGGCCGGATATCTATGGCAAGATCGGCAACTCCGGCGTTTCCATCGCCACGGTCGACGACATCAAGGCCCTATACGACGGCTTCGACCTCTGCCACCCGACGACGTCGGTGTCGATGACCATCAACGGCCCGGCGCCGGCGATCCTGGCGATGTTCTTCAACGCCGCCATCGACCAGCAGCTCGGGAAGTTCGAGTCCGAGAACGGCCGCCGTCCGACCGAGGAGGAGGCGGAGAAGGTTCGCGAATGGGTGCTGGAGAATGTCCGCGGGACCGTTCAGGCGGATATCCTCAAGGAGGATCAGGGCCAGAACACTTGCATCTTCTCCACCGAGTTCGCGCTCAGGATGATGGCCGATATCCAGGAGTACTTCGTCCATCACCGGGTGCGCAATTTCTACTCGGTGTCGATCTCCGGCTATCACATCGCCGAGGCCGGGGCGAATCCGATCTCGCAGCTGGCGTTCACCCTCGCCAACGGCTTCACCTATGTCGAGGCCTATCTGGCGCGCGGCATGCACATCGACGACTTCGGTCCCAACCTGTCGTTCTTCTTCTCCGCCGGCATGGATCCCGAGTACACGGTGATGGGGCGGGTGGCGAGGCGGATCTGGTCGACGGCGATGCGCTTCAAGTACGGCGCCAACGAACGCTCCCAGAAGCTCAAGTACCACACCCAGACTTCGGGCCGGTCGCTGCACGCCCAGGAGTACGGCTTCAACGACATCCGGACCACGCTGCAGGCGTTGCTCGCCGTCTACGACAACACCAACAGCCTGCACACCAACGCCTACGACGAGGCGATCACCACGCCGACCGAAGAGAGCGTCCGACGGGCGATGGCCATTCAGTTGATCATCAACCGCGAATGGGGCCTCGCCAAGAACGAGAACCCGAACCAGGGCTCGTTCATTATCGACGAGCTGACCGACCTGGTCGAAGAGGCGGTGCTGAAGGAGTTCGAGCGGATCAGCGAGCGGGGTGGGGTGCTTGGAGCCATGGAGACCGGCTACCAGCGCGGCAAGATCCAGGACGAGTCCCTGTACTACGAGCGCAAGAAGCACGACGGCAGCTATCCGATCGTTGGCGTCAACACCTTCCTGAACCCGGAAGGTTCGGTGCTGCCGACCCCCGACCTGGTCCGTTCGACCGAGGAGGAGAAGCAAAGCCAGATCACGCGGCTGCGCGATTTCCAGGGGCGCAACGCCGAGGCCGCTGCGGAAATGGTCGAACGGCTTCAGGAAGCGGCGACCGGCGGCGGCAATATCTTCGCGGTGCTGATGGACGCGGCCCGTGTGCTGTCGCTGGGCCAGATTGCCAACGCGCTCTTCGATGTTGGCGGCCAGTATCGCCGGAGCATGTAGGTCTCGCGGCGGAGTGGCGGAGATCGTCGGTGAGTGGCAAGGGTCTCAAATCGTCGGCAGGCGCGTCGTTGAGCGAAGTGCTTTTCGAATTTCGTCGCGTCGGCAACAGCATTCGGGTCGTCGCCGTCGATCCGGTCACCAACACGGAGATCACGATGGTCGGTGCACCCGAGTGCGGCGAGGAAACCTTGAAGCAACTCGCCGCGCGAAAGCTTGCCTACGTCATCTCGAAGAATCAAAAAGCTTAAATCGTCATCGGCAGCGTCCGGAAATTTTTTGGACGTCCCACACGGTTCGCGGCGTTTTTGACTTGACACAACAGCCCCCTGCAATGACACCATGCCGTTGATAAAGGCGGATTGATGGTGCCTCCTCGCAACGGTAGGTAGCCGATCATCCCGCTGCAAACCCCCGCGCCAGACGGGGCAAAACAGGGACGGGAAGCTTGATGGTAGCGGAGCCATCTTCCAAGGTGAGGACGATCGGAAGGCGGGCGTTTCGGCCCGCGGTCCTCGTCTTTTCCGGATCGAGCACCGTTTCTTGTCCGAACCGCTGGTTGTTTCCAGCCTGAGGATGGACGAGGGCCGATGGAGTACTTCACTCAACAGTTGATCAACGGCGTGACCCTCGGAGCCATCTATGGCCTGATCGCCATTGGCTACACGATGGTCTATGGCATCATCGGGATGATCAACTTCGCCCACGGCGAGATCTTCATGATCAGCACGTTTGTTGCGCTGATCACCCTGATGTTGCTCGGATCGTTCGGGATAACCTGGGTGCCGTTGGCATTGCTGATCACGATGATCGCGGCCATGGCGCTAACCGCGATCTATGGCTGGACATTGGAACGGGTGGCCTACCGGCCGCTCCGCGGCTCGCCTCGGCTCGCGGCGCTGATCACCGCCATTGGCATGTCGATTTTCCTGCAGAACTACGTTCAACTCCTGCAGGGCGCGCGGGTCAAGCCGATGCAGCCTTTGTTCTCCGGCGGCATCGAAATAATGCGCCGCGACAATTTCATCGTTTCAGTCAGCTATCTGCAGATGTTCATCTGGCTGTTGACGGTCGCACTGATGGTGGTGTTCACCCTCGTTATCACCCGCACCGCGCTCGGCCGCGCCCAGCGCGCCTGCGAGCAAGACCAGAGGATGGCGGGGCTGATCGGCATCAACGTCGACCGAACGATTTCCCTGACCTTCGTCATGGGCGCCGCGCTCGCTTCGGTCGCCGGCCTGATATTCCTGCTGAACTATGGGGTGATCGATTTCTACATCGGATTCCTCGCCGGCATCAAAGCCTTCACCGCCGCAGTGCTGGGCGGTATTGGCTCGTTGCCGGGCGCAATGCTCGGCGGCATATTGATCGGTCTCATCGAGTCTTTCTGGTCGGGCTATTTCACCGTCGAGTACAAGGACGTGGCGGCATTTGCGATCCTGGTTCTCGTGCTCATCTTCCGACCCACCGGTCTGCTCGGCAAACCGGATATCGAGAAGGTCTGAGAAGATGACGGTTGCCGGCGACGTTACGACGAAACAGGCCCAGGCGAAGCCGCTGGACTGGCCCGCCGTGTTCAAGGAGTGCGGGCTCACGGCGTTGGTGGTATTCGGTCTTGCCGTCGGCATGCTGGCGTTCCGTACCCGTGACGTTCCGGGTGGACTGGAAATCGAGACCCGCTATGGTTCCGTCGTTACCGTCACCCTAATTGCGTTTCTCGGTCGCCTCGCTCTCGTGATGATACGCGAGGGAAGGCCCTTCTCCGTCCTGGTGACGGTTCTGCCGTTCGCCGTACTGATGCTGGTGGCGTTGCTGGCGGCGCAGTTCTTCGCACCGGGAACGGCCGCCACGATAACGACCTATCTGCCCTTCGGTGACATGGTCGTCAACTGGATCATTGCCATCCTCGCCTTCGTGTTCGCCGGCCGAGCGGCCTGGGCGCTCCGCCACACGGGCGCCTCGCGAAAGACGATCAAGGACCGTGAAAAGGCCATGGACGCGTTCGCCGCTCGGTTTCAGCGGACGGCGCGGTTCATCGGCCCCGTTCTGCTCGCCGTCGCCATCGTCTTTCCACTTCTGGCGTTCGCCCCGGAGACGCCATTCCTTCCCAAGGTCGATCGTCGGACGCTCGACATCGCCATTCTCGTCGCTACCTATGTCATGCTCGGTTGGGGCCTGAACATCGTTGTCGGTTTGGCCGGCCTGCTGGACCTCGGGTACGTCGCCTTCTATGCCGTGGGCGCCTACAGCTATGCGTTGTTGGCGACCCACTACGACTTGAGCTTCTGGATATGCCTGCCTTTCGCCGGCCTGATGGCGGGTTCCGCCGGTGTCATTCTTGGATTTCCGGTTCTCCGTCTCCGAGGCGACTACCTCGCCATCGTCACCCTCGGTTTCGGCGAGATGATCCGGGTCATTCTGCTCAACTGGTACAAGTTCACCAATGGTCCCGATGGGATTTCCGGCATTCCGCGGCCCAGCTTTTTCGGGTTGGATTTTGCCCGCAGCGCGCCGGACGGCGTCGACACCTTCCACAGCTTTTTCGGCCTGAACTATTCGCCGATCGATCGGATCATTTTTCTCTATTACGTTATTTGGCGATTGGCGCTGGTCACCAACATTTTCACCTTGCGGATTCGCCGACTGCCCATCGGGCGCGCCTGGGAAGCGTTGCGCGAGGATGAGATCGCCTGCCGCTCTCTCGGCATCAATCCCCGCAACACCAAGCTGACGGCCTTTGCCATCGGTGCGATGTTCGCGGGTTTCGCCGGCTCGTTCTTCGCCACCCGTCAGGGGTTCATCAGCCCGGAGAGCTTTACCTTCATCGAATCCGCGGTGATCTTGGCCATCGTCGTGTTGGGCGGTTTCGGCAGCCAAATCGGCGTGGTCTTGGCGGCGATCATTCTGATCGGACTGCCCGAGTTCTTCCGCGAGCTGCAGCAGTATCGCATGCTGGCGTTTGGGGCGGCCATGGTGTTGATCATGATTTGGCGCCCCGCCGGCCTGCTTGCCCATCGCGAGCCCACCATCCGATTGCCGCGGAAGGCTGGGGAAGAGGGGGGATCGGAGCGCTCGACCACGGGGGCGGCTCGATGAACGCCGCGACCCAGCCGGCTGTCGCCAACGCGCCGCTGCTCAACGTCGAACATCTGACCATGCGGTTCGGTGGTCTCGTGGCCATCGACGACGTTTCCTTCGAGGCCGCCGACAAGCAGATCACTGCGATCATCGGTCCGAACGGGGCCGGCAAGACGACGTTGTTCAACTGTCTGACAGGCTTTTACAAACCCACGGTCGGTCGGCTGACTCTCAACCATCGGAAAAAGGGATTGTTCCTGCTCGAGCGGATGGAAGGATACCGCATTCCGCAAGACGCGGATGTCGCCCGGACCTTCCAGAACATTCGCCTGTTCGGGGCGATGACGGTGCTGGAGAACCTGATTGTCGCTCAGCACACGGTACTCATGCGCGCTTCGGCGTTTACCTTCGCCGGCCTGTTCGGCATGCCCCGGTATCGTCATGCCGAGGCGAAAGCGGTGGACTTGGCGCGGTATTGGCTCGATCGGGTACGGCTAACGGAATATGCGGACTGGGATGCCGCCAATCTACCCTACGGTGCGCAGAGGCGATTGGAGATCGCCCGGTCGATGTGCACGAAGCCGGTCCTTCTTTGCCTCGATGAGCCGGCGGCGGGACTCAATCCCCGAGAATCGGCCGAACTCAATCAGCTGCTGATTTTTATTCGCGACGAGCACAAGATCGGGCTGTTGCTGATCGAACACGACATGAGCGTGGTGATGGAGATTTCCGATCACATTGTCGTCCTCGACTACGGACGCAAGATCTCTGATGGTCCGCCCGAAGAAGTGCGGAACGACCCTGCGGTGATCCGTGCCTATCTTGGCGAGGAGGAGGACGAGGAACTGCCACCGGAGGTCGCCGGGGACTTGTCTTCCGGCAAAGATCGGGGTGCGGGCTGAAATGTTGGTGATCTCCGGCGTGCATACTTTCTACGGCAACATCGAAGCGTTGCGCGGCGTCGACGTGGAGGTCAATGCCGGCGAGATCGTCACCCTGATTGGGGCTAATGGCGCCGGCAAGTCGACCCTGCTCATGACCATTTGCGGAAATCCCCGGGCGGCGCAGGGAAGCGTGGTGTTCGAGGGTGAGGAAATCACCCAAAAGCCTACCTACGAGATCATTCGGTCCGGCATCGCCCAGTCTCCCGAGGGCCGGCGGATCTTCCCGCGGATGTCGGTAATGGAAAACCTGCAGATGGGGGCCACGACCGCGGCGCCGCAGTTTTTCGAGGACGACCTGAAAAAGGTTTTTCATTTGTTTCCGATCCTCAAGGAGCGTCAGGATCAACGCGGCGGCACTCTTTCGGGTGGCGAACAGCAGATGCTGGCGATCGGTAGGGCCCTGATGAGCCGGCCGCGGCTCCTGCTGTTGGACGAGCCGTCCCTGGGCCTGGCACCGATGGTGGTAAAGCAGATCTTTCGGGTCATCAAGAACATCAACGAGCAGGAAGACGTGACGGTTTTTCTGGTCGAACAGAATGCCTTTCACGCGTTGAGGCTGGCTCACCGCGGTTACGTCATGGTGAACGGGCGGATCACGTTATCGGGATCCGGTCGGGAGCTGTTGGCTAATCCAGAGGTTCGTGCCGCCTACCTCGAGGGCGGCCATTGAACGAGGCGAACATGTCATGGAATCGTTGCTAGGCACCTCCATTGCGGTCTTCATCGCCGTGACGGTCGTGATCCTTGGTTTTGCCGCCTACATGACCGGACAGGCGTTGGCGGGCACGTGGCGTCCATTGTGGCAGTTGTTCGTCTACTGCGCCTTGCTCGCCTTCGGGTCCCGATTCCTGATTTTCGCCTTGTTCGATGGCGTCCTTCTGTCGGTAACCGGGTACGTGATCGATGCGGCGGTGCTCATGCTCATCGCCGCTTTCGCTTTTCGACTCACTCGTGCCCGCAAGATGGTGGCCCAATATCCGTGGTTGTATGAGCGCGTTGGCGTGTTCGGATGGAGGAGCAGGCATTAACGATCTTTAACTGTGTGCAGGCACGGAGAAATCGTAGTATTGCTTGGTTGCCACAGACATGGTAACCTATGGTTACAAATCGAGGATCGGGTACTCCTTTTGGGGTAACTCTGGAACTCCTGGTGATTGCGACAATTCGATAAACTTCATGTCAGGGAAGGAAGAACCGAAATGAAGCACGCAATGACAGCTCTTGCAGCTGTTGCCGCTTTGACCGTGGCGGGCTTTGGTGCAGCCAAGGCCGACATAACCATCGCTACGGTGGGTCCGATGACCGGTCAGTATGCGACGTTTGGTGAGCAGATGAAGAATGGCGCGGAAATGGCCGTCGCCGATATCAATGCCGCTGGTGGCGTCCTCGGGCAGAAACTAAAGCTTCTCGTCGAAGACGATGCCTGCGATCCCAAGCAGGCCGTGGCCGTGGCCAACAAGATGGCCAGCGAAGCTGTGGTCTTCGTAGCCGGGCACTTCTGTTCCGGCTCGTCAATTCCGGCTTCCCAGGTTTACGAGGAAGAGAACATCCTGCAGATTTCTCCGGCTTCGACCAATCCGAAGCTGACCGAACAGGGATTTCCCAACGTCTTCAGGACGTGCGGCCGTGACGACCAGCAGGGCATCGTCGCCGGAAATTACATCGCTGACCACTTCAAGGGCAAAAAGATCGCCATCCTTCAGGACAAGACCGCTTACGGCAAGGGCTTGGCCGACGAGACCAAGAAGCAGCTCAACGAGCGGGGCGTCAAGGAGGCCATGTACGAGGCGTATACGGCGGGGGAAAAAGACTACAGCGCCCTGGTCAGCAAGCTGAAGGGCGAGGGGATCGACGTGATCTATCTCGGCGGCTATCACACCGAGGCCGGCCTGATCATTCGCCAGGCCCATGATCAAGGCTACAAGCCGCAGTTGATTTCCGGCGACGCCCTGGTCACCGACGAATACTGGAAGATCACAGGTCCGACCGGTGAGGGCACGCTGATGACCTTCAGCCCCGATCCGCGCAAGAACCCGGTCGCCGCACCGGTGGTCGAGCGGTTCCGCGCTAAGGGCATCGAACCCGAAGGCTATGTTCTCTATACCTACGGTGCCATTCAGGCCTGGGCGGACGCGGTCGAGAAGGCCGGGACGACCGACACCGCCAAGGTGGCGGCCATTCTCAAGGCCGACAAGTTCGACACGGTGCTGGGCGAGATTGGCTTCGACAAGAACGGCGATGTGACCGCGCCGGGCTACGTCTTCTACGTCTGGAAGGACGGAAAGTACGACTACGTCCAATAGTCTCCAGGAATCAATGCGAAGCGGGCCCGGCAGTCAAGGATTGCCGGGCCCTTTCACGTTTCAAACGACAAAGAACTGTCGGTGAGCGACTTGACTTTCAATCACAATCGATTCTGATTTGTCGGAACCGTGGCGGCAAACACCCGGACACGTGGTGCTCGCAGCCGTCAGAGACTATCGACTTGACCCACGCTTCTCGCCGGCTTTGCGCCCGAGCCCGATCTGCTTGGCAAATTCGGAACGCTGTTTGGCGTAATTGGGAGAGACCATCGGATAGTCCGGAGGAAGGTTCCACTTTGCGCGGTACTCCTCCGGAGTCATATCGTAGGTGGTGCGCAGGTGACGCTTGAGCATCTTCAACTTCTTGCCGTCTTCCAAGCAGATGAGGTATTCGGGTGTGACCGACTTGCGGATTGACGTGGCCGGCTTTTGAAGCGCGGTTCCAAGCTCCGCCGAAGGCCCATCGAGAGCACTCATCGAACCGAAAACGCTATGAATGACTTCAGGAATTTGTCCGGCCGACACCTGATTGTTACTGACGTATGCGGCGACGACATCTACCGCCATGCGCAGAACGTCGTCTCGCGATACTTTGTCATCAATCTCATCGCTCATGGGAATTCAGCCCGATCACTTTAGATTTCAGTCAGCAGATCAATTAGCACAGCTCGACTGAAACTTGTCAATTGCAAAAGGAAGTGTTCGGAGTATTCAATGATTTCGGTGCCGAAGACAGCCAATAAGTATAAGGGGATGGCTCTTTTTTCCGAGCGAAGGAAATCGTTTTCCGAACTCAATCCGCAATCGCGGATTTGCTCCTCAACCACCGGAGCCTCTGGATGTCGCATTGCTCGAGATGGGATTTGAGGCAATGGGTATTGGGCAGATGCGAGAGCTTGTGGCAGGCTGGTCAGCTCGTTCGACATATGGTATTGAGACAACCACTATTCGCTGTAACCAGGTACATTGGTCCGAAGACTCGTGCAGATGAATGCGGATGTCGTTGCCATTGCCAGTGATCACGCCGGCTACGAGTTGAAAACGGCGCTCAAGCAAGAGTTGACCTCCTTGGGCCACCTCGTCGTCGACCTCGGCGCCGACGGCAGCAAGTCGGTCGATTACCCGGATTTTGGGTACGCCATGGCGCATGCATTGAGGGCCGGCAAAGCCCGACGCGGAGTCTTGGTATGTGGAAGCGGTATCGGGATCAGCATTGCCGCAAACCGGTATCCCGAGATCCGGGCCGCGTTGGTGCACGACGGCTTGGGGGCGCGTCTCGCTCGCCAGCACAATGACGCCAACGTGATCTGCTTCGGAGGCCGGATGATCGGCGTCGAGGTCGCCCGCGACTGTCTCAGGGTTTTTCTCGAAACGGCATTCGAGGGCGGCCGTCATATCCAGCGTGTCGAAAAGCTCTCCCAGCCCCTTTGAAGCCAAACAGGGACTCAACGATCATGTCCGTTGCAAAGCCACGATACTCCGATCGGTTCTACGAGCGGTTTTTTGGTGCCTCGTTGGCCGAGAGCGATTCCGAGGTGTACGCCGCGATTCGCGGCGAGCTGGCCCGGGAACAGGATCATATCGAACTGATCGCCTCGGAGAACATCGTATCGAGCGCCGTGCTCGAGGCCCAGGGGTCGGTGATGACCAACAAGTACGCCGAGGGGTACCCGGGTCGCCGCTACTACGGGGGGTGCGAATTCGTCGACGTCGCGGAGACCCTGGCGATCGATCGGGCTCTGAAACTATTCGATTGCGAGTTCGCCAACGTCCAGCCGCACTCTGGGGCTCAGGCCAATGGCGCCGTGTATCTGGCACTGATGCGACCCGGAGAAACGCTGCTGGGGATGTCTCTTGCGGCCGGCGGCCACCTGACCCATGGCGCGCCGCCGTCGCAGTCCGGGAAGTGGTTGAACGCGGTGCAGTACGGGGTTCGTCGTCAGGACGCGCTGATCGATTTCGACGAAGTCGAGCGTCTCGCGCTCGAGACCCGGCCCAAGGTCATCGTCGCCGGCGGCTCGGCCTACCCGAGAATCATCGACTTCGCCCGGTTCCGCCGGATCGCCGATGAAGTCGGCGCCTATTTCGTCGTGGACATGGCCCATTTCGCCGGTCTGGTCGCCGCCGGCGTTCATCCGAGCCCGTTTCCCCATGCCCATATCGCGACGACGACCACTCACAAGACCTTGCGGGGCCCCCGTGGCGGAATGATCCTCACTCGGGACTCCGATATCGCGAAGAAGATAAACTCGGCGGTCTTTCCAGGCCTGCAGGGCGGGCCGCTGATGCATGTGATCGCGGCAAAGGCGGTTGCCTTCGGCGAGGCTCTGCGCCCCGAATTCAAAGTCTATGCCGGCAGGGTCGTCGAGAACGCCAAGGCGCTGGCCGCGGTGCTTGCCGAACGCGGGCTCGATATCGTCTCCGGCGGAACCGACACCCACCTCATGCTCGTCGACCTCAGGCCCAAGAAGCTGACCGGCAAAGCCGCCGAGGAGAGCCTCGGCCGGGCTCGTTTGACTTGCAACAAGAACGGGATACCGTTCGATCCGGAGAAACCGACCGTAACCTCGGGGATTCGATTGGGCACCCCGGCCGGCACGACCCGCGGCTTCGGTCCTGCGGAGTTCCGCCGTGTCGGCGAACTGATCGCCGACGTGCTCGACGGCCTTGCCGTCAACGGCGAAGACAACGAGGCCGCCGAGGCGGCAGCGCGGGACGGCGTCGGCGAGTTGTGCCGCAGGTTTCCCGTCTACTCGTCTGTATGAGGCGCCTTTCAGCCGATCCGGGAACTTCCGGGAAGAAGAAAAAGGATCACGATCATGCGCTGTCCGTTCTGTGGCCATGAGGATACCCAGGTCAAGGATTCACGTCCGACCGAGGATCATGCGGCGATTCGACGACGGCGGTATTGTCCGGCCTGCGGTGCTCGCTGGACCACATTCGAGCGTGTGCACCTCAGGGAATTGATCGTCGTCAAGAAGGACGGCGGCAAGACACCATTTGATCGAGACAAACTATTTCGTTCACTGCGGATCGCTCTGAGAAAGCGGCCGGTCGACGATGATCGTGTCGAACGTATCGTCAACAGTATCCAGCGGCGCCTGGAGACGCTGGGTGAGTCGGAGATACCGTCCAAGGTTATCGGCGAGATGGCCATGGATCAGCTGTCGCAGTTGGACCAGGTCGCCTATGTACGTTTCGCGTCCGTCTACAGAAACTTCCGAGAGGCCAAGGACTTCGAGGACTTCGTGGAACATCTGGGTGAACACGAACGCTGATTCGCAGGTCGATCACGAGGACGTTTCCCATATGAGTGCCGCGTTGACGTTGGCGCGGCGGGGTCTCGGGAGAGTGTGGCCCAATCCGGCCGTCGGGTGCGTGCTGGTGAACGGGCGGCGCGTCGTCGGCCGCGGGTGGACGCAATCGGGCGGTCGCCCCCATGCGGAAGCGGAAGCGCTTCGCCGCGCGGGCTCCGCCTCCCATGGCGCCACCGCCTACATCAGTCTCGAACCTTGTAGTCATCATGGCCAGACCCCGCCCTGTACCGAGGCGCTGATCGCCTCCGGGATCCGTAGGGCGGTGATCGCCGTCGGAGATCCGGATCCCCGTGTCTCGGGACGGGGCGAAGCCCGTCTCCGGGCCGAAGGCATCGCCGTCACCACCGGCGTGTCGCGCGCGGCGGCTGAAGAGCTCAACGCAGGCTTCTTCCTCAAGGTGACCCAGGGGCGTCCGCTGATTACATTGAAGGCGGCAACCACCCTCGACGGCCGGATCGCCACCCGGAGCGGCGGCAGCCGATGGATTACCGGCGACCACGCGCGGATCGTCGCCCATCGTTTGCGAGCAGAGCATGACGCCGTCGTGGTCGGCTCCGGTACCGCACTCGCGGATGACCCCGAATTGACGTGCCGGCTCCCCGGCATGGAAAGCCGATCGCCGCTGCGGATCGTTCTCGATGGCCGATTGCGCCTGCTTCCGACCTCAAAGCTGGCGCAAACGGCCCGCCAAACACCGACGTGGGTGGTGACGTCGACGGGCGCAAGCCAAGTGCGCCGGCGGGCCTTGATGGCGATCGGCGTATCGGTCATCGAGATCGAGACCGATCGCGCCGGACATCCGGACCCCGGGGCGGTTGTCTCGGAACTCGCCCGCCGCGGCCTCACCCGCGTCATGATCGAAGGCGGCGGCGTGGTCGCGTCCTCGTTCCTGGCGGCCGGCCTGGTCGATCGACTCGCCTGGTTTCACGCTCCGCGAATCATCGGCGCCGACGGGATTCCGGCGGTGGCGTCCCTGGGAGTCGAAAACCTCGAACAAGCGCCATCCTTTTATCGCACGAACGTAAGCGAAATCGCGGCCGATGTTCTGGAGATCTACGGGCGCGTCGGCTAATCTGGGTCGATGTTCACCGGTATCATAACCGACCTGGGAAGGGTCCGCTCGGCATCGCGCAACGGTGACACCCGGCTGGAGATCACGACGGAGTTCGACACGACGGACATCCCGCTCGGGGCCTCGATTTCGTGCTCCGGCGTGTGTCTGACGGTGGTCGACAAGGGGCGTCACTGGTTCGCGGTCTCGGTATCCGCGGAAACGCTGAGCCGCACGACGATCGGTAGTTGGCGGGAAGGGACGCCGGTAAACCTCGAGCGGGCTCTCAAGATCGGCGACGAGTTGGGCGGGCACATCGTATCCGGTCACGTGGATTGCGTCGCTACCATCGTATCGATTGTGCCGGAAGGAAGCTCCCGACGCTTCTTGATCGAAGTGACGGATGGGTTCGACCGTTTCGTCGCGGAAAAGGGTTCAGTTGCGGTGGATGGGGTTTCTCTGACGGTCAACGAAGTTGAAGGGAGCCGTTTCGGCGTCAACCTTATCCCCCACACGCTTTCCGTCACCACCCTTGGCCGGGTTGTTTCCGGCGACCGCGTGAACCTGGAAGTCGACATGCTCGCGAGGTATGTTGCGCGTCTTCTTGAGAAGGAATGAACGCGTGCCCCGACCCGAACAGCTATCCTCCATCGACGAAATCATCGACGACGCCCGTAACGGGCGGATGTTTATTCTCGTCGATGACGAGGATCGCGAAAATGAAGGTGACATCGTCGTGCCGGCACAAATGGCGACGCCGAAGGCCATCAATTTCATGGCCAAGTACGGTCGAGGGTTGATCTGCCTGTCGCTCGGCCATCAACGGATCAAGCAACTGAACCTACCGGCGATGGCCCGTCGCAATACGTCCCGCCACGAAACCGCCTTTACCGTTTCCATCGAGGCCCGCGAGGGCGTGACGACCGGTATCTCCGCCTCCGACAGGGCGCGCACCGTCGCCGTGGCCATCGATCCGACGAAAAGCAGTGACGATATCGTCTCACCGGGCCACGTGTTTCCGCTCGAGGCCCGCGACGGCGGCGTGCTTGTCCGCGCGGGGCATACCGAGGCGGCTGTCGATATCGCGCGACTGGCGGGGCTGAACCCGTCTGGTGTCATTTGCGAGATCATGAATGACGACGGGACCATGGCGCGGATGCCGGACCTGTTGAAGTTCGCCCAGTTCCATGGCCTGCGGATCGGGACCATCGCCGATTTGATTTCTTACCGATTGCGTCATGACCGGACCGTTGAACGCATTCTGGAGTCCTCTTTAGATAGCATCCACGGCGGCACCTTCCGAATGTACGTGTACGTAAACCGCGTGGCCTACGCCGAACATGTCGCACTGGTTAAGGGAGATCTGGCGGCCGATGGCCCGGTTCTGGTACGGATGCATGCGCTGAACGTGCTGGAGGATGTTCTCGGCGACACCAATTCCGGCAAGGCCGAGGAATTGCATCAAGCAATGCGAATGATCGATCGGGAGGGCAGGGGCGTCGTCGTACTGATTCGCGAACCTCATAAGAGCAGTCTGTCGGACCGGGTACGGGCGAGGCTCCAAGATGGGGAGGAAAAGGCACCGCAGCTTCGCGACTATGGCGTCGGTGCACAGATTCTGCTCGATCTCGGTGTTCAGGGGATGATCTTGCTGTCTAACACGAGACGAACCATTGTCGGGCTAGAAGGATACGGCCTTTCGATCGTCGGACAGAGGCGGATAGCTGGGGAAGAGACGTCATGAGTACCTCCAACCGACACGTCCTTATTGTCGAGGCGAGGTTCTACGAGGACATCGCTGACCAGTTGGCAAAGGGCGCCACTGCAGTACTCGAAGAAAGCGGCATCTCCTATACCCGTCACTCGGTACCCGGTGCATTCGAACTGCCTGCGGCGATCGGCTTTGCCGCGCACGCTATCGAATCGGGTTCGGATGCGGTTCACTTCGACGGATTTCTGGCTCTTGGCTGCGTCATCCTCGGTGAGACCGATCACTACGAACACATTTGTCGGGAAACCAGCCATGGGTTGATGAACCTGGCGGTGACGCATGGTCTTGCACTGGGCTTCGGGGTGTTGACCTGCCAGAACTACGAGCAGGCTCGCGTTCGCGCTGCCGTCGACGGAAAAAACAAGGGGGCCGAGGCCGCCAGGGCCTGCGTGAGGATGATGGAGCTCAAGGATATCCTCCGTCCGCGACCTCGATGACCGCCGCCGGCCGGGGATCGAACCGGCGCCGGCGTAGCGCCACGAGGTTGGCCGCCGTCCAGGCCCTGTACGAGATCGAGGTGAGTGGCGCCCTGGTCGATCCGGTGTTGCGGGAATTCATCGGCAAGCGGTGGAGAGACGCCGACGGCGGCAGTGATCTGCTCGCGCCCGACGGCGAACTGCTTAGTCAATTGGTCCGCGGCGTATGCGACCGCTGTTCGGAGCTGGACGCGGTGATAGAAACCGCGTTGACCGGCGCTTGGACGATGAACCGCCTCGAGATTCTGTTGAAGGCCATTTTGAGAGCGGGGGCATACGAGTTGGCAGCCCTTGACGAGGTGCCGCCGAAGGCCGCGATCAACGAGTATGTGGACGTCGCCCACGCTTTTTTCCCGGGCAAGGAGCCAGCCCTGGTCAACGCCGTGCTCGACAGACTCGCTCGTACACTGAGGCCAAACGAACGGATGACCGGTTCCGATGACGGCGCCCCGAAGCGGGAATGAGTTCGAACTCATCGCCCGGTATTTCGCCCCGCTGGCGGCAGGGGAACCGGGTGCCCTGGGGCTGATCGACGACGCCGCCGTTCTCTCGATCGAGAGCGGTCGGCGGGTTGTCGTCACCACCGACACCCTTGTTTGCGGAGTCCATTTCCTTCCTTCGGACCCGCCCGAGACCGTTGCCAGAAAGATGCTGGCGGTCAATCTCTCGGATCTTGCGGCCATGGGCGCACTGCCAGTGGCCTACACGATGTCGATAGCCTTGCCGGAGACGTGGACGGGAGAGGTGTTGCACCGCTGGCTTGGATCCTTCGCGGCAGGCCTGTCGGTGATACAGGCTGAAATGGACGTCAACCTGATCGGTGGTGATACGGTGGCGACACCGGGGCCGATCTGCTTGACGGTGACGGCGTTGGGGAGCGTCCGCGAAGGGGCGGAGTTGCGCCGTTCGGCGGCGAAACCGGGGGATACGATCTACGTTTCCGGGACGATCGGCGACGCGGCGCTGGGTCTGAGGGCTCTGACAGGGCGGCTGCCCAATCTCACGGACGAGCAACGGGGCTCGCTGATCGAACGGTACCGGTCTCCCGAGCCTCGTGTAGCGCTCGGGCAGAAGCTGGTCGGAGTGGCTCATGGAGCGGCGGACGTCTCGGACGGACTGTTTGCCGACCTGGAACACATTTGTGTCGCCTCTCGGTTGTCGGCGACGCTCCAGGCGGCACTGATTCCGCTGTCCGCCGCGGCGGAGGCGGCCGTCGGCGCGGATCCAGACCTGTCGACTTCAGTGCTGACGGGCGGAGACGACTATGAGCTCGTATTCACGGCATCGCCGGACTCCGCGAACGCCATCAAGATCATCTCCCGTGACCTGGGTTTGACGTTGACGGAAATCGGCCGCATGGACGTACCGACGTCAGCCGACGAGCGCCCAAGAGTTCGCGTCGTCGGTTCCGACGGCCGGCAACTGGATTTGGCGTGTGGGGGCTACCGGCACTTCTGACGGCTGACGCCGAAACCCGGAGAAATTCCGCTTCCTTGGGCCTCACGAAAATCAACGCAAGAGAGCGTGCGGAGAGGCTCTTCACGCTCCGGTAGGGTATTCCACTACTCTTGCCTATCCTTGGAACACTTGTTTGCACGAGCTTGCTGCAATGCAGCAGACGCATGTTGCGTTATCGCGCGGCATCTGGCATTTTTCGCCAGTTTATCAGGTCGTCAGACGATTCGACGCACCGCGGGAGGGAAGGGGTTTCCACTGGTTCCCGGCGGGCGATCCTACAAAAAAGGGGCCAATCAACATGGTAGCTATTTACATTCTGGTCATTGTCTGCGGACTTTTGGCCTTGGGATACGGCGTCTACGCAAGCCGTTCCGTCCTGAGCGCCAGCGCCGGAACCGCGCGCATGCAGGAAATTTCCGCTGCGGTGCAGGAAGGCGCGGCCGCCTACTTGAACCGGCAATACATGACGATCGGTGTCGTCGGTATCGTCGTCGCGATCATCCTCTGGATCCTGATGGGATGGAAGGTGGCACTCGGCTACGCCATCGGTTCCATTCTTTCCGGAGCCGCAGGCTACATCGGTATGAACGTCTCGGTTCGGGCGAACGTCCGCGTCGCGGACGCGGCCCGCCAGGGACTCGCCCAAGGCCTCTCGGTAGCATTCAAGGCTGGCGCGGTGACCGGCATGCTGGTCGCCGGTCTGGCGCTGCTGGCCGTGGCCGTCTACTACGGCATTCTCCTGGCGATGGACGCGCAGGGCAGGGAACTCATCGACCCGCTGGTCGGGTTGGGCTTCGGCGCCTCGCTGATCTCCATCTTCGCCCGTCTCGGTGGCGGCATCTTCACCAAGGGTGCCGACGTCGGCGCGGACCTGGTGGGCAAGGTCGAAGCCGGCATCCCCGAAGACGATCCGCGCAATCCGGCGGTGATTGCCGACAACGTCGGCGACAACGTGGGTGACTGCGCCGGAATGGCGGCCGACCTGTTCGAAACCTACGTGGTGACCGTGGTCGCGACGATGGTTCTGGGTTCCATCTTTTTCGCCGGCGACGCGGGTGTCATGGCCGATATGATGATGTATCCGCTGGCCATCGGCGGCTCGTGCATCATCGCGTCGGTCGCCTCGACGTTTTTCGTCCGTCTCGGCGCCAGCAACAACATCATGGGCGCCCTGTACAAGGGCTTCGTCGTGTGTGCGGGCCTGTCCGCGGTGATCCTCCTGCCGATCACCTGGTGGGTCGTGGGGCTCGGTACGGAGTTCACCGTCGGCAGTAAGACCTTTACCGGCTGGTCACTGTTCTTCTGCGGTCTGACCGGACTGGTGCTGACCGGGCTGATCATCTGGGTCACCGAGTACTACACGTCAACCGAATATCGGCCCGTGCGGTCCATCGCCAACGCGTCGCAGACCGGCCATGCCACCAACATCATTCAAGGCTTGGCGATATCGATGGAAGCAACGGCGGTTCCGGCGTTGCTCATCTGCGCCGCGATCATCATCACCCATCTTCTCGCCGGCCTGCTCGGCATCGCCATTGCGGTGACCTCAATGCTGGCGTTGGCCGGTATGGTGGTGGCGCTGGACGCCTACGGCCCGGTCACCGACAATGCCGGCGGTATCGCCGAGATGGCCAACCTGGACGAAGAGGTTCGAAAGACCACCGACGCCCTGGATGCCGTCGGCAACACCACCAAGGCCGTGACCAAGGGCTACGCGATCGGTTCGGCCGGCCTCGGCGCACTGGTGCTGTTCGCCGCGTACACCCAGGATTTGAACTTCTTCGGGCTCAATCCGACCGAGTTCCCCTATTTCGAGGGGGTCAAGGTCGACTTTTCGTTGTCCAACCCGTATGTGGTGGTCGGTCTGTTCCTCGGCGGCCTGCTGCCCTATCTGTTCGGCGCGTTGGGCATGACCGCGGTGGGGCGTGCCGCCGGCTCGGTGGTGATCGAAGTGCGCCGCCAGTTCAAGGAGATCCCCGGGATCATGGAAGGCACCGGCAAGCCCGAATACGCCCGTTGCGTCGACTTGCTGACCAAGGCCGCGATCAAGGAAATGATCATTCCGTCGTTGCTACCCGTGTTGGCGCCGCTCGTCGTATTCGCGGTGGTGCTTGCGATCGGCGGGAAGTCGGCGGCGTTTGCCGCCGTCGGTGCGATGCTCCTCGGCGTGATCGTCACGGGTCTGTTCGTCGCCATATCGATGACCGCCGGGGGCGGCGCCTGGGACAACGCCAAGAAATTCATCGAGGACGGCAACCTTGGCGGCAAAGGATCCGAAGCCCACAAGGCGGCGGTGACGGGCGACACGGTCGGCGATCCCTACAAGGATACCGCGGGACCGGCCGTCAACCCGATGATCAAGATCACCAATATCGTCGCATTGCTGCTTTTGGCGCTGTTGGCTCACTGAGCCGATTTCGACGGCACTCGAAGAAAACCCCGCAAGCACCAGCTTGCGGGGTTTTTCTTGATCGCAGATTTTGGAATGGATGCGTCGATCTATTTGCCTGCTTCGTTTCCCTTGTTGAACCGCCCAAGATTGCCGAGCAACTGGTCCAGCAATGTGAGTTGACTACCGGTGGTCGGGGTTTCGCGCTCGACAAAGTCGAACTTGCGGCCACGCTCAAGTCCAAAAGCGTCGACCGTGCTGACGACGCCATCTTTGCCAAAAACTATGGTAACAACTTGGCGTTCGGTCACTTTCGGCTCGAAGAATGCGAGTGTTTCGGTTTGATTGCCGATGTAGTACCAAATCTCCGAATTGAGCAGTGCGGTGCTCGAGGGCGAGCCCAGAATCTCGGTGACGTCGTCCTTGGTGTGGGTGCCGGGGACAATCTGCGAGAGGGTGTCGGGATCGAATTGGTAGCCACGTGTATCGAGACGTGGCGCGCATGCAACGATACCGACGCACAAAACCGCCGTCGCTACACACCGTGCCAATGGGTATAGGCGTTGACTTAGGTGTTTATTGCCGCGCATCCTTGCGCGATATGGCACGTTTGTAACCAAGGTTCCACGAGCCGAATTCAAGTAGCCACTGCAAGATCGCAACCGGAAAAACAATTGCACCTACCTGCGATTGCTGTCAATCGCGACGAACGAGGAACCGCCCAGGGTGTGGCGGTACGATGGATGAAGTTGCCGCGCTTGTTCAAGGAATCTCCAACCGAGGCTGCCGCAAGCAGGCTGTACGAGCGCGCGATCGAGCAAGCCCGCCAACCGGCTTTCTATCTGAACAGCGGCGTTCCGGATACTCCCGACGGCCGCTTCGATATGATCGCTTTGCACGTCGGCCTGTTGCTGCGGCGTCTGCGGCAGGATCATCAACTTACGGCGGATTTCGCGCAGGCGTTGTTTGACTTGATGTTCTCGGACATGGACCAGAATCTACGGGAAATGGGAATTGGCGATATCGGGGTAGGCAAACGAATCAAAGCCATGGCGCAGGCGTTTTACGGGCGGTTGGCTGTCTACGAAGCCGGTCTCAGGAACGCGGATGACGGTGAACTTGCTGCTGCCGTCAACCGAAACCTTTACCGAAACGCAACCCCGCAAGAGGATCAAATTGCTGGAGTCGTTGCGTACATGCGCCGTGAGGCGGCCGCACTCGACACCTGCCCTCTCGAGCAGGTCATGACGACCGAGTTCAGGTTCGGACCGCCGCCCGCGGGCAGTTCGGATGGTGTAACGTGACCTTTCCGGCCGAACCCGAGTTCTCCAGGCTGTTGACGGTTGAAGGGCTGGACGACGAAGGACGTGCATTCCGGGTCGAGGCCGAGGAAGGGGAACGAGAGGCATTGGCGCGACGATTCGGATTGGTGTCGCTCGGGCGCCTCGCTGCTGAAGGAGCCATCTTTCCGGAGACGAATAGCGGCTTGTTCAGGCTCGAAGCTCGATTGAACGCGGAAGTCGTCCAATCCTGTGTCGTCACCTTGGCGCCGGTTGCCAGTCGACTGGATGTGGCGTTCGAACGCCTATATGGAGCCGACGTCGAAAACGAATGGACCGGCAAAGACGATTCGGATCGGGAAGTGTTCCTCAACCTCGAAGAGGATCTGTTTCCCGAACCCCTCGTTGCTGATTCCATCGACGTAGGGGAGGCAGTTGCCCAACAGCTCGCCTTGGAGTTGATCCCGTTTCCGAGAGCCGCGGGCGCCGTCTTCGAAGGGCTCCCGGGCGGCTCTCGAGAGGTGTCCGAAGGGGCTGAAGGCAACGGTCCTTTCGCTGGGTTGGCCGCGCTGAGAAGGAAACCGGGCAATCAAGCGTAAGCAGCTTGCCCTATGTTTCGATATTGTTTAAGTAGGCAACTCTCCGATCGAGAGGGCAAGTGATGGCTGTTTCATACGAATTGGCCGCTGTCCCTTTTTGTGACGGAGCACACACCTAATCGTGGGCGAGAGGCTGCTGCCTGCGGTGAAGGAATAGGGTGGGGTGAGGGTCTAGTTGGTCTCACCGGACATAGTGGTTTGAGGTTGGTCTGACAGCCGCGAGAGTGGTCGAATTGGTGACGTCTCCTGGCTTTAGGCAGGATATGGTTTTTTGGGACGAGCCGGCCCTTGCCTGATCCTCTGATAATTTCCGTGGACGCAATGGGCGGCGATAACGCCCCTGACGTAATCGTTGAGGGTATCAATCTTGCCCTCGACCAGATATCTGGCGTGCGCTTTCTGCTGTTCGGCCGCGAGCAACTACTTGCACCGCTCTTGGAGCGCTTCCACAGGGTTAGTTCGGTGGCCGAAATTTGCGACACCTTGGAAGTCGTGAGCAGCGCCGCAAAACCGTCCGCCGCATTGCGAACAGGGCGGAATTCTAGCATGCGCAGGTCTATCGACGCGGTTGCCGCCGGAGAGGCCGGCGGCGTCGTTTCGGCGGGCAACACCGGGGCTTTGATGGCCATGGCCAAGTTCGTACTCAAGACCCTTCCGGGTGTCGACAGGCCGGCGATCGCCACGGTTTTTCCCACTTTGCGCGGTCGACTGGTGATGTTGGATCTGGGCGCCAACATCGAGTGCGATGCTAACAACCTGGTGCAATTCGCGGTCATGGGCGAGGTTTTCGCGCGCAAGGTTCTCGGTTTGGAAAAGCCGTCGGTCGGTATCTTGAACGTGGGCGCGGAGGACTTGAAGGGCAACGACGCGGTCAAAAAGGCGGCGGCGATGTTGCAGGACAGCCGCCTGTCAATTCGGTTTCATGGTTTCGTCGAGGGCGATGATATCGCTGCGGGAACGGTCGACGTCGTCGTCACCGACGGTTTTACCGGCAACATCGCTCTGAAAACCATAGAAGGCACCTGCAAGCTGTTCAGCGAGCTTCTCAAAAAGGCGTTGAGCAGCTCTCCGCTGGCGCGTATGGGGGCCTTGTTGGCGAGTCCCGCCCTCCGGGCCATGCAGGCCCGTGTCGACCCCCGACACTACGACGGTGCGATGTTCCTTGGCCTCAACGGGGTCTGCGTGAAAAGCCATGGCGGTACCGACGCACTAGGTTTTTCGAACGCCGTAAGGGTAGCGGTGAAACTTATTGCCGACGGCGTCAACGAGGGTATCAAACAGGATTTCGTCTGTCTCGGTTCCGGGAGTTCGAACAACTCGAAGATGGCCACGGGATAATGAACAACATCCGATCACAAATCGTCGGGTGCGGTTCGTATCTGCCCGAGAGGATAGTCACCAACGCCGAACTGGCGGAAACGATGGAGACGTCCGACGACTGGATCCTCACCCGCACCGGCATCAAGCAACGCCACCTCGCATCAGACGGAGAGCTGACTTCCGATCTGGCAATTCGCGCCTCCGAGAGAGCCCTTGCGCATGCCGGAATCGATGCCAACGAGGTGGAGTTGATCATCGTATGTACCACGACACCAGACGATACCTTCCCGGCCACCGCGACTAGAGTTCAGGCGCGGCTTGGACTCACACAAGGCATTGCCTTCGATCTCCAGGCAGTCTGCTCGGGTTTCGTCTTCGGACTGGCGACTGCTGACAATTTTATTAGGACCGGACAAGTCGCTACGGCGCTGGTGATCGGCGCGGAGACGTACTCGCGGATCCTGGATTGGGAGGACCGTACGACCAGCGTGCTGTTCGGCGACGGCGCCGGAGCGGTCGTACTTCGCGCCGGCAATGGCGACGACGCCCAGCCCGGTGAGGATGGATGGGGGAATTCGCGAGGCATTCTGTCCACCCACTTGCATTCTGATGGTCGCCATAGGGATATTCTCTATGTGGACGGGGGGCCCTCGGCGACCCAGACGGTTGGATACCTGCGGATGTCGGGAAAGGAGGTTTTTCGGCATGCCGTACTAAATTTGGCCTCTGTCGCGGAGGAGGCGGTCGCGGCGAACGGAATGGCTATCGAAGGTATCGATTGGCTGGTGCCCCATCAGGCCAATCTTCGAATCCTGGAGGGCGTGGCACGTAAGCTAGGGATCGCAAGAGACCGAATCATCGTTACCGTCGACCGTCATGCCAATACGTCCGCGGCATCGATTCCGCTGGCCCTCGACGAAGCAATAAGGGACGGCCGGATAAAGAGGGGCGATCTCGTTCTCATGGAAGCGATGGGCGGAGGGCTGACCTGGGGCGCGGCGCTGGTCCGTTGGTGACGAGCGTTTTTTGCACAATTCCTTCAACTGTATGAAAAAGGGCTTTCATCCCATTGATATTGACGGATTTCTGCCATCAAGCTAGGCTATGGTCGGACGATGCAACGGAGGCTAGCGGGCATGTCTGAAACAACAATCACGCGCGCCTTTCTCAGCGAGGCGGTTTATCAGGAAGTCGGTCTCTCACGTAACGAATCAGCGGACCTTCTGGAGTCCGTCCTAAGCGAAATCGCGGACGCGTTGGCCAAGGGTGAGACCGTCAAGCTCTCGTCGTTCGGCAGCTTCTCGGTTCGCGGGAAAGGTCAACGGATAGGTCGCAATCCGAAGACCGGGGAAGAGGTCCCGATTCTTCCTCGCAGGGTGCTGGTGTTTCGGGCATCCCAGGTTTTGAAGAACCGCATCAACGATAGGTGGTAGGTGGGACCGCCAAGATGGGCATGGTGGTGACGGCACAAACGGAATCTTCCTCTTCCGACGGTGGGAAGTCGCCAACGGCGTTTCGCACGATTACCGAAGTTGCCACCGAACTGGAGTTGCCGCAGCATGTCCTTCGTTTCTGGGAAACCAAATTTTCCCAGATAAAGCCCGTAAAGCGTCGTGGTGGCCGCAGGTACTATCGGCCCAGGGACGTTGCTTTGCTCAGGCGTATCCGGGAGCTGCTGTACAATGACGGATACACCATAAAGGGTGTCCAAAAGCTGCTCCGTGAAGGCGCGGCGAAGGAAACACGACAATCCGTACCTGCGAGCGATTCCTGCGACGGGCGACCGGAGACCCCCGCCGAAATCGTGTCGGACCTTCGACTTCGTGCCGAGCTCGAAGCAACCGTTCGCGAGCTTGAAGCGCTGCGCAAGCTTCTTGGTCCACAATAGTACCGAATGACTCCAGCCGGTGTTGCGTGGGTTCTGCGGGGCGGGCTATAGTCCGCGATTGCATCGGAGCGTGGCGCAGCTTGGTAGCGCACTACACTGGGGGTGTAGGGGTCGCCGGTTCAAATCCGGCCGCTCCGACCATTTTTATTTTATGGCTCGGCAACCGGTGAATGGTTTCGTGTCTTGAGCCGTGGGTCAGATTCGGGAAGTTCACTGCGCATAAGGATACCGAAATCGGCTCAGTGCCGGGGCCCCAAGATCCTCAACGTAACCGCACGAGGCCGTAAGTGATGAGAAGGACCGGGATCAAGGCAGTTTTCATCAAACGCGGCGCAGCGCGATATCGATGCATGGGTCGCACCATCGTGTCGTCCTCGCGGTTGGGATTTGTGGTGGGGAAGACCGACGGAATATTCGATCGATATCCCGAACACCTGCCAATGGTACGTGCAGTCTATGCAAAGCTGATTTTTCTCGTGTTGGCATGCCTGTTCGGTGCCGGGCCCGCGTTGGCTCTGGATCAATCCATCGACGCGTTTTTCGGCGCCTATAAGGGGACCAGCATTTCGGGCGCCGCGGAGGGAATGTCCGTCCGCGACATGAAGGTCTCGATAGCCCCGACGAATCGGGGCTTCAACGTCACCTGGAATACGACCACGCACAAAGCCGATGGGAAATCAAAGGTAAAGACGTACTCGATCGATTTCGAGCCCACCAAGAGGGAGGGCATCTTCGGTTCGGAAATGCGACGCAACAAGTTCGGCGATCGAGTTCCGCTCGACCCGCTAGGGGGAGAGCCGTATGTCTGGGCCCGGATTGCCGGTGACGCGCTGACGGTCTATGCGCTTCACATCACGGCTGAAGGCGGTTACGACATGCAGGTTTACCAACGGACCCGTACCGCGGAAGGCCTGAGCGTTAAGTTTACCCGGTTCCAAGAAGGAGAGCCGATTAAGGTCGTCACCGGAACTCTGGCCAAGTTGGACTAGGTACGCTTTTTGGTATCTCGATACCTTGTCAGTCGGCGACGTCTTCTTCCCGTAGCCTTCGCGACAAGTCGGTATCAAGGACCGCGGATCGGGGAATCGTCTCCGACTGTGTTCGGGGACACAATCTGCGCCGCCGCGGGAAACATCGCAGCTGCGATCCCGTAGAGCACCAAGGCCAGGACTATGACCCAAGAAAATCCGAAATCAATTGCGAGCAGGGTAGCGAGCACGGCGCTCAACACGGACGCGCAACCGTTGATACCCCATGCCCAGGGGACCAACTCGGGCGCGCCGATGGCGGTGTCGGCAAGGCCGAGCGGAAACGGCATGCCCATGAAGAAGGCCAGGGGTGCAATCAGTCCCAGGGTCGCCCCGATTTTGGCCGGCGCCGGCACACTTCCAAGAGTTTCAAACACCGAGGGCAATATGGCGATGTAGCTCAGGGAGAGCAAAGCGATCGCAGCAATTGCCACAGCCACCGTTCGAACGGCGTCGCCTTCCAGCCATGCTGTGCATTGCTTCGCACTTCCACTGCCGAGACCGGCGAAAACCAAAAATCCGCAGAGTACCACGGAGACGGCGTAAGTCGGATGCCCGAGAAACAGCTGAAACCGCTGAATGAAGGCGATTTCGATGAACAGAAATGCCAGACCCAGGGCGAAGAAAAATGTCGCAACTCTCAAACGCCCCCAGGGTCGCAATCTTGACTTCGGCCTATCCGAACGGCGCCGCCGTGCCACCAGGGGAAGCAATATCAGAACGGTGCTTGCGACGATCGCCTGGGCAAGAGTTGCCAGAAGTACGGGGTAACCCCATTCGATAAGGTTGAAGCCGCTCCGGTTCGGCATTTGCATCAACTCCGCCATCGTGCGCCATTTGAGGAAGTGGAAGAAGTAGGGGCGGTCGTCGGTTGACGGTGAAACGTCAAAACCATAGTCGGAGAGAAACTGCTCCCGGTTCGGACCGATAAGCGCAACCGCGCCTTCAAAGAGATAGGGGCGCTCGAGAACGCTGTAGCGGTTGGCCTCCGCCGCATCCATTCCCGGGTAATAAGCGACGTCGAATGCCCGTATTCGACAGAACTCGCGGATCTCGGCAATCTCGTCTCCGGTCAAAACGCCGTTCTTGACCAGCAAGGTCACGGTTTGCCATCCGTGGATCAGCGCCAGGTGCCCACCCGGATCGACCACGCCTCGTCGTTCGAGCGCCCCGATGGCGATGGCGAACATCTTCAGGCCGTCACGGGGCGGAACCCTGAGCCACCGCGTAACGGCCAGGAAACCGCCCGCTGCAAGCTTGTTCAGAAAGGTGTCGAACGCTTCGACGGTGTACAGGGTGCTCTCGTTCAAGGCGTGCAGACCGGCGGAGGCGGCGGCGAAGGAATCGAGTAGCGCCACATGGATCAAATCGAACGACTTTTCGGTCCCGGCGACGAAGCTGCGTGCTTCGGTAGTATGCAGGGAAATGTCAGGATCCGAGTACACGCCGCCAGCGAATTCGGCGAATTGCCGTTGGACCAATTCGATCATCTGAGGATTGATTTCCACCGCATCGATGGATCGAGAACCGTTCATTCTTGCCAACAAAGTATCGATGCCGGTGCCGGAGCCGAGGATGGCGACGCGAGGTCGATCGAGTAGATGAAAGGGGAGGGCGGATGTTTGCTCGTCCAGGTAACGAAAGGCATCCAACCGTCCGTCGAAGCGGGCGATCGCCGTCATCGCGCCGCCGTCGGTGAACACCCCCAACTGCTCCGGGGGCTCGGAACCGGACATCAAGCTGAGCCCCGGTGCATAGTGAAACGGAATGGTCGGGCTGCGGACGACGGTGAGCAGACCCAGAGGACTCGATCGCTCTGCCACGATTTCGGCATCCGGCGCCAACAAGGCGAGGCTCAGTTCCTTGTAGGGTGATAGCTTGGGTTTTGCCCAGCCTTGCGGCCAGGCCCAGATCAACGCCACCGCCGCCACGATCAAGATTGCGGGCAACGCCTTTGGAACCCGGTCATGCCAGCCGGCGATGACAGCAGCCGATAGCCCGATGGCGCCGATCGCCTTTAGGCACTCCCCCGGGGGCACCACCCATAGCCCACCGACGACGGCTAACGCGCCAATTCCGGCCCCAACCAGGTCGCTGCGATAGACGACACCGACGTTCTCACCGACCGCGGCCAAGGCGAGGCCGATACCGGTGGCCGCGCAAAAGAACGGCACGGCAAGGATCACGTAGATCAGGAGAAGATGGAGTTGCTGAGCGGGATCCCATGCGATTTCAAGGACGTTGAGCGGGATCGTTTGAGAGAGCGCAAAACCTACCGGCACCGAAAGTCCGAATAGGGCCGCGGATCCGGCAAAAGCCAGCGGAAAGTTCGTCAGCAATCTTTCCCTGGCGAAACTGAGAAAGCTACCGCTGGCGCCGTAACCGAGCAACGCCAAGCTGATGATCATGTAGGCGAAATGGTGCCACTGGGCGATCGAGAACATCCTCACCAGCAGAACCTCGAAGCTCAACGCCGCGGCGGAAAGCAGAGCGACGGCGGAGAGCACTCGCATTTCAGTGTCCGCCGGTGAGCGGCACGAAACGGACCGGGAGCAGGTGCCGGCTGGTCACCGTTCCATCCGAATGCTTCTCGATCATCAACAGTTGTTGGACGAAAAACGGACCGCCGACGGGAATGATCATCCTGCCGCCGGGGGCGAGTTGCCGGATCAGGGGCGGGGGAATGTGGCTGGCGGCGGCGGTGACGATGATTTCGTCGAAGGGAGCGTGTTCCCGCCATCCGTAGTACCCGTCGCCCTGCCTTACGGTGACGTTGTTGAAACCCAGACGGCCCAACCGTTTCGCGGCCGCCTCCGCCAGCGCCGGCACGATCTCGATTGTGTAGACATGTTTGGCGAGCGGCCCGAGCACGGCCGCCTGATAGCCAGAACCCGTTCCGATCTCCAGAATTACATCGCTCTCGTCGACAGAGAGAAGATCGGTCATCAGTGCGACGATATAGGGTTGGGAAATGGTTTGGCCGTAGCCGATCGGCAGCGGCCGATCTTCATAGGCGAAAGGCTGTTTATCCTCCGGCACGAACAGGTGCCGCGGGATCCGGCCCATCACGTCCAGGACAGGGGTCGAAATACCGTGTCTTTCGCCCACCTTGCCTACGGCGGCGGCATTTGCCTTGATCTCGGCCACCATTCTGGCCCGTGCCGACGCAGTTGCATCGTCTCCTGTTGCGAGTACGGGGAGTCCCCCCGATAGAGAAGCGCAAACCAGAAAGATGCGGAGACAAGCCGCATGGCCCGACCCGAGCCGTCCCTCAAGCATCTCGAAGATCCTCGTATGCTCCGGCATACGGCCGAAGCCGGTCGTGACCCCCCCGACGGCGAAGTGTTTTCAAATCGGCGGCAAAAGTGGAATCATGGCCGCGAAAGTCGTCCGCCGGGCAGCGCCGACATTCGCTCCGGATCGAGCGGATGCCAAATCGCAGCCGGGATCGGTCGTGAGCGACAACAGCGGAGAGTTGAGCCCCGATGACCTCGACCATGATCTACATTACCACATCCTCACGCGACGAGGCCCTGAGGATCGGGCGCACCGTCGTTGCCGACCGTCTAGCCGCCTGTGCGAACGTGTTGCCTGGGGTCACTTCGGTTTATAGGTGGCAGGGTGAGGTGCAGGAGGACGGGGAAACGGCGCTGATCTTGAAGACCCGGAGCGACCTTGTCGAGCGATTGACCGCACGTGTGAAAGAGCTCCACTCCTACGACTGCCCTTGCGTGGTCGCTTTGCCGATTGCCGGCGGCAATCCCGATTTTCTCCAGTGGATCGCCGAAGAGACCCGATGACCCAAGGTATCAGCGCTCGCACGCGATCCGAACGGTGGCTATCGCCTGAGCGGCGATCCCTTCTCCCCGGCCGGTAAAGCCGAGCCGTTCGGTAGTGGTGCCCTTGACGCTGACCCGCGTCGGCGGCAGAGCGAGGATAACTGCGATTCGCTCTCGCATGGCCTGCCGGTGGGGACCGATTTTCGGTCGCTCGCAGATCACGGTCACGTCCACATTGGAAATTTTGCCGCCGGCTTCCGCCACCAGGTCGCTTGCGTGGCGAAGAAAAACTTCGGAAGGCGCGCCACGCCATTGGGGATCGCTGGGAGGGAAATGGCTGCCGATGTCACCGGCACCGATGGCGCCAAGCAGGGCATCCGTCAACGCGTGGAAACCCACGTCCGCGTCCGAGTGTCCTTCCAGGCCCGCTTCAAAAGGGATTGCGACGCCGCAGAGAACGACGTGATCCCCGGCGCCAAAGCGATGAACGTCGAAGCCAATACCGGTGCGGATTTCGTGGTGTGCCGTGAGGAACAGCTCGGCGCGGTTGAAGTCGTCCCGAGTGGTGACCTTGAAATTGTCCTCGTCACCCGGAACCAATGTCACCGCAAGGCCGGCCTGTTCGGCGACCGCGGCGTCGTCCGTCAGGGTCGCGCCCGCAAATCGCCGATGTGCGGCCAGGATCTCGGGGTATCGGAAGCCCTGTGGTGTCTGCGCCCGCCAAAGGGCGCTGCGATCGACGGTCGCGGCAACCAGACCTCCCTCCTCGGATGTGCCTTGCTTCAAAGTATCACGAACCGGCATCGCCGGGATCGCCCCGGGCGTTGACTGGAGGGCCGAGAGAACACGCGAAATAAGTTCCCGTGTCACGAATGGCCGAGCGGCATCGTGAACGAGCACCGTCTCCGGCGCGCGGTCCGCGAGGCTTTCCAAACCTCGCAATACCGACTCCTGCCGACTGTCGCCTCCCGGCGCAGGATCCATCAGGTTCAGGCCGTTGGTCACGGCATCGTATAGCTCTCGGTCCTCGGGATGGATGATGGCCCGTACCGCATGGACTTGCGGGTGTTCGACGAGCGGCAGGAGGGTGCGTCGCAACAAGGCTTCGCCCCCCAGGCTCCTATATTGCTTCGGTACTCCGCCCCCGAACCGCGCCCCCCGTCCGGCCGCAACGACCAACGCCACGCATCCTGCCATATCCCGTCCACCTATTATCGCCAATGCCTGCTGAGACCTTGCGGCCAAGAGGCTAGAAAACGCGAGGGGTCTTGCCAAGAGGGATGTGCCGAGCGATTTTGGCGATATGAAGGGCTCCAAACGGAACCCGATAGCTGGCGGCATGTTAGTTCATGGAGAATTTGCTATTGAGCCTCTCCGCTTTGGCGGCGCTGGTCCCCGCATCGCTTCAGGCTTTGCGGCCCGCTCCGGCCCGCGACGCCGCTTTCTGGGGGCTACTGGCGGTCGCCGTGGCAGGTCCGTCGGCCTGGGTGCTGTTTCATATGACCGGGACTTGGCAGACGGGGCTGGCGCCGACGCTGTGGGTCACGGTTGCCGCGACCATGCTTCTTTACGCCGTCACCGCGGCGACAACGGGCCAGGCGTGGCGGCTGGCACCTCTCTTGATCCCCTACATGCTGGTTCTCGGGATCATCGCGACCATTTGGCAGAGGGCACCGGGGCAACCGTTGATCGCCGGAACCGCGGAGGGGGCCTGGATCAGTGTCCACATCGCCATAGCCGTCACCACTTACGCCTTGGTGACGATCGCCGCCATTGCCGCTTTGGCCGCCTTTCTTCAGGAGAGGGCTCTGAAACGCAAACGGCCGAACGACTTGACCCGCCTGTTGCCTTCGATTGCCGATTGCGATCGATTGCTGGTCGGGCTCCTTCAGGTCGGCGAGAGCGTACTTGCCTTGGGGCTCGTCACCGGTATGGCGTTGCAATACCGGGAAACCGGACAGATCATGGCCCTCAACCACAAGACGATATTGACGATCGCAGCCTTCGTTGTCATAGGTGGCCTGCTTATTTGCCATTACGGCAGCGGCGTTCGTGGGAAGCTGGCCGCACGAATCGTGCTGCTGGCCTACCTGTTGCTGACACTCGGTTATCCGGGAGTGAAGTTCGTCACGGATGTACTGATGGCCTGATCAGGTGCGTCGGGCGGCCGAACTTGCCTTTTCTGAAGGCAAATGCTTGAATCAGATAAAATCTGCCCGTTTAATCGGCAACACCGAAGGTTACGTGCCCGTGCCCTTTAGAATCGGCAACATACCCCTGGACTCGCCAGTCCTTTTGGCGCCGATGTCCGGGATCACGGATCAGCCTTTCCGGCGACTGGTGAAGCGCTACGGCGCGGGCCTCGTGGTTTCCGAGATGATCGCCAGCCGGGCGATGATTTACGCTTCGCGTAGGACGTTGAGGATGTCCCGTCAGTCTGCAGACGAGGCTCCTGTCGCCGTGCAACTGGCGGGATGCGAACCCGAAGTCGTCGCCGAGGCGGCGCGGCTGATTGTTGATCACGGTGCGGCGATCATCGACATCAACATGGGATGCCCGGTCAAGAAGGTGACAAAGGGCGACGCCGGCGCGGCGCTGATGCGTGACGAGGTCCTTGCCGGCGAAATCATATCGGCGGTGGTCAAAGCGGTCGACGTACCGGTGACCGTCAAGATGCGCACGGGGTGGGACGAGGGATCCCGGAACGCCCCGCGTCTGGCACGCATCGCCGAAGAAAGCGGCGCCATGGCGGTGACCGTCCACGGTCGCACCCGCAACCAGTTCTATCACGGTCGTTCGGACTGGGAATTCATCTCGGAAGTCAAGCAGGCGGTGGGGATCCCGGTGATCGGAAACGGCGATATCTGCAGCGGTGACGACGCCCGTCACATGCTCGCCGCTTCGGGCGCCGACGCGGTGATGATTGGCCGCGGGGCTTGCGGGAAACCTTGGCTCCCAGGTCAAGTGGGTCGTTTTCTAGGAACCGGTGAGCGACCCGCCGATCCCCCGATCGCCGAGCAACTGGCTATCATCGAAGAACATTACGAGTTGATGTTGAGCTACTACGGATGCGAAACCGGAATGCGCGTGGCTCGGAAGCACATCGGCTGGTATTCGAAGGGCCTTCCGGATTCAGCCGAATTCCGCTCCCGGGTCATGGTCGCCTCGAACCCCGATGTAGTCAGGATAATGATCCGGGATTTCTACCGTCCGCTCGTCGATTGCCTGGCGGCTTGAGGACCGAATCATGGGACAGGAGGCCCACAAGTTGGGCAATACAAGAGCAATACACAGCCAGGAGATCGACGCGGACGCGGTGCTCAATGCGTTGTCGACGGTGGTGGTCGTGGTGGATGGCGAATTGATCATCACCCACATCAACAACGCCGGCGAACAATTGTTCCAGAGCAGCGTCGCGCACCTCAAGGGGCAAAGGCTGGATCGCTTCATTCCCGCCGACAGCCCGCTCTTCGCCCTGATCCGCCAGGCGCGCGATCACGGCGATTCCGTGGCCGAGTATCACGTGAACCTGGTCAGTCCGCGGATCGGCCGTCATGTCGCCAACGTTCAAGTCACCCCATTGGCGGACGCCCCGGGGACGGTCGTCGTGTCCATGCAGGAGCGTACCGTCGCCACCAAGATCGATCGGCAGTTGACCCATCGGGGCGCCGCGCGATCGGTCAGCGCCATGGCGGCGATGCTCGCCCATGAAGTCAAGAACCCGTTGTCCGGGATTCGCGGGGCAGCGCAGCTTCTCGAGGAAAACCTCGATCCCGCGGACCGCGCACTGACCCGTTTGATCCGTGACGAGGCGGACCGTGTCTGCGCCCTTGTCGATCGCATGGAGGGTTTCTCGACGAGCGACGCCCTGCAACGCGAAGCCGTCAACATTCACGAAGTGCTGGGTCGAGTCCATGTCCTTGCCCAGAACGGCTTCGGCCGTCACCTTCGTTTTGTCGACAACTACGATCCCTCTCTCCCTCCGGCTTTTGGCAATCGAGATCAACTGGTCCAGGTGTTTCTCAACCTGGTCAAGAACGCGGCCGAGGCGGCTCCCGCGGAGGGCGGCGAGGTGGTGATCACAACGGCCTATTGGCACGGGGTGCGGTTCGCGGTGTCCAGAAATCAGTCACGGGTCCACCTCCCGTTGATGGTCTCCGTTCAGGACAACGGCGAGGGAATCCCGGACGACATCAAAGCCCACCTGTTCGAGCCCTTTGTCACCGCCAAACCCAAGGGCACCGGTCTGGGGCTTGCCCTTGTCGCCAAGATAATCGAGGATCACGGCGGTGTCATAGAGTTCGAAAGCCAGCCCCGAAGCACCCTGTTTCGGGTTATGCTGCCGATGTACGTGCCCTCGGAGGAAACAGCGTGACGCCGGCCACCGTCCTCGTTGCCGACGACGATGCCGGAATTCGCACGGTCATCGGCCAAGCCCTGGAGCGGGCCGGATACGAGGTGCGGGTCACCAGCAACGCCGCCACCCTATGGCGCTGGGTCAGCGACGGTCAGGGCGACGTGGTGATCACCGATGTATTGATGCCTGATGAGAACGGCCTCGATCTGGTGCCGAGAATCCGCAAGATACGCCCTGAACTGCGCATCGTCGTCATGAGCGCGCAGAGCACTCTGTTGACGGCGGTGAAAGCGACGGAGCGCGGCGCATTCGAATATCTGCCGAAGCCATTCGACCTCAACGAACTGGTGGGTGTCGTTCGTCGGGCCCTGGAAGCGCCCAAGCCCCGTGCGTCCATCGAGCAGCACACGGAGGACCCGGACGAGCAGAAACTGCCGCTGATTGGCCGCTCTCCGGCGATGCAGGAGATTTACCGTACCGTGGCCCGGTTGATGGGCACCGATCTCACCGTACTGATCACGGGTGAATCGGGGACTGGAAAGGAACTCGTTGCTCGCGCGCTGCACGACTATGGCAAGCGCAGGGCTGGTCCGTTCGTCGCCATCAATATGGCGGCGATTCCTCGCGATCTGATCGAAAGCGAGCTGTTCGGTCACGAGAAGGGCGCGTTTACCGGGGCTACCCACCGGAGCGTGGGTCGCTTCGAGCAGGCCGAGGGCGGCACCCTGTTTCTGGATGAGATCGGCGACATGCCGCCCGAAGCGCAAACCCGTCTGCTTCGGGTGTTGCAGGAAGGCGAGTACACGACGGTCGGGGGGCGTTCGCCCATTCAGGCCGACGTGCGAATTGTCGCGGCAACCCATCACGATCTGCGACAATTGATCCGTCAGGGACTATTCCGGGAAGATCTTTACTTCCGTCTAAATGTGGTGCCGATCAGGTTACCGCCGCTGCGCGAGCGTACTGCCGACATTCCCGAGTTGGTCCGATACTTCCTGACGAAAGCCATGGGGGAGGGGTTGCCGGCAAAAATCATCGACGCCGCCGCGATGGACCGATTGAAAAGCTACCGATGGTCCGGCAACGTACGTGAGTTGGAGAACCTCGTTCGACGTCTGTCAGCGCTGTATTCGGATGAAGTGATCGGTGTCGGCATTGTCGAGGCGGAATTGGCGGATGCCTCTCCGGTCGTCGCCGAGCCGGAAGAGAATGGCGGGCTCGGCCACTCGGTGGAACGGCATCTGAGAACCTATTTCAACGCCCATGGCGAGAATTTACCGACCACTGGATTGTTCGATCGGGTGATCCGCGAGGTCGAAAGGCCGTTGATCACTCTGACCCTCGAAGCCACACGCGGTAACCAGATCCGCGCGGCGGAGGTCCTGGGACTGAACCGCAATACGCTGCGCAAGAAAATACGAGAACTCGGCATTCCCGTGATCCGGGGAGGCGCCCGATGAACATGGCGGGAAGTCTGCCGACCATGCGTCTGATGGTCGGCCGATTCAAGGCATGGGCTCGGCGGGTCGATCTGGAACGCAAACTGGCCTTTGCTCTGGTCATTGCGGCTGTCGCTTCCGGTCTCGCTACTCTTCTGTATTCAACCGGGCACACCGATTTTCGGCCGAATCCCGTTGTTGTCGTCCTGCTTCTCGTCCTCGACGGGATATTGCTTCTCCTGCTCGGGCTTATGGTTGCACTGCACCTTGTCAAGGTTTGGGTGGAACGTCGGAGGGGAATGGCCGGTTCCGGGCTCCACATGCGGCTCGTGCTGTTGTTTAGCTTGGTCGCCGTAACGCCCGCGATCCTGGTGGCGGTGTTTTCGGCATTGTTTCTGAATTTTGGCATTCAATACTGGTTCAGTGAACGAGTCCGCACGGCTATTGAAGCTTCCAATGCCGTTGCGCATGCATACCTCGAGGAGCACCGTCAAAGCATCCAGGCCGATGCCTTCGCGATGGCGAACGACATCAACCGGGAAGCACCGGCATTGATGCGCAACCTGCCGCTGTTCAGCCAACGACTTGCGGCGCTGGCGAGCCTGAGGTCATTGTCCGAAGCCGTGGTCGTCGATGGCAGCGGACGCGTGCTCGCCCGCTCACCATTCAGCTTCACCCTGGAGTTCGACCTTGTGCCTTTGCAGGCAATCGAAAAGGCCGCCCAAGGGGAAATCGTCGTGCTGACAGGGGAACGGGATGATCGGGTGCGCGCCGCGGTCCGGTTGAACCGATTCGTCGACGCGTATCTCCTGGTAGGACGCTTCATTGATCCGGATGTACTCGAGCACATTACACAAACGGAACGTGCGGTGGCCCAATACCAGCAGCTGGAGGAACGCAGGGGAGGCATTCTCATCACTTTCATGATGATCTTCGTGATCGTGGCGCTGTTGCTTCTCCTGGCGGCGGTTTGGATCGGGCTTACTCTGGCGACTCAAATTTCCAAACCGATAAGCGCCCTGGTCTCGGCTGCCGAAGAAGTGCGGAAAGGCGATCTTACCGTCCGCGTCGATCCATCGACGTCCGTCGAAGAGGTTGGCACGTTGAGTCGTGCGTTTAATCGAATGACCAATCAACTCCAAAGTCAGCGTGAAGGCCTTATATTGGCTAACCGGGATCTGGACGAACGACGCCGCTTTACCGAAACCGTGCTTAGCGGCGTGTCCGCGGGAGTGATCGGTCTTGACGGCGAGGCCTTGATCCATCTTCCCAATCGCTCGGCGTCCGTGTTGCTTGACACCAACCTCGAGGAAGCCGTCGGTTTGCCGTTAGCAGACGTTGTCCCCGAAATGGCGAGTTTTTTGGCGGATGCGGTCGGTCGTCCGGATCGCCAGCACGAGTCCGAGATCAGGCTTGTGCGCGAAGGGCGGCCACGCACGCTGATTGTGCGCATTGTCGCCGAGAAGCTCGACGGAGACGTCATCGGATATGTGGTCACCTTTGATGACGTTACTGCATTGGTCTCGGCTCAGCGCACGGCTGCCTGGGCCGATGTCGCCCGACGGATTGCTCACGAGATCAAAAATCCGCTGACACCTATTCAGCTTGCGTCCGAACGTCTGAAACGAAAGTATCTCAGGGAGATCAAGTCCGACCCGGACACTTTTGCGGCATGCACGGAAACAATCGTCCGTCAGGTAGAGGACATCGGACGCATGGTTGACGAGTTCTCGTCGTTCGCACGAATGCCGAGGCCGGACCTCAAGACCGAAAATCTGTCAAACCTGGTCCAGCAAGCTGTATTTCTGGAACGCAACCGCATGGCGGACATCGATTTCGAAGTGGTTCTTCCGGATGAGGCGGTACGCCTGCGTTGCGATAACCGACAGATCGCGCAGGCGCTGACCAACATCCTCAAGAATGCGGCCGAAGCCATCGTCGGACGGGAGGCCGAAGCCGAGGAGACTTTGCCTCCAGGCAAGGTGAAAGTCGTAGTCCGGCGGGAGGGCGCAGACGGCGAGGCAAAACGTATCGTCGTGGTCGTAGAGGATAACGGCAAAGGACTGCCCGATGAGGACCGGGACCGTCTGACCGAGCCATACGTGACCACCCGCACCAAGGGCACCGGTCTTGGTCTCGCGATCGTGAAGAAAATCATGGAGGATCACAACGCAGACCTGGTACTCGAGGACGGTGACGATGGAGGTGCTCGCGTCTCTTTGATCTTTTACACAGTGGACCAGACCGCCGGCATCGGAAAGATAGTGGGTGACGAAGAGTTGGCTGAGCCCAATGTTAAACCGGTAGAGTTTGCAACCGATATGCGCGCCAATGGCTAGTAACGTTCCGTCCGTAGCTGACGACATTCTCATCGTCGACGATGAGGCCGATATCTGTGCGTTGGTGTCGGGCATTCTCAGCGACGAGGGCTATCAGTGCCGTGAGGCCGGTGACAGCGATGGGGCGCTGGCAGCCATTGGAGTACGCAGGCCGAGTTTGGTCTTGCTCGACATTTGGCTCCAGGGAAGTCGGCTTGACGGTCTGGCGCTTCTGGAGCAGTTGAAACAGGATCATCCGACCCTGCCGGTGGTGATCATGAGCGGTCACGGGACGATCGAGATCGCCGTTCAGGCGATCAAGCTCGGTGCTTATGATTTCATCGAAAAACCGTTCAAGGCCGATCGGATGATTCTGATTGTCGCACGGGCGATAGAGGCGGCTCGGCTCAAGCAGGAGAACGAGGAATTACGCCTACGCGCCGGAACTACGACCGAGCTTATCGGGCAATCACCGGCGATCAGCCAGCTGCGTCAAGCCATTGACCGAGTCGCCCCGACAAACAGTCGAGTGCTGATCATCGGACCCGCGGGATCCGGCAAGGAGGTGGTTGCGCGCATGCTGCATCTCAGGTCGCGTCGCGCGTCCGGACCTTTTGTCGTGCTCAATTGTGCCTCGATGGCGCCCGATCGGATGGAAATAGAGTTGTTCGGGGTCGAAGGGCCGGTAGACGGAGAGTTGTCGCCTCGCAGGGTTGGGACCTTCGAAGCCGCGCACAACGGCACGCTCCTTCTCGATGAAGTGGCGGACATGCCACAGGAGACTCAAGGAAAGATCGTCCGCGTCTTGCAGGAGCAGCAGTTCGAGCGGGTCGGCGGGAGCACGAGGGTCGAAGTCAACGTCCGCGTCATCGCGGCCAATACAAGAGATCTCGCCGAGGAGATCCGAGCCGGGCGGTTTCGTGAAGATCTGTTCTACCGCCTAAGTGTCGTACCGATCCGGGTGCCTTCGCTCAAGGAGCGACGCGACGACATTCCGCTCCTCGTTCGCCACTTCATGGAGCGGGCCGCGACCGCCGCCGGGCAGCGACCGCGCGTGATCAGCGAGGACGCGATGGCAGCTCTGCAGGCCAACGAATGGGCCGGCAATGTTCGCGAACTGCGCAATATTGTCGAATGGGTGATGATCATGGCTCCCGGCGGGCCCGACGATCCCATACGCGCCGACATGCTGCCCGCCGAGTTCGACGCCAAGTTCTCGGCCGCGCGTCCTTCAGACAGAAACACCGAGATCATGGGCTTGCCGCTGCGAGACGCGCGGGAAATCTTCGAACGTGAGTATCTTCTTGCGCAGGTTACCCGATTTGGCGGCAATATCTCGAGAACAGCGGCTTTCGTCGGCATGGAGCGTTCGGCCCTCCACCGAAAGCTGAAATCGCTCGGCATCCAGGCGGACGAAAAGCCGCGCGTGCCGGGAGAGTAGCTCTTCCACCACCGTAAGAAACGTCGCTGCTAGGGAATGCGCGCAAGACAATGAAGATCATCATTTGTGGCGCCGGTCAGGTCGGCTTCAACATCGCGCGTCACCTGGCCATGGAGAACAACGACGTCACCGTTGTCGATACATCGCCGGAACTGATCCGCCGAATCAACGACAACCTCGACGCCCAGGGAATCGTCGGACATGCCTCCAGGCCCGACGTGCTGGAGAGGGCGGGTACGAATGACGCCGACATGATCATCGCCGTGACCCATATGGACGAGGTCAATATGATCGCGTGCCAGGTCGCTCACTCCCTGTTCGATGTGCCGATCAAGATCGCCCGGGTGCGGCACCAGAGCTACCTGGATCCCGCTTGGTCCAACCTGTTTTCCCGCGAGCACTTGCCGATCGACGTGATCATCTCGCCGGAAGTGGAGGTGGCCAAAGCAGTCACCCGCCGGTTGAGGGTCCCGGGCGCCTTCGAGATGATCCCGCTGGCCGACGACAAGGTACGGTTGCTGGGTGTGCGAGTTGATGCCAATTGCCCTCTGATCAACACCCCGATCAAGCAGTTGACCCAGCTTTTCCCCGACCTGAACATCGTTATCGTCGGCCTGTTGCGCCATGACCGGCCGATTCGACTGACGAGCGACGAGCAAATGATGGTCGGAGACGACGTGTATTTCGTCATCGAGAGTGACCAACTGACCCGCGCCATGTCCGCGTTCGGCCACGAGGAACCGGAGGCGAAGCGGCTTTTGATTTGTGGCGGGGGTAATATCGCCATGCTGCTCGCACGGGAGATCGAAAAGGAATATCCGTGGATCAACGCCAAGATCATCGAATCGGACGCCGAACGGGCGGCGGTCGTGGCAAGCATTCTCAGTGGCACGGTCGTTCTGCACGGTGACGTTCTCGACCCTGAAATCCTCGAGGAAGCCAACGTCTCCGCGACTGACACCGTCGTCGCGATCACCGACGACGACGAGACCAACATTCTCTCGTCACTGCTTGCGAAGAGGCACGGCGCGAAACGCGCGATAACATTGCTCAACAAGGGGACTTACGAACCGCTGATCACAACCCTTGGCATCGACGTCATCGTCAGTCCCCGCAACATCACCGCGTCGACGATCCTCCAGCATGTTCGCCGGGGACACATCTATTCCGTTCACACGTTGCGCGAGGGGTTCGGCGAGTTGATCGAAGCCGAGGCTCTGGAGACGTCAAGTCTGGTCGGGTCGCCGCTCAAGGAGGTCAGGCTGCCCTCGGGTGTGATGATCGGGGCCATCGTCCGCAACGGCAAGGTGATAAGCCCACGCGGAGCGACGGTGATTCAGGACAAGGACCGTGTCGTGCTGTTCGCCGCGGCCGAGGCCGTGCGCAAGGTGGAGAAGCTTTTTTCCGTGCGCCTGGAGTATTTCTAGGAAATCGCGGCGATATGAGCAGAATCGCTTACGTCAATGGACGCTACCGGCTCCATGCGGACGCCGTCGTTCACGTCGAGGATCGGGGTTACCAGTTCGCCGACGGCGTCTACGAGGTCATCGCCGTCCAACGGGGCCGCATGGTCGACGAAGGGCCTCACCTGTCCCGTCTCGACCGATCGCTGTCGGAGCTTCGGATTCCCTGGCCGATGAGCCGGCGGGCGCTGCGGGTGGTCCTCGTCGAGGTGATCGGCCGCAATCGGATCATCGACAGTGGTCTCGTCTACCTGCAGATCACCCGTGGCGTCGCGCCCAGAAGCCACGCCATACCATCCGCAACGGCGAGCTCGCTGGTGGTGACGGCCCGCCCGCTCCCGCCCTTCGATCGCGATGCGGCGCGCAAGGGCGTGGCGGTGATCACGATTCCGGACATTCGCTGGAAGCGCTGCGACATCAAGACCGTCTCGCTTCTACCCAACGTGTTGGGAAAGCAACAGGCGATCGACGCCGGCGCGTTCGACGCCTGGATGATCGATTCGGACGGGGCGGTCACCGAGGGCACCGCGTCCAACGCGTGGATCGTTTCCGCCGCCGGAGAGCTGGTCACTCGGCAGGCGAGTTCCGCGATACTGAACGGGATCACCCGTTGCGCGGTATTCGAGATCGCCGCCGATCAGGGCTGCAGGCTGGTCGAAAGGCCGTTCACCGTACCCGAGGCCAAATCAGCGGCGGAAGCGTTCCAGACCAGCACGACATCCTTGGTCAGGCCGGTAGTCCGGATCGACGATACGATGATCGGCGACGGAAAGATCGGACCATTGACGGAGAGGCTTCTGGACTTTTATGCGGTACACATGCTGGCAGCGGGAGAGCAGTGCGGGTGGCCCGGTGCGACGTCATGACGTCGATCGCGAACGAAGCGCTTTCCCGGCCAATGGCGGTGATCTTCGATTGGGACAACACCCTGATCGACAGCTGGCTGGCCATTCACGATGCGCAGAACCACACGTTGACCGCCTTTGGCCTGGAACCGTGGACGCTCGAGGAGACTCTCCGTCGGGTGCGGGGTTCGATGCGAGACAGCTTTCCAGCCCTGTTCGGGGAGCGGTGGGAGGAAGCGGGCGAAGTGTTCTATGCACGCTTCGCCGCCAGGCACATCGAAAACCTGGCACCGCTTCCCGGCGCCGAAGACATGCTGGAGGACCTGCAGGCGGCGGGCTTCCATCTCGCCGTGGTCAGCAACAAGAAGGGGCACTATCTTCGCGCGGAGGCCACGTCCCTGGGGTGGGATCGCTACTTTGGCAGGCTCGTCGGTGCTTTCGACGCACCTCGGGACAAACCGGCGGTCGACCCGGTGGAAATGGCTTTGGAAGGTAGCGGCATTGTCCCTGGCCCAGCCGTCTGGTTTGTGGGTGACGCCGATATCGACCTCGAATGTGCGACGAACGCGGGCTGCATCCCGGTTCTGGCGCGAAAAAAGCCGCCGGAACCGGGTGAATTTGCCACCCATCCTCCGGCATTGCACGTGGATGGCTGTATGACACTTTCAAAGGTGCTACGGAACCTGTAAGCTCTCCCGGACAGCGAAGAAAGTCCTGTTTGCCGTCGCTGGAGGGGGTTCCTGGGCGACATGTCAAGAACCAAAAATGGCAGGGACGGCAATGACAGAGCAAACGGCCTGTTTCCAAAAAAACTGCCGTGGTGAACGAAAAGGAAAGGGGTGACAGCTATGCCCGCGGAGAAGTCACAAAACGTGCAGGACGTGTTTCTCAATCACATCCGAAAAAACAAGACGCCTGTCACGATTTTCCTGGTCAATGGCGTCAAGCTGCAGGGAATTGTCACGTGGTTCGATCAGTTCTCGGTTCTGTTGCGGCGTGATGGTCATACGCAGCTGGTCTACAAGCACGCGATCTCGACGGTGATGCCGTCGGTGCCGGTCCAGCTGTTCGACCCCGAGAAGGAAAACGAGACGGCTACGCCCTAGCATACGCTCGAGATCCCGCTTCCGTGGCCGAGACGCGCGTCGACAACGGGGGCGGCGAACGTTGTATCGTTGTCTATCCCCGCTTGCGGGGTGAAGGTCATGGAGGGCGGACGCCGGAGGCCCGACTGGCGGAAGCGGTCGGACTGGCGAAGGCGATCGGTCTCCATGTCGTTCACGCCGACGTGGTGAGCGTGCCGGCTGTCCGGCCGTCGACCCTTTTCGGTGCCGGCACCGTCGACAGATTGGGCGGGGTGATCGAAGGCGACCCGGACAACGGTCGGGCGCCGGCCGCGGTCACGATCGTCGATGCCGCGCTGACGCCGGTGCAGCAGCGCAACCTTGAAAAGGCTTGGAACTGCAAGGTTGTCGACCGCACCGGGGTGATCCTGGAGATCTTCGGCGAGCGGGCTCGGACGGCGGAGGGACGTCTGCAGGTGGAGCTGGCCGCTCTCGTCTACCAGCGCAGCCGCCTGGTCCGCAGTTGGACCCACCTCGAGCGCCAGCGCGGCGGTCACGGATTCATGGGCGGGCCGGGCGAGGCCCAGATCGAGACCGACCGCCGCCTGATCGGCGAACGGATCACCCGCCTGCGTCGGGATCTCGCCAACGTCAAGCGGACCCGGGGCCTCCACCGCGAGGCGCGGCGAAGGGTTCCTTACCCGGTCGTCGCGCTGGTCGGCTACACCAACGCCGGCAAGTCCACCCTGTTCAACCGGCTGACCGATGCCGGCGTGGCGGTCAGGGATCAGCTTTTCGCCACCCTCGACCCGACCATGCGCGCCCTTGGACTGCCGTCCGGGCGAACGGCGATCCTGTCGGATACGGTCGGCTTCATCTCGGACCTGCCCCATGAACTGGTCGAGGCGTTTCACGCCACCCTCGAGGAGGTCACCGAGGCCGACATCGTCGTTCATGTCCGCGACGCCTCCCGCCCGGACAGCGAGGAGCAAAAGAAGGACGTTCTCGCGGTGCTTCGCGACCTCGGCCTCGACGAAGGTGCGGAGGGCGGTTTTGTCGAGGTGCTCAACAAGATCGATCTGATGGGGATCGAAGAAAGGGAGACCCTGGCGCGCCAGGCGCCGCGCCGGAACACGCCGACGGTATCGCTGTCGGCCGCCACCGGCGAAGGCTGCGAGCGGCTGCTGGCGACGCTGGACGACGGTCTGGGGGCGGCCATGCAGGTGCTGGAGGTTTCGCTCGCGGTCGACGACGGTGCCTCGCTGGCCTGGCTCTACGATCACGGCGAGGTCGTCGAGAGGAAAGACGGAGACGAGGCCGTTCGGCTGAAAGTGAGGCTCGGCCCGGCCAACGCCGCCCGCTTCGCCCGGCGCCAGGAGCAACAAGCACGAAAGAACACCCAGGCAACAATTCAGTAGGGATTGCCGTGGGAGTTTTCTACTAGTAGATTCCGGGTCATGGCGAACTCGGCCTCCCAGAGGAAGTGGCGGGACAAGAACCGTCTGGTCAAACGCCAGCTCAACATCATGGCGCGCAAGCAGACCCACGACGCGCTGGAGGAGATGGCGGAAACGTTCGGCCTGCGCGGCAAGGGAGAGGCGGTGACCTTCGCCTGTTTTGTCGCCCGGGCGTTGATCCAGCGTGCCGAATACGGCGCCGAGGCGGCGCGAATGCTCGACGACTTCGCCGCCGGCTACCATCGCGACCGCGATATCCATTCGGCCTGATACCGGCGATTCGATGAAATGGTCTTCATCGGCTCGCCGGCAAGCGCAAGTGCGCGCCCGCAGCGGAGCGAGGAGAGCCAAGCGGACGGATGTCCGCGCCCGGCGTTTGAGGGCGTTCAGGCGAACCCACGACGGGGCTCGCCGGTATGAGCAACCAACCATCACTCTTTTTTGCTTTCGCCTGACCCTTGCCTGGGCGAAAAGAGATCCATGACTCCCGACAATGAAGCCGTGATCGCGATCATCCGCGAGGTCGCGGCGGCGGAAATCATGCCGCGGTTCGGCAACCTGGGCGCGGACGACGTCGGCCACAAGAGATCGCCCTCGGACCTGGTGACGACGGCGGACCTGGAGGCCGAGCGCCGTCTGTCGGCGGCGCTGACGCGTCTCCGTCCCGGCAGCGCGGTGATCGGCGAAGAGGCGGCCGAGCACGACCCGACCGTGTTCGCGGCTCTCGCCGGCGCTTCCCCGGTGTGGCTGATCGACCCGGTCGACGGCACCAACAACTTCGCCCACGACAAGCCGTGCTTCGCGGTGATCGTCGCCTATTGCCTCGGCGGCGAGACCGTCGCCGGCTGGATCCACGACCCGATTGCCGACGTGACCGCCTGGGCGGCGAAGGGCAGGGGGGCGTGGATCGAGGACGGGGGCGGGACGCGGCCGATCCGCGCGGCGGCGCCCCGGGATCTCGAACGGATGACCGGCTCGCTGGGCTGGCGGCTGGCGCGGCGGGTCAAGGCGCGGCGGGACTCCGGTCTGACCATGCCGGGACGGATCGTCCGCTACGGCTGCGTCGGCCGCGAGTACATGGACCTCGGCGTCGGCGCGCTCGACTTCGCCCTCTACACCCGGCTCAAGCCCTGGGACCACGCCGCCGGCGTGCTCATCCACCGCGAGGCCGGCGGCTTCAGCCAGATCACCGACGACCGTACCCCCTACCGGCCGGCGCCGGGGATCCAGGAAACGACGCTGCTGCTCGCCCCCGACGAACCCGCCTGGCACGCCCTCGACGCCGCCTTCGCCGCCTGAAATGGACGCGAATCCGCCATCGACACCCATTCCGATACCGTTGGCGGGCGGGAAAATGTCTACCTTTTGTCTACTTTCGGGGCGGTTTTGTCTACCTTCGTTACGCATCCGTGGTGGTTAACCTTTTGATTCCAAACGAAACCCATGTGCACCGAATGTGAAAGGTAGACAAAAGTAGACGAAAGTAGACATGTTTTGGGGTCAAGTGTTTGATTTTGCTGAAAACCGTTTCTTGGGGTAGGTAGACAAAAGTAGGCATGAATTTCGTATAGTGCCTTGATTAAACTGGTGAAATTGCCGAAGCAAAAGTAGACATTTTTCGTGAAATCGCCTCGCATTCTCAAAACCAACGTCCGCCGCCAGTCGCCGCCAAGCCCGAAACCATGACACACTTCTCCTATTGCCTCACAAGGAACAAAAAAAGAACATATCTCGTTGATGGTGGAAAGTCAAGGACTTTAGTCCTCTTTATCGATCCCCGTCGCCCGTGCCGGCCAGGCGGTATTCTCGCCGCCAACCGCCAGCCACTTTCCAAGCGCGCAGGGCCAGCCACCGGAACGCCAGTTGTCTTCGGCATCGGTGACGGCGAAGGCGAAATCGTGACTGATTTTTGCCTCGGGCAACCCGAATGGCGTGATGTGCTCTCCAACCCAGCGTCCGCAGGTCGTGGCGGTTACCGGGGTCGGGGTCGGCAAGCCTGCAAGGAAGGATCGTGCGGGCCAGGTTGGGCAAGATAGTGGTGCGAGATGCCCGAAATTCACACCGCTATCATTCTCCAGTGAAGATCCTCACCGGATAGCGGTTCGAGCCAGACCGGAACGCCGTTGGTGATATCACCTTCGCGGTCAAGGCGGATATGGGACTGAACCGCACGGAAAACGCCACCGTGGGAAACGATCAAGACAGGTCCGGGATGACCGAGAGCTTGGTTGATGCCGGCGATTGCCCGCTCGACGAAGGCCTCGAAGGATTCCCCGCCATGGATCTCGGCGCTACGAAGCAAAACGTCATAGGCGTGGCTGACAAGTGGCTTGCCCTCCGCCTCAGCAAAGTAGATCTCCTGCAGGTTATCGATGATGACGAGCCGACACTTAAGCGCTTCGTTGATGATCTCCGCCGTCTGCCGGGCACGACCGAGGGGACTGCTGCAGATTGTGGCGATCGGAGTGCCGGTCAGGCGGGTCTTTGCATCATGAGCTTGCTTGATGCCGTTCAGGTTCAGGGGCACATCGGTTTGCCCTTGGCACAGGCGCTCTGCGTTCCAATCGGTCTGCCCGTGCCGAAGGAAGTAGAAAGGTTCTCTCCGAAGCATCCGGCCTCATGCACTCTCGTAACGGTTATGGCGGTGAACGGTTGCAAGACTTGTGCGCCGAAATCGTAGGGCGGACGATCGGCTGATGCAATGCGTTGCGCACGTCCGCTTCTCAGGCCATGCTCGCGCTGGAAAAGCTACGCGTGATGACGGCTTGCCTTCGCGCCAACGGCGGCCAGATCCTCTCCTACTGAGCCGGCGCCGGTGCCCCCTAAACCCCTCGCAAGGAGAAGGAACAGAAGGCGAGCCGGGGCAGCGGATTTGCTTTGGCGGAAATGACACGTTGCCCTTGGTTATCAATGACTGATAATCTGGGGTGGAGACATGAGCGATGAACACCGTGACCGAAGCCTGGATGCACTGCTCGAACTCGATGGCGAAGTTCTGTTCATCGACGACAAGCACTGGGTCAAGTTCAGGATCAGGCGGGTCGAGCCTTCGGCGGAGCGGCCTCATGGGCTCAGCTATGCGCTCACCCTGCACGACGAGAACGGAGAGCGCCTGGTCGGATTCGACAATGCGCACCCGGTTGCCGGGTCGGCGGGCCCAAGCGGCAGGAAAGGCCGGAAGCACGATCACAGGCACCGCTATCGCACGATACGGCCCTATGATTATCAGGACGCCGGAAAGCTGCTCGCGGATTTCTGGACGGAGGTTGATGTGGTGCTCAAGGAAAGAGGAATAATCCGATGACTACGCTGAGAATCGGGATCGCGGACTACGAAGAGATGAAGGCGCGAACCCTGGCAATGGCGAGCGGCGAACGCAAGCGCAGGCGCGGAGAGCCCAAGGTCTGGTTCACGTCGATGGAGAGCGTCGCCAGGGTGCTCTCCGATCGCAATCGGGCGCTGCTCGAGTTGATCGCCAGGGCGGAGCCCTCCTCGATCACCGAGCTTGCGGAAATGTCCGGGCGGGCGAAGTCGAACCTGTCGCGCACGCTCAAGACCATGGAGCGCTACGGCCTTGTTCGCCTGAAAAAGGGCGAGGGCGGAAGCGTCGCGCCGCGGGTGCCCTATTCGGACATCGTCCTCGATCTCCCCGTTGTCGCCGGCAAGGTGCGGGAGGCAATCCACGCCGAGTAATCGGCGCATCGGTGGCAATCGCCTCGCGGTCCCGGTGCCGGAATTGAGCGATCGAGGGGGCGGGTTCGGATCTTGTCGGTATCGACCACCGGATGGTGACCGGCCAGACGCTCGCGCAGGGCGTCGATGGCCGTGGCCAGTCTTGGCCATTTGCGATGGCCAAGTTGCGGTCCGATGCGGAGGAGGACGATGCCCGGCACCCGAAGTTTCTGACGGATCGCCAGTTCGCCGAAGTCCTTGTCTTCGGTCAACAGGATGCGGTTTTCTCGGGCGGCAAGCGCAACCACCGCCGCATCGTCGGAAGCGGCGGCAGTATCCTGCACCGTCTGCACGTCGTGACCAGCGGCGCGGAGTTGCTCTACCAGCGAAGCGTCGACGCATTCGTCGGCGAGGAAGCGCATCCGCGGCTTCGCTCAGCCGTAGATCAGTTCTTCGTCCGCAAGATAGTCAGCGGCGAAAGCCTGGGCGGCGCGGATGCCTCGATGGTCAGGCGGGGGTGATCGGCAATGATCTCGTCCGCGGTCATGCCGGCCCCGAGCTTGCGTAGGATCAACTCGACCGTGAGCCGGGTGCCGCGAATCACTGGCTTGCCGACCAAACCTTGGGATTGCTCGATTTGTTCGTGGACCACGGCAGTCTCCTGCTGGCTCGACCGCATTGTATATGACGGGAGCCCCCGGCGCCATCCGGGTGTTAGCGCGTCACCGGTTCAGCGCGCCGGTCAAAACGCCCTTGTTGAGAAAGCGGCGGCGAAGGCGGTATGGTCACCCCACTTTCGAACAAAGACATAGAGGGAAGAGCAATGGGCGCCACGCGAACCGCATTCATCGGCCTTGGGGTCATGGGGTATCCGATGGCCGGGCATCTGGCCAAGGCCGGCCACGAGGTCACCGTCTACAATCGCACCTCGCCGAAGGCCGAGGCCTGGGTCAAGCAGCACGGCGGCCGGATGGCGACGACGCCGGCGGCGGCGGCCAAGGGCGCCACGCTGGTGTTCTGCTGCGTCGGCAACGACGACGATCTGCGTTCCGTGGTGCTCGGCGATGAAGGCGCCTTCGCCGGGATGGCGTCGGGCGCGGTGCTGGTCGATCACACCACCGCCTCGGCCGAGGTCGCCCGCGAGCTGGCGGTGGTCGCCGACGGGAAGGGCCTCGGGTTTCTCGACGCGCCGGTGTCGGGCGGCCAGGCCGGCGCCGAGAACGGCCAATTGACGGTGATGGTCGGTGGCGACGAGGGGCATTTCGCCCGCGCCCAGCCGGTCATCGACGTCTTCGCCAAGGCGGTGACGCTGATGGGGCCGGTGGGCAGCGGCCAGCTGACCAAGATGGTCAACCAGATCTGTATCGGCGGCCTGGTCCAGGGGCTTTCGGAGGCGCTCAATTTCGCCGAGAAGGCCGGGCTCGACGCCCACAAGGCGGTCGCGGTGATCTCCAAGGGGGCGGCGCAGTCGTGGCAGATGGACAACCGGGCGAAGACCATGCTCGAAGACCACTTCGACTACGGCTTCGCCGTCGACTGGATGCGCAAGGACCTGGGTATCTGCCTCGCCGAGGCGCGCCGCAACGGCGCGTTGTTGCCGGTGACCGCGCTGGTCGACCAGTTCTACGCCGAGATCCAGCAGAAGGGCGGCGGCCGCTGGGACACCTCAAGCCTGATCCGGCTGCTGCGCTAGCGCGGCCGCCGGGCGTCCGGGGAGCAGACGATCGATGGGCACGGGAAACCGAGAAGATCACCTTCGTCGGCGCAGACGGCGAGAGCCGGCTGGCGGCGCGCCTCGACCTGCCGGCCGGGGAGCCCCGGGCCTACGCGCTGTTCGCCCATTGCTTCACCTGCACCAAGGACATCTTCGCCGCCGGGCGGATCGCCGAGGGCCTCATCGGCCACGGGATCGGCGTGCTCCGCTTCGATTTCACCGGTCTCGGCGCCAGCGAGGGCGAGTTCGCCAACACCAACTTCTCGTCCAATGTCGGCGACCTGGTCGCCGCCGCCGACTGGCTGCGCGATGAACGACAGGCGCCGCGGCTGCTGATCGGCCACAGCCTCGGCGGCGCCGCGGTGCTCGCCGCCGCCGCGCAGGTGCCCGAAGCGACCGCCGTCTGCACCATCGCCGCCCCCGCCGATCCGGCCCACGTCCGCCACCTGTTCCACGGCGCCGCGGACGAGATCGAGACCAAGGGGGAGGCGGAGGTGTTGCTGGCCGGCCGGCCGTTCCGCATCCAGAAGCAGTTCCTCGACGACATCGAGGGACACAAGCTGGAAAAGCAGATCGGCGAGCTACGCAAGGCGCTGCTGATCTTCCATGGCCCCCGCGACCAGACCGTCGGGATCGACAACGCCGGGCGGATCTTCGTCGCCGCCAAGCATCCGAAGAGCTTCATCTCGCTCGACGACGCCGATCACCTGCTCAGCCGCCGCGAGGACGCGGTCTACGTCGCCGACGTCATCGCCGCCTGGGCCGAACGCTACGTCGAGCCCGCCGCACCGGTGGCGGAGGAAGGACCGACGGCTCCGGCGGACGCGGTGGTCGTCGCCGAAACCGGGGAGGGGAAATTCGCCCAGATCGTCTCGGTCGGCGGCACCCATACGCTCCGCGCCGACGAGCCCGAGCGTTACGGCGGCACCGACACCGGCCCTTCGCCCTACGATCTGCTCCTCGCCGGGCTCGGCGCCTGCACGACGATGACGGTGCGGATGTATGCCGACCGCAAAAAGCTGCCGCTGGAGCGGGTGTCGGTGACGCTCAGGCACGACAAGATCCACGCCGAGGACTGCGAGAGCTGCGAGACCCAGGAGGGCAAGATCGACAGGATCGAGCGGGAGATCGAGCTCACCGGCCCTCTCGACGACGAAGCGCGGACGAAGCTCCTGGAGATCGCCGAGAAATGCCCTGTCCACCGCACCCTGCATTCGGAGGTCCTGGTCGAGACTCGGCTCAAGGGGTAGACGTTTTATGCCGGCGAGCCCATGACTGGACTCGCCTGAATACCCTCATGTCGCCGGGCGCGGACGTTCGTCCGCTTGGCTGTCCTCGCTACGCTGCGGGCGCGCACTTGCGCTTGCCAGCAATCCGACAAAATTAGCTTTGTCGGATTGCTGGATTAAAGCCGCGCCTCGATCTCGCGTGCGAGCTCGCGGATTTCCGCGGCGGCGGGACTGCCGGGGGCGGTTTCGAGCACCGAACGGCCCTCGAGCATGGTGGCGGCGAAGGCGACCCGGTTGCCGATCGTCGATCGGGCGACGGGCAGTTCGTCCTGGACCAGCCGCGCGCGCATGAGATCGACGATCTTGCCCCGCGGCGGGACCCGGTTGAGCACCACCAGCACCGGCACCTTGGACGTTTTCGCCAGGTCCATCGTCGGCCTGCGTCGCCCAGACGTCCATCGGGCTCGGCTGGATCGGCACCACCACCAGATCGGCGGCGCGCACCGCGACCTTGGCCTCGGTCTCGGCATGCGGCGGGCTGTCGATGATGATCAGGTCGTAGTTGCGTTTCAGTCGCTCGACTTCGGTGGAAGTGCGCCAGCCGGCGACGTCGACCAGGTCCAGGGCATGGGTGCCGTTGGCGCCGGCCTCGCTGCGCACCCGGTGCCAGTTCACCAGGCTCGCCTGCGGGTCGATGTCCATCAACGCCACCCGCTTGCCGGTCATGCGGAAGGCGACACCCAGTTGCGCCGCCAGGGTTGTTTTTCCGGCGCCCCCCTTCTGTTGGGCGATGGTCAGGACTTTCGCCGTCATGATCTCGAATTCCCCCGTCCCCTGAGTGCGGCGATGCCGCCGAGGCTGGAAAGCTACGCTCCCTGGCCGTTTTTTCAAGGTCTTGTGGGCGCATTAATGGAAATCGCGGGAGGGAACGTCGAACCGGGCCTCGTCGGCGGCACGGTTGGCGCGCGCGTCGGCGGCGAGGCCGTCGAGCAGGGCGTCCAGGTTCCACAGCCGCTCGGCCAGGACGTGAATGACCTCGCCCTCCCGCTGCACCGGCCCCTCGATACCCATCAGGGTCGAGCGCAGCGTCGTCTGGCGGAAGCGTTCGAAGATCTTCGGCCAGACGATCAGGTTGGCGTGGCCGGTCTCGTCCTCGAGGGTGATGAAAATGACGCCGCTGGCGGTACCGGGACGCTGGCGGGTGATCACCAGCCCCGCCACCTTGACCCTGCGGCCGTGGGCGATGCCGGCGAGGCGCTCGCCGGGTACGAAACCGTCACGATCGAGCCTTCGGCGCAGCAGCGCCAGGGGATGGGCCTTGAGCGACAGGCGCATCACCCGATAATCGGTGGCGACCTGTTCACCGAGGGTTATCGGCGGCAGCGCGACGTCCGGTTCCGGGCGGGATTCGGCGGCGGCGAACAGCGGCAACGGCGCTTCGTCGAGCCCCTTGACCGCCCACAGCGCCCGCTGCCGGTCGAGGCCCATGGATCGGAAGGCATCGGCGCCGGCCAGGGTCGTCAACGCGGCGCCACCGACGCCGGCCCGTCGCCATAGCCGGGGCATGGTGTCGTAGCCGCCGCCGCGGGCGGCGACGATCGCCTCGCCGGCGCACGCCGCCAGCCCCTTGACCTGGCGAAAGCCGAGACGCAGCGCCACCCGGTCGCGGTCGCGGTCGTGATTGTGGGCCGGCTCCAGGGTGCAGTCCCAGCGGCTGAAGTTGACGTCGACGGGGCGGATCTCGACGCCGTGGCGGCGGGCGTCGCCGACGATCTGGGCGGGAGCGTAGAAGCCCATCGGCTGGCTGTTGAGCAACGCGCAGGCGAACGCCGCCGGATAGTGCCGCTTCAGCCACGCCGAGACATAGACGATCAGCGCGAAACTGGCGGCGTGGGATTCGGGGAAGCCGTAATCGGCGAAGCCCTCGATCTGGCGGAAGCAGCGTTCGGCGAAGTCGGGGGTGTAGCCGCGGCCCAGCATGCCCCCGATGAACTTGTCCTTGAAGCCGTGGATGGTGCCGGAGCGGCGGAAGGTGGCCATCGCCCGGCGCAGCCCGTCGGCCTCGCTTGGGGTGAAGCCGGCGGCGACGATGGCGATGCGCATCGCCTGCTCCTGGAACAGCGGCACGCCGAGGGTCTTGCCGAGCACCTGTTCGAGCTCCGGCGACGGGTATTCGACCGTCTCGCCGCCGCCGCGGCGGCGCAGATACGGATGGACCATGTCGCCCTGGATCGGGCCCGGCCGGACGATCGCCACCTCGATCACCAGGTCGTAGAAGTTGCGCGGCCTGAGACGCGGCAGCATGCTCATCTGCGCCCGGCTCTCCACCTGGAACACCCCGACCGAATCGCCTTTGCACAGCATGTCGTAGGTCGCCGGGTCCTCGGCCGGCACGGTGGCGAGGGTCAGCCGGCGGCCGTGGTGCCGCTCGATCAGCTCGAACGCCTTGCGCACGCAGCTCAGCATGCCGAGGCCGAGGATGTCGATCTTGAGGATGCCGAGGGCGTCCAGATCGTCCTTGTCCCACTCGATGACGGTGCGGTCGGCCATCGCCGCGTTCTCGATCGGCACCACCTCGGAGAGCGGGCTTTTGGTGATCACCATGCCGCCGGTGTGCTGGGACAGATGGCGGGGAAAGCCGCGCAGCTCGCCGGCCAGCGCGATCACCATGCCCACGGTGCGGTCGGCCGGATCGAGGCCGACCTCGCGGATGTGGGTCTCGGTCACCTCGCTCCACGACCGCCGCCAGAAGGCTCCCTGCAGGGCGACGATGGCATCGTCGGAGAGCCCCATCACCTTGCCGACCTCGCGGAGCGCGCTCTTGGTGCGGTAGCGGATCACCGTCGCGGTCATCCCGGCGCGGTCGCGGCCGTACTTGTCGTAGATGTACTGGATTACCTCCTCGCGGCGTTCGTGCTCGAAATCGACGTCGATGTCGGGCGGTTCGTTGCGCTCGGCACTGACGAAACGCTCGAAAAGCAGGTCGATGCGCGCCGGATCGACCGCGGTGATGCCGAGGCAGTAGCAGATCGCCGAATTGGCCGCCGAGCCCCGTCCCTGGCAGAGGATGCCGCGGGCGCGGGCGAAGCGGACGATGTCGTGGACGGTGAGGAAGTAGGGGGCGAAGCCGAGATCGCCGATCAGCGCCAGCTCGTGCTCGATCTGGGTGCGCACCCGATCGGGAACGCCGTCGGGGTAATGCTCCGCCGCGCCGATCCGGGTCAGCCGCGCCAGTTCCTGCTGGGGCGTGCGGTCGTCGGGAACCGGATCGACCGGGTATTCGTAGCGGAGTTCGTCGAGGCTGAAGGTGCAAGCCTCGGCGATCTCGACGGTGCGGGCGACCGCCTCGGGATAGTCGCGAAACAGCCGCGCCATCTCGGCCGGCGGCTTCAGGTGGCGCTCGGCGTTGGCGAACAGCCGGTAGCCGGCGTCGTGAACGGTGCAATGTTCGCGGATGCAGGTCAGCACGTCCTGCAGCGGCCGGCGCTCGGCGCCATGGGCATGGACGTCGTTGGTGGCGACGAGCGGCACCCGGTGCCGCGGCGGCAAGCTCGGCCAGCGCCGCCAGCCGTCGGATGTCGTCGCCACGATAAATATGACTGGCAGCTAGATAGAGATTGTTATTGAAGTGATTTCTCAACACAGACAGGGTCTCGGCGAAGGTCCGATCCGGATCCGCCGCGGGGAGCGCGACGACGATCTGTCCGTCGCCGTGGGCGAGGACGTCGGCGAGCCGGAGCCGGCATTCCCCCTTCGCCGCCCGGCGCCGGCCGACGGTGAGCAGCCGCGACAGCCGGCCGTAGGCGGCGCGATCGGTGGGAAAGCACAACAGGCTCGGGCCGTCCTCCAGGTCCAGCCGCGTCCCGACCACCAGCTTGATTCCGGCCTGTTTGGCGGCGATGTGGGCCCGGACCACGCCGGCGAGGGTGTTGCGGTCGGTAATGGCGACGGCGGCGAGGCCGAGGACGGCGGCGATCGCCACCATCTCCTCGGGATGGGACGCCCCCCGCAGGAAACTGAAGTTGGTGGTGACCTGAAGCTCGGCGTAACCGAACGGTCGGTCTCATGGGAACAGTCCATGCAGGTACCAGCGGGGGGCGACGTCGGGGCGGTAGAAGCCTTCCCGGTAGATCCAGAAGCGGTGACCTTGCGCATCCTCGACCCGGTAATAGTCGCGAATGGCGGACCGGCGGGCGGGATCGTGTCCGTCCTCCTCCCGCCACCACTCGGGTTCGATGCGCTCGGGGCCTTCGGCGGCGGCGACCCGGTGGTGGGCCCGGCGCCAGCGAAACAACACCGGCGGGCCGTCGGGAACCGGCGCCATCACCTCGATCGGCTCCGGCCAGGGGAACAGATGCAGCGGGCGGGGTTGGCGGGAGCGTTGATCGCCGTCGCGCGCGGCGGCGGGCGCGCCGGCGAGGGCGGAGACCCTGCGGCAGGCCCGTTCCGGAACGTGGCTGGCATGGTCGACCAGGCGCATTACGTTGCCGGGACCGAGACGGTTGCCGAGGCGGTCGATCAGCCGGCCGACGGCCTCCGCCTGCTCCCGAGGCTCGGACCCCATCGTCGTCTGCGCCGGGGCGAGGGGGGCGACGACGGTGGCGGCGAGGACCGTCACCTCGACGCCGAAACCGGGATCGAGGCCGTCCAGCTTCTCCCGAAACAGCCGCTGCAGGTGATCGGGGTCGCGCACCGGCCGGCTGGTGCCGATGGCGGCGCGGGCGACGGTGCCGTCGGTCCGGTAGAGCGCCAGCTCGAGCCGTCGTATCCCCAGATGCGCCGCGGCGAGCCGGGCGCACAGCTCGTCGAGCATCCGCCGGGTGGCGAGGGCGATGTCCTCGGTGCGCCCGACGGGTTCGGCGAAGGCCAGACGCACGTGCAGGGCCGGGGGAGGGCGGCGCGGCGACAGCGGCTCGTCCACCCGACCGAAGGCCTGATCGAGGCGCTCGAGCACGATGTCGCCGAAGCGGGCGGCCAGAGGCGTCCGCGGCAGAGCGGCCAGGTCACCGATACGGCGGAGACCGACCCGGCTCAAGTCCTCGACCGTTTTCGGCGGCAGCCGCAGCCCGTTCACCGGCAAGGGGATCAGCGCCGCCACGACATCTCCCGGCGGAACGGCGACGGGGGTTTCCTCGGTGAACCGGGCCATCGCCCAGGCGGAGCCGGCGGTGTCGGCGACGGCCGCGGCAGCGGCGAAGCCGAAACCGGCGAGACGGCCGACGAGATCGTCGACCAGCGCCTGTTCGCCGCCGAACAGGTGGGCGCAGCCGCTGATGTCCAGCCACAGGCCGGCACCGCCGCCCCTGTCGCCCGGATACACGTCGGTCCCGTCCACGGCGGTCCACGGCGTGTAGCGGCCGCACCAGTCGGCCAGCCCCTCCAGGGCCCGTCGATCGGCGGCCGCATCGGTCTCGGCTACCATCAGATCCGGCAGCAGGGCACGGGCATCGGCCAGCGTCAGCCCGGGAACGACACCGACCGCCTGTGCCGCCGCGTTGGTCGCGGCGATCCGGATGCCGCCGTGGGCGGTGGTCACCGTCGCCAGTGCCCTAGATTGCCCGCCTGGATCCGATGACGTCCGCCGACGGTGAAGCCGGTCGGTGGCAAAGGTCGGCAGCCACAGCGAGACCACCCGTTTCATCACGCCACTCCAACAGCCAGGTTGCAGGGGGCATGGCCTTGCAGCGCCGCATCTCCACCCGCCAGCGGGGGCGGTTCACGCCGGCACGGCCTTTGCCGGATAGGTCGCCGGCCGGCACGCCGGAAACGGTACCCACCCGCCAACGGCTCGTCACCGAACCCGGTACGATGGCGGCACCGGCGGGGCGCAGCAGCAACGCGGTGACACCGCCGGTCTCGGCGGCCAGCTGCAACCGGCGGAGCGCGATGGAGTCGGTGCTACCGGCTTCGCCCAGCACCGCCGCCAGGCTACCGCTTCTCAGCCCTTCCTCCATCGCCCAGAAAACGTCCTTGTCGGTGCGGGCGCGGACGACGATCAGACGGCCCGTGTCCAGACCGAAGGCGGCGAGCCCGGGACCGTAGAGGCCGTCTTTCCGCCGGCACCACGCCACGGTGCCGCCCTCGTTTGCCAGCCGGGCCAGCAGGACGGCACAAAAACCGGCGGCGGCGCCGCTGATGTCGGCGGCGGCGACCTCATGGATGCAGGCCTTGGGCAGCCCTCCCCACGGCAGGATCGTATCGATCTCGTCGACACCGAAGGTCTGCGCCTCCAAGGCGTGCTCCGGGTGCGCCCCCCATCCGCCGATCCCTTCGATCCGGGCGCGGAGATCGGCAATGAGAGCCGGGTCGGGCCGGGAAACGCCGTCGGATACAGACATCGCAAGAGACCGCCCGGGATGAAGATGAGCCCATATGTTCATGATAAGTTCTATATCAGGACGCCCCCGCTCGTCAATGGCCCTCTGTGGTTATCGTTCAGGAGAACCGCTCGATCCCGAGCCCGTCGATCGAAATTTCCGGCACCGCGCCGCCGATGATGTCGGCGAGAAGGCGGCCGGAACCGCAGGCCATGGTCCAGCCGAGGGTGCCGTGGCCGGTGTTGAGGAACAGGTTCGGATATCGGGTTGCGCCGATCACCGGCACGCCGTCCGGCGTGGAGGGGCGAAGGCCCGCCCAGAATTGCGCATCGGCGGCATCGCCACAACCGGGAAACAGCTCCAGGGTCTTGCCGAGAATGAACCGGCCCCGATTTTCGGTGACCGAATCGTCGTAGCCGGCGAATTCGGCGGTGCCGGCGGCCCGCAGGCGGTCTCCCAATCGGCTGTAGACCATTTTGAACTCGTCGTCGATCAGGCTGACCATGGGCGCACGGCTCCCATCGGTTACCGGAAGGGTGACCGAATAGCCCTTCGCCGGATAAACCGGCAGATTCAGTCCCAACGGTTTCAGCAACAGGGGAGAGTAGCTTCCCAGCGCCACCACCAAGGCATCGCCCGCCAGTTCACCGCCGTCGGTTTCGACGCCTTCGATCCTCCCGGCGGCGACGACCGGTTTTTCGATCCGCACCCCGTAGCGAAAGGTGACGCCAAGCCCGGCGCAGATTTCCGCCAGCCGGACGGTGAACGTGTAGGCGTCGCCGCTTTCGTCGTCGGGACTGAAGATACCGCCGACGAGTTGGGCTCCGACCCCGGCCAGCGCCGGCTCCAGTTCGACGCAGGCGCCGGCATCGACGACGCGGCGGACGCAGCCGAGGCGGTTCATCAACTCGACCTGCGGCAGTGCCTCTTGGTAGTCGCCGGCGTTGCGGAAGATGTGGAGGATGCCGCGGGTCAGGGAGTCGTATTGGATGCCGGTCTCCGATCTGAGCCCGGCGAGCTCATTGCGGCTGTAGAGGGCGAGACGGAGGGCGCGGTCGATGTTGATCCGCATCCGCCGGCGGGTGCAGTTGGCGAGAAAGCGCAGGCTCCACGCCCACAGGGCCGGATCGGCGCGCAGGTGGAACAGCAATGGCGCATCGGCGCGACCCAGCCACTTCAGCGCCTTCCACGGCGTCGCCGGCGTCGCCCACGGGGTCACGTGATTGACCGAGATCTGCCCGCCGTTGGCGAAGCTGGTTTCCAACGCCGGCCCCGGCTGGCGGTCGACCACCGTGACCTCGTGTCCGTCACGGGCGAGGTAATAGGCGGTAGCGACCCCGATGACGCCGGCTCCGAGGACCATCACTCTCATGCGATGATTTCCGACTGATGCTCCATGCCGGCTGCTGTATAGAACCCGAGACGGCTTCCCGCCAGACCGAGACCTCATTATCATGCGCCGCGCCGCAATCCCGAGGATGATTCCAAGTGCTTGATAACGCAGTGCTAACGGTCGAGGAGATGTACAAGGCGGACGCCGCCGCCATCGCCGGCGGCGTGCCCGGGATAGAACTGATGGAATCCGCGGGAACCGCCATCGCCCGGGAGATCCGCCGGCGGTGGCGGCCCCGGCCGATCGCCGTGCTGTGCGGCCCCGGCAACAACGGCGGCGACGGTTTCGTGGTGGCCCGCCTTCTGGCGGACCAGGGATGGCCGATACGGCTGGGGTTGTTGGGGGCGGTGGAAAAGCTGAAAGGCGACGCGGCGGTCAACGCCGCACGCTGGAACGGCGGCGTCAGGCCACTCGACCCTTCGCTTCTCGACGGCGATCCGCTGGTGGTGGACGCCCTGTTCGGCGCCGGACTGGCGCGGCCGCCGGAGGGCATCGCCGCGCGCATGATCGAAACGATCGACGGCCTTCACCTCGATTGCGTCGCCGTCGACGTGCCGAGCGGCGTTCACGGCGATACCGGGGAAATCCTCGGCGTCGCCCCCACCTGTGTCCTGACCGTGACGTTCTTCAGGCCGAAGCCCGGCCATCTGTTGCTGCCGGGACGAACGCTTTGCGGCGACCTGGTTGTTGCCGACATCGGCATACCGGAGACGGTTCTGCCGGACATTGCCCCGAAAACCTTCGTCAACGGGCCCGGGCTCTGGCAACAACGGTTCCCGTGGCCGACGTCGGGCGGCAACAAGTACAGCCGCGGACACGCGCTGGTCCTCGGCGGCGGCGAGATGACCGGCGCCGCACGGCTGGCGGCCGGAAGCGCCCGGCGCATCGGGGCGGGGCTGGTCACCGTCGCCGCGCCCGGCGAGGCGGTCGGCATCTATTCGGCCGGACGGCCGGGAACGATCGTCGCATCGGTCGGCGACGACGCCGCATTCGAATCGTTGATCGCCGACGAACGCAAGAACGCCCTGCTGCTCGGGCCGGGGGCAGGGGTATCGGCACAGACCCGGCGGAGGGTGCTGGCGGCGCTCGGAACCGGTAGGCCGTGTGTCCTCGACGCGGATGCGTTGACGGTCTTCCGCGACGACCCGGGCACGCTGTTCGACGCCATCTCCGGTCCCTGTCTGTTGACACCCCACGAGGGGGAGTTCGCCCGGCTGTTCCGCTCCGGGGGCAACAAGCCGGCGCGTGCCCGCGAGGCGGCGCGATCGAGCGGCGCGACGCTGTTGTTGAAGGGCGCCGATACGGTCATCGCTTCAGTCGACGGTCGGGTGGCGATCAATACCAATGCTCCGCCGAACCTTGCGACGGCGGGGAGTGGCGACGTGCTTGCCGGGATGATCGTGGGATTGCTCGCACAGAACATGGAGACCTTCGACGCCGGTTGCGCCGCCGTCTGGCTGCACGGACAGGTGGCGTCCACCTTCGGTCCCGGCTTGATCGCCGAGGACCTGATCGACGGTTTGCCGACAGCGCTGAGAGGCCTGAATTGGGTGGCATGACCCTAGATGCGCACTTTAACTTTTCCAATTAATTCGTTGTGAAAATAGAAAAATGAACACTATGCCGAAGACGCAGGACAAGAGCGGGTTTTTCAAGCAGGCGGTGCGCAGACTGCGAACAAGCTGGCAATCGATCGCCGGCTCGGAATACGATGCGTCGGCGGCCAGCATGCGCCCGCATTTACCGGGTGACGATATCGAGCGGCTTCGCAAGCAAATGCGGGTCTGCCTCGACGTGCGCGGCGGAGAGGTCTCGGCCCGAGCGCGGGCGGCCGCCCTTGGTCGCGCCTACCTGGCGCTGGACGAGGCCGGCCGGCAGCGTTTCCTCAACGTTCTGGCCGAAGATTTCGACGTCGTCGAGAGCGACGTCGTCGCGTCGGTCGAAGCCCTCGAACAAGCTCAAGAACCCGAGCAACGCCGCGAAGCCCGCCGCCGATTGCGCCAGGCGTTGGTGGCGCCACGCATCAAGTTATTGACTCAGTTCAATAGCTTGCCGGAAGGAATTAAATTTCTAGTGGATATGCGGGCGGCGTTGTTGGAGCACGTGCGCGCAAATGCGGCAATGGCTGCGCTTGACGATGATCTGAAAGCATTGCTCGCCACGTGGTTCGACGTCGACTTCCTCGAACTGAGACGGATCACCTGGGATACGGCGTCGGGGGCTCTGTTGGAGAAACTGATCGCCTACGAGGCGGTTCACCGCATCGAAAGCTGGGATGATCTAAAGAACCGGCTGGACTACGACCGCCGGTATTTCGCCTATTTTCACCCGCGGATGCCGGACGAGCCGCTGATCTTCGTCGAGGTCGCGTTGGTCGACGGCATCGCCGACAACGTGCAGGCGCTGCTCGGATTCTTCCGCGCCGGTCCAGGACCCGACGACCGCCAATACGGCCATTTTCTATTCCATTTCCAACGCCCAAAGGGGCCTCGACGGAATCAGTTTCGGCAACTTCCTGATCAAACGGGTCGTCGACAACCTGTCCCACGAGTTTCCGAACCTGAAGACCTTCGCCACGCTATCACCGATACCGGGGTTCAACCGTTGGCTCCAACGGACGGTGACGGAGGGCGAGGCGGGATTGCTGCTGCCTGCGGAGCATAAATCGCTGAGGGCCGCTCTCGGGGTGTCCAAGGGCGCGAAGGGCTGGCTCAAGGAAGCCGTCGCCCGTGCAGACTGGCACGACGACAAAGCCGTCAGCAAAGCGTTGCGGCCGGTGTTGATGCGGCTGTGCGCCCGCTACCTCGTCAAGGAGAAACGGCCGAACGGAATGGTGCTCGATCCGGTCGCCCATTTCCACCTGAGCAACGGCGCCCGGATGGAGCGGCTGAACTGGTTGGCCGACCGTTCCCGCAAGGGCCTCCAGCAGTCGTCGGGAATCATGATCAACTATCGATACGACCTGGGCAGGATCGATGCCAACCACGAGGGGTACCGCGCCAGTGGCAAGGTGGCCACGTCGTCGGCGATCAAATCTCTGCTCAAGGGGTGATCCGGAACGGCGCCGGGTGCGTCGATGAGGACACGAATGGTGCGTCCGTAATGCGATTGACAGAGATGGCCAAATGGGTAGAGTTGCGCGCCTTCGCCGGCAGCGGCTTTTCTCACTGCGGGCGTGGTGGAACTGGTAGACACGCAGGTTTTAGGTACCTGTGACGCAAGTCGTGGGGGTTCAAATCCCTCCGCCCGCACCAGAGATAAGAGCGGTCAAACGCTTCCCCGCAAACCTCCACCAGCATGGAACCCTGGTAGATGGTCGGTTCACTCTTGAGGAACACGGAGTTCCGTTTGGCGATCGATGCAGGTAACTGAGAGCAAGGCTGACGGTTTGACCCGAGAGTTCAAGGTCGCCGTCCCGGCCGCAGATATCGAAAAGAAGATTGAATCCCGGCTGAAAGAGCTGGCGCAAACCGCACGCTTGCCCGGCTTCCGGCCCGGCAAGGTGCCCGTGACCCTGCTTCGCAAGCGGTACGAGTTGGCGCTGCGGGGCGAAATCCTCGAAGCGACGGTCAACGAGTCCGCGGATACGGTGATGAAGGATCGTGAGCTCCGGCCGGCGGGCTCGCCGAAGATCGAGGTCACCTCCTTCGAAGACAAGGGCGACCTCGAATACACCATGGCCGTGGAGGTGCTGCCGGAGATCGAGCCGATGGACTTCTCCAAGATCGAGCTTGAGCGTCAGATCGCCGAACCGGCCGAATCGGAAATTGACAAGACCCTCCAGCGATTGGCCGACGCGCACAAATCGTCGACCGCCGTCACCGACGACCGCAAGTCGAAAACGGGTGACGTCGTCGTTGTCGATTTCGTCGGGCGGGTAGACGGGGAGGAGTTCCCCGGCGGCAAGGCCGAGGGCTACGAGCTCGAACTGGGCTCGGCCCGGTTCATTCCCGGTTTCGAGGAGCAGCTGGTCGACGTGGGGTCCGGCGAGACCAGGGAAGTAAAGGTGACGTTCCCCGAAGATTATGGGGCCGCGGGCCTCGCCGGCAAGGAAGCGGTGTTCGACGTCACCGTCAAAGAGGTCCGCGAAACCGTGCCGGCCGCCATCGACGACGAGCTCGCCAAGAAGTTCAACCTGGAAAGCCTGGAGGCACTCAAGCAAAGTATCCGTGAAGAACACGGCCGCGAGTTGAAGACGTTATCGCGAATGCGGCTGAAGCGGTCCTTGCTGGACAATTTGGCGAAGCAGTACACCTTCGAAGTGCCGCCGGGGATGGTTCAACGCGAGTTCGAAAGCATCGTCCGTCAGCTCAAGTCGGAAAAGCATGCCGAGCCTGAGCACGACCATCAGCATGACCACGATCACGATCATGGGCACGACCACGACCACGATCACGATCATGGGCACGACCACGACCACGACCACGATCACGATCACGACTCATGGGCACGATCACGATCATGCTGACGATCATGGGCATGAGGACGATGTGGGCGCCGATTTAAGCGAAAAGGAGCGAGATGAATATCGGTCCATCGCCGAGCGGCGGGTGCGACTGGGTCTGCTGCTGGCGGAAGTCGGCCGGGTGAACAACCTGCGGGTGACCCAGGACGAACTCAACAAGGCGATGATGGCCGAGGCACAGCGTCTTCCGGGACACGAACAGGCCGTTCTCGACTACTTCCGCAATCACCCGCAGGCCGCCGAGGCGCTGGCGGCCCCGATTCTGGAAGACAAGGTGGTCGATTTCATTACCGAGATGTCGAAGGTGGAAGAGCGCAAGGTTTCCGTCGAGGAACTGGTGCGCGATCCCGAGGAAACCGAGGGCGCTGATGGCGACGCCGGAACCGATCCCGGATCCAAAACCAAGCCCGCGTGAGCGATTAATGAATAGGCAAGGGAAACCTGATATTCCAGACGCAGGTCGATAGGGCGGCCGAGGCCTTTCTCGGGGGCTGGCAAACGGCGCAACGGTGCATATGTTATGAAGGCCTTGATATACACATAGGGAAAAGGCAATAGCCCAAAGGATGGAAGACGTCGTGAGACCAGAAATGAATATGCTCGTACCGATGGTGGTTGAGACAACCAATCGCGGAGAGCGCGCTTACGACATTTATTCGCGGTTGCTCAAAGAGCGCATCGTTTTCCTCACCGGCGGTGTCGACGATGGCGTTGCGAGCCTGATCTGTGCGCAATTGCTGTTCTTGGAGTCCGAAAATCCCAACAAGGATATTGCCTTTTATATCAACTCGCCGGGTGGCGTGGTGACCTCGGGTATGGCGATCTACGATACGATGCAATACATCCGGCCGGAAGTCTCGACGGTGTGCATCGGACAGGCTGCGTCCATGGGGTCGTTACTGTTGGCCGCCGGCGCGCCGGGAAAACGCTACGCCTTGCCGAACGCCCGGATCATGATCCACCAGCCTTCGGGAGGCACTCGGGGGCAAGCCACCGATATCGAGATCCAGGCCCGAGAGATTCTTGCGCTCAGGGCTCGGCTCAACAATATCTATGTGAAGCATACCAAACAGCAACTTGAGGTGATCGAAACAGCTGTTGAGCGTGACCGCTTTATGAGCCCCGAGGAGGCCCGGGATTTCGGTATCGTCGACGAGGTCGTAATGAACCGGCCAAAGATCGCCGATGACGATAGCCGTGCTGTCTCGCCGAAGCCTCACAAAGTGTAACGTCGCTATTTTCTTCGGATTATGGTACTCCTTGTTGGTTGTGTGCCGATTTCGCGATTTGGATGGGGCGTTGGGTGCCTGCAGACAGACAGAATGTTTTTTGGGGATTGTGCGTGCGCCGTTCAAATGGCTAACATAGTGCCGCAAAAGCTGGCCCCGTTACGGAAGAAGCCATGAGTAAGTCCACGGGTGGTGATTCGAAAAATACGCTCTACTGCTCGTTTTGCGGCAAGAGCCAGCATGAAGTGCGCAAGCTCATCGCCGGTCCGACGGTGTTCATTTGTGATGAATGCGTCGAACTGTGCATGGATATCATCCGCGAGGAGCACAAGAGCGGGCTGGTCAAGTCCGGCGACGGCGTTCCGACACCCCATGAGATCTGCACCGTCCTCGACGACTATGTCATCGGCCAGGGGCGCGCCAAAAGGTCTCTCTCCGTTGCCGTGCACAATCACTACAAGCGTATCAGTCACGGTACGAAAAACGACGATGTCGAACTCGCGAAGTCCAACATCCTGCTGATCGGACCGACCGGCTGCGGCAAAACACTTCTGGCGCAAACACTGGCTCGTATTCTTGACGTGCCGTTCACGATGGCCGACGCCACCACGCTTACGGAAGCCGGTTATGTCGGCGAGGACGTCGAAAACATCATCCTGAAACTGTTGCAGTCGGCCGACTACAATGTCGAGCGGGCTCAGCGTGGGATCGTCTACATCGACGAGGTCGACAAGATCTCCCGGAAGTCTGACAATCCGTCGATTACCCGTGACGTTTCGGGTGAGGGCGTGCAACAAGCTCTGCTCAAGATCATGGAGGGCACGGTAGCCAGCGTGCCGCCCCAAGGTGGACGCAAGCACCCGCAGCAGGAGTTCTTGCAGGTCGACACCACCAACATTCTGTTTGTTTGCGGCGGCGCTTTCTCGGGGCTCGACAAGATCATCTCGGGACGAACCAAGGGGACCACAGTCGGTTTCGGCGCGGACGTGCGCGCACCGGACGAGCGTCAGACCGGCGAGATTCTTCGGGAGGTGGAGCCCGAAGACCTCCTCAAGTTCGGGCTGATCCCGGAATTCATCGGTCGTTTGCCGGTGATCTCCACCCTTGGCGATCTCGACGAGGAGGCGCTGGTGGATATTCTCACCAAGCCCAAGAACGCCTTGGTCAAGCAGTATCAGCGCCTATTCGAGATGGAAGGCGTCCGCCTCGAGTTTACCGAGGGCGCACTGATCGGTGTCGCCCGAAGGGCGGTCAGCCGCAAGACCGGGGCGCGAGGGCTGCGCTCAATCATGGAGAACATCCTGCTTGACACCATGTTCGAGCTTCCCGGCTTGGAAGGTGTCGAAGAGGTCGTGATCAACCGCGAGGTCGCGGAAGAACAGGCCAGGCCTCTGTACATCTATGCCGATCGACGCGGCGATGTAGGAAGCAGCGCCTAGGCACCCAATCGCGCGTGCCCTTGACCGAAACGTTCCGTAGGGCCACTTTAGGTCAGGACACACTGTTCTGGGCCCTAGGGCTTCTTCTTCCCTATCAGAAGGCATCGTGACTGTGACCAGCGAAACCAACGTATTTCCCGTACTTCCGTTGCGCGACATCGTGGTTTTTCCGCACATGATCGTTCCGTTGTTCGTCGGCCGCGAGAGATCGGTACGAGCGCTCGAGGACGTCATGAAGGACGACAGACAAATCCTCTTGGTGGCCCAGAAGAATGCCGCTCAGGACGATCCCGGAACCGGGGATATTTTTTCGGTCGGAACGGTGTCGACAATCCTGCAGCTGCTGAAGCTTCCGGATGGCACCGTAAAAGTGCTGGTCGAAGGCGGCCAGCGAGCCAGCATCACGCGCTTCACCGACCGTGAGGAATTTTTCGAGGCCGAGGCTCACCTGATAGAAGAGCGCGGCGGCGAATTCCAGGAAGTGGAGGCGTTGGCCCGCTCGGTGGTTGGCCAGTTCGAGCAGTACATCAAACTGAACAAGAAAGTCCCGCCGGAGGTGCTGGTCTCGATCAACCAGATCGACGATCCCAGTAAGCTGGCTGACACCGTTGCTTCGCACTTGGCGCTGAAAATCTCCGAAAAGCAGGAGATGCTGGAGATCGAGAGCGTGGCGGAGCGGCTCGAGCGCGTGTACTCCCACATGGAATCCGAGATCGGCGTCCTTCAGGTGGAAAAGAAGATCCGCAGCCGGGTAAAGCGCCAAGTAGAAAAAACTCAGAGAGAATACTATTTAAACGAGCAACTGAAGGCCATCCAGAAAGAGCTTGGCGAGACCGAGGACGGCCGCGACGAGGTGACCGAACTTGATGAGCGCATCAAGAAAACCGCGCTCAGCAAGGAAGCCCGCGAGAAGGCTTTGGCCGAGGTCAAGAAGCTTCGTTCGATGAGTCCGATGTCGGCGGAAGCAACGGTGGTGCGGAACTACCTCGAGTGGATGCTCAGCATTCCCTGGAAGAAGCGCACGCGGATCAAGAAGGATATCAAGCACGCCCACGAGATCCTCGACGCCGACCATTACGGCTTGAAGAAGGTCAAGGAACGGATTCTCGAATACCTTGCAGTGCAGCAGCGGACCAACAAACTCCGCGGACCGATTCTGTGCCTGGTCGGACCGCCGGGAGTGGGCAAGACATCACTCGGCAAATCGATCGCCCGAGCGACCGGCCGGACGTTCGTGCGGATGTCGCTGGGTGGAGTCCGCGATGAATCGGAAATCCGCGGGCACCGTCGAACCTACATCGGTTCGATGCCGGGCAAAATTCTGCAGGGCATGAAGAAGGCGAAAGCGTCGAATCCATTGTTCCTTCTCGACGAGGTCGACAAGATGGGTCACGACTGGCGCGGTGACCCGGCGTCGGCGCTGCTCGAGGTGCTGGATCCCGAGCAGAACTGTAACTTCAACGATCACTACCTCGAGGTCGACTACGACCTCTCGGACGTGATGTTCGTGACGACCGCCAATACCCTCAACATTCCGTCTCCCCTTCTCGACAGAATGGAGACCATACGCCTCTCCGGTTACACCGAGGACGAGAAGGTTGAAATCGCCAAGCGACACCTGATTCAAAAGCAAATCGATGCGCATGGACTGAAGGAAGGGGAGTGGTCGATCTCCGAGGGCGCCCTTCGCCATCTTATACGCTACTACACCCGTGAAGCCGGCGTCCGTAACCTGGAGCGCGAAATCGCCAACCTGACCCGCAAGGCGATCAAGGAAATCATGATGCGGGATCGCCAGGAGGTCCACATCAATACCCGCAACCTGACCAAGTTCGCGGGTGTAAAGCGGTATCGCTATGGCGAGGCCGAGACGGAGGACCTGATTGGAGTGAGCACCGGACTGGCGTGGACGGAAGTGGGCGGCGAGTTGCTGTCGATCGAAGCGGTCATGGTGCCCGGCAAAGGCCGCATGATTATCACGGGAAAGCTGGGCGACGTCATGCAGGAGTCGATCCAGGCGGCGCGGTCCTTTGTCCAGTCGCGCGCGATACAATTTGGCATCGACCCGACCATTTTCGCGAGGAAGGATATCCACGTGCACGTGCCCGAAGGCGCCACTCCAAAGGATGGACCGTCGGCGGGCGTGGGCATGGTGACGGCCATCGTTTCGGTGTTGACCAGAAATCCCGTGCGCAAGGATGTCGCGATGACCGGCGAGCTGACTCTCCGCGGCCGGGTGTTGCCGATCGGCGGACTCAAGGAGAAGCTTTTGGCGGCCCACAGAGGCGGCTTACGAACGGTTCTCATCCCGAGGGACAACGAGCGCGAGTTGTCGGAGATCCCGGACAACATCAAGCGAGGCCTGACGATCGTTCCCGTCACAACCGTGGATGAGGTGCTCAAGAATGCCCTCGTTTCGGAGCTCACGCCAATCGACTGGGATGAGCAGGCGGAACTGGAAGCGTCGGCTTTAGCTCGGGCGCAAGGAGACGAGGAAGAAGTCGGGGGTGTTATTACTCACTGATACGTCCTCGTCGGATTTGCCCGGTGCTCGATTCGCCGAAACGTGACGCCGGGTGATCTGTCGGCGGCGGGTCCATCCGTGAAATCGCGCGAACAGCCGCGAGAATCTGGGGAAAAATACGGTTCCCCGATTGACGTGCGCGCTCGTGTCGAACTAAACTTCTCCGACGGTGCCCAGATGCGCCGTACCATGCTTCAGACTTCGCACCATCCAGTCAATGCAACAATCGGGGGGCATTTGAGTTGAATAAAAACGATCTCATTGCAGCGGTTATGAATGACGCGGGTCTCTCGAAAAGAGACGCGACAAATGCGGTTGACTGCGTATTCTCAGCGATAACGAATGCCCTCAAGGGCGGACAGGAGGTCCGTCTGGTTGGTTTCGGCACTTTTAGCGTCGCCAAGCGCGCGGCGTCCCAAGGACGCAATCCACGCAGCGGTGAAACCATCCAGATTCCGGCATCCAATCAACCGAAATTCAAGGCTGGGAAGGCCTTAAAGGACTCCGTAAACTAACCTCACTGAAGGTAGTGCATAGAGGCTTCTGTCTTGTCGACAGAAGCCTCTCTGTTTTAAATGCAAGAAACTTCGTTGGTGGGTGGCTGCGGGATGTTGCCGATTCCAGCGGCATTGGCTGGGTAGGGCGGTTAGCTCAGTTGGTAGAGCGCCACGTTTACACCGTGGATGTCGGCGGTTCGAGCCCGTCACCGCCCACCAAATTTCCGCGTCATGACGGAAAGAGCGACAAGGCCGTATATTCGGGTTTTCGCTGAACTCCGCCGGATTTCGGAATCCGTTACGCCCTTTCGCCACAGGCGCCGGTTCACGGTCGCGCCCGGAAAAGACGGCGCGGACAACCTGAGATCCAAGGTCGACGGCCGATATCGAGCACAAGTCGCTGGCTTGCAACTTGTCCTTCAACCAGTGATCTAGGGTCATTCGAAGCGGGAGGCAACCAAGGTGTCACAACACATCCACCGAATGCCATTTGGGGCGGAGTTCGGCGCGAACGGCGTTCGGTTCCGTCTTTGGGCGCCGGACGCCGAGTCCGTCTCCCTAGAGCTCGAACTTTCGGGCGCTCGAAGGGATATTCCCTTGCAGCGAGACAGCAACGGATGGTGCGAGGTCCTGGTCGCCGACGCCGGTGCCGGAACGCGTTATCAGTACCTCATCAACGGTGATTTGCGGGTTCCTGATCCGGCCTCTCGATACCAGCCAGACGATGTCCATGGCGCGAGCGAGGTCATCGATCCGGCCAAATACCGCTGGACGAGCACGAGCTGGCGCGGTCGTCCGTGGGAAGAGGTTGTCCTTTACGAACTTCACGTCGGCACCTTCTCGCCCTCGGGAACGTTCGACGGCGTACGGGAACGTCTGGATTATCTCGTCGAGTTGGGGATCACCGCGATCGAACTGATGCCGGTTGCCGACTTCCCGGGCCGACGAAATTGGGGTTATGACGGAGTGGACCTGTTCGCGCCGGACGCGAGCTATGGACGGTCCGAGGACCTCAAGGCGCTGATCGATGCCGCCCATGAACGCGGTTTGATGGTGTTTCTGGATGTGGTCTACAACCACTTCGGACCCGAGGGAAACTATCTTCACGCCTTTGCCAAGCGGTTCTTCAATCCGGACCGCCACACGCCCTGGGGGGCGGCGATCAATTTTGACGGACCCGACAGCTCGGCTGTCCGCGAGTTCTTCATTCACAACGCGCTTTTCTGGATCGAAGAATATCGGATCGACGGTTTGCGGCTGGACGCCGTTCACGCAATCGAAGACAACTCCGAGCCCGATATTCTCGTCGAACTTGCCGAAAGAGTCCGTACCCACGTCGATGCGGATCGTCACGTCCACCTGGTGCTCGAGAACGACGATAACCGTGCGCGGTACCTCGGTCGAACGGGAGACTCCACGCCATGCCTATACGATGCACAGTGGAACGACGACATCCATCACGTCTTTCATGTGCTGGTGACGGGAGAGCGCCATGGGTACTATCTGGACTATGCCGAGGATCCGGTCCGGCAGCTGATCCGATGCTTGACTGAAGGATTCGCGTATCAGGGGGATCCGTCTCGGTTCCGCAGTGGCGCCGTGCGAGGAGAACCCAGCGCCGGCTTGCCGGCGACCGCCTTCGTCAATTTCGTGCAGAACCATGACCAAATCGGCAACCGGGCCTTCGGGGACAGGATCTCGGCGATCGCTCCGCCCGAAGCCGTGCGGGCCGCTACCGCCATCCTGTTGCTCGCTCCGTCACCGCCGCTGCTGTTCATGGGAGAGGAGTGGGCCGCCTCACATCCGTTTCTGTTCTTCTGCAACTTCGGTGAGGAGTTGAGCGATGCGGTCAGGGAGGGGCGCCGCAAGGAGTTCGCCGCTTTTCCGGAGTTCCGCGACCCGGCCGCCCGATCCCGCATTCCCGACCCCAATGACGAGGACACGTTCGAAAAAAGCAAACTCGACTGGACCCTGATCGGGATCGCCCCACACGACGATATGCTGAGCTTCCACAAACAACTGCTCGCCCTCAGAAAAAAGGAAATCATGCCGCGGCTGAAGGGAATCAGCGGTCACTCGGGCTCACTCGTTGGGCAATCCGGGTCCGCCTTTGCGCTCGAATGGCGGATGGGGGATGGCTCCGCGTTGACTTTGGTCGCCAATATGGCCTCGACGCCGGCGAAATCGCCGGCCGCGCCGCCCGGCGGCCGTCTTGTTTATGCCACCGAAAAACCCGTGGATTCGGGTTCGGCGGTTCCGCTACCGCCATGGACGGTTGCTTGGTTTGTCGATGAGACCGGGGGTGGAAGGCCGTGACCGGATCCGACGTCTCGGACACGCCTCTGGCGACATACCGTCTGCAGTTTCGCAAAGAGTTCACGCTTAGGGACGCGCGGGACTTGGTGTCCTACCTGGCGGACTTGGGAATAAGTCATGTTTACGCCTCCCCGTTTTTCAAGGCGCGCGCCGGAAGTTCCCACGGTTACGACATCATCGACCACAATACGCTCAATCCGGAAGTCGGCGGAACGAACGATTTTCTCGACTACTGTTCGGTGCTCAAGGATCACGGCATGGGGCAGATCCTCGATTTCGTGCCGAACCACATGGGGATAGGACAGGCCGACAACGCGTGGTGGCTCGATGTTCTCGAATGGGGGACGGAATCACCTTACGCCGAGTATTTCGACATCGACTGGCTTCCCGCGAAGCCGGAATTGCGCGGCAAAGTTCTCGTTCCCTTTCTGGGCGATCACTACGGCAAGATCCTGGAAGAGGGGGAACTTAAGCTCGACTTCGACGTCGAGGCCGGCACCTTCAGCGTCTGGTACTACGATCATCGTTTCCCGGTCACGCCGGGCCAATACGCGCGTATCCTGACCCTGGCATTGGCGCGGTTGCCGGGCGATCGCGACGGGGAGGAGGACGCGGTCGTCGAGTTCGAGCTTCTCGTCGCGGGATTTCGCGATTTGAAGAAGCAGGCCCGTTCAGCCAGACATCGGTCGACCCGGCGCGCCAAATCGGAAAAGCTCAAGCGGCAGTTGTCCGAACTGGCGCGGAAGAGTTCGGTGATTTCATCGGCTATCGGGGCTGCCCTCGGAAAACTGAATGGCGAGGTCGGCACGCCGACCAGTTTCGAAGGGCTGCATCGGCTGCTCGAGGCGCAGACGTATCGTCTGGCGTACTGGCGCGTCGCCGCCGAGGAGATCAACTATCGGCGGTTCTTTCAGATCAACGATCTTGCCGGAATCCGGGTCGAGGTGCCGGCCGTATTCGATGACGTGCATCGGTTGGTCTTTAAACTGATCGCCGAAGGTCATGTGGATGGGCTCCGCATCGATCATGTCGACGGCCTTTTCGATCCCCGGCAGTACCTGCAGCGGCTGCAAACGAAGATCCGGGAGATCAGGAAGAATGCGGCCGTGGGAGGCGATTCGAATGACGACGGCAACGATTTTTACGTCGTTGTTGAAAAAATCCTGGCGCCCCATGAGAGACTCCGCGAAGACTGGCCGATCGCCGGTACGACAGGGTATGAATTTCTCAATCGATTGAATGGCTTGTTTGTCGATGGTGACGGTGAGGAGGCTCTCGACAGAACCTACGAGAGGTTCGTCGGTACCAGTGCGGCCTTCGAGGAGACGGTCTACCAAGGCAAGAAGCAGGCGATGGATTCCGAGCTCGCCAGCGAGCTCCGGGTGCTTGCCAACGAGTTCAACCGGTTGGCCGAGACGAGCTGGTTGACACGGGACTATACCCTCGTCGGCCTGCGCCAGGCGCTTCGGGAAGTCGTCGGCTGTTTCCCCGTTTATCGAACCTACATCGATCGTAGGGGGGCCACGCCGGAAGATCGTCGTGACATCGACTGGGCGATTGTACAGGCGAGAAGGCACAGCCTGCGGGCTGACAAGACGGTATTCGACTTCATCCACGGGGTGCTCACCAGCGATCTGGGTGCCGGCCGCCGTCCGCTCTACAGCAAACGCGAGATCCAGCGACTGGGGATGAAGTTCCAGCAGTATTCCAGTCCGGTGATGGCCAAGGGCGCCGAGGACACGGCGTTCTATCGATACAACCGACTGGTCTCCTTGAACGAAGTCGGAGGGGAACCGGCGCGGTTCGGAACAACGGTATCCGCGTTTCATCGGCAGAACCAGGATGCCGCACGGCGTTGGCCCCGCGGCATGCTGTGTAGCGCCACCCACGACGCCAAGCGGGGAGAGGACGCTCGCGTCCGCATCGACGTACTCTCGGAGTTTCCCGGCGGAGTGGGGGCGCCGGGTGCGTCGATGGGCGACCCTCAACCGCCGCCGGAAGACGGCCGTGAACGGCGTTTTGGCTCCTGCGGTCAACGACGAATACCTGTTCTATCAGGCAATGGTGGGCGCCTGGCCGATCGAGTTTCATCGTACCGGCGAACTCGATCCCGTGGCCGTCGACGATTTTCGCGAGCGCATGGTCGAATTCATGCTCAAGGCCGTTCGCGAGGCGAAGATCCATTCCAGCTGGATCAATTTCGACGCCGAATACGAAGACGCGTTGACCGCCTTCGTCACTCGGGTCCTGGATACCACTTGGCGCAACCCATTTGTCCTCGATTTCAGAGCTTTCCACGAGCGAGTTGCGGAACTGGGGATGGTGAACGGGTTGGCGCAGACGACGGTGAAGCTGACGGCGCCCGGGGTCCCCGACATCTACCAGGGCTGCGAGCTTTGGGACTTCAGCCTGGTCGACCCGGACAATCGGCGACCGGTGGATTTCGAACTGCGTCGCCGCCATCTCTCCCGCCTCAAGGACAGTTTCGGCGGCAACGGGAACAGCCAGCCTGCCGAGCTTCTCGAGCACTGGCAGGATGGAATGGTCAAGATGTTCGTTGCCTGGAGGATTCTCGAACTTCGACACCGCCATCCCGAACTCTTTGTCGACGGCACTTACGTCCCGTTGGAGACGACGGGGACGCATGCCGATCACCTTTGCAGCTTCGTTCGTCAACATGAAAACCGGCTTCTCTTGGTCTGTGTGCCGCGATTGACGGCGCATTTGATCGGTCAGCCCGACGTGTTGCCTGTTGGCGCGGATGTCTGGGGTGACACGGGGGTTCTGCTTCCGTCCGGTTGCGCGTCCAATTCCTGGTCCAATGTTCTCACCGGCGAGATCGTCGAGGCCACGCCGGCGAGCGAGGATCGCCGCGAAGCTGCGGCGGCAAACCTGTTGCGAAGCTTTCCCGTAGCGGTCCTGCAGAGCCTTTTGTAGAGCCGAAAACGCGCCGGCGCCCCAGGGTGTCCCGTCTTGACACCCGCCGGGGTGGGGTTTACATCCTCCGGACCCGTCGGGGTCGCGGTTTCGCGGGGGTGTAGCTCAGTCGGTTAGAGCGCTGGCCTGTCACGCCAGAGGTCGCGGGTTCGAGTCCCGTCACTCCCGCCATTTGACCGCGCCCACGTCCGGGCCGAGAGCTTTTAGGGGATCGAAAAACCAGGATCCCGGACAGGGAAATACCGATGGATGAGCTGCTAGCCGAATACCTGCCGATCCTGATCTTCTTGGGGATAGCGATCGCTATTGCCGCCATCGCCGTCGGGGCGTCGTATATCGTTGTCGGCCAGCGGCCGGACGCGGACAAGAACTCGGCGTACGAATGTGGATTTGACGCCTTCGAGGACTCGCGCGGCAATTTCGATGTTCGCTTCTATTTAGTAGCAATTCTTTTTATTATATTTGATCTTGAAGTGGCTTTCCTTTTTCCGTGGGCGGTATCTTTTGCGAAAATCGGTTTTTTTGGGTTTTCGTCGATGATGGTTTTCCTGGCGGTCCTCACGGTGGGTTTTATATATGAGTGGAGGAAGGGGGCTCTGGAATGGGAGTAGAGCATGGGAGTAGATTCTTCATCCAAGGCTCGTATCGAGAGCCCGCTTCGGTCCGACGAGATAGCCGACGCCCTGTTCGAACGTGTAACGGACGAGCTCAACGATAAGGGCTTCGTGCTCGCCCAACTCGACAAGGTCGTCAATTGGGCGCGTGCCAGCTCGCTTTGGCCGATGACCTTCGGTCTCGCATGCTGCGCCGTCGAGATGATGCACACCTATGTCAGCCGATACGACCTGGACCGTTTCGGTGTGGTTCCCCGGCCGAGCCCCAGACAGTCCGACGTGATCATCGTTGCCGGTACGCTGACCAACAAAATGGCGCCCGCCTTCCGAAAGGTCTACGACCAGATGGCCGAGCCAAGGTACGTGATTTCGATGGGTTCGTGCGCAAACGGCGGCGGATACTATCACTATTCGTACTCGGTGGTACGTGGCTGCGACAGGGTTATTCCGGTAGACGTCTATGTGCCGGGCTGCCCACCAACCGCGGAAGCGCTCCTCTACGGCGTTCTTCAGTTGCAAAAAAAGATCAAGCGGACGGGAACGCTGTGGCGTTGACTCCCTCCGGAAACCACCTATAGGGCACACTCGAAATATAATGGACTTGGCGCTACGAGATCTCGGCGACTACATCGAAGCCGCTCTTTCCGAAGCCGTGATTGCGGTCGACCTTGCCGGCGACGAGCTCGTCGTGAAGGTGCATCGCGAGCGAATTGTTCGCGTTCTGACCTTTCTCCGCGACGACGTGAACTGTCAGTTCAAGCAGTTGATGGATGTCTGCGGCGCCGATTACCCGGAGCGCGAAGACCGCTTCGAAATCGTCTACAATCTTCTCAGTCTCACCCATAACCAACGCATCAGAAGTCAAGCTCCAGACCGATGCTCGTAGCCCGGTGCCAACGGTGACCGGCGTGTTCAATTCCGCCAATTGGTGGGAGCGCGAGACATGGGACATGTACGGCGTCTATTTCCGGGATCACCCCGATCTCCGGAGAATTCTGACGGACTATGGTTTCGAAGGACATCCCCTGCGTAAGGACTTCCCTCTCACCGGCTACGTCGAAGTCCGCTATGACGATTTGGAAAAGCGGGTGGTTTACGAACCGGTCAAGCTCACTCAGGATTTCCGCAGCTTCGATTTTCTCAGCCCCTGGGAGGGGATTCAGGCCCAGCTTCCCGGTGACGAGAAGGCGGAGAAGTAGGGGAATTCCGGATGGCCGAGACACAGATCAAGAACTTCACGTTGAACTTCGGTCCCCAACACCCGTCGGCGCATGGGGTGTTGCGGCTGGTCCTGGAGATGGACGGCGAAATCATCGATCGCGCCGATCCTCATGTCGGCCTGCTGCATCGGGGTACCGAGAAACTGATCGAGTACAAGAGCTATCTGCAGGCGGTGCCGTACTTCGATCGTCTCGACTACGTGGCGCCGCAGAATCAGGAGCATGCGTTCGCGCTCGCCGTGGAAAAGCTCCTCGGTATCGAAGCGCCCCCGCGCGCCCAGTACATCCGTGTGCTGTTCGCTGAAATCGGGCGCGTTCTCAATCACGTCTTTACCATTTGCGCCTTCGCGATGGACATCGGAGCGATGACGCCGATGTTGTGGGGGTTCGAGGAGCGCGAGCGGCTGATGGAGTTCTGCGAGCGAGTCAGCGGCGCGCGGATGCACATGGCCTATTTCCGCCCGGGAGGCGTGGCTCTGGACATGCCGGCCGGCCTTGCCGACGACATCTGGAAGTGGGTCGAGCACTTCCCCAAATTCCTCGACGATTGCGAAGAACTGCTGACGGAAAACCGTATCTTCAAGCAGCGTGCCGTCGACGTCGGCGCGATCACCGCCGAAAACGCGTTCGACTGGGGCTTTTCCGGACCGAACCTGCGTGCCAGCGGGGTGGCCTGGGATTTGCGCAAGGCCCAGCCTTACGACGGTTACGAGCGCTTCGATTTCGACGTGCCGGTAGGCAAGCACGGAGACTGCTACGACCGATACTTGGTTCGAATGTACGAACTGCGCGAGTGCGTGAAGATCATCAAGCAATGCCTGGATCAAATGCCTGCCGGACCGGTAAAGACGGACGACCGCAAAGTCTCGCCGCCGCCCCGGGCCGAGATGAAGCACTCGATGGAGGCGTTGATCCATCACTTCAAGCTCTATACCGAGGGATACCACGTCCCAGCGGGCGAAACCTATACGGTGGTCGAAGCCCCGAAAGGGGAATTCGGCGTGTATCTCGTCGCCGATGGCACCAACAAGCCCTATCGGTGCAAGATCCGCGCCCCGGGCTTCGCCCACTTGCAGGCGATGGACTACCTCACCCGGGGGCATATGCTTGCGGATGTCGTTGCCGTCCTGGGTTCACTTGACATCGTTTTTGGCGAGATCGACCGATGAGTGCTGCCCCCGATCGTTTCCAGCAACCGGAGACCTTCGCCTTCACCACGGAGAACCTGGACAGGGCCAAGGCGATCATCGCCAAGTATCCTCCCGGCCGCCAGGCGAGCGCAGTGCTGCCGCTTTTGGACCTTGCGCAGCGCCAGCACGACGGCTGGCTGCCCAGGGCGGCGCTGGAGCATGTGGCGGACCTTCTGGAGATGACGAAGATCAGCGTCTACGAGGTCGCCACCTTTTACACGATGTTCAACCTCGAGCCTGTCGGCCGGTTCCACGTCGAGGTATGCACCAACCTGCCATGCTGGCTGCGGGGTTCCGACGAAGTCGTCGGCGCCTGCCGCAAGAACCTCGGTATCGATGTCGGAGAAACGACCGAAGACGGGCTGTTCACCCTTGCCGAGGTCGAGTGCCAGGGTGCCTGCGTCAACGCACCGATGGTGAAAATCGGCGACGACTTCTACGAGGACCTGACGCCGGAAGCCACGGTGAAGATACTGGCGGAACTTCGCGTGGGCGGTAAACCAAAGCCGGGCTCGCAGATCGGTCGCAAAGGCTCCGAGCCCTCGGGCGGGTTGACCACCCTGACGACGAAGCCCGACGCGAAGCCTGCAGGCAAGGTCAAGAAAAGCGGAGGTTCCTCCTAATGCTGCGCGATCAGGATCGTATTTTCACCAATCTGTACGGTTTCGGCGACGTCGGTCTGAAGGGCGCGAAATCCCGTGGAGATTGGGACGGGACCAAGGAACTGATCGCCCTCGGCCGTGATCGGATCACCGAAGAAGTCAAGAATTCCGGTTTGCGAGGGCGCGGCGGCGCGGGCTTCGGCACCGGGATGAAATGGTCATTCATGCCCAAGGATTCGGGCGGGCGGCCCCACTACCTCGTCGTCAATGCCGACGAAGGAGAGCCCGGCACCTGCAAGGATCGGGAAATTCTCCGACACGACCCCCATAAGCTGATCGAAGGCTGTTTGCTCGCCGGCGTCGGTATGGCCGCCAATACCGCCTACATTTACGTGCGCGGCGAGTTTTTCCGTGAGGCCGAAGCCCTGCAGCGCGCTGTCGACGAGGCCCGTGAGGCCGGACTGATCGGCAAGAACGCCTGTAAGTCGGGCTGGGACTTCGAGATCCACGTGCATCTGGGTGCCGGCGCCTATATTTGCGGCGAGGAGACGGCGCTGATCGAGAGCCTCGAGGGCAATAAGGGACAGCCGCGACTGAAGCCTCCATTTCCGGCGAACGTCGGCCTGTACGGCTGTCCGACGACGGTCAACAACGTCGAGACCATCGCCGTGGTACCGGCGATCCTGCGCCGCGGAAGCGAGTGGTTCGGCAGTTTCGGCCGGCCGAAGAACACCGGGACCAAGCTCTTCAACATCTCCGGCCACGTCAACAACCCGTGCACGGTCGAGGAGGAGATGGGGATCCCGCTCAAGGAACTCATCGAGCGCCACGCCGGAGGTGTCCGCGGCGGCTGGGCCAACCTGCTGGCGGTTATTCCGGGCGGTTCTTCCGTACCGCTCCTTCCCCGGTCGGTCTGCAACTCCGTACGAATGGATTTCGACGCGCTGCAGGAGGTCAAATCCGGACTGGGAACGGCGGCGGTCATGGTGATGGACAAGTCCACCGATGTCGTCAAGGCGATCGCCCGTTTGTCCCGGTTCTACATGCACGAGAGTTGTGGCCAGTGTACGCCGTGTCGGGAAGGCACGGGCTGGATGTGGCGGGTGATGGAGAGATTGGTTGCCGGAAAGGCCAAGGTGGAGGAAATCGACCTTCTCGACGAGGTGACGCGCCAAGTGGAAGGCCACACGATCTGCGCGCTCGGGGACGCCGCGGCGTGGCCCATTCAGGGCCTGATCCGCCACTTCCGGCCGGAATTGGAACGACGTATCCGCGAATACGAAGCAACACGGCAGAGAGAAGCGGCGTGAGGACGACGAAATGCCCAAGTTGACCATTGACGGCAGGGAAGTCGAAGTCGAGCCGGGCCTTACGGTGCTGCAGGCTTGCGAGTCGGCCGGGATAGAAATCCCGCGCTTTTGCTATCATGAGCGATTGTCGATCGCCGGCAATTGCCGGATGTGCCTGGTGGCGATGAAGGGTGCGCCGAAACCGGTCGCATCGTGTGCCATGCCGGCCGCCGAGGGCATGGTCATTCACACCAACACCCCCGAAGTTCACAAAATGCGCAAAGGGGTCATGGAGTTCCTGCTGATCAACCATCCGCTCGATTGTCCGATCTGTGACCAGGGCGGCGAGTGCGATCTTCAGGACGAGGCGATGGCCTACGGCTTCGACCGGGGTCGATTCGCCGAGAACAAGCGAGCGGTCCGCGAAAAGTACATGGGGCCACTGATCAAAACGGTCATGACCCGCTGCATCCACTGCACCCGGTGCATCCGCTTTGCGGCCGAGGTGGCGGGGGTTCCGGAACTGGGAGCGACGTCGCGCGGCGAACACATGGAGGTGGGGAGCTACCTCGAGAAGGCGCTGACGTCGGAGCTATCCGGAAACCTGATCGATCTCTGTCCGGTGGGAGCCCTGACTTCGAAGCCTTACGCCTTTGCCGCGCGGTCATGGGAACTCGCCAAGACCGAATCCGTGGATGTCATGGATGCCGTCGGCAGCAACGTTCGGATCGATACCCGCGGCAACGAGGTCATGCGTGTTTTGCCGCGGATCAACGAAGACATCAACGAAGAGTGGATTTCCGACAAAACGCGGTTCGCCTGCGACGGACTCCGCCGGCAACGTCTCGACCGGCCTTATGTGCGCGAGGCCGGCAAGCTTAAACCTGTGACATGGCGGGAAGCCTTTGCAGCCATCGCACACGGGGTCGAGGGCATCAAAGGCAGCCAAATGGCCGCCATTGCCGGCGACTTGGTCGATTGCGAGTCGATGATCGCGCTCAAGGACCTGATGACGGCGCTGGGATCGCCGAACATCGACTGTCGTCAGGACGGCGCGGCTCTGCAGGCATCTCCGCGCGTGTCCTATCTTTTCAACACCACCATCGTCGGGATCGAATCCGCGGACGCCTGTTTACTCGTCGGGACCAATCCCCGGACGGAGGCGCCGATCATCAACGCGCGCTTGCGTAAGAGATACCGGATGCGCGGCTTCCAGGTCGGGATGATAGGTCCGGCGGCAGATCTCACCTATAAGTATCAACATTTGGGAGACGACCCCCATCTGCTCGAGCGCATCGCCGCGGGCGATCACCCCTTTGCCGATGTCTTGAAAAACGCCCAAAACCCGATGCTGATCCTTGGAATGGGAGCGCTCGTTCGTGACGACGGCGCGGCGGTATTGGAAGCCGTTTGTCAAATCACGGAGAAGCTGGGCCTCGTCGACGCAAAAACCGGTTGGAACGGTTTCAACGTATTGCACACGGCTGCCGCGCGGGTCGGCGGCATGGATCTTGGTTTTCTGCCGGGAGAGGGCGGAAAGTCCACTGCCGGCATTGTCGATGGCGCGGAGAAGGGCGAAATCAAGATGGTTTACCTGCTCGGCGCCGACGAGATCGATACCAGCCGGCTTGGCAAGGCCTTCGTTGTCTATCAAGGGCACCACGGCGATGCCGGTGCCCATCGAGCCGACGTCATCCTGCCCGGAGCCGCCTACACCGAGAAGAACGGGACCTATGTCAACACGGAAGGCAGGGTGCAGATTGCGCGTCTTGCCTGTTACCCGCCGGGAGAGGCGAGGGAGGACTGGACCATCATCCGTGCCCTTTCCGAGGTTCTCGGCAAGACGCTGCCGCTGAACACGCTGGATCAGGTGCGCCAGCGGCTCAGGGACGTCAATCCCGCGTTCGGTGCCGGCGATCGCATCGAGCCGGCCAAGTGGGGCGCTTTCGGTCGAAAAGGCGATCTCGATTCCCGGCCGTTCGAAACGCCGGATACCAACTTCTATCTGACCAACCCCGTTTGCCGGGCGTCGGTAACGATGGCGCAATGCGTCGAGGCGCTCGCCGGCGAAGAGACAAGAAAGACCGGCACCCATGATTGAATTGTGGGACGGCTACGTGTGGCCGACGATCTGGATCGTGATCAAGATTGTCGTGATTGTCGGGCCGCTCCTATTGGCCGTGGCCTATCTGACTTTTGTCGAAAGAAAAGTCATTGGCGCCATGCAACTACGCAAGGGACCGAACGTGGTTGGCCCGTTCGGCCTTTTGCAGCCGATGGCGGATGGGCTGAAGCTGTTCCTAAAGGAAACCATCCTTCCGAGTAGTGCGAACCGCGCCGTGTTCGTCATTGCGCCGATGGTGACGTTCTTCCTCTCGCTGATCGCATGGGCCGTCATTCCGTTCGGCGAAGGGCTTGTCCTGGCGGATATCAACGTCGGCATCCTCTATCTCTTCGCGATTTCCTCGCTTGGGGTTTACGGCGTGATCATGGCGGGCTGGGCCAGTAACTCGAAATATGCGTTTCTCGGGGCGTTGCGATCGGCGGCGCAAATGGTTTCGTACGAGGTCTCCATGGGCTTCGTCATCATTACCGTATTGCTGTGCGTGGGTTCACTCAATCTTTCGGAAATCGTTCTCGCCCAGCAGGGGCCGTGGGGCATGTTGGGCTGGTTCTGGTCCCCGCTGTTTCCGATGGCGGTGATATTCTTCGTCTCCACGTTGGCGGAAACCAATCGCCATCCCTTCGACCTGCCGGAGGCGGAAGCGGAACTGGTGGCCGGCTACAACGTCGAATACTCGGCGATGACCTTCGCCCTGTTCTTTTTGGGCGAGTACGCCAACATGATCCTGATGTCGGCAATGACCAGCATCCTCTTTCTCGGAGGTTGGTTGCCGCCGTTCGACATTGCGCCGTTCACATGGGTTCCGGGCCCGGTTTGGTTTGCCCTCAAGATTGCCGGGTGCCTGTTCGTCTTCTTGTGGGTACGGGCGACGTTCCCGCGATACCGTTACGACCAGCTCATGCGTCTCGGCTGGAAGGTGTTTCTCCCCGTATCGCTTGCGGCCGTGGTAATTGTGGCAGGGGTGCTGATCGCCTTCGATCTGGCCCCGGGCATGAGCTGAAGCAGAGGTAATCGTCATGGCTTTCATGGATCGTGCCGCGCAAACAGTCTTTCTGAGCGAGTTGGTCTCGGGCCTGGGGCTGACTTTGCGGTATATGTTCAGACCCAAGGTCACGCTCAACTATCCCTACGAGAAGGGGCCGCTGAGCCCTCGCTTCCGTGGTGAGCACGCGCTCAGGCGGTATCCCAACGGCGAGGAAAGATGTATTGCCTGCAAGCTGTGCGAAGCCGTTTGCCCGGCGCAGGCGATCACCATCGAATCCGAGCCGCGCGAGGACGGAAGCCGGCGGACGACCCGTTACGACATCGACATGGTCAAATGCATTTACTGCGGGTTCTGTCAGGAGGCCTGTCCCGTCGACGCCATCGTCGAAGGGCCCAACTTCGAGTTCACCACCGAAACCCGCGAGGAACTTCTCTACGACAAGGAGAAGCTGCTCACCAACGGCGATCGCTGGGAAACCGAGATATCGGCCAACCTCGCCGCCGCCGCGCCTTATCGTTGACGGGGCATCGAGTAATGGACACAAGGACGAATGACGGGTGGGATTATGGGCTCCCGTTTACTCCACCGCTGACCACCGCAAAATCGGAAATCCGATGATCGTTCAAGGGCTGGCCTTCTATCTGTTCGCGTTTATCGCCGTCGCCGCTGCGGTGATGGTGATATCGGCGCGGAATCCGGTGCATTCGGTGCTGTTCCTGATTTTGACCTTCTTCAACGCCGCCGCCTTGTTCGTGCTCATGGGGGCCGAGTTCCTGGCGATGATTCTCATCGTCGTCTACGTGGGGGCGGTGGCGGTGATGTTCCTGTTCGTGGTGATGATGCTCGACATCAATTTCGCCGAGCTGCGCCAGGGGTTCCTCCAGTATCTGCCAATCGGCGGTTTGGTGGGGCTCGTGCTTCTGGCCGAGCTCCTCATCATCCTTGGCGGTTGGACCCTGGCGCCCGACGCCGCGATAGGCGGGAGCGCACCGACGCCGGCACCGGCGACGATCAGCAATACCGATGCCCTCGGCCAGCTCATCTACACCCACTATTTCTACCTCTTCCAGGCGTCGGGAGTCGTTTTGCTGATCGCGATGATCGGCGCGATCGTACTCACCTACCGGCGACGCCCCGGAGTTCGCCGCCAGAATATTAGCGAACAGCTTCGGAGACATCCCGGTGATTCGGTAGAAGTGCGAAAAGTTCAGACGGGAAGGGGAATATGATGGTTGAGGTTGGCCTGTCCCATTACCTTACCGTTGCCGCGATTCTTTTTGCCATCGGCATTTTCGGTATTTTTCTCAATCGAAAGAACGTCATCATTATTCTAATGTCGATCGAGCTGATGCTTCTGGCGGTCAATATTAACCTGGTCGCGTTCTCGGTGGAGCTTAACGATCTCGTCGGCCAGGTGTTCGCGATGTTCGTCCTGACGGTGGCGGCGGCCGAGGCCGCAATCGGACTTGCCATTCTGGTCGTCTATTTCCGCAACCGCGGTACGATCGCCGTGGAAGACATCAACCTGATGAAGGGCTGAGGCGAGAAATGTCCACTATGGTTGTCTTCCTGCCGCTAATCGGCTCGATCGTTGCCGGCATCCTGGCGTTCTGTGCGCCGGAGGACGAAACGCGGCAATCGCGGATCGACTTCACGGCACAATGGGTCACCTGCGGCGCCATGCTGCTCTCCATGGTGCTCGCCGTGTTCGTGTTCATCGACGTGGTCGTGCACGGCAATACCGGCTCCGTCGAGCTGTTTACCTGGATTGATTCCGGTGCTCTCGAAGTGTCATGGGCGCTGAAGCTCGATACGTTGACCGCGGTGATGATGCTGGTGGTGACCGTGGTTTCGGCGATGGTCCACGTCTATTCCGTGGGCTACATGCATGACGATCCGGACATCCCCAGGTTCATGTCCTATTTGAGCCTGTTCACCTTCTTAATGCTAATGCTGGTCACCGCCGACAATCTGATTCAGATGTTTTTCGGCTGGGAGGGTGTCGGTCTCGCGTCCTATCTGTTGATCGGTTTCTGGTACAACAAGCCCGAAGCCAATGCCGCGGCGATCAAGGCGTTCGTCGTCAATCGGGTCGGCGACTTCGGGTTCTTGTTGGGTATCTTCGCCACATTCGTTCTGTTTCAGTCGGTGCACCTCGACACCATCTTCGCTGCGGCTGCCGGAAAAGCCGAGGCGACCCTGTACGTATTCGGCGGGGAATTCCACGCGCCTACGGTCATCTGCCTGTTGCTGTTTATCGGGGCGATGGGTAAGTCGGCCCAGATCGGCCTGCACACCTGGCTTCCGGATGCCATGGAAGGTCCGACCCCGGTGTCGGCGTTGATCCACGCGGCGACGATGGTTACCGCCGGGATCTTCATGGTCGCCCGCATGTCGCCGCTGTTCGAGTATTCCGACGTGGCGCTTGCGGTCGTGACCATCGTCGGTGCGTCGACCGCCATTTTCGCGGCGACGGTCGGCTGCGTGCAGAACGATATCAAGCGGGTGATCGCCTATTCCACGTGCTCGCAGCTGGGATACATGTTCTTCGCCTGCGGTGTGTCGGCCTATTCCGCGGGGATCTTCCATCTGATGACACACGCGTTTTTCAAGGCGCTGCTGTTCCTCGGCGCCGGTTCGGTGATCCACGCCATGTCCGGTGAGCAGGACATGCGCCAAATGGGCGGCACCTGGAAACTGATCCCGGTGACCTATGCACTGATGTGGATCGGTTCCCTGTCGCTGGCGGGGATTTGGCCGTTCGCCGGGTTCTACTCCAAGGACCTTATCCTCGAAGCCGCTTACGCGGCCCATTCCGGCGTCGGTTCCTACGCCTTCTGGCTCGGGATCGCTGCCGCGTTTCTCACTGCATTCTACTCCTGGCGGTTGTTGCTGATGACCTTCCACGGCCAGCCGAGGGCGGACGAGGTGGTCATGGCCCACGTTCACGAGTCGCCGAAGGTGATGATCCTGCCGTTGGTGGTCTTGGCGGCGGGGGCCATTTTTGCTGGTTACGTGGGCTTTGAATGGTTCGTCGGGAACAACACTGCGGAATTCTGGGGCAACGCGATCCTGGCTCTACCGGATCACCCCTCCCTCGAGAACGCCCATCACGTTCCCTTCTGGGTCAAGTACCTGGCGCTGGTCGTGGGTGTCGCCGGGATTGGGCTCGCCTACGTCATGTATGTATTGGCGCCGGGGCTGCCCGGAGCGCTGGCGGATCGGTTCGCGGCCGTCTACCGATTCGTGCTCAACAAATGGTACTTCGACGAGTTGTATGACGCTCTGTTCGTACGGCCCGCCTTCTTTATCGGCCGGGGGCTGTGGAAAAGCGGCGACGGTGCGCTTATCGACGGCGTTGGTCCCGACGGCATCGCGGCCGCGACATTGAACCTCGCCCGCCGGGCCACCCGGCTGCAAACAGGGTATGTCTTCCACTACGCCTTTGCCATGCTGATAGGGGTGCTCATCCTGATTACTTGGTATCTATTCCGGTCGGCGGGGTGAGGTCGAAGCGATGAGCCACCTGCCACTCCTGTCGCTGATCACCTTCCTTCCGCTGGTCGGGGCCGTGTTCATCCTCACCATTCGGGGAGAGCCAGATGTCGTCGCCCGCAACGCCCGCAATGTCGCGTTGCTGACCTCGGTCACCACGTTCCTTCTGTCGCTCGGCGTGTGGTTCAACTTCGATACGTCGACGTCCGCCTTCCAGTTCCAGGAACGGGCGGAATGGATGCCGACGTTCGATATCGCTTATCACCTGGGCGTCGACGGCATCTCGATGCTGTTCGTTCTGCTGTCGACGTTGCTGACGCCGATCTGCGTGCTGGCCAGTTGGGAAAGCATCACCGAGCGCGTCAAGGAGTACATGATCGCTTTCCTGGTGATGGAAACGATGATGGTGGGGATGTTCTGTGCCCTCGACCTGGTCGTTTTCTACATCTTCTTCGAAGGCGTGCTGATCCCGATGTTTCTCATCATCGGTGTATGGGGCGGAGGGCGCCGGGTGTATTCGGCGTTCAAATTCTTCCTGTACACGCTGGCCGGTTCGGTGCTGATGCTGCTGGCGATCTTGACCATGTACTTCACCACCGGCACGACCGACATTCCGGCGCTGCTCAATTATGACTTCCCGACGGGACTTCAGACCTGGCTCTGGTTGGCGTTCCTGGCCTCGTTCGCCGTCAAGGTCCCGATGTGGCCGGTCCACACCTGGCTGCCCGATGCCCACGTCGATGCGCCGACCGCCGGTTCGGTCATTCTTGCCGGCGTGTTGCTGAAGTTCGGCGGTTACGGCTTCCTGCGCTTCTCGTTGCCGATGTTTCCCGAGGCCTCGATCGAGTTCACGCCGCTTATTTATTCGCTCAGCATCATCGCGGTGATCTACACCTCCTTGGTCGCCCTGGCCCAGGAGGACATGAAGAAGCTGATCGCCTATTCGTCGGTGGCCCACATGGGATTCGTCACCGTCGGAACCTTCACCATGACGGTACAAGGCATCGAAGGGGCGATCTACCAGATGCTGAGCCACGGGGTGGTGTCGGCGGCCTTGTTCCTGATCGTCGGCGTCGTCTACGACCGCCTGCACTCGCGGGAGATCGCTACGTATGGCGGTCTGGTGCACCGGATGCCGGCCTATTCGCTCGCGTTCATGATATTCATGCTGGCTTCGGTGGGGCTCCCCGGCACCAGTGGGTTCGTGGGCGAGTTTCTGGTTCTGGTGGGTGCGTTCCAGGCCAACACCTGGGTAGCGGCGTTGACCGCGACCGGGGTGATTTTGGGCGCCGTGTACATGCTGTACCTGTATCGGCGGGTGATTTTCGGCGCCCTGACGAAGGACAGCCTGAAGAGAATTCGCGACCTCAGTCCGAGGGAGATCGCGGTGTTCGCGCCCCTCGTGGTGCTTGTCTTCTGGATGGGCTTGTACCCGGCTCCGTTCCTCGAAGTCATGCATGTTTCGGTAAGCAATCTTCTCGAAAGAGTGGATACGGCGCGCGCGTCTATGGAGACCGCTGTCGTCCTCGGACGGTAATCGGCGCCAGAGGAGTAGTTCCCAAAATGCCATTGGCCGAAGTCCCCAGCTTTATTCCCGCCATGCCGGAGATCTTTCTCGCGCTCGCCGCGATGGGGCTGCTGATGGTGGGTGTTTTTCAGAAGGATGGCGACGTCGCCGAAGTCACACGGGCGTCCCGGATGGTCTCGCGTCTCGGCCTGGTGGCCCTGGTTCTGACACTGCTGCTGGTCACGACGATCGCGGTCCGGGGCCCAGCGCAATCCTTTGGCGGCATGTTCGTCCTTGACGATTTCGCCGTATTTTTCAAGGTCCTGGTGCTTATTGCCTCCGGCCTGTCGATCGTCATTGCCCAGGATTACATGGAGAGTCAGCAGATAGCCCGGTTCGAGTATTCGGTCCTGATCCTGCTCGCGACCGTCGGCATGCTGATGATGATTTCCGCCAACGACCTCATTGCGCTCTATCTCGGCCTGGAGATGCAGAGCCTGGCGTTGTACGTGGTGGCGTCGTTCCAGCGCGACGATGCCCATTCGGCTGAGGCGGGCCTCAAGTACTTCGTTCTCGGGGCGCTGGCTTCCGGAATGCTGCTGTATGGGAGTTCCCTGGTTTACGGCTATTCCGGCACGACCAGCTTCGAAGCCCTGGCAACGACCTTCACGCAACTCCACGGCGAGGCACCACCGGTGGGTTTGGTCGTCGGGATCGTCTTCATCCTGGCGGGACTGGCGTTCAAGGTCTCCGCCGTGCCGTTCCACATGTGGACACCGGACGTTTACGAGGGTGCGCCGACACCGGTGACGGCGTTTTTCTCGGTTGCGCCGAAGCTGGCGGCGATTGCGTTGTTCATCAGGGTGATGGTCGGTCCGTTCGGGGATCTGGTCGCCCAATGGCAACAGATCGTTGTGTTCATCTCCATCGCCTCGATGGTGCTCGGTGCCTTCGCGGCGATCGGTCAGGAAAATATCAAGCGGCTGATGGCCTACAGTTCCATCGGCCACGTCGGATACGCGCTGATCGGGCTGGCGGTTGGAAACGAAGCCGGCGTTCGAGGCGTGCTGATCTATATGACTATCTATCTATTCATGAACGTCGGCGTTTTTACGTGCATCCTTTGCATGCGCCGCCGGGAGCATATGGTGGTCGGTATTTCCGATCTTGCGGGACTATCGAAGAGCAACCCCTTGATGGCCTTGGCCATGGCGATCTTCATGTTCTCGATGTCCGGAATTCCCCCGCTTGCGGGCTTTTTCGGTAAGCTCTACATCTTCCTTGCCGCGGTCGAATCGGGCCTTTACGGCCTTGCGATTATCGGACTTCTGGCAAGCGTGGTCGCCGCCTATTACTACCTCAGGATCGTCAAAATCATGTACTTCGACGAACCGGTGGAACCGATCGACCGCGCCATCGGGCGCGACCTTCGCTTGGTCATGCTGGGGACCGGCGTGCTGGTGGCGCTGTTTTTCCTGTTTCCGCAGCCGGTGCTGTCGAGCGCGGCTTCCGCGGCCGCCTCGTTGTTTGGTGGATAGGCCCGGCGCCTTTATGCCGGAGATCGTACTTCCCGATTGCTTCCAGCTTGCCACCCTCGACAGCGTCGATTCCACGAATGAGGAAATCAGGCGGCGCGCTGAACTAGGGGCTGTCGACGGTACCGTGGTATGGGCCCGGCGACAGACATCGGGACGCGGTCGTCGCGGTCGAGAGTGGACCTCGCCGAAGGGCAATCTCTACTGCTCTTTGCTGTTGCGTCCGAGCTATCCGGCGTCGAAGGCCATGCAACTTGGATTCGTCACCGCCGCCGCCGTCGCCGAGGTGGTAACCGAGACCCTGCAAAATGACGCTCATGTGACCTGCAAATGGCCCAACGACGTTCTTGTCAACGGCCGCAAGGTCGCCGGCATCCTGATTGAATCTTCATCGGCAGGGGGAACGGCACTGGACTGGCTGGCGATCGGAGTTGGCGTCAATGTCGTCTCCCATCCGCGAGAGGCCGCAAGCCGATATCCGGCAACCTCGCTGGCCGCCGAGGGCGCCCGCGAGGTGTCGCTGCCGAAACTTTTGGAGCGCTATTGCCGCAGCCTTCATCGGTGGATTGCCACGTGGCACGAACACGGTTTCGCTGCCATCCGCCAGGCTTGGCTGCAACGGGCGCACGGGCTGCGCGAGCCAATCCTGGTGCGCCTTGAAAACGAGACATTCGAGGGTGTGTTCGCCAACATGGATGAAAATGGCGCGCTGGTGCTGGAGCAGAACGGCATCGATCGGTTGGTAACGGTCGGTGACGTTTTTCCGGTGAACACCGGTACGGGCGGGTAAGGGAAGGGGAAGCGCACGATGCTTCTGGCGATCGACTCCGGTAATACCAACACCGTGTTCGCTGTCTTCGATGATCAGGGCCAGATCCGCGGCGAGTGGCGTTCGTCGACGAACATCAACCGCACCGCCGACGAGATCGGCGTCTGGCTTACCCAGTTGATGACCCTCGACGAGATCGATCGAAAGGAGGTCACAGCCGGCATTATTGCTTCGGTCGTTCCGGCGACGCTGTTCAGCCTTCGCAATCTGTGCCGCAAGTATTTCGGATGCCAGGCGCTGGTCGTCGGTGCGCCGGATGTCGACCTCGGCTTGAAGGTTCTCGTCGATCGGCCCGAGGAGGTCGGCGCCGACCGCTTGGTCAATGCCGTTGCCGCTCACGACGAATATGGCGGTCCCCTGGTCATCGTCGACTTCGGCACCGCCACGACCTTCGACGTCATCGACAAGGAGGGCAGCTATCTTGGCGGTGCGATCGCTCCAGGGGTCAATCTTTCGCTGGAAGCTCTGCACATGGCATCGGCTCAGTTGCCCCGCGTCGCCATCGGGCGGCCGGACCGGGTGATCGGAAAGGGCACGGTCCAGGCGATGCGATCCGGTATCTTCTGGGGATACGTCAGTTTGATCGAGGGCATGATCGACCGCATCCGCGCCGAGTCCGGGAGCGATATGGGGGTCATCGCCACCGGCGGCCTGGCGCCGCTGTTCACCGAGTGTACTTCCGTCCTCGACCATTCGGATCCGGATCTGACCCTCAAGGGGCTGCTCGCCATCCACCGCCGAAACATGGCGCGATGACCGGAGACAACGCCACCGACCAGCTGATCTTCGTGCCTCTCGGGGGCACCGGTGAGATCGGCATGAACCTGAATCTTTACGGCTATGGACCGCCCGGGCTGCGTCGTTGGTTGATGATCGACTTGGGAATTGGTTTTACCGGCAGCGACTTTCCCGGTACCGACATCATGATGCCCGATCCGAAGTTCATCGAAGATCGTCGTGACCGGCTCGACGGCATCGTGCTCACTCACGCCCACGAGGACCATCTTGGCGCCGTTCCCGATCTTTGGCCGCGGCTGCGATGCCCTGTCTATGCCACCCGCTTCACCCTTGCCGTGTTGCGCCGCAAGCTTGCGGAATGCGGCCTCGAGGATCTCGTGCCCCTCATCGAAGTTCCGCTGGGCGGGCGATTCCACGTGGGACCGTTCGCTCTCGAACTGGTGACGTTGACCCACTCCATCCCGGAACCCAACGGGGTCGTCATTCGCACCCCGGCGGGAACCGTGTTCCACACCGGAGACTGGAAACTGGATCCGGATCCGGTGGTCGGCCCAGTATCCGACGAGGAGGCGTTGAGGCGGCTGCAGACCGAGACGGTTCTGGCGATGGTTTGCAATTCGACAAACGTCTTCGAATCGAAAACGTCCGGATCGGAAGGGGCGCTGCGGGGGCCGCTGACCGAGATCATCGGCAGGTGCACAAGAGGTGTCGCCGTAACCTGCTTCGCGACAAACGTGGCGCGGCTGAAGACGATCGCCCGTGCGGCGGCCGCGGCCGGTCGCGAGGTCGCGCTCGTTGGTGCATCGCTGAAGCGAATTTCCGCGGCGGCGCGGGAGTGCGGTTATCTCGACGACATTCGGCCCTTTGTCGACGAAGCCGATGTCGGCGACTTCCCCAGAAACAAAATGGTGATGATCTGTACGGGCAGTCAGGGGGAACCGAGGGCGGCGCTGGCCAGAATGGCCAGCGGCGGTCATCCGGGAGGGGTTTTGGAGGCTGGAGATACGGTCATCTTTTCGTCCCGCGTGATCCCCGGCAACGAGGCCGCAATCGGTCGATTGCAAAACATGCTGGTTCGCGCCGGTGTCGAGATCATCACCCAGCGTGATGCCCTTGTTCACGTTTCCGGTCATCCGGCGCGCGATGAACTCGCCCACATGTACGGATTGGTTCGACCGCGGGTTTCGATTCCTGTTCACGGCGAATTGCGTCACTTGAAGGAACACGCCGAATTGGCTCGCGCCTGTGGGGTTCCGGAGGCGATTGTCGCCGAGAACGGTGACGTCATCCGCATTGCCCCCGGACCTGTCCGCATCGACGACTCCGTCCCGGTCGGCCGCTTGACCAGGGAAGGCAGTCGCTTGGCGCCCGCGGGAGGTGATCTCGTGCGGGAGCGCAACAAGGCCCTATACAACGGCGCCGCGGTCATAACCGTCGTTCTCAATGGTCAAAGGCAGCCGAAAACCGAGCCGCAATTGTCCACCATCGGGTTGCTGGAGAACGATGACGAAAACGCCCGAGAACGAATCCGACGAGACGTCTGGAACGCCATCGACGACATGCCCGAAAAATCCTATAACAATGACGATGCCGTTCGCGAAGCGATTCGGCTTGCTGTTCGGCGGGCATTCCGCGAGTTGACTGGCAAAAAACCCTTGACCCATGTCCACTTGGTTCGGGTTTGACTGGAATGAAGGAGGAGAACGATGATCGGCAGGTTCAGTCACGCCGCGCTTGCGGTTCCGGATCTGGACGATAATCGAGCGTCTTCACAACCCCGGCAGCCCGTGGCATACTCCGCCGCTCGCATAATTCGGATAACACACCAAGGGGGAGTTACATGAGCGACAGACCCTTCAAAGTCCTCGGCATACAGCAGGTCGCCATCGGCGGTCCAGATAAAGAAAAGATGAAGAAGTTGTGGGTGGACTCTCTCGGACTGACGATTACCGGCAATTTCAAGAGCGAGCGCGAGAACGTCGATGAGGATATCGCGGCGATCGGCTCTGGACCCTTGAAAGTCGAAGTCGATCTGATGCAACCCGTGGATCCCGAGAAGAAACCCGCGGTCCACAACACGCCCCTCAACCACATCGGCCTCTGGATAGACGACCTTCCTGCCGCGGTGGAATGGCTCACCGCCAACGGCGTGCGTTTCGCCCCCGGTGGTATCCGCAAAGGGGCGGCGGGCTTCGATATCACTTTTCTGCACCCGAAGGGCAACGAAGAGCAGCCCATTAGCGGCGAGGGCGTCCTGATTGAGCTTGTGCAAGCGCCCCCCGAGGTAATCGAAGCCTTCGCCAAGCTGGCCGCCTGAGCGCGGCGGAGCCGTGCCCGGGCCAGGATAGGCGGCACCCTTTTTGCCGACTTTGACGTATATGCGTTCAATGGCACATTGGTGGAACTGAAACAGGCTTCCTGAGCTGGATCGCCGACACGGTGCGGGGTCACTGGCGCGCAGATGGGATGGACGACCGGAATAGCCGTCTACGTGGTGATCTGGTGGGTTGTTATCTTCATGGTGCTACCGTGGGGCGTTCAAACCATAGATGAGAAGGACATCGCCAAAGGCCACGCCTCGAGCGCGCCGAAACGGCCCCTGCTGCTACGGAAAATGGCGGTAACCACGGTGGTTGCCGCCATTCTCTGGACGGCCTTCTATATGATAGTTGAATCCGGCGCGATTTCGTTTCGCGAGTGAGACCAAGGATCGGCGGATCAAGGTGTCCTGGTATTGCGCGGCTGCGGCCGGCCACCCGATCCATGGTCCGTATCACGATTTCGAGTACGGGTTTCCGCTGACCGACGAAACGGCGTTGTTCGAGCGCCTTTCCCTTGAAATATTTCAGGCGGGTCTTTCGTGGCTTCTGGTATTGAAGAAACGCCCCGGACTGACGGCCGCCTTCGATGCATTCGACGTCGACAAGGTGGCGGCTTATGGCGATGCCGATGTCGGTCGGCTGCTCGCCGATCCCGCCATCATCAGGAACAAATTGAAGGTCAACGCGATCATCGACAACGCGAAACGTGTGCGCTCCATGCGCGACACCCATGGCGGCTTCGATGCATGGCTCGCTTCCAGTCATCCGCAATTGCAGGACGACTGGGTGAAGACGTTTCGGCAAACGTTCCGATTTACCGGCCGCGAGGTGGTTGGGGAGTTCCTGATGAGCATCGGTTATCTGCCCGGCGCACACCATCCCGATTGCGCCGCCTACGCCCGCATCGCTAGCCAGAACCCGCCATGGATGCAAGTTGGCTCCAGCTTCTATGGGCGGTAATAGTCTTGTTTTTCAATGGATTACGGAAGGGCTGGGCCCAAAAACGAACGGCAAGACCGTTCCCGATCTTGCCTGAAGAAGTAGCCGTTGAGTGGCTTTGATTGATTTTCTAGGGTGCTTTTTGTCGTAATACCCTTTTTTGATCTTCCCCCAAAACCCGGGCCATTTATTGTCCCTATTTCGGACGCTTTCCAAACGATTTTTTGCATAATATTCAAAGGAATCGCCGCCGTCATCCCTTTTTTTTACCTCTAGACCACGGCGAACTTGACGATAAAGGCAACGGACAGAACGATCACGGCTGTTCCCGCTTCGGATGCCCGGCCCGTCAGGATCTTGATTCCGGCGTAGGTTATGAAACCCAGGCCGATACCGGTGGCGATGGAAAACGTCAGCGGCATGCTGACCGCGGTAACCACCGCGGGAGCCACTTCGGTGACGTCATCCCAGTCGATTTCGGCAAGGCCGCGAACCATTAGGCAGGCAACGAACAGTAATGCCGGCGCCGTGGCATAGGGAGGAATAGTCGCCGCCAGCGGGGATACGAACAGACAAAGAAGAAACAGAACCGCGACGGTGACGGCGGTTAAACCGGTCCGCCCCCCGGCATTTACGCCGGCGGCGCTTTCAATATAGCTCGTGGTGGTCGAAGTCCCCATGATGGCGCCGACAACCGTGGCGGTACTGTCGGCGAGCAAAGCCTGTCGAAGCCGTGGCAGCCGTCCCTGTTCGTCCAGCATGCCCGCCCTGTGGGCGATGCCAACCAGGGTGCCGGCGGTGTCGAACAGGTCGACGAAGAGAAACGCGAAGATAATCGTAATGAGCCCGACTTCCAGGGCACCGGAGATATCCATCTGAAGGAACGTTGGGGCCACGCTCGGAGGCAGGGAAAACACCCCTTGAGCCGGCGAAACACCAAGCGCGACGCCGACGGCGGTCACGCCGAGGATGGCGATGATGATCGCGCCCGGAACGCGCCACGCACTCAGCGCCGCCGTCACCAGAAAACCGGCGGAAGCCAGCAGCGCCGGCGCGCTGGTCACGTCGCCGAGGGTGACCAGTGTCGCAGGGTGGTCGACCACGAGGCCGGCATTCTTCAAGGCGATGATCGCCAGAAACAGTCCGATTCCGGCCGAGATCGCCATCTTCAGCGATTTGGGAATGCTGTCGATGATCCAACCGCGAACAGGCAAAAGGCTGAGAAGGACGAACAGGAGGCCGGAAACAAACACCGCTCCCAAAGCGACCTGCCAAGTGTGTCCCATCCCCAACACCACGCCATAGGTAAAATAGGCGTTCAACCCCATGCCCGGCGCCAACGCCACGGGGTAGTTGGCGTAGCACCCCATGATCAGCGTACCCACCGCAGCGGCAACGCAGGTCGCGACGAATACGGCTCCCTGATCCATCCCCGCCGCCTGCAGTATCGATGGATTGACGAAGATGATGTAGACCATGGTGAGGAACGTCGTAACGCCGGCCAGGAGCTCGGTCCGAACGGTGGTTCCGTTCTCGGACAGCTTGAAATAGGAATTGAGCATTTGTCCCATGTCGTCTTCCGTACGGACGCATTGTTTTAGATTGGGGATCTTAGTAACCTGTTGTTGAGCGCAAAGGGAGGTCCCGCCTGGCGTTTGGTGAAAATATCTTGGCCACGGGTTCGTTTTTGCCCCGAGACGCCCGCCCGGGAGAACAGGGATTTCTGCTGTCGGCGAATATCCGGCAGCCTTTCAGTGATAGATCTATTTAATAAATTCAATATATTGCAACACAAGGATGATGTTTCGCGTGAAATTTTGAACTCGACGTGCCGGCCGGACGATAGGGAGAGGACGCGATCGGATATGCTGCCGGCTGGATCGCGATCCATGGCGTTCGTTGGTCCCTGCCGTTGATGTCCGATCGGGCATCGCCTAAAGTCGCGCCCGCCTGCAATCCGAAGCCCCGAAAAGGTGAAGACCCTATGCGACTGTCCGGCTACTTCCTGCCGACCCTGAAAGAAACACCGGCCGACGCGCAGATCGCGTCGCATCGGTTGATGCTGCGCGCCGGAATGATTCGACAGTCCAGCGCCGGGATCTACTCGTGGCTGCCGCTTGGTTTTCGGGTATTGAAGAGGATCGAGCAGATCGTCCGTGAGGAGCAGAACGCCATCGGCTGCCATGAGATGCTGATGCCGACCATTCAGCCGGCGGATCTGTGGCGGGAAAGCGGTCGCTACGATGCCTACGGCCCGGAAATGTTGCGCATAACCGACCGTCACCAACGCGACATGCTGTACGGTCCCACCAACGAGGAACAGATTACCGAGATCTTCCGGAGCGCCGTCAGAAGCTATCGCCACCTGCCGAAGCTTCTCTACCACATCCAGTGGAAGTTTCGCGACGAGGTCCGTCCGCGATTCGGGGTGATGCGTGGACGCGAGTTCCTGATGAAGGACGCCTACTCGTTCGACGCCGACAAGGCGGGAGCACGACGGTCTTACAACAAAATGTTCGTCTGTTATCTTCGGACCTTCGAGCGTTTGGGGCTCAAGGCCATTCCCATGCGCGCGGAGAGCGGTCCGATCGGCGGCGACATGAGCCACGAGTTTCTTATTCTCGCCGATTCCGGCGAAAGCGAGATCGCCTACCATCGCGAATTTCTCGACATGAAACTGGCGGAAAGACAAATCGATTTCGAGGGTGACCTGCAGCCCATCGTCGACGATTTTACCGACAGGTACGCGGCGACGGACGTTGAACGCGATCCCGAGGCGGAGAAGGCGCTCGGCGACGCCTTGATCACCGGGCGGGGGATCGAGGTCGGTCACATCTTCTACTTCGGCACCAAATACTCCAAATCGATGAATGCGAGCGTCACCGGTCCCGACGGCGCCGAGGTCTTCGTCGAGATGGGATCCTACGGGATCGGTGTCTCCAGACTGGTCGGCGCGATCATCGAGGCCTGTCACGACGAAGCCGGGATCGTCTGGCCGGAGAGCGTGGCGCCGTTCAAGGTCGGGGTGATCAATCTCAAGGTCGACGATCCGGACTGCTCCGCCGCTTGCGAACATCTTTACGGTTCGCTCGGAAGCAACGGCGTCGACGTCCTGTACGACGATCGTAATGAACGCCCCGGGGCCAAGTTCGCCGACATGGATCTGATCGGATTGCCATGGCAGGTCGTCGTCGGGCCTAGAGGTCTCAAGGCCGGCGTGGTCGAGTTGAAGAGCCGCAAGACCGGCGAGAAGCAGGAAGTGGGCCTGGAATCAGCCATGTCCATGCTTTCCACGTAGGAGACGACGGGCGTGTTCACTGCGTTCGAGTGGATGCTGGCGATGCGCTACCTGAGGGCTCGCCGGCAGGAGGGGTTTATCTCGGTCATTGCCTGGTTCTCCCTTCTCGGGATCGTTCTCGGCGTTGCGACCCTGATCATCGTCATGGCGGTCATGAACGGCTTCCGTCAGGAACTGCTGTCTCGAATCCTCGGCCTCAACGGCCACATCAGCATCTACGGGCCGCCGGCCGGACTCACCGACTTCGACCCGTTGGCGGGTACCGTCGCCGGTGTGAAGGGGGTGGTTGCCGTCGACCCGATGATCGAAGGGCAGGCGATGGTGACGGCCAACGGTGTTGCTCATGGCGCCGTTGTTCGTGGTCTTCGCCCCGAGGATATCCGTCGGCGAAAGATCCTGACCGAAAACATCACGGCCGGTTCCCTCGATGACTTCAAGGGCGAAGATGCGGTTCTGATCGGTTCCCGATTGGCCGAGCGCCTGGGGCTCGCCATCGGCGACAAGATCACCGTGATCTCGCCCAAGGGCAACGTCTCCGCCTTCGGGACGGTCCCTCGCGTCCGCGGCTACTCGGTCGTCGCTACTTTCAACATAGGAATGTACGAGTACGATTCCGCTTTCGTGTTCATGCCCCTAAAGGCGGCTCAAACGTACTTCCGCCTGCCCGATGCCGTGACGACCCTGGAGATCTTCGTCGAAAATCCGGACGACGCGCCGAACATGGTGAGAGCTATTCGCGCCGCCGCAGGGGATGTCGGCCGCGTTTACGACTGGCAGCAGGCCAATGCCAGCTTCTTCAACGCCATCCAGGTGGAACGGAACGTGATGTTCCTGATTCTGACCCTGATCATGGTCGTGGCGGCCTTCAATATCGTTTCGAGCTTGATCATGCTGGTCAAGGACAAGGGACGCGACATTGCGATCCTGCGCACGATGGGGGCGACGCGTGGAATGATCATGCGCATTTTTTTCCTGTCGGGCATCAGCATCGGCGTCATCGGAACGTTCGGCGGATTCATCCTGGGACTGACCTTCGCAATCAACATCGAGACGATCCGCCAAGGAATTCAGGCGCTTACCGGTACCGAGCTGTTTGCAGCCGAAATCTATTTTCTGTCCCAGCTTCCCGCCAAGGTGGAGCCGATCGAGGTGACGGCGGTGGTCGTGATGGCGCTGGCGTTGACGTTTCTGGCGACGATCTATCCTTCCTGGCGGGCGGCGCGCGTCGAGCCGGCGGAAGCGCTGCGCTATGAGTGAGCTTGTTTTCAGGCTAACCGACATCGTCAGAACCTACAGACAAGGACGCAAGACGCTCGAAGTTCTGCGCGGCTGCGCGTTGGACGTGCGTGAAGGCGAGACCCTGGCACTCGTCGGTCCGTCCGGCGCCGGGAAGTCGACCTTGTTGCACGTCGCCGGCCTGCTGGAGAAGCCCGATGCCGGGGAGGTGTTCGTGTCCGGAGAGGCATGCGGAAACCTTGGCGACGACGCCCGCAGTCTTCTCCGCCGGCACAACATCGGTTTCGTATACCAATACCATCATCTGTTGCCCGAGTTCTCGGCCCTGGAGAACATCGTCATTCCACAGATTATTGGCGGAACCGACAAGAAGACGGCACGGCAACGGGCGGGTGAACTTCTGGGTGAGCTCGGTTTGAGCGAGCGCGCGGACCATCGCCCCGGCCAGTTGTCGGGAGGCGAGCAACAGCGGGTCGCCATTGCCCGGGCTCTCGCCAACGCGCCGAAGATCCTGCTTGCGGACGAGCCCACCGGTAACCTCGACCCGCACACCGCGGACGATGTGTTCGCAATGCTGTTGGAACTGGCTCGTAGCGCCGGGCTCGCCGCCATCGTTGCCACCCACAATCCGAAATTGGCGGCGCAGCTGGATCGAACGGTCAGGCTCGAGGAAGGCGTCCTGGTGGCGAACTGACGTAAGGTTCGTCTGCTGAAGGTCGGTCAACGACCTGTGGATAAAGCCGGTTTCCTGGGGACAACTCGCGACGACCACGTCCTCTCCAGTGACTCGCCAGCCGGGCTGTGAAATTCTGTCGCCATGTCCCACGCCGAATTCGTTCATCTGCGCGTCCACACCGCGTATTCCCTTTCCGAGGGAGCGATCCGTAGCAAGGAACTGATCGGGCTGTGTCGGCAGCACCGAATGCCGGCGGTGGCGATCACCGACACCAACAACCTGTTCGGCGGAATGGAGTTCTCGACAACTCTTGCCCAGGCGGGCGTTCAGCCGATTGTCGGCTGCCAACTGAGCGTATCCCGCGAAAGCGATACCAACCAGCGCGGCATGACCCGCAGAATGTCGGGCCATGGCACGGACAACATCGTCGCGTTGGCGCAGAGCGCGGAGGGTTACGGCAACCTGCTCAAGCTGCTCGCCATCGCCCACATGGACGTGGAGTCCCGCGACGAACCCCAGGTGTCGTTGGCAACGCTATGTGCTCACAACGCGGGCTTGATTGCGTTGACGGGCGGGCCGGCGGGGCCGGTGGGACGATTGCTGGTCGAGGGCCAGAAAGAGGCCGCCGAGGCCGCGCTGGTCGAGTTGATCACCGCTTTTCCGGGACGGCTCTACGTCGAGCTGATGCGCCATGGCCTCGAGATCGAAGCGATCATCGAAGCGGCTCTGATCGATCTGGCGGATCGGCACCAGCTGCCGCTGGTCGCCACCAACGAAGCCTTTTTCGCCACTCCCGACATGTACGAGGCCCATGACGCGCTGATTTGTATCGCCGAAAGCGCCTACGTCGCGGACACGGAGCGGCGACGCCTGACGCCGGAGCATTACTTCAAGAGCGCGTCGGAGATGCAAGCGTTGTTCTCGGACCTGCCGGATGCCGTCGCCAACACGGTGCTCATCGCCCGCCGCTGCGCCTTCATGATCGAGACCGTGAAACCGATCCTGCCGCCGTATGACTGCGGACCGGACTCGAGCGAGGAGGAGTCGGTGCGGGCGGCGTCTCGAAGCGGGCTCGAATCACGCCTCGAAGCACAGGTGTTCACGCCGGGTATGTCGGGCGAGGAACGGGAACACGCGGCCCAGCCCTACAGGGAACGCCTCGACTACGAACTCGGGGTGATCTGCGAGATGGGCTTTGCCGGCTATTTCCTGATTGTCGCCGAGTTCATCCGCTGGGCCAAGGATCACGGTATTCCGGTGGGGCCCGGACGCGGGTCCGGAGCGGGCTCGGTGGTCGCCTGGGCGCTGACCATCACCGATCTGGATCCGTTGCGTTTCGGGCTGCTGTTCGAGCGCTTTCTCAACCCCGAACGGGTATCCATGCCCGACTTCGACATCGACTTCTGCCAGGATCGCCGAGACGAGGTCATCCAGCACGTCCAGGAAAAGTACGGGCGCGACAAGGTCGCCCAGATCATCACCTTCGGCAAGTTGCAGGCGCGCGCGGTGTTGCGGGATGTCGGGCGGGTGTTGGGTATGCCTTACGGCTACGTCGACAAGATCTGCAAGCTGGTGCCGAACAATCCGGCCAATCCGGTCACGCTCAAGCAGGCGATCGACATCGAGCCACAGATCCGGGCGATGGCTCAGGAGGACGACGTCGTCGCCAAGCTGATCGACGTCGCGGGCCGGCTGGAGGGCCTCTACCGCCACGCCTCCACCCACGCGGCGGGTGTCGTCATCGGCGACCGGTCCCTCGACCAGTTGATCCCGCTCTATCGCGATCCCCGGTCGAGCATCCCGGTCACCGGCTTCAACATGAAGTGGGTGGAGGCCGCCGGCCTGGTCAAATTCGACTTCCTCGGCTTGAAGACGCTGACGGTGCTGGCCAGGGCCGTGAACCTGGTGCGCCGGGGAAAGGGGGAGGACATCGACCTCTCCAACCTGCCGCTCGATGATCCCAAGGTCTTCGAGCTGTTGAGTCAGGGAGATACCGTCGGCGTGTTCCAGTTGGAAAGCACGGGCATGCGCGACGTGCTGCGCAAGCTGAGACCCGATACCTTCGAAGACATCATCGCCGTCGTCGCCCTCTACCGACCGGGCCCGATGGACAACATCCCCAGTTACATCCGCCGCAAGCACGGCGAGGAGGAACCGGACTACCTCTATCCGACCCTGGAACCGATCCTCCGCGAGACCCAGGGAATAATGATCTACCAGGAACAGGTCATGCAGATCGCCCAGGAGCTGTCAGGCTATTCGTTGGGTAGTGCGGACATCCTGCGCCGGGCGATGGGCAAGAAGATCAAGAAGGAGATGGACGAGCAGCGCCAGATTTTCGTCGATGGCGCATGCGCCCGAGGCGTTCCGGAGAGTAAGGCCGTCCAGATCTTCGAGCTCGTCAACAAGTTCGCCGGTTACGGCTTCAACAAATCCCACGCCGCTGCCTACGCGCTCGTCGCCTACCAGACCGCTTACGTCAAAGCCAATCATCCGGTCGAGTTCTTAGCCGCTTCGATGAGCCTCGATCTCAACAACAGCGACAAGCTCAACACCTATCGCCAGGAACTGGTCAGGCTCGGGATCCGTTTGCTGCAGCCGGACATCAACAAATCGGAGGTCACGTTTGCGGTCGAACGGTCGACCAACGGAACGGCCGACGAGAGCGCAATCCGTTTCGCCCTGGCGGCCATCAAGAACGTAGGCGAGGGGGCGATGCGGGCGATGGTGGCCGAGCGACGGCAAAACGGTCCGTTCGAAAGCCTCGATGATATCACCAGACGCCTCGATGCCCGCCAGATCAACAAGCGCCAACTCGAGAACCTGGCGCGCGCCGGTGTTTTCGACGGCCTCAACGGAAACCGCAGGCAGGTGTTCGAGTCGGTCGAGACGTTGCTGCGCCGTGCAAGTGCCACCGCCGACGAGCGAGCGAGCGGACAAATGGGTTTGTTCGGCGGTGATGCGGGCAACGCGCCTTCCCAGTTGCAACTCGCCGAAGTCGACGACTGGCCGCCGATGGAACGCCTGCGGGAGGAGTTCGAGGCGATCGGTTTCTATCTTTCGGCCCACCCTTTGTCGGCCTACGCCAAGAGTTTGAAACGGTTGAAAGTGGTGCGCTGTGCCGACATCCTCGCGAAAGGTTATTCGGGTCCGGCAACTCTGGCGGGCACGGTGATTTCCAAGAAGGAAAGAACTTCCGGCAAAGGAAATCGGTATGCGTTCGTCCAGTTGTCGGATACGTCGGGAGTGTTCGAGGCCCTTGTGTTTTCCGAGCTGCTTGCGTCGAACCGCGAGTTGTTGGAGGTCGGACGTTCACTCTTGATCCGGGTGAACGTCCAGATCGAGGGAGATAGCGTGCGCTTCGCGGCGCAGTCCCTCGAGCCGCTGGACCGGGTGGCGGAGCGACTTGCCGCGAACCTGGCCGTGTTCATCGATTCACCCGACCCGTTGCCGGCGATCAGGGATATCCTGGTCGACAAAGCCGCGGGACGGGGACAAGTAAAGTTGGTTTCGTGGCTCGAGGGGGGCACCGAAGTGGAGATCGGGATTCCCGGCCGCTACGCCATCGGTCCCGCAGTGGCCCTGCAACTTCGCAGCATTCCCGGGGTTCGCGACGTCCGCGAAGTTTGACCTGTCGGCAACGCAACGTCGGGCTTACCGCTTGCATTCACACCGGCGGGGCGCTATTTGAGGCGTTCTATTTCACACGCGGGAACGCGGCGTTCGCCATCGCCTTGGCGGAGCAGCCGCTCCGGTGTCCGGTTGCTAGCCGGGCTGACCCGCGGAGGCTGAACCGGAAAAGGAACGGACTAGATGGCACTTCCCACGTTTACCATGCGTCAGCTGTTGGAAGCTGGCGTCCACTTCGGGCATAGCACCAGACGATGGAACCCGAAGATGGAACCCTATTTGTTCGGAGTCCGCAACGGCACTCACATCATCGATCTGGAGCAAACCGTGCCGATGCTCCATCAAGCCTTGGTCGCCGTGCGCGATGTGGTCGCCGGTGGCGGTCGGGTGCTGTTCGTCGGCACCAAACGTCAGGCAAGCGAGAAGGTCGCCGAGACTGCCAAGCGTTGTGGTCAGTACTACGTCAACCACCGCTGGCTCGGCGGGATGATGACCAACTGGAGAACCATCTCCAACTCGATCAAGCGTCTTCGCGACCTGGACAACCGACTGGCCGAAGAAAATCTTGGGCTGACCAAGAAAGAGACTTTGCGCCTCACTCGCGAGCGGGACAAGTTGGAGCGTGCGCTCGGTGGGATCAAGGAAATGGGCGGCTTGCCCGATGTACTTTTCGTGATCGACACCAACAAGGAGGACATCGCTGTCGCCGAAGCGAACAAGTTGTCTATCCCTGTTGTCGCGGTCGTCGACTCCAACAGCGATCCGAAGGGTGTCAATTTCCCGATTCCGGGCAATGATGACGCTTTGCGCGCCATCAATCTGTATTGCGATCTGGTTGTCGATGCCGTTCTCGATGGCATCCAGCAGGAGATGAGCGCTTCGGGCGTCGACCTTGGCGCTGCCGAGGAACCACACGAAATCGTACCGGAGGAGGCCGCGGTCGAGCCAACGGCCAAGCCAGTGGCTGCGGCCGAACCGGCGGCGGGGGCTGGAAACGCGACCGAACCTACCGTCGAAGGCAGTGAAGAGAGCCAACAGCAAGTTGGGGCGGCCGCCGAGGCTTCTGACGAGGAGACATCGAAGGAGCCAACCGAGAGCGACGTCGAATCCCGCCCCACCGATGCCGGATAACCTGACGGGACACGGTGACTCCGGCCCGGCCGAAACCGTTTGATAGCGAGCAGTTGTCGAAAATCATGAGCGAGAGAGGATGAACATGGCTGAAGTCACCGCCACCCTTGTAAAGGAGCTGCGGGACAAGACCGGCGCCGGAATGATGGATTGCAAGAAGGCGCTGATCGAAACGGGGGGCGACATCGAGGCTGCCTCCGATTGGTTGCGCAAGAAGGGCTTGGCAGCTGCTGCGAAGAAAGCCGGACGTGTCGCCGCCGAGGGCCTGGTCGGCGTTTGTGTCGACGGTAACCGCGGCGCCGTGGTCGAGGTCAATGCCGAAACGGATTTTGTCGCTCGCAACAACACCTTTCGGGACTTTGTTCGCACCATGTCGAAGATGGTGCTGCAGCATGGCGATGATATTGCGGTATTGAACGCGGCGCAGTATCCGGGGACCGGACGCACGGTGGCGGAAGAACTTACGCACATGATCGCCACGATCGGCGAAAACATGAACCTGCGCAGAGCGGCGTTGTTGTCCGTCGAAAAGGGCGTGATGGCATCGTACGTCCACAACGCGCAAGAACCCGGCCTTGGCAAGATCGCCGTACTCGTCGGACTCGAGACATCGGGAGATGCCGGCCAACTGGAGCAGCTGGGTAAACAGCTCGCGATGCACGTCGCCGCCGCCAACCCGCAGGCGATATCCCGTGACGAGCTCGGCCCAGAAGCTCTTGATCGGGAACGGAACATCCTGACCGAGCAGGCCCGCGTATCCGGGAAACCGGAGGCCATCATTGAGAAAATGGTCCAGGGACGCCTGAGCAAATACTACGAGGAAGTCTGTCTGCTCGATCAGACGTTCGTCGTCGACGGCGAGAACAAGGTGGCAAAGGTGCTGAAGACCGCTGCTGCGGATGCGGGCGCACCAGTCAGTATCGGAAATTTTGCGCGTTTCGCCTTGGGCGAGGGCATCGAGAAGAAGGACGAGGATTTCGCCGCAGAAGTTGCGAAAGCCGTTGGCTAGTCGCGCGGGCCGGAATCACCGATTGGTTTCCGTTGGCGATTGTTGAGAGATTGAGCGGATAGGAGTTGTTGCGGGAAGCGTCATGCCGAGACAGGGGCGGTGTCCTGACATCCGCCCAAATTGCCGCTTTACCTGTCAACCCATTGAATGGGCATAAATATGTCGCCATCTCCCAGGTACCGACGGGTCCTTCTGAAGCTATCGGGCGAAGCTTTGATGGGCGACAAGGGGTATGGCCTTGATCCGGCGGTCGTTGAACGAATCGCAAACGAGATCAAGAGCGTCCACGACATGGGCGTCGAAATTTGCCTGGTCATCGGCGGCGGCAACATCTTCCGTGGGATGTCGGCCGCGGCCTCGAGTATCGAACGAACCAGCGCCGACTATATCGGGATGCTTGCCACGGTGATGAACGCCTTGGCCATGCAAAGCGTTCTGGAAAGCATCGGCTCGCAAACACGGGTCCAATCCGCAATTCCGATGGCGACGGTTTCCGAACCCTATATTCGGCGCAGAGCCGTCCGTCATATGGAGAAGGGGCGTATCGTGATATTTGCCGCAGGCACGGGGAATCCATTTTTTACGACGGATACCGCGGCCGCCTTGCGAGCGGTCGAAATGGGATGCGCGGCCTTGCTGAAGGGAACCCAGGTAGATGGCGTATACAGTGCCGACCCGAGAATCAAACCCGACGCCGAGAGATTTGAAAGCCTTTCCTACCACGACGTCTTGTCGCGTGATCTGAAGGTCATGGATACATCTGCGGTCGCACTGGCCCGTGACAACAATGTGCCGATACTTGTGTTTTCCATACACACCCCAGGGGCTTTTTCTGAGGTTGTAAGCGGCAGGGGTATGTTCACTGTCATTGGATAGGGAGAACGAGCATTGGGAGAACCGGATATTGATGCTGAAAAGAGGGCGGTTGCCAAACGGATGCAGGGCGCCGTGGAGGTATTGCAGAAGGAGTTGGCGGGACTGCGTACCGGCCGTGCTTCGCTCGGCCTATTGGAACCGGTGATGGTCGACGCTTACGGGACGGAAATGCCGATCACCCAGGTGGCCACGCTCGGAATACCCGAGGCGCGAATGCTGACGGTGCAGGTCTGGGACAAGAGCTCGGTAAAGGCTGTCGAAAAGGCAATTCTCGAGTCTGGACTTGGGCTCAATCCAGCAGTTGACGGGCAACTGATACGGATTCCGATACCGCTACTTACCGAGGAGCGGCGGGCTGAGCTGACCAAGGTTGCCGGACGGTATGCCGAAGAGGCCCGGGTCTCGGTCCGCAACGTTCGCCGCCATGCGATGGACGATCTCAAACGGCAGGAAAAGGACGGTGAAATCTCACAAGACCAGCATCGTGACTATGGTCGCGAGATCCAGGACTTGACCGACGCTCACATCAAGAAGCTGGATGAAATTCTAGCGAAAAAAGAAGCCGAGATTATGCAGGTCTGACATGGCGGAGGCCGTTCTCCTCCATCGCGATGCGGCGCCGCCGCCAGTTCACGTTGCCATCATCATGGATGGCAACGGACGCTGGGCGCGGGCTCGCGGCTTGCCACGCACGGCGGGTCACAGGCGAGGCGCCGAAGCCGTCAAGACGGCAGCCGAGAGCGCCGCGCAGCTGGGCGTCCAGTATCTGACGTTGTTCGGGTTTTCCTCCGAGAACTGGAAGCGCCCTCTCGCCGAGGTCAGCGACCTCATGGGGCTGCTGCGATACTATCTCCAAAACGAACTGGACTACCTGCGCAAGCATGGCATCCGACTGCGCGTCATCGGCGAGCGGGAACGTTTGGCACCGGATATCGTCGACCTCATCGAATCGGCCGAGCGCCAGACGGCGGACAATTGCCGCCTGACCCTGATTATTGCGCTGAGCTATGGAAGCCGGGCCGAGATCGCCGATGCCAGCCGCCGCCTGGCGGAGAGGGCGGCGGCCGGTTTGCTTCGCCCATCAGATATCGACGAAGAAATGCTGAGCGAAAACCTGTATACTGCCGACATTCCCGACCCCGACTTGCTGATCCGCACAAGTGGGGAGAAGCGGATTAGCAACTTCTTGCTATGGCAGTTGGCCTATGCCGAGCTCATCTTTCTGGACACTCTCTTGGCCCGATTTTTCCCGGGAGGATTTTACCGAGGCGCTCAGGGAGTTTCGCAGGCGTGAACGGCGCTACGGCGCTGCCGGTGCCTGAAACCGGGTTCCTGAGCCACGCGCTGACAATGCGCGTATTGTCGGCGTTGGTCTTGGCGGTGCCGGTCCTTGCCTCGGTGTATTTCGGGTCGCCCGCCTTCGAGCTCATGGTGTCCGCGGCCGCCGTGGCAATGGCTTGGGAGTGGTACCAGATGTGTGCCCGTGACGCACCGGGCGTCTCCGCGGTAGCCGTGGGGGTGACGCTCCTGGCTGCCATCACGGCGGTGGGACTGGCGCAGACCGCAGTTTCCCTGGCTGTGTTGGCGATTGGAGCTGTCGGCGTTTTTGTCGTTTCGCGAAGGCACTTGTGGCTGAGCGCAGGCGTATTCTATGTCGGGTTGCCTTGCGTCGCGATCGTTTGGTTGCGCAATGAACCCGCCACGGGACGGGAAACGATATTTTGGCTACTAGGGCTGGTATGGGCGTCGGATATCGGTGCCTATGCCTTTGGCCGGCTGATCGGTGGTCCGAAACTGGCCCCTTCGGTGAGTCCCAACAAGACTTGGGCCGGCCTGTTTGGAGCGATCGTCTGCGCCGGCCTTGTCGGCGTGGCTACGGCCGCAATACTTGAACTTGAGGAGTTTTGGCGCTTGGCTCTAATCAGCACCATATTGGGAGCAGCCGCTCAGGCTGGCGACCTGCTGGAATCCTGGGTCAAACGAAGGTTCGGCGTCAAGGACGCGGGCAGCCTGATCCCCGGCCACGGTGGATTTCTTGACAGGGTGGACGCATTAATTGCGGCGGTCGTCATCACAGCATTGATCACCGCGGTTGGCGAAGGCAGTATGCTGACATGGCTGTAACCGTGCCCCGGCAGCGCCCTGACGCAATGCGTCGCAGCGTGACCATTCTAGGATCCACCGGATCGGTGGGCTGCAACACGATTGATCTGATATCGCGCCAACCCGACGCATTCTCGGTGGAAGCGTTGACGGGCAATCGAAATGTCGCACTGCTTGCCGAACAGGCGCGTCGCTTGCGTCCGAAGATCGCCGTCGCTGCGGAGCCGAGCGCCTATCGGGCGCTCAAGCAGGAGTTGGCGGGGAGCGGGATCGAGGTCGCGGCCGGCCCCGAAGCGCTGGTGGAAGCGGCTAACCGTCCGGCCGAGTGGGTCATGGCGTCGATAGTCGGCGCCGCCGGCCTGGAGCCCACGTTGGCGGCGGTACGCCGAGGGGCCATTGTCGGTCTGGCCAACAAGGAGTGCCTCGTCTGCGCCGGGGATCTCATGATGGCCGAGATCCGCCGTTGCGGCGCTACCGTAGTGCCCGTCGATTCCGAGCACAGCGCCATTTACCAGGTGTTCGATTTCGACAATGCCGACAAGGTCGAATCCATCATCCTTACGGCATCGGGCGGCCCGTTCCGCACCGTCGATCTTGCGACCATGGCTTCGGTAACGCCAGCTCAAGCGGTCGCTCATCCGAACTGGAACATGGGCGCGAAAATCTCGGTCGATTCGGCGACAATGATGAACAAAGGGTTGGAATTGATCGAGGCCTACCACCTCTTTCCGGTGGATGTGGCGCAGATCGAAATCGTCGTTCATCCTCAATCGATCATTCACAGCATGGTTGCCTATGTCGATGGATCGGTGTTGGCCCAGATGGGGCTTCCGGATATGCGGACGCCCATTGCCTACGCTCTCGGCTGGCCGCAGCGTATGATGGCGCCGGCGCCGCGACTGAGATTGGCGGAGATTGGAGATCTAACCTTCGAGGTTCCAGATGAAGAGCGGTTTCCGGCGATCAGGCTCGCTCGCCAGGCCTTGCGGTGCGGTGGCGCGGCGCCGACGATCATGAACGCGGCAAACGAGATCGCAGTGCACAACTTTCTCAACGGGCGAATCGGGTTCCTCGACATCGCCAGGGTTGTCGAAGAAACGATGGATACTGTGCCAAATCGGCAGCTCGAGAGCCTCACGGATGTCGCCGAGTTAGACGGAGCGGCTAGGGAAACCGCGAATAGTCTGATATCCAGAAGCGCGGTCCGGGCACCACATCCCGCCTGAGCGGGCGGCGGAAGGCAAACCATGGAAATCCTGAGTTACGTCTGGGACTGGATTATCCCGTTTCTCGTGGTGTTGACCATTTTGGTCTTCGTCCACGAGATGGGACATTACTGGATCGCGCGCCGCAACGGTGTGCGGGTCGAGACCTTCTCCATCGGGTTCGGACCAGAGCTTTACGGCTGGACCGACAAACACGACACGCGGTGGAAAATCAGCGCGGTGCCGCTTGGCGGATACGTCAGGATGTTCGGCGAGCACGATTTCGAGGGCGACGAGGAACAACCACCGATGACTCCGGCCGAGGAGGCGGTATCGTTCCACAAGAAGCGCCTTCTTCAGCGCGCCGCCATCGTCGCCGGCGGGCCGATCGCCAACATCTTGTTTGCCGTTGTTCTGTTGGCCGGGCTGTTCGGTATATTCGGCGCGCCGGCCCCTTTGTCCGCAATCGGCACGGTCCAGGAAGACAGCGCCGCCGCAGAGGCGGGGTTTCAACCCGGCGACCTGGTTGTTCGGATTGACGGAGAGGCCGTTACCTGGTTCGAGGACTTGCGCCGTATCGTCAGCGAACGTCCCGGAGCCACCCTTCAGTTCGACGTCTTGAGAAACGACCGGGAGTTGGTCCTGACAGCGACGCCCAAGGTGTCCGAAGTGGAGGAAGAAGGCGGCGCAAAGCGGACGATCGGGTTACTGGGCGTCCGGCCCGATCCCGAGCAGGTCAGGTACGAACGGCTCGGTCCGTTTGCGGCGGTCGGCGCCGCGGTCGAGCGAACCTACGGCCTCACGGTCCAGATCCTGACGGCGCTGGGGCAGATCATCACCGGCTCTCGTGGCGCCGACGAGCTGGGGGGGCCGTTGCGCATCGCCCAGATCTCCGGGCAGATGGCGCAAGGGGGCGTCGTCAATTTCATCTTCTTCATGGCGGCGCTTTCGGTCAATCTGGGATTGATCAATCTGTTGCCGATTCCAATGTTGGACGGCGGCCACTTGGCGTTCTACCTGATCGAAGGAGTGCTGGGAAAACCGCTCGACCGCCGGTTTCAGGAATACGGTTTCCGGTTTGGGTTGATTTTGGTGTTCGTTTTGATGATCTTCGCGACGTGGAATGACTTGGTCAATCTGAAGGTCCTGGAATTTTTCCAAAAATTGGTAAGTTAACCCGGTTTATCTAGGAGGTTACTTGCGGCGCTCGGTAACCCTGTGGGTGTCCGTTTTTTTGCTCGGGATCGCGTCGGTATGGTTGCCTTCGTGTCCGCTGCGAGCGCAGTCGGACGAGATCATCTCCAAGATCGTCGTCGAAGGTGCGCAACGAGTCGAGGCCAATACCGTCCGCTCCTATTTGTTGGTCCAGGAGGGCGACGCCTTCGATTCCGACAGGATCGACAGATCCCTGAAGAGTCTGTTCGCCACGGGCCTTTTCGCCGATGTCACGATCCAACGCGAAGGCGAATCGCTTGTCATCAGGGTTGTCGAGAATCCGGTGATCAACCGCATCGCCTTCGAGGGAAATGATCGCCTTGACGACGAAACCCTCGAGGCGGAAATCAGTCTTCGTCCGAGGGTCATTTATACCCGCACGAAAGTGCAGAGCGACGTCAAACGCATCCTGACCCTGTATCGTCGCAGCGGCCGTTTTGCGGCGACCGTCGACCCGAAAGTCATCCAGTTGCCGCAAAACCGCGTGGACGTCGTGTTCGAGATCCACGAAGGCGCGGTCACGGCGATCGAAAACATTCGCTTTGTCGGGAACAAGAAATTCAGCGATTCCCGGCTGCGTGAGATCATTCGAACCAAGGAGTCGCGGTGGTGGCGTTTCCTGTCGTCGGACGACACCTACGATCCGGACCGCCTGGCGCTGGATCGGGAATTGCTTCGGCGGTTTTATCTGTCCGAGGGTTACGCGGACTTTCGAGTGGAGTCGGCGCTCGCCGAGTTGACTCCCAACCGCGAGGATTTCTTCATTACCTTCACCGTCGAGGAGGGCAAACGCTACAAGTTCGGTGATATCGGTATCGAAACCACCCTACGGGATCTCGATCCCGATAAGGTGCGCTCCAACCTGGATATCGACAGCGGCGACTGGTACGACGCCGACGCGGTGGAGAAATCCATCGACGATTTGAACAGCGCGGTCGGCAACCTGGGCTACGCGTTTGTCGACGTTCGCCCCCGCCTGGACCGTGATCGCGAAACCGAAATAATCAACGTCACGTTCGAAATCAACGAAGGGCCACGGGTGTTTGTCGAGCGCATCGACATCACCGGCAACGTTCGCACCATCGACAAGGTCATCCGGCGGGAGTTCCGCATTGTCGAGGGTGACGCCTTCAACGCGGCGAAACTGCAACGTTCCCGTCAGCGTCTCCAGGATCTGGACTACTTCGAGAAGGTGGAAGTCGACGAGGTTCCGGGAAGTGCTCCCGACAAGGCGGTGATCAAAACGGCGGTCGAAGAGAAGTCCACGGGGTCGCTCTCCGTCGGCGCCGGCTTCTCGACCGCCAGCGGCGCCCTTGTTGATTTCAGCGTTCGCGAGCGCAACCTGCTGGGACACGGGCAGGACCTGAGGGTGGGACTGTCGCTCGGGCAAAAAAATCAGCAAGTGGATCTCAGCTTCACCGAACCCTATTTCCTCGACCGTGATATCACCGCGGGCTTCGACGTCTTTTACGTCCAGACCGACCGTCAAAGCGAAAGCTCTTTCGATACGTCCGACGCCGGTATCGCCCTGCGCGCCGGCTATCCGATCACGGAGCGTCTGAAACAAGATTGGCGGTACAGTTTCAAGCGGGCGGAAATCAAGAACGTTCCGAACAAAGCCTCCATCTACGTCAAGGAGGCGGAGGGGACGACCTATCCCTCGGTGGTCTCCCATACCCTCACCTACGATACGACGAACAGCAAGATCAATCCGTCATCGGGTTACGTCACCAGCTTCTCCACCGACTTCGCCGGCCTCGGCGGAGACGTCAAGTACCTGCGTAACCGTGTCAGCGGCAAGTATTTCTATCCAGTCGCCGACAAATGGGTGTTGCAGTTGGGGGCATCGGCAGGCAAGGTCACCGGCATCTTCGGGGATGAAGTCGATCTGCTCGACCAATTCTTCATCGGCGGCGACGACATCCGCGGTTTTGCCACCGACGGGGTCGGCCCTCGCGACGACGACGCCAACGATGCCCTCGGGGGCGAGTGGTTCTACAGCGGTACCACGCAGCTTTCGTTTCCGTTCTTCGGAGTTCCCGCCGAGTTGGGCCTCCTCGGCCGGGTGTTCACCGATTTCGGCAGCGCGTGGCAGCTCGACCCCTCCGGTCCCACGGTTGAGGATTCGTCGACGATCCGGGTTTCGGTGGGTTTCGGCGTAACCTGGGTTTCGCCGTTCGGTCCGATCGGCGTCGACGTCGGTGTCCCGGTCAAGAAGGAAAGCTTCGATGAAAGCGAGTTGCTGCGGATCAATTTCGGCACGAGTTTCTGATCGATGAGTGTTCCGCGCATCGTCGCGGTTGCCGGTATTCTTATCGCCGTCGCGGCCGCCGCAGTGGTTGCTGTTTATTATGTCCTCAGGCCGATTCCGGCGAAGACCCCCGCGGTGCAGGAGGGGTCTCTCAAGATCGCGGTCGTCGACGTCGGCCTGGTGTTTCGCGAGTCGGCCGCGGTCAATAGCATCAACGCCCAACTTCGCCCCTATCTGGAAAGGTTCCGTGCCGACGCCGCCGAGGCGGAGAAGGAGCTTCGCGACACCCAGGAAGAACTGGCGCGGCGCCAGGCGACCGTCTCCACCGCCGATGCCCACACCGCCGAACGCCTCGAACTGGAGCAGCGCGCCCTCGAGGCGCAGAACAAAATGCTCGGGCGCAAGCGCTCGCTGGACCAGACACAGGCCGCCGCCATGCGCCAGGTGGAAACCACGCTCAACAACACCGTCGCCGAGATCTTCACCGAAAGAAAGCTGAGCCTGATCCTGAGGCGGGATCAAACCGCGTTCTTCAATCCGTCGATGGACATCACCGAGGAGGTGATCAAGCGTCTGGATCAGCGACTGCCCACCGTCGAGATCACCGCCCCAAGCGAGTAGGCGAACGCGGCGGCACGGTGACACCGGTCCGGCACGCCGGTCGCCGGAATCGCCAAGGCGAAGCGGGGTGAACGATCAGCGGATTTGAAAATCCGGCCGAGATCGGCGATAACGTCCGGACAGGGCGAATCCCGGAGGCATGCGCCGAGCCGTCGTTCGGACGGCAAGGCGGAACGGGACGCCGCGATGACAGGAAGTCAGGGGATCTCCCGGGGCACGCCATGCCGGGCGTCGTCACCGGTGCGACGGTGCGCAAGTCCGGACGGGATTTCGCGACCGCAGACCCCCAGGAGAAAGGGACGCAACCGATGGATACCGAGGCCATCGACATCCGCGGAACAACGATCGAGGTCGACCAGATCCAGCGGATGATCCCGCACCGCTATCCGATGTTGATGGTCGACCGTATCATTGATCTCGTCCCCGACGAGAGAGCCACCGGCATCAAGAACGTCACCATCAACGAGCCGTTCTTCCAGGGCCATTTCCCCGGCGCCCCGTTGATGCCCGGGGTGATGATCATCGAGGCGATGGCCCAGACCGCGGCGGTGCTGGTCGTCGCCACCCTCGGCCCCGAGCGCCAGGGCAGTCTGGTCTACTTCATGTCGATCGATTCGGCGCGCTTTCGCAAGCCGGTGATGCCCGGCGATGTCCTCCACATTCACGTCGAAAAGGAGCGCAATCGCGGCAACGTCTGGAAGTTCAACGGCAAGGCGACAGTGGGCGGGGACGTGGTCGCCGAGGCCACCTACGCGGCGATGGTCCGCGACGAGAAGATGCCCGGACCCGTATGAACAACGGATCCAAACTCGGCATCATCGCCGGCGAAGGGGACCTTCCGGCACGCATCATCGAGGCCTGCCGGGACCGCGGCCGGCCGTTCTTCGTCCTCGCCCTGGAAGGCCGCACCGCCCCGGAGGCGGTCGGCGACACGCCCCATGCCTGGGTCCGCCTCGGCGCCGCCGGCAAGGCGCTCAAGCTGCTGCGCCGGGAGAAGGTCGAGGAGCTGGTGCTCGCCGGACCGGTCAGCCGCCCGACCCTGGCCGAACTCAAGCCCGACCTGTGGGCCGCCAAATTCCTCGCCAGAAAGGGAAAGAAGATCTTCGACGACGCCGACGGCCTGATGGCCGCGCTGATCCGCGAGATGGAGGAAACCGAAGGCTTCCGGGTGCTCCAGCCGGAAACCCTGCTCGCCAATCCCTGACCCACCCGGCCCCGCGGCCTATTCCCGACTTGCTCCAGGGGTCATTCCTGACGATTTGGCGACCGGCAAATCGTCCAAGCCATTGAAATCAAACGAAACGAAAAAACGCCGAAATCATCGTCAAAACTCGTCAAAACTCGTCAAAACCACCAGTAACCCCTTGAATTCATTGAAAACTCAATAGCCCTTCATTGCGTTGTCGCAACGGCCGCCAACCCCTTGATATCAAACAAAACCCTCCGCCAAAATCCGTTGCGCCCGGGCAACGACATCGTCAAAACTCGTCAAAACTCGTCAAAAGTCGTCAAAACCTTGGTCAACCCGTTGAAATAACACTTGAAACGATCGGTTGACATTTCCCGCCAAGCGGCCGGGAACATCGCCGTTTCCGGGGACCTGGGAACGCGCCTCAACGTGATGGCCGAACCCTTTTTGTACATATATACCTTGGAATGCCCAAAACAAGGAAAATGTTCTTTTCGTGCCAAGTAAGGCATCGTGGCTTGTTGGCGACGGGGTGCCGGGGTTAACGTGAGGGTCGAGGCGAGGTAGCGGGCGGGGCGGACGCGCTATGGGGGACCCGGAACAACGGCCGGTCGATTTCTTTATCAGCCGCGCGGGCGCCGACGCGGCTTTCGCCGCCGAGGTCGGCCGGATCCTGGAGGCGGAGGGAAACAGCGTCGTCCTCCAGCAATGGGACTTTGCCAACCGGAATTTCATGGAGCGGATGCATCGGGCGCTGGGGTCGGGAGCGCGGGTGATCGCGCTGCTATCCGACGACTATCTCAATAGCGACCACTGCGAAGCCGAATGGCTGAACGCGATCGCCCAGGATCCCCTGAACAAAAAGGGCCGGCTGATCGTCACGCGGGTCGGCGAGTGCGTCCCCACCGGCTTGCTGACGGCGCTGGCCTATTGGGATCTGGTGCCGGTTCGGGACGATCCGGCGCTGGTGCGGGACATCGTCCTCGCGGCGATCACGCCGGGACGGCACAAGCCGGACGCGGGCCCGGCCGGGCCATACTGGCGTGAGGCGCGATCCGTGGTCCACCGGGAGATCCGGGCGACGCCGAGTTTTACTGGCCGCGAAGGGGAGCTTGCCGCGATTAACGCGGCGCTGTGGTCGGGCGAAGCGGCGGCGGTCACCCAGCCGGCGTCGGTGCACGGGCTGGGTGGTATCGGCAAGTCGGTGCTCGCCCGCGAGTATGCGTTTCGGGCCCGGGATCGCTATGCCGGCGTGTGGTGGCTCGAGCGTCGCGGCCCAAGGACGCGCAGGGGTTCGAGGGCATCGAGACGGGGTTGGTCGATCTCGGCGCCATATTCATCCGCGGCCTCGATCGGAGCGAGGATCGCCCGGCGGCGGCGCGGCAGACCCTGGCGTTGCTCGCCGAAGGCGGTTTCGAAAAGCCATGGCTTCTGGTCTACGACAACGTCGACGACGCCCGTGTCCTGCGCGAGTGGGCGCCGAGGGGCGGCGCGCAGGTGTTGTTGACGACGCCGCCTCGGCGGCTGGCCGAGCACGGTCGGCGCCGTCGAGATCGAGGCGTGGCCGATGGCGGATGCGGTGAGCTACCTCCTTGGCGAAAGCGGCCGCGACGACCTGAGCGAGGCGGACGCGGAGACTATTGGCGAGGTGCTGGGGCAGCTGCCGCTTGCGGTGTCGCACGCGGCGGCCTACCTGCGCGCCCGGCCGAACGTCACGGCGGCGCGTTACATCGAAGGCCTGACGAGGCGAATGCGCGACGCCCCGAAGGACGCCGAGTACGATCGCGCCGTGTTCGCCACCTTCCGGGAGGCGCTGGCCGAGGCGGACGACGACGCGCCGGGCGCCGGCGCGGTGATGTCGCTCGCCGCCTTCTTCGCCCCGGACCACATCCCCGAGGACCTGTTCCGCCAGCCATTCCACTGCTATCCGCCGGTCCTGGCCGAACTGGTCGGCGATCCCGGAGCCCTGGACGATGCCATCGGCGCGCTCGCCCACCTGTCGCTGATCGACTTCGACGCCGGGCGGCGCTCGTTCTCGGCGCACCGCCTGGTTCAGGCCGCCGCCGCCGATGCCCTCGGCGCCGAGGCCCGGACCTGGGCCGAGAGCGCGCTCGCGGCAATGGTCGCGGCGTTTCCCGAGCCGGAGTTCAAGACTTGGCCGCTTTGCGAGCGCCTGGTCCCGCACGTGCGCGCGGTGGCGTCGCATGTAAACGACGGACAGCCCGCGAGTTGGCGTGGCTTCTCCGCACCACGGGCGATTATCTCCGGGAACGCGCGGCGATCGCGGAGGTTTTGCCGCTTTACCAACGGGCCCTGGCGATCTTCGAACGCCTGGCCGCCGCCGACCCGTCCAACGCCGGCTGGCAGCGGGACCTGTCGGTGAGCCAGGAGAAGATCGGCGACGTGCTGAGCGCCCAGGGTCGGCTGGACGAGGCGGTGGCCGCCTACCGGGCGAGCCTGGCGATTGCCGAGGCGCTGGCCGCCGCCGACCCGTCCAACGCCGGCTGGCGGCGGGACCTGTCGGTGAGCCACAACAAGATCGGCGACGTGCTGAGCGCCCAGGGTCGGCTGGACGAGGCGTTGGCCGCCTACCGGGCGAGCCTGGCGATTCGCGAGGCGCTGGCCGCCGCCGACCCGTCCAACGCCGGCTGGCAGCGGGACCTGTCGGTGAGCCAGAGCAAGATCGGCGACGTGCTGAGCGCCCAGGGGCGGCTGGACGAGGCGTTGGCCGCCTACCGGGCGAGCCTGGACGATTCGCCGAGGCGCTGGCCGCCGCCGACCCGTCCAACGCCGGCTGGCAGCGGGACCTGTCGGTGAGCCACAACAAGATCGGCGACGTGCTGAGCGCCCAGGGTCGGCTGGACGAGGCGGTGGCCGCCTACCGGGCGAGCCTGGCGATTGCCGAGGCGCTGGCCGCCGCCGACCCGTCCAACGCCGGCTGGCAGCGGGACCTGTCGGTGAGCCACAACAAGATCGGCGACGTGCTGAGCGCCCAGGGGCGGCTGGACGAGGCGGTGGCCGCCTACCGGGCGAGCCTGGAGATTGCCGAGGCGCTGGCCGCCGCCGACCCGTCCAACGCCGGCTGGCAGCGGGACCTGTCGGTGAGCCACAACAGGATCGGCGACGTGCTGAGCGCCCAGGGTCGGCTGGACGAGGCGGTGGCCGCCTACCGGGCGAGCCTGGAGATTGCTTGAGGCGCTGGCCGCCGCCGACCCGTCCAACGCCGGCTGGCAGCGGGACCTGTCGGTGAGCCAGGAGAAGATCGGCGACGTGCTGAGCGCCCAGGGGCGGCTGGACGAGGCGTTGGCCGCCTACCGGGCGAGCCTGGAGATTGCGAGGCGCTGGCCGCCGCCGACCCGTCCAACGCCGGCTGGCAGCGGGACCTGTCGGTGAGCCACAACAAGATCGGCGACGTGCTGAGCGCCCAGGGGCGGCTGGACGACGCGGTGGCCGCCTACCGGGCGAGCCTGGAGATTGCCGAGGCGCTGGCCGCCGCCGACCCGTCCAACGCCGGCTGGCAGTACGACGTTGCGCTATCGCTCGAGCGTGTCGGCTTGGTCGCGGCGCAGAAAGGCGAGCGTGACGACGCGCTCGGCGCCTATCGCCGCGGTCTCGGGATCATGGAGCGGTTGGTGACGCTGGCGCCCGACCATGCCGCCTTCGCGCGGGATCGTGCCTGGTTCGAAGCACGGATCGCGGAGCTGGGCGACTGACGTCGGATCGAAGCGCCGCTGCCCGGCGGGGTGGCCGTCGTTGCGGGGAGCGGAAGCGCCGTGACGATCTCGACACCTCCGTCCGAGGTTGCGACGGCGGAAACTGCGGCCTTGGATTGTCGTCGCTGCCGCTCCTCGCAATGACGGGGTGGTTGGCCGTTGCCGTGTCGCGTGGTGAGGAGCGGGGCGGCCGTTACAGATGTAGCGTGGCGGCGGCCAGTTTTGCCTCGGCGAGGGCGGGGAGTGGGGCGGCGTTGCGAGCGGCGGCGGGCATCCGGCGGGTTACGCGGGCGCTACGGGGCTTGGCGACGACGTTGAGCACATCCCTCGTTGTCATCGCGAGGTGCGGAGCGCCGTGGCGATCCAGACACGTCCGCCCCGGGCTATGTGGCCGCCGGCGTCGGGACTGGATTGCTTCGTCGCTTTCGCTCCTCGCAATGACGGGGAGGGCTTTCGCTCCTCGCAATGACGGGGAGGCATGCCATCGCCGTCGTCGCGAGGCGGGGGGCGGGCCGCCCCTACAAACTCGGACTGACGCCGCTTGGCTTGGCCTCCTTCAGCGGGCGTTTGGCGATCAGGAGGGCGATGGTGGTGACGATGGTGCCGGCGGCGATGGCGACGGCGTACCAGCCGAGGTTACTGACCGCGTTGGGGATGGCGAGGACGAAGATGCCGCCGTGGGGCGCGCGGAGACCGCAGCCGAAGTACATGGATATGGCGCCGGCGACGGCGGAGCCGAGGACCATCGACGGAATCACCCTCAGCGGGTCCTTGGCGGCGAACGGGTTTGCCCCCTCCCATTTCACCCGAAACCCCTCACTCCAATTGGACCAATCTGGCAAGCGCAGGTCCCCCTGGTCGCCAATCTTCTCGCGAAAGACCCAACTGCGTCAGTTACCCCAGCAGTTCCGCACGCCGTAGGCAACGTCGTTGGATTTCACGCCCGGTGCAGGGTCATCCGTGATGAGTCGCACACCGGTATCAAGATTGCCGGACAGATTCTCTCCAGCACGAATCGCCGTGGCCAGTGCACGAACACCTTCACGCGCCATGTTTTCCGGGAACTGCATGGCTGTCGCATCGATGTAGCCCGGCCGTACGGCATTCTTCATGGCTCGACAGCCTCCATCGATCGAGACCAATATCGTCCGGCTCAGATCCACGTTGGCATCCTTGAGCGCTTCGAGCGCACCCAGCGCCGCCGGCTCATTGACCGTATAGATGACGTTGACGTCGGGATGCCCGGCGAGAATCTCGGCCATTCGCGCCTCGCCCAGCTTTCTGTCTCCCTCGGTGTCGGCCATCGCGACGATGGCGGGGTCGTCTTCCGAAATTCCGAAGCCATCTAGAAAGCCGGCGTGCCGCAACTCGCCCGAGCTTATGCCCGGTGCCAGGTCGAGCATCGCGATCTTCGGCTCGATGCCCATTTGGGTAGCCTTGACGCGGGCGTACTGCCCGACCAACCGACCGGCAGCTTCGTTGTCGGTGGCGAAATAGGCGTCCACTGCATCCAACGGATCGACCGGTGTATCCACGGCGATGACGATCACACCCTGTTCCCGCGCCGCCTCGATGGCCGGCAGCAGTTCCGTCGAACTGGTCGGAGCTATGAGTATGCCTTTGGCACCCTTGGCGACCATCTCCTTCAGTGCGCGCTTCTGGCTTTCGACATCCACATCGCTCGTACCGGTCGCTGTGAGCAGTGTGACGTTGTTGTCTTTCGCCGTGGCCTCGGCCACTTCACGCATTGTCACCCAGTACGGGTTCACTTCCTGCTTGGTAATCAGCCCGATCGTCACGTCCGGTTCTTCCGAGCATGCGCCGAGTGTGATCCAGAGCCCTGCCAGCAACAACGATCCAGCCAGCCGCCGCACGTTTGACGTGATGCCCATCATGACATTCCTCCTTCCGATGCCGGAAGCACCTCATCGGATATCGCAGGACGCGTGTTCCTGAGATCGAAAAGGGCATAGGCGCCAACCAGGGCGAGGCAGACGCCCGGTACCACATAGCCCATTGCAGGCCCTACTTCGTCCATCACCGCAGCGTGCACCATGGGTATGATGGCACCGCCAAGGATGGCCATGACGAGACCGGCCGAACCGAACTTCGCGTCCTCGCCGGTTCCCTGCAAAGCCAAGCCGTAGATCGTCGGGAACATCAAGGAAAGCGATGCGGACGCGGAAACGACCGCTATCAACCCGAGAGTGTTGAGCGAGAACATCGCGGTGACACAACAAAGTACGCCAAACATCGCCATGATGAGCAGCAAAAGCGATGGCCGGATGATGCCGAGCAACCACGTCATGAGAAAGCGGGAGAACAAAAAGATGATGAGGCTAGCCTGAAGCCACCAGCCAGCATTCTCCGGCGAAACACCCACCACGTCCTGGGCATAGAGGATCGTGAAGGTCCACACGCAGGTCTGGGCCGCAACGTTGAAGAACTGGGCCATCACCCCAAAGCGGTAGTGCCGGTTTTTCCACAGCCGCGCTGCGACGTTACCCGAAGGGATATCTTCACCAATTGCGGCTGCCGGCTTCGGCAATTCGAACTTCCGGAAGAAGATCAGCAGCCAGATCGCGACCAGCACTAAGGCGATGCCGAGATAGGGCTTGAGTACAAGCGCCAGATCCGCCTCCTGACTGGCGAGCAACTGCGGGTCACTCATGATCGCCTTGCTTGCTTCGGGCGTAAGCGCGGGCAGAATGAATACCGCCCCCATCAGGACGCCAATATTTGCGCCAATGGGGTTGAACGACTGGGCGAGATTGAGCCGCTGCGTTGCCGTCAATTCTTTGCCCATAGCAATGACAAACGGATTTGCAGATGTCTCGAGAATGGAAAGCCCGGCAGCAAGGGCGAACAGGGCTAGCAAAAACATCTCGTAGACCAGAAACTGACTCGCCGGCAGAAACATCAGACCGCCGGCAGCGGCGAGACCCAGCCCTACCAGCACGCCGGTCTTGTAGCCGTAGCGGTTGTTGATGAATCCCGCTGGAAGGGCGAGCAAAAAATAAGCACCGTAATACGCGAACTGAACCAGCGAAGACTGGAAGTTCGACATGTTGAAGATGCCACGGAAGACAGCGACCAGTATGTCGGTGAGGTTCGCCGCCACGCCCCAGGCCGTGAAGCACAGCACCAGCAGGATGAAGGGTATTCGCAGGTTTCTCGCCACGAATCCTTCAGAACTGGTCGAATTGTCGTCTGCGACAACTGCCATCGAAGACCTCCCTCGGTGTTGTTATGTGTGGGCCCGACGTCATGTTTTTTCCCTTCCGCAATCCGTGCGGGAAACCCAAACCAGCGAAATGCATCCGATGCCTTACGCGCCCCTTAGGCTCGCGTGCGTTTCCAAAAATTCTTCCACGTGTTGCCGCGTCGGCAGCGACGGGATCGCGCCCCGGGCCGTGGTCGTCAACGCGCCGACCGCGTTGGCGAAGTGGCAGACTCCTCTCAGCATGGACTCGTTTCGGATGGCGTTGGGCTGGTTCAACAGTCCGGCAAGAAGGCCCGCGGTAAACGCGTCACCGGCGCCGGTGGCGTCGACAGCCTTCACCTTGAAGCTGGGCACGCTGCCCATAAAGTCGCTGGTGATGTAGATGGAGCCCGTGTCGCCGGCGGTGACGATCATCAGCTTGGTGCGTTCGGTCCACAGTTGATCCCGTGCTCGCTCCGGCTTGTTGGCGCCGGTGAGAAAGAACAATTCGTCCTCACTGATTTTGACGATGTCGGCCTTTTCCAGGCCCGCTTTGATTCCCTCGCGCGCGGCGTCGGCGTCATCCCAAAAGGCGAGCCGAAGGTTGGGATCGTAGGAGATTATCGCGCCGGCTTCCCGCGCCGCGTCGGCGGCGTAGAGCGTTGCCGAGCGCGCCGGTTCCATTGACAGGCTGATGGAGCCGAAGTGCAGCAGCTTGCAGCGACCTATCGCGCTCAAGTCGATATCGGCAGGGGAGAGCGTCTTGTCGGCGCTGGGATTGCCGAAGAAGAAGAAATCGCGATCGCCGTCCGCGCGGAGCGAGACGAATGCCAGTCCGGTGGGCGCATCGTCCGTATGTCGTAAGGTGCTGATGTCGACCCCGTCGGCCTCAAGAGTGCGGGCCAGGAAACGGCCGAAGGGGTCGGCGCCGACCTTGCCCATGAAGCCGCTGCTGATGCCGAGCCGCTTAAGCCCGACCGCCACATTCGCCGGCGCACCCCCCGCCGCTTTTTTAAAAGTCGACGCTTCGATCAGGTCCTTTCCGGTTTCGGTTGGTACGAAGTCGACCAACAGTTCGCCAAGGCAGATGGCGTCCGTCATGATACCGTCCCCCGTCGCCGCCGAGCGTTTGCTCGTATTGTTGATTTGCCCACTCGACGTTCCTTTCGAATACCGTAAGGCAATGCTTCCTGGTAAGCCACCGAATAGCAACGGTTACCGACGCTGACCCATTGTGGTCGTTGGTATTGCCGTAAGGCGGCTATTCCTTATTGGGTTGCGCTTGTGGCTCGGCATCCACCTCTGTTTTCCGCTGCCCCTGAATCGCGGAGATTTCCCGGACGACCGCCGAAATATCCTCGCTCCCGAACAGGATGGTGTAATCCAGCGTGAACGATCTCGACGCGCCCCCGGCCAGTTTCGGCACACGTCCGAATTTTCTCTCGACGCTTCGGTTGTAGGCGTATCCGGTTCCGGGCTCGAGACCGGTGACATATCCCTCTTTCTCCGTATCCGTATTCTTCCACAGGGTGAAATGGGGCAATTGGTTGACGTTGTAACTGATCTTGATCCCACGATCGCCGGCCTTGTTGTGCAGCATAACCGTCGTCGACCCGTTATCCGTGGCGTAGGGGACGACGTTGAAAACCTGCTCGCCGTAATTCTTGGTGGGACCCAAATACGTCGTCCATATGTCCACGCCCTTGGCCGCATCATCGTTGAAGGGTGTAACCTGTTTGACCGGTGCGACGAACACCGAGCCCTCTTCCAACAGAGGCGGGCCGAAGTTGCCGTGGTAAATGACTTGGAACTCCCGCTCGTAATCACTCAGGTTGGTCAGGGTGTCGCTGATTTGAAGGCTGGCGCTGCCCGGTTCGGTCGAGACCTCTGTCCAGGCTTCGTAATCGGCGAACTTGAAGACCTTCTCGACCACCTTCCCGCGCACCCGTATGCGATGCGGCGGTTCGTCATCGATGACCACGACCACCTCCGAGGCCGGCGTGTTGCCGACCCGGCCGTGAAGGCTCAGCAGTCTGCCGTTGTCCATCCCGGGATGTCCGGCCCACTCGAACCCGCAACGGACCAACCACTCGTTAAAACCGTCAAGCCAGCCAAGGCCGCCGCGGCCCTCGAGTTCGATGAATGCGGGGTTGACGATTTCCTTGACGGGAGAATCCCATCCAAGGATGACGTCGCCGCTGCTGACCTTGAAAATATTCATCCCTCGCGTCGGGATGACGGAGAACTTCATTGCACCGTTGTCGACTTCGATCAGTTCGACGCCCTCCTGCTTGCCGCCATGCAGAAGTCGTTTGCTAACCGTGAACGGCGAACCGGTGGTAATGCCCAGGCCGGCACTGGAAATCGACCAGTCCCCCACGCCAGATCCGGTTTGCGAATCGGATAGGACGAATTCCCGTGCTTCCGCTGGTACGCACGCCAGTGACGCGCAAAAAGTGGCTGCCAGGGGTATGTGTTTCATGGTCGTTTCTCCTTTGCCAGGACGTGACCGACGACGGATCCGAAGCCCCGCTACAGGCTGGGTGAGACGCCGCTTTGCTTGGCCTCCTGCAGCGGCCGTTTGGCGATCAGGAGGGCGATGGTGGTGACGATGGTGCCGGCGGCGATGGCGACGGCGTACCAGCCGAGGTTGGTCACCGCGTTGGGGATGGCGAGGACGAAGATGCCGCCGTGGGGCGCCCGGAGGCCGCAACCGAAGTACATGGAGATGGCGCCGGCGACGGCGGAGCCGAGGACCATCGACGGGATCACCCTGAGCGGATCCTTGGCGGCGAACGGGATCGCCCCTTCGGTGATGAACGACAGGCCGAGAACGCCGGCGGCCTTGCCGGCCTCCTGTTCGGCCTGGGTAAAGCGGTTGCGGCCGACGAAGGTGGCGATCGAGATGCCGAGCGGCGGCGTCATCCCTGCCGCCATCACCGCCGCCATCGGGGTGAAGGTATCGCTGGTGAGCAGCCCGACGGAGAAGGCGTAGGCCGCCTTGTTGATCGGCCCGCCCATGTCGACCGCCATCATCCCGCCGAGCAACAACCCGAGGAGCACGGCGTTGGTGGTTCCCATGCCCTGGAGGAACGTGGTCAGGCTTTCCATGATGAACCGCACCGGTCCGCCGATCACGTAGACCATGAGCAGGCCGACGACCAACGTCGACAGAAGCGGGATGACGAGCACCGGCTTCAGTCCCTCGAAGTGGGTCGGCAGCTTGATGTGGTCGCGCATCGCCTTGGCGACGTAGCCGGCGAGAAAGCCGGAAACGATGCCGCCGAGAAAGCCGGCCTGCAGGTTGACCGCCAGCATGCCGCCGATCAGGCCCGGCGCCAGGCCCGGCCGGTCGGCGATCGAAAAGGCGATGAAGCCGGACAGTACCGGCACCATGATCGCGAACGCGGCGCCGCCACCGATGCTCATCAAAGCCGCGGCGAAACTGCCTTCCTCCTTGAAGGCCTCGATGCCGAAGACGAAGGACAGCGCGATGGTGAGACCGCCGGCGACGACGATCGGCAGCATGTAGGAGACGCCGGTGAGCAGGTGCTTGTAGGGACCGTCGCGCTTCTCCGACGGCCGCGCCTTGGCCGCCGGGGCGGCCTTTCCCGGCGCGGTCGAAGCGGGCGGCTGCGCCAACGCCGCCTCGATGACGGTCGGCGCCTGTTTGACCGCCGAGCCGACGGAGGTCTGGTAAAGCGTCTTTCCGGCAAAACGGTCGAGATCGACATGGGTGTCGGCGGCGATGATCACCACGTCGGCGCGGGCGATCTCGTCGTCGGTCAACTGGTTCTTGGCGCCGACCGAGCCCTGTGTTTCGACCTTGATTTCGTGGCCCCGCTCGGTCGCCACCTTTTTCAGGGCGTCGGCGGCCATGAAGGTGTGGGCGATGCCGGTGGGACAGGCGGTGATCGCGACGATGAACTTCCCGGCATGAACCTCGGGCGCCACCTCTTCTTCTTTTCCTTGGCCGGCTCCGCGGAGACCGCCGGCGCGGCGGCGGCCTCGGCGCCCGGGACCAGGCTCCAAGGCCTCGCGCACGACGTTCTCGGTGTCGCGAATGGCGCGGCTGGTCGATACGGTGTGCCTCGGCTTTCCTTCGAACCTCTCCAGCCCGACATGGATGTCGGCGGCGACGAGCACGACGTCGGCGGCCTGGACGTCCTCGTCGGTGAGCGGATTGGTGGTGCCCTCGGCGCCGTGGATCTCGACTTTCATGTCGTGACCCATCAGCGAAGCCGTCTTCTTGAGGGCTTCCGCGGCCATCAGGCTGTGGGCGATGCCCGTCGGACAGGACGTAATTCCAATGATCTTGGCCATTTCCGACTCCCCGGTTATCCGTTGTCGACAGGCTGGATGCGCACGCGCGGCATGAACGACTCGACCACGTCGGGCGGCGGCAACCGCGGTCCGATCTCGCCCAGCGCCCCCAGCGAGAAGGCGGTGGCGAGGCGGGCGCGGTCGGCGAGGTCGAGGCCGCGCAACGTGCCGGTGACGATCCCGGCGACCATCGCGTCACCGGCGCCGACGGTGCTCTTGACGGTGATGTTCGGCGGCACCGCCAGCACCGCCGCGTCCCGCTCGACGAACAGGGCGCCATCGGGCCCCATCGACACCGCGACCAGGCCGATCCCCTGATCGATCAACTGTTTCGCCGCCGCGACGATGTCGCCGTGGCCGGCAAGGTTTCGTCCGACCAGTTCCTGCAACTCCTCGATGTTCGGTTTGATGACATCGGGACCGGTCGGGATCGCCGCGGCAAACGCCGGGCCGCTGGCGTCGAGAACGACGGTCTTGCCGCGGTTCTTCAAGCTTGTGACGAGATCGGCATAGACGGTGTTCGGCACCCCTTCGGGGACGCTCCCCGAGAGCACGAACCATCCTGTATCGGCGGCGAGCGCGTCGATCGCCGCGTTCAGGCGGGCGAGGTCGTCGGTGCCGACCGAGAGGCCCGGAAAGTTGATATCGGTGACCCGGTCCTGCCGTTCGTCGACGATCTTGACGTTGACGCGGGTGAGCCCGGGCAAGCGGACGAACCGGTCGACGATGCCCTTTTCGACGAACAGGCGGACGAAGGGCTCGATGTTGTTTTCGCCGAGGATACCGGTGACCGCGACGGAAAGACCGAACTGGGCGAGAAAGGAGGCGACATTGACCCCCTTGCCGCCGGCGTCGGACTGTTCGTGCTCGACCCGGTTGACGGCTCCGGCGGCGAAGTTCGGAACCAGGGCGGTCTGATCGATGGCGGGGTTCAAGCTGACGGTGGCGATGCGGGTGGCAACGGTCATTTTCGACCCCTTGCGTTGGAGAACGGCATTGCCGGGTCCTCAGACCAGGGCCCGTACCTCGGCGGCGTCACGGCAGCACAGCGCGCGCTCGGCGATCTTGCGGGTCTTGTCCATGGTCATGCCACGGATCTGCGCCTTGACCGCGGCGATGCTGGGGATGCTGACGCTGAGCTCGCTGACCCCGAGGCCGGTGAGGATGACCACGCCTCTCGGATCGCCGGCGATGCCGCCGCACGCCCCGACCCATTTGCCGGCCGCCTTGGCGCCGCGGACGGTCTGATCGATCATCCTGAGCACCGCCGGGTGGAGACCGTCCGCCTGCTTGGCCAGCACCGGATGAAGCCGGTCCATCGCCAGCGTGTACTGGGTCAGGTCGTTGGTGCCGATGGAGAAGAAGTCGACCTCCCGGGCGAAGTCCTCGGCCATCATCACCGCCGACGGCACCTCGATCATGATGCCGATCTCCACCGGATCGGCGCCCATCTCCAGGCGCACCTCCTCGGTGATCGCCTTCGCCTTGGTCAGTTCGTCCAGGGTCGAGATCATCGGATACATGATCCGCACCGGTCCGGTGGCGGCGGCGCGGAAGATGGCGCGAAGCTGGGTGCGAAACAGCTCCGGCCGGTTGAGGCAAAGCCGGATCCCGCGTTCGCCGAGGAACGGGTTGTCCTCCGCCGGCATCGACATGTACGGCACTTCCTTGTCGCCGCCGATGTCGAGGGTGCGGATGATGATCGGCAGGCCGTTGAGCGCCTTGGTCATCGTCGTGTAGGCCGCGGCCTGTTCGTCTTCGTCGGGGGCGCTGTCGCGCTGCAGGAACAGGAACTCGGTGCGGAGCAGACCGACGCCTTCGCCGCCGGCGTTGACGGCGGCTTCGGCTTCCGCGGGGTCGCTGATGTTCGCCACGACCTCGATCCGCGCGCCGTCGATCATGATCGCCGGCTGATAGCAGGCGCGGCGCTCCTCTTCCCGTTGCGCTTTGAGGTCCCGCTGGACCCCGCGCGCGGCTTCGAGGTCGGCGGCGGTGGGCTCGATTACCAACAGGCCGCTGTTGCCGTCGAGCACCGCATTTCCGCCTTCCGCGAGATCGAGGACCGATCCGCCGGCGCCGCAGACCGCCGGAATATCCAGGGACCGCGCGATGATCGCCGTATGCGAGGTCGGCCCTCCCGACGCCGTGCACAAACCCAGCGCATAGGCCGGATCCAGCCGCGCCGTATCCGAGGGCGTGAGATCGTCGGCGACGAGGATCACCGGCTGGTCGGGCAGACCCGGTTCGTCCTCGACGCTGTTTGCCAGACAGGCGAAGCACCCGCCGGCCGACGTCGCGCAGGTCGACGGCCCGGCTCGACAGAACCGCGTCCTTCATCGCCGCCAGCATGTCGGCGCGGGCCTCGAAGGTTTGTTGCCATCCCCAGCCGGCGCTGTGTCCCTTGTCGATGAGGGCGCGCGCCTCGTCGACCATCTCCGGATCCTCGAGAAACTCCACGTGCGCCCGGAAAATCGCCGCCTTGCCCGGACCGGCCTTCTTCCAGACCTCGTCGAACAGGTCGTTCAACTCGCGCTTGGCGCTCTCCAGAGCGTGCCGAAGCTTGGAGGTCTCGGCCGCCGGATCCTTGGCCATGGTCTCGACGACGATCTTGCCCCGCTGGAACTGGCAGATCGGCCCGATCGCAATGCCCGGCGACGCGGCGACGCCAGCGATGACCGACCCCTCGTATTCGATCGCCGGCTGGCCGGGTGCCGCCGTCGAAGCCGCCTCGGCGGCGGCTTCCGCCTCGTCCTCGAGGCCGGCTTCGATCGCCTCGCGCAGGGCGGCGAGCGCCTTGTCGGCATCCGGGCCGTCGGCCATGACGCGAAGGGTCGATCCGTTTTCGACACCGAGCTTCAAGAGCGAGATCAGGCTCTTGGCATCGGCCACCCGATCGTCGAGGCGCAATCGGATCTTCGATTCGAAGCTCTTGGCCAGCTCCGCCAACGCCGTCGCCGGCCGGGCGTGCAGGCCGTGGGGATTGTGAATGACGATGTCGAAGCCGTTGGGCAGGTCTTCCGGTCTTGCGGTCGGAGCCGCACTCGGCTTCGCCGCGGGACCCGAAGAAAGCCGCTTCGCGATATCTTCCGGGTTGCGGGTGTGGGCCAGGCGGTCGGCCTCGTCGGCCTCGCCGAGCACGTCGGTCAGGTTGGAGAGGATCTCGAGATGCTCGTCCGACTTCGCCGCGATGCCGACGACCAGGTGCACCGTCTCGCCCGGGTTCCACTCCACGCCCTCGGGAACCTGCAGGACGGCGACGCCGGTCCGCAGGATCAGACCGCGGTCCTTGGGGATGCCGTGGGGAATGGCGATGCCGTTGCCGAGAAAGGTGTTGGCGACCTTCTCGCGGGCGAGCATGCTTTCGACGTAACCCGGCTCGATGTTGCCCGAACCGACCAGGATCTCGCCGACCTGCCGAATCGCTTGGCTTTTGTCGGACGGCGTTCCGCCGATCCGCACCGCGGAGACATCGAGTGCAACCACGTCTTTTCCTCCCCGTTGATGAGACGCCGTTGTGCGTCGGCTCTTCGGAGAGAATTCTTCTCTCTTTTGCCGCGCCGAGTCTACCCCATAAGTGGCACTCAAGGATGATGCGGCTGGCGCCGGCAATGGCTGATGGGTCCGGTTTGGTTTTAACCGTGTCTTGACCCTCGTCCATCTCCGGCGGCATGTTGCGAACCCAGTTCCGCCCGCGTTAAGGGCCTGACCTTCGCATCCGTGGCGGTCTGTGACTGATGGGCTGTCGGAACCAGATCACTCGCCAATGACCGGAATTGAGCAATACGCAGCTCTGGCCGAACCGTATCTGCGGGATTACGGCATCGCCGCCGTCTTCGTTGTGGTGTGTTTGGAATCCTTTGGAGCGCCATTGCCCGGAGAGTTGCTGGTCATCGCAAGCGGGTTTCTTGCTTCACGCGGTGACATGAACATCGTCCTCTTGATCGGCGCGGTCTGGTCGGCGGCGGTCCTCGGCGACAACGTGGGCTACGCGATCGGCCGGTACGGCGGGCGGCGCCTGGTCCTCCGGCACGGCGCGCGGGTCGGGATCACCGAACCCCGCGTGGCGAAGGTCGAGGGTTTCTTCAGCCGATACGGCGCCGAGATCGTGATGGCTGCGCGGTTCTTCGTGGGGCTACGGCAACTCAACGGGTTAATCGCCGGCACGGTTGCCATGCCATGGCCGCGTTTCCTTTTGTACAATGCCGTGGGCGCCGCCCTTTGGACGGGTGTATGGGGATACGGTGCATACGTCGCCGGGCACCACCTGTCGGCCATCCTGCCCTGGTTCCACCGCTTTGGCTACGCGGCGATCGCGCTGGCCGCCCTCGCGGTCGTCGTGCTCCTGGCCATCCGTTACCTGAGAGCGCGCAGGGCCAAATGACCAATCGTATTCCGTCGCCGGATCGCCTTGCCGCTTTACCTGCCGAGTAACTGGTTTAATCTCTACCGCAGGTGGTCGGGTCGCTTCGAGTCGACCGCCGCAGCGAAACGGTGAAACGATCGGGGAGGCGAGGAAATGATGACGAGGTATGATGGGATCGAAGGGCAGGGTGTTGGTGGCGGTCGTCGCCGCAGTTGTCACCGCCGGGCTCGGGTCGGCGGCTTGGGCCGATACGGCCGCGGAGATCGACGCCGGGGTCAAGACCGCCCGTGACGCCTGCGCCAAGCTGGTCAGCGGCTGCGAGGCGGCGGCGGTGAAGGCTCAAGGCATGCTGGTGTTTCCGGAGATCACCGCGGCCGGAGTGGGAATTGGCGGCTCCTACGGCGAGGGCGCGCTGATCGTCGGAGGGGCGACGTTCGGCTACTACAGCACCAGCTCGGGGTCGATCGGCCTGCAACTGGGAGCCGAGAAACATTCCGAAATCATCATGTTCATGACGCCGCAATCGCTGGCCGCGTTCCGCAGGAGTTCCGGCTGGCAAGCCGGCGCCGACGCCAACGTGACGCTGATCGACAAGGGCAACAGCGCCGACATCGACACCTTGGTCGGCACCGACCCGGTCATCGCCTTCGTTTTCGGCCAGAAGGGGCTGATGGGCGACCTGTCGGTCGAGGGCGCGAAGATCACCAAGATCGAGCGTTGACGGCGCGGCCCATGGGGCGGCATGTTCTTGGCCTGTCGTCGTTTGAGCGAAAGGTGAGATCGGTGGGTGTTCTCTCGGAATGGGGGCTGTTTGTGGCGATCCCCGGTTTATTCGCATTGGCCGCGTGCGCCGGCGGAGACGATACCCGGGCCGAGGCGGCGTGCCGCGAGAAGGGCTATTCGCCGGGGACCGTGGAGTTTGCCGAGTGCCTCCACCCGGGAGACGCCGAAGAACTCAGGCGCGCGCAAGAGGCGTGGGAAAGTGATGCGGAAGGCAGGAGAGAATGAACAAACCTTCGCATAAAGGGCTGTCGATGTTGGCGGCTGGATTGGTACCGGTGATACCGGCGCGTGGTTCCATCGGCACCGCTTGCGGATTGCTCGTCGCGGCGATTGTTGCCGCCGTTCCCTCCGCCCGGGCGCAGTTGAACGACCCGGAGGGGATGGACGCGATCGCCGCCGCCGTCCGCGTGCACGGATACGCCTGTGAGCAGCCGAAGAGCGCCACCCGCGATGCGGAGCAGTCGTCGCCCGAAGAGGAGGCGTGGATTATCACCTGCGAAAGCGGACGCTACAGGGTCAAGTTCACCGGCGACACCGGTTCGCGCGTCGAGCCGGTCAAATGAGCCTGGCAAGGCGGTGGAAGCGGTGGGGAGGATGACATGAAACGGATCTCGAGACTTGATGCTTTCACTTGGCGAATGCCGATGGTTCTCCTCTCGGTGTTGATCATCGCCGGCTGCTCGTCCGAGGAGAAAAACGTGATCATCGATCCGCAACCGGAGGGCGTTACCATCCAGCACAACTCCAGGTACGGGTCGATGGCCGGGGTGGATGCCGACGAGCACTGCGCCAAGTACGGCAAGACTGCGGTGTTCGACCGCACGATCAAGCCGGACGAGGAAACGTTGCTGAGGTATCCGAACGCGACGCAGACCGTCTTCGATTGCGTCAATGCCAGGCCCGCCCAGTGAAGCGGTAAGCAATTCAAACAGAGCGAGGAGGAGGTGGTGGTGGTAGTGGTGATCCGTACCGTGGTTGTCGGCGCAGCGCTGTTGATCGCCGCGAACGCGAATGCGTTCGACGAAGCATCGATCGAGAAGCTGACGGCCGAGGGCGAATGCCCGAAATGCGATTTGAGCGGCGCCGACCTGAACGCAGGGGAATTCGTCGGCGCCAGTTTCTCGAATGCCAACCTCAGCGGCGCCAATCTCTCCGAGGCCGTCTTCAACGAGGCCAAACTCAATGGCACCAACCTTCGCGGCGCCGATCTCTCCGACGCCATTCTCGTCGATGCCCAGATGGAAGGGGCCGATCTCACCGGAGCGAAACTCGATGAGACCGTTCTCGACGGAGCCAATCTGACCGGCGCGGTCGGCCTCACCCAAGCGCAGCTCGACGAAACTTGCGACGAGGGAACCGGCGACTCGGCGACGCTGTTGCCTACCGGCCTGATCTTGAAACAGTGCGAATGACGCAAGTCCGGTGGAGCCGTTCTCCTATTCACCCTTGAACCGGGGTTTGCGCTTCTCGCGGAAGGCGTTGACGCCCTCTCGATAATCGGCGCTGTCGTAGACGATGCGGCGAAGGCCCTGGATCTTCTCGAACAGTTCCGGCGTGATCGGGTGGGCGCTGGCGAGGAGCCGCAACTCCTCCTTCATCACCGACACGCTCAACGGTGCGTTGGCGGCGATGTGGCTGGCGAGGTCGTGGACGAAGCCGGTGATTTCGTCGGCCGGCTTGATGTGGTTGATGATACCCAGGTTCAGCGCCTGTGACGCCGGAATGGGTTGGGCGGTGAACAGCATCTCCCGCGCCACGGAGAGTGGAACGCTGTTGAGCAGGGTCAGCACCCCGCTGAGATTGTAGGGAAGACCGAGCTTCGCCGGCGTGATGGCGAAGGTGGCGTCCGGAGTGGCCACGAGGATGTCGCACGCCATCGCGACCTCGCAGGCACCGCCCCACACGCCGCCCTCGATCAGGCCGATGATCGGCGCCGGGCACTCCTGGACGGTGCGGACCAGGACCCGCAAGGGGTCCGACCAGCCGAGGGGATCGCGCCTCGGCTCGGCCAACTCGCCGATGTCATGTCCCGCGGACCAGACCTTCGCCCCCTCCGGGGCACGCAAGACGATGGCCCGCACGCCCGACGAGCGGAAACGCTCCAAGGCGTTTACGATCTCGTCGATGAGGATCCTGCCGAGAGCGTTCCGTTTCTCGGCATGATCCATGACGATCGTGCCGATCGCGTCTTTCACCTCTGTGCGAACGAGAGCCATTGTGTTCACTCCGGGAGAGGCAACCTATTTTCCCGGTTCGCTGGTCGCTTGGGCGGGCGCCTCGGCCGTCTCGGCTTTCGCCGCCTTGCCGCCGCGTTCGCTCAGGCCTTGCATCAGCACGTAGAACACCGGCACGAACGGGATGGCAATCAGGGTCGACGCCAGCATGCCGCCGAACACCACGGTGCCGATCGCCTGCTGGCTGGCGGCGCCGGCGCCGGACGCGATGAGCAGCGGGACGACACCGAGAATGAACGAGAACGAGGTCATGACGATGGCGCGGAACCGGCGTTGGGTCGCCTCGATCGCGGCTTCGGCGATGGACTTGCCTTCGGCGCGCAGCTCGCGGGCAAACTCGACGATCAGGATCGCGTTCTTGCTGGCCAGCCCGATCATCAGCACCAGGCCGACCTGGGTGTAGAGGTTGTTGTCGAAGTGGCGGACGATCAGCGCCAGCAGCACCCCGACCATCGCCATCGGCACCACCAGGATGACCGCGCCCGGGTTGGTCCAGCTTTCGTACTGGGCGGCGAGGACGAGGAACACCAGGACGATGGACAGAGCGTAAATGAAATAGGCCGTATTGCCGACCTGCTGCTCCTGGTAGGCGGTCGTCGTCCACTCGTAGGCCATCCCAACCGGCAGGTTGGCGTCGGCCACCTGCTCCATCAGCGCGAGAGCCTCGCCGGAGCTCGATCCCGGGCGCCGGTCCACCGAGGACGGACGCCGCCGGATAGAGGTTGTAGCGGGTGACCAGTTCCGAGCCGACGGTGCGTCGCGCTTCGATCAAGGTGCCCAGCGGAACCATCTCGCCCTCAACGTTGCGCACGTAAAGATCGGCGATGTCCTCCGCTTGCAGGCGGTACGGCGCATCGGCCTGCATTCTCACTTGAAAACTCTGCCCGAACTTGTTGAAGAGGTTGATGAAAACAGATCCGACATCGGCCTGCAGGGTCGAAAAAACGTCGCCGATCGGCACGCCAAGGGACTCGGCCTTGGTGCGGTCGATGTCGAGGAAAAGCTGCGGACTGCGGGCGCTGAACGTCGTGAGCACGCCCCGAAGGCTGGACTGGCTGTTGGCGGCTCGGACCGTCTCCATCGCCGCGTTCTGCAGCTCGGCCAAGCCGAGGGAGCGGCGATCCTGAATCATCATCTGGAAACCGCCGGACTGCCCGAGACCGGCGATCGGCGGCGGAATGAGGACTGCGATCGCCGCTTCCTGGATGGACGCCATTTGCTTGCGCAGGTTGGCGACGATGGCGTCCTGCGACAGATCCGCACCGCGCTTCTCCCAGCTCTCGTAGATGACGAAGGTGGAGAACGTGTTGGTGACGTTGGCGTTGTCGATGATCGAGAGACCGCCGATGGTCACCCACTGCGCGATGCCGGGAGTTTTTTCGAGGATGGCGTCGACCTTCGCCGAGACCGCCTTGACCCGCGGTTGCGCGGCGGCATTGGGAAGCGTCGCGAAGACGATGGCGTAGCCCTGGTCCTCGGTGGGAAGGAAACCGGTCGGCTGTTGCGCGAACCGCCAGCCGGCGACGCCGATCGCCACCAAAAATACCAGCAGTGAAATCATCGGGTGGCTCACCATGCGGCGAACGATGCCGATGTAGACGTCCTCGGCGGCCTGATATCCCTTGTTGAACCCGCCGAAGAAGATCCGGGAAACCTTGTTTGGCTTTTTTTCCCTATTGGGTGGGCGCAGGAATACGCGGACCTGGGCCGGGCTCAGCGACAACGCGATCAGCGCACTGAGGACCGCCGTCGAGGCGATGACCAGGGCAAACTGGCGGAACAGCTGGCCGGTGATGCCGGGGATGAACGAGGCCGGCAGGAACACCGCGATCAGCACCAGGGTGACGCCGACGATCGGACCGGTCAGCTCGCCCATCGCCTTGACCGCGGCGTCGCGCGGCGACATCCCCTGTTCCATGTAGTGCGACGAGTTCTCGACGACGATGATCGCGTCGTCGACGACGATGCCGATGGCGAGGATCACCGCGAACAACGTCATCAGGTTGATGCTGAAGCCGAGCATCGCCATCGCCCCGAACGCGCCGATGATCGTCACCGGGATGGTCACGGCGGGGATCAGGGTCGCCCGAAGATTCTGCAGAAAAACGAAGATGACGATGAGGACGAGAACGCCGGCCTCGAACAGCGTGTGGTAGACCGCGTTGATGGCGTCCTCGACGAAGATCGTCGTGTCGTAGTAGACGGCGTACTTCAGGCCCTCCGGGAAATCCTTGCTCAGCTCCGCCGTCGTTGCGCGGACCTGTTTGGCGACGTCGAGGGCGTTGGCGCCGGGCAGGGCATAGACGATGACGTGGGCGGCCTTCTTGCCGGAGAGACCCGAGAAGTTGGCGAAGCTCTGCTGGCTCAACTCGACCCGGGCGACGTCCTTGACGCGGATGACACTGGCGCTCTCGCCGCGATTGCTCTTGACGATGATGTTCTCGAACTCCGAGACCTCGGAGAGCCGTCCCAGAGCATTGATGGTGAACTGAAACACCTGGCTATCCGGCACCGGCGCCCCGCCGATCTGGCCGGCGACCACCTGGGTGTTCTGTTGAGCGATGGCCTGCTGCACATCGAGAACGGTCAGATCGAAGGACTTGAGCTTCTCGGGGTCGAGCCAGACCCGCATGGCGTAGGCACCCGCGCCGACGACCTTGACCTGGCCGACGCCGGGGACCCGCCCGAGGGGATATTGCAGGTTGATGACCGCGTAGTTGGCGAGGTAGGTGTCGTCGAACCGGTTGTCGTCCGAATAGAGGCTCACCACCTGCAGGATGTTGGTCGACACCTTGCGCACGGTGACGCCCTGCGCCTGAACCGTCTCCGGCAACTGCGAGAGGGCGGCGTTGGCGAAGTTCTGCACCAGGGTCAGCGCCGCATCGAGGTCCGTTCCCACCTCGAACGTCACCGTCAGCGTATAGCTCCCGTCGCTGCCGCTGGTCGACTGCATGTAGATCGAGCCTTCGACACCGTTCAACTGGTTCTCGATGGGAATGCCGACGGTGTTGGCGACGACTTCGGCGTTGGCGCCGGGAAAGCTCGTCGTCACCTGGATCGTCGGCGGAACGATGTTCGGATACTGGGAGATCGGAAGCTGCAGGATCGCCACCACGCCGAGGATGACGATGATGATCGCGACGACGTTGGCGAAGATCGGGCGGTCGATGAAGAACTTCGACATGACGGTCGGGCTTCCCGGCTACTGATTCTGCGAGGGAGCTTTGGGCTGCGGAGGCGGGGCGGACGTCTCGGTTTTTGGCGCGCCCGGTTGCTTGTCGCCCTTGGCAGATGCCTGTTCGGTCGTGGGCGTGACTTTCCGCCCCGGAATGGCGCGCAACAGGCCGTCGACGATAACCCGCTCGTCGCCCTTGAGGCCCTTGGTGATGACCCGCATTCCGTCCGAAATCGGTCCCTGTTCGACGCCGCGACGCTCGACCGTGTCGTCCGCACCGACGACCAACACGTATTCGCCCTGTTGATCGAAACCGACGGCTTGCTGGGGCACCAGCATCGCATCCTTGTTCTCGCCGACGGGTCCGCGGATCTTGGCGAACAGACCGGGCAGGAGTTTGCGGGTCGGGTTGTTGAAGACGCCCCGCAATTGCAGCGTTCCGGTGTTGGGGTCGAGGGTGATGGCGGCGAAATCGAGATACCCTTCGTAGGGATAGCCCTCGTCGGTTGCGAGGCCGAGGTACAACGCCTGGCTCTTGCCTCTCGCCTCCGTGCCGGGATCGGGTCTGTTCCTTTTTTCCATGATCGGCAGGAGGGCCCGCTCGTTGATGGTGAAGTAGACGTAGACCGGGTCGATCTGGTTGACCTCGGCGAGGAGAGTTTTTTCGCCCGCGCCCACCAGGTTTCCCGGATCCTTGAGCCGGCGGCCGACGCGGCCATCGAAGGGGGCATACACCTTGGTATAACCGAGGTTGAGTTCGGCCGTTTCCAGCGCCGCCTTCATCGCCAGCACCTCGGCAGCCTGGCCTTGCTGAATCGCCTCCGCCTCGTCCACCTGTTGTTGACTGATCGCACCGCTGCGTCCGGCCTGGCGTCTGCGTTCGGCGGTCAGCTTGGCCTGCTTGAAGGACGCCTGCGCCCGCGCCAAGTCGGCCTTGGCCGCATCGACCTGGGCGATATAGGGCGCCCGCTCGATTTGGAACAACTGCTCACCCTCCTTGACCAGGTCGCCGTCCTGAAACAGCACCTTCTCCAGATAGCCCTCGACCCGTGCCCGAAGCTCGACGGTCTGGACCGCGGCGATATTGCCGGTGAACTCCAGATAGTCGGTAACCGGTTTCTGTACGGGTTTGGCGACTGTCACCTTTGGCGGTGGCGGCGGAACATAGGCGTTCTTTTCCTCGCACGCCGCGGTCATGCCTGCAATCACCAACAGCAATGCGAGCGGGGCCAAAAACGTACGGTCTGTTCTCTTGTCGGTGAACATTGATCTCAGCATGGGATTGTCGTTTCGTTGGACATGTGCCGCGAACCTATCTCACCCCCGGTGCTTTCACAACGTTAGATGCCCGCCTATACTTCAACGATCCAAAACCGATCGCCGGCGTCCCGGCATCGAAAGAGAGAAAAGGGGAGGTTGATGGCCAAGAAGAAAGCGAAAAAGAAGGATTCCGAGCCCGCCTCAACTGCATCTTCCACCTGCTCGGCCTGATCCCGTACAAGGGCGTTCCGTTCGAGGCGCCGTCGATGCCCAAGCCGAAAAAGAAACCCGAGGGCGTTCCCGACAAGCCGATGTACCGGCACATCGTGCCCGAGAACTATTGAGAGGCCGGCACCGGTGATTGGAGAAAGAATCCATGACCCCCAGCAAGCGCAAGTTCGTCGCCGTAGTCGTTGTCCTGATCGCCGCGGCCGCGGCCGGCACCTTCTATTACCGATACCGAGCGAGTCAACAAGCGGCGGCGGATGAACTGGTCCTCTACGGCAACATCGATATCCGTCAGGTGAATCTCGCGTTCTTCGACCAGGACCGCATCGCCGAGATGCATGTTGTCGAAGGCGAAAGGGTGAAGCGTGGCCAGCTTCTTGCGGTGCTGGACACGCGCGAACGAGAGCTCGACGTCGATCGCGCCGAGGCGGAACTGGTCAAGGCGCGTGAGGATCTGAAGTTTGCCGACGTTCATCTTCGGGACATCATGGCCGCCAGAAAGAAAAGCCCAGGCGCGGTGAGCGGGCTTCAGGAAGAGGAGACGAGGGCGGCGAGGAATGCCCTGCGCGCACTCGTCGATTCCAACCGGGCCAAACTGGCGCTCTCCGAGAAGAAACTGACGGACGGCTATCTCCACGCGCCCGCCGACGCGGTCGTCCAAACCCGCGTTGTGGAACCGGGCGACATGGCGTCGCCGCAGTTGACGGTCTATACCCTGGCGCTGATCGATCCCATGTGGGCGCGGGTATTCGTCGACGAGCCCGATATCGGCCGACTCCGCGAGGGTGCCCGCGCCTATCTCACCTCCGACAGCTATCCCGGCAAGCGCTACGCGGGATGGGTCGGTTTCATCTCGCCGGTTGCCGAGTTCACCCCGAAGACGGTCGAAACGACCGAGGTCCGCACCGATCTCGTCTACCAGGCCCGCATATACGTCTGCAATCCGGAGAACGAACTGCGTCTCGGGATGCCGGTGACGGCGCACATTCCGTTCGATCAGCCGGCCGAACCGCTGACGCAAGCGACCGCGTGCCCGTCGAAGTAGGCCGATGACGGCTCTGGACAGTTGCGATGGCGAGGCGACGAAACGGGACGCTCCGGCCGATCCCGTCATCGAAATCCGCGACGTCGTGAAGCGGTTCGTTCTGGGTACGCGAACGATCACGGCGCTGGATCGTTTCTCGGCGTCCATCCGGGCCGGCCAAATCACCGGCCTTGTCGGACCGGACGGCGCCGGCAAGACAACACTGATGCGTCTGATCACCGGTTTGCTGAAACCCGATTCCGGCGAGATTCGCGTCCTCGGCATGGACAGCGTCGACCGGGCACAGGAGATCCAGGCCAATCTTGGCTATATGCCGCAGCGCTTCGGCCTCTACGAAGACCTCACGGTCGCAGAGAACTTCAAACTCTACGCCGATCTCCAGGGGGTCGCGGGCGAGGAGCGAAGGGCGCGTTTCGAGCGTCTGATGGCGTTCACCGGGCTTGCTCCCTTCGGGCACCGCCTCGCCGGACACCTCTCCGGGGGAATGAAACAAAAGCTGGGCTTGGCGTGCGCCCTGGTGCGTCCGCCCAGACTGCTGTTGCTCGACGAACCCAGCGTCGGCGTCGACCCGGTGTCGCGCCGGGAGCTTTGGGCGATCGTTCAAACCCTGGTCGGGGAGGGGATCAGCGTGCTGTGGAGCACCGCCTACTTCGACGAGGCCGAACGCTGCCATGACGTGCTTCTGATGAGCGAGGGGGATCTGCTCGATTCCGGACCGCCCGAGACTTTCGGGAAGCGCCTGAAGAATCGAACCTTCGCGTTGCCGATCGGCGCGGCCGACAAGCGAGCCATTCTCGACACGGCGGAGACCGTTCCCGATGTCGTCGACGCCCTGATCAAGGGCGACGACCTGCACCTGTTGCTGTCGAAAAGTGTCGACAGTGCCGGCATCGCCGCACTCGAACGCCGGTTCGCCGGCGGCGATGGCGGCGGCAAGCTGCGGGCGGTCCAGCCGCTCTTCGAGGACGCGTTCGTCGCCCTGGTCAAGGCCCGGCGCTCGGCCGACCCGGAGGCCGAAGGATCTACCGAATCCGCGGCTTCGGGAAGCTTCGCGGTTCGCGTCCCGTCGTCGAGCGCGACCACGTCCTCCGGCGACGAGGCCGTCATCGACGTGGAAGGTCTGGCCCGTGTGTTCGGCGATTTTCGCGCGGTCGACGGGATCGGTTTCCAGGTGCGAAGGGGCGAGATTTTCGGGCTGTTGGGACCCAACGGCGCGGGCAAATCGACGACGTTCAAGATGCTTTGCGGTTTGCTGCCGCCGTCCGAGGGCAAGGCGCTGGTGCTCGGCATCGACCTCAGACGGGCCGCGGCGAAGGCGCGGGCGCGGATCGGCTACATGGCGCAGAAATTCTCCCTCTATGGCAACATGAGCGTGCTGCAAAATCTCGGCTTTTTCGCCAGCGCCTACGGCCTCGGCGGCAAGATCAAACAACAAAGGATAGACCAGGAGATGAAGGAATTCGGGCTGACCGGCTATGCGCAGGCGATCAGCGGCGATCTCCCCCTCGGCTACAAGCAGCGCCTGGCCCTGGCCTGCGCGATCATGCACGAGCCGGGGATCCTTTTTCTCGATGAGCCGACCTCGGGTGTCGATCCTTTGATCCGCCGAGGATTCTGGAAACGGATCAATGCGATGGCGGCGGCGGGGGTGACGATCATGGTGACCACCCACTTCATGGAGGAGGCCGAATACTGCGACCGCATCGGGATCATCTATCGGGGCAAACTGGTGGCGTCGGGATCGCCGGACGAACTGAAGGCCCGGCATCGAACCCCGGACCTTCCCGAGCCGACACTCGAGGACACGTTCATCGGGCTGATCGAAACCTATGACCGGGACCACCCGCTATGACCGACCCGCCATCGGCGCGGTCGCGAGAAGGGGGCGCGGCACCGGCGCCCAAGCCGATACCCGGCGGTCGGCGGATGCGGCTCATCGGCCTCGTGCGCAAGGAATCGCTGCAGATCCTCCGCGATCCGAGCAGCATATCGATCGCTTTCGTCCTTCCGGTGATCCTGCTTCTCCTGTTCGGTTTCGGCATATCCCTGGACGCCAAACACGTTCCCGTCGCGCTGGTCATCGAGAATCCGACGAGCGAGACCGCAAGCTTCGCCGGTTCGCTGATCGGTTCGCGTTACCTTGCGCCGGTGATCTTCAGCCACCGCCGGCAGGCGGAAGAGGCGATGATGACGCACCGGGTGGACGCGATGGTGGTTCTGAGGGCGGATTTCGCCCGCCGTCTGTGGTCTCCCGCCGGGGCACCGATCCAGGTGATCGTCAACGGAACGGACGCGAACACGGGGCGGATCATCGGCGGCTACATGGACGGGGCCTGGCAGAAATGGCTGGTGCAGCGGGCGGTGGAGGAGGGGCAGGTCGCTCGATGCTCCGGTCGTCGCCGAGCAACGGGTGTGGTTCAACGCGGAGGTGCGCAGCCGCAACTTTCTCGTTCCGGGCCTGATCGCGATCATCATGACCCTGATCGGCACCTTGCTGACCGCCTTGGTGGTCGCCCGTGAGTGGGAGCGCGGCACCATGGAGGCGCTGATGGTCACGCCGGTGCGGATCGGCGAGATCCTGCTCGGAAAGCTGATCCCCTATTTCGTCCTCGGCATGGGCGGAATGGCGATCTCGACGGCGATGGCGGTGTGGGTGTTCGACGTGCCGTTTCGCGGCTCGTTCGCGGTTCTGCTCGTCGTCTCCGCCCTGTTCATGATCACCGCGCTCGGCATGGGGCTGCTGATTTCGACGGTGGTCCGGAGCCAGTTCGTCGCCGGCCAGGTGGCGATCGTGGTGGCGTTCCTGCCGGCGTTCATCCTTTCGGGGTTCATCTTCGACATCGCCAGCATGCCGCCGGTGGTCCGGGCGATCACCCATGTCATTCCGGCGCGCTATTTCGTGTCCTCGCTGCAAACCCTGTTTCTCGCCGGAACCGTGTGGCCGATCGTCCTCTCCGACGGCGCCGCGCTCGCGCTGATGGCGACGATCTTTCTCGGCCTGACCCGCCGCAAGTCCCGCAAATCGCTGGAGTAGGGGAGGGAACCGTGTGGAACCGCATCGGTGCGCTGATCGCCAAGGAATTCGTCGCGGTGTGGAGCGACAAGAAGAGCCGCTTCGTCATCATCGTTCCGCCGATCGTTCAGCTCCTGGTCTTCGGCTACGCGGCGACGTTCGACGTCGACCACGTGGCAACGGCGATCTACAACGAGGATGGCGGCCTCGCCGCCCGCGAGCTCGTCGCCCGGTTCGAAGGCTCGCCCACCTTCGACGTCGTCGCCAGACTGGACCATGAGGCCGAGATCGCCGAAGTCGTCGACCCGAAGATCGCGAGCCTGGTGGTGCATGTCGGCGAGACGTTCTCGCGCGATCTGATCGCCCACCGGCCGGCGAGGGTTCAACTCATCGTCGACGGCCGGGAGTTCGAACACCGCTCTGATCATCCTCGGCTACGCCAGCCGGATCATCGCCGAGTTCAACCAGGAGTGGCTGAGCCTGCACGGAGAACCGCAGCCACCCGCGAGCCTGGTGGTCCGGGCGTGGTTCAACCCCAATCTTCTCAGCCGCTGGTTCATCGTTCCCGGCATCGTAGCCCTGTTGACCCTCGTCGTCACCACCGTGGTCACCGCGCTCACGGTCGCGCGCGAACGCGAGCTCGGAACCTTCGAGCAGCTTCTGGTAACGCCGTTCCGGCCGTTCGAGATTCTCGTCGGCAAGGCGGTTCCGCCGCTGGTCATCGGCCTTGTCGGAGGGTCCGTCATCATCCTCATCGCCGTCCTCTGGTTCGAGCGTGCCGTTCCGCGGCGAGCTGGTGCTGCTCTATGCCGGACTCTTCGTCTATATCCTCGCCGTCATCGGGGTCGGACTGATGATTTCGTCGATCTCGCGAACCCAGCAGCAGGCGATTCTCGGCGCCTTCCTGTTTATCGTCCCGGCGGTCATTCTGTCCGGTTTCGCGACTCCGATCGCCAACATGCCGCCAATCATTCAGGACGTGACCCTCGCCAACCCGATGCGATATTTCCTGATTATCGTGCGCGGCATTTTTCTCGAAGGCCTGCCGGCGCCGTTGGTCTACGATCAGCTCTGGCCGATGGCGCTGATCGCGGTCCTTTCCCTTTCCGGCGCCGCTTGGCTGTTCCGCCATCGCCTCGGATGAGCGGCCTTCCATCGGCACGGCTGGCGCCGTTGTCGAACGATCCCTATCTCCAGGGAGATCGGATACAGTCCGATGGCATCATCCGACCCTCAAACCGGAGCACCACCATGAACACGACGGCCCCCGAGAGCGCCGGCCGACCCGCCATCGATCCGGCCGGGTTTCGCCTCCTGCACACGATGATCCGCGTCCGCGATCTCGACGCGTCGCTGGACTTCTACACCCGTCACCTGGGAATGAAGGTTCTTCGCAAGCAGGACTATCCCGGCGGCCGCTTCACCCTCGCTTTCGTCGGATACGGCGACGAGACCGACAACACGGTGATCGAGCTCACCCACAACTGGGATCAGGCGGAGCCGTACGCGCTCGGCAGCGGTTTCGGCCACCTGGCGATCGCGGTGCCGGACATCTACGGTGCCTGCAAGGAGATGGAGGCGGAAGGGGTCAACATCACCCGGCCGCCGGGACCGATGAAGCACGGCACCACCGTCATCGCCTTCATCGAGGACCCGGACGGTTACAAGGTCGAGCTGATCGAGAGAAAGTAGCCGCCTATCGGATGCACGGCCTTGGTGCTACCGTGCCAGGTCGGTCTCGACGACCAGAAAAACGCCTCCGCTGTCGCGGACAATCTGCAAGAGCAGAGGCCCCTTTGCTCGACCTGCGATATGCACCACGTCCTCGGCGGACTCCACCTGTTTGCGGTTGACCGAGACGATGATGTCGTCCGGCATCAGGCCCGCGCCGGCGGCGCGGCTTCCTTGCTTCACCTCGGCGACCACGGCCCCTTTCAGCCCACCATACTCGGGCGCCCCCGGGGGGATGGTTTGCAGGGTGGTGCCGGCGAGGGCCGGAATTTCGCTCGATACCTCGAGACTTTTCACCTGGACGTCCCGTGTCGTCGCTACGATCTTCTTTTGTCTGTTGTCGCGGACGATGTCCACCTGAACCAGTGCTCCGACTCGCAACAGTCCGACCTTGTTTTTCAGATCAGCGGGATCCTTCACCGACTCTCCGTTCAAGGCGGTGATGATGTCGCCCGCCTTCAACCCCGCGTCCGCGGCGGAGGACCGTGGCTGGACGTAAGCCACGACAACGCCCTCGCCGGTATCTGCGCCGAGCGCTTTCGCGAGGTCGGCCGTCAGGTCCTGAACGCTGATGCCGAGCTCGCCGCGCCTGACTTCGCCGTGGGCAATGAGTTGCTCCAGGATACGCTTGGCCATGTTGCTCGGTATCGCAAAGCCGATGCCGACATTGCCCCCGGTTGGCGCGACAATGGCGCTGTTGATGCCGACGAGTTCGCCGCGCAGGTTGACCAGGGCGCCGCCGGAGTTTCCGGGATTGATCGACGCGTCGGTCTGGATGAAGCTCTCGTAACCTTCGATGCCGAGGCCCCTGCGACCCAGGGCGCTGACGATGCCCGACGTCACGGTCTGCGGGAGACCGAACGGATTGCCGACGGCAACCACGAAATCACCGACCTCCAACTTGTCCGAGTCACCGAACGCAAGCGCTTTGAGATCCTGGGCGTAAACCCGGACTACAGCCACGTCCGTGTCGGGGTCGTCGCCGACCTTCCTGGCCTGAAGGGTCCGGCCATCGTTCAAGGTCACGGTGATGTCGTCCGCTTCCTCGACCACGTGGCTGTTGGTGAGGATGTAGCCGTTCTCGGCGTCGACGACGACACCGGATCCGCCCGCCTCGAAATCGTATCCGTCCTGCTGCGACTGGTCCGGGCCGCCGTTGAACCGATGAAAAAAGGGGTCGGAGAGCAGGAGATTCGGCTCGACCGGCGCACGTCCCTTGACGGAAACGCTGACGACCGCCGGCAGCACCGTTTTCAGCATCGGCGCCAACGACGGCAGTTCGTCGCCGGACTGGACCACCGGTGTTCCAGCCGTTGCTTCAATCGGATCGGTCGACAAAACCAGCGCCAAAACGATGGCTTTGCAGACGAGGATTTTGCCTTTCATTGGCGTCGGTTTTTCTCCCTGCATCCTGTTCATGATGATCGTCTTCTTATGATCCCCACCCTGCGACCCCTAGACTTTTCAACGTCTAGGCGCGTTTCTTTTTCGCACCCTTCTCCAGAGACGGTAAATCTTCCTGGTTCAAAACCTCTTTTTCCAGCAAGAGTACAGCCCCAGCATCGAGCTGGGCTCGGTACTTACCGAGCAGGGCCGTAGCCCTGTCGAACGCCGTATCGACAAGCTTGCGCACGGCGCGATCGATCTCACGCGCCGTTTCTTCGCTGAACTCCCGTTCGCGCAGGGCGGCGACGCTGTCCCGATCGAGGAAGGTCGGACGCTGCGTTTCGTAGGTCGCCTGCCCCAGTTCCTCCGACATTCCGAACCGGGTGACCATGCTGCGGGCGATCTCGGTCGCCTTGCTGAGATCGTCCGTGGCACCGGTCGACACTTCTGCGAATACGAGCTGTTCCGCGGCGCGTCCGCCGAGAAGTACGGCGATCTTGTTTTCCAGCTCGCTCTTGGTGATCAGAAAGCGGTCTTCGGTCGGCCGTTGCATCGTGTATCCGAGCGCACCGATCCCCCGCGGAATAATGGAAATCTTGTGTACGGGGTCCATTCCCGGCAGCGCCATCGCCACCAAGGCATGCCCCATCTCGTGAAAAGCGACGATCTTCCGCTCCTCGGGCCTGAGCAGCCGGCTCCTCTTCTCGAGGCCGGCGACGATCCGTTCCACGGCTTCGTTGAAATCGGCCATCGCGACCGATACGGCCTTTCTTCTGGTCGCCAGAAGGGCGGCTTCGTTGATCAGATTGGCGAGATCCGCGCCGGTGAACCCTGGTGTGATGGCGGCAATGGCCTCGACATCCACGTCGTCGGCCAACTGGATATTGTTCAGATGGACCTTGAGAATGGCGATGCGCCCGATACGCTCGGGACGGTCGACGAGAACCTGGCGGTCGAAACGTCCCGCGCGAAGCAGGGCCGGGTCGAGAATTTCCGGCCGGTTGGTCGCCGCCAGCAACACGATCCCCTGGCGGGGGTCGAAACCGTCCAGCTCGGTCAACAACTGGTTGAGGGTTTGCTCCTTCTCGTCGTGGCCCCCGAACGACCCCATGCCTCGGGCCCGCCCCAGCGCATCGAGTTCGTCGATGAAGATGATGCACGGAGCCGCCTTGCGTGCCTGTTCGAACAGGTCACGCACCCTGGCGGCGCCGACGCCGACGAACATCTCGACGAATTCGGAGCCGCTGATCGAGAAAAATGGCACGCCCGCCTCGCCGGCCACCGCGCGCGCCAACAAAGTCTTGCCGGTTCCCGGTGGCCCGATGAGCAGAATGCCCTTGGGTACATGTGCGCCGAGCCGCCCGTACTCCTTGGGCTGCTTCAGAAACTCGACGATCTCCTTCAGCTCGTCCTTGGCTTCATCGACGCCGGCGACGTCGTCGAACGAGGTCTTCGTATCCTTCTCCACGTAGATCTTGGCCTTGCTCTTGCCGACCGTCATCAAGCCGCCGAAACCCTGCTTCTCGGCCATGCGGCGAACGAAAAACATCCAGATAAGAAGAAAGAACAGGGTCGGCAGGACCCAGGACAGGAGGTCGCTGAGAAAGGTGCTCTGGACTTCTCCGCGAAATTTCACGTTGTACTTGGCAAGCTCGTCCGCGAACGGCGGATCCACCCGCGTGGTGACGAAGAAATCGCGGCCATCCAACGGCTGTTTGAGCTTGCCCTCGATGTGGTCCTTGCTGATCGCGATCTCGTCGATCTTGCCGTCCTTGAGAAGCTGCTCGAACTGGCTGTAGGGTATCGGCTCGACCTTCCGGCTTTCGACCCACCAGTTCTGAATGAGAAGGATCGCGAAAACCGCAAGGATGAAGTACCAAGCGTTGAACTGGATTTTTTTGTCCATCAGTCAAACCTCGTTTTCGATACCGATGCCATGTTATCAAACAGGCCCTGGCACTTGGCGCATCAGCGGCGGGACATTCCGTGGAATTTGCCCCACCATCCTGTTTGGCATACCCGACGATCGGATGTCGAATTCAGCACTCAACAGGTAAAGCTCCTCTGGTTGGGTTGCTCTTTCTCGTAAATCGTCTCGAGCGTCTGTCCCGGAACCAGAGCATTAGAGCGTTTCCGTCTAACCCGGAAACGCTCTAACGTGCCAGGTCAGCCTCGACGAGACGGAAGGTGGCTTCGCCGACGTTGTTCACCGTTCCCCGGACCTGGACGGGGAGGCCGGATACCGGATCATAGGAGACCTCGATGTCGCCGCGCATCTCGAAGAACTCGAACGGTTCCGGTTCCTGCTCCGCCGGCTGCATCGGGTGGCTCGAAATCCTGATCGTCAGCACGCCGATCTCCTGTTCGACCGGTTCTTCGTCCGTCCCATGCCTTCGCATGAAGCGCACCGGCAGGCGCGTCGCCGCGACCGCGCGCAGTTCCACCCGATGCAGCGTCTTCTTGTTGAACACGCAAAGCTCGAGGGGCGGGTCGCCCGGGGATAGGTTCACAGCGGAAAGGACGTAGAGGAGCAGGGAAGGGTCCGAGACGTCCGGGCATTCGGCGCGTGCCGGTCCGTACGGGTAGAACGCGCTCTTGACCGTCGACCATGACTCGGGCCGTTGCTCGCCTTCTCTCGGGGACTCGGGTTTTGAGCGGATCCGACGAACCCCCTCCGCTACGTAGCGAAAGGTCTTGCTGTCGGCATCCTCGCCGATCTTTGTCCGCGTCCGTTGCAGCGCGGAAGCGGTTCCCGGCAGAAACCACACCCGGGTTTCCCAGACCTTGTCGCCGACCAACGGCAGTTTCGAGGACATGCCGATGGTCGCGGTCATCAGCATCGCGTCCGCGTCCGGCAACGGCGGAAGCGGGCCGCCGGCATCCGCGAGCAGCGAGCTTTTCAGCCCGGCCGCGGTCACGGGAGCGAGGCTGACCTCCGAGCGGGCGCTGGTGAGGCCGTGCGATGCTTGGAACAGGAGGCGGCTCCATCGCACCCGCTCCGGATCGAACTCGAGTGCGGAAGACCCTATTGCCTCGATGCGCGGGCGGCACCACGATCGACATCGCCGTGCAAGCGGCGGCGAGGAAACCACTAGCGTACTTGCGGATCGCCATGTCCCGCCATTGTCGACTGGCGACTTAGTTACGCTGCGCCAGCGGTTTGAACTTCCGCTGTGTCGGACCGGTGTAGAGCTGGCGCGGGCGCCCGATCTTCTGTGTCGGATCCTCGATCATCTCGTTCCACTGGGCGACCCAGCCGACGGTCCGCGCCACCGCAAACAGGACCGTGAACATCGACGTCGGGATGCCCATGGCCTTGAAGATGATGCCGGAATAGAAGTCGACGTTCGGATACAGCTTTTTCTGCACGAAGTAGTCGTCTTCCAGGGCGATGCGTTCGAGCTCCATCGCCAACTCTAGCAATGGCTCGTCGTCCACGTCCAGTTCCTGGAGTACCTCGTGGCAGGTTTCCCGCATGAGCTTGGCACGCGGGTCGTAGTTCTTGTAGACCCGGTGACCGAACCCCATGAGACGGAACGGGTCGTCCTTGTCCTTGGCACGCTTGACGTATTCCGGCACCTGGCTGACATCGCCGATCTGCTCGAGCATCCGCAATACCGCTTCGTTGGCGCCGCCGTGGGCGGGACCCCACAGCGAGGCGATGCCCGCGGCGATGCAGGCGAAGGGGTTGGCGCCGCTGGAGCCGGCGAGGCGGACCGTCGAGGTCGAGGCGTTCTGTTCGTGATCCGCATGGAGGATGAGGATCCGGTCCATCGCCTTCGCCAGCACCGGGTTGAGCTTGTAGGGTTCGCACGGGTTGGCGAACAGCATGTGGAGGAAGTTCTCGGAGAACTTGAGCTCGTTGCGCGGATAGATGAACGGCTGGCCGATGGCGTACTTGTAGGCCCACGCGGCGATCGACGGCATCTTGGCGATCAGGCGGTAGGAAGCGACCATCCGGTGGCGCGGATTGGTGATGTCCGTGGAATCGTGATAGAACGCCGACAATGCGCCGACGACGCCGACCATGACCGCCATCGGATGCGAATCCCGCCGGAACCCCTCGTAGAACTTGTTCATCTGCGCATGCAGCATGGTGTGGTAGGTGATGTCGTGCTCGAACTTGCGCTTCTGATCGGAGTTGGGAAGATCCCCGTAAAGCAGGAGGTAGCAGACCTCCATGAAGTCGGTGTTCTCCGCCAGATCCTGGATCGGATATCCGCGATAGAGCAGGACCCCGGCATCGCCGTCGATATAGGTGATCGCGGATTCACAACTGCCGGTCGAGGTGTAGCCCGGGTCGAAGGTGAAGAATTTCGTATCCGAGTAGAGACTGCGGACGTCGATGACGTCGGGCCCGGTCGATCCGCTGAGGACGGGCAGTTCGAACGTTCGCCCGGTGGCGTTGTCGGTCAGGGTTACCGTTCGGTTTCTGCCGTTCGTGGCCAAAGATGTTTCGCTCATGAGCGCGTTCCCTCGAAACTGCGGCGAGCCCCACGGGAACCGCTTCGGCCGCCCGCGGACAACCTGGTCGACGAGATATGGGCATTCAACATTTCGCGGCCGCTCCGTCAAGGACCACGGAGAGTCGGGCCAAGGATTCATCCCGTCCCAACACCTCCATAACCTCGAAGATGGGAGGCGACGCCGCCGAACCGGTCAACGCGGCCCGGAGAGGCTGTGCGACAGTGCCGAGTTTCAGACCTTGGTCTGACCTCGCCTCCGCGTACGCGCGGACCGCGTCCTCCAGCGCCTCGGCATTCCAATCGGCGAAGCCGCCGAGGAGATTTTTGAGGTCGGCGAGATATCCCTTCGACTGGACGTTCAATAATCTTGCCGCCTTATCGCCAATGGGAATGGTTCCTTCTCGCGCATAAAAAGCAGCGTTTTCAGATAGTTCTTCTATTGTCTTCGCGCGTTCTTTTAAGCTTGCCATGCCCCTGATAATACGGTCGGCTGCGCTCGCGGCAAGCTTTCCGTCGAGCTTTTTCGAAAGACGCCCGAGAACCAGATCGGCGAGCCTCCGATCTTCGGTTCGGCGCAGGTAGTGGGCGTTGATGCTGGTCAACCTGGACATGTCGAAGCGCGAAGGCGATCGGCCGACGCCGTCCAGGTCGAACCATTGGATCGCCTGTTCACGGCTGATGATCTCGTCATCGCCGTGACTCCACCCCAGGCGCAGCAAGTAGTTGCACATCGCTTCCGGCAGAAAGCCCTGTTCGCGATAGGCTTCCACCCCGAGGGCACCATGCCGTTTCGACAGTTTTGCCCCGTCGGCGCCGTGGATCAGCGGAACATGGGCGAATTCGGGCGTTTGCCAGCCGAACGCCTTGAACAACTGGTACTGCCGGAAGGTATTGGTGAAATGGTCGTCGCCGCGGATGACGTGGGTGATGCCCATGTCGTGATCATCGACCACCACCGCCAGCATGTAGGTGGGCGTGCCGTCGGCGCGAAGCAGCACCATGTCGTCCAATTCTTCGTTGGCGACGGTGACCTCGCCTTGAACCAGATCAGCGATCCTGGTTTCGCCCTGTCGCGGCGCCTTGAAGCGGATGACCGGCGGCACCCCGGATGGGGCATCGGCGGGATCGCGATCGCGCCAGCGTCCGTCGTAACGAACCGACCGGCCCTCGGCGCGGGCCTTCTCCCGCATCTCCGCCAGTTCCTCGGGCGTGGCGTAGCAAAGATAGGCCTTGTCCACCTCGAGCAGGGCGCGGGCCGCTTCCGCGTGACGCCGGGCCCTGGAGAACTGGGAGATGGGGTCGCCATCCCAGCGGAGATCGAGCCATTCGAGACCCGCGTAGATCGCGTCCACGGCCTCCTGCGTCGATCGCGCCCGATCGGTATCCTCGATCCGCAACAGGAACCGGCCGCCATGGTGTCTGGCGAACAGCAAGTTGAACAGTGCCGTGCGGGCGCTGCCGATGTGAAGAAAACCGGTGGGCGAGGGGGCGAAACGGGTGACGATCGTCATCGAGAATGCCGTTGAACCATAATGCGCCGCGCATCATACACAGTGGTTTGCCCGCCTGGGCGGGGAATCTGATTTCATTCCTTCGTGGAGAACCCGGGCCGACGACGACAATCCCGGATCTGCCGTCACATTTCCGCTGTTGCCTTCGCGCCGGAGAGATGGCGCTTGAGGTCTTTGTCGCAGATCCTGATCTCGTAGATGACGAAGTGAATGAGCTCGGCGAGCCGCGCTTCGAGGAACTGCCGGCCGATGGTCGGTCTTGCACAGAGAAGCAATCTTCTCCGCCTCGTCGAGCAGCCTTTCGTGGTAGCCGGCATGGCTCTTGAAGTCGTTGCCCCGATACCCGAGATCGAGAAGGATCGCCTCCTCGTTGGAGAAGTGGCGCCTGGTGGCGTCCACCGCGCTTTCGATCGCCGTCGAGCAGGTTTCACTTTCGCGGTCATTGAGGGCTCTGATCGCCTCGTTGAGCGCATCGACGATGTCGCGGTGCTCGCCGTCGATTGCATCGTGCCCGAGGTCGTCGGCATCGAGCCATTGGATCAGGTTCATGGTCGCTCCCTCACCGCGGTCCCTTTTTCGCCGGGACCTGCGGAATGCGGCGCAATGTAACCCACCCGTACCGCCATGTCATCGCGGGATTCGCCGGCACTGGTCGTTTGGAGCGATCGCACACCGTGCTAATCTGCGGGGGCTAATCTGCGGGGCTAATCTGCGGAGCAATCCGAGGGCCTGGCGGCACGGACGAACGGGAAAGAGAGGGGACGGCCATGAATGTCATCGTTCACACCGACAGCTTTGACGTACCTCTGCGAGTGGGGCCCGATCTGGCCGACATCACCGGGCAGCTCGACCGCATCGTCGTCGAGTTGGGGGTCCGGGAGGGCAGCGTTCACGTCTCCGCCATCGGCTCCACCGGCTCGCTGACGACGATCGAGTACGAACCCGGGGCGATCGAGGATCTGAAGCGGGCGATACGCCGGCTGGCGCCGCCCGACATCGAGTACGCCCACGAAATGACATGGCACGACGGCAACGGCCACAGCCACGTGCAAGCGGCGCTGATGGGACCGTCGGTGGTGGTACCGGTTCGCGAAAGGCATCTGCGCCTCGGCACCTGGCAACAGGTTGTGCTGATCAATCACGACAATCGCGCGCGCCGGCGACCGGTGGAGGTAACGGTGATTGGCAACGATTAACCCTCCCTCCGGCATGTGGCCGCCCTCGAACCGATTTCGCTGGTGGCTCGCCGCCAAAGCGGGCAAGGCGCTGCGCCTTCTCGATCGGGCGAGCGCTTTGCTCTATATCGCCGGCACCTTTGGGATGGGGGGCATGCTGGTCTGGTATGCCTTCTCCAGAACCTTGTGGCTGCTGCTCTTGGCGGTCCCGGTGCTGGTGACGGGGTTGGTTCTGGCCCTGGCGTTTCAACGCAATCCCGACCTCGGACTCCGTTTCGAATGGCCGCTGCGCCGCCGCCGGGTGAGACCGACGAACCACCATGGAAAAAGCGTTTCCAACAAGGCTCCAAAACCCTGAGCCGGAGGTCGTCGGCGAGCGGAACTTAAACCGTAATAGACATGCCGCATTGCAACATAATAACGACACCAAAATACCGCAAAAAATGGTTTGGCAAACACAGTTGTTCTGTAGTTAAATCGAAGGGTTCGGAAAATCGGTACGCGCTCGGCAACCTTCGGGAGCGAGACCGGCGCCGGACGCGGGAGAAACGAGCCAAATAGAAGGATAAAAAAAGGGTAGGGTTGCGACGATGCTTCATCTGCCAAGCAGTGGATACGAGGTCTACGAAGTGTCCGTATACAACAAGGATGTGCGGGCGTTGGTCAAGCAGCACCAGCGGCACTGTTATTTCGATGATCGATGGGCCGACGTCCAGGTGCGCGATGTCGTCGCCCGCGACGAGTTGGAAGCGCGGACGTTGATCGGAGAGCGGTTTCCGGCCGAAGACGGGTTCGTCGTCAAGCAAGTGTGCCGATGCCGGTTTTGAGCTCGTGAAGGCCCGTTCAGCGGGTATCACGAAGTTTGTCGATTTCCCGTTGACGTAGTTCTCCCCGTCGGATCTTTCCGGTCGCCGTCATCGGCAGGCTGTCGACGAATTCAATCAACCGTGGGTATTCGTGGGGCGAGAGGCGGGTCTTGACGAAGGCGCGGATCTCCTCCTCCAACGCCGCATCGGCGGTGCGGCCCGCCCGCAGGACGATGAACGCCTTGACCGCTTCGGTGCGGACCTCGTCCGGTACGCCGATCACCGCGGCCAGGGATACCGCCGGGTGCTTGCCCAGGCAGTCCTCGATTTCGCCGGGACCGATGCGGTAGCCGGCGGAAGTGATCACGTCGTCGTCTCGACCGACAAACCACAGGTATCCGTCGCCGTCCTTGCGGCCGAGATCGCCCATAACCAGCCAGTCGCCGATGAATTTGGCCTCGGTCGCCTCGGGTTGGCGCCAGTATTCGAGCATCATCACCGGATCGGGCCGGCGGACGGCGATCTTGCCGACGGTATCCGCGGGCACGATCCTGCCGTCGTCGTCGATCACCTCGACGGTATGACCGGGTACCGGCCGGCCCATGGACCCGGGCTTGACCGGCATGATCCGGGCGCAGTTTGCGACCACCAGGTTGCACTCGGTCTGGCCGTAGTATTCGTTGGGGGTGACCCCGAGCGCCGACCGGCACCAGTCGAGGAGTTCCACGCCCATCGGCTCGCCGGCGCAGGTCAGGGTGCGCAGGGCGACGCCGAACCGCTCGCGGGGCGCCTCCACCTCGCGGATCAGTCTCAGCGCCGTCGGCGGCATGAACGTGTTCCTGACGCCGTGGCGGGCCATCAGCGCCAGCGCCTTCTCCGGATCGAACTTGCGCGCGCGCTGGGCGAGAACGGGGACGCCGTGGTGCCAGGAACTCATCAGCACGTTCATCAGCCCGCCGATCCATGCCCATTCCGCCGGGGTCCACATCAGATCGCCGGGCTGGGGAAGGAACTCGTTGAAGAACTCGACCGCCGGCAGATGGCCGAGCAGCGCCCGGTGGGCGTGCAACGCACCCTTCGGATTGCCGGTGGTTCCCGAAGTGTAGATGATCAGTCCGGGGTCCTCGGCGCGGGTGTTCACCGGGACGAAGGCATCCGAGGCGCGCTCGACCGCCGACCAAAAGTCGAGGATACCTGCGCCGTCGCGGCCGGCGTCGACCACCAGAATCCATTTCAGGTTGGGCAACCGATCGCGGATCGCCTCTACCTTGCCCAGGTTGACGGTGTCGGTGACGACGACCCGCGCCTGGCTGTCGGCGAGCCGGAACTCGAGCGCGTCCTCGCCGAACAGGGTGAACAGCGGGATCGAAATGCAGCCGGCTTTCCAGGCGGCCACGTGCGCCACTCCCGCCTCCACCGATTGCGACAACAGGATGCCGACGCGCTCCCCCGCCTCGACGCCACTCCCGCGAAGCACGTTGGCCAGCCGGTTGGACAATCGCTTGAGATCGGCGAAGGTGTAGCGGGTGACGGCGCCGTCCTCGTCCTCGGCGATCAGCCCGACCGCATCCGGCCGCGCTTCGGCGTGCTTGTCGCACACGTCGACGCCCATGTTGTAGAATTCCGGCACGCGCCATTGCATCAGTCGATAGACGTCGTCGTAGGTGTCGGCGATCGTCAGCATCGCGGTTGTTCCTCCACTGTCCCTTTGCTTCGATATAGTGTGGCGGGATCGTCGTCCCAAACACCAGTCGAAAAGGGTGTCCCCGATGTTTGTTGCCGACATTCCGAGAGGCAAACGGATCTTGGCCGACCGATGAAAAAAGAGCATTCCTATCGGCTGACGGTCCGCTGGGCCGGCAATCGCGGGGAGGGGACCTCCGGTTACACCCGCTACGGCCGCGACCACGTGATCGATGCCGACGGCAAGCCGGAGATCACCGGCTCCTCGGACCCCGCCTTCCGGGGCGATCCCTCTCGATACAGCCCCGAAGACCTCCTCGTCGCGTCGGTCTCGGCGTGCCACATGCTGTGGTACCTGCATCTGTGCTCCGACGCCGGGATCGTCGTCGTCGATTACGCCGACGACGCGATGGGAACGATGATCGAGGACGACGACGGGAGCGGTCGCTTCTCCGGCATGGTTCTACGCCCGCACGCCACCATCGCCGCCGGTTCCGACGCGGTGCTGGCCGAGTCGTTGCACGAGGAGGCGCACCGGAAGTGCTTCATCGCCAACTCGGTGACCTTCCCGATCGCCTGCGAACCCACCGTGGCAACCGAGGATCCCCGGACGCCGGCCGGGTGAGCCTCGCCGGCATCCAACGCTTCAGTCCGCACGCCCCGATGCTTCTGTCTCACGGCCAAGCGTGTTGAACCAGCACTTCCGTTCGACGTTATCATCGGAGATGGAGAAGCGCATCTTTACCGGAGAGAGCCCATATCTTCATAAACGGTGCCAAATTCGGCTGTGGAACAATCAGAGCAGTGATAAGGGATCGGGGAGGAGTAACTTTGCGCGGTCGGACAGCAAAGTCCATATCGGTCCTGATACTGCTTTTGTTGGTGACGGCTTGCGGGTCGATTGAACGGGCCATTCATGGTGATGACGACAAGAACGCCGGGGCCGTGGAGGTGGAGCCCCCGCTTATCGCGCCCGTCGAGTACGAGGTGGAGGTGGAGGGCAAGATGGCCCCGGATCTCAGGGATCTGATCGAAAAGAGCTCGACGCTGGTCTCCGAACGCGATCGGCCGCCCGCGTCCGCGGCGGCACTTTCCCGTCGTGCCGACGACGATGTCGAGCGTATTCAGGATGTGCTGAAGTCGCAGGGATATTACGCGGGCGCGGTCGTTCCGCGCATCGATACGGATGTCAAACCGGCTAAGGTCGTCGTCGAGGTCACGCCGGGGCCGCAATTTACGCTGCACTCGCTTCGAGATCGATTACCAACCCGAAGTTCCCTCGGGTGAGGCGCCGCGGACCGCAGCCGACCTCGGCCTGCACCCGGGTATGGCGGCCGAAGCCGAGCCGATCCTAGACGCCGAGAAGCGGGTAATCCGTCGTCTCTCGGAACAGGGCTATCCCGACGCGCGCATCGAGAACCGCCGCTACGTTGCCGACCGGTCGGCGGAAACGATAACCGGAACCGTCGTCGTCGACACCGGGCGTCTGATCCGGTTCGGCGATCTCCGCATCGACGGGCTCGAGGACGTCGAGGAAGACTATCTGCGCCGCCTCGTTTCGTGGGAGCCCGGCGGGATCTATGACGTTCGCAAGGTCGAACGCGTGCGCGCAACGTTGGTCGGCACCGGACTCTTCGAGTCGGTGTCGGTCGAGCGCAAGGACGAGGTGGCGAAAACCGACGAACAGCCTGTCGTGATCACCGTAACCGAGCGTGCGCGACGAACGATCGGCGTTGGCGTCAGCTACTCCACGGATGAGGAAGGTTTCGGCGGCGAGGTCTACTGGGAGCATCGCAACCTGTTCGGTCGCGCCGAGAGCTTGCGCGTCACCGCCGAAGGGTCGTTGATCCGCCAGAGTCTCGACGCCCGCTTCCAAAAGCCGAATGTATTGCGGCGGGACCAGGCAATCGTTGCGAATGTCGCCGGAACTCGGGAGACGACCGATGCATTCGACGAACTCAGTGTGACGAGCTTCGTCGGTATCAAGCGCAAGATCCTCGAACACGGGACGATAACGACCGGTCCCGCATTCATCGTTTCGCAGATCAAACAGGACAAGGAGACCAACGAATACTACCTCATCGGTCTCAGCAACACCTTCGCGTACGACCTCCGCAACGACCTGCTGAACCCAACCAAAGGCCTGTACGCCACGCTGTCGCTTTCGCCCTATTTCAGTGTTGCAGGAACCAAAACGCAGTTCGTTATCTCCGACAGTTCGCTCGCCGGCTATCTCCCGATTGTCGGCGAGGATCGGGTCGTGCTCGCCGCGCGGGGCCGGCTCGGCAGCATTTTCGGCGACTCCCGCTCGTCGGTACCCGCCAACATGCGCTTTTATTCCGGGGGAGGCGGGTCGGTGCGAGGCTACCGCTTTCGGCTGATCGGACCGCTTGATGAACACGATGATCCGATCGGTGGCCGTTCGGTGGTCGAGATCGGCGCCGAGGCCCGGATCAAGGTCACCGACACCATCGGCGTCGTGCCGTTCGTCGATGGCGGCCAGGTATTCGAGGATGTTTATCCCAGCTTCGACGAATCGCCGTTGTGGGCGGCGGGCCTGGGCCTTCGTTATTATACCGCCTTTGGTCCGCTCCGGCTCGATGTCGCCTTCCCGCTCAACCCGCGTAGCGTCGACGATCCCTTTCAGTTTTATGTTTCGATCGGTCAGGCCTTCTGATGACCGAAGCTGCGCACAAGACGGCCCCATCCTGGCGGCGGGTCCTGAAGTGGTGCGGTCTCGGCCTCGCAGGCTTGCTTGCGCTCGTCGTACTGCTCGTCGGCGGTCTGTTTGCGTTTCTGCGCACCGACGCCGGGCTCGACCGACTGACCCGCGTGGTCGAGGCGGCGGTCAGTTCCGAACGGGTGACGCTCTCCATCGGCCGCCTCGATGGCCCGTTTCCGGAGCAACTCAAGGCCATCGATGTAAAACTTTCCGACGCGCACGGGGACCTAATCGCACTCCAATCGGCCGAAATCGCCTGGCGCCCCCTCGATCTCCTCGAAGGACGCCTGGAGGTCACCCGGTTGCACCTGAACGGCGTCGACGTGAACCGGCTGCCGGAGGGCGGCGAGGAGGAGGCCGACGCCGAAACCGAAACCGGACCTCCGGGCCTGCCGGAGCTGCCTTTTGACGTGGTCATACGGGACGTCCGGATCGCGCCGCTCCGTCTCGGCGCAGCCGTCGTGGGACTGCCGGACAAGGTCGCGCTTGCGCTCGGGGCCGAGTTCACCGCCCTGCGCTCTCAGGCGTATTCCGTCTCGCTCGAGGTCGAACGGCTTGACGGTGTACCGACCCGTTTGTCCGCGGATGCGTCGTTCGATGGCACGCGCGACTGGTTGCGGGTCGCGGTCCAGGGAAGCGAGCCGGCCGGCGGGCTTCTGGCGAGCCTCCTCGATTTGCCCGCCCGCCCCGCCATCCGTGTCGACGCCCATGGCGAAGGCCCGCTCGAGGCGTGGAACGGAAGGCTCGAAGCGGTGGCGGAGGATACCGCCAGCATCGCCCTCGACGTCCGGCTCAGCGGGAAAGCACCGCTCAACATCGTCGTCGACGGTCATGCCGAAGGGCAGCAGGCGCTGCCGGAAGCGGCCCGGCCCATGCTCGCGGGCGGGATCGACATCAAAATGAATGCGGATGCAGGACCCGAGCGGATCGAGGTTCACAGTCTTGAAATCGCCTCCGCGGCCGGCACGTTGCGGGGGGCGGCGATTTTTCTGCCCGAGGATCAGCGGGTCGAGGGCTCGGCGCGGCTGGCGCTCGGCGCGGCTGAGACGTTCCGCGGCCTCGGTGTTGACGTGACCTATGAAGAGGCGGCCGCCAATCTTCGCTTCGCCGGCGTCCTGCCGGAGCTGAAAGTCAACCTGGATGTGCACGCGCGCGAGCTGTCATCCGGGGGCTTTCAGGTCGGCGACCTTGCGCTTACCGCCGGCGTCGAGCCGAAGCGTAAGGTCGCGGGCGGGGCCGTGCCGCCGTTTGATTTTGCAATCGATGTCTCGGCGGCCGATGTCCTGTCGCCGGACCAAGGGCTGAACACGCTGCTGCAGGAGCCGGTCCGGCTGTCGGTGACCGGTGGGGTGGCCCCGGACCAGAGCGAGGGGACGATCGACAAGCTTGCCCTGACGGCCGGTCCCATCACCCTGCACGGCACCGGCGAGGCTTCCTTTGGAGGCACGCCCACCGGCTCGGCCCGACTTCGCACCGAACCGATCGATCTGGCCCGCTTCAACGCGCTCGCGGGCGAGTTGCTCTCCGGCCAGGCCGTGTTGCGGGTCGACCTCGATGCGCCCGCCGGCAACGAGATCCATGGGACGCTGTCGGCCGGGGTCGAGGGCTTTTCCAGCGACAACCCCGGGCTCGCCGCGCTGGTCGGAACAACCCTCGACCTCGACGCGGACGTGCGGCAAACAGCCGAGGCGGGAATCGTCTTCGATGTGGAACTCGCAAGCGCCAGCGTTCGGCTCACCGCCGACGGATCGCTATCATCGGACCTCGCTGCTCATCGATAAGGCCGATGTTCAAAATCGTTGTCGAGGATCTGGCCCGCCTCGGAACCCTCGCGCCCGGACTGGATGGCGGCGAAATGCGCATCGAAGCATCGGCAGAGGGTCCGGTCGACGACCTTAGCGGCCGGCTGCGCCTCACCGGAAACGGCATCGCGTATCAGATGCAGCGGATCGAACATGTTCTGCTGACGGTCTCTGCGTCGGGTATTCCGAACCAGGCGGAGGGTTCGGTCTCGTTGAAAGCGAAAAGCTCGCTGGGATCGCTCGCGGTCGACAGCCCCTTCGCGGTCGTGGAGGCGGCGCGGCTGCGGCTCGCGAAGCTGACGCTCGAATACGAAAACGCCGTGTCCGCGATCGGCGATCTGACCATCCCCTTCGACGGGAAACCGATCATCGGCGAGGTGACGCTGCGGGGCGAGCAACTGGAACCGATCGGGAAGCGCTTCGATGTGCCGCTCGGCGGGGGGCTCCGTCTCGACGCGCGCCTGAGCGGGGACGACGGCGTTCAGCGCATTCGCGCCGACCTCCGGGGAACCCGGCTCCGCTACGGCGATCCATCTTCGCCGACCGCCTCGGTGGAACGTCTGCACGCGACGCTGGACGCGATAGATCCGGCTGCACGTCGCCGCGTGTCGCTCGCCGCGGTCGCCGATCAAATCTCGGTCGCCGGCGGCAATCTCGTCAAGACCACGCTCGACGTCAGCGGCGCCGGCGACCGCTTCGAGATCCGCGCCGAGACGAACGGGGCTTTGCAGGGGTTGACCCGCCTCGATACGGTCGCCGAGGTCGGACTTGCCGACGGGCTACAGGTTGTCGTGCGCTCGCTGAACGCTTTGCTCAAGGGGGAACAGTTGCGGCTGCTGAAGCCGGCGCGGATCGTCGCCGCGGGAGACCGTATCGAGGTCGACGATCTGGTGCTGAGCTATGGCTCCGCGCGCGCCGAGGCGTCGCTGCTCAAGGACCCGCGAGAGGTCGCCGGAAATGTGACGCTGCGCGGCTTCGACTTGGCCATGCTCGACCGCTTCGTCCCCGCCGCCGGGCTTCGCGGCCAAGTCGATGCGGATGTGACGCTGTCGGGCACGCCGCGTGCTCCAAGGCTTCGGCTGGAGACCACGGCCTCCGATCTCGGAAGCCGTGATGTCGATCCGAAGGGCGCGGGAGCGTCGGTCGATGCGGAGGTCACCGGGGAGCTGATCGAAGGCCGGGCACGGATCGAGATTGCGGTCAAGGGCTTGGGAGAGACGCCGTTGACGTCCAAGCTCGAAGTTCCCATACGTTTTGCCATCGAGCCTTTCCAGTTCGCGGTCGTCGAAGACGGCGCGATGTCCGGCTCCCTTGCCTGGCGCGGCGAGGTCGGTCCGCTGTTTCGGCTTCTCCCGATCGATATGATGCTGGTCGGCGGCCTGGCCGAGATCGATGTGGCTCTATCCGGGACGCCAGCGTCCCCGGCACCCACGGGCAAGATCTCGCTGACCCGGGGCAGCCTCGAGTATTTCGAAACCGGCACCGTGCTTCGTCCGCTCGATCTCGAAATTCTCGTCGCGCAGGAAGAGATACGGATTAGCCGCCTTGACGCCGGCGATGCGGGCAACGGCCGCCTGAGCGGCCGCGGATCGGTGGGACTTTCCGCGCCGATGCGCGTCGACTTCGGGCTCGACATCGACAATGCCGTCCTGGTGCGACGCGACGATATCACCTCGCGTCTGAGCGGCACCGTCGGTTTCACCGGCGCGATCGGTGAGCGCGGCGATCTGCGTGCCCGGATCCGCAACGAGGCGACCGAGATCCGGCTGGTCGACCGCCTGCCTCCTACGGTGAAGACGCTCGACGTCGTCTATGCGAGCGAAACGAAGAATGAGGGCGGCGAGCAGGACAAACAAGAAACTCCATCGACCTCGGAGCCCTGGCTGTTTCTCGACATCGAGGTCGACATGCCGGACCGCGTCTTCATTCGCGGGCGAGGCTTGGAGTCGGAATGGGGTGGAGAAGCCAAGGTCAAGGGAAGCGCCGACGCGCCCGACGTCCAGGCAAGACTTTCGCCGCTACGGGGCGATTTTTCCCTGTTCGGCAAGGTGTTCAAGCTTGAAGAAGGCGAGGTCTCCGTCAACGGGCTGGATCAGGAGATACCAATCGATTTGACTGCGTCCTACAAGGGCCGCGGCTTCAAGGCGCTCATTGTCGTCTCCGGAACCGCGTCGCAGCCGAAGCTGACGATCACTTCGGAGCCGGAATTGCCGCAGGATGAAATCCTCGCGCGGATGTTGTTCGACAAGCACTCCGGCCAACTCACCCCGGCGGAAGCGGCACAGCTGGCAAGCGCGGCGGCGACGCTGGCGAGCGGTGAGGCGGGAATGCTCGACAAGCTGCGCGAGGCCACAGGGCTCGATCGCTTGACCGTGGGAGCCGGCTCGGAGGAGGCCGGATTGGCCACCGTCGAGGCCGGCCGGTATGTCGCGGATGGCGTATACGTCGGCGCCGAGCAGGGAGCGGCGGCAAACTCGAGCAGTGTCGTCGTCGAGATTGACATCACCGACAACATCAAAGCACGGTCGACGACGTCGGGCGAGGGAAAGAACACCGCCGGGATCAGATGGGAATGGGACTACTAGGGCGCGTTCACGATCAGTGGAATCGCAGACTCTATCGTTCGTTTACAGTCCCAAATCCGGCGGTTCCCTCTGGTGAGGATCGACAAAAATCGTCGTAGGCGGGGGATGACGCAATTAGCGCAGCCCATGTGGCCGCTTCTCCGCCATGGTTCTACGCCCACACGCCACCATCGCCGCCGGTTCCGACGCGGTGCTGGCCGAGTCGCTGCACGAGGAGGCGCACCGGAAGTGCTTCATCGCCAACTCGGTGACCTTCCCGATCACCTGCGAACCCACCGTGGCAACCGAGGATCCGTTACCGCCGGCCGGAGTGAACGGTAACGAGTTTGCGATTTGTACCATAGAGTGGTACATTAACCCGTTAGAGGGGTCGCGAAGTGATTGTGAGCTTTCGGGATGACTGGTTGCGTGATTTCTTCATTGAGGACGTTCGATCAAGGCGAATCCCATCCGAACTGGAAAGCCGCCTGTTTCGGAAACTCCAGATGATCGACGATGCGATGACGGATCAGGATTTGCGGGTCCCGCCCAGCAACCATTTCGAAAAGCTGCGGGGCCATCTGGAAGGCTTCCATTCGATCCGTATCAACAAACAATGGCGGCTCGTTTTCCGGTGGGATGGGGACCGAGGTGAAGCGGCAGGCGTCTATCTGGACGACCATAGTTATCAGTGAGGCAGACATGTTGACCACCAAGCGCAAGCCGGCGAGCGTCGGCGAAATTCTGATGGAGGAGTTCTTGACGCCGATGGGCCTGACGCAGGGCGCGTTAGCCGAAGCAATGGGCGTGCCGCGCAAGCACGTCAACGAGCTGTGCAACGGGCGCAGGGCGGTGACCGTTCCAACCGCGCTCATCCTTGCCCGGGTGTTCGGCAACAGCCCCGATTTCTGGCTGAATGTGCAGCGGCGAAGCGATCTGTGGGGCGCGATGCACTCGCCTCGCCAACGCGAGCGGATCGAACGTGCCCGACCGCTGACAGCCGCCGCGTGAGTGACGCCGCCACCATCGCCGCTGAGCCAAAAAAGCGCGCCGCCGAGACTGGGGGGCCACGCTCGATGAAGACCGGAAGTGCTTCATCGCCAACTCGGTGACCTTCCCGATCGCCTGCGAACCCACCGTGGCAACCGAGGATCCCGCCTGAGAACGGATTGACGACGGGGTAGGGGCCCCTCGCGGCCCGGACGCTGCGGATTTCATCTTTCCTGTTCATACCCATATTCAAACGGCTAAGATTTTGCGGGGAGGGATCACGGGGAAGCGGGACGTTGCGGCAAAGCGAGATCGTCGATTTGGAAGCGGCCGCCGCGGAAACTCCGCGCCAGCGCTGGCGCCGGGTGATGCGGTTCGGCGTTCCCGTTCTCGGCGTGGTGCTGATCGTCGCGGCCATCGCCGCCACCGCCGTATACGACTACCGGACCGATCGCCGCGATGTGCTTGCTCTCTCGCAGGACTTCATCAGCACCCTCGACGACCGCATCCGCTCGCAGGTCGAATATGCCTTCCGGCTCGTCAATAGTACCGCGAATACCGCCGCGGCGATGCCCGAGGAGTTGTTCGCGGATCCTCCGTGGAGCAGCATGGAAAAACTGTTGTTGCAGTTTTTGAAGGCGCGCACCGAGTACGCCCAGGCGTATTTCGGGCGCCCCAACGGCGACTTCCTGATGGTGACGAGACAGAAGGACGGGGCGCTCGATACGAAGCTGATCGACCACTCGGAAGGCCGGCGCCGGACCACATGGATCCGGCGGGATCTCGAAGGAAACGTGACCGGCCGCGAGGAAGATCCGAGCGACACCTACGATCCGCGAGTCCGACCCTGGTACGGAGCGGCGGTGAACAGCGAGGGCGCCCACTGGACCGACGTCTACATCTTCTTCGAGAAACAGGAGCCGGGGATCACCGCGTCACGGGCGTCGATCTCTCCCGACGGCCAAGTGTACGCGGTGTCCGGGTTCGACATTTCGCTCCATGCGCTCAGTGAGTTTCTCTCGGAATTGCGCGTCGGTACCAACGGCATCGCGATGATCATCGATGGAGAAGGCCGTCTCGTCGCCTATCCGGATCCGGACAAGGTCGTTCGCCGAAACAACGACACGTTGACCCGAAGCCGGGTGGACGAGTTGGGCAATCCGCTTCTGTCCGAGGTGTTCGACCGCGTTCGGATCGCCGGCCCTGGCCGATCCATCATGGAAGTCGACGGGGAACGGTACATCGTCTCGGCGTCGCCGCTCTCCGGTACCATCGACCGCGACTGGACCCTGCTGTTCGTTATCCCCGAAAACGACTTCGTCGGGTTCGTGACCGCAAACAACCGCAACGCCGTCTTGATGTCGCTCGGCATCATCGTTCTGGCGATCGGCCTCGCGTCGCTGCTGGCCTACCAGGGGCTCGTCTCCGACCGCAACGCACGCGCCGTCGAACGGCGTCAGCATGCCCTCGAAGAGCAGAGCGGGGCGTTCGCGGAACTGGCGTCGATGGCGACGCTGTTCGATCCCGAGGACCTGAAGTCGGTGCAAAAACTGAACGAAACCACCGCCCGCGCCCTCGCGGCACGGCGCGTCGGCGTCTGGCAACTCGAGGCCTCCGGTGACGGTATCGTTTGCATCGATTGTTTCGATCGCGAGACCAAGGGCCATACGTCGTCGACCCAGATCCTCGGCATCGAATGCCCGCGGCTGATGGAGGCCCTGCTTTCCGGCGACGAGATCGTTGCGGCCGACGCGAGCCAGGATCCGCGAACGGCGGAACTCCATGAGGCCTATCTTCAAGCCGTCGGCTGCCGGTCGCTGCTCTCCGTTCCCGTGGTCAACCGGAACGGCGTCGTCGGGTTCGTTTGGGTCGAGGATACCGCGGCGATCGGCGAACGCCATGCCGATGCCCGGACTTTCGTTCGCGTGGCAGCCAACATGATCGGCGCGCGGTTCGTCGGGGCGCCGGCAGCCACCGCACACGTCGCCGGGGAAAGCTCCGCGAAACGGCCGGCGCCGATTGGGCCGACGGGCGACAAGCCGGATGCCGGCGGGGCATCAGCGATCGATGGCGCAACCGGCAATGCGCACCGCCTCGCTGATGGATGAACGCAATAGACGACATCTTGAAGAAATGACCCAACGCGGCATAACGGACGGCAAAATCAAGGCGACCGTGTTTCCCCGCCTGACCGTTCTGGCATTGAAGATGGGTGACGATATGTTGCTGGCGACGGCTGCCGACAAAGGCAATGACACGACGATCATCGAACACCTCGTCGGGGTGTTCAGCGATGCCTGCAAGAAGCATAGTGTTCCCTACATGAAGCTGTTGACCGATCACATCGTTGCCGCGAGTGGCTTCGAGGAAAACAGTTCTTCGGCTGCGGCGGGAATTGCCGAGGTCGCCCTGGAAATCCGGGATCGCTGCGCTCAGATCGTCGCAGGTCTGGGGCAGCCGCCGGATTACAGGATCGGAATTGATTCCGGCACCGCCATGGGATCGATGGTCGGCTTCGGCAGTCGCTACAACATCTGGGGTGAAGCCGTTCGCGTAGCCTCGACCATGTCGGATACGGCACGGCCCGGCACCATCCAGGTGACGGAAGCAACCTATGGGCTACTGCAGGACCGGTACCTTTTCCGCCGCCGCGGCGGCTTCTTCCTCGGCGGCACCGGCGACATCACCACCTACGTGTTGAGGACACGGTTGTGAGCAACCGGCAGGCACGCCCGCGGGAGGGTTCAAGGTCTTTTTACCTGCCGATACTCGGTCTCGGGCGTTGGCTCGCGACGGCGGGCGGCATGGCCGCCGGCGTCATCCACCAGGGTGTCCGACCCCTTACGTGGCGGCGTCCGGTATGGACCGAATTCATTCGATTCTTAGATCTTGCGGCGAGCCGGAACTTGTTGAGCGTCATCGTCGCCGGCGGATTGGTCGGGTTCGCCCTCATCACCCAAGCGTTCTACTGGGTCGATAAATTCGGGCAAGAGGACCTTGTCCTCGACATTGTCGGGGTCGTAGTAGTCAGGGAGATCGCACCGTTATTCGTCGGATTCCTCACTCTGGGCCATAGCGGCCTGGTGATCCTCAGCGAACTCGGCGAAATGCGAAGACGAGGCCAAATTCGGACCCTGGACGCGCAGGGGATCGACCCGTTTCTGTTCCTGGTGGTTCCGCGCGTGCTTGCGCTGACGATCAGCGTCTTCTGCCTCACCATCGTTTTCGTCATTGCGGCTTACGGCTTCGGATACATCTCGACCACAGTCCTGGGGTTCGAAGCCGACCCGGTCTGGGAGCTTCCCGTCCTGATGCTCGAGTTCCTTGGTGGCTCGGGCTACGCCGTCCTGCCGGTCAAGACGCTTGCGATCGGCTTTACCATCGGCATCGTCTGTTGCCTCACCGCCTTGGAAACCGAACCGCCCGGCGCGGATGCCGCATCATTGATGCCCAGAGGGTTCATTCGATCGGTATTGGCGATTTTTCTGGTCAGTGGCTTGACCAGCGTTCTGCTTTAGGTTGAGAACCATGCAAGGAGACCTTCGACATCGGCGACACGGAAAGACGGCCAGTGCTCGAAATGGCCAATGCGTCGTTGCCGGCCCACGGCGATGCCGCCGGAAGCGCCATCCGCGTGGATCTCACGGTCTGTGCCGGTGAGCTGATCCTGATTCAGCCGGGTGACGACCAACATGAGCGGACATTGGCAAACGCGGCCTGCGGCCTGCTTGCACCGGTGTCCGGTGAAGTCCGTTTTCTCGGCCGCGACTGGGCGGTCACGTCTCCCGACCATGCCAATGCCCTGCGGGGCCGGATCGGCCACGCTTTTCAAACCGGCGAATGGGTTCCCTATCTTTCCCTGGCCGACAACATCCTTCTCGGAGAGCTCTACCACACGCGCCGCCCGTACACCGAAATTCGGGACGAAGCCGCTGCTCTGGCAACCCGCTTCGGACTCCCGGGACTACCCTTGGAGCCGCCCGCCCGATTTTCCGTCCCGGATCTTCGCCGCGCGAACTATGTCCGCGCGCTGCTCGGTGAACCGGCCCTGATCCTTTTGGAAAGTCCTGCCCGGGAGGTCATCGTCGAGATCCTGGATCCGGTGATCAACGCCATTCGCGCGGCGCGGGATCGGGACGCGGCGGTGATATGGTTCATGCTTGATACCCGACTATGGTTCGAGGCAAGCCTGCCGGCTACGCGAAGATATGTCGCGCAGGGCAACGTGCTTGTCGAGGAAACACGACGGCAATGAACGATTCCACCCCAGATCTTCGATTCGTCAGCCGCCGGGTCGGCATTCTGTTGTTCGTCACCCTTGCGATCTTCGTGCTCGCGGTGCTGCAGGCGGGAGTGGTCAAGGACGCATTCAAATCGGTCGCCACGCTTCGCGTCATTCTGCCGGACACCGGTCTCGGTGGTTTGAAGGCCGACAGCCCGGTCGAAATCCTTGGAACACAGGCCGGGAAGGTCGTCAGGGTCGTCATCGACCCCGACGAGAAGTTCCATGCGGAGGTGGAGATCGAAAAGGCGATGATCCCTTTCGTAAGGCGCGACTCCACGGCCGTGATCCGCAAGCAGTTCGGCATCGCCGGCGACGCCTACCTCGAGATCACCCGCGGACAGGGCGAACCCCTCGATTGGGACTTCGCCGTCATCAACGCCGAAACCACGCGCGGAACGAGCGATACCATCGACGCGTTGATCGGTGAGGTTCGCACGAGGGTTTTTCCGATTCTCGACGATGCACAAAGGATAACGCGGTCCTTGGCCGATATCGCCGCGCGGCTGCAAGCACCGGGCGGCGAGGTCGACCGGGTGTTGACCGATCTCGCCACGGTGAGCGACCGCTTGGCGAAGGGTGAGGGAACCGTCGGCAGATTGCTCGCCGATGATCGCCTCGCCCGCGATCTGGAGCAGACCGTGGCTTCGATCAACAGCCAAATGGCGCAGATCGACAAGATCCTGAAGAATGTCGATGCGGCAACCGGCACCGTCCCGGAGGTCGTCGAGTTCGGCCAATTCGACCCTGCAGGCCGTCGAACGAACGATCAACGAGGTCGGCGAAACCATGCCCGAACTGGCGAAGCTCGTGCGCAACGCCACCACCGCATCCGAAGCCTTGCCGACGTTCATCGCCCAAACCGAGCAAACCCTGGCCGAACTGGAAACGTTGCTGCAACAGCTCCAGGGCCATTGGCTGTTCGGCGGCGGCGATGGCGCACCGCCGAGGGAGGCGTTGCGGCCGTCACCCCTCGAGGCGCGGCCATGACCGGGCGGGCATTCGCAGGGCGGATCGTTCGACGGGCGGTCATCGCCGGTTGCGCGGTCGCCGTCGCCACGGTGTGGGCGTGCGGCGGCTCGGGACCGCCGCCGGGACCGCCCGAACGCGAAACCATTTCCGAACAGCGCATCGCCCGCTTCGCCTACAACCGCGGCCAGTACGAGCAGGCGGTCGTTCTCTACGACCGCGCCTTGGCGACGGCCTATACCAGGGACGACATCGAGGCGATCGCCGAGATCGGCTATGAATCGGCTTTGGCCCTGCACCAGGACGGCAGATCGAAACAGGCGGCGGACCGGGCGCGGCGCATACGCGAGGAACTGGTTCGACGCGGCAAAGTTCCGCCACCGGAGTTGCTTCTCGTCGAGGCGGTGGCTTCCTACGCCTCGGGCGACACCTCTTCCGCGACCCGCATCGCCGAGGAGATCGTGGCCCGCGGCGGCGGCGGCGTGATCACCGCCCGGGCGGTCTACCTGCAAGGAATGATCGCCGCCGACGGAAAAGACGCTGCGGGGGTTGCCGGGACCCTCGAGACTCTCGGCACGCCGATATCGGCGGAACTCCGGGCCGACCGGTTGGAGCTTCTCGGCAGACTGCGGCTCATCGAGGGTGCTCCCGAGGATGCAATCCCATCGTTCACCGCAACCGCCGAGCTTCGTCGAGAGGTAGAGGACTACACCGGCATGGCGAGGGCGCTGGCGTTCGCCGGAGAAGCCACGATCGCGGCGGGCCGACCGGCGGACGCGGCCGATTTCTTCCTGCGCGCGGGCCGCGGCGTCGCCCATCGAAAGGACAAGGCCGATGCGGAGCGGTGGCTGCGAAAGGCCGCGGACCTTGCGGAGCGCCATGATCGGCCGGACATCTCCGACGCGGCGCGCGAACAACTGTCGAGACTGAGCGAATAGCTCGGCCGATCGGGATCCCGTCATGCAACCGGCTCAGGATGGATTTGTGCATTTGTCGGGTTTTTTCTCCGAACCCGAGCAAATTACCCTGTTGGAAGCGGTGATGTCGGTCGCGGCGGAAGCTCCGTTTTGCACACCCGTGATGAAGCGTTTCGGCCAACCCTTTCGCATCGGCATGACGTCGGCCGGCGAGGTCGGCTGGTGGAGCGACCGCGGCGGCTATCGCTATATCGAGCGCCATCCGCGGACGGATCGGCCATGGCCCCCGATCCCGTCGACCATTCGTCTCGCCATCGACCGGATCCTCGCCGCGGCGGGCGAGCGGTATCCGCTTCCGACGTTCACCCCCGACAGCTGCCTCATCAACCGATACGGGGCCGAGGGCCGGCTCGGCCTTCATGTCGACGAGGATGAGGAGGACCGAAACGCTCCGATCCTGTCGATCTCGCTCGGGGACGACGGGTGGTTCGTCATCGGAGGGCATGACCGAAAGGATCCCGTCGAGCGGATCGTCCTCGGCAGTGGCGACGCGGTGGTCATGGCCGGCCCCGCGCGGCAGTGTTTTCACGGCATCGAAAGGATCGTTCCGGGGACGTCCCGTCTGATCCCCGGTGGCGGAAGGATCAACCTGACCATCCGTCAAGTATGGACGCGATGAAACCACTCGCGTGGCGGATGGGGTGGGATTCGAACCCACGAGACCCTCACGGGCCTGCCGGTTTTCAAGACCGGTGCCTTCAACCGCTCGGCCACCCATCCGACGCCACGGGAGTCGGATCTCATTGCCAAATTTTCAGGGCGTTGCCAAGGAGACGATTGGGGGGGCCGAAGGAGGTTGCCCCCGTCGGCGTCGACCGGATCGCCGTTTCGGCCGGCGATCAGCGCGATGCCAGTTTCGCCACCTGTGCCTTGGCCTGGCGAAGGCATCCGTTGTCCGCCATCCAAGCGATGCCGTGCGCTTCGGTCGGCAGGTCCTTGGGAACGGTTTTCAGCACCAGCTTGCGTTCCCACATGTTGCCTCCGTCGCGCAGAGAGTACTCTCCGCCGTCGAGAATCGGCACCTGTTTTGGCCACGGCATATCGTGCACGGAGGCGGGGAACCCGACGGTGCCCTCTTTGCCCGTCGAAAGGTGCAGGACGATGAGGGAGAGATCCCGGCCCGGATCGGGTCGCCACAGCATCGGGGTAACGCCCTCGGGAATGCAAAGGCTTTCGGAATTGTAGACGTTGACCGCCCAAACATCCGGAGGATTGAGGCCCTGGCCGTCGATCGACCCCCCATAGCCGCGAAAGGCCCCCAGGCTCGACGTGCCCGGAGCGCCGGTCGAGAACAGGCGCGAGAGCGCGGCAACGACCCTCTTGTCGCCGTCGGCGGCATTCCCGCCGACCGGCATGCCCGAAAACGGTCCCGTCAGCTTTGTCAGCTTTCCATCCTCACCGACAAGGGTCACCTCGACACCGGCCGGCAGCGACAGGGACTTCGACCCGTCGACCACCTGCCCCGGATTGAGTTCGGCGGTTGTCGATTCGATGACGACGAGTTGAGACGCCTCTCCAACCTGCGGCCAAAGCAGGAAAACCAGGGCGACGAGCAGGGCCAAACGCGAAGGCATAATCATTTCCCCTCGAACTCAATAACGATACCGGTCTCTCCGTTGGTCAACCGGCGAGCATGCAACGCCGCAATCGGATCGTCCGGGTTCGCCGCGGCGAGTGCTTCGAACGCGCTTCGCGCCGAAGCATCATGTTCTCGCATCAGAACATACGCTTCAAGATATTTAGGTAGATCGATCCGAGATGACGAGTTTTCTTTCAACGGCTCGTAAACATCCACCGGCTCTGTCTTGCCATACAGGAGCAGAACGCCGATCGGCCGAAAGGTCACGCCCGAACAGCCGCGAGCTGTATTCCCGCTGGCGCACAAAGTGGATCCCAGAAACTTGTTGGCGCCTTCCAGGCGCGCCGCGGTATTGACGGTATCTCCATGCGCCGTGTAGTCGAAGAACCGCTCGCCGCCGAAATTTCCCACCACCGCGGGCCCCGTGTGGACCCCGATACGGGTGCCGCCGAACGCCACGCCTTCGGCCCTTTGCGCAGCGGCGAACGAAGATCCGAACGTGTCGAGATCGAGGGCGCAGCGGATGGCGCGTTCGGGATGGTCGGCCTGATGAAGGGGCACGCTGAAAAAAACGTGCAGGGCATCGCCGACGATCTTGTCGATGGTCCCGCCGTGGTCGAAGACGATCCGGCACATTCCGTCGAGGTAATCGTTGAGCTTGGCCACCGCGGTCTCAGGTTCGGATTGCTCGATCCAGGAGGTGAAACCCGCGATATCGGTGAACAGACAGGTGATCTCTCTCTTCTCGCCTCCCGGGCGCAACGAGCTCGGATCGTTGACCAACTGGTCGACCACCAAAGGCGAGGTGAAACGCGAAAACGCGCCGCGAATGAAGTCCCGTTGTTTCCTCATCCTTCCCCGCCAGAAGGCGTTTCCGAACGCGAACGTCAGGACAAAGGTGATGCTGGTCGAGACCAGCGGAAGCAGAGGCCCTCCGATCGAGTAGAGCGAAAAACCCAGCAGCCAAACGCTCGCGAAGGCGGCCACGCCGATCGCGGTGTGCACGCCGACCGGCAGATCGAGCGAGGCGATGAGCATCGCCGCCATCGCGCAGACGACGACCGCGAAGATCTCCACCCCGAAATCGATCTCCTCCGCCTTCCTCCCGTCCAGCAGTTGAGCCAACGCGTGCGCGTGGATGACGACCCCCGGCGTGTTCGCGCCCGTCCACGGGTCTTCGCCCAGCCGAGGCGTTCTGTGCCGGTCGATCTGGGGCAGGACAGGTCCGATAAGAACGATCTTTCCGGCGAACCACGCCTTCGGCAGCAGCTTCAACGCATGGGCTGGGAAGATACGGAAGGACGACGCTCCGGGCTCCGGCGGAGGTCGGTAGGCGAGGGTGACCGGCCGGTCGGGAGGCTCGATGCCGATTGCCGCCAGCACCGCGCCGATCAAACCGAGGGTCATCTTCCCATCCCGCTCGCGGCCGGGATAAATCCACCGCACGGCTCCCTGATACTGATCGGTCATCAGATTTGCGAACCCGTGATCGACTCCCTCCATGTAGGCGTTCAGGAAAGCCGTCTGGCTCTCCGTAAGCTGATCCCCGGCATCGGCCCAGGCGACGACGATCGGCGCCTTCGCGGCGAGCAGGACCTCTCGCAGCCGATTGTCTTTCGCGGACTCGGTCGGCTGGTCGAACAACATGTCGATGCCGATGGCGCGGACCCCGGCCGAGTCCAGCCACTCGACGAGATCCGCGATGAAGCCGCGATCGACGGGAGAGCGGTAGGGCAGGCCGGCGAGGGTGTCCTCGGTGATGGCGACGACGATGATGTCCGGATTCTGGGGCTCCGCGGGCGCCAACAGGCTGACGCGAAGATCCTCCAGCCAGCTCTCGGCCGATCCGATCAGAGGAATGAGCCGAGGCAGCACAATACTGACGATGACGGCACAGGCGAGCATTGCCGCCAGCGACAACAGATCCTTCGGCTGCCATCGTCTTATACCAAAGCTCACTGCAGGGTCTTCACTACCGAAGCGACGTTGGAGAGGACACGGATGCTGAAGCGGCGCGGAGCGGCGCGCCGGGTCTTTGCCCCCCGTCACCGATGACGCTGAAGGCTGCCCAGTTCAGGGGGTGGGAGAAGCGCCGTTCTTCGATCATCGCGATCTGGCCCCGCCTCATCGCCTCGGCGACCGTCAGGCTCCCGTCGGACAATCCGTCGAAGACCTTGGTCATCAGCGCCACCGTCGGTGCGTCGGGTATCTGCCAATGGGTGACCATCAGTGATCGCGCTCCCGCATAGAAAAAGGCCCGGGCGAGGCCCGATAGGCTCTCACCGCTGGTTTCTCCACCCGGTCCGCCGGTGTTGCAGGCCGACAGCACGACGAGGTCCGCGTCGAGGTTCAGTTCGAGGATTTCGCTGGAGACGAGGAGGCCGTCGTCCTTCGTGTCGGAACCCGGGGAACTGGAGGTCACGAGCATGGGCTCGGGCCAGCACCTGAAATCGAACGGCAGCAAGGCGTGGGTGGCGAAATAGATGACCCTGTAATCCGCCAGATCAACTTCCTTGACGGCTTTCTCGGAGAAGTCGGCCCCTAACACGAGCTTGCTTTCGGCGAGACCGAGAGATGCGGCGACGGATTTCAGCTCGGTCGCCGTGTTCGGCAATGGCGGCATGTTGGCGACCGCAACGATCTCCTGGCGGCACGCTTCCGGGAGGCCCCGGCGTTCCAGGATGACATCGGCATCGCGTTTCGGCACGAAATCCCCGAAACCGATCATTTTCTTCGGCGCCCGGGACGGCTGAACGGTGGTGCGCAGATTGATGAACGATTGCACCGAGGGGGAGAGGGTGATCGCATGCCGGCGCGCCAGCCAAGCCACCTGGGAGTAGTCGTCGGAGAGAACCGCCTCCTGCGGCTCGACCACCAGGACGCCTAAGGGAAGACTGACCAAGGGTCCGCTCGGAACCGTGACCAGGTGCTTCGCCTTCGCCAGCCGTTCGCTCACCGGTCCGAGCAACCGGACGAACAGCTCATGCGACTTCGGAATGTCGAAAGGGGCCCCGATGATCGTGTCGAACGGTGCCCGCAATTGAGCGACGAACTCTCGCGCTTCCCGCTCGCCGAGGTCTATCAGATAGGCCTCGACGCCGTCGCCATCGACGAAGAACCCGACCGAGGTTTCCGCGCCGACAAGAACCTGCCAAAGCGCCTCGTCGGAACCGAGCGCATCCTTGACCTGATCGAGCGTTACCGGGGCATCGACAAGCTGATTGTAGCGCGGCGCCGCGGCTTGCACCTGTTGCTCCAAATCCGCGACCTCGACGGCGGTCGCGTCCGCCTGTGCTTCCAGCGCTTCCAACTGGGGCGCGAGAATGGCTGGATCGGTCCTCGCCCGGACAAGCGATTGTTTGAGGGTGTCGCGTCGGCGCCGGGCGTCCTGGAGGTTGCGGATCAGCGTGCCAATTTCTTTTTCACTGGCCGACAACCTGGCCGCGGCAAGCGCGATCGTTTGGGCCGTTGCACTTCCACGGACAAGTTGACCGACCGAGAACATCTCGGTGAAAAGCCGTTGACGATCGGCGGGTTTGCGCTCGGCCTCGGCGAGGGCGAGCCGGAAATACGGCAAGGCCTCACCGAACCCGAGGCCGCCTCCTTGCTCTTCGACAAGCCGGAAACCCTCGCGGAAAGCGTCGAACGCCTCGGCCGCGCGGTTCTGTTCCGCATACACGCGACCAAGGTCGATCCGAGTCAGACCCTCGTTTCGCGATCCCGCGAACTGTGATCTCTGGGCGTCGATCGATTGCAGAAGCAGCAGTTCGGCGGCGCCGAAATCACCTCGCCGTTCGGCGGTCATCGCCTGCAGCCACTGGATCCGTGATAGCCAACGCCGGGGTACGCGCGGTTCGACCTCCAGGATCGACAACGCCTCCGCGAAGACGCGATCGGCGTCGTCGAGGCTTCCCTGCTTCAGAAGCATCGCGCCTTCCACGTACTTGCTTTGAACGAGATCTCCCAACGCGGTTTCCGCACGCCCGACCAGAACGACCTCGGACGACAGAGGTTGCGCCGCTCCCGGGACCGACATGAAGCTGGCCTGTTGGGCCATGTTAGCGGCGGACCCGAACAGGTCGGGCCGGAAATTCCGGGCAAGTTCGGTCCGTAACGCCGTCGCCTGCCGTGCGAAATCGAGGGCACGACCGAAGCGTTTCTGGTTGGCATAGTGGATCGCCCGGTAGCTCAACAGACGGGCCTCGTCGGCGGGATCGAAAGAGAACGGCACCACCGCCTCCGCCCGCGAGAATAGCGAGTCCGCCTCGGCGAAGCGCTCCTGATTGCTCAACTCCAGCGCCAGGGACATCAGCACGAAGGCGAGGCCGCCGTTGTTTTCCGACAGGACCCGCTGCTGAAGCTCCAGCGCCTGTCGATATCTTTTCTCCGCCTCCGCATACAGCCCGCTATAATTGTAGTATTGCGCCAAACGCAACAGATCCCGATAGGCGCTGATATCTCCGGCGCTGTAAAGCTTGGCGTCGACCCGGGCTTCGAGACCGGCAATCTTCGCCGACATTTCTCCATCGGATTCTTCAGCGCTCTTACGACGACCGGAGACGACAGCTACGGTGCGTTCGACCACGGGCGAGGCGGCGGGGATCATCTCGCTGAGGTAGGTATCCGTTCCAACACGGGTCACCAACGCCCGATAAGGCCAGCCGCCGCGGCGCATCGTGCAGTCGAGGGAGAAGGCGGGAACGTCACCGAGGACGACAGCTGGGGTGGGCTCTTCGCAGACCGCGAGTGAATTCAAGCTCTTGCGCCAAATGCCGCCGGTCGCCAGTTGATCCACCGGCGCGACGCTGCTGGAGCGAACGATGCGCGCGCTCGGTTCTTCCCACCGGCCGCAGAACAGCTTGAACACGCCTTCGATCTCGGGAACTTCCGTTTTTGCCGGTTCGCCCGCAACCCGACACGGCTCGCCGAGGAGGTTCTCTCCCGCTCCAAACGCCGCAACGGCGTTCGTCACCTCCTCGTGACCGGCGGTTGTCTGGCACCCGGCGAGGAAGGCAAGAACAAAAAGAACCCGGATCAGTCTCGCCGGCGGACGCCTTATTGTGGGCCGGAGAGTCCCCATAGCTCGTCGTTGCCATCGTTCGAGTACAGGAGGTCTTGCGAGCCTGCCGGATCCAACGCCGGTGGAATGGTAAAGACGGTCGGCGACGGCGCAGCGAGGCCACCGCCTCGGACTGGCCGAGGTCGCCGGGGGATATGACGATCGGATCCGTTATGACATTGATTTCATTGCTTGTAAGCGTAGCCGGAATTTCCGGAGGTGCGGCGGCGTCGTGGGCCCGGGACCTGGTAGACGATCACATTGCCGTGATGGGAAGTGCATCCGGCGGTGTGTTCTCGATGTTCGCGCTGTATACGATCGTTGCCGGGATACCGTTTAGTACGTCGTTCCTCGGGTTCACCGAATAGATGATGTAGCGTCCGTTCGGCGTTACCAACGCGTCGGACCGACGTTGTTGATCAGGCTGTCGGTGACGAGCACGATGGCGTTGCCTTCCGCTTCCGAGGCGATCGGCCCGTTCAAGGTCAAAGAACCGTCGACGGTGAGGTGGAGAGCTCCGCAATTGACTCGTTGCTCACCTCTCCGTCGTATATCAGATTGCCTTTGTTCTCGATGATCACTTCGCAAACCGTCTATTTTCGGTAATTCTGACCGACGCCAGTACGTCGACCGCGGTCTTAAGTAACTGCCACCGGGAGGGTGAAGAGGCGAGATTTCGATGTTCAGCCGTTGGCCGAAATGACCGCACCATCGGGACTTGATGTTTTGGCCTGATGGTCACGGTTCCCGCGTTTGGATGGACGCTTCGAAGGTGACGAAACTTGCCCTCAGAGTGATGTTGCGCAGTGTCGACAAAGGCGCTTCGACGATGATGGTATCCGTGGCCTCGATAATGACGACGCCGGTCGCCTGGTTGATCGACTGGGCGGACACGGTCGCCTTGCCATGTATGGCGGGTCATCGGCAAAGACGGGTACGGCGCTGGATCCGGGTGCCGTCGACGATCCTGACGGTCAACGGATCGAGAAGCCACTGGCCGTCCTCGCCCGCGACGGCACCGGTATCGACGGTTCCGGTGACGACCAAGGAACCCGGCGAGGACGTTTCCACCGTGCCGCCGTCACCACCTTCGGGTCCTCCCCGCGCGGAGATCGATCCGGCGTAAACGAGCCCGTCATCGGCCCAGACGAGTACGTCGCCGCCATCGCCGACGGACGTCGCATCGGCGGCAATGGTCGCGCCGGGTGCGACGATCGTTTGCTTGGCCGTATCACCGTCGCCATCGCCCCGCGGATCGCCGCCGACAAGGACCCGGCCACCGCCCGAATGGCCGGAGGCGTCGATCCTCGCGCCACCGGCGATCAGCACTTTCTCACCGCGGACATCGACCTCGCCGCCAACGGTGCCGGCGTCGACTCCGGTGGCGTTCAGCTGTCCGGATACGGCGACGATGCCATCGCTTCCTCCATGCAGGACGATTTCGCCACGATCTTGCGAGACGCTGCGTGCCTCGATGACGCCGCTGGTATTGATCACTTCGTTGACGACGCCGGCGGCGGCGGCGGCGGTCAGGAGGATACGGCCGCCGTCGGCGCGGATCGTTCCCGTGTTCTCGACCAGCGCATGGCTCGGATCGACGGCGCCCAAGACTTCCGACGTCGCCGCGAACTGGATCAGGCCGTCACCTTGGAGATCGAGGGTGAACGTCGGCGTCCCGGCGAGCACGATCTGTCCCAGGGTGCCGACGATCATCCCATCGTTCCGCACCTGCGGAGCGACCAAACCGGCGAGTCCGAAATCGTCGATCGAGATGCTGCCCTGATTGATCACGGCGGCATCCGGGTCGGGGGAGGGGATCGAAAAAGTGTAGTTGCCGTTCATGAAGTCGCTGTCGAGGATGTCAGACGTGGTCGCGACGATCCCGTGGACATCGACCTGGGCGGTGGGACCGAACACCACGCCGCTCGGATTGACCACCCAAACGTGGCCGTTGGCTTCGAGCCGGCCGTTGATCAGCGATGCCTTGTTGCTGTCGACGCGGTTGAGGGCGATGGAATTCGATCCCGGTTGAATGAAGCTGGTGACTTCGTTGTGATCGATGTCGAAGCCTTGCCAGTTGATGATTGCCCTGTTGGACTGCTGATGGATGGTGGTGCGCCCCGGCGCCTGACTGATCGTCGCTTGGCCGCCGACGACGGTTCCCCCCTCGGGGTTGGCGTCGGCTACCAAAGGAGTCAGGATAGTGGCCGCCGTCAGAGCGGTCGTCCCTGCCAATACGCGGTAGAACGAAACGGACAAGGTATTCGCCGTCCAAGCGCGAGGACCACGACCCGCGCCTCGCGGGCGCGCCCTGCACTGAAGATGCTGCAACGTTGCCACTTCCCTCTTCCTAAATCCGCCCGACCGCTCGAAACAACAGTTGGGGATTGCGACCGCCATTGGCACGCTGGCTGTCACGAGTCAATGGCCACGCGACCTGCAGATCCAGGTTCAACTCACCGATCGGCCACAACCGGATCCCGACACCCGTCGACGACAGCGAATCGTCGAATTCGTCATCACCGCCGTTCCAGACCCGGCCGTAATCGTAGAACCCGAAAACCTGAAACGACTGCAAGAAACGCCACTCGGGTTGACGCGTATACTGGATTTCGGCGGTTACGCCGACGCCTTGGTCGCCGCTTATCTCCTTCTGGTCGTAGCCACGGCCGAAACGGGTGCCTCCGACATTGAACTCCTGGTCGGAGAGGAGATTGTTGAATGCATACTGTCCAGCGGTCGTGCCGAACAACGTGAAGTTGCCGTAGAGCCCCTGCAGACGGGAAAAGCTTCCCCTCACCAGCGTCGCGGAACCGGTGCCGTCCGGCCTGGACTTGTACTCGTCGCGGCGCCGGGTCGCATTGAGGACCTGCAGTCCTTGACGCAACGAAGCGCTGGCGGCGTTGGACCCCCACCACCCGTCGCGAAAGTCGAAAACCCCCGTGGCATGAACGACGCGCAACTTGTCGCGCGAGAACTTTTCGGTCCCGAAAACGTCCGTATTGCTGTCGATATAGTCGAAGCCGGCCAACGCGGTAAAATTCAGATTGCGGCTGCGGATGACGGGATAGCCCGTGGTCGCGCTCAACAGCAGCGTCTTGCTCTTGAAATCGAGGGACTGCAAAGACGCACCGGGGTTCGAGTTGCCGTAGGAAGCGATCGTGTCGACAAAAACGCCCCTGGAGCCGAGACGCCACGAAGTGCTGAGTTGTCCGACCTTCTGGCTCCATCCGTTGAACGGGTTCGTCGCAAACCCCACGGCGGTAACGCTTTCGCCGAGCGACGTAAACGAATTCGAGGAAAGGCCGAGCGCCGTTTCCCATTGGCCGGTGTAATCGTCCCCGTAGTTGTCGACCACCAGCAGCCCGTCGAACTCTTTCCGATCGCCGCGGGCGACGAGTTCGGCCGCGCCGAGCTCGGTCGCCGACGGTTGCAGGAGACCGCTGACGCTGACGCCCGGGATGTCGTTCGCCAACAACAGGGCGCGCTCGAGCGTCGCCAGTCGGATCGGCCGCTCTTCGGTGACGACTTTCAGGTAAGAGGTGACCAGTTCTTCAACCGCTCCCAGGTCGCCCTCGACGGTCACCGCGCTGATGAAACCCTCCAGGACGCGGATTTGCACCCGACCTTCGCTTATCGTCTGCGCCGGGACGATGGCCCGGGTCAGGAAGTAACCGTCCTGGCGGTAGGTTTTCTGGATTTCTCTGGCTATCTTGTAGATATCCGTGAGTTCGACCTCGGTGCCGATGAGGTCCTCGTAAGGACCGGTGAGCTCCGATGCCGGATAGACCGTGGCGCCCTCGATCTCCAGGCCGGCCAAGACGAACCGAACGTCGGCGGCTCCTATCGGTGGCCGTGTCGGCGCCTCTTTGGGGACTTCGACGCCGGGGGACGGTTTGGGTGGCTCGGTCGGAGGAAGTTGCTCGAGGCGAACGTCCGGAAGCACCGCCGGCGGTAGTGATTGCGCCCGCACCGGTCCGCCACTCGCCAGCATCATGGCACCAATAACCACAACGATGCACATCCCGACCGAGGGGTGTGCTCCCAATGCTGCAGCCTCCTCTCTTGAAGGTCTTTCACATCCATTCCGCACCCGTCCGGATCAACGACGGTCAGGCCCTGCTACGCTACGTCCCGGAACTTGGCAGAAGCCCGTTCCCTAAAATTTTAGTAACTATTGCGATTATAAGTCATTCGCACATCTTATGATAGGGGCTTGGCGAGACTTACCGAATAGATCAGAAAGACACAAGTCTCGGGACCAGAGCACTGACTTTCGCCGCGGGCTCGTGGGCGAGATATCGACCTGGGCTCCGCAAAACGAGCGATGTTTCTCGAATTCGCATGCTTTTCGCAATGGCGACTGGACACACGTGGGAAACCCTATGAATACTGCGGGTGGATCAAGGGAGCCTGACCATGAGCGGTAAGCGTTTGCTCGTTGTAGACGATGAACCAAGATTTTCGGCTTTCGTTCGCCGGGTTGCCGATCCGCTTGGCTACGATGTGGAAGTCACCACCCACGGACGCGATTTCCAGAGCAGCCTACGAGCGCGAAACGCCCGATATGGTCATCGTCGACATGGTCATGCCGGACATCGATGGAAACGAGCTGATCTTGTGGTTGGTGGAGCAGGGGTGCGAAGCGGACGTCCTGATCATCACCGGGTACAGCCCGGATTATGCTGTGAACGCCCGAATTCTCGGGGAATTCAAAGGGCTTCAGTCGGTGACCACCCTCAGCAAACCGGTCACCGTCGCCAGGCTGCGGGAAGCCCTCGCAATCGAGGATGACCAGAAGGGGACCGCCGGCGCGGAATGAAACGCGAAGTCACAAGCGCGCGCAAGAAAGACTTCAGGCGGCTCCTTTTCCTGTTCCTGATCATGACCGCCGTTGCCGTTGCGATCGGCGGAACCGCGATCGGGCTTCTCTATCATACCGCATTTGAAGAGCAGCGCGCTCATCTCGCGGTGTTGGCGAACAGCCAGGCGCGCCTGATCGAGTTGATCGCCCGCTTCGAAAGGGACTTCGACGATTATCCGCAAGGCCCGCTTGCCGGCGTCATCGCCCATGTCCGGGAGGCCTATGAAGGTGAAACGGGTTTTGGCGCAACCGGGGAGTTCGTCATCGGGCGACGGGAAGGCGCAGACACGATCGTCGTTCTGAAATCGCGAAATACCGGTCCGAATCCGGTGCCGGCAAAACCGATGGCCTCGCACCTGGCCGAGCCCATGCTCAGCGCCCTCGCGGGACGCACGGGTACCCTGATCGCGCAGGACCCGATGGGCGTCGAATTCTTGGCGGCCTACGCGCCTGTTGCCACGCTGGATCTCGCCGTCATCGCCAAAATCGACGTCAGCGAGATCCGCGCTCCCTACGTCAGGGCCGCAGCGGTCGTCGCCGTTGTCGCCCTCTTCCTGATCACCTTTGGAACGTTCGTTTTTTCCGCGACCAGTGACCCGATCCTCAAGCGTATTCGGGAAGGTGAAAAGCGATTCCGCGAACTTTTCGAAAATATGGCCACCGGTGGCGCCGTCTATGAGCCGGTGGGTGGGGGCGAGGACTTCGTCTTCAAGGATTACAATCGCTCGGGAGAGCGGATCAACAAGATCCGTCGGGAAGAACTGATCGGTCGAAGGGTGACCGAAGTGTTCCCCGGCGTCGGCGCGTTCGGCTTGCTCGACGTTCTGAGAGAAGTTTGGAGGACGGGAGAACCGCGTAGCTTGCCCGCCGCCTTCTACCAGGACGAGCGCATTTCCGGATGGCGCGAGGTCTACGTCTACAAACTGCCGAGCGGCGAAATCGTCTCCCTGTTCGAGGATGTCACCGACCGTATGCAGGCCGAGAGGAGCCTGCAGGAACGCGAGGAGCGGTTTCGAAGCATCGCCGAGTCCGCCAACGATGCCATCGTATCGATCGACTCAATGGGAAAGGTGGTCTCCTGGAACCGTGCCGCCGAGAAGATTTTCGGCTACGCCGCTCCGGAAGTGTTGGGCGCGACGCTGACCAGGATGATACCGCAACGCTATCATGACGCTCATGAGCAAGGGTTACGGCGACTGGCGATCGATGGTGGCCCCCACGTGATCGGCAAGACCGTCGAATTGGAAGGACTGAGGAAGGACGGCAAGGAAATCCCGATCGAGCTGTCGCTTTCGACGTGGACGCTTGGGGAGGAACGGTTCTTCACCGGTATCATTCGCGACATCACCGAGCGAAAACGTGCCGAAAAGGCGCTACGTGACAGCGAGGCGCGATTGCGCTCGATAATCGAAGCGCAGACCATCGGCATCGTCATCGTCGACGAGAATCGGGAAATCCGGTTTGCCAATCAAGCGGCGGAGACCATCCTTGGATACCGGTCGCCGGATCTCATCGGCGCCCCCTTCGGATACCCCTTGGTCAAGGGCGATATCGCGGAGATCGAGATCACCCGTCCCGACCACAGCGTCGCCTTCGCCGAAATGCAGGCGGTCCCGGTACGATGGGACGGACAGAACCAGTTTCTGCTGTTCGTCAAGGACGTCTCGGCGCAGAGGCGGGCAGAGAGGGATCTCGGGAAGCTTTTTCAGGCGATCGAGCAGAACCCTGTTTCGGTGGTCATTACCGACGTCGACGGCAGGATCGAATACGTCAACCCCAAGTTCGTCGAAGCAACCGGTTACACCTATGCGGAAGTCGTCGGAAAGAACCCTCGAGTCCTCAAGTCGGGTGAAACCGCGCCGGAGGAATATGAAAAGCTTTGGCAGACGATCAGCGCGGGAGAGGTCTGGAGGGGGGAATTTCACAACAGAAGAAAGAACGGGGAGTTGTTTTGGGAGTTGGCCTCCATCGCTCCCGTCAGGGACACCCGCGGAAACATAACCCATTACGTCGGCGTCAAGGAGGATATCACCGAACGCAAGGAGACCGAGGAACAGCTGCGTCACGCCCAGAAGATGGAAGTCATCGGTCAGCTCACCGGCGGAATCGCCCATGATTTCAACAATCTTCTGGCAATCATCCTGGGAAACCTCCAACTCCTCGAAGAAAGCGCGACGGTCGGCGACGAAAGCCGGGAACTGATCGCGGACGCCATCTGGTCGGCGGAGAGGGGTGCGGAACTGACCCATCGCCTTCTGGCGTTCGCCAGGCGTCAACGACTCAACCCGCGGGTGACCGATCTGAACCATGTGGTCGGCAAGATGACCGATCTCATACGACGAACCCTCGGCGCGACCATCCGGATCCGCGAAGTTCTGGCCCCTGGTTTGTGGAAGACAATGATCGATCACGGCCAGTTGGAGAGCGCGCTGCTCAATCTGGTGGTGAATGCTCGTGACGCCATGCCCGAGGGTGGCGTTCTCACCATCGCGACGGACAACGCCGTCCTCCAGCCGGACGACGTAACCAATGTTGAGGATTTCTCACCCGGAGAATACGCGATGCTGGCGGTCAGCGATACCGGAACCGGCATGCCGCCCGAGGTGGTCGAGCATATCTTCGAACCCTTTTTCACGACCAAGAAATTCGGCGAAGGCAGCGGTCTCGGCCTCAGCATGATTTACGGTTTCGTCAGACAATCGGGCGGCTATATCACCGTCGACAGCGGAGTCGACCGTGGTACGACGGTGAAGCTGTATTTGCCGAGAGTATCTTCGTCAGACGGGCAAGTGACGGAATTCGCGCCCCAAGTTGCAAAGAAGACGGGCAGCGGCGAGGTCATCCTGGTGGTCGAGAACGACAATAGGGTCCGCAGAGCCGCCGTGAACCTGCTTCGCAAGGAGGGATACGAGGTCTTGGAGGCCAGTACGGCCATAGACGCGTTGCAGCTTGTCGAGGCTTTGCCGCGTCTGGATCTTCTGTTTACCGACGTCGCTCTGCCCGATGGTATGAAAGGCACCGAACTTGCGAAAGAGGTGCTCCACAGACGTCGTGAAACCAAGATCCTTTTCACTTCGGGTTATACCGAGGGTGCGATGCGTGACGGTGGATCATCCGAAAAGAAAGTCCAGCTCCTCCCCAAACCGTATCGGAAGGGGCAATTGGCCGAAAAGGTGCGGGACATCCTCGATGTCGCCGAGGATGACGATGCACCTGTGTAATTCGACCTTCGTTTCCGTTAAACTCATCGGAGGAATGTCTTCGGCCTCGTCGCCCAGGTTAGTATCATGACCAATGGACCGCTGAGCATGCTGCAGCAGGAGATGCTCCAGGTGATCGCGGCTCATGCCTATTTTGCCCGGGAGCACATCGGAAAAGAGGCGATCGATTCCAGGGTCCTGGAGGTCATGGGTCGGGTCCCCCGGCATGAGTTCGTGCCGGTCGAACTGAAGGCCTACGCGTACGTCGATCAACCTTTGCCGATCGGTTACGAGAAGACCATCTCCCAACCGTTCATCATCGCCCTGATGACCGACCTGATGGATATCCAGCCGACCGATCGGGTCCTCGAGATCGGCACAGGGCTCGGTTATCACACGGCCGTACTCGCCGAGCTGTCCGGACAGGTCTACTCGATGGAAATCATCGAGGAGTTGGCGTTACAGGCCCGGAAGAGGCTGCGGCCGCTAGGCTACACCAACATCGAGACCCGGATCGCCAACGGGGAGCACGGTTGGCCCGAACATTCGCCGTTTGACAAGATTGTCGTCTGCGCCGCGTGCGAACTGGTCCCGGCACCGTATATCACCCAGCTCAAGCCGGGCGGCAAGATGGTCATCCCTGCCGGCCTATCCGATGCGCAGAGTTTGATGGTCGTCGAAAAAAACCTCGAGGGTCGAGTGAAAACCAAGGAAGTCCTGCCGGTTCGCTTCGCCCTGATGGAAACGGCGAACTAATACCGGGGGTCGTTGGCGTGACTTCGGCCCGAACGACGCGTCCGTCGTCGTCGATGGGGATGACGAGGGCAGGCGAGCGATTCGGCGCGAACGTGGCTTGATGTGGGTCGGATCGGCCGACCGAAGCGCCGTTTCCGGCCCTCTCGCGTCGAGTGTTGCTTCATGAGTCTCGCCTGTGGCAAAAGGATCATGTGTTGCCGTCCAACGTTTGGGAACATCCGGTCTGGTGATTGCGCCTGTGCCCTCGATTTGTCGCAAGGTCGGGTCGGTATTCCTGCTGGCCACGTTCCTTCTGTCATCCGCTGCGTGGGGCAAACCCGCCGATTTTCAGGATTGGGTAGGTGAACTGCGCCGTGAAGCCCTGGCCAAGGGTGTCAGCGCCGCCACCTTCGATCAGGCGTTTGCCGGAATCGAGCCGATCGAACGGGTGATCGAACTGGACCGCAAACAACCCGAGTATACCCAAACATTCTGGCAATACCTCGACAAGCGCGTCACTCCCGAACGCATCGAGCGGGGCCGCGCCCAGCTGGCCGACCACCGCGCGCTGTTGGAATCGGTGAGCCGGCGATACGGTGTCCAGCCGCGTTTTCTGGTGGCATTCTGGGCTCTGGAAAGCAATTTCGGCGACTACACCGGCACGTTTCCGGCGGTCGCGGCGCTCGCCACCCTGGCCTACGACGAAAGGCGCAGTTCGTTCTTCCGCCAGCAATTGCTCGCCCTGCTCGCAATCATCGACAAGGACGGCATTCCCGTCGACGCCAACAGCTCGTGGGCGGGAGCGATGGGCCAGCCCCAGTTCATCCCCACCACCTATCAGGATTTTGCCGTCGATTACGACGGTAACGGCAAACGCGATTTGTGGAACAGCCTTCCCGATGTGTTTGCCTCTTCGGCGAACTACCTGGCGTCCGCGGGCTGGCAGGGGAACAGGACCTGGGGGCGGGAGGTCCGCCTGCCGGCGGGTTTCGACTACGGCCTCACAGGCCTCGAAATCGAGAAACCCTTGGCCGAGTGGCAGCGGTTGGGCGTCCGCAAAGCGGATGGCGGTAGCCTGCCCCGCGTCGATATCGAGGGCTCGATCATCCTCCCCGGGGGGGCGACCGGCGGCCCGGCTCTCCTCGTCTACCACAATTTCCGCGCAATCATGATTTGGAACCGGTCGATCCTTTACGCCGCCGCGGTCGGGCACCTCGCCGACCGGCTGGAGGGGGAGGGAGGGTTCGTCACGCCGCGGCCCGAGAAGGAAGTCCCGCTTTCCCGCTCGGAGGTCATGGAAATCCAGCAACATTTGGAAAAACTGGGCTTCGACGTGGGTACGCCGGATGGGATTGTCGGCCCGAACACGCGCAATGCGATCAAAGGCTTCCAACAGTATGCTCGTCTTCCGGCGGACGGCTTTCCGACGATCGATCTGCTGGAGCGTTTGAGATCGGCCGCCGGTAACTGAGAAGTCGGATTGATGGCAGAAACGACGGAATTGCCGACACGAACAAAGTGGGAGCGAAACCTCGCGAGAGGTTTGTCAACGGTCGGCGCAATCCTTGTCGTTGCGATGTTGTCGAATTGCGCCGAGACCGGTCACGGCAACCGGTCGGCACAGGGCGGCACAGGGTATAAAGTTGGCAATCCCTATAAAATCAATGGGAAGTGGTACTATCCTAAAGTTGATTATGAATATTCGGAAACGGGCATCGCCTCGTGGTACGGACCCAACTTCCACGGCAAACCCACCGCCAACGGCGAGATCTTCGACATGAACGAAGTGTCGGCCGCCCACCGGACGTTGCCGCTTCCCAGCGTGGTCATGGTCACCAATCTGGACAACGGACGAAGCCTCAAGATGCGGGTCAACGATCGGGGACCGTATGCCAGCGGACGCATCCTCGATGTGTCCCGGCGCTCCGCTCAATTGCTGGGTTTCTATCGGCAGGGAACCGCCCGCGTCAGAGTCGAGATCGTCGCCGATGAAAGCCGGCAATTGGCGGACAATCCCGGGGGTGCGCCAGTACAGGCGCTCGCCGATCCCGGGTCCTCGAGTTCCTCGCAAAACTCGGCGGAAGTGGAAGGCGGCCCGCTACAGGCGCCTTCCAATACGTCCCCCGCGAACCGGCGATGGCGGACGGTGGCGTCACCCGTGAGGCACTGATGCCTCTGGGCGGATCGGATCAAGCGATGGCCACGGCCGAAGGTTCGATCATTCCGATCAGGGCGGCGTCGCCATCACAGCTTTATGTCCAGGCCGGAGCCTATTCCCAATTCGAAAACGCGAAACGGGCGCGTGCCCAACTGTCGGGCCTGGGCCCCGTCGACATTCACCCGTTTCAGGTCGGCGGTCGCAGCCTGTATCGTGTGCGGTTGGGACCGCTTTCTTCTTCCGACGAGGCCGATCGACTGTTGGCAGAAACCGTTCGGGCGGGGTATCCAGGGTCCCATATCGTTTTCGAGTAACAGGACCCGGTATCTGGCCGCCCCGACTTTCCCCTATCCAGGGCCTGTGGTTTTGGTCGTTGACGCCAACTGATCAATCGGATCTTGCCAAGCCTACCGGGCAAACAGAGATCACAAACGGACGCACAGCCATGCTTATCGACCGACTGAAAGCAATCGTTCTTCGTTTCACGGCATTCGCACCCGTCCTCGTCCTTGTTGTCGCGGTCACGTTGCCGGTGTTTCCGGCGGCCGCGATCGAAACGCCCGCGCGGCAAGCAATCCTTTTGGACATGGGAACCGGCGCCGTCCTGTTCGAAAAGAACGCCGATGAGCCGATGCCGCCGGCATCGATGAGCAAGCTGATGACCGTCTACTTGTTGCTCGAACGGCTGCGCGACGGGCGTCTCAAGATGGACGACACCCTTCCGGTCAGCGAAAAAGCTTGGCGAGAGGGCGGTTCGGCCAGCGGCGGTTCGACGATGTTTCTGGAGCCCGGAACGAGCGTGAAGGTGGAAGACCTGATCCAGGGCATCATCGTCCAGTCGGGTAACGACGCGTCTATCGTCGTCGCCGAGGGACTGGCAAACGACGAAGCGGCTTTCGCCAAGGAGATGACCAAACGCGGCCGGGAACTGGGTTTACGCAACACCGTCTTTCGCAACGCCACCGGCTGGCCCGATCCGGAACACCTGAGCACCGCCCGCGATCTGGCGCTGCTCGCGCAACGGACGATCGAGGATTTTCCGCAATACTATCACTACTACTCGGAGAAGGAGTTCACCTACAACGGGATCCGCCAAGCCAACAGAAATCCGCTGTTGTACAAGGACTTGGGGGCCGATGGCTTAAAGACCGGACACACCGAAGCATCGGGTTACGGGCTGACCGCATCGGCCCGCAAGGGCGATCGGCGACTGATCCTGGTGATCAACGGTCTCAACGATGTTCGCGATCGTACGCGAGAATCGGAACGTTTGATCTCATGGGGATTCCGCGAATTCGACAACTACGCCCTGTTCAAAGCCGGAGAGCAGGTTTCCACCGCGGAAGTCTGGCTGGGAAAGGCCGAGAACGTGGCTTTGGTGGTCGACCGGGATCTGACCGTTACATTGCCGAACGCGGCACGATCGGAGATGAAGGTCTCGGTCGCCTATGACGGGCCGATCCCGGCGCCGATTACCGAGGGCGATCGGTTGGCGGTTCTGAAGATCAGCGCCCCCGGAGTCGAAACGGTCGAGGTGCCCCTCGTTGCCGGCAACTCGGTCGAGAAACTCGGGTTCTTTGGAAGGCTTTTCGCTGCGGTGAAGCACCTCGTCCAAGAGCAGATTTTCTGATCTGTCGGGGCGGAGAAGGTGACGCGCGGTAAGTTCATCACCATCGAAGGCGGCGAGGGAACCGGCAAGTCCACGCAAGTGCGCCTTTTGGCGAAGGGGCTCGAGGCGGCCGGCGTCGACGTGGTCGTCACCCGCGAGCCCGGGGGGGCGCCGGGGGCGGAGGAAATCCGGACGCTCCTGGTGACCGGAGGTACGGGCCGGTGGTCGCCCTTGACGGAAGCGCTGCTCCATTACGCCGCCCGCCGCGAACACCTGGAAAAAACCGTGCTCCCGGCGCTCGAGGCGGGGCGGTGGGTGGTCAGCGACCGGTTCGCCGACTCGACGATGGCTTATCAGGGCTACGGCCACGGTCTCGGCCGGGAGACGGTTAGATGCCTTGCACCGTCTCGTCGTCGGCGACTTCGCTCCGGACCTGACGTTGATTCTCGATATGCCGGAGGAGGTGGGATTGTCGAGAGCCGGGCACAGGGCCGACGGCGAGGACCGCTACGAGCGCATGGGCATGGCCTTTCACGAACGTTTGCGCAATGGGTTCAAGGACATAGCCGATCGCGATCTCCGGCGGTGTATCGCGATCATGGCCACCGGTAGCGTCGAGCAGGTGCAGACTGTCTTGCGCGAGATCGTACAGGAGACGTTTGAGGTGGACCTGCCGCCGCCATGACGATGCCCGCCGGTCTCGAACATTACGGTTGGCCACCGCCACCGCGGGTCAACTGGAACCTGATCGGCCACGAAGACGCCGAACGGGAGCTGCTGGATGCCTTCAATTCGCAAAAAATGCATCATGCCTGGTTGTTGACCGGACCACGGGGCATCGGCAAGGCGACGCTGGCGTTCCGTTTCGCCCGTTTCGTTCTTGCGCAAGGAAGCGGGGCAGGAGGGGCGGCGACCGCCGGACTGTTCGCCGACGCACCCAAGGAAGCGCCGGAGAGCCTTTACGTCGACCCGCAGGATCCGCTGTTCCGCCGGGTCGCCAGCGCCGGCCATGCCGATCTGGTGACGCTTGAGCGCAGCCTCGACGAGAAGAGAAAGAAGCGGCGGTCCGAAATCGTGGTTCCCGATGTCCGTGAAATCGGTGGCTTCATGGCGCGGACGCCGGCGGAAGGGGGGTGGCGGGTAGTGGTCGTCGACTGCGCCGACGAGATGAACCGCCACGCCGCCAACGCCTTGCTCAAGGTGCTGGAAGAGCCGCCGAGCCGGGCATTGCTGCTTCTCGTCAGCCATACCCCCGGCCAGTTGCTGCCGACCATCCGTTCCCGATGCAGGACCCTCGGGCTGAGACCGCTCGGCGACGAAACGGTGGCCAGCCTCACGACGCAGTACCGATCGGACATTACCACGGAGGAAGCGGCAGACCTGGCACGGTTGGCCGGCGGCAGCATCGGTCGTGCGCTGGGATTGGCGGAGCAGGGCGGTCTCACCCTGTATGCGAATGTCATGGGGTTGCTGGCCGGCTTGCCGACGATCGACGGCGTCGCCCTGCACCGCATGGGCGATACCGTCGCCAAGGCCGGCGCCGACGAGACATTCAATACCGTCGTCGGCCTGATCCGGGAGCTGCTGTCGCGACTGATCCGTCACGCAGCCGTCAACGACCGCACCGAGGCTCCCGTCGGAACGTCCTCTCCCGAGGAGCAAGCCCTGTTCGCACGGCTGGCCCCGGCTGCTTCCCTTGATCGTTGGCTCCAGGTGTGGGAAAAGACCTCTCGCCTGCTGGCGCGCGCGGACAGCGCCAGATTGGACCGCAAGCAAGTGTTGCTGAACGTCTTTCTCGAATTCGAGAGCGCTGTTCGGCGTTAATCCCGAGACGAACGACAACACAGGAGATCTTCCGGCGGGGAGATATTTGAATGGCCGGGCGCAATCCCTATTACGTCACCACGCCGATCTATTACGTCAACGACGTTCCCCACATCGGCCACACCTATACGACACTGGCCTGCGACGCCTTGGCCCGGTTCAAGCGCCTGGACGGCTACGACGTCAAGTTCCTGACCGGTACCGACGAACATGGCCAAAAGGTGGAAAAAGCCGCCACCGTCGCCGGCATGGAACCGCGAACGTTCACCGATCGGGTTTCGAAAAACTTTCGCGACCTGGCGGGCGTGATGGATTTCTCCAACGACGATTTCATCCGCACCACCGAGGAAAGACACAAGCGAGCCTGCCAGGCGCTGTGGAACCGGCTGGTCGAGCGCGATCAGATCTATCTGGGGAGCTATGCCGGCTGGTACGCGGTCCGCGACGAGGCTTTCTGCACCGAAAGCGAACTCGTCGAAGGGCCGGGTGGCGGGAAGCTGGCACCTTCGGGCGCGCCGGTCGAGTGGATGGAGGAACCCAGCTACTTCTTTCGACTGTCGGCGTGGCAGGAACGGTTGCTCGCGTTCTACACGGACAATCCCGGCTTCATCCTGCCCGAAACCCGGCGCAACGAAGTGGTGAGCTTCGTCAACGGCGGTCTGCAGGATCTCTCGGTGTCGCGCACCACGTTCAAGTGGGGCATTCCGGTGCCCGGTGACGCCGACCACATCATGTACGTCTGGCTGGACGCGTTGACGAACTACATCACCGCGATCGGTTTCCCGGAAACGGAAACGGGCGAGTTTACAAAGTTTTGGCCTGCTGATCTTCACATGGTAGGTAAGGATATTTTGCGATTCCACGCGGTCTATTGGCCGGCGTTCCTGATGGCCGCCGACCTGCAGCCGCCGAAGCGGGTGTTCGCCCATGGCTGGTGGACCAACGAAGGCCAGAAGATCTCCAAGTCCGTTGGCAACGTCATCGATCCGCGGCACCTGGTCGAAACCTATGGACTGGATCCGGTGCGTTACTTCCTGCTGCGCGAAGTGCCGTTCGGCAACGACGGCGACTTCTCGCACCGTGCGATGATCGGGCGCATCAACGGCGATCTCGCCAACGATTACGGCAATCTGGCGCAGCGGGTGTTGTCGATGGTGGCCAAGAACTGCGGCGGCGCCGTGCCGACACCGGGACCCTTCGAGGCGGACGACGAAGCGATGCTCGACGCTTGCCGGGGCTTGCTCGCGGATCTGCGCGAACGCATGGACGCACAGGCTTTTCACGAGGCGTTGGAGAGGATTTGGGTGGTGGTTCGCGCCGCCAACGGTTACGTGGACCGCCAGGCCCCATGGGCGCTGCGCAAAACGGATCCGGCGCGCATGAACATGGTGCTCTACGTGCTGGCCGAGGTCATCCGCCATCTCGCCATCCTCACCCAACCGTTCATGCCGGGTTCGGCGGGGCGGATGCTCGATCAACTGGCGGTGAGCCCGGAGCGCAGGACCTTCGCCTTCCTCGGTCCCGAACACGCCCTGGTCGCCGGGATCCCGCTTCCGGCCCCGAAGGCGGTGTTTCCGCGATACGTCGAGGAAAAGGCGGGCGAGGGGGCGGGGTGATGCTGGTCGACAGCCATTGCCACCTTGATTTTCCCGACTTCAAGGACGAACTCGACGCGGTCATGGAACGCGCCACGGACGCCGGGGTCGGCACCATCCTGACCATCTGCACCCACCTGTCGCGGTTCGACCGGGTCGTGGCGTTGGCCGAGAGGTTCGACAACGTCTTCTGTACGGTCGGTGTGCATCCCCACGAGGCGGCGAGCGAGCCGCGAGTGACCGCCGAACACCTTGCCCGCATGGCGGATCACCCGAAGGTCGTCGGATTCGGCGAGACCGGCCTCGACTATTATTACGAGCACAGTCCCCGCGCCGAGCAGCAGCAAAGCTTTCGTACCCATATCGCCGCCGCCCGGATCGCCGGTCTGCCGGTTGTCGTCCACACCCGTGACGCCGAAGCGGACACCGCCCGCATCCTCGACGAGGAGCAGAAAAAGGGCCCGTTCGCCGGGGTCCTGCACTGTTTCAGCTCGACCCGGGAACTGGCTGAAAACGCTATTGAAATGGGGTTCTACATCTCCTTTTCCGGCGTCGTCACCTTCAAGAAGGCCGATGACCTTCGCGCGACCGCCGCGACGCTGCCCATCGATCGCGTTCTCGTCGAGACCGACGCGCCCTACCTGGCGCCGGTACCGAAGCGCGGCAGGCGCAACGAGCCGTCGTACGTGGCTTACACCGCAAAAGAGGTTGCGCGGGTAAGAGCGATGAATTCCGAAGACTTTGCCGAGGCGACGACCGACAACTTCTTCCAGTTGTTTGCAAAGGCGCGATCTTGATGCAGGTGACGATCCTCGGCTCGGGCGGTTCCAGTGGTACACCGGCCGTCGACTGGGGATGGGGGCGGTGTGATCCCGACAACATCAGGAACCGGCGGACCCGGCCGTCGATTTTGGTCGAAAGCGACACAACCCGCATTCTCGTCGACAGCACTCCGGACCTGCGCGAACAGCTGCTCGCGGCGCGGGTTCGCGAGGTCGATGCGGTGCTTTATACCCATGCCCATGCCGACCATCTGCACGGTATCGACGACCTCAGGGCGATCAATCGCGTGCTCAATGCGCCCCTGGAGACCTATGCCGACGCCCAAACGCTGGAAGTGATCCGCACCAGGTTCAGCTACGTTCTCCAGCCCCTCAACGAGGGCACCCGGTTCTATTACAAGCCGACTTTGACGCCGCACGAAATCGCCGCCGGCGAACTGTTTTCGATCGGGGACATCGAGATCGCCGCCTTTGCCCAGGACCATGGTTTCAGCACGACCCTCGGCTTCCGCTTCGGCCCGGCCGCCTATACGACCGATGTCGTCGACCTGTCGGACGAGGCGTTCGAATTGCTGGCGGGCGTACGCCTATGGATCATCGGCACCTTGGTCGACCATCCGCACCCGACGCACTGCGACGTGGACAAGGCGCTCACATGGATCGAACGGATCGGCCCGGACAGGGCGGTGCTGACCCATCTCGGCGGCGATCTCGATTACGCGACGCTGGCAGCCCGGTTGCCCGAAGGAGTGGAACCCGCTTACGACGGGATGCGGATCGACGTCTCCGAAGGATGACGTTTGATGCTAACTTTATACGAAAAGCACGGTGTATAGCATCTTGTCCTAAAAGAAGGATCATTAATTTATCATAATATATCTTATGCGACTTTCGTTCTACCGGCCATAGACCCGCGCGGCCTCCCTCAAACGGCCATCGCCTACCGATCAAAGGAGTCGGAAGTGTCCTCCAGTATCGAACGTCTTCTCGAGATCATGGCGTTGCTGCGCGATCCCGTGGGTGGATGTCCTTGGGACGTGGAGCAGACCTTCGAGACCATTGCGCCCTACACCATCGAGGAAGCCTACGAGGTTGCGGACGCCATTCATCGCCGTGACACCGACGCCCTGAAGGACGAACTCGGCGACCTCCTGCTGCAGGTGGTCTACCACGCCCAAATGGCGGCGGAAGCCAACGCCTTCAAATTCGAAGACGTCGTCACCGCGATCTGCGACAAAATGGTCCGCCGCCATCCCCACGTGTTCGGCGATATCAAGATAGAGAACGCGACGGCGCAGACACTGGCCTGGGAGCGGCACAAAGCGAACGAACGGAAGGCGGAGAGCGCCCTGGACGGTGTCATCCTCGCCCTTCCCGCCCTCGCCCGTGCGCTCAAATTGCAGAAACGCGCCGCTCTCGTGGGCTTCGACTGGCCCAACGCCCATTCGGCGCTGGAAAAGTTCTCGGAGGAAATCGACGAACTGACGGCGGAGATGAACACCGGGGGCGACGCCGACAGACTTCGCGACGAGATCGGGGATCTCCTGTTTACCTGCGTCAACGTGGCGCGCAAACTGGGCATCGATCCCGAGGAGGCGCTGCGGCACGCGAACGCCAAGTTCGAACGGCGATTTCGCAAGGTCGAAGTGCTGCTGGCGGATGACGGCGATCGCCGCCCGCAGGCGGCGACTCTCGACGAGTTGGAGGCGTTGTGGTCGCGGGCCAAGATGGAGGAATAGTCGTCCGACCACGGAAACAGCCCGTTCACGTTGAATTCACATAAGCCGGGTATTGTCATGAAATCATGCCCGGATTTTCTCGCCCGACCTTTCTCAACCCACTGATTGCCGCGATCCTGATCACGGGATTGAGCGGTTGCTACGTTCCGGTCAGCTTCTACACTGAGGTCGAGATCCGCCGGACCGGCTACTACGAGATGAGGTACGACGGCTATCTGGCGTGGGCGCCACTCTATGAAGAGCTCCGCAACGGGACGCTCAGTCCCGCCGAGGAAAAGGAAAAGGTCGCCCAGATCACCACCGACCTCAAACGCGACACCGCGACGCGGGAGGTCCGGTACATGCGCCGCGGGCGCTTCAAAGTGGATTGGCGGAAATCCGGCGACCTGTTGCGGACCAGGATGGTCACGTTCGTGCGCCAGAGCGACAAAATCATCACCCTGAAGTTCATCAAGGATACCGGCGAGATGATTCTCGAAGGGACGTCGGCCTCCCGATCGAAAGCCAAGCAGCTGGTCGATGCCGGGCTCAACGTCACCGGCGATCTGCGGGTCAAAACCGACGCGAGGGTCGTCAGCCACAACGCCACGTCGGTGACCAAGAACGGCGTCCGCGGCCAGATCTACGACTGGAAGATCAAGAGCGTGTTCGACCCCCCGCCCCGTCTGGTCATCGCCACCCGCTGATCGCCCAGGTTCATGTAATCCTATGTAATCACCGTCGGCTCGGTGCGACCCGTCCAGGCGTCGATCTGGGCGAGGTGCCGGGCGATCTCGATCAGGTCGGCGAGCGCCACCTGGGTATCCTGGTCGTGGCGTTCGGGATCCGCTTCGTAGCGCTCGATATAGACCCGCAGGGTCGCCCCCTCGGTACCGGTACCCGACAACCGGTAGACGATGCGCGATCCGTCGGTGAAGCCGATCCGAATCCCCTGCCTGGTCGAGACGCTGCCGTCCTCGGGGTCGGTGTACGCGAAGTCGTCGGCGAAGGCGACCTCGTAGGCGTCTAAACGCCTCCCCTGGCTGAGGAACGGACCGAGGTTGCGCAGATTCTGCATCAGGGCTTCGGCCGCGGCGATGTCGATCCCCTCGTAATCGTGGCGGGAGTAGTAGTTGCGGCCGTAGTTGCGCCAGTGGCCGCGGACGATGTCGGACACCGGCTCCCGCCGCACCGCGAGGATGTTCAGCCAGAACAGCACCGCCCACAGCCCGTCCTTCTCGCGGACGTGATCGGAGCCGGTGCCGAAGCTCTCCTCGCCGCACAGGGTGACCTTGCCGGCGTCGAGGAGGTTGCCGAAGAACTTCCAGCCGGTGGGAGTCTCGTAGCATTTAATTCCGAGGCCCTCGGCGACCCGGTCCGGCGCCTGGCTGGTCGGCATCGACCGGGCGATGCCGGCGAGGCCCCTCTTGTATCCGGGCACCAGGCCGGAATTGGCGGCGATCACCGCCAGACTGTCACTCGGGGTGACGTAGAACGCCCCGTCGCCGAGGATCATGTTGCGGTCGCCGTCACCGTCCGAGGCAGCGCCCAGGTCAGGTCCATTGGCCTTGGTCATCACTCCGAGCAGGTCGTGGGCGTGTGCGAGATTGGGATCGGGATGGCCCTTGCCGAAGTCCTCCTTCGGCTCGCCGTGAATCACCGTGCCCGCCGGTGCGCCCAGCCGCCGCTCCAGGATTTCGGTCGCGTACGGACCGGTCACGGCATGCATGGCGTCGAAGCACATCCCGAATTTGCCCGAAGCGAACAAGTCGCGAATGGCGCCGAAGTCGAACAATCGCCCCATCAGCTCCGCGTAATCGGCGACGGAATCGATCACCTCGACGATCATCCCGCCAAGGGTGGTCTCGCCCAGACGATCGATATCGACGTCGTCGGCTTCGAGGACCGAATAGGCCGAGATCTCCCGGGTTCGGGCGAAGATCGCCTCGGTGACTTTCTCCGGCGCCGGACCGCCGTTGGAGGTGTTGTACTTGATGCCGAAATCCTGGTCCGGACCGCCGGGATTGTGGCTCGCGGACAGGATGATCCCGCCGAACGCCTTGTGTTTGCGGATAACGCAGGACGCCGCCGGCGTCGACAGAATACCCCGCTGCCCCACCAGGACCCGACCGAAGCCGTTGGCCGCAGCCATCCTGAGGATGACCTGAATGGCTTTGTCGTTGTAGTAACGGCCGTCACCGCCAAGAACCAGCGTCTGGCCGCGAAAACCCTCCAGGGAATCGAAAATCGATTGAACGAAGTTCTCGAGGTAGTGAGGCTGTTCGAAGACCTTCACCTTTTTGCGAAGGCCCGACGTTCCCGGCTTTTGGCCGTCGAACGGTTTTGTCTGAATTTCCTTGACAGTCATTCCGGAGTTCCCCTGGCGGTCGCGAATCGTATGCGCGTGCAGACGGGGAAATTAGCAGGTCGTTTCCATCTTCGCCAGCCGTGAAGGTCGTTTCCCGGAATTAAAAAATAGCATAAAATTCAAAGGATTGAGCACACGCGACGGGTCTCCACTCACGCTTGTGGCGAAAATATGTTTCAGCTTGGCTTAACCATTTGTTATAAAGGATGGGCATAATAAGTAGAGAGTGCTTGGGGTAATTCGCTCTCGCATTTGGCGAAGTTCGCGTTCGACGTGTGAGTTGGCGTTGGATCGTACGTTGGTCGGTGATCGATGGTCAGTGACGTGATGCGGTTTTGACGTAGTTGAGCACGGAACTGGGAACACAGGGAGGTACTTGCACGATGGCCCGAGGCAGGCCCCAAATGATGCACCTTGTAGGCGTTCTGGTGCTTCTGGCCGGTCTCGCGTGTCTGCCCGTTTCAGCCTCTGCGGCCAAGTATGCTTCTCTGGTCATGGATGCGAGCACCGGCCGCGTCCTCTATGCGCGCAACGCCGACAGCCACAGATATCCCGCCTCGTTGACCAAGATGATGACCTTGTATCTGGTGTTCGAGGCGTTAGAGGACGGGCGCCTGAAGCTTCGTCAGCCAATCTCCGTTTCCGCCGGAGCCGCCGCTCAGGCGCCGTCCAAGCTGGGCTTCAAGCCGGGGGACTCGATCCTCGTCGAGGATGCCATCCTGGCGCTCGTAACCAAGTCGGCGAACGATGTCGCCACCGCGGTCGCCGAAGAGCTGGGTGGCACCGAGAGGAATTTCGCGCTGGCGATGACGGCCACGGCCCGCAAGCTCGGTATGTCCCGGACCACGTTCCGAAACGCGTCGGGCCTGCCCCACAAGGGACAGCTGACCACCGCTCGGGACATGGCGAAACTCGCGCGAGCGCTGCTCCGGCGCTTCCCCAAGTACTATCACTACTTCTCCGTCGCGAGCTTCGAGTATGATGGCGCGCTGTATCGCAATCACAACAGGATGCTCGGCAACTACGATGGGCTCGACGGCATCAAGACCGGATACATCAATGCGTCGGGGTTCAATCTCGTGGCCTCGGCCGTGCGTGAGAACCGTCGGCTGATCGGGGTCGTATTCGGCGCCAAGAACCCGACGCGGCGAGGCCGCCATATGGCCAAGTTGCTGGATGACGGATTCCGGAAATTGCCGGCGACAATCGTGGCCCGGCGGGACCAGCAACGCCCTCCCGGCGCCCGGGTCGCGGCGGCCGAGGACGAATTGGCCGCGCTCGCCGGACCGACGCCAAGGCCGGACGAAGTAACCGTGTTCGCGCCGTCCGTGGGCGACGAAGGGGCATGGGCAATTCAAGTCGGCGCGTACCATCAACTGCAACCGGCCCGCAAGATTGCCCACGTCGCCTATGACGCGGCCTCGGAATATCTGGAGGACGGCACCGTCACCGTTGTCCGTAAGGCTACCGGAAAACGCCAGCCCTACTATCTCGCCCGCATCCATGGCATTGGCGGAAACGAGGCTCAACAGGCTTGCCGCAAGCTTCGCGGCGAAGGCATGGATTGCCTCAGACTGCGGCTCCAGGGGGCGGCCGAGGTCACCTCCCCTGCCCGCACCGCGGTAAAACTCGGCGGCTCCTGGGGCGTCCAGGTCGGTGCCTATCCCAAGCATACTTCGGCTGCCAGGATTGCCGAAAAGGCCGTGGGCATGGTCCCCGAGTTGTTGGAGGACGGCCTTATCAAGGTTGTTCCCTTGACGAATGGCAAGCGTCGCCCGCTCTATCGGGCCCGCATTCTCGGCATCGACAAGCAGCATGCCTACGAGGCATGTCGTAAACTGGAAGCGGGGAAAGTGCCCTGCATGGTTTTGCAGACCAAGGGCGTGGAGACCGCCTCGGCCGAGGACTGAGCAGGTCGGATCGGGGTTTTCCCTCGAACAGGGCTCAAGGCTTTTCCGCGCTGTTGGCGCTTCTTATCCGGCGCAGATATTCTTTCTTGTGGCGGCGAGTCCACGCGACAAGCGTCCACTCCTCCAATGACGCCATGACCTCGGGTCTGGGCATGAAGATCATTGCCCGCGAGGGGCCGCGCCATACTGTCCGTACAGGGACTTCAACCAGATGGTAGTCACTGCCCTCGAACGCGATGAGGCGGGCCGTATCGGCCGGGCGTAGGCCCAGAGCGAGGACGCCGTCGATCCGACCATCGGGCGCGGGTACCAGGATCGGGTACGTTGCGCCGAGTCTATGGAAGCGCCGGTATCCCTCGACGAAAGCCCTCTGTCGTCGAACACCCGAGGCCGGCCGGCCGATGACCGCGGCGAGCACATCCAGGTCCATAAGGGTTCCGTAAAAGAAGCAATCCAGCGGAGAAGTTCCTTTGTCAGGCGGTGCCATCGCGCGTCACGGCTTGCCCAAGCCAGGCCAGTCCTCCATCGGAACGGTCGAACGGACCACATGCATGCCGCTGTCGCGGAACCGCCGAAACGCCTCGTCGGCTTGATCGGTGTAGTCTATGACGCCGGGAACGACGACCGGCGACGTACAATCCTCGAGAAGGTAGATCTTGCTCGCCAGCTCGCTACCGTGGGCGATGACATCCTCCAGCAGGTCGGCGATGGTCCAAGCGACGCAATGGCTCTTCGCCTGCCCGGTGATGATGACGGCGTCGTAGTCCCTCAGCACCTTGACGAACTTGCTGCTCTTCTCGGTGAGGCGCTCGCCCGCGCAATCCGTCGACACTTCCGGTCCGAGCACCGAATAGTGCTCGGTCAGTGGATGACCGCCCTTGATGTGCATGTCGGGCTGGCTGTAGCGCGCGATGCCATGGAAGAAGACGGCCTCTTCCGCCGACGACACGATGGCGTGGCCGATACCGCCGAGCATCGCGTGATAGGGCCAAACGGTGAGGTCGTACTTGCCGCTCCGGCGCAGTTGCCGGGTGTAGTGCTCGAGATGCTTCTGACCGTAGTCTGCGCTGATTTGAAGCTGATCGCTCAGAGCGGGATTGAACTTCCAGCGACCGCTCGCGACATCCTCGACCGTGATCAACGAATAGGGCATTGGATGATCGCCGTTGTCGTCGACCAGGAAAATGGCGTGGAAGATCTGCATCACCTGATGCGTGTCCAGCGTGGGAATGATCTTGGTTATGTTCGCGAGATTGCGATAGATGAAACGGCAAAGGCGGCGGCCGTCATCGACCGCGCCTGTTCCCGAGCGTCCCCCCACGAACAGCTCGAAACCCGGAATGCAGAACGTGTTCTGCATGTCGACGAGAACCAGACACACCTTCAATCGATCTTCCGCGGCTGCCCGGATCTCATGTTCGGCACGCCAATCGGCGGCGGCGGCGGCAATGTCTTGATAGGGCACTCTCCACACTTCGCCGACCCTTTCAGGAGCAAAGTGGGAAGGAACGGGCAGTTCTGGCGACAACATCTCGAGGCCCCGCAGAGTATCGGATCACCGTCACATAGGATCACGTCACATATGATCACATAGCGGAAAATCGGCCGACAGACCACTCTCAGCCAGTGATTGGCGACGCCGCCGCCGGCAACGGCTATTCGAGGCCGGCCGTGTCGACGCCGCTCAGACGAAGCTGCCGATCCAACTCGGCGATCAGCCGCCGCAGACCCGCCTCGTCGGCGGATTCACAACGACCGACCAGTATCGCCTGGGTGTTGGAGGCACGCAGAAGCCACCAGCCGTCGCCGGAGCTTACCCGGACGCCATCGATGTCCTGAACGGTGACGCCGTTTGCGCTTTTCAACCGCTCCCGCACCTCTTCAATCACGGAAAACTTGCGTTCCTCCGGACAGTCGATACGCAGCTCGGGGGTGTTGACCATGGCCGGCATGGCGTCCCGCATGTCGGCCAGACTGGCGTTCGCCCCGCTCACCACCGAAAGCAGGCGGACCGCCGCGTAGAGGGCATCATCAAAACCGTAGTAGCGGTCGGCAAAGAACACGTGGCCGCTCATTTCGCCGGCCAGGGGCGCCCCCGTTTCGGCCATCAGGGTCTTGATCGGCGAATGGCCGGTACGGCTCATCAACGGCCGTCCCCCCATGCGCGCGACTTCGTCGAAGAACACCTGGCTGGCCTTGACGTCGGCAATGATCGTCGCCCCCGGGAGAGCGGCCAGGACCGCTTCGGACAGGATCACCAGCAGCTGATCGCCCCAGAGAACGCGGCCACGGGCGTCGACCACACCGACCCGATCGCCGTCTCCGTCAAAGGCGATGCCGAGGTCGCAACTTTCCTTGGCCACCACCTGTTTCAATTGCAGCAGGTTTTCCTCGACGGTGGGATCGGGGTGATGGGCGGGAAAGCTGCCGTCGATGACCTCGTTGATGAGAATGTGTCGGCCGGGAAGTCTCTTGGTCAACATCTGAAGGACTTCGCCGGCGGCGCCATTGCCCGCGTCCCATGCCACCTTCAGAGGTTTCCCGCCTTCGAAGTCCCGAGCAATCCTCTCCACGTAAGCCTCTGCCACCGGATGGTCCTCGGTCCGCCCGGTCCCGGTGACGAAATCGCCGGTCGCCGCCAGACGGCCCAACAGCTGGATATCCTTACCGAAGAACGGCCGTCCCTTGAGGGTGATCTTGATGCCGTTGTAGTCCGGCGGATTATGGGAGCCGGTAATCATCATTCCCCCGTCGGCACCAAGGTGGTGGACCGCGAAATAGAGCATCGGCGTCGGTCCGAGACCGACGCGGTAGACGATCAATCCGGTGGCGGCAAGACCGTCGACGAGCGCCGTCTCCAGTAGCGGAGAACTGGTTCGACCGTCGTAGCCGACCACAACCGTCGTCCCGCCCCCGCGGACGATGACGGACCCGAACGCCAGACCCAGGGCGCGGACGTCGTCCGAGGTCAGGGACTTCCCGACAATGCCGCGAATGTCGTATTCGCGGAGGATGGTGGGGTCGATGGATCGCGTGTCAGACATCGTCGTGCCCGCCAAACCGTTATCGCGGCTCGACGGGTCGCCGCCCGACGCTCGTGTAGGAGAAGCCGGCTTCCGCCATCGCCGAGGGATCGTAAATGTTTCGCAAGTCGACCATGACGGGCCTTTTCATCAGGGATTTGATTCTCTCGAGGTCAAGGGCGCGGAATTCGTTCCATTCGGTCAGTATTGCCAATGCATCGGCCTCGATCAGGGTGTCGTAAGCATCTTCGCACCAGACGACACCGTTCAACAACGCCTTGGCCTGGGTCATGCCCGCCGGATCGAAGACCCGGACCGTGGCGCCCGCCTTCTGCAGCGCCGGTACGATTTCGAGGCTGGGCGCGTCCCGCATGTCGTCGGTATTGGGCTTGAACGTCAGCCCCAACACCGCGATGGTTTTACCCTTCACCGACCCCCCGCACGCGGTGACGACCTTTTCCGCCATGCCTTTCTTCCGTTCGTCGTTGATATCGATGACCGCCTCGACGATCCGCAACGGGTTGCCGGCGGCCCGGGCGGTTTTGGCCAGTGCCAGGGTATCCTTGGGAAAGCAAGAACCGCCGTAGCCGGGTCCGGGATGGAGGAACTTGCCACCGATGCGGCCGTCCAAACCGATGCCGCGGGCGACGCCGTGCACGTCCGCACCGACCTTCTCGCACAAATCGGCGATCTCGTTGATGAAGGTGATCTTGGTGGCGAGGAAAGTGTTCGCCGCGTACTTGATGAGTTCCGACGTCGTTCGAGAGGTGAAGACGATCGGCGTTTCGAACAGATAGAGCACCCGATACAGGCGGCGCATCACTTCCTGGGCGCGCTCGCTTTCGGTGCCGATGATGACCCGGTCGGGACGCATGAAATCGTTGATCGCGGAGCCCTCACGCAGGAATTCCGGATTGGAGACCACGTCGAAATCGGCGTCCGGCCGCGCCTCGCGAATGATCCGCTCGACCTCGTCGCCGGTGCCCACCGGCACCGTGGACTTGGTCACCACCACCGTATAGCCGTCGAGAGCCTCGGCGATCTCGCGTGCGGCCGCGTAAACGTAGGAAAGATCGGCGTGGCCGTCTCCCCTTCGGCTCGGTGTGCCGACGGCAATGAATACGGCGTCGGCGCCGGTCACCGCCGCTTTCAGATCGGTGGTGAAATCGAGCCTCTTTGCCTGAACATTGCCGAGCACCAGGGTGTCGAGCCCCGGCTCGTAGATCGGCATTTCGCCCCGCTTCAGCCGTTCAATCTTGCCCGCGTCCGTGTCGACGCAGGTGACGTTGACACCGAACTCGGAGAAGCAGGCGCCGGAAACCAGCCCAACATACCCGGCACCGATCATCGCAACGTTCATAGACTCATCTCACTTGAAGCAAAAAGGAATTCCCAGGAAACCGTCGCGAATCGCTTTACAAAAACTTCTTCAGCATTTTCTGGACGTCACTTTTCATGTCCTCTCGTTCCAAACCATAGGCGATGTTGGCCTCCAGATATCCAAGCTTGCTGCCGCAATCGAAACGCCGCCCCTCAAATCGGTATCCGTGAAAGGGCACGATGCCGATGCACTTGGCCAGGGCGTCAGTCAGTTGAATCTCGTTGCCGGCACCCTTGTCCTGGTTTTCGAGAATGGTGAGGATGAGGGGTTGGAGAATGTAGCGGCCGATAACGCCGAGGGTCGAGGGGGCTTCCGCCGGCGCCGGCTTCTCGACCACCCCTTTGGCACTGACCAGACGGTCTTCCTCTTCACCAATCTCGAGGATCCCGTACCGGTCGACTTTTTCCAGCGGCACTTCCTCGACGGCAACCATATTACCGCCCACCTTTTCATGGGCTTGGACCATCTGTTTGAGACAGCCCGAATTGGCTAGGATCAGATCGTCGGCCAGCAGGACCGCAAACGGCTCGTCACCGATGAAGTTGCGTGCACACCAAACCGCATGGCCGAGGCCTTGTGGCTTCTGCTGTCGGGTGAACGAGATATGACCCGGAGGCGGCATCCAGTCACGAACCGACCGCAATGCGTCAAGCTTGCCGCGCTCGCGCAGGACCAGCTCCAGTTCGATGCTGTGGTCGAAGTGGTCTTCGATCGCGCTCTTGGCCCGCCCAGTGACGAATATGAACTCCTCTATTCCCGCTTCTCGCGCTTCCTCTAGCGCATACTGGATCAAAGGCTTGTCGACGATCGGCAGCATTTCCTTCGGCATCGCCTTCGTCGCCGGCAGGAATCGGGTCGCAAGGCCCGCCACGGGAAAGACGGCTTTGCGCACGGGTTTGGACATTGTTGCTCCTCGTGGTGACAATTGCGCTCGGCAAGCAATTCGCCGCCGGGCGAAGTTTTTTTTGCCATAGTTACGCCGCGTCTGCAACCAATATGCTTTACCGCTGCGATACTTAACCCGCAAAAGTTTAACCTTGGTCCTCTCTCACGGCGCCAGGAGCCACTCTTCGGACCAGACCGAAATCCCCTCCCGAGCATGATCGTTTGCACACATCTCGCTGAGAACACGAGGGAGAACTCGACGTGTCGCGGTCAACGGCCCAGCAAAACTTCCTTGGCTTGGTTCACCTTGGCGGCGAGGAAAGTAGAGCCCCCTTTGTCGGGGTGCAAGCCGGCGATTAAACGATGATAGGCCGATTTGATTTCGGCTTCGCTCGCTCCCGGTTCCAGACCGAGCACCCTGTATGCTTCCTCGCGGGTCATCGCGCCGTCTCCGCCACGACTTCCCCGCGCTCCGCCGTCACCCCTCCCCGCCTGGTCGGCATCCCCATCTCGCCAATCCGGATGCACGCGATCGAGATAGGCCTCCAGTATCTGCGCCGATTGGTGATCCTCGTTCCGGCACAGATCGAGAAGGGCCATCATTTCGGTTCGGGTCAACGCGCCGAGGCGCCGACCTGCATAGGGTCCCTCGACGATCTCTCCATCGAGTTCGCCGGAGTCATGATCGAGAGACATCCTCAGGAAGCGGGTTTCGACGTTCGACGTCCGGCCGCCGGCGCCGGCCGCCATGCGGGCAAAGCTTCGCGCGGTACGCGCGGTTCGCACAATCCGCAGCGCCCACGGCAGCAACACCACCGCCATGCCCAGCGCCCATCCGAGCCGGCGGGTCACGGCGAAAAACAGGACCACCGCGGCGACGACACCAATGCCGACCCACTTCAATACCTTGAGCACCGTCTTGGGTTCGGCCGAGACGTACCAGCGGGCAATCAGCACCATCCCGACGAGAATCGCGATTCCCAGAAGGAAGGCGGGCAGCAACGGCTCAGCGTCCCTTGACTTGGTGGGCGATTTGCCGAACCTCGCCGCCGCGGCGTCCGGCCAGGTCCTCCAGTGCCCGCCGGCCGCCGGCGGCGAATACCGCGACCGCGCTGAGCAGGTCCTTGAGGGTCCCGGCGGCACCGGGATCGAAACGGCAATAGGCGCCGTGGGTCAGGTGGGCGATCTCCTTGAAGGCAAACTCGGCGAGAGGGTCGTTTCCCTCATGGAACATGAACGCCGGAACGCCGAGGACGCCGAGCTCGCCGGCCAGCGATCCGAGCTTGTCGATATCCTCTTCGACGCAGTCGCCGACAAAGACCAGGGCGGCGACCCGGCGCGCCTTTGTTTCGTTGATGGCATGCTTGAGGACCTTGCGGATCTGGGTCTGGCCGGCACGGCAGAACACCGACGTCATCATCCGCAGCAGGTCGGCGGAGCGGGTCAGCCACGGGCTCACCTTGAATTCGCCGAAGCCCCGGTAACAGCAAAGCTGGATCTCGAGCCCGCCGAGTGCCGCCGTCTGGACGAACATTTCGCCCTGGATCTGCGCCGCCTGATCCCACGTCGGCTGGCGGCTGGCCGTCGCATCGAGGGCGAAGATCAGCCGTCCGCGCCCGCCCGCCGCGTTGACGTTGGGCGTTCTCGCCAACTTCTCGAGGAAGCCCTCGACGTCGCCTGTCGAACGCTTCTTGGTGGGAACCTTGTCGTCGTCGACCATCTTTGGCTTCGCTTGGTGACCGTCTGCCGGAAACGACCCGGCACACCTAAGATGGGCGTTCCGGGAGCGTTATCCACTCTGTGCGACAGCGACGGTGCGGGTCAAGGGTTGCACCCGCAGGGCCTCGACCAGGGCGCGAATTTCCTGGCGGGCGGCCACATGCGAAAGTGTCAGCGGTTCGCCGCCGGCGGTCTCCCCCAGGTCCATCAGCGTCAATCCATTGGGAAACAGCTCCCGATACACGACCCGCTCGCCGAACCCGGGGAGTTGGCGAAAGCCGAAGCGGCGAGCCAGCTCGGCGAGCACATGCTCCACCCGCCGCTTGTTGTGCGCATCCAGGCTGCTCAGACGATTGCGCATGACGATCCAGTCGACCGATCCCCCATCCCGGGCCGCCCGCTGCTTCCGGGCGTTCCACACCATCTCCGAATAGTGGCTGGGCCCGATCACCTTGAGTCTCTCGTTTCCCGTATCGCCCGGACCCTCCACTCTCGCCAGCACGTCGAGATCGACAAAACTGTCGTTGACCGGGGTAATCAGGGTATCGGCAAGGGAATGCACCACCCGGGTCAGCGGCGTGTCGTTGCCGGGCGTGTCGATCACGATCACGTCGTGGACATCGCCGAACCGCTGGATCGTCGCCAGCAACCGCTCCCGCAATCGGGGATCGGCGGGATCGGCATCGCCGGTAAACGCCTCATGCTCGGGAATGGCGAGAATCCGTCCGGTGGCTGCGGCATGAGCGCGCCGATTATCGAGATATCGTGTCAGGCTGCGCTGGCGGACGTCCGCATCGATGCTGGCGACCGATCGGCCGAGACCCATGAGAGCCGCGATCAGGTGCATGGCGGTCGTCGACTTGCCGCTGCCTCCCTTTTCGTTGCCGACGACGATAACGTGAGCGCGCTCGAAAGCGGTCATGCCTGAGGTGGGCTCCTTTCCGGCAGCATCCATATCGCGGTGTCGTGGAAGGCGGCGCCGCCCGCCGGGGGAACGGCGTCGGCGCCGACCAGGACGTTGATGCCGATGCCTTCCTCGAAAGCCCCGTTGGGCCAGATGCTCTCCACCACCACGACGCCGGGCTGCAGCCCGTCGAAGGGCCGGACGGGCAGCACCACCGAACCCCGGCCGTTGCCGAGCCGTACGCGGTCGCCTTCGCCGAGCCCGAGAGCCCGGCAGTCGTCGTGATGGATGAACGCGGCGGGACGGGCGTGCCTTCTCTTCGATGTCGGCGTCTCGGTAAAACTGGTGTTGAGGAAGTCGTGCGCCGGCGCGGTGACGAGGCGGTACGGATGGGTGGCGTCGGATTCCTCGGTTACCGCCAGGTGGTCGGGCAGCGGCGGCATCGCCGCGTGATGGGGTCCCATTGCCCGCCAATCGGGTGCGAAGCGGAATTTCCCGTCCGGCCACGCGAAGCCGTCGAGAAAATGCGCCCGCTCGAACGGCAACGCGCAGTCGTGCCAACCCGTCTTCCCCACCGTTTCGGCATCCGGCAGACCGGAAGCCGCGAGGGTGGCATCGATCAGCTCCAGGGCGCTCATCGCGAAGCCCGGGTGCTCCGCTCCCAGCCGCCCGGCCAGGCCGCAGATCACTTCGTGGTTGGACCGGCTCTCGCCGAGGGGTTCGATCACCTTTCGCGCCACCTGCAGAAAGGTGTGGCCACCGCCGACATAGATGTCGTCGTGCTCGAGAAACGTCGTTGCCGGGAGCACGATGTCGGCCATCGCCGCGGTTTCGGTCATGAACTGCTCGTGGACGCACAGGAAAAGGTCGTCACGGGAGAGGCCGGCGCGGACCTTCGCCGATTCCGGCGCGACGTTGGCCGGGTTGGTGTTCTGCACCAGCATCGCCGTCACCGGCGGTCCACCGGCGAGATCGGTCTCGTCTCCGGTCAGCACCGGACCGATGCGCGACATGTCCAACTCGCGAACATCGGGATTCCGCACGTCCAGTCCCTCGATCAGCGTGCGGTCGATGGGATAGAGCGCACCGTTGGAAAACAGGCCGCCGCCGCCGCGATGTTGCCAAGCGCCGGTCACCGCCGGCAGGCAGGAGACCGCGTGCATGTTCGCGGCGCCGTTGCGCGACCGGGTAAATCCGTAGCCGAGCCTCAGGAAGCTGCGTTCGGTGGTTCCGTAAAGGCGCGCGAAGCCGACGATCTCGTCCTCGGACAGGCCGGTAATGACCGCCGCCCAAGCCGGCGTGCGATGGCGCAAATGATCTTCCAGACGGTCGGGACAATCGGTATAGCGGGCCATGTAGTCGCGGTCGGCATGACCCTCGGCGAACAGCACATGCATGACCGCGCAGGCGAGCGCGCCGTCGGTGCCCGGCCGCAACGCCAGGTGGATGTCGGCTGTCCGCGCCGTCGCGTTGGCATAGGGATCGACGACGACGATCTTGGCGCCTCGGGCCTTGCGCGCCGCCGTGGCGTGGGTGAGCACATGCACCTGGGTCGCGGCGACGTTGGCGCCCCAGATGACGATCAGGTCGGATTCCGCCATTTCGCGCGGGTCGGTACCGCGCAACGCGCCCGCTCCCGCGGTCCATCCGGCCTTGGCGATGGTCGAGCAGATGGTGCGCCCCATCCCCGAATAGCCCATGGCGTGGCGCAGGCGCTCGATGCCGTCCCGCTGAACGAGCCCCATGGTGCCGGCATAGAGATAGGGCCACACCGCTTCGGGGCCGTGTTCCCTCGTTGCGTTGGCAAAGGCGCCGGCTACGGCATCGAGGGCGTCGTCCCAGGAGACGGGCTCGAACCGCCCCTCCCCCTTTCCGCCGATACGGCGCAACGGGCGGGTGAGCCTGTCCGGATGGTGAACCCTTTCGGCATACCGGGCGACCTTGGCGCAGATGACGCCGTCGGTGTACGGATTCCGCGCCGCGCCGCGGACGCGGCCGATCGTGCGGGAATCGAGCCGCTCCACCTCCAGCGCACAGGTGCTGGGGCAGTCGTGGGGACATGCCGAGGCGACGTACTGCCGGGCCATGGCGACCTTTCCCGTATTCGATCCGGCGGGACTCTAGCCCTCCCGCCCGAGCCCTTCAAGGCGCGCCTGCCGGCTATTGCCGGTGGTGCCGAAATCGAGAATACGGCCGTCCACCGTTCTCTCGAAGACGATGCTGGAATTGCACAGCGGGCAGTCGGTAACGACCACCGGAACGCCACCATCGCCGGCAACCCCTCAAAGATCACATGTCGGTGATGATCGACGATGGCGGCGCTTGACCGGCCGTTTCGCCGGGGGAATAAAGGCCCGATGTCGGAAAGCATCGAATGCGCGGTCATCGGCGCCGGCGTGGTCGGTTTGGCGGTCGCCCGGGCGCTGGCGAAGGCCGGCCGGGAGGTGGTGGTGATCGAGGCCGCCGAGGCGATCGGCACGGCCACCAGCTCCCGCAACTCGGAGGTGATCCACGCCGGCCTCTACTACCCGGCCGGCAGTCTCAAGGCACGGCTCTGCCGCGGTGGCTGAGTGGTAGGGAGGGAAGATATTCCAGAAATGCCCCTATCACTTCGGGCCCGTGAGCGAGCCTCACCGAAACCTGGCCGAATACAGCCCCCGAACCAGGAGAATAAGTGTCAAAACTAAGGGCAAGCCATTCAAACACGGATAAGCTCACAACAGATCAAGACCAAGAAAAAATCAAACCGGCATTAGTTCTTTTGTCCCGCCATCCGTTTGGCCAATCGCTGGGCAACGCGTTTCATGGCTGTGGATCGGTCACGAGGATCAAGCAGCACATTCAGCACATGGACCTGCTTTGGATCACCAACGGCAAGTTTCAAAGCTTGGACCAAGTCCCCGAACGTGCCCACGCGATGGCCCACGCCTCCGCCCAACACATCACAAATCTTCTCGTACTGCCATTCATGGATGTCATTGAACGGACCTTCGAGAATTTCCCGTTCCGTCCCATAACCGCGGTTATTCAGCACCACCACAATGGGGGCCTGCCCATAGCGAATGCAGGTGGACAATTCGGTGCCGGTCATTTGAAATGCGCCGTCACCTACTAACACAAGTGGCCTCAGTCCGGGATCAGCAAACCCCGCACCGAGAGCGGCCGGGACACTAAATCCCATGGAGGTGTAATAGGCCGGAGACAGGAAATCCGCACTTTTTCGTACACGCAGATCCGCAGCGGCAAACAGCGACTCCCCGACATCGGCAATCACCACCGTCTTTTCATTTAACAACCCATCCAAATATCCAAACACATTGCGAAGGGTCACTGCCGCTTCCGGACCAGGTGGATCAAAACGGACGCTATCGCGTGGCGGGAGCGCTCGTGCAGGAAATGACGGCAAGGGGGAGGCCACCAGGGCTTGGATAAAATCTTCAAAACGAACGTCTTCATATTTATGATGCTTGATAGCAATAGAGTCCGCCGTCGCATGAACGGTCCGGCCTGCCGCCAGGAGCGTGGCATGCGCCTTGACGTCCTCAACATCGGTGAGCAAGGTTCCTAAGGTCAGCAAACAGTCGGCATTTTCCACAAACTCCAGAATTTCTTCCCGCCCCACCAGTCCACCATACACCCCGATATTCAATGGATGGTCTTCGCGAAGGACGGACTTCCCCAGCAAGGTCGTGGCGATGGGCACATTCATATGTTCGACCAGTTCGGTCAATTGCTCTTGAAGACCGAATCGATGGATTTCGGCGCCGGCCAGAATAACCGGACGCTCGGAACCGGACAGAATGCCGCGAACTTCTGCCACGGCTTCTTTGAGTGCCGCTGGATCACTCTGGCAGGCCGTGACTGTCGGTGGCTTTGTTGAGGTCACCTGCACGGGAGTCATCACGAGGTCTCGTGGAATTTCCAAATAGATGGGCCGCCTGAATTGCATTAACGCCTTCAAGGCCCGGTCAATTTCCCTTTCGGCAGTATGGGGGTCATCCAACACGACGGAAGCCACGGTAATCTTTTCAAAGACATCGCGTTGGGTCGAGAAATCACGGACCATGTGATGAAGGAAGGAATTATTGACTCGTTCATTCAAACCGGGTGAGCCGGAGATCAACACCACCGGCGACCGCTCGGCATATGCACAGGCAACGGCATTGACCATATTCAAACCACCCACGCAATAGGTCACACATGCACCGCCAATCCCATGTATACGTGCATAGGCATCCGCCGCAAAGCCCGCACAATCTTCCCGCGTCGTTCCAATGTGCCGGATAGGTGATTCTTCAATAAGCTTAAAGAGCGTCAGCACATAATCGCCGGGAATCCCGAAAATATGATGCAGACCCAGCTTGTACAAGCGGTCCAGAAGAAGCGTGCCAATGGTGTAAGAGTTATTCATAATGTATCCATTCTCATGGTCATTATATCGGATTAAATCCTAATAAAAAGAAGTGGCGCACTAATAACCACCCTCTCATATATCTCAACTGAAAGAAAACCAGGAGGGTACTTGGAAAAAGTAGATTTCACCATTCAGGAATTGGAAAAATTCGGTGATGACTCGGTGCAAAGCCTAGTAGAGAAATCAAAAAAAGAAATCTCAGGATGCCTAAATTGTTTCCAGGAAAGGCTCTGAAGAGATAGTGAGCTCGAGCACTTGCGATCAATTGCAAATTATTTGCGAGTGAACTACGTAGGAAAAGGCCACACCAAATCATTACGGATTCGTTCAATGCCTAAACAGAAAAATTGGTTTTTTCACACATCGGGAGGTTGAGTAGACCGGAGACGGTTGAGCCGGAGTGTTGATTAAGGATACAGGTGGCACCAGACCTGGTGGCCTTTTTCGGGAGGACCGATTTGAGTCAACTTAGGTTCTACTGTTTTGCAGACATCCATGACTTCCGGACAGCGGGGATGGAACCGGCATCCGGCGGGAGGATTTAAGGGCGACGGGACATCGCCGGGAAGGATAATGCGTTTGGGTGGCGCTGTTGGATCGGGAACCGGATTGGCGGAGAGCAGGGCCTGCGTGTAGGGATGCTTGGGAGTGGCAAAGAGATCTTCAGCAGGGGCGACTTCCGCGAACTTGCCCACATACATGACCGCGATCCGGTCTGCAAGATATTGCACCACATTGAGATCATGCGTGATGAACAAATAGGAGAGATGAAATTCCTGCTGGAGGTCGCGAAGCAAGTTCAGGATTTGCGCTTGAATGGACACATCCAGTGCCGATACCGCTTCATCACAGACGATGAATTTTGGATTGAGCGCAAGGGCACGCGCAATGCCCACTCGCTGGCGTTGGCCGCCTGAGAATTCATGCGGATACCGTGACTGATGTTCCGGCCGCAGCCCCACACGCATGAACAACTGATTCACTTGATCTTGCAGAGTCCTTGCCTTTGGCAATGTCATGAATTTTGAGCGGTTCGCTCACAATGGCGCCGATCGTCATCCGGGGATTGAGTGAGCTGTACGGATCCTGAAAAATGATCTGCATCCGTCTCCGCGCCTGCCGCAATTCCTTCGGCGTCAGTGCCAACACATCTCTTCCCTCGAAGGTTACCTGCCCGGCGGTGGGCTCCATCAAGCTCGGAGAATGACTCGTCCCACGGTGGTTTTTCCGCAGCCGGACTCGCCCACCAATCCCAATGTCTCACCCTGATCAAGATGGAAGGAGACATCGTCGACCGCTTTGACCCATGCCGACACACGGGAAAAGAGCCCGCTCCGAACGGGGAAATATTTTTTCAATCCTGTGACTTGGAGTAATGGATGTCGTGGATTCGGTCATCAGTAACAACGAAATTCTTACAGTGGGATAAAGGATGCTTTTACAACAGAATTGGGCATAAAGATCTGTTCCCATCATGTCTCTTTTTTGTCATACAACCAGCACACGGTTTCATGCGACTCCCCTACTTGCACCGTGGGCGGGGGCTGAAGAGGACAATGATCCATCACGTCCGGACAGCGTGAGGAAAAATGACACCCTGGCGGATACTGTAAGGGAGACGGCACCGTTCCCGGAATCGCTTCCAGCCTGGCCTGACGTTCCCCCGGCCGAGGCAGCGATTTTAACAGCGCGCTCGGTGTAGGGATGACTGGGATTGCCGGAATAATTCTTTCACGGTTGCCCGTTCGGCAATTTTACTCGCATACATGACAATGACATCCTGAGCAAATTGCGCGACCACTCCCAAATTATGCGTAATCAGGAGAATGGCCATACCCATATCCTTCTGGAGCGCGGAGAGCAGATCCAGAATTTGCGCTTGTATGGTCACATCCAAGGCCGTGGTCGGTTCGTCGGCGATCAACAGATCAGGTCGACACGCCAGGGCCATGGCGATCATCACCCGTTGCTTCATCCCGCCCGACATTTCATGAGGGTATTGATCGATCCGGCGCTCGGGAGCCGAAATGCGGACTTTTTCCAACAAGCCGATCACTTCTTTCCGAATGTCGCGATCCGAGAGGGTGGTATGAATTTTCAGCACTTCGCCGATCTGATCGCCGATCGACATCACGGGATTCAGCGAAGTCATGGGTTCTTGAAAGACCATGCCGATGGACTTTCCCCGAATCCGGCGCATGTCCTTTTCCGGCAGATCCAACAGATTCTGCCCTTTGAAGTGAATCGTGCCGCCAATTACCCGCCCGGGAGAAGAGATCAGTCGCATGATCGATAAGGCCGCCACGGATTTTCCGCAACCGGACTCTCCCACTAAGGCCAGCGTTTGCCCGCCTTGAATGGAAAAACTCACGTCATCGACGGCTTTGATTTCTCCTTTGTCGGTGAAGAAAGAGGTCCGGAGGTTGGACACCTGTAAGAGTGGGTGTACGCGAGATTCCATCTACCGGCTTCGCAATTTCGGATTTAAGGCCTCACGCAGGCCTTCTCCAACAAGATTAAAGGCCAGCACCACCAGAAAAATTGCCAGACCCGGAATAAAGAATAACCACGGCGCATCAAACACAAACCCTTTGCCATCCGATAAAATATTCCCCCATGTGGCATAGGGCGGAGGCACTCCAAACCCCAAAAAGCTTAACCCTGACTCCGTCAAAATCGCGGAGGCGACGCCAATCGTGGCAGACACAAATACCGGTGCCAGGGCATTCGGCACCATATGCCGGAAAATAATCCGGCCCTCGGGTATCCCTAAGGCTTTGGCTGCGGTCACATAGTCCTGCTCACGGATGGATAAAAACTCCGCCCGCACAAATCGGGCCGTCCCCATCCAACTAAACAATCCAATAATGATCATGATGGTGTAAATGCTCGGCGGGAGCAGAGCCACGGCAGTAAGAATGAGGAAAAATGTCGGGAAGCACATCATCGCATCGGTAAATCGCATGATCAGCGTATCGACCGTGATAAACCACAATTTCACGTGCCCGTAAAAACCGGACAGCCCGCCTAACAAGATGCCAATACCCAGGGAAATTCCGACAGCCACAAATCCAATGGATAAAGACACAAACGAACCCTGGAACATTCGGGCAAACACGTCACGTCCCAATTCGTCCGTGCCCATGAGATAGACACCGCCAAACGGCCTGATCCTCCGGAAGGCTATCAGGAGAAGGCACAGACAGCGGGGGAAGGAATTTATCGGTCAGTCGTACCAGCTTCGGGATCGAACACCACCCACCATTCGGTCAGCACTTTTCCGGCCAACGCCATCAGCAAGAGCAGCACGAGCACCCAAAAACCGAAGAGGGCCTGGTAGTCCTTGGTAAAGATGCGAAGAAATTCTTCCCACGGCGTTTCCTGGGGAGCCAGACCTTCCGCATCGAGGGAGGCCAATCCGGCTTTATGTGGAGTCTCGGCCTTCGCGTGCTTCATGAAGAAATCGTTCCTCCGGTTCTCCTGATCAATCCAAACGGATCCTCGGATCCACCACCGCATAGAGAATATCCGAAATCAAGGTGCCCAATAAGGTCAGAACTGCGGCGATAAAATTGAGCGTCATGATAATCGGAAAGTCCCTTGAAAGAATGGCTTCATAGGCTAACCGTCCCAACCCCGGCCAGGCAAAAATCTGCTCGAAGATCACAGCCCCGCCAATCAACCCCGGGAGCAGAAGGCCGAACATGGTCACAAACGGTAATAGAGCATTCCCCAACGCATGGCCATAAATCACGGTATCTTCCTGAAGGCCTTTCGCCCTGGCGGTCCGGACATAATCCTGGCCCAACACTTCCAACATCTGAGAGCGGACATAGCGAGACAGCACCGCGATCCCTCCGATCGCGGTCATGACGGATGGAATGACCAAATGCCAGATCCGATCCATTGATCTGATAGGCGGGCTGCGCATGCTCCATCCCGAAAGTTTTGATACTGATCACCGGAACCCCCAACCATCCCACTACCCACAAAATGGCTAAAAACGACAGGAAAAATCCCGGAACCGAAATGAGCGCATACGACGAAAACACGGTCAGCCGGTCATACAGTCCGCCTCGAAAGCACCGCCCCGTAAATCCCGGCAGGAAAGGCCCATGTCCACACCAGAATCGTCGCCAGAATAAACAAGGGCAAGGAATTCAGAAACCGATCCCAAATCTTAGGGAGGACCGGCTGGCTATCCTTGAACGACTTGAATTCCCCCGAAGCCAAGTCCCTTATCCAATAAGCATATTGCATATAGAGCGGATCATCTAAATGAAAAGCCGCGCGAATCTTGGCGATATCTTCCGGTTTCATCCGGGGATTCATGGGATCCACCTCACTGGGTTCCCCTGGAGCCAGATGAATAAACGAATGGGCCAGAAAGGACACAATGACCAGCAGGACCAACCGTTGAGCAATATTACGAATAATAAAATTCCACATAGCGACCAGCCGTCAGATTATGTCGTCGTTACCGCATCAAGGGAAAATTTCGGCGTGAATTCGAGCTTCCGCCATTTATGGAAATAAAACGTAATGTCCCCGCTTTTGGTGGGATAAATCTTTTTGAACTGTTCTTTCCCATCCGGCCCTTTTTCGACCAGCACAATTTTCTTATCCAAGACCCGCGTACTCAACGGGGCATAGAGGAAGGTATAGGGTTGGTCCTCATGAATCAACCGATGAAGCTCGTGCGTCAATTGCTCTTGTCGATCTCTATTGTATTCCTGGCGGATCCGGACAATGAGTTCGTCGGCCCGTGGGTTCTTGTACCCCACAAAATTTAATTGTTGCGGACCCGGCCTGACTGGAATGCCAAATCTGATAGAGATCGGGATCAATGCCCATGCTCCAGCCCAACACAACCGCATCAAAGTCTCCGGTATTCACAAAATCGTTCAGAAACACGGCCCATTCGAAGACCTGTGTGTTCACTTTGACGCCGATCTTTTTCCAGGCATTCTGTGCGATGGTCATCAAATTTTTTCTGATAGGATTCCCGTTATTCGTAATGAGCGTTAAACTCAAAAATTTTCCCATCTTTTTCGAGCCACCCGTCCCTATTCATTTTCCATCCGGCGTTCTCAAAGATCGCGACGGGCTCCTTGAGGGTCGTAGGGAAGAGGTTGAATGGACTGATCATACCATTCGGTATTTCGGGGATAGGGTCCGGTCGTCCGTTCCCCTTCTCCATACACAAGATAGGTGATGATCTCATCCACATTAATCGCCATCCCCAGGGCTGTCCTGATCATGCGGATCGGCAAATAACGGTTTCCGGTTGTTATAGCCAATATAGGTGTAGGCAAATCCCAGGCTGCTAAACCATTGATAGGTCGGATCGTTTTTATACCGGTCAACCTGATGAGGCTGAGCGGCATAAAAATCGACCGCGCCCGTGCGAAACTCTACTTCCTGCGTAAACAGTTCGGGAATGATGCGCATATAATATTCATGATATTCAGCCGGACCCTTCCCAATAGTCCTCATACCGTCGAAGATGAATAAATTCATCTCCCTGCCATTCGACAAACTGAAAGCGCCCGCTGCCGATAGGATGTCGATTGAAACGACTCTCTCGCATCCCGAATGTCTTTTGAGCCTCCTCCGACAATCCGCGCTCCTGCTTCTCCCGGGTTAAGGCCTCGGCATTGAGAAGATGCTCGGGGAGGATCCCCATCGTCCACGCATTGATGGCCGGTGAATAGAGGCGTTTATAGACAATTTGTATGGTCGACGGATCCAGAATCTCCACGGTTTTAATCGGCTCGAAGTCCGGAGTCCGTGGAGACAAATTTTTGGGATTCATGATGGATTCATAGGTAAACTTCACATCTCCGGCATCGAAGACATGCCCATCATGGAATTTCACACCCTGACGAAGATGGAACAGAATGGTGGGATTATGTTCGCCCACGGGAAGAATATCCGGGAATTTTGCCCGCAGGGGTTCCTCCAACTCCTTGGAAACCGGTCTCTTGAGGATGAATCAGATCGTCATAAGGAAAGTGCTCAAAGTACCGCTCACCGAGAACCGGCTGTCAAGCGGTCGAATAAATCCTGGTCCACCTCCGAGAGCGTGAATGCCACTCGTTCCGGTACGTCAATGGTCACGGAGAGATCTTTGAGCTGAGGTTTGCCTTCCGCATTGGGCACCAGGAGTGAGATGGGTTCCGATCGTTGCCCGGAAGGTAATAATTCAATGGATTGCACCCTCTCCTGCAACCCCTCAATGGTTCCAGCCTTCCAAGCCTGATGAATCTTCTGAAAAAGCTTGCTCCCTGTCACTTCCGTTCCATCCGGAAACCGGTGATGCGGGTTGACCAGGAGATAGGCTCGTTCCGTAATCTGCCAATCGGTGGCCAATCGGCCCCGAAGCTTCAAGTCTTCGTCTAAATCCAGCAGCCCCTCAAACACGTGGCTCACAATATTGGAGCTGGCCGAATCCGCGTTCAAGAATAGGATTGAGAATTTTGGCATCCCCGCTGGACGCCTCAATATAGGTGACTAAGCGATCCGGATTACCGGCAGCCTGGTGCTCATAGGTAGGAACCCAAAAATAGGATTGAACCAGAAAAAGGACCAGGGTCAACGGGATGAACAGCAAAAGACGTTTGACAAACATAGAGGTCTGAATCAACCCAACACAGTGTAATGACTCAATGTTATCAAGAACCCAAAGGGGATGCTATGCCTGATTGATTGTAATCAACAAATCATGACACCGGAGATGAAATATGCTCTCTAAAATTTAATACGGGGAAGGGGAAGAAACACGAGACGGTGGCCAGGACCAGACATTCGGGTTAACGGTCTGATTGGATCCTGACTGGGCCAAGAAGGCATGAAAAAAGATCCTATTGACTCATAAGGGGAATGCAACACATGACGGAGATGTGGGCGCGTGAGGCCTTACTACAACCCGCAAGTTTCCCGCCATTTGCGATGTGGGATAGCCGCTCATGGCCACCGTGCCACTATACGATGGCTTTTTCTATGCCTGGGACAGATCGACTTTCACTTCTCCATCTTCAACGACGGTCGGGTAGGATCTCACATGACTGGAGGGATTAGTCAGACAATGTCCGGTTTTCACATTGTACTCCCACCCATGCCAGGGGCAGGTCACCGTTTCCCCCTCGACATCGCCCTCACCTAAAGGACCGCCTCTATGGAGACAGGTGTTATCGATGACATGGAAGGCTCCATCCACTTTAAAGACGGCCAGACATTTCTCACCGGCCTCCACCACCATTCCTTTTCCCTCTTCCACTTCATCTATTTTCGCGATACGCACTAACTCCGACATAGGTTCTCCTCAACATGAATATGCTGTTTATTTAAGATTTCTTCAAGGGATCGGTAATTTTTTTGAGTAAACTGGAAATGGAGGGCGCAGCGTCCCCGTTTCCTTTTTCCGCTTGGTCGATATTGGCCGTCAGGGTTTTTGCAATCTGAAGAAACGCCTGGGCTTGAGGCGACGAGGGATCATTGCTCACAATTGGAGTACCTTTATCTCCCCCCTCCCGGATGGCCGGATCAATCGGAATTCGTCCCAAAAATGGGATCTCAAATTTCTGAGCGGCACGTTCCCCACCGCCTGTCGAAAAAATTTCTGTCCGTTCGTGACAATGCCCACAAACAAAATAACTCATATTTTCAATCACGCCGAGCAACGGGACATTCACCTTTTTGAACATCGTCATGCCTTTTCTCACATCCTGCAGAGCCACTTCCTGCGGAGTGGTCACGGTAATCGCTCCGGTCAACGGCACTAATTGCGACAACGTCAAAGGCACATCTCCCGTCCCAGGCGGCAAATCGATCAGTAAATAATCGAGTTCCCCCCAGACCACATCACGAAAAAATTGCTGGATCGCCGAATGGACCATGGGTCCCCGCCACACCACCGGCGTGTCTTCCGGCACGAAAAATCCCATGGAAATGACTTTCACTCCCTGTCCCTCGGCAGGCAGAATTTTGTCCCCATCCTTTCCCGGCTCTTTTGACACCCCGATCATCAGAGGAATATTCGGTCCATACACATCCGCATCCATTAATCCTACCGCATAGCCTTGCTGCTTAAGCGCAACTGCCAGGTTCACGGTAACCGTGGATTTGCCGACGCCGCCTTTGCCACTGCTCACCGCGATGATGTGTTTCACGCCCGGCAATGGATTGCCTTCAGGTTGATTGGGTGGGGTCGCGGGACCGGCCGGGTTTTGTTCAGCAGCCATTCAATAATCTCCTTATGTCACAGACACTCATAATAAATTTCACATATGCGACGCAGTAGGCCGTCACCTCTTCTCGCCACACCATTAGACCATGAATCAAAGAGAACCCGAAACCCTCATGGACTTAAGAGGATTTCGGGTCTCTCACCACACATGCACAATTGACTATAGGGATATGAACAGAAGAACGACGGGCAGACACACCTACCCTAGTTGGGTGGCAAACTTTTTACGCGATCGCCCGATGAGGGGTTCATGATGATGCCGGCGATTTTCAGAAATCACCGGATCCAAAATTTCCCCACAGGTAATACATCGCCATCCCGAAAAATATATGGCCCCGGATTCGTCAGCCACATCACCAAACTTATCTTGAATCATTATTCCCTGACAACGCGGACAATCCATAACAAGCACTCCTTCTCACAGGAAAAAGAATAATAAAATCAAAGCGTAATTAATTAGGTAGAAAAGCAATCCATATGCCGTAATAAATTCCGCATAAACACTTGATAAATAAGGAATTTATATAAAGCATCCTTCCATAAACGTTTCAGAATGAAACCAATCCAATTAAATTACATGAATTAAATCTGCATAAGCAATTGAAAATATATCATTTTAATACAAATGACACAATTAGGTAACAACATAGATCCAAAATGAAACATTTTTAAGTTGTTTGAGTTATTCCAAATTGTTTGACCTTCCGCCACAAGGTCGATCGACCAATCCCTAACTGTTGAGAAGCTTCCTTCAGCCGCCAACCCGATTTTTCCAATGCCCGGCAAATAGCTTGTCGTTCCAAGGCTTCCAGTGATTCAGAATCGGTCCATTCCCGATGCTCCCAACAATACCGATGGAGGTCGGCTGGAAGATGCTCAAATTGAATCGTATCCTCTTCACAGCACACAAAGGCATGCTCAATCATATTCTGCAGTTCCCTGATATTGCCGGGAAACGGGTACCGACTGAGTGCCGTTAAGCATTGCGGGGACAAGCTGACAATATGCTTGCCCATTTCGCGATTGAATTTTTCGAGAAAGTGATTCACGAGCAGGGGAATATCTCCCGTTCGCTCCCGTAGAGGTGGCAGCACAATCGGAATCACTCGTATACGAAAATACAAATCTTCCCGAAACCGGCCTTGCTGGACGGCTTCTTCCAGATTCCGATTCGTGGCCGCGACCACTCTCACATCCACCGTGACCGTGTCATTGGATCCAACCCGCTCAAACTGTCCCCGCTCAAGAACTCCCAATAATTTCACTTGGGTGGCGACACTCATCTCCCCGATTTCATCAAGAAAGATCGTCCCACCATTCGCAATTTCAAACCGGCCCGGTTTATCAAAATACGCATTGGTAAACGCCCCTTTGACATGACCGAATATTTCACTCTCCAGAATGCCCTCAGATAGACTTGAGCAATTCACCACGACGAAAGGGGCATGCTTTCTCGGGCTGTGGGCGTGTAACGCACAGGCAATTAATTCCTTGCCGGTTCCACTTTCACCGGTGATGAGAACGGAGGATTTCGAAGCGGCAATGATCGGCAATTTGGCCATAATGTCCTGCATGCGAGGGCATCGACCAACCATGTTATCCAGCTTGGTCTGCTCTCCCAGCCGATGCTTGAGCTCCGACACCTCTTCCACCTTGGCACTCAACTCGCGAGCCAGCGAGATATCACGGATAACTTCGATTAACCCGATCAGCTTGCCTTCCTTATCCAATAAAAAGTCGGTATTGATGCTTACCGGAATATGTACGCCATCACGTCGACGAACCATCGCTTCAAAATTCGACACCCGCTCTCCCTGAAGCGCCCGCTCCAGGACACATTCCTTCGTCGAGCAGATATTGCTTTGGATCAGGACATCACAGGCCAAAAGTGTCCCCGCCGCATCGACGTTGTACCCCAGCATCCTCTGCATGGCCCGATTCAAAAAGGTCACACGCTTCTGCAGGTCAATCGTAATCACTCCGTCACTAATGCAATCCAGAATGATTTCTGCACCATTTGAACGAGACGATGATCCCATTTCAGCCATGACGTCTACGCCTCTCGTCAACATACCGACTTCCGATTACCGCCAACATGTCTTTTCTTTCATCCACATTTATGGTAGGTAGATGCTGTGATGTCATCCGAACCACGTGACCGGACCCGTTTCCTGTTAGTGTAAGGCAACCCTATTCTGCTCCACAAACCCTTGCCGATAGCCATTTTGTCACTTTCCAAGAAGAACGAGGTTCTCCCAACCGGTTCGCCCCTGGTGAAGCCTGCGGTACGCCTTCTTCCCATTTGGCCACCAAATGGGGGGTCGCCTTTAGATGGAGTCCCAACCTCTTCCAGGCACCTCTGTCGTGAGGTAAGGCACGTTACCGGATGATGGCCCTCGACCCTGTCTCCATTTTGGCGGACCTTGCGCGGATCCCCTACCCGGACATTGATCCGGTCTTTTTTCGTATCGGGCCCCTGGCACTTCGATGGTATGGCCTCATGTACCTCCTGGGATTGGCAGGAGCCTATTGGCTCATCAAGTCCAGAGCCGCCACAAGAAATGTCTCTCTCCCACCACAACAATTATCCGATCTTATTGTCTATGCCGCCTTTGGCGTCTTTCTCGGGGGGCGCTTGGGGTATGTGTTGTTTTATAACCTTCCCTTTTATCTGGACCATCCCCTCAAAATCTTTGCGGTATGGGAAGGGGGAATGTCATTTCACGGCGGGCTGATCGGCACATGTATCGCGATCTGGATCTTTTGCAAAACCCGCGGATTTCCTGTTTGGCCCATCGCCGACTTAGCCGCAGGAGCGGCTCCAATCGGGTTGGGCTTTGGACGGATGGGGAATTTTATCAACGGAGAATTATTCGGGCGGTCGACCGACGTCGAATGGTGCATGGTGTTCCCCCATGGCGGCCCGGAGTGCCGACACCCCTCGCAACTCTATGAGGCAGGCTTGGAAGGCCTTGCACTCTTTATTCTTTTATGGGTCATCAACCGCCGATCCACCCCACCGGGAACCATGTTTTGGACCTTCATCTGCGGATATGGAGTCGCTCGATTTATTGTAGAATTTTTCCGTGAACCCGATAGTCATTTAGGGTTTATCTTCCAGTGGATCACGATGGGTCAGTTACTCTGTATCCCGATGGTTGCGATCGGCGTCTTCATGATTGTCCGGGGCTACAAACAGGCATAGCCCCGCCTCATCCCTTCTTCTTATCGGATTCCGAGAAATCCCCAAAAAGCAGCTTAAAAACCTCTACCCCCGCCGCCTGGAGTTGCTCCCCCACCGAATCCTGGCATGACCGGAGCCGAGGTAGCTTGCACAGGGGCATCGGGAACATTGCCATACCGTCGAAGCGGTGGGGAATTCCAAATCACCTTATTACCGGGAGCAAGATTGGCAGCCTCAATGAAATGTTTCTTTGCTCCGGCTTGATCGCCCATTTTGTCCATGCACAACGCGAGATTATAGTGCGCTTCCGCCAGATCGGCTTGTTGTTGGACAGCAACTGAAATTGTTGTCGTGCCGCTTCCCACCGGCCTTCGTCAAAGAAGCGCTTGCCTTCGGTCATAACCTGCAACACTTGGATATCCACATTTGGAGGAGGGGCCAAGGCTGTCAACGGCGCTGGTTTGTCAGATGCGCACCCTCCTGCTGCCATCATGATGAAATAGACCCCAACGCATACCTGCATCCTCCAATTCCTCATTGCTCCCTCCTTCTTGTCATCTATGGTTCGTGTTGAAACATATTTCCCTCGGTTCCGACAGTCACCGTGACCACTTCACCGAGACGAATAAAAAAGAGTTTACACCCTTTGACCGCAGGACCCAAGCATTGCCGAGCGGCCCGCGCATAGGCCTGCGCTTGTTCCCGGTAAGTCTCTGCGCGCTGCCCCACCGTGCGAGAGGATACGTGATCCGTTTTATAATCGCCAACCCATATCTCCCCATCGATTTCATAGACCACATCCATCACCCCCTCCATCACGCAAGTCCGTGGCAAAGAAGCCTCATGGTGCCCGACAGGCCATGGCACCGCAAATGGAACTTCCCGACCAAGAATTGTTGCCCTCTGCAATTCCCGATAGCCCGGTGAACCGAGAAAGAGATCAAAGAGCGTGGCAAGCTCTCTGACCACCTCACTCTTATCCAATCCTGACTGGCCTGGTAACTGGCGTTCACAAAAATCGACAAGCGCACTTTGTACCCTTCCAGGCTCACTCTGAAAATTCCACCGTTGAAGCACCCGATGCATCAAAATCCCGAGACGCTGACCGGTCCCACGTGAATCTTGACCCCTCTCCCCCAGGTCCTGGACCGACCTCCCCTGATGCAGCATAGAGGGATTGACGTAAGCCTCCGCCTGCTTGGTCTGTTGCCATCTCATTTCACGCGTGTCCCACTGTGGCGTCGAGATCACCACCTCACTGCTACCTTCAGGATCAGAATGGTGTTGTGGGGGCTTCAAATATTTCAACACTGCGGGCGTCACGACAGTGTGAGGAATGGAGACTCCTCCCACCCGAACAACACTCAGTGCTGAATTCCCAAACTCTCCTTCAACAATCCCCTGAATAAGGCTCAAAAGGCTCTCCCCACCCACTTTCGGGAGTATGCCCCCTGATAAGATTAAGCGCTCCCGGGCCCTAGTCATTCCCACATATAGCAGACGTCGCTGTTCGGCGGCTTCTCGAATCCGTTGCTTTTCCCACAGAGGCACCTGGCCTGCATTCCACACAGGTGGCAACGTACAACCGTACAAGCCGCTAATCCAGTCAAATGTAATCTGTGCCCCGCGATCCAGTCCTGTGGCCTTCTGATGCAACCCGGGCAACATCACCACGGGAAATTCGAGTCCTTTGGCCTTATGAATCGTTAGGACACGGACCGCGTCCAACGTCTCTTCGGCCAAAGGGGCTTCCGGCTCTGAAGGATGGGTCATGAGGGAATCGACCAATCGCTCTACCCAGGCAGAAAACGAGAGAGAAGGAATGGCCGCCTGTTCACTCATAAGGTCACGAAGCTTCCAGACATTCACCACCGCCTGTTCACCATGGTTCGAGGCGGCGGCCAATTCCACGAGAGGAAGTTGTTGAAACAGGTGATCGAGCAATTCCGGAATAGGCAGTCGATGTGCCTGGGCATGAAGCCAGGCCAGTCGCTGGAAAAGGCCCTGAATGACTGACTGTTGGGAACTCGCCCATGCACCAAGTTTCTGAGCCTGCCGGATATCCAACGGGCCAAGTTTCATCACATCCATAATCTCCTGATCCGTCAGCCCGCCTAACGAAGACCGGAGAATGCCCACAAGGGCCAGAGCATCGGTGGGGTCATCCAGGACACGAAGCACATTCACCACATCAATCACTTCCTGACGCCGGTAAAAATGCCGCTCACCATCGGCCATGCAAGGAATGTTGTGGCGCTGCAACGCTTCAAGATACACCTGCGCATTGGTAAATTTTCTTAACAACACCGCGATATGCCCGGGACGCAAGGAGGTTCTCACTCCCTTCTCCATGATCCACTGGCTTCCCGGCAGCAATTGTTCTTCAATCCACCCCGCTAACCATTCGGCTTCCACTCGTGTAGCCCGCTCAGCATCCCATTCGTCTTCCCCTTGAGGGTTGGCCATTACACAGATTTCCATTCCTGTCGAGCCGGAACCCGGATCTCGCATCCGTCCAACCGCCAGAGGGACATTGGGGGGTTGGACATTGGCTTGAGGAATGAATAACCGGTCAAACACGGCATTGACGGCTTCAAGAATGGCCCCATCACTACGAAAATTGGTCAGAAGAGTACACACGATCCCTCCATCATGCGTCACTTTGTCCACGACCTGATCGAATGCCTCGATATCAGCTCGCCGAAAGGCATAGATCGATTGTTTGGGATCACCCACAATAAACAGCTTCCCCGGCATAAGCTGGATATCCCGCCAATACCTTCCCCACTCATTTGGGCGCTCACCTAGATAAAGCAAAATTTCATATTGAACCGGATCCGTATCCTGAAACTCATCAACCATTATGGCCCCATAGGTTCCCTTCAATTGTTCTCTGACCATGGGATGATCCCGTAGGAGGTCTCTGACCCGGATCAAGAGCCCATCAAATCGAATCCATCCCTTCGCCGAAAAACCCTGGCGGACTCGTTCGACAAACGGCCCAAGCACATGAAGGACCTTTCCCAACAGAGCTTCATTGACCTGCAACAGCAGTTGCGCTGCTTGAATCGCCCGCCTGGCATCTTGAAAATCCGACGCATCCCACTCTCCCGGGGCCTTGCCAATGGTGGAATCAACCAGGGCTTTCTCCTCATCAGACAAAGGGAAGCCCATTGGTGGCTCCCCATAGCCCACCCGATCAAACACCCGTTCAGCAAAAGATAAGAGCTTCTCAATTTTTCGAGGTTTGGCTCGATCGTATTGCGTCAGCAATGATCGGACCTGATGCTGTTTACTCTGTAGCCACTTCCGAAAGGCCGGCGAGGAACCTTCGGCACGCACTTGCTGATCCAATTCAGGAATAGAAATCTGATCCTGACAGAGCGAAAAGGCAAAGGATCGAATCTCTTGCAAACCCATGTGACTGAGCAGGTCCTGCCACTGGGCATGGGCGGAACCTTGCGCACCTAATTCCTGTTCCAACCAGGCATCCCACGCATTTTGAAATGTCTCAAGAAATTGAGTCCCTTCATCCTCCTGAAAATGAGGATCGACCCTGGCTTCTAAGGGATACAGACGAAGAACATGAGCGGCAAAACTATGGAGCGTGGCAATTTGCGATTTCTCCAGATCACGCAGGGCAACCTGAATTTTTCCTCTGACATGCGCCGTGGACACATGATAGCGTTGCTTGAACTCTTCCAGGTCTGTGCCACCGGACCCCTCACTTCCGGCTTCCGCCTCACAATCAGCCAGCAGCCCATGCAACCGGTCACGGAGCCGCACTTTCATTTCATTAGCAGCTTTATTCGTGAAGGTCAGAGCCAACATGTCGGTCAAGCGTAACGGGTGTGGCTCCCTCAGAAGCGCATGGATCAGTCGATTCACCAACAGTGTCGTTTTTCCCGTCCCGGCTCCGGCCAGCACGACGACATTGCGATCAAACGTGGTTTCCGCCATGAGTCGCGCATCGGCATCGGGAAGAAGCTCGAGATTACTCATGGGTCGCTCGTTGCTTTCGTCCCTGCCGAAATTCTTTCGCCAAGGGAATTCCGTACGCCCTCACCCACGAGGGATGATGCTGAGACCGACAGGCCACCGACCACGAGCAGTCACGACAATAGGAACCAGGTAGAACAAAGAACTGCCCGGCGCGTATGCCCTCGATCCAACGACGAATAGTCCGCAATAATTGGTCACCCGTGTGCGTAGCCCAGATCGAACTGTGAAACGATGAGAAGGCGAGAGGTGCAGGATGCAATGGACGGATAAACCGGAATTCCACGGCATGCACCGCAGGATGTGGCGACATCTTTTCTTTGGAATGCTCTCCAGAATGGCCGGCCAGGCTCAAGGAAGACATCAGTGAATATAAAGGAGGTTGTAACCGTCGACCACGCAGGGCTTCATTGACGAGATCGGGCTCGTCTGTTCGAGTCGCCAATCCACCCGAAAATTTATAATCCACAATACGAGTCCTTGGGCCATCGAACTGCCGGTCCACGCGATCCACTCGTCCATGAATCTTCAGTGCGGTCGAGCCTCCCGGCGCCTCGCTCACAATCTCACCCTCGGCCCCGATCTCACAATCCACCGGCACCATGGCCTGATCGACGTACTCCTGTTGATCATGCTCGATCATCGCAGATACCACAGCACCTAATTGCGTTTTCATTCTTTCCCACAGGACCACATACCCTTTTCCATAGTGCGTCGCATATTTTTCGCATACCTGATCAATGGTCGAAGCGATCAAGGAAGAGAGATGAACGGACTCTATGGGAGAGACCGGCCACTGATGCTCGATGAGATAGCAATAGACGTGTCGAAGAATGGCATGCCCCAACTCCCCCCAAACCCGACTTGGCATTTCCCGCGAAATGAGCTCTCGTACATTCCGTGTACGCAGAGCATGTTCCATCCAATACCGGAAAGGGCATTGGGCATAGCGTTCCAACGCTGTCGGTGACAACCCTCGGGACAAGAGCTCTTGCCAATGAACCCCTTCCACGGCCATGATCCCATCAAACGATCCCGCGCCTATGGACGTTTTTTCAAGAGCAGCCACCGCTTTAAGTCCATGGCGAAACAATTTCCACCAGAACGATGGCTCCAAAGAATCTGTTTGGATCGCCCGCCCCTGAAGCAGATACCGCAGCCGCGTTTCCTGTCCGGTCTCTTCACCAGGCGAAAAGTATGGAATTCTCACCCGCTCAGCCACACGTAACGGCACGCTGATTTCCGACTCAGAACAGCCCGGTACCTCTCTCATGCATTCCGTCAGGAGAGGAGACGGCAGCAGCGGACGCCCCTTATGGTCGGCACGTTGATAGACGAGATACACCCGGTCACGAGCTGAATGCCGAAGCAACGCAAACAAGAGAGCCTCTTCATCAAACCCGTTCATTTTTTCATCAATTTTATATCCAAGACTTTCCGCCAACACCCTTCGATCCCCGTCACGTAAAAATGCATCCTCCCGAACCACCCGTGGAAAAACCTGATCATTCATTCCGAGAACAAACACGGTTCTAAAGACATGGCCTCGCGCCGCCATGGCATCGAACACCTGCACCCCTAAGGGACTTTGTCCCGGAATAGGGAGTCTTGTCCCTTCCAAGGCTCCTCGAAACACCTCCACCCATGCCCCCCACGTCACTGGAACATCGACCCGATCCAGTTGTTTTAACTGCGTCATGACTTGTTCAAATGCTTGTGCAAGACTTGCCGGGTGGGCCTGATCCCGCTCTTCCATTTGAGAAGATGGCTCTTCTTGAAGCAAGGAAAGATGCGTATTCACGAGTACTTCAAACGCGAGGGTCAGTTCACCAATCGAGCCTGATTCCGGAAGAGTCTGACAATCGGCCACCAGTCGACCCACGACATCCGCGCACTGTTGTAAAGCGACAGACGCCTCTTCCAGCGGCACTCCGACCTTCCGCTGCCAGTCACCAATGGCTTCCGGGTCATTCGCGACGGCTGCAAGACGTTCCCAATCTTCCCGGCCTTGCATAAGCCGCCAATGACGAATGGCCTGGCTCCAGATGTGCTTGTGTTCATGGGTGGAACGTCCGTTGACCGACGGGCTTCGATAATAGGGAGAGGTCACGACATTCAGCAGTGCCTGCCAGGGGTACCGCTCTTCCCTCAAGCCGGCAAGCTGCCACCAAAGCTTAGCGACCGGTTCTTCCAACAGAGGCAAGGTCGCTGTAGTGCAAAAGGGAATTCGATGCTCCTCAAACACCCGCCGCAGAAAGAGGCCATATGGCTCGAGTGTCCTGGCCACCACCCCAATCTCATGAAACGTATGCCCTGTCGTTTCCACCGCATGCAGAATGGCTTTGCAGGTAAACACCAACTCCCCTTGGCTCCCAATCACATTTACCACCTGCACGGACGGGGATGATTCCGTCCGATTCGCTAATTCCAACGGTTCGTGCCTAATCTGAAGAGGTTGGTACACCACTCCGGCTTTTAATAAATGTCGATCGAGAAATCGTTGGGCAAATTGATAGGCAGGTTGATCGGTAAGGGGAAAGAACACCTTCACGGAATTCGTACGAGCCACTTCTTCTAACAGCGAAAGCTGAACTTGCGTGATGTCGTAAAAACCGTAATAAATGATCGTCGAGAGTCTGGCAACAAACGGTGACGCCCCAATCCAGGAAATCACCGAATTGGCCAAATCTTCCGGCAATCCCACCCCTAATTGTCGGCTCAAATTCCCGATGGCCTCCTGAAGGTTCAGTAAGCCCGCGAGGCGAGTGACCGCGATCTCATCGAACAGCCCCTCTTCCACCGCACGGAGCGCCAGGCGTGGTTCAACTTGCGCTTCCAGTAAATCCCGAAGGCTCCGCCACACGGCCTGCCTGAGACCTGCTGAACCTTGAAGATCTGCAAAGGGTCCGACAGTTTGCCCACTCTTTTCCAAAAGTACGGCTAGAAGATATTCATAGAAAAAGTCGCCGACGAGTTCAAACGGAGACACCCCTGCTTCCGGGGAATCCAATGCCGCTTGCTCGGCATGAAGATGGAGAGCGAACTGATGGAACGTCAGAACATGGAGATCGAAGAGCGCACAGGAATGCTCGGCGCACAATAACCACCTGAGCCTCCTTCGCAAGGATTCAGAAGGCACAAGAATGGCCAGCGGCGCGCGGGAATCAGCCGATTTGCTCTGCTGGACCGTTTCGACAAGAGCTGATTCGAGGTGAGGAGAGAATGGGCCGCTGACAAGGGTAAACATCCGGACTTTTGCGTTCGATCGGAGGTAGGCTATAAAGACCAATCCTGCCGATTTCTAGCCGGTTTCTGGTCCTATGAGTTCGCCATTACAATCAGGGCAACTCCAATCCCCGTCAATCAGGGACATGGGATCACCACAGAAGGAACATTCCGGTGGAGGACCGGAAGGGACCCTGGGAAGGACGGGCAACTCAATATCTAATTCTATTTCGTCTTCATCTTCATTGGGCATGTGAAAACCTCGTCTATCTTTCGCGGTCGTTATCTCCTCAGAATTTGTATGAGGAGCTCTCATAGAGATGAAGTCCTGAAATTCTGAAATTATTCTTCAGTTTCCTCTTTTTTAGGTTTTGGCTTCGCCTTCGCTTGCAGCGCTTTCTCCGCACTCTCCCGCGGTGGAACTCCGATAAAAGTCAACCGTCCATTGATCAGGGTTGCGGGCACGGCACGAATAGCATGTCGCTCCGCGAGTTCTTGACCGGCTTCCGATGTAATATCAATCTCCCGGTAGCTAAAACTATATTTGACCCGCATGCCCTTCCAGAGCGTTTTCGCATTAGGGCAGGCCGAACAGGATTTGGACACCAACAAGGTCACATTCGCCATTGCATTCACTCCTCCTTGATAATCTTCCCAATGGTGTCATGTTAGCACTGAAGAAAATAGGCGGGCAAGGTAAAACGAAGAAACCGCAATTCACGCGCTGCGAGAGGACAACGTAAAAGAAGACAATAAGATGGACGTGCGGCGCGGCTTACATCTTGCGAGGCTCGAGTTCGATGATGCCTTTACGAATGGCCAGGATGGCCGCTTGGGTTCGATCAAACACATGAAGTTTATGGAAGATATTGCGGACATGATTTTTGACCGTCTTTTCACTGAGATCCAGGACGTTCGCAATTTCCTTATTGGTTTTTCCATCCGCCACTAATTGCAACACGGTGATTTCACGGTCGGTGAGATCGTGTTCCAAAATTCCGCGCTTTTTGCCTTTGCCTTCAGACAACAAAGAAAACTCGACCAGAATCTTACTGGCAACCGATGGATGAATAAGGGACTCGCCACGGGCAATCGTCCGAATAGCAGCCACAATTTGCGCCGAATCACTATCTTTGAGTAAATACCCGGTGGCTCCGGCTCGCACCAGATCAAAAATGTATTGCTGTTCTTCGTACATCGTAAGGGCCACCACCCCGATGTGAGGAAATTCCCGTTTAATAATTCGCGTGGCTTCCACCCCCGTCATTCCCGGCATACTGACATCCATGAGAATCACATCCGGCATGAGCAGTCGGGTTTGTTCGACGGCTTCTCCTCCATCTTTTGCTTCCCCCACAACCTGGATATCATCCTTAGTTTCCAGAATCGCACATAATCCTTCACGCACCACACGATGATCATCAACAATGAGGACTTTAGTCGTTTTGGGCATAAGGCACCTTTTCCTTTAATACCAGAGGAATGAAAATTTCAACCTTCGTGCCGGTGCCGGGTTTCGACACCCACTGCACGTTTCCGCCTAACATTCTCGCCCGTTCCGTCATACTTCTTACTCCGAAATGATCCCATTTTTCAGGATTCTGCCCCTCTGCCTTGACGTCAAAGCCCTGGCCATTATCAGAAACGGTCGCTTTCAAGACATCTTTCTTGAGCGCGACTTTTACAATCACTTTGGTAGCTCCGGCATGTTTGGCCACATTGCTTAATGCTTCCTGGACCATGCGAAAAACAAAGACTTTCGCCTTCGGATCAAGTTGGGACTCATCCCCACTCCCTTCAAACTCCGTCCGTATCCGGTGCTCCCTTTCATAGGCCTTCAGATAATTTGACAACGCCGGAATAAAAGCTAAATGATCATATTGCCCGGGGCGAAGATTATAGACGACCTCCCTGGCCTCCTGAATGGCATGCTTCAATTGCACGGTCGTCTGATTGAGCATCGTCAAACACTTGGGGGGATCCTCTGCCACCAATTCACGAACACGTTCCATCTTCAAGCTTACTCCCACCAGGGTTTGCACCAGACCATCATGGATCTCACAGGCAATGCGCGTCCGCTCCTCATCCACCGCCCCTTCGGCTTCCTCTTTGACATACAAACGAAACAGCGATTGATACCGGGTGAGGGTATTTTCGATTTCGGCAGAGGCCCGGATTCGGGCTTCAATCAATTGCCACATAAACTTGGCGCTCGCGCCCCCCACCAACGCCAAGTGTGGGGCATGCGACTCAAGCAGGGTCTTCTCCACATCGGGATCGCCGGTCACGTCGATCACCAGATCCACATCTTTGATCTTGAGCAAATCCTGATAGCGGCGAAGGACGGGAATCCCGATTTTTTTAGCGAGACGGACGCCCATGGTGTGCGGACGAATTTCACTTAACCCCACCACGGTAACCAAAGGATCCTCCGCAAAAATTTCCATAAGTGCGGTCCCACCATGCCCCCCGCCAATAATCGCCACCCGGCTGGAGGTCACTTTTGACTTTGATCGCCGGGGACTACGTTTGGTGATGCGCGGGGAACGAGGGGAGGGTTTGGGGGATGGCATAGACACCCACTTTCAGAATCGGGAATAAGTTGAAGATCTTTTCGAAGAGAAGATCCCTACCCTTGCCACGTTATGACGCCGACAAAACACGGGGACTCGCTAACCGCCACAGACAAATGAGCATGACTCAGGACATTCTGGTGTCTTGGGTTAGGGCCCGTATGGTATCCATAAATTGGTCGATGTCTTTAAATTCACGATACACCGAGGCAAATCGAACATACGCGACGGGATCCAATTCTTTTAAGGCCCGCATGACTTCCTCTCCGACGGTTCGGCTTGGAACTTCTGTTTCTCCAAGGTCCTGAATACGTTTTTCAATACGATCAACCGCCGCACCTAACGCGCCAATACTGACCGGCCGTTTTTCGCAGGCCTTTTTGAGACCTGCTAAAATTTTGGCCCGATCAAACGGCTCTCGCCGATTGTCTTTTTTGACCACCATCGGCAAATTTTCTTCGATTCGTTCGTAGGTGGTGAACCGCCGTTTACAGCCCAAACATTCGCGACGGCGCCTGATCACCTCTCCTTCACGTGCGGTCCGCGAATCAATGACCTTATCTTCTAATTGGTCGCAAAAAGGACATTTCACGAAAGAGCGGCCCTTACCTTAAGGATGGAAGGCGGTGGAGGAAGGTTAGTATGGATGAAAGATCGGAAATCGTGAGCACAGGTCTTTGACATCCCGCAGAATCCGTTTATGAAGGGACGCTTCCTGCGAATGTTGGATGACCTCATCCATCCAGGAGAGAATCTGCTCCATCTCGGGTTTCTGCATGCCACGAGTTGAAACCGTCGGCGTGCCAATACGAATGCCGCTTGCGACAGCCGGTGGTTTTTCATCAAACGGTACCGCATTTTTATTGACCACAATGCCGGAGGCATTAAGGGCGGCTTCGGCTTCTTTTCCTGTCACGCCTTTGGGTGTCAGATTCAAGAGGAACAAATGATTCTCGGTCCCACCAGACACCACCCGATAACCCCGTTTCAAAAAGCCCTCAGCCAACTCCTTGGCGTTCGCCAGCACTTGTTGTTGATAGGTTTTAAACCCAGGAGACAGGGCTTCTTTAAAAGCCACCGCTTTGGCTGCAATGACATGCATGAGCGGCCCACCCTGCGTTCCAGGGAACACCATTTTGTCAACGGCTTTGGCATGTTCTTCCTTGCACATAATCATGCCGGAGCGTGGGCCACGCAACGTTTTATGGGTCGTGGTGGTGACAAAGTCAGCATAGGGAACAGGGCTTGGATGCAACCCGACCGCAATCAAACCCGCAATGTGGGCAATATCAACAAGAAGATAGGCACCAACCGATTTCGCTATCGACTGAAAACGAGGGAAGTCAATAATTTTGGAATACGCGCTGGCTCCAACCACAATCATACGAGGGCGGACTTCCTGAGCCTGCCGCTCTACTACATCATAATTGATCTCCTCAGTTTCCCGATCTACTCCATAGGAAAACGCCTGAAACAGTTTTCCTGAAAAACTTACACGGCTGCCGTGGGTCAGATGCCCGCCATGGGCCAGATCCATCCCTAAGATGGTGTCTCCTGTTTTTAGGACAGAAAGATACGCCGCCATATTGGCTTGGGAACCAGAGTGGGGCTGAACATTCACATGCTCACACCCAAAAATCTCTTTGGCTCTCGCAATGGCTAAATCCTCAACCGTATCCACATGTTGGCATCCGCCGTAATATCGCCGGCCGGAATAACCCTCCGCGTATTTGTTGGTCATCAAACAGCCCTGGGCACCCAGGACCGCGGGACTGGCATAATTTTCTGACGCGATAAGAACTAAGTTCTCCCGCTGTCTTTTTTCTTCAGCCCGGATAGCCGCATACACTTCATAATCAGTGTCACGGATCGCTTTGAGTGTACCGACGGAATGTCTCATCGCTTACTCGACAACCGCTTCGTCGGCCTGATCTTTTTCTGATCCCCCTTCAGGGGTAGCCTCTTCTGCAGCTTTCTTCACAAGGGTCACATTAATCTTGGGAACCACATCCCGATGAAGCTTGATGGCAACCGAAAAGGTCCCTAGCTCCTTGAGAGGCTGTGGCAAGTGAATTTTCCTTCGGTCCACCTCCACGCCTTGAGCCGCCAATCGTTCGGCCACATCTTTGGATGTCACAGACCCGAACAGCTTGTCGTCTTTTCCGGTTTGCACTTCAAACGTCAGGGAGATTTTTGACAGATTCTTCCCCGCCTCGCCTAAAGACTCCAATTCTTTTTTGGCCTTTTGGTCGATCTGCCGCTTGATATGCTGCAACAGTTTGACCTGTCGCTCTTCGGCTACGACCGCTTTTTTCCTCGGGAGTAAATAGTTCCGTGCATACCCTTTCGCCACCGTCAACACATCTCCCAAATACCCTAAACCTTCTACATTTTCCTGCAAAATAACCTTCATAAAACACGTCTCCTTAGCCTAGCGAATAAGGGAAACATCTTAAGACTGGGTATAGAAAAAGTCAATGTAATTGCTGAATATATCATAGAATATGCTTCTACTTCATAATCGGTGGTCAACCTAGAGAAATGCTTTTGATAACCAGACAATTCCATAGAGAATTTCGAAACAACCCTTTAAAAAATATGCTATGCTCCGCAATACTTAATAAACATTAACACTTAAGTATTAGCATAATTACCGAGGCTCAAACCTAGAGACTATCGATAGATCACAGCCAAGGTTAACGATCCGATTGCTTTTTCATCTGCCATGCCCTCTTGGAATAGTGAGATTATGAACCACCTCAACCCCTGTCAGTTTCAAACCAACACAATTTTCAATCTTCTCTTTCTCACCCTATTTGCCCTTAGTCTTTTCTCCTTTCCTCAATTAACCATTGCCGAAGAAAAGCTGAGCGCCGAAGAAGGACTCGCACCCCAACCCTTCTCGGACCTCAACCTTCGCTTTTCCAATCGTCCGCTCACCCCACCTGACTCACTCATTCTCCAAACCATCCCGCTCACCGGACTCTCTGTCGCCCGCCCCTTTGTCGCCCCAAACCCACAAGCGGTAATTTTTGAGGATGATCACCGCCAACGGGTCGCCGTCCTCTCGACCGATAGCTCGGGGGCGCTCATCCTCTATTTACTTGAGCCTCTCCCACTTGATCCCAAGCTACCCGCCCTGTTTGAATGTGCACACAATCGAGGGTGTGAGGCTGATCGAACCCCACTCACCGGAGGATTGGGATGTCTCGCCCTCTGTATCAAGGAACTCCTGGAACTGTCAGCACTAAATCAATAAATTTCATGAAACTCTACGATCTTCTCAATTTAGCCACAATTCAACTCAACAGCGAACGGGAAGTCGCCATGAGCCGTGGATTAGACGCCCCTTTGGAGATTGCCCAGGCCCGACACATCCGCACGGTCGGCTCCCTTCACCTCTATAGTTGTGATGTTCCACCGGGAAGTACATTCCTACCCGACATTCCAGTGACATTGTTGCCGGGCAACGATATGGAACCGACCGAAGGCTATCTCCTGGGGTGGCAAAATGGATCGCTCATACTCCAAACATTCGATCACGTCGGCCAAACCCTCAATCGGTGTACCCTCATTCCCGACACATCGGGTTTCCTCGAAACCGGAGCCACACGGTTGGCCGACATGGCCAGCAAACCTGATTCCTTTACACTTGGACCCGCCGAACGATTAGTGCCATGGCTGGACCCTGAGCCGCTCTCCAATCAAACGGCAGCAAGAGACAGCATCCCGACCACAGTGCTGACGACTATCTGGGGAGACACGCGGCAAACACGGTGGACAAAGCTGACGACATTAATCGTCGATCAGGTTCGAAAAAATAAACGAATCCTCTTAGTGGCTCCAAATCATCACACAGTGGATGAATTAACTGGTGCGGTCGCCCACGCCTTAAAAATGGCGGCCTTGCCCTATCGAAGTTTGCTCTGCCGGTATGAACTACCTTTAGTAAAAGATGCGGGAGGGATGCTTCTCCAGGAATTTGGCTTTGAAGCACAGATGTCTCATTTTTTTGCCAAGGCCAACGCCAAAAAAGTCTCATTACGAAAAAAATATGACCGGTTCAGGGAACTGACTCCAATTCTGGCCTACAAACGCGACAAGCAAAAAGATCTGAACGAAGTAAAATTGTTGGAATGGCGATTACTCACACAGCTCAGTGACTGGCAAGGGAAAGTCAAAAATATCGATAAAACTCTCCGGGATTATGAGGCCCTTCCCATTTGGACACGGATGAGTATGCAGGTGGCGGGCAAGAACATCGAGACCCTGGCCGAATACCGTGAAATTTACCAAGGCAAAATCCTTGGACTCATGAAAGAAGTCGAAGTAGCACAAAAGCGAATTAAAGAGTTGATCCCCGAGGCGACCGTTCCCAAAAACCTGCGACCGGAATACGATGAATTAAAAGAAGAAATCAAACGATTGGGCGGCACAAAAAAAATTCGGGAAATGCTGGCCGCTGGAGAGGGCACCAACCGCCAAGCCTTCGCACAAAACAAACGTATCATGACCTGCACCCCGGGCCGCATCCTTACCGACCCGCTCTTCCGAAAAGTTCCGTTTGATTTACTGGTTATTGATGATGCCCCACGCATCCCTGCACCTCTTTTACTTGGTGCCACCGGTACCATTCGTGAGCGAATCATTCTCAGTGGTGACACCTCCGATCTGCTCCCTGGAGAACCGGGGACGACAGCTTCTCCTGGCCGCTGGCCACAAGCCTTTCTGGAAACCCTTCTGGGTCCTTCTCCTCAACCTACCAGCGTGGGATAACTTTACGAAAAGTTCCCTCATTCTTGTAATGCCGATGTCTCATGCAGGAAGAATGGCTCGAGTGGGATGCGTACACGAGAATCTCAACAACGGAATAACGACAACTTGACCGCATTTCTATAAAAGATGATAATCGCATTCACGTGCCGAAGTGGCGGAACTGGCAGACGCACTAGATTCAGGGTCTAGCGCCCTCCGGGGTGTGCGGGTTCAAATCCCGCCTTCGGCACCATCCTTCTTATCTCTTTCGTTCTTTCGGGTCTCCTAAGAGTACTCCTTCATCAACCCGTTGTTTGATATGTTTAAACTCAGGGACCATGAGAACTGCGGGAGAAAAGAATTCTTTTATAAATAGGAGGACGTATGAAATCAGGAATACTTTTAACATTCTTCGGACTCATTCTTTTCCCTGTATTTGCTCTGGCCCAGGGTGGTGAAAACATGGAGCCGAAGTGCCAAAAATTAGCGCATGAATTTGCAGAAAATCCAGAGTCTCTCAATGAAATGCAACTCAGGCAGCTACAATTCTGCGTGACTCAAACTATTGACCGGCGCTATAAAACCGATCCTCCCGATCTACTCAGAGGGACAATCATTGAGCCTCCCGTTTCTACAGAAAACCCAGACATGAAAACTCCCACTCCATAAAAACATCCAGATGACCAATAATTAAAGAGTCACTCCCTCCCTTTCCTGCTGTCCGTTGCATGAAATCATTTAATGTCGCGGGACATCCTTTCCCAGATAGGTGCCGTTATTTCCCCGGTTAGACATGAGCCTTCTAAAAATATTTGACACGACTTTTGAGGAATGGAGCGCAACCCTCCCCCTGAGTAATCTGCCAGATACCAATATTAAACCGGGAGGCCGTGATGTGGATAGATGAAATGGATACGATTCAAACGTGGGTGAATGGCGAAGAAATCATCCTCAAAAAAATTGGAAGAGAATATTCGTACCGTCCAGCAAATGAAACCGGAGATTGGTTGAAGGGACTTCCAGATGGGATGGTGTGGGCGGATGCTCAAACCCTCTTTGAAGACTCTTTATAACAATTTTTTCTCTTCTCTTCGCTTCGTCCGGCCAGAGATCTAATTTTTCTCTGGTACTATCAACCCCTTCTGCAATCACAACCGGCATAGCTAATCTTTCAGAACACGAGTTGTCCTCCATCTGCAACTCACCGGAATATGGACTACGATCTTTATTGCATGGCGTTCAAAGCCACAACCATGGATTGCTCCTCTGCATTCTCTATTGGGTCTGCGTCACAGAATCAGATTGGCGAAAACCAACGGTGATCCAAATGGGAATTAAGAGGATTCCCAGCAGCAAGAGTCCGGTAATCCACGCCTCACGCCAGGGCATCCATCCTGGGGCAGGACTTCCCACAAGCCAGGTTCCGATACCGGTGAGCAAACAGAAGATGGACAATGCCGTAAGCCCCATGGCCATAATCGCCCGCCAAAATCGCCGAACTCCATTTCGCTGTTCAGATTGAACTCGCAGTTCGATGGGTCCCCAAAATCCCGGAGGACGTGCACGCCGGTAAAAGGTCTCCAAACGATCGAGATCTTCCGGTCCGGTGAACCAGGACACGGCGACACCAATCGCACCGGCTCCTAGGCCCATGATCAACAACCGCATTTCCTCTTGCTGTCCCGGAAGTGCCCACAGTAACAGGGGGGCCAAAAGCACAGAAGCCGCAATACAGGCTAATTCGCCCCATGCCGTAATTCGCCACCAGATCCACCGAAGCACCAACACCACGCCCATTCCCGCTCCCAGCAACAAACTGATTTGCCAGGCAGTTTGAATCGATGACAACCACGGAAGAATGCAAAGGGCAATCAAGAGAATCAGCAGGTTACTCCCACGTGCAACCCAAACCAGAGCACGTTGCGAAGGTTCGCGCTTGAGCCAACCCTCACAAATAAACCGGCGATAAATATCATTAGTCCAATAAGACGCCCCCCAATTCAAATGTGTATCGACCGTGGAGGCCAAGGCCGCCAACATCCCGACAACCATCAACCCTTTAATTCCGGGCGGTAATAGCTCATGAATGCCTTGCACAAAGGTAAATTCGCGAGCCGCAATGAACTGAGGGCCTATCATTTCCGGTGGGGGTGGAAATATCACAAGTAATCCCAGGGCCAAGGGCAACCAGATCAAACTCCGAAGCACCACTTGGGCCACGGTAAACACCACCGCAGCGACTCGCGCATCGTGATCGCTGCGGCATGCCATGGATCGTTGAGCCAAATACCCCGTCCCATCCGCGTTCATTTGTAGGAGCCATTGAAATCCATAGACCAACAACACCATCATGGTCGCATCCCTGGCACCGAAGGGAGTAAAAGCCAGAATCTCATTCCCGGTCAGTGGATACCCAACCGCCACCGAAAACTGTTTCTGAATGTGTTGAGTCAAGGACGCCAAGCCTCCCACGTGATCCACCACCACCCAGGCAAAGGCACCGCTGGCAACGATCCCGATTCCGAATTGCACTAGATCCGTGGCGACGACACTTCGTAGTCCGCCGGTGGTGGAATACAACACTGTCACAGACACAATGGCCCCGATCGACAAAAGATTATTGGCCGAACGCACCCAGACATTTTCCGCCTCCAATCCGCCAACGGTAAAAGGGACCCCGCCCCATTTCACCATGTGAACAAACACCTCAAAAAAGCCGGCAGGAAGCCATTGATCCCAGAAAAGAAATGGTTCAGCGAGGCGAGTGGCCGCCAACAGCACCATGGCGAGCACCGTGCAATTGACGATGGTGCCGAAATAAATGGCTTTGATGCCCCGGAGCGCCGACGCCGCACCGTGGCCATATCGCACCTCCGTCAGCTCGGCATCGGTGAGCACCCCTACCCGCCGCCAGCTCGGGGCCAGGAGAAACCCCATCAGGAGAAAGGCCAAGGCAAAAATCCACAAGCGCCACAACGCGAAAATGCCGGCCGTAGCCACCAATCCTGTAACAAGCAGTGGAGTGTCAGCCGCAAACTGTGTGGCCGCCATGCTTAATCCGGCCTTCCATCCCGAAAGACTGCGTCCTGCAAGAAAATATTCTTCCAGATTTTGGGATGCGACCGCTCGCTCTCGAAACCCTGCTTGCAGGGCATAGAGAATAAAAACGGAAAGAATCGCCCAATCCCATCCAGTCATAATTTTTGGCTCATCATGATGGGGTGTGCTGTCAAAAAAGATGTATTCAGTCTATTAAACCATGTTCCCGAATTTCCAACCAACCACCGGCAACGTTAATCCACATACCACAAGAACAAATCCAAGCCCCGTCACACCCCATCCGACGAGAGTGGCCCGATCCCCTAACATGACCGGCGTCTCTGCCCCAAATCCCATCCCCGCTGGAGGCCATTGTTGAGTGAGACGAATTCGTGACCCAAGGTACATAACATAGGCGCCCATTCCCACTGCAGGCATTCCTGCCAGCATGGTCACGACCAACAGCAACATCCTGATTTGATGACCCGTGGATTCCGTCAGTGTGAGGTCCGGCTTGGTGACCTGTGAGAGATACTCCATGGTGAAATAGACCAAGGCCCCGCCAAAAACAAGAACCGTCACCAGCATCACCAGCAGGAACAGTCGATTGGAAGACTTCATCATGCCTGAGAGTTCGGCGAAGAATCCGTTAACTTCCACAACGTTTGCTTGCAGCTTTCCGGTAAGCCCTGGGAAGTGATCGTTTCATAAAACACGCGACACCGACTCACATATCCATCCAAATGGACATCGCTAAACCAATCCATCTGCCACAGTTCTGAAGAAAGCAAATGTTGCTGTGCGACTGGTAAGACATAGGCATGGGCCGTTATTTTAGAGCCATCCGACCGGTAAACCTCAAGCAATTCCCTGCGATAGACCGGGTCTTCAAACCGATCCAGGAGCTCCCAAATTTGATGACTCATTGAGGTATATACGCGACCCTGTGTCAGAGCGCCTTCCCGGGCCACCATTCCCGGATAAATGCGGTCCCTAAACCGAAACTGGGCGAACCCCGGCGCTTCCGCTTCCACCCATGGCAACGCCAGGCCGGTCACCGCTTCCATCACTTCGGGAAATTGCAACGTCCCATAAGTAAACAAGGCAACACTCATCTCATGATTCCAATCGAATGACCTCTGATGATCGGTCGTAAGCAGGGCGTTCCTTTGCAGGGGACAATTTAAGCTCCATGCCGACCTTCACTCGGGAACAAGCCTCATCGTCGCCGGATCGCTTCGTGCCGTCGCCCAAGCCACATACCGGTGGCAAGCCATAGACCTGCAATGGGCAGTGCGGCAAAGGCCATGTGAGACAAGGTCATTCCCCAGCTATGAAAGACGGAGACAATCCCTGTCCCCGTCATATCGGCACCTCGATGAACGACCGTATCAATTACATTTTTCGCCTGATATTTTTCTTCACGGGAAACGACGGTAAAGAGAGTTTCCCGCGTCGGCTTGGTGATGGAAAATTCCCCCGCCCGCCGCAGGACACCAAACCCGATCAACACCGGCAGGACGGTCAGCAAACCAAACACCCCAAATCCAATCAATGATACCAGAGGCATGACAGCCAACATGATCACGACGCCAAAACGCGTCAACAGCCAGCCTGTCGCGAGAAACTGGAGCGTGAACGCGAACACATTGATCCCAAGATCTACCGATGCGAACAATTGCATGCGATCTTCCGAACTTGGCATGACTTGGGGAATTAATATGGTTTGCTGCGAATACAGAAATGTTGACAGAATTGAATAACACATGAGATAGAGGGCAATGCCTTTCAAATAGGGCGAGCGGATAATGCGCACCACACCTATCCATAAGCTGGGAGGAGTGGTTTCCGGATTCCTGATGGAAGAAAGGTGTCGGTTTCCCAGATCAATCCCGTGATGACCGTGATACCATTTCAACAACGCCATGATGCATCCCACCGCGATCAATAAGAATACCGCTGACACCAGGAGTAACCCGGAAACTCCGACCCCTTTTACCGCCATTGCGGTAATAAACGGGCCTGTCATGGCGCCAAGACTGCCTCCTGCGGAAATACACCCAAAGAGTCGCCGAGCCGCATCAGTGGGAAACACATCGGCCATAAAACTCCAAAACACCGACACAACGAATAAATTAAACACACTCAACCATACAAAAAAGATCGGCCCAAAGGCTTGCAACCCGACTCCACTTTGCAAAGCCACAAAAAATACCAAAAGATTCAGGATGAAAAACACGTAGACAGTTGGCAATAATCGACGAATCGGAAAATGCCCCGCGACCCAGCCAAACATCGGGATCACGGCTAGCATGGTGATGAACACAACCGAGAACAACCACGGGAGAGTATGAGCCCCCGAGAGTACTCCCATTTCATCGCGAACCGGTCGCAGGATGTAGTAGGCCGCCAGCACACAAAAAAAATAGACAAACGACCAAATGAGCGCAGGGAGTTCATCCCGGTCAACCGGCACCACCCGGCTGATCGACCAATGAAGAAACTGTTTAGAAGATTTCGCCATTCTGTAGAAATTCGTCTTGGACACTATAACTGAGGCGCATTGATGGGTACATTATGGGAGTGTTGAATAATTAAAATTTTCAAGGACAAATTTGCCCAGGATTAGATTACTCATCAAAGGCTCCGGGTCGGTTCAAAAAAGTCCGTCCAGCAAGGCCGCAGCCGTTTTTACGCGCGGAGCGTACGCTGAGTACGTGAGCACGGAAAAATGGCGAGAACGCCGCTGGCGGCTTTTTTCAACAGACCCATTATGACGAATGCCGTCATTAGAGTCTTCAGGCAACGCACTTCATATCGCCCAACCATGCGTTTTCGATACCCATAGATGGATTTTCAGAAAAAAGGAAATGGGACTTAAAAATTGGAGAAGAACCGCAGTGATCGAAACCAATGGGAAAAGCTCAGAAACGACCCTTCACAATCCCCGTCAGGATTCTCAGAATCCACCACATCATGATGGGGAGGTGGAACCCCCAGGGTTCGCAAGAAACCGAAGATTACCGTTAGTGAGAAGGGGAGAAGGATAGGAGGTGGGTGATTTTAGGATGATCCAGGATGGCTTGCACATGAGCCAAAAGCTCCTCCTGGTCTTCGGTTCGTTCAACTCGCTGTTGAATGACGCATGCCACCGTATTCAACGCGGCGTGCAGCGTATTAGAGGATGCGGGAGATGGAGAAGAGCCGAGGTGTCCCAACGAACCGAAGGAAGTCTCAGGATTAGTGCCCGAAATATCCGGCCATTCCTTCTGTGATACGAGGAGAGAATGAGGAGGCCGTTTTTGTAGCTCAGCCAGCATGTGCTCAAGATCACTCAGGATAAGGTCCAGATGCTCTGCCTGACATTCTTCAGACAACGCACGAACATAAATATCCTCTTGACCCCTGGAATCTAAATGAATGCGGTAGCGACCCTTGCTAAAAGCTTCTACAGATTCCTCTAGGGAAGCAAACTGCTGACAAAGAGTATCCCGTAAGGCCTTTGACGGTAATGAGTCCAACCCACCTGAGCCGTTGCGGGGCAGGTCCTGATCCGGATCGGTTATTTCCCTATACTGAAGAACTCCCTGTCGAAATTCTTCGAGACGATCAATGAACACAGCTACTGTCATTGATTCCCATTCCTTACCTATTTGTGAAATTTGACCTTACATGTGGATGCACTAGGGGCAAAGCCCCACTGCAATCCACAGATTGGAACCATCTGCCAACCTAAGGGGAAGCACTACTCAATGTAGAGAAAACATTGCGACAGGAACAACTAGAGCAGATCACTGAGGACGCACCATCTTCCTGCGATAGTTAATTCTTTAACATAGAAACTGCCAACTGCACAACCTAACCAAATAACATCCATAAAACCCATACTCACATCCTTATCCACCTCAAAAAACATAACGTAAAATCTGCTTATGGTAGTGGTGCAATCCTCGCTCCTGCTCAGCCGGTGAGGCCTTTCCGCTTTCCTACTGAAAACCTCTCGCGCACTGCGGTAGGATAAGAAAAATGCCGTCTTTATAGTTTGAACAGCACCCATTACTACACGCGCAGGCCAAAAGGAGCCCCAGGTGAAACAGGGATCTCTCATACAATCACATGAATGGGGCCAGTACGAGAAGGTGATTGTCTTTGACGGGGTGTGTAATTTTTGCAATGCGTTTGTCAATTTTGTCCTCGAGCGGGATTCCCGAGGATTATTTAAATTCGGAACGCTTCAATCCCAACCCGCACAAGCCATTCTTACTCAATTACACCTTTCGACCCAGGATTATGAAACCTTTTTACTCCTGGAACACGGGAACGTCTTCACAAAATCCACTGCTGCCCTCAAAATTCTTCGCTGCCTACCTGGGGCTTGGCCCTGGCTGTATGCCTTCATCATCATTCCCCGGCCTCTTCGAGATATGGTGTACAGCTTCATCGCCCGGCATCGCTATCAGTGGATGGGAAAATCGGACACGTGCCGTGTGCCTACTCCGAAAGAACGGGCCAGATTTATTTAGGGGGACCTGATTGCCTTCCGGACGCATCAGTTTCTACCGACCGGCCTCCTTCACTATGTCTGCCTTTTACCAACATTGATTGAGGAAACAGTTCCTCAAGGTCAAAGCTCTCTTGAATACACGGAGCTCCATATTCGGCAGAACCCGTAAGAACCCGTAGATTGGGTCCCAGGTGAACGGTCCCCGCATGATGGGTATGGCCACACAAGACGGTGATTTGACAATCCGGTCGTTCCCGTGATGCGTAGAGTAACACCTCGCCAACTGCCTGGCAGGCAAAATAGGGAAGCCAATCCTCATTTCCCATTTTCCCCTGATACCAGCAGGCTTCTTTAAACGGCGGGACATGCGTCAGGCAAATGACGCGCTGATATAATGACAAGGCCTCATCCAATCGATCCCGCAAATAGCAAGCCGCCTCATCTCCCAACGCACGGAGTTTGCGTAACACCGCCTCCCGATCTAAATCCTGAAAATCCGCGATCAACTCCTGATCACTGAGCCTAACCGGGGACAGATGATAGTTCCCATAGCGCCCGTCTCCCCATCCGTCATGCCCGACCAACGCCGTCGTCGGAGTCAATTCGACCAAACCCCATGTCGAAAGATAGGTGAGTCCTGGCTGAATCTGACACCAGCATTTCAAATCATTTCGAACTTGGGAAATCGACCCATAGTAAAAATCATGATTCCCCAGGACGAAATATAACGGCACATGAATGGCTTGACGCATTTCATGGAGCAGAGGGGTCAGCGATGGAGCCTCAGCAATGTCTCCGGTCACAAAGACGACGTCCGGCTGCTGAGCACGAATGGACGAAAAAAAAACGTCCCGTCCCTCGAATCCCAGAAAATTCAAATGGATGTCGGTCGCCCACACTACCCGCATATAACTTGCTCCTCTCATCACCACGCAACAGTCTGGCAAGAACATCGTCCAAGCCTATAAAGAGGCCAAACAAAAAGTAAAGCAAAGAATGTCAGGGGAAAAAGTCACTCTCGCATCTCCCCCCAATACAAGAAGCAGTGGCCCAAGAAAGCAGGGCGTGGTATAAACTTGAAACCTGACACTTCGACCTCACAGCTTCAGTCATTTTCATGAGCAAGGAGTAACGCATGTCTGACTCGGCCATAGGTTCATCAACAGGGAAGGAACTCGCCACATTGGGTGGCGGCTGCTTCTGGTGTCTCGAAGCCGTATTCGATCAGGTGAAGGGCGTCGAGTCCGTAGAATCCGGCTATATGGGCGGTAGTCGCCCTAATCCAACTTATGAGGCCGTCTGCAGCGGAAACACGGGACATGCCGAGGTGATACAAATAACCTTTAATCCCGGAATCATCCCCTACCGGGAACTCCTGGAAATCTTTTTCGGCATCCATGACCCCACCACCCTGAACCGACAGGGGAATGATGCGGGCACCCAATATCGCTCCGCCATTTTCACCCATTCATCAGCACAAGACGCGACCGCGCACGAGGTCATTCGCACGCTGACGGAAGCCAAGGTGTTCGACGATCCCATTGTGACTCAGGTGGAACCCGCGTCCCCCTTTTACATGGCCGAAGCCTACCACCAGGAATATTTTGTGCAGAACCCGTCACAACCGTACTGCGCCTACCTCATTAATCCCAAAGTGGCGAAGTTCCGGCAACGCTTTTCAGACAAGCTCAAATCCTCCTGACCGCCTGGAGATAAACGGCTTCGGGGTTGATCCTGTTCAGCGACCAGAGGAGAACTGCAAAAGCGTGTCCCGCAGGCCACCCCACAGGTCCGGCTGTAAGGTCACCTGATGGGGATATACCATAACCGGCTTCCCCGGAAGGCAAAAGGGTGGATCAGTCTTTTCAAGGCCAACCGGTTCCGCAATCATCGCCTTCTCTGAGGGAGGGCCAATTTGCTGCACCACTAATTGTACCCGTGGCTCAAGAACACACATCGCGGAATACGTTCCAATCTCCTCACCATTAGAAACCATTATCCGTACACGATGACGATCCGTGGCAAACACCACGTCACCAACTTTGGCAGGCCCATCCGGGCCCATAGAATACAGAAATACCGGTACCATGAGGACGGTGAAAACCGCGAAACCTATGGATATGAGGGGTGTCCGGGAATTGCCCGAAGATGTTTCTTCAGATGAGGGATCCACATTCATCTCTCCACCAGGATCTTAGTATGCTGCCCTCGCTGTCCCTGATTCATCTGGAAATCATTCCACGGACCATGGCATGAAGCACACACCGGAGCCATCCTCTCTTCCACTAAGATTGCCAAACACATCCCTGTCGGAGTGGAATGAGCATATCAAGAAAGTGCTCCTATGACCTTTGAGGAATTACGAACTCGTTGGCCCTGGCGGCCCATCCGAAATTGTCCGGGACGGCTTGTTCTCCGTAGGTTGGAGCCTCCCGTTTCCTTCGAAATGCTACTCGGCATGCCCTGTTCACCTCAAGCCTTTTCCAGCCCTCAGGCCAAGGATCGAATACTCGTCTGGCCGCTACAGGATGGTGGACTTATTACCTACGAACAGCCGGATGGGCACTTAATCCATACACTCAACACGTCTGCCGGATTTAGCCGGAAACTTGCCCAATTGGGGATTACCCTCACCAAGACCAAAAATCCTGACAAGGAATAAGTTCTGCAGCGGGAACACAAAATTAATGTGGATTTTTACGAATGCGGAATCGATATAAAATCGGAGAAATAAACAGTTCGAACCCCATAAACGCACCTGCAGTGGCCATTATGCCCATAGCCGATAACGACAGGGGTCCCCATAGCCCCAACAGGGGAAAAAGGCTTTCCGGAATTTGGTCCAAGCCCAGGGCCATCCCGCCTGAGGCATAGCCCAACCGTCGCTTGATAAAACTAGAGAGGCAGTCGCCGGTCATCGCTAACCCTCCCGTCAACAGCCCTATGTCCCAGGGCATAGCCAAGACATCCGCCGCCAGAACCGTGCCCACTAATGAGAATGCCACGCCTCGATAGGTTTTCGAGGGTCCCAACCACGGCTGCCCATCGAAAAAGGTCGCTCCCCCATCAAGAGGAGCACTCCAACGCCCTTTCATAAGCAGCCGCCCAAAAATCGGGGCGGCATTGGCCGCCATAATTAACAAAAAAACCTGGAGATAGACCATTATGATGCTCGGCGAAAACCGCACATACAGGAGGGGCGAGGGAATGCACACCATCGGATGGGATCTGGCAGGTCGGTCATCATTCGCACGGGAACCACCTTCAGGCCAATCTACGATTGGAGCTCGCGAAAAGTCTCAAAATCAAATAATTGACGATCGAGGAGATGACTGGGTATGACCTTGGACAAGGCCGCAAATACACTGTCGCCCGAGCCGGGATACCGGGTATCCCAATCCTGGAGCAGGGCCTTCACTTCTTTGCGTTTCAAATTTTCCTGTGAACCGCACAGGTCGCAGGGAATGATAGGAAAGTTTCTCATTTCCGCATAGCGGGCCAATTCGGCTTCCTTCACATATGCCAATGGGCGGATCACCACATGTTGTCCGTCATCAGATCTCAGTTTCGGCGGCATGCTTTTGAGCGTTCCGTTAAATAACATGTTCAGCAATAAGGTCTCCATCATATCGTTACGATGATGGCCAAGAGCAATCTTGGTCGCGCCCAACCGTTCCGCCAACCCGTACAGGATGCCACGACGCAACCGTGAACAGAGCGAGCAGGTCGTCTCGCCTTCTGGAATCAGCCGTTTCACGATCGAATAGGTATCGCGTTCTTCAATATGAAACGGCACACCAAGCCTCGTGAGATAATCCGGCAGCACATGTTCAGGAAAGCCCGGTTGCTTCTGATCCAAATTCACCGCAATCAGGTCATAGGACACCGGAGCACGAGACTGCATGGACATCAACACGTCCAACATCGCATAACTATCCTTCCCCCCGGAAAGGCACACCATGACCTTATCGCCTTCTTCAATCATGTTGAAATCGGCAACGGCCTGTCCCACCATCCGACACAAACGGGTATGAAGCTTCTCGCTGGATCCGGTCAGATGGGAGAATGGTTGGATGGGTTGAATATTCTGCAACATAGCCTCGTCTCTACTCCTCATTTCTGAAAAAGATTTATGCGTTATAATTCACAGGGACGTGCAACAGCCCCTGCAACCGGCACGATGACCGCATTCTACCCTCGGAAACAGTAAAAGAGATAGACAGTCAGAGGCGGGGCAACCCAACGGAATGGCAGGAAAGACCGGATGAAAACCGTGTCACGCACCAGTTGGGATTAAGACAAGGAAGTGGGACCGGCTGAAGCAGGACCAGGCAACGTCAGATCTTTCGTTGCTTTTTTTTCCCCATCTTGGACGGGTGGCCTGTTCCCCAAGAGGCAGTATCGACCAACGATAAGACTTGAGACGCTAAACTGGCTTCACGACCATAAAAGCCCTTGGTATGAAAGGAGTCTTTCAAGCCTAAGCAATCGTAATCCAAATGATGACACAGCTCATGCAACAAGGTGCGCAGAAACGTGCGAAATGCGACGACTTGATGCCGTTTTGCCGTGCGCATCCACACTTGAATACGCGGGATCCGCCGTCCTTCCATGGGATAATACAGCCCATACAGTTCCATCCGGGGATTGGAGGGTCGGATATCCAACAATTCAAATCGAATGGGCCGAATATGGAGTTGGCTCGTTAACATATTCAGAAGGCGTTGAGTCCATTTTTGCGTGCGCAAATGACTTTCGGCCTGTAACGCTTCAAATATTTTTCGCACGACCGGTCGAACGACAGAGACATTGGGCAATGGAAAATCCGACACCTTGTCACTTGCCCGATAGATTCGCTTCGCCTTGGCGTTAAGCTGGTGGTAATAGCCGAAAGGCATGTCTTGGTCTCCATTCTGCTTAGTGAAGGTCTTCGAGCACCCCAAAGAGTAGCACCCCTTGAACCTGCCGGAAAAGACGGGAGATCTACTGAGGTAAATGATGAAATTCTTGTTTATTTACAATGCATTGCCTAGCAATTAATCAACTTGAAATTCACGAGAAATGGTAGGCTAAAATACGTATTTTTCAAAAAAGTACCCGGAGTGAGACTCCTCCCATGCGTTCCTCATTTCAAGAAACATACAGACTAAAAAAAGTCTAAAAAGGTGAAGAATTGCCAACCACCCAGAAAAAATCCCCTTGGATAAGAAGGACACCCGGAAGAACGAACGTTTCAACAAACAGGAGGAGTGAAGAGGAAACAAAAACGCCAACTCCCTGACGGAATCGCCGGTGCGCTCATTACGGCAGGCGTCGCACTCGGGTACGACGTGAATCCTATATGCTTGTTACTTCCGGGAATCCTTGGAATTACATTACGGCAAAGCGGCTCACCGGATTTTGCCCGGTCTATTTTATTTTCGACAAAACCTGTCCTGAGGAATAGAAACAGGCCAGATATCGGCGGGGGATGGTCAGACATGACCAGATGTGGTGTTTGGAGGAAAATGAGTAACCGGCAGGAAAGTTTTGAGAACACCGCCAGGCCACAGCGACTTTCCAACATCTCTGTGGGCCTCTATATGGATCAGGTCAAAATAATATTTTTACAAGGACACTCCCGACACCTGCGAGGCTTTCACCAGCAACGAGCCCGGCAGCCAGCGCCATGACAAATCGTTCCGCCCAGGTTTTCGCAAATCTCATTAAAATGGCCCCAAGAAGGGCACCGAGAAAGAGGGATACAGAGTTCCAGGCAGGAATGACAAACGCCAGTCCCATTGTCGAGGCGCTGGGGATCCATCGGCTAATGGATGGTGGAACAGATTGATCGAGAATCACCATCCCCACGCCTAGTAAACCCGCAATGCTCATGGCCAACAGACTTCCTGGAGGTATAGCCTCTGTACCGAGTTGAAAGACCTCCGCCACAGCCTTCCAGGTTGCCACGGCAGGCGCCGGCCATTCGATGGTTAACAACATGGATTGAGGATCAGGGATGAGCACCAGATATACCGCACTGCCCACAAGCGAGCCCGTTAACACTCCGAAAATTTGTGCCAGAGCTTGAAAGCGCGGCGAGGCGCCCAGGAGCAGACCGGTCTTCAGGTCGTGAAGAAGGTCTGCGCATTGGCCGGCCGCTCCACCTGTGACGTTGGCCGCCATCAGATTGGTCGTGACATGACCCGGAATGAGGAAACCAAACGTGAGTTGCGTAACTTTCCCCATGGCGCCGATCGGCGTAATTCCGGTTTCTCCCGAGACTCGTCCCGCCACGATGGCCAACACAAAGGAGAGAAGGACCGCGAGGACCGCAATACCCATTGAAATGTTGAATAACGTTATCTGGGTCACCACCGCAAAGACCAAAGCAATACACAGTCCAATCACAAACCATTGACGTGGAATGACAAAGGGATCATTCGGGGTTAAAAGGGATGCCGGGGTTTTTCGAGAAAGCATGTTGCCGGTCACCATTGCCCCCCAGGAACAGGCAAACGACGTGAGCGAGGCCATGACCATCAGGGTCACCCCCGGCCAGAGCAACCACTCCACCAGGGGTCCGAACCAATAGCCGTCCGGCGTCAGATTTTCCGCAGGAATCCAGCCCTGGGTTAAGACCCATGGACCAATGATGCCCCAGGCAAGGATCGCTCCAATGAGCAGGGAGAGTCCGGCGCGAAGCCCGATAATGGCCCCAAAGCCCACCATCAAAAGCGAGGGATCGAGAACGAACCCAAGATTGGAAAGGGACACACTGGATAACCCGGTCTTGTTGAGCGCTCCTTTCAGTGGAATGGCCAGGCCCGTTGCCATTTTAGGGATTGGTAGAATAGCTTCGTTGAAAATTTTTATGATCCCGGCAATCCCACCAGCCGTAAGGAGAACTTTCACGCGAGCCAGGGCTTCCCCCCCTTTCCCATAGATTTCCCTCACGGTTTCCGCTGTGGCAACGCCGGCGGGAAACGGCAATCGGTCACGAATAAGCATTTGTTGCCGGAGACCGACCGCGACCACAATACCAATCAGGCTGACGGAAAAGACCCATACAGAGAGCAGGGACCAAGGTAATTGCTCGCCCGTCAACATGGCCAAGGCGGGAATCGGAGCCACTAACCCTGACGAGATAATGGATGCAGCCGAAGAGGCCGTGGTTTGATTGATATTATTTTCGAGAAGACCCCAGCGCTCGGTTTGAACGGTGGTTTCGAAAATTTTCCAAAACGCATAACTGAGCAAGGCTGCCGTAATGGACATATTAAATGTCCAGCCAATCTTCAGCCCGCTATAGATATTGCAGGGGGTGAGGAGCGCTCCTAAGACCATCCCGGTGGCAATGGCACGAAGCGTCAACTGTGGATGGGTCGTATTGGGTGGGGGAAAAGTAGAGATGGGCGGATGCGAAGACATCAAACCAGTCAGAGAAATAAGGAGAACATCCGCAAAGGGCGTGCAACGAACATCCTGTCGTCTGTCCTTAGCGGAGAAGCGCTATGGGTCATCATGGGGTTCACCATGGCGTCGGACCATGTCCTCGAGGGTATGAGGGAAAGACGTTTCTTCAATCGGTTGAGTAGGAAAATCATTATCGGACCCTAACGTATCGCGATCTCTCCAAAACACCGGCTCATTTTGCATATACACGACCAGTAATTTCGCAATGGCCTCGAGTCCACTCAAATGAGTCCGCTCATAGCCGTGAGAAGAATCGACCCCAAACGTGAGGAGGGCGGTCCGAATGTCGTTCCCGGCCTCTACGGCCGACGCACTGTCACTTCTGTAGTCGCAAAAAATGTCGCGCTGAAACGGAATGTCATGTTCTACACATAAGGCGATGAGCCGCCTGACCAGGTGATAATCAAAAGGCCCGGCTGAATCGGCCATGGCAATCGTCGCACCAAATTCGCTCGAGGCTTGGAAGGGGGCGGGAGTGCCGTTATCGATCGTAATCATTTCTGCAACATCCCCATGTAAGACTGCCGAGGCCCCTGACCCAACCTCTTCGGATATCGTAAACAGTAAATGGCAATCCACAGGAAGCGTAGCCCCTGACTCAAGAATGGATTTGGCAGCAGCCAGGATGGTAGCCACTCCGGCTTTATCGTCCAGATGCCGCGAGTTGATAAATCCATTGGGTCCGACTTCAGGTGAGGGATCAATGGCAATGAAATCACCAACATGAATCCCGAGTCGCTGGAGATCCTGTTCGGTCGATAAGGGCTGGATACGTCCGTTGACGTCCGTCACAGTTTCATCGAGTCGAATTTCCAGATTCTTCCAGGACACTGGTTGCGTATTAATTTCGTCACCATAGGTGTGGCCTGAGGCTTTCAGGGGCAGGATGGTGCCACGATGCATACTGGTATCGGAAAAGACGGTCACACGGGCACCCTCGGCAAAACGGCTGGACCAGGTTCCGATTGGCACAATGGCCAGCCGGCCATTGTTTTTGAGCCATTTGACCAGAGCCCCCAGCGTATCCAGATGAGCCACAATGGCTCGATCAGGCGTACTGACTTTTCCTGCCATGGTGGCTCGAATGGCTCCCCGACGTGTGAGTTCGAAGGGAATCCCTAATTGTTTCAGCTCACCCGACACCGCATGGACAATTTGATCGGTATAGCCGGTCGGACTCGGAATCGCCAAGAGTTTTTGGAGAATATGAAGGAGGTACTCCGTGTCAATTTTTGAATCGATCATACAATTCCCTATCACACCCAACAGACTACTTCAATTTTGTGGGCGTTTTGGTTTGAGGAAACAACAGGTCAATAAATCGTTCCGCCGTCGGCTGCGGTTCATGATTGGCGAGACCGGGTCGCTCATTGGCTTCAATAATGACATAGTGAGGCTTGGAAACCGTCGTGACGATAAAATCGAATCCCACCACCGGAATAGCCAGCGCTTTGGCCCCAATCACCGCCGCAGTGGCTAAATCAGGATGAAGTTTTCCTGTCACGTCATGGATCGTTCCGCCGGTATGCAGATTGGCCGTCTTACGCACCGTGATGGTTTTGCCTTTGGGCAAGACCTCTGTGAGGGTATAGCCACCTTCCTTGATACACCGCTTGGTTTCTCCGTCCAGAGGAATACGACTCTCGCCGCCGGTCAATCGTGCCCGTCGCTGACTCTGCCGATCAATCAATTCGGCAATCGTATGATGTCCCGTCCCGGTGATTCGTGGTGGTCGTCGAACGGCAGCGGCAACCACTTCATAATTGATCAATACAATGCGTAAGTCCTCGCCTTTCACATATTGTTCCAGAATAACGTGATCACCATATTTGCCGGCACGGGTGATGGCGGATTCCATTTCCTTGACCCTACGCACATCCACACTCACGCCGGCTCCCTGCTCCCCCGTCGCCGGCTTGACAACAATGGATCGATACTGGTTAAGAAATTCGCCATTGCGCTTCCGCCCATTGGCCACCATCTGAGCGGGAACGGATAGGCCGGCGTCTTGTAACACGCGCCGTGTGAGGGTCTTATCCGCACAACGGCTCATCGCAATCGCCGAGGTCAATTCGGACAACGATTCTCGACACGTAATGGACCGGCCCCCAAACGTCAAGCGGAAGTAGGCATTCTCGGCATCCAGCACATCGACGTCAATGCTTCGGCGTCTGGCCTCATTGACAATAATGGTGGCATAGGGGTTGAGTCGCTGATCCGGTGAAGGGCCTGCAAACAGTTTTTCATTAATGGTATTTCTCGTTTTCACCGCAAACACAGGAATGCGTCCGAATCCCAGTTTCCGATACAGCGCAATGGCTTCATAGTTGTCATGCAGCACCGAAAGATCCACATAGTGGCACCCCCGGGCCTTCATCCGTTCGGCCGCATGACGAATCAACGCTTCCCCCACTCCGGGATGGTAGGCCTGAGGGTCAACGGCCAGACTCCAGATGCTACTGCCTTTTTCGGGGTCGTCAAAAATCAGGCGATGATTCACAGCTAAGATGACGCCAATCACTTCATTCGTGGCCTGGTCTTTCGCGAGAAAATAGCAGAGTTTTTGGGAGCGGCGATGCCTCATAAGGAGATCGCTGTCGGCCGTAACCATGCCCCGTGCCGCATAGATCCGATTCAAAGCCGTGACATCGGCCTCCGACTGGATGGGAGTGATCACCATGCCTGATTTCTGATTGGCAACGGATTGATAATCACCCAACCACAATCGAAACGTATGCGATGGATCCAGAAACAGCTTGTGCGGACGCAGGGCCAAGACCACATGAGGATCCCGTAAATAAAAGGCAATATCCCGGTGCCCGGGACGTTCCTGCATCAGCGTGGAAGCCACCTCTTCGGGGCCTGTAAAAGTGTGGGCAAAAATGAGCCGGCCCCAGCCGCAATCCAGGACCACTTTTGGTTTCACTCGTCGGCCCTGATAGGTCGCCGGCCCAACTTCCCAGTTTTTGAGCGTCGGCCCGATCGGTCGTTGGCGTGGGCTTGTCATGTGGAGAGCTTGCGGGGCCTTCAACACATCGCGATCCTTAGATGCCATGGGACTGAAGCCACAGTTCCAATAACCCAAGCTGCCAGAGCTTTGACCCACGTAAAGGGGTAAGATGGTCATCCGGATTTTTTAACAATTCATCAATATAGTCCCGCTGAAAGATCTCGCGGTTCTGACTGGTCTGTGACAAAAGCGCTTCTTTCACCATGCTCAGATAAGGACCCCGTAGATATTTCAAGGCGGGGACGGGGAAGTACCCTTTTGGCCGATCAATGACCTCGGAAGGGATCACCCGGCGGGCAACTTCTTTGAGGATGCCTTTCCCCCCTTGCGCAATTTTCATTTCCGCCGGCACTCGTGCGGCTAATTCGACGACTTCATGATCTAAAAACGGCACTCGCGCCTCCAAGCTCCATGCCATCGTCATGTTGTCGACACGCTTGACCGGATCGTCGACGAGCATAATGGTCGTATCAAGCCGGAGGGCCTTATCGATCGGTCGAGAAGCGCCCGGTTGGGAAAAATGCGTCTCCACAAAACGCTGACTATGATCGTCGCCATGAAACCGTGGATGAATGACTCGAAGCAATTCTTTCTGATCGCGATCAAAAAACACCTGGCGATATTCATCAACCGGATGTTGACTGTTCAACAGTGGAGGATACCAGTGATATCCTGCAAAAATTTCGTCGGCTCCCTGTCCACTTTGGACCACCGTGACATGCTTGGACACTTCTTTGGAGAGTAGATAAAAACCGATGGCATCGTGACTGACCATGGGCTCAGACATGGCATGAATGCAACCCGGCAGGTTAGGTAGAACGTGCGTCGTATCAACGGGCAGCTTATGATGACGGGTAGAAAATTTGTTGGCAATGATATCGGAGTAGGAGAATTCGTCCCCCTTTTCCTCCGCCACCGTTTCAAACCCAATGGAAAAGGTATTCAGGCCCGTGGCACCTTCAGCCGCTAACAGACCCACGATGAGGCTCGAATCCAATCCACCGGACAGGAGAACTCCGACCGGCACATCCGCAATCAGCCGTCGGCGGACTGCCAAACGCAGGACGTCATACAGCCGGTCCTGCCAGTCTCCTTCCTTCCACGTCCTTTCATCTTCACGCGGTTCGAAAGAGAGTTGCCAATAGTGATCATGTCGTCGTGCTCCGGTTGGCTCGATGACCATCATGGTGCCTGGCGCTAATTTCCGGATGCTTTTCAGCAAGGTGTATGGTGCAGGCACCACGGCATGGAACATGAAATAGTGATGAAGGGCCACGGGATCCATCTCCGTGGAGACGTTCCCCCCCGCTAAGAGTGCCGGCAAAGTCGATGCGAATCGAAACTGCTGAGACGTCTCAGTGAAATAGAGCGGTTTTATTCCCAAACGATCACGCGCCAGCACAACCCGCTCTGAATCTCTTTCCCAAATAGCGAACGCAAACATCCCGTTCAGGCGATGAATAAAGCCTTCTCCCCACGCATGGTAGGCCTTGAGAATGACTTCGGTATCCCCCTGGGAAAAGAAGGTATAACCTTTCCCTTCCAGCTCACGTCGCAATTCCTTATAGTTGTATATCGCCCCATTAAACACAATACCAAGCCCCAAGGTAGAATCGACCATGGGTTGCTGGGACGATTGGGTCAAGTCAATGACTTTGAGACGTCGGTGCCCGAATCCCAATCGCCCTTGAACATACAGACCCATCCCATCAGGACCACGACTGCCCATGGTCGCATTCATGGCCATCAAGTCTTTGGGGTCCACAGGACACCCTGAGAAATTTATCTGTCCAAGAATTCCGCACATCAGCTCAGCAACCTGTTAATCATCTTGAAATGCTTTTGTCCTACATGTGATTGTTGGCGGTCCCATATCAATACAAGCATCACCCGCTCATCCCCTTTGAAGAGGAAATCCTCATCAGGGATAATCTTTTTAACAATTGGCCCATTGTGAACGGGAATAATGTCCAGAGGATGGGAAAACTTACCCTAATAATTAATCTCGGCTTTGTCAAACAAATCCAATGGATATGCCCTCATCAGCGGACTGAAAATACTCTGTGCGAAAGGTGTCTCCTGCGTGGTATTTTCAATCAGTTAAAAAAGCTTCTTTGCAAGGCTCCGGACAAAACTCTTTTGAACAGAAAAATTTATTGCACACGTACCCGGAGAATGAGGAAGAATGAAGGACATAATGGTCCTTCTGGTAAAATAACCAAAGATGGAGAATTTTAAGAATACAGCCCCAGGCGCAATCATCGTGAAATCTACTGCCGCGCATACGAATAAAACATTCTTTCAGTTTCCCGAATTCATCGCCCACAAGGAGTTCACTTCATTGGCCGGATTGTCACGTTTTCGAAAGGAGTCGATCAATGTCTGAACATACGATCACGCTGGAATGGAAGAGGGAATCAGAGAACTTTTCGTATGAATCGTATAATCGAGACCATGAGTTGGTCTTTGAGGGTGGCTTTCACCTTCCCGCATCCGCCGCACCCGCCTATCGGGGGAATCCCGCTTATGTGAATCCTGAGGAAGCTTTCGTGGCGGCCTTGTCGAGCTGTCATATGTTGACGTTCCTGGCGATGGCAGCCAAGAAACGATTCGTTGTTGATCGCTATAGCGATCATGCTGTGGGGGTGTTAGAAAAAAATCAGAACAAAAAACTGGCTATGACACGTGTCATCTTACATCCTCGAGTAATATTCGGTGGGCCGACTCTTCCGACTCAGGAACAGATACACGCTCTCCATGAGCACGCTCACAGCGAATGTTTTATTGCCAATTCGGTGACAACAGAGGTCACGGTTGAAGCCGAATAACGGGCAATATCCTCTCTCATCATTCCTCCGCAGAGGCGATTACTCCCCGGCGCGCGCCTTACCTCAGAGGTCTCTCCGTGCCTCTCAACGTGGAGCCCTCTCGATCATGAGGGGAGTGTTGAAAAAAGGCGCCATCGGCGTTCTCGCCCCTAGGCCGTGCTCACGTACTCCTCCGTGCGCTCCGCTCGTCCAAGCGGCTGCGGCCTTTCCTTCGAGAAGCCTCAGTATAGGACTGAACCAGCCTTTTTGAACACTCCAACATTTTTCTCTAGTGAGCCTCGGTGCTTCAGAAGCAAATGAAAAAGCAAAATTTTTACAATATTTAACAGCCCCATGAGTGAAAAACCCACCAAACAGGTGCGGGAGGTGGTGGAAGAAGTGTACCGCACTGAATCGCGCCGGATTCTCGCTACCTTGATCCGCCTGCTCGGCGACTTTGATGCGGCTGAAGAGGCGTTGCACGAGGCTTTTGCGATCGCCGTCGAACAATGGACCAGGGATGGGATCCCGGACAATCCTCGAGCCTGGCTCGTGTCGACCGGACGTTTCAAAGCGATTGATGGGCTGCGGCGACGGACCAGGTTTGATGCCTCGCTCGCAAACCTTGCCAAGCAGTTGGAAGCCGGCATTCATGACGCTCAAGAAAATCCGGATGAAAGTATCGATGACGACCGGTTGCGTTTGATCTTTACCTGCTGTCATCCCGCACTTTCCCCGGAAGCGCAGGTGGCGATGACTCTCCGGGAAGTTTGTGGCCTGACGACGGAAGAAATCGCGAAAGCCTTTCTCACATCCCCGCCCACAGTGGCTCAGCGGATCGTTCGCGCCAAGGCGAAGATTCGGAAAGCACGCATACCCTATGAGGTGCCTGCTGAGACCGCATTGCCCGACCGTCTGGATGCGGTGCTGCGGGTGATTTACCTCGTGTTTAACGAAGGATACTCTGCCTCTTCGGGGGAATCCCTCACACGCCATGATCTCTCGGCTGAGGCTATTCGACTGGGACGATTATTGATGGAATTATTACCGGACGCAGAAGCGATGGGACTCTTGGCATTAATGCTGCTCCATGACTCCCGCCGTGCCGCACGCATCTCCCGGACGGGAGACTTGATTCTGCTTGAGGACCAGGATCGTTCGCTGTGGAACCGGGAACAGATCGCAGAGGGGATTGCCCTGGTAGAACAGGCGTTTGCTTCACGCCAGGTCGGCCCCTACACCATCCAGGCCGCGATTTCCGGGTTACATTCCCAGGCCACAGATCCCACGGCCACGGACTGGGCTCAAATTGTGTCACTCTACGACCTGTTGATGCAGGCGTCTCCTTCTCCTGTGGTGGAACTGAATCGCGCCGTCGCAGTGGCCATGCGTGACAGTCCCCTGGCAGGGTCTTGCCCTCATCAACGCAATTTTCGCACGAGGGGATCTCACGAATTATTACCTGGCACATTCGGCGAAGGCGGAGCTCTGCCGACGATTGGGCCGAATCGCAGAAGCCAAGTCCGCTTACAAACAGGCTCTCGGTCTCACTCAGCAGAAACCGGAAAAGCGATTTCTTGAACAACGGCTGGCCCTGTTACAAGATGACAATTAATCCCCCCTCCCCCTCCGCACCAATAGTGACAACCAGGAGCTTTTCCGATTTTAAGTGACCAGCCCATCGCCACCCCCAACATCTTGTTGAGAATTTTTTGAAGTTCTCTATTCCTAGAGTGCCAATGGCGCCGCTGGAATCCAGGATGACCATTGTCGAATTTGATCTTCCTGAACGACTAACTGACAACAAGACCAATTCACCACCTAGTCGGAGACCGGAAGTTATGAAATATCTTCTCTTTTGTTGCCACGAGGAAAAGAAGTTCGACAGCATGACCAAAAGCGAGGGCGATGCTCTCATAAACGAAACGTTGGGCTACTGCGAGAGACTCAAGAGAAGCGGCCACCTCATTGTGGCGGAACCCCTTGAGCCAATCCAAATGGCGGTAACCCTGCGGGTCCGCAACGGCAGAGTGTCTCTCACCGATGGTCCTTTCGCCGAAACGAAGGAACAGATCGGCGGATTCTTTCTGATCGAGGCCAGAGACATCAACCAGGCTGTTCAGATCGCTTCAAAGTTTCCATCAGTGCGCCTCGGGAGTATGGAGGTTCGGCCGGTGAAGGAACTGCCCGGGCAGGAGACTGAAGGGGTACCTTATCAGGATGAGTAGATTTTTATGAGGCGATGAGATCGGGGAAAATCGATACGGTCATTCCTAGCATAACCATCTGATAGAGGCATTCACATGAAATTTCTATTGTTGGTGCACCATGACGAAAGCGCATTCAGCAAAATGAGTGAGACCATCCGCAAGGAGATGCTTGAGGAATCCGTGCAACTCACACACCAGCTCCACGCCAAGCGACAGTATCTGAGTGCGTCGCCGCTTCAGCCGGCATCGACGGCTGTCATCGTTCGTGTGCGTGAAGGGAAGCCGTTTGTGACGGACGGTCCATTCGTGGAGACACGCGAGCAACTGGCAGGATATTTTTTGATCAATGCCAATGACCTTGAGGAAGCTGTCGGTATCGCATTGCGGGTTCCGGGGGCACGCATTGGCTCCGTCGAGGTGCGACCGTTGATCGAGATCTCCGGTCTGCCGACTGAGGAATGTTGATGATCAGGAAAGGTCCCGCTGCAATCCTGTCCAAGCTGCCTTGTGGCTCTAATCTCAGAAACACATGGTGGCAGAGCTACCACTACAGGATTTTTCGCATGTCGACTTCACCAGCCCCCGTTCGACAACTAAAGAGAATCCGGATAAGGCAATTTATTAATTCAGTTCAATGTACTAAAGCCAAGGAGATTGGGTGATGCGATTCATGATTATGGTCAAAGCCACCAAAGACTCGGAAGCCGGTGTGATGCCAAGCGGGCAACTTCTTACTGAGATGGGAAAATTCAACGAAGAACTGATAAAAGCCGGCGTCATGCTGGCAGGAGATGGGCTCCACCCGAGTTCAAAAGGCGCGCGGGTGCAGTTTTCAGGAAACAAGCGAACAGTGTATCGACGGACCCTTTGCCAAGACCAAGGAACTGATCGCCGGCTATTGGGTCTGGCAGGTGAATTCGAAAGAAGAGGCGATCGAATGGGTCAAGCGTTGTCCGAATCCTGCCGGTGATGACAAAGAAGGCGAGATTGAGATTCGCCAACTCTTCGAGGCGGAGGACTTCGGACCGGAGTTCACACCTGAGCTGAGGGAGCAAGAGGAGCACCTACGCAAAAAATTGTCTTCATGAATGTAGCCTGTGGGACAGTCACTTACAGCATGACATACTTATCTCAACCGTGTTCATTACCTCATCACAAGGAGGCATCTATGCGTTTTACAACCATCACATTCACCTGTCTCTGTATGGTTCTGACGGCAATTCCAGTATTCGCCACAGACAAAGACAAAGAAAAGCAGATGGACCCACAAGCCATGATGGAGATGTACAAAATGCTGGCCGCTCCGGGGGAACCGCACAAGTTGTTTGCCAGCCTTGCCGGGAGCTGGACAACCAAATCCAAAGAATGGATGGAACCAGGCAAGCCTCCCACAGAATCGACCGGCACCGCAGAAATGAAAATGTTGCTGGACGGACGCTTTCTCTACCAGGCCTACACTGGTCAAATGATGGGACAACCATTCTCCGGGATTGGCATCGACGCCTACGACAACATCAGCAAGAAATATGTCACGGCCTGGATGGATACGATGGGTACGGGGATTTTTATCATGGAAGGGACGGCGAGCGACGATGGCAAGACCATTACGCTGAATGGATCGCATCCTGAGCCGGGCGGAGGGCAGATGACGCATCGGGCGGTCTGGAAGATCGTCGACAATAATACCCAGATCTTTAACATGTACGGGACTCATCACGGCGGTAAGGAAATGAAGATCATGGAGATCACCTATACCAGAAAGGGGTAGCGGAAGACGTCGCGAGACGAAAAAACCGTCATTTGCCATCTGTCGCATTGGTCGCCCTTTTGTCCAGCAAGGTTTGGGGCTCATTTGAGCATTGGCATTCATTCGTTCTAGTGGAGGAATTCATATGAAATACATGCTGTTGATTTACGGAACTGATCAGGCATGGGACGAGGCCGGACGTGAAAAGTGTTACAAGGAATCCACGGAGCTTGCACACCGGCTCAAAGCTGAGGGGAATTATCTGGCGGCCGCTCCTCTGCATCCTGTCACTATGGCGACCAGCATCCGTATACGAGACGGCAAACGGCTCATCACCGATGGTCCGTTTGCGGAAACACGAGAACAATTGGGCGGCTACTTTCTTATCGAAGCCAAGGATCTGGATGAGGCAATGGACATCGCCGCACAAATCCCGGGGGCCCGGGTGGGCACGGTCGAAATCCGACCGGTGTTAGAGATCGGCGGTTTGCCAACGGAATAGGGACATGCCGGTAAGAGAACAATGACATCCGGCACGTCGCGAAGTTGAAATAGAAATCATCTTCACGCTCCATGAAGGGGAACAACATGATGCAGAAAATTACCCCCTGTTTGTGGTTCGATCACCAGGCTGAAGAGGCGGTGAATTTTTATGTGTCGATTTTCAAGAATACCAAGATAGGAAATATCACCCATTATGGAGAGGAAGGCGCAAAGGTTTCGGGTAGACCCAAGGGATCCGTGATGACCATCACATTCCAGCTCGACGGACAAGAATTTATGGCCTTAAATGGAGGACCACATTTCACATTCACGGAAGCCGTATCGTTTATCATAAATTGCGAGTCCCAGGAAGAGATAGACGAGCTATGGGAAAAACTCTCCGAAGGTGGTGAAAAAGGTCAATGCGGTTGGCTGAAAGACAAGTATGGGCTGTCATGGCAAATTGTTCCAACTGTGCTGAGCGAAATGATGCAAAGCCACGATTCTAAAAAAACCGAGAGAGTCATGAGTGCCCTTCTTCACATGAAGAAACTTGACATCAAACGCCTACAGGAGGCTTACGAACAATAGTAGGTCAGCACGACTCGATGACAACGGTCAACACGATTGATAGAGCGACGAAATACGCTCTCATTAGTCGTGAAAACTTTACACGATGATCGCCCTAATTTTCAGAAAGGAGTGAGGTATGAGTGGAGTACGAGTGCTTGTTGGAACACGCAAAGGTGCGTTCGTGCTGACATCGGACGGCAAACGCAAGCAGTGGGACGTTCATGGTCCCCACTTTGGCGGATGGGAGCTGTATCACGTGAAGGGATCTCCCGCCGATCCGAATCGGTTGTATGCCTCGCAGTCCAGCAGCTGGTTCGGGCAGATCATCCAACGATCCGATGATGGCGGCAAAACCTGGTTTCAACCGGGAACACCACCCGGCGAGCCGACCGCGGCCCCGGACGGCACGCCAAAGGGGGAGAGCAACAAGTTCGTGTATGACAGTTCAACGGAAACGGGACAACCTCTCACCACCCATCAGTGGTACGATGGCACGCAGCACCCCTGGGAGTTCAAGCGTGTCTGGCATCTGGAGCCGTCATTAACCGATCCGGACACGATCTACGCGGGGGTTGAGGATGCGGCCATTTTCCGTTCGACTGACGGCGGACAGACATGGCAGGAGCTTCCCGGCCTGCGCAGCGCTAAAGGACACCTTTGGCAACCGGGTGCCGGAGGAATGTGCCTGCATACCATCCTTCTGGATCCCCGCAATCCGGAAAGGATATTCGTCGCCATTTCGGCAGCCGGCACGTTTCGAACCGAGGACGGAGGCAAGACATGGCAGCCGGTCAACCGCGGACTGAAATCGCCGTATGAACTTCCCGACCCCACTGCAGAAGTCGGCCATTGTGTGCACTGCATCGCCAAACACCCGTCGCGCCCGAATGTGCTCTTCATGCAGAAGCATTGGGATGTCATGCGTAGCGATGACGCAGGCGAGTCGTGGCATGAAATCAGTGGAGACTTGCCCTCCGATTTCGGATTCCCGATTGCCGTGCATGCCCATGAGCCGGAGACCATCTATGTGGTACCGATTAAGAGCGACTCTGAACATTATCCGCCGGAGGGGAAACTGCGCGTCTACCGCAGTCGAGCAGGCGGAAACGAATGGGAAGCCCTAACGAAAGGCTTACCGCAGCAGGACTGCTACGTCAATGTCTTGCGCGACGCGATGGCCGTCGACTCGCTCGAACCCTGCGGGATCTATGTCGGCACCACCGGTGGACAGGTGTATGCCTCGGCCGATTCGGGAGATAGCTGGATGCCCATCGTCCGCGATCTTCCACCCGTCTTATCAGTCGAAGTCCAGGCGTTACCGTGAGCACGATTCGGGTTGTCCTTCCGGCTCATTTGCGGACACTGGCACGCATCGACGGCGAGGTGAACCTGGAGATGGAGGGTCCTGTCACCCCACACGCAATCCTCAACGCACTCGAAACACGTTACCCGATGTTGCGGGGGACAATTCGTGACCAGGTGACACAACAGCGACGACCGTTCATCAGGTTCTTTGCCTGCGGGCAGGACCTCTCCCATGAACCACCGGACGCCCTGTTACCCGACGCGATCACAACTGGAGAAGAACCGTTCCTCATCGTAGGAGCGATGGCGGGTGGCTAAAAACCGGCAAGAGTATTCCCTTTCCCGGCCTGAGAATTCCGTTTTGGAGGGGATTCTCCATCCGGTTCACCTGGCGTCGTGGAATATAATCCCGACCGTATAACGCTGCCCTGAGCGAACGCGGCTGACCCCATGCCGGAGGTTCACACGATACCAGCCTCTTCCACCTCGCACAGGGCGATGATGAACCGCGAAAATGACGCCATCGCCTTGTCGCATCGGGACCACCATCGGCCGGGATTGCATACGTGGCCGCTGCTCGGTCATGACAAATTCACCACCCGTGAAATCTTTGTAAGGGTCAGATAAAAGAATGGCAAGCTGGAGCGGAAACACGTGTTCGCCGTAGAGGTCCTGATGCAGGCAGTTGTAATCGTCCGCTTCATATTTGAGCATCAAAGGTGTTGGCTTATCCTGCCCGGCTTGATGACAGCGGGACAGAAAATCTTCATGCTTCTTTGGAAAGCGCATCTCAATGCCCATGGACGTATTCCACCGGTTGGCAACCGGCACAAGATAGGGGTATATCGCATTCCGAAGTTGTTTGATGAGATCAGGGAGGGGATATCGAAAATACTGATATTCCCCACGGCCAAAGTTATGGCGACTCATCACGATGCGGCTACGAAATATCTCAGGACGGAAATACAACATGGCCAATGTCTCACATTCTTTCGAAGTGAGGAGCCCCTCGATCACTGCACTTCCTTGAGCATCAAGATCGATTGAGACCTGTCCCCAATCAATCGCGTTGACCCGTTTCAGCATAGTCGTAGGCAACGCGACGGAAGGTGTTGACCGCCCGCTCCCATTCATGTGTGTGCCTCACGTTCAAGCAACACTCGTTTCCGTTCGATGCCCCAACGATAGCCCGACAGTTCCCCATTCGTGCGCACCACACGATGACAAGGAATCGCCACAGCTATTGCATTGGTGCCGCAGGCCCTGCCGACGGCCCGAACCGCTTTCGGCGCACCAATGCTCGCGGCGATGTCAGCATAGCTTGCCGTCGACCCGGCGGGAATGTTTTGCAATGCCTTCCAGACCCGTTGTTGAAACGCCGTACCTTGCACGTCCAACGGCAGATCCAACCCCCGCTCCGGCGCTTCGACAAAACCGATCACTGTTGCAACCAGGTGTTCGAAGTCACCATCACCCCCGATGAGATGAGCCTGAGAGAATTGCTTCTGCAAATCACGCGTCAGTTGCTCCGGGTTATCCCCAAGAAGGATCGCACACACGCCGCGCTCACTCATGGCAACGAGGATTGACCCGAGAAAACATTCCCCCACGGCAAATCGGATGTCTATCCCGGAACCACCGGCACGATATGAGGAAGGTGTCATACCCAAAACAGCATCGGAAGTTTCATAAAACCTTCCGTTGGAATTAAACCCGGCTTCGTAAATAGCCTCCGTCACGGTGCCTGTATGATTTAAGTGCGACCTCACCCGTTTTGCCAGATGTGCCGCCGTGTATCCTTTTGGAGTCAATCCCGTGACCGCTTTGAACACCCGATGAAAGTGATACCGGCTTAGTCCGGCATGATGTGATAATTCTTTGAGGCCTGGCGCATGGTCCGAATCCTCGATGAACCGGCAAGCTGCTGCGACTTTCTCCGCATATCGTTCTTGCAATCCGGGCTGGTTTGGCGTGCAACGCTTGCAGGGACGAAAACCAGCCTTCTCGGCATCTTCACGTGAAGCATGGAACCGGACATGTTCAGGCCGGGGCAAGCGGGATGCGCAGGACGGGCGGCAGTACACTCCGGTGGTGTTGACGGAATAATAAAATGTACCATCGGCTGTTGGGTCACGGAAAACCACGGTTGTCCACCGAGGATCATGGCGCGTTGCAACGGAACGTTTCCCCTGGTTCGCTGTATTTCTCATGACCACTACCTGAGATAGACTGCTAAAATTGCAAGCATAACTTACCAAGAAATCTCCCATCCTGACATTCCACATTTCCGAATATTAATCTTCTTATACAAAAGTCGGGGACCGAGTACACTCCGTTTCTTGCTTTCCAATTCGGATTTCCCTGTCGGTCCCAGGGTTCTTACCAGTTCACGTGTGGAAAGGTACAAGATTATTCTTCGAGCAAGGAATCGAAGTTTTCATTATTTTTTCAGTGAGTAACCATCGGTCATTGACCGGAAAGGAACCAGGGGATGGACATTTTTCAAATTTTAAAAAAGGATCACCAAACGGTAAAGGACTTATTTAAAAAATTGGAAACCACCGGGCCACGTGCAATGAAAAGCCGAGAGAAATTATTTTCTCAGTTAAAAGATGATCTTGAAGCTCACTCCCATGGGGAGGAAGCCGTCTTCTATCCTGCCCTCAGAGAAAATGCAGAGATGGTAGACCTGATTAATGAGGCCACGGAAGAGCATGCCGAAGTCGAAAACCTTCTGGAAGACCTTGAAGCGATGGGCGCAGAATCCGAGGAATGGAGTTCAAAACTTGCCGAGCTCAAAAACAGTGTCCTGCACCATGTGAAGGAAGAAGAAGGCGAAATTTTCAAAAAGGCCAAGGAGATCCTGGAGAAGGAAGAAATTCAAAAAATGGGAAAAGAGTTTCAGGAGGCAAAAAAGCAGGCCACGGCAGGCTAACGTTTACCAGGTTCAAATGCCCAGGGATGGGCCTCCAGGTCGAGAGGCTGATCTTGCATCAGGCAGATCAGCTTCTCGATCGGAGAATGGATTTCATTGAGGTTTCATTCATTCTCTACTGATTCACCTGTGACCACTTGCGGGCCCAACCTAGCGAAAGAAGACACCCGACGCCCGCCACCGCCAACCACCCCCGATTCATGGAAGCCCATAATTGAAAACTGGATGACCGGGCCTGGTCATCAAAAGTGCCATGTGCCCCTCTGTCCTGCGGGACAGGCGTGAATAAATTATCGGCGCGATCAGGATTGACGGGGATATTCGTCTGTTGTCCCGTATAGGCCACTTCGGCGAGATAATGGTCCAATAACCCCGGAATGAATTTTTCCCCGACGATGGTTTTAACTGTCGGCATTCCAACCCACAACTCTCGACGATCGTGATCAGCCGACCAGACGATAGCCCGCGCCATCACCTCCGGCTGATAGATGGGTGGAACCGGCTGGGGCTCATAAGGAAGGCGGCTTTTAATCCATCCAAATTGAGTCGTATTGACTCCCGGCAAATGCACCATGGAAAGGCGGACCTGGCTTCCCTCGTGAATCAGCTCCGATCGGAGCGACTCCGTGAATCCTTTGATAGCATGTTTGGCACCACAGTAAGCCGATTGAAGTGGAATCGCACGATACGCCAACGCACTACCGACTTGGATAATGACACCCCGATCCCGGGGAAGCATCCGACGGAGTGCTGAAAGGGTTCCATAGACATATCCGAGATAAGTGACGTTAGTCACACGCTGGAATTCTGCAGCCGTCATGTCTTTCACCGGCGACAGTACGGAAGCCATGGCATTATTTATCCAAATATCGATCGGGCCAAATGTCTCCTCAACTTGGACAGCGGCTTTTTCGACCTGATCGGGATCGGCAACATCTGTCGGAATCACGACAGCTTTCCCTCCAAGCTTTTCAACCTCCCGGCGGGCTCCTTCCAAACCCTCCTGCCCACGGGCCAGCAAACCGAGAGATGCCCCCCGTCGAGCATAAACCCGTACGGTGGCTCGACCGATACCTGCAGAAGCTCCTGTGATGACTACTACCTCTGGGTGCCGATTGTTTTTCATCTCTTTTCCTCTTGTGTTTCACGGGCTACGGAATGGAGGAACGGGGGCGGTATAGGAATTTCTCCCGCCAGGGTGAGCAAGGGAATGTCCTTCGAAAATCAAAGCTATCACTTCAGTAAATCCTTTTCCTGATTCTCTGCTCGATCATGCGAAATTTGCTCAACAATATGATTATCTTTAGTGACATCGGCCTGAGAACTTAATAGCACAGCGGGTGCTGGAGCATCCCTTTTATGATCGGTCTGTTCAAAAACGGCCTGGGCATCGAGAGGGGAAGCCCCCTGCATCTTCACACGATAGATGGGTTCGGGCATTTCATAATTGGCCAGATCAAAGGCCTCTTTCACACCCCGAATCGCTTCACTTCTAACCTTTTGGAAATCGAATTGATCCTGCGTGGTCCAGGCAAACATTTTCAGTATCACATTCGAATCACCTAATTTTTCCACCGCGCACCGGACCGGCGGATCAGCAATCACCCCGGAGGTTTGCTCTAATGTTGTGATAGCGAGTTGCCGCGCAGCTTGTATGTCGACAGCGGTATCAATACCGACCTCAAACGTAAAACGCCGTTTGGGATTTCGGGAATAGTTGAGAATAATACCCTTGTAGACGGTGGCATTCGGAATGCGAACATGATTTCCGTCCAAGGTCATGAGAATGGTCTCCCGGGACGTCAACTTCATCACCAACCCTTCGTAATTCTCCAGAACAATTTGGTCCAGTGGCCGAAACGGTTGCCTGATGCTCAGCAGAATGCTGGCAATGTAGTTTTCCACTGTGTCCCGGAGGGCAAAACTTATGGCCAGGCCCATGACCCCGGCTACACCAACGATAGTTCCCAAAAGAGCCGTGGCGTCCAGGATTTCGAGCATGACGACAAAGCCAATAAATATGACGGTCCCTTTGACGATTTGTTTGGCTAATGATTGTAAAAACGTATGTGGAGTAATTTTTTCATAAAGGTTATCCCATTTGGTCATAAAGGATGCGAGGAACCAGAATACAAGAAATACCGTGAAACCGATGATCAGGAGTGGGAGATAGGAGATGAAATTATTGAGTTGGTCAACCATTTTTTCCTGCACGACGGTCAACCGTTCACGAACTTCCCGTTTCTGCGTGATTTCATCTGTCACGCTGACCACACCATCCACACGTCCGGCAAGTTCAAGAGCCTGTTCGTGAGCTTCCTTCGTGTAAGTCTGTCCGGTTAGTCGCACCACGCCCGCATTTACGTTGATAACGACGCCGGCAAGGGCAGGTAAATTCTTAAATACATCTGCAAGACGTTGCTTGATAAGCCGATCTTCAACCTTGTCTGCTCCAACCGCAATTTCCTGTGGAATATTGGTGGGGCGTGAATCTGTGGGAGCCTCCGGCTTATCCACAGGCTCCTGAGACCACACAGGTTCAACCCGCACACTCCATGCGCCAATGATGAGGAATACGATGATTATCGAATAAAACCTGAAGTACATACTATTCACCCTATCCTTGTTCCTATCATTGACTACTCCCAGAAACCGAACAACAACGTGCTGGACCTCTCCCGGAAAAGTCTCATCACCGCCTTAAGCGAAACCAAAATTTATCCAGCCGCGAGAAAAAGCAGCGCTCCTCTTGGGATAGGAATTCGGCATTACGGTATAAGAGAACACAACTTCATTATGTGATAGATTAAGCAACTGGAGAAAGGGAACACACATGAAGCTCAGAATAACCTCAGAAGAATGGCCGTAGGCGAAATGATACATGATTCAAGGCTTGTTGAGATTATCATTTTTCATAGTTCACGAATAACTATAAATTTTTCAACAGACAAATTCAGGTCTTACCATCTGAAAACATCCGTCAAAATCGCTCTCTGAATACGATGGGGTTCCCGAAGTAGGGAGATGGATTCTAGAGAAGTTTCACTGAGTGATTTGTCCATAATAAGTGACGGGCGCGGTTTCTTATCACACATTTGAGTGCGGTGTGCGTGGCAACATTCCAGGACATAAAGCTTCCTAAGAGGCGAATACTAGACGGAGAGTGAATCATGTTACACTGCCAAAATGTATCATGCAGATGATCGTCATGATGATCCTGTTTCCGTCTCCGCGACCAGTCGGGTATCCTTTGGTGTGTCCATACACCAACCCTTAGGGGTGTCACCATAAATGTCTCCACAAGTTCTCTCAGCGGCCTTCCTTTTGTTGTGTTCCCTCCTGCTGTACGTGTTGGCTCTAATTTTTGCCCCCTTCATGACACCCATTTTGTGGGCCATGATTTTGGTTCGTCTCTTCTATCCTCTCTATCAGTGGCTGACCCATAAGCTGGGAGACAGAACTACAGCTTCGGCGGCTCTCAGCACATTGAGCGTCATGTTGCTTGCCGTCTTGCCCGTGGCATATCTGGTCTTTCTGGTGGTGACAGAGACCCTTAATGCCTATCAGCTCGCCATAAATTGGGTGCAAGAGGGTGGACTACAACGACTGCCCGATCTCGTCGCAAGGCTGCCTCTGATCGGAAACCTGTCCCAAGAATTGTTGGGCCGACTTGTTCTGGCTTACGCAGACCTTCAGCCGAATCTGGTTGAAGGAGGGAAAGCCGTCAGCGGAGTCCTGCTATCCAGTGTCGGGGGGTTGGCCACAAACGCCATTGATCTCGTGATGGATTTCTTTGTGATCCTGTTTACGCTGTTCTTCCTGTTTCGCGACGGACACAAGCTCTATCGTGCCTTTTATGAGGCGCTCCCTATCGAAGAAAGCTATAAAGCGGTGATCATGGATCGCCTTGACAATGTGATGGGGGCTGTCGTTCAGGGCACCCTGCTCACGGCCTTGGCACAGGGCTTCACCGCAGGGCTTGCCTATTGGGCGTTGGGCGTGCCGTTTTCGGTTTTTCTGGGAGCCCTGAGCGCCCTTCTTTCTCTTGTGCCGATCGGCGGCACGGCATTAGTCTGGGGACCGGTCGCCGCATATCTTGTCTGGACCGGCCCCATTTGGAAAGGCATCGTCATGGTCGGCATCGGGATCGGGTTAGTCGGGCTCATGGATAATTTACTGAAACCGTTTCTCGTCGGATCGAAAGCGGACTTGCCGGTCCTGTTTCTCTTCTTCGCCTCGTTAGGGGGCCTCGCCTACTTCGGGTTCATCGGATTGTTTCTTGGCCCGATTCTGCTTGGGATCGCCGTGGCGGTCTTTCAAATTTACCGTGAGAACTATCAGGCTCAGGCCGGGCTTTTGGTAAAAGCAGAATCAGGACACCCAAAAGAACCGGTAAACCCAACTATTAAATAGGAGGGTTGAAGTATGAGTGTCATCGGTTGGATCGTCTTCGGGTTAATTGTGGGAGTCGTTGGAAAACTCCTCATGCCCGGCAAAGATCCGGGAGGGTTTCTCGCCACTGTCGCGATCGGGATCATTGGGGCGCTCTTCGGTGGAATGCTCGGGAGAATGATCGGCATGTATGGACAGGACGATCCCGTCGGGTTTGTGATGGCCGTTATCGGGGCCATCCTGTTTCTCTGGCTCTACCGGGTGATGACCCGACGTGGGGACACCTGACGTCAACCATTTCCCCCGGATTGTGTGGAACGGTTCTTTCACTCACTGACGTCGTCATGTTTCCAGCTCCCACATGAGCAGAATGACCTAAGATGGGATTTCGCCTGGATTCCGGGTGCAGATAATCACCTGTTGCAGAAAGCCCTTCCCGTCCTATCTCGCCTCAATTGTTTTGGGAAATCCGGATGCCAGGAGGTCTGCACAATCCTGGTAAACAGCCACCGCTCCAGCCGCATAGAGCTCCTCTCGACTAAAGGCTCCTCCTGTTCTGACCGCAATCGTCTGAAGCCCACAACCTTGAGCGGATTGAATATCCCAAATCGTGTCACCGACCACAATGCTCTCCTTCGGGGAACATCCAGCCCGCTCCAGAGTTAGTTGAAAAATATCCGGTGCGGGTTTCGCACGGTCTACATCCGCCGACGACACCAGTCCGGCCAGCTTATCTTTCGCCTCAAGTGCGTGAACATGATGTTCCAATTCTTCAGACTTCGCACTCGTCGCCAGCCAGACGGCGATGCCTTGCGATGAGAGGGTTGCAATGATTTCTGTGGCTCCAGGCAAAGGATAGGTATGATCTTTCATCTCCGCAAAAAAATGGCTGTGTAACTCATTGGCCCGTCCGTGTAAGGCCTCATCCGGAAGAAGCGTACCCAGCATCAGGTCCGATCCCTTACCAATCTGACGATGGATTGCAGCACGCGGCATTGGATATTTGACTACCGAAAAAGCACGGGCCCATGCCTCCACATGTAAATAATTCGTATCCATAAGCGTGCCATCAACATCAAAAATCACCACCCCTATCATAGGAAAATCTCCTGTCAGTCAGGCCGAAAGGCCAGAGCTTGACTTCACCCTTATACGTGTAATTCCCGGATTTCTTTGCCATCATATCGGACAAAACAAAATCCCTTACTTTCCTGTTTTCGCACCAGACCGGTTCTCATATTTGACATATCTAAGCCCAGTCGCCTTTACCCAACAAGGCAAATCATTTTTCGGTTGCAGATGGTGGCCCCACGGTCAGAGGATATCGTCATCCCTTATATGGGCTAGGGATCTCAAATTCTCAATCCATAATGGATAACCGTCTAAGACTCGGCGCTCAGCTTTCCTATTATTAGGATATTTTCTCCATTGATTGAAATGGATACTTTTCGATTTTCATGAGAGGATTCGTCTGTCCCCAAGACATCTCCTGACATCACAGCCAAACTTTCCCGGGCCTTCGGTGTTCTTGTTTCCAAGAGTGGGGAAACGAGCCCTTCGGTAGAATAAACAAATCCGAACCATGGCAACCTGTACTTTCAGGATGCTGGGTATGCAGGCCTGCCTACGAATTCCGTCCCGAATGGATCGCATACTCACGGGCCACATCATCTCTACTTTCTTATACTGTGCAACCGGGGTTGCCTGAACGTGTGATCTACCCAGTATCACCGGGCTTTCCGTGGCAAATCCATTTTTTGAAAAAAGCTAGGCACCAATAGGCATGGATCAGGTTAGATTTGACGGATGATGCGACAGGGATTGCCCGCTGCAACGACACCGGGTCTGACATCACGAGTAACCACGCTACCAGCACCAATGACGGCACCATCCCCGATGACGACCCCAGGGCAAATGATCGCCCCGCCACCCACCCATACATCATCGCCAATGGTCACCGTCTTGGCGAATTCCAGACCGGAACGTCGTTCATGAGCACTCAGTGGATGTGAGGCTGTGTAGATGTGAACACCAGGGCCGAACAAGACATGATTTCCGATTGAGATCGGCATGACATCAAGGAAAACGCAATTACAATTGAAGTAGGCGTGTGCGCCGAGACGAATATTGTAACCGTAGTCACAAAAGAATGGCGGGGTGAGAAACGCATCGGTTTCTGTGTGAAAGAGATCGGCAAGGACCGCATGGCGCTCGCCTTCCGATGCGGTTGCAGGCAAAGCGTTTAACTGTTGGCAAAGCATTCTGGCCCGCTGACGCTCTTCAACGAGTTCCGGATCGGCACCGTTATATAACTCCCCACTGAGCATCTTTTGCTTTTCAGTCAACATAGAAGTACCTGATGATTCCGAAATGAAAGAACACGACCATAGCAATGGTCAATTGACAATGTGAGTGAAGGAGCAGGATACGAAATTAAAATTTGCGTTCGAACGTTGCCAATCGTCTTAAATTTCAAAAAGTATTCCTGCAAACCCATGACTCATGTATGATCCTCCGACTTTTCCCCTCTCAGGGGCCCGGCTCAGGCAACCTTTTGTCCAACCGTGATAAGGATCGGATAGGCGAAGTGAATCTCACTGCCCATGCGATGCACCCCAACACCCATGGCATCTTTTCCAATGTCAGACTCAAACATCCGGCGAAGTTTGTCTTTGCCACCAGGGGGAGGGAAGGAAGCAGCCAGTTGTTGTTCCAATTCCATCTCAACCTTATACCGTCCCGTTTTAATATTGGTCAGACCCGACGTCTCAATAGCTGTCGCCATCTCGGCAAAACTGAGAGCTTTGGTATGGGAAGGGTCCCGGAGTTGTTCCATCTGATTGTACGCCTCGATTTTTTCTGATGGAAGGACCGCATCAACCACCATGACTCTTCCATCAGGTTTGCAAACCCGAACCATTTCCAACAACACGGCCATGGGGTCGAGAAAGTGATGGAAGCTATAGCGCGTCACCACACACGAAAAATGGGCACTAGGAAATGGGAGTGGCAATACGTCACCAATGTGCCAGGACACATTGGTGAGATTCTGTTCCTGCTGCCGTTTCCCCGCTTCCTCAATCATGGTAGGAGTGAGATCGAGACCTGTCACATGAGCCGCATGCTTGGCCAATTCGCACGCCACAATGCCGGGACCACAGGCAACATCGAGAACCGTATCCCTGGCACATATTCCACTGAATTGAACCAGCATATCCATCGATGCGGAATGGCCGGGCAGCTCCGCGAAAGGCACGGCCTGTAATGTAAACTGGGAAATGATCGTGTCGTGGTGTTCCATGGTACCTTTCTTTCCTGAAAATACCGGTCTCGTGCCAGGTTCAGGGGCATGCCATTATTGACCCGATCGGCTTGAGTGGCGGATGAGGCTCAAGGCTTGAACAAGCGCAGGGCCATTTGTTCTTCGTCGAAGTAGGAATCACCAACCTTCAAGCCTCGCTCTTCACGTGCGAACGATATGAAGCCTTCTGATGCATAGAGGCGTTTCGCTTGTGAGTTGAGCGAAACCACCGTCAAGTTGATGTGCTCCAGACCTTCGATACCTCTGGCACGTTTCACCACTTCCTGGACAAGTTTTCGGCCAATTCCTTTGCCGGAGGACTCCGCACGCACATACATTCGATACAACAATGCTTTATGCCTCAGCTTCTCCTGCGTCTCTCGTGCAAAACTCACGACTCCAGCCAATTGGCCTTCATGTAACCAGGCTCCCAGCGTAAAGGCATCTATGCGGCTCGGCCCAAACGGAACGATGGGTTCCCCGGCATCTTTCGCACTGATGCGAAACGATTCAGGATGTGCTTGTAACCCGTAAAGCATGAGGGCTTGATAGGCAGCCACATCCGTCGATATTAACTCCCGAATGATCATGCTTGTCCCGCCGACCTCCGTGTATTTCTTTGGTGCTCAAAAATGAAAGGATGGATCCGCCTCAGGAGCAGATCCCGGATTTTCCGGCTGTATTATAGACCATCCATTCCTCCGGACAATACGCAATCATTGGTCTGATTTCAGTTCGGTTCCTGCCCCTACGGTCATTGATGACAGCATCTTCTGTCGGTAAAGGAGATCATGCCCTTCCTTCCTCACCTCTACCATCAAATGGTTTGCAATCAACCCTGGGAAATTCCTGGGCAAGTGACACAATCAGTCCCGATGAAATCGTCATCCTGAATACAGGGCAAATGATCTGTGCCCGAGCGAAAAGGTCAAAAGCGGTTTCTTCCACAATAGAAGGTACAAGACCAGTTGTGGATCCGGAAAGATGGGAAAGGAAGTGAGGCATCTGACCATGCCCGGCAGGGTCTTGCAAAAATCACCGTAAAGTTCTAATTTAAGAAGGCCCCGGTGGGAAACCCTCCGGGAGAACTCTTCTTGGCTTGGGAAAAGGGCTACATGAGAGACAATGCTGTTACCTGGCTTCTCCTCGGAGCGTTGCTTGGGGGTGTCATCAATGCAGCCGTCAGGCGATACGCCACCTTTAAAGAAGGCAAAGGCATCGCCCTTGCCATACAGGGTGAGATCACCGCCACCATCGAAATTGTCCTAAAACGACGGTACCTGCAACACCTTGAAAGAATCATTCTGAAACTTTCCGACCCGGCTCATCAGCTGACCGACAACGATTTTTTTTCACCAAGAATTCGCGAAAATTATTTCCCGGTGTTTAATAGCTTGGCGAATAAAGTCGGGTTGCTTGTTGGCCGGAGTGACTCCGTTGCAGATTTTTACACCAAAGCCAAATCCATTATTGAGGATATCCATGCGCTTGAGGAGATGCGGGACAAATTACCGACCGGCTCAAAGGACATTGACAGGCCCGCCTTGCTGGAATTGACCACGGAACTTCGTGATCTGCTACATGATGCATTGCGTATTGGCATTCAGACAGTGGAAGACTTGAAAAACTTCCAGGACAGATCCTGGATTTTTGGAATCCGGTAACCAACGATTGCGCCCTGAGCCACCATGCTCACGCATTAAGGCTATTTCTCCTTCCTCTCAACCTGGAATCCCTAATGACATTGGCTTCATGCTGTAGGAGATAAGCCCACCACGAGCTGACGTTCACGGGGTCCATCCAGTTCAATTAATAAGACTGATTGCCAGGTACCTAAACGCAACTCACCATCCATCACAGGCAGGGTCAGCGACGCTCCGATCAGAGAGGCCGCCATATGAGACCACGCATGTGAGGGATCATGGGCATGACGAAAGTTGATCTGTGGAATAATTTTTTCAGCGACTTCGAGGAGATCTTCCTCCGTGCCCTCTCCAATTTCACCGGTCGTGAGCGCGGCCGTGGTATGCGGCAAAAAGACGTGACACAAGCCATTTTGAAAATCCCTCTCTTTAATTATGCGATTCAGTTTCGGTGTGAGATTCACAATATCTTTGAGTCTCTTTGTTTTCACCTGTAACGTATCCATTTTCCCCCCTCCGGTTTAATGATCGTTAACTATGGCTCCGCCAGTTCCCAGCTCAGAGGATAAACATCAGGCGCCACCCTGCCTCGGTATTTTATTACATGATGATAATGGGAGTGTTGAATACAACCAATTTCCAAGGGCATATTGCCCCACACGTACGTTGCATAGTAGGGGCCTCGGGGCGATTCAAAAAAGCATGTCCTGAGCCTTTCGAAGGGTTCGTCCAGTCCTTTCCTCAGTCATGTCGAAGGGAAGGCCGCTGTCATTTTTGCGCGCAGAGCGTACTTCCAGTACGTGAGCACGGGAAAATGGCGCCCTGCCTGCGCGAAGCCGCTCCGGCGAAGGCAGGGAACCCCGCTGGCGGTTTTTTTCAACAGCCCCATATTCGATACTGACTGCCCCGTCGTATTACCGCCATTCAACGGCCCCGAATCCGCTTGATCCCAGTAACACATACATGAGGCTCAGAGTTCCGACCGTTTGATTGTGATAATCCACGTCCGAATAACTTGCATTCCGTTGGGAGGCAACATAACGAAGGGCTATGCCATGTCGCCCGATAATCCGCAGGGTCAGCGAGGCATTTCCGCGCAAAATATTCTCTCTGCCATGGGACTCAGAAGAGAGCAGGCTGCTGACATAGTATTCCTGCCCTGTGAAATCGATCATGAGGCGATCGCCCATGATAAGACGAAGAGCGAGAAGAGCCTGCGGAGTAAAACCATAATGGTAGTCACGATTCCCGGTGCGCTTGATACTTCCGGCCGCGCCGTACCCCGCACCACCGAGTGCAGTTCCTTGAACGGCCACGTCTTTCGAAAGCCAACTCTGCCAGGTGGTCCCGAGTGAGAGGGCACTGGTTGAGACCCGAAATACCTGCGGATTGATGTAGTCATAACTGCCGTACAAGCCCCACACACCGCGAGTGGACTCGCTAGCCGCATAGGTATTGCCAATGAGTAACCCGTGGGTATTCACACTTTCGACCGCATTGGCCGTCACGGCGGTGAAATGGAAATCAAAATAATCGAAGGGTCGTGAGTAGGAATAGCCCGGCTTTCCAGGAAGCCCATATCGGATGGTCACATCTCCGATCGCTCCGTGCGTTTTGACGTTGGATGAGACGTTGTGAACCCCGGAAGTCAACGTCCCGCCGACTTGCAGGCGCATGAAGGTCGCCGGGTTGTGGCTTGGATAGATTGCATCAAACCTGTTGCCGAACACAAACCGGTTAAAGGCTGTGGGCGGCGAGATGATCCCTGCAGCGAGTTCACGCCAGAATCCAGGCTCCCCCTCTTCGGCGCTTTCCAGAAGGAGATTGGCCATACGGAAGAGAGGTTCACCCAGAAAGATCCCGCCAAACGTGGTCGTGAATTGGTCGTTTATTGAGGGTCGGGTCCTCTCTCCGGCGAGTTCCCAGATAAGACTACCGGTGGCAGTGGCGAGGGATGATTCCCAGAAATTCAGACTGGCCGATCGTGCCAACCCGAAGTAGATTGTCCCCCCATAGGGGTGAAGAAACTGGTTCACCGAGAATTGATCATTATCAACGACCCATTTCCCATCCGTGATATTCTCTTTGATTGAATGACCGGTCGTGCGGTACTCCTCCTCGGGGTCCGTGAAATTCCGGTCGAACTGATTGAGCAGAAAGGCATAGAGGGGAATCTCCAGCGCCGGGATCAGATAGCTCCTGTTTGGTCGCTTCTCCCACGTAAGAGAAAACGGAGGAACCTCGTCGGCACCCAACGAAGGAGTCGCATCACGTGAAACATTCCTTCTCCCTCCGCTGTCTTCTTCAAATCCCAGGGGGCCGAGGACTTCTGAGGAACCCGACGCGGGTTCGGGGGAGAAAAGCCCATACAGCCTGGAAGATGGTAATTCTTGTGCTAGACTTGCCGGTGGCATTAGCAAACCAAGCACCAGGACCCCAGCCAGAATTAAACCCGTTGAACCCATTGCGATAGCACGACGGAACGGATGGTTTGATGGCATTCCTTTGAACAGAACGCCGGCTCCTGTCGGCCAATCTATCCTGCAAGTCGGGTCAAGGATAGAACATCGACCGAACGATTGCTTATATCCATGTTTGACCAAAGTCTGACTCCCAGGCACAATTTCCATGGATGGTAGGGGTTTTTCAGGATCTGTTTTTTTCGGAATAGGTACTGCCTGAAGGGCTCTATCACAGGAGAAACAGTTAAAGGGAGTGTAGATCTGCATTTGCCGTATGACGAATTCCGCCATCGGTATTCCTCTTCCGCCCGCCCCAGTCGCTTAATTTCCCGATCCTAGCATGCAGCCCATTTCCCCTCATTGAACAAATAGTCCTTTTCTGCATCAAGGTCGTACAGTCTGCCTCTTAATCGTAACCTCGCACAGATCTCCCGTGAGCAAATGGGATCTATTGGATGAACGCTTGGGCATGGCTTTCAGCTCATCACCCTGTGCCACCGGAAAAGGATCTGCATCAGGAGTGTTACTGTTGAAATGAGGCAAAACGCTTGTTGCATGATCCTATCTCGCATAGAATATGGTGAGACAACGCGGATGGTGAATGGGATTCCATGGAATAGACCAACATGCCGATTTGTGAAGCCGACCCCTGGCGCATGCAGTATTTCGAAGGCATTTCATGCCCGCCGGATGTCAAAATCCCTACCGAAGACGGCGATGCCTGGGCGTGGTACCCACAATACAAGTGGATCTATAACAAGCTCATGATTGCCGAGAGCCAGAACCTGCCGTGTGCTCCGCACGGGTTGGATCCATCCTTCTTTCCGGTTTTCTCAAAACCGATTTACAACATGCGCGGCATGGGTGCGGGAAGCCGTGTCTTACGCTCGTTAAAGGAATACAAACATTTACAACGACCCGGACACCTGTGGATGCCGTTGCTCCAAGGGGATCATGTGTCGAGCGATGTCGCCGTGGTTAAGGGCGAACCACACTGGTGGCGGCATGCCACCGGCAAACCGCTGGAGGGAGGAATGTTCGATTATTGGACGGTGTTGGCAACGCCATTTCCAAACATCGAAGCCTACTGCGGCGACTGGCTGCAACGGCATCTTGCCGGGTACACGGGCATGATCAACTTCGAGACGATCGGCGGCACAATCATCGAAGTCCATTTGCGGTTCGCGGACCAATGGCCGGATTTGTACGGCGCCGGCTGGGTGGAGTCGCTCGTCCGGTTATATGCGGAAGAACAATGGCAATTCGATGATTCCCATCGACAGGAAGGGTATAGTGTCGTCTTATTTGGTGCCCATGGCGTCCATTATCAGCATCCACCCAAGGAAGTAGTCGCGCAGTTGCGGCAAACACCACAAGTCTCCAGCATTCAGATCACGTTTCATGAAGAGAAGCCTCCGAAGGACCACTCCATGCCACCAGGCGGATTTCGTCTGGCTATCGTCAACTGCTGGGATCTTGAAACGGGATTCGCTGTGCGGGAAAAGCTGGCACTGAGTTTTTGGTCCACTCATCAGTTTCACAACAATCGACCCCCGCTCCAAAAACTATCCGCGACTCGGCTGCGGAACGGCATGAACAGACTGTCGAAAAACTCAAAGATTTATGATGCTCATCGATCACACCATCCTCGACCGTATTACCGAAATCGAAAACACCTGGATTACGATGTCGGACGGATGCCGGATCGCCGCTCGCATCTGGTTGCCGAGGTCAGCCGACACAGAGCCGGTTCCGGCTATTCTGGAATACATCCCCTATCGCAAACGGGACTTTATGCGATCCCGGGACGAGCCCATCCATCGATATTTTGCGGCGCATGGGTATGCCAGTATCAGGGTGGATATTCGAGGATCAGGGGATTCGGAAGGGATCCTGCATGATGAATACTCCCATCAGGAGCATGACGACGCCCTGGAAATCATCACCTGGATCGCTCAACAACCCTGGTGCTCCGGCGCGATCGGAATGATGGGGATTTCGTGGGGCGGATTTAACGCGCTCCAGGTCGCCGCCCGGAATCCGGCGAATCTGAAAGCCATCATCACGTTGTGTTCAACCGATGACCGGTACGCCGATGATGCGCACTATATGGGCGGCTGTCTCTTAAACGAGAATATGCAGTGGGGTTCCATGTTGACCCTGTACTCGGCGCTGCCGCCCGACCCGGAAATTGTCGGCGACCAATGGTGGGACATGTGGCAGCAACGGTTAAGCAATCTTGAACCATTTCCCGTGGTCTGGATGCGGCACCAGTCGCGGGACAATTATTGGAAACACGGGTCGGTGTGCGAAAATTACGATGCCATTCGCTGTCCGGTCTATGCCATTGGTGGCTGGGCCGATGGCTATACCAACGCCATTCCCCGATTGATGACCCATCTCTCCTGTCCGAAAAAATCGCTCATCGGTCCCTGGGCCCATGTCTTTCCGCAGGACGGCGTCCCCGGCCCGGCCATCGGCTTTTTGCAGGAAGCCGTCCGGTGGTGGAACCACTGGCTGAAAGGGCGAGAAGACAGGAATCATGGATGAGCCCGCATTTCGGGTATGGATGCAGGAGAGTCAGCCCCCGCAACCGCAATACGCCGTATGGCCGGGCAGATGGGTGGCGGAAGACACCTGGCCAAGCCCTCGCATCAGCGAACAACGGTGGTTTTTAGAACCGGGACATCTCTCCCCTATTCCTGAGAAACCCACGGAGTTGTCGTTTTGCTCACCACAGACAACCGGGGTCCGGTCCGGAGAATGGTGCGGATTCGGCGCGGATGGTGAAATGCCACGCGATCAACGACCCGACGATGGCGGTTCGCTCGTCTTCGATAGCGATCCCCTCACCGAACGACTTGAAGTCTTGGGCGCACCGGTCGTGGAACTTGATCTGTGCGTCAATCAACCGGTGGCGATGATCGCCGTCCGTCTCGGAGAAGTCGCCCCGGACGGGTCTGTCCTGCGTGTCACGTACGGGCTGTTGAATCTCACGCATCGGGAGAGCCATGAAACACCTCAACCGCTCGAACCGGGCCGATGGTATCAGGTACGGGTGCAACTCAACGACTTTGCCCATGCGTTCCCTCCGGGACTCACGGATCAGACTCTCACTGTCCACCAGTTACTGGCCGATTGCCTGGCCGCCACCCGTTCCGGTGACCTTAACCGTCCGCACCGGCATGAGCAATGTCACCCTTCCCGTACGACCTCCACGCCAGGAAGACGAAGCGCTGCGACCATTTGATCCACCAGAAGCCGCACCCGGCACCCCGCATAAAAAACTCCGGCAACTCAGCATGCGCCGAACCATTGAGATCGATCTCGCAAGCAACGAAATGGTCTACACGTTACGGAGTGACGGGGGAGAATTTGACGGCGCATCACACGCCAGAATTGAAGAGATCGATCTCGATGTGGGATACACCCTCTTTAAACGGTATCGCATTCTTGAAAAAGATGCGCTGTCGGCTCAGACGGAACTCACTCAGACCGCTCACTTGAAACGAAGGGACTGGTCAATCTGGCTGGAATGCCGGACACGGCTCACCGCCACGACCGAAACCTTTCAATTTGCGGGAGAATTGGAAGCCTACCACGGCGATAAACTCGTCAAACGACATGACTGGGCGCTGGCGATTCCACGCTCGCTTCTCTAATTGGTTGCGAGTGACAACCGGGTGATAGCCGCGTGAAGGATTTTGTGTAACATGTCAGGATATTGTATTCCCGCAAATCCCGCCATAAAAGCCAGCTTCCCATCATAAGCCCAGGCCGGATTCGGATTCACCTCCATCAGCTTTGCCTTACCATCCGACCCGACGCGAAAATCAAACCGTGCATAGTCGCGCAGCCCGAACCTCCTAAACAAGATCCGCACCCAATCTTTCATCTGTTCCTCAAGACTCGGATCAAGAGCAGCCTGTTTGAATTTGATGTCAGTCCAGTAGGGGGAGTCAGGATACGCCTTCGATTCAAAGGACAAAATCGGATCCAGGCCTAGCGGGAAGACGCGAGAAATCGACTTCCAGTGGAGGCAGGATACAGAAATCAGTTTCAAGATTGCCGATCACGCCGATGCCGTATTCCGGGCCGGGCAGATATTCCTGCATCAGCGCGTCACGACCGGGAAGTGTCGAGCGTAACCAGTCCAGATATTTCCGCGCTTCCTCCGGCGACCGGACCACGGCATCCTTCGTAATACCCACACTCCCATCAGCCGCATTGGGTTTAATCAGCGCAGGATAAAAATCGGGCAAGGCCTCGCAAGCGAGGCTCCACAGTCGATAAAATACTCCCGCGGAACCGGAACGCCATGCGACTGGGCCACGAGCCGGACAATCGCTTTATCAAAACAGATGACCATGGCCGACGGCGGCGCGCCGGTATACGGAATCCCCAGCATCTCCAGATACGCGGGAATGTTGAGTTCCTGAGCGGGCACATTGCGAAACCCCGTATCGCAAAAATTGACGACGAAATCCGGACGGTCTTGCTGAAGCTGCTCAAACAGACAGGCATGATCGTCATAAAACAAAAACGTATAGTCTGAAAGCTCCTGAAAGGCGGCCTTCATCGCATTGTGCGTCGCCGTGTCCTCTTCATTATATTGCGCATTGCGTTTCGTCGGATCGGCCAATCGGGGATCTCCGGTGATCACGCCAATACGGTGGAAGGTTTTCGCCATGCGTTGCAATCTCCTATGCCTTGATAATGATGGAGAGCTGGGAGGGTCAGAGGCCGCGTCCCGGATTTATTGAGATATAAATGTTAAATATATGTTGGGCCTTACGCTCAGTGGCTGCTGCAAATTATCCCGGCTACGCCCCAATCCGTTTAATTACGAGTTTCTCTTTTGCTCATGCCTTAGAACCTTCCCACGCTCTGTTGTGAAAGACAAATAAGGCAAGTCCGGGCAGTTTATCCTGCTTTCCGCATCGAACGGAACGATGAACCCATCCGCCGCCTGGGGTGGGCAAACTAATTGAGTTACCCGACAGGCCCGGAAGGCGGGCGCGGGTGCGATGAATTGGTTTGCGCAGGAAGGGAGCGGACAAGCGTCCTGATCACACTGTTAGAAAACATTTTTTCAATCCTGCCCTACCCAATCAGGAATGAGGGTACCTTCCAGCTCAAAACGTCTCCGACAACGCGCATCTCGAACGCGAATTCTTTTTTCGACGCGTTCTACTGCCTCTGCATCCCGCATAATTTCGACGTCGACAGCCTTTTTCAAAGCTTCTGCGTTGCCCAAGATCCCCCTTGGTTGGGTCTTCGAATCGCCATCTGCAGTTACAAGGATTCTGCAATACTTCGCCGCATTAAATACGATTTCGACGTCATTGCGCTTGTTCTTATCATCTGCCCCTTCGGGGAATAGAATCCTCTCGATCGTCGCTAACATTTTTCGCTCTTGTGATGTAGAGGCTAACGTTTCGGAGTAAATAGAATTGAGCGCTTTCGCCGCCCGCCGTGTGTTTCCGCCTGCCATAGCTTCGGTTTGCGCAACCTCAGCCATTTCCAGCATTATCACATCATTGGCTGCCCACTGTTCCAGCCGATTCATATGCTCCAAATTTTGCTTCGCATTAATCCGATTGGTGTCTATGTGAAATATCAATCCGACAAATCTCTGATTCATTTCCGTGAGCTTCCGTTCTTGCGGTTCCTAACGAGCATTAGACGGACCCGCATAAGCTGCGAATCTGCGACTTCCGGTCTGTATACCTCACCATCGTTTTTCCTGAAAAATACCCGATCTTCGGTGCCATCTCAGGCAATGGCTGTAGGTGTTCCTTAATCTCAGTGTCTTATGCGGATCGGCATAAACAAACTCTTCGCTAACACCAAAGCTCATTCACCAGATTGGAATAGACCAGACAAATTTTTTATCAATCAACGAAATAAAGCAAGTTGTCGTTCTATGATTTCAAAAGCGGAATTGTCTTCAGGTATCGTCTTCTCACAACTGACGACAGGGTTTAAGCCACCCAGTCCTTAATCCGCCACCTGCACTAGTACCTTTCCCATCGGCCCTTGGGCCAATCGGTCAAATCCCGTCTTCACTTCCTCGAAAGGAACAATGATGTCCACCTGTGGCCGCTGCCCCATGGCATCCAATCGACCGACGATCTGTTCCCACGCCGCATACGCTTCCTAGAGGGGTAAAGTCTCCAACCGAAACTCCACCCATTCGAATACGGCGGAAAAACAGAGTCGCCGTGTTGAACTCCGGCACCGCTCCTCCGCTTCGGCCGACGACGCTGATCCGCCCGCCATATCCAAGCAGAGCTACAACCACCTGTTGGTCCCGTCATTCCGAATTCATTATCACGGCTTGCATGTGTATTGGAAACACATCTCTTTTCCTGCTAATAAGTCAGTAAAGGAGTTTGTCTGAGATAGTGTTTGGACTGAAGCTCTTTCAGCATAAAGTGGGCCACATCAGCACGGGAGATCTTACCTGCCGTGACCCCGCTCAGATCAGTCAGCACTTGATAGCGTTCTGTTAAGGGCCCGTTGGTCAAAAAACCTGGCCTGACAATCGTCCAGTCTACCAAACTTGCTTTGATCAGTGATTCCTGGCGATCTTTATCGGCGTAGATGGTTCTAAGTAAGAAGGGCAAAAAGATGGAGTCATAGAAAAATCCACCATGTCCCTTGCTATCTCCGGCACCAATACCCGTCACACAGATCAAACGCTTGACCCCGCTGTTTTTCATGGCCCCAAGGACATTCTTGGTTCCCTCCGAGAAAACCGTCACCCGGAACCATGGAACTTTCACGCCAATTGTGCAGCACACCGCCTCCTGACCAGCCATCGCAAGCCCGACTGATTCCGGATCGAGAATGTCGCCTTTAATTACTCTCAGCCGCTCATTCTGTGCGGAAAGATTTTGGGGATTGCGAACCAAGGCGATGACCGTATGCCCAGCGATCAACGCCTGCTCAAGAAGTTGACGTCCAATGCCACGAGTGGCACCAATGATCAAGATATTCATAGCCACCTCCTTATGGAATCGACAGCAATGACTATCTACAATTACCCCAGTCCCTGCAAATCTGCCAACCGGGCGGATGATCAAATCAATAGGCCGACCTGCGGGAAATTGGTTTTAGGTCCTTTTGCCACAACAAAAGGAACCCGGCTTCCGGGACGAACCCGAGCATAACCGGACGAATTCTTATTCAATCGACGAAATAAAGCAAGTTGTAGGAAAGGGAAAATGAACAGGATTATTGGAAGGGAAGGAGCGTAGAGCCTACCAAAAGATGTTCAGTTGGGATCAGTCGATCTCCTTTTTCTTTTTCTCTCATCTTATCTTTGATCGTCTGGCACTGTGGTTTTTCATTTTGGGTTACTCAATCCAGCGCCAATCGGTTGCATAATGGCCGTGACGATATAGTATCTTGCGCTTAACCAAGCAGAAAGGGAGAGACCGCCTCGACATACATCTTCAGTGCCGGTGTTTCGCACAGACGGCGGCCGGGATGAAGCCACCTCGTCCTTAGTCAGCTACCTGCACCAGCACTTTTCCCATCGGGCCCTTGGGCCAATCGGTCAAACCCCGTCTTCACCTCCTCGAAAGAGACAATGGTGTCCACCTGTGGCCGCTGCCCCATGGCATCCAATCGACCGACGATCTGTTCCCACGCCGCATGCGCTTCTTGAGCGGTAAAGTCTCCAACCGAGACTCCGCCTATTCGATTACGGCGGAAAAACAGAGTCGCCGTGTTGAACTTCGGCACCGTTCCTCCGCTCCGGCCGACGACGCTGACCCGCCCGCCATATCCAAGCAGAGCCACAACCTGAGGGAGCAGTGCACCTCCCACATTATCCACCGCGAGATCGACTTTTCGCGGGCGCAGTGCCGCCGTCACAGACTTCACGAGATTGCCGTCCATCGGGTCGAACACGAAATCCGCTCCAAGTTTTTGCAATTTTGCTCTCTTTTTCGCGCTACGCGAGAGGGCCACCACCGTCAGATTCATCGATTTCCCTAGCAGCACCGAGGCTACACCGACGCCCCCGGAAGCACCGGTCACGAGAAGAACAGTTTTCGCAGATGGCGGTGCCGGAGGATCGGCCCATTGAGTCAACGCTTGCCAAGCGGTCAAAAAGACCAACGGAGCCCCGGCCATCTCTTCATCCGACCAGCCGGTAGGGATACGAGTCACACTTTTGCGCGGAACCACCACCTTTTCGGCAAGCGTTCCCCATGCCTCGACACCCACCTCGCAACGCAAGATCCCAACGGTTTCGCCTACGCGCACGTTTTCGACACCTGGTCCGACCGCTACCACTTCTCCCACCCCATCACGTCCAAGAATGTGAGGAAGCGATGGATTGGCCGGGTACATCTTTCGCGCAAGAAATGCATCAGCCGGGTTCAGTGCTGCAAATTTCACCCTCAGCAGCATTTGCGCCGGACCCGGCTGTGGATCCCGCACTTCACCGAGCCGCAAGTTTTCAACACCTTCATAGCCATCCATCAACCACGCACGCATATGTTCACCTCCTCTGGCAACCCCTTTGGCCTTTGCCGTATCTCTGTTAAGTGCTCATTACGTTCTCGATTGGGCAACGCTTAATTTCCACCATATCAACGAAATTTGAAAGGGGGACCTGCCTGCGCGAAGCCGCTCCGGCAAAGACAGGGAACGCCGCCGGCAGAATTTTTCAATACCCTGCTGGAGCGAGCTCTTGGTCAAACTTTACAAAATGATTCAATGTAGGCGCATGAAATAACGAAAACGGAATAATTGGGGAAATTTTCGTGATCATTTTTCATAGGAGAGTTCATCCGATTTTCTGGCAAACAACCACACCCCTTTTTTCCTTCAGTCAACAACAATTCCAGTCCTTTCCCCATCGGGTAAGTCCATGAATTCAGCCATGAGCCGCTTCGGCATATAATTGCGTGCCCAGTGCGCTCACAACTTTAAGAATGGTGTCGAAACCTGGGTTCCGCTCCCCGGAAAGGGCTTTGTACAGACTTTCACGAAATACCCCGGCATTACATGCACCTTTGGGCCATGCCCTTGGCGCGAGCAATATCGCCGAGCGCCTTGGCGATGAATGCTGCATCACCGTCTGCCTCTTCAAGACACGATTCTAGATAGGCCGCCATTTCTTCCGGGGTTCGAAGGTGTTCGGCGACGTCATAACGCGTAGTAACGGTTTTTTTCATCATCGGCTCCTACAGGTTGCGTGCGAGGCGTAAGGCAATCTTGATGTCTATGACCTGCGTGCTCTTGTCGCCACCAGCCAACAGAATAACAAGCTTACTCCCGCGCTTTATAAAATACACCCGATAACCAGGACCTTAATCAATCCGCGTCTCAGAAACAGCCTCGCCAACCGGTTTGAGGTCCCCAGTATTCCCGGCCGCTAAAGGCTCCACCCGAACGTGAATACCCGCCCGTGCACGTATGTCGGATAACCCATCCAGCCATTGGGCGTACTTCTTAGTCTTTCGTTCTGCTATACCTCCACTTGGTTTGCGACGGTGACGCCGTTTTGCTTGAGAACCTCCAGCACCTTGGGAATGTCTGGAGAGCCTGGAGTAATCTCCTTGCTGAGGGCGGTGAACATTCGGGTGGCCATGCTGCCCTGGCCGGTGAGTTCGAACATCTCCCCGCCGCCTGGGCCATAGCGAAAGCCGTGCACGGTCCCGGCGGGTACATGCACCAGTGTGCCCGGCAGGCACATGACCGTCTTGTTGTCGTAACTAAACTCGATCTGCCCTTTAAGGACGTAGAAGGACTCGTCCCAGGCGTGACTATGCAAGGGCGGACCCATTCCTTCCTCACCTTGCTGCAGAGTGATCTCATAGCCTTGTGTCGCGTCGCTTGATGCAAGCACGGTCACCTTCGTGCCAATCACATTCAACGCGGGTTCGTAATTATCAGGTGAAACAATAAAGGGTTGAGCCTTCATGGCGTGATGACCTCCAGTAGATCAAATGTATGATTGACCAATGCTACAGAAAGGATTTCTGGGCTGATTTTTCGCCAATTGACGAAATTAGTCAAGGTGTGGGTTGGGGAAAATGGAAAAGGAATTGAAGGAATTGTCGGGATTTTTTTTGACCATTGTCCAATTTCAAGAACGTTAATCCAATTTTTGGGATTATTTCTGGGATCAGGAAGTTGCAACACAAATGAATGCGCACGAGCACCTGAGAAGCGCCAGACGGCTCCCTGTCCCAGCGTTTTCAGCTTCCCTTCGTGGACCGTGGTATCTTTAAGTGTAAGCTTGACCGTCGGACTGCCCTTCTTGATGTAGTAGAGTGTTGAATAATAAAAATTTTCAAGGGCAAATTTGCCCAGGATTAGATTACTCATCAAAGGCTCCGGGTCGGTTCAAAAAAGCAGGCCCTGAGTCTTCCCGAAGGGTCCGTCCAGCAAGGCCGCAGCCGTTTTTACGCGCGGAGTGTACGCTTAGTACGTGAGCACGGAAAAATGGCGAGTACGCCGCTGGCGGCTTTTTTCAACAGACCCTGTAGAGATCCACATAGTTGAGGGCGAAGGCGCAACAGTCCATCCGTTCCTCGTTACCGAGGCCTTTGACCGCAGGGTCCTGGCAACAGAGAAGGGGAGAAGATGGCTGGAAAAATTCAATTATCCCCAAAGAAGCAATTTACCTATTTGCCAGAGCCTGCTCATGGATGACTCCAGACCTATGGACAGGCGCTCGAAGCGCAAGCCCTTCGGATGGTAGGTCACCCGGTTTTCAGACGGAATATGCCCGTCCCTCTTTGGAGCCTATGTGGATACGTGAAGGCGGTGCAGTCAGCAACTCGAGCACCACCAACGGACACTTAACATAATAGTGCAAATTATTATCCGCAAAGTCAGCTATAATTTCATCCGGAAGCGTGTTGCCTTGCCATTTATATCCAAACTTCACGTTCACCTCGAATACCGCCGTTGCCCGGGGAGGTATGTGAATTCCGCCAAAGCTTTCAAAGCTGAGACCGTAGGACGTCGCGGGGAAAATCTGCGTGACATAACCTGCATCCCCGAAGAGACCTCCCCCTGTAGCAGTTTTGTCGAGAACCGGCTGATGTTGAAACGGATCCCCTTGGACCCGAAGGTCCGTAATGGTCTGTCCCGGTTGCAGCGGAATCCAATAGGCCACGGGATACAGCCAGGCATCGATAGTGAGATGAGTAGAATCGCCTGAGAAGAGTCCTGTGTTCGCGGCCAACTCGCAAGCCCCATTAAATTCGAGAACGGAGAAACTCTTCGCGACTGCCAGAAAGTCGCTCTCATTCACCCAATAAAAATAGAAGCTTAACTCTTTGGCATCGCCGCCAGAGTTATTGTCGAATGAATATACTGGGATGTTGATCAGGAACTTGGCATAGCTGTTCACAGGTTCTATGTGGTAGTCCCTGAGTTGGTCCGGCGAGGCATGGGGCCATTCCCATATCAAGAAAGGCGTCGTCAGGGGTATCAGGTTTGAAAGGCCAAGGCCGACAGCCGGTGGGAGGTTTGCAAGATGCTCCATAGCCTTAAGCCCCAGCTCCATAGCACTCAGGGACGTATCCTTCTCCGAGGTTAAGAACTTGGCGACGTGGGCCTTCTGTTCCTGGAAAAGACGGCGCGACTCAGCTTGATGCTGCGCCAGCATCTTGTCCAACGTGTCGACATCCACACCAGTTTCAGTAAACGATGATTTGAGGAGTTCCCCAACAGCGCCACGATTGCTAACCCTCTGGGACATGCCGGATAGACCTGCTCGAAGGTCTGAATATTCGTGACGCCGTTTCTTGGCAGCTGTCAATGCAAGTTTGAACTGGGATACATCAATCCCTGACATAGCGTTATCCTCCTTATTTTAGGAAATAATAGGAATTCCTTTTTTTTTGAGTGGCAACCCATCGGGAACCCCAGAATTCCCCCGACAATCTCGTGGCGAAAACCATGGTTAGCCATGACCCTCAAGTAGCCAAGTGCATGGTGGTTTCGAGTTCGTCATCCATACTTTAGCGCCTGCTCGCCCCTTCACATTTCTTGTGATGCCGGGACGAGACATTAGCAGCTGAGAACCAACTTGCGAATTCGATGTTGATGTTGATACCCGCCTTCAACGTGGACAGACAAGAATAACTGTTCCCTACATGCTCGTAGTGCAATTTCCCCGATTTCAGGTTCTCGGGTCTGAAATGTGTGCAGGTTGCCGCAGTCATTCAACACAAACGCTTCAAGCCGACCAGAGCAATCATAGATGATCTCGATCACTTTCCCGGTGAAGACCACGACGTCTGTTCCCCCGCCCGTGATTAGCGCTCCGTTGGGTGATGGAGGAATCGCGTTGGGGTTGCCACCCAATCCGATGATCCGCGCCGACACATATTCGATGTAGCGCGTGAGCACGAGATGCCAGCGGTTGGACGGTGACATGGATTGCAACCGCCACTTCATCACGGCCAGGGCGTCTTCATCCGGGCGCAACATGACTTGTGCCGTGGTGACGGGAATTTTCACCTGAAAAGTTCCGGTAACATAACGCCAGTTTCTCATCGGCGGAATGAAGCGAGGCTCTTTGTATTCCTCCATTTTTCCAGATTCGGTCTTACGCTCTCCCTCTTTTGTCTCAAGGGCTGTTTGCACAGCGGGGCCACGTGTGGACAGGACAGGCTCCTGCCTGAAACGCCGCGTCGAGATGCGCCGCACAATGATGTTGAACTCCTGACCAACTGAAACCGTCTGCGGCAAGTCTATTGTCAGCAGGCCGGCGATATTCTCGGCGCTCCCCGGCGGAATGGGGACATAGCTCACCCCGCGCATCACCTGACAATCAATCGTATTGCCATCGGATGCGGAAAGCAGATGCGCACCATAAAGGCGATTCGCCAAATCCAGCACCTTGGTGGCGCTGACCTGCGGCCAGTAAATGTGCGCGATGGTTCCCACCGGCGTTTGGCCCCAGTCAATCATGAGTTCATCGGGATAATTGAGTAGCGCCCCTGCTGTGGCTACGATGGCCGGAGCTGGCCGCAGATCGAAGGTTTGCGGAACGCGGTGCGTGTCCGCCGGACCGGGATTATCCGAGAAAGTCAACTGCAGGTTGCGTTGCGCTAACTTGTCTGACCTTTCGGGGCTGGCAACTACGCCGTTGGCGTTGATGATGGGGGCATCGTCATAACTGATTTCAGCGACGAGGCAGTGATGTGTACCGGCGAGCAGCGCCTGCACTTGCGCACCGTTTACCATGTTTGCCGGATCATAAACGTTCAGAAAGCATCCGAAATACGCCCAGGCGTTGTCGCCCGTGGCAATGGCGATGCTGCGGTTGTTGACGCCACCGGCTCCGTATTCAGGATTGTTCGGATCGGTGAAATTCGGATTGTTCCCCGTGGCGAAAAGCGGAATCGTGTGGCTGTCAGGGGCAGGCAGCGGCCAGTGTGGCTTGCCGCCATCTCGATGACTGAGATAAGTGGAACCCGGGTCAAAGCCGGTGTCGGCCGTCTGTGTTGACCACATCCGGAAAAAGACTTTGACGTTCTGGGCCTGCCCCGTCGGACCAGCCGTGCCACGCAAACGGACGCGCGCAATGGCAAAGTTATAATTGTTATGAAATTGCAGGGGGACGAAGCCGGTAATCGTAAACCGTGACACAGACGAATCGGCTGTCAACGATCCCGCCTGATTGGGGATGACGCCCGATGCGAATGGATCGCTTGTACCGTCGGTGAAATGGTTCGCGGGGTTGTTCAGGAAGGCGAGCAGAGTTTGAATGTAGCTGTACGCGCCAGCGAAACTGTCGGAGGAAAAGGCCGGCGCGCCTGGAACCGGAGTGTTGTTCAGACTTGGCGTTGCGGTAAACACGCGCAGATCCTGGCTGAGCCAGAAGACGTTGTTCTGCGTGGGGTCTATATTTGTGTAATACGGATCGGCTCCACTGATAAGCTCGAACTCGGCAATCGCCGATGCGCCCGGCAGCGGGTTGCTGCCCACGGTGATCACCGCATTGAGTGTTTCCTCAGCCGGAGCATTGCCCGGAGCGGGAAACGAACCCAACGTCGCGTTGATGAACCGGATGTCGAACGGAAATCGAATTCGCTGCGGAATCTTGGTGTTGATTGTCTCAAAACTGACGCCGGAACTGTTTGGCGAAAGCGTGATACCGGGCAAGCTGGCAAACGGGCCGGAGAACGTCGGCCCGCTGATGCCGAGACCACTGAAGTTGTTTCTATTGAAGCCTTCCAGTACCAGCCAGAAGGCATCAGGAAATGTACCATTGCTTGCCGAACCGATGACGTCCGTCACTTCATCCCTGCCGAACGTGCTTTTGTCCACCCAGAACGAAAGGATGCCCAACGGGAAGGGATTGTCAGGATTGGCCCCGCCGACAGTTGCCGTACCGGGATACGCCGTATCGAGTAGTTGCTTGAAAAAGGGAAACGGATCGCTTGGGTCTCCGGTCAAGTTCGCATAAACACCGGCGAGTTCGGAGGCTGCCGCCGCCACGATCTGCTTAATCGTGAAGCCAAGCTGGGTAAACAGATAGTAGATAAAAAGAATCGAGCAGCCCGTCTTCGCATCTATCCCATGATCGCCCGTGTCCACGTTATTTACGAAATCCTGACGCGGACTGTTCATCCAGCTATTCGCCAGGCCAAAGCCCGACATGGCAGGCGGTTGCCCTATGGACACGAGGAACTGGGAAGCAAGGAATCTGGAGAGTCCTTCTCCCGCGCTTCCTTCATTGCTGCCATCTGGAGCAAACCAGCCCTTGTTCTGAGCCAACATGAACATTTCCGTCACCTCAGATACCAGCAGATACCGGCACAAGATGGCGTCCGAACCATTGCCCGGGGTCAGTGTGATCGGAGGCCCCCAACCGGCACTGGCATAGGGACCTGGCATAACATTGACCGTGATGGGAGTGGAGACGGTCAGGGCAATGTTGCCGAACCAGCCGGCCATGAGGTTGAAGTCATTCTCGCACGCGGCGATCACAGCATTCGTCCGTGCCGGTTCCGGGCCTCCTGCCCCAGCAAGAGAATCGTCATACTGAAAACGATAGTGAGTAGTCGCACCACCATTAGTAAGGCTAGTTGAAACCAGGGCCATTGCGCTTCTCCTTTCAATTTTGTTTTTTGATGTCGAACCGAGTCCCCAACTGAGCCTCAGACCGGAAGCCTGTCGATTCGAGCCGCGCGTTCGACCTCAGCAGGCGGCTGGTGAGCGGCCCCAGATACGAACTCTCTTCAGCCGACTGCACGTCCCTACTCCACACCAAACCAACAAGCACGCATCTCTCCCTTGACCTCCATTTCACACCGCCCGCTGACCGGGGTCGGCTGACCGTCACGGTTCACTGGGTCTCACGCCCTGCAGGGGTAGGACCGTAACGTGGGATCGATTGTTATACCCAAAACCTATTGAATTTCACTGACCTCCGAAGCGCTTGAGCCATTCCTTCGAACTCAGGGAATTCCGTTCCAGGCCTCGCCTTGCGAGACAATTCAATGGCTACCCCGACTTGTGGTAGGAGCGGGTGAACACAGTGCATGCCGAATGTTTCATGGATCGAGTCTTCGCCTCCAGGATTTACCTTTAGACAGTACAAATGAAACGCCTGGTTGGGTGACAGTCTCGCCGACGCGGAGAAATGGATAGTTTGGTGCGGTGACGCAGTATCTAATTGCGATGCTTTGAAAAGGCCATGAAAGGCGCATAGGAATGCTCCTCTTAGAACTAGCGTTTAAGCTACACATTGGTCCGCTTGCGGGGCGCCCGCCTTGATGGAAGGGTACAAAACAATCATTCCTCCTCATTAAATAATTCCACATTCATTACGCATGCACACAACCTCTATCGTGAGTCAAAAGATCAAGATTCATACCAGATGCTTCATAATGCGTTCAGGCACAAAAACTGAGGAACAGCAAGAACTTGCCAGAAGTTGGTCTAAAAATGTCTTTTCTTGCAACTTGATATGTGCGAGATCACACAATTTTTCCTGTGCGTATTTGTTTATAGGGAATTGATTCGCTCCCCCTGATATTGAGGCAATCTTTGTGAAAAATTTACGCTAAACGAGGGCCCACAATTGAGGAAGGATTAATGTACTCAAGAAATCAAGATTTACCGAACGCCGGGTTGGGTTAGCCCTCCGGCAATCCGGTGAAGGCATGGCGGTGGAAGACATTTGCCTCAAACGAAAGATCAGTGGACGAGACTCATCAGTGTGTATCGATAAGGTTCGATCCCAATTGCGTGGCGAACCGGAGTTTGGCACCTCGTGCTCCACATAAAGGGTACGCTCCTTGAGACACACCGAGTTATCGTTGCGCTCCTCGGAACACAGTAAGCAACAAGCTCAGTTGCCAGGGCGAACCCCGGCTTCACCAGGTGGATATGTAGAGGAGAGCCAACGAGGAAAGGGCTCTAGATAATTGAATGAAAGCTCATGCGGAAGTTTGATCGTCTGCCTGTTGAAGGGGAGCTTCCGGTAGATGGATCGTCACCGTTAAGCCACCGCCCGGGATGTTGGCCAAACTGATGTCCCCGCCATGATTGCGAACAATGGATCGGGCGATGGCCATGCCGAGACGGATGCCTCCGGTTTGTTTATTGCGGGATTCCTCCAGCCGCACAAACGGCTAAAAAACCCGTTCAAAATCCTGCTCCGGAATTCCCCGACCGCTATCTTGAATCACAATCTGAAATTCCGTGTTTTCAATGACTCCTTAATCATGATTGACTATGCCAATACCAGGCGGCGGGAAGGACATCATGCGGTTGAGGCCATTTACCAAGCCGGCATCCGCCGGTTCCGGCCCATTCTGTTGACCACCCTCACGACCTTCGGGGGATTGGGTCCCATGATTTTCGAAACGTCCCGTCAGGCCCGATTCATGATACCCATGGCCATTTCATTGGGATTTGGAATTCTCTTTGCCACCGCCATCATGCTCGTGCTCATTCCCTGTCTCTATTTGGTCGCGGAGGATGTATTGGGCATGTTCACCGTTACTGTCAAATCGCCTTCCCCGGAAAAGGTTTCGAATGAACCGGAAGCCATCGCTTCCGAATAAGAGAGGGGCTATTTACATAACTAAAGGGCACTCTCGGTACCAGCACATTTACAAATGGCAAAAACGAGGGAAAGCTTTCGTGGCTCAAGAACCATGCCTAATTTTCAGTAATCATTGCTCATGTTCTACGGTGTTCACGTAGCCTCCACATCCAACAACCACTCCCGACGCCATAATGTTTTAGCCGTTTAGAGGAGACCCTCCGGAATTGGAGAGCTCAAAAAGAAAGTCGTGTGTTACTTTAGTGGTTTTTTAGAACCTAGGCCGATCGTGTCCGGATTGAGACTGGACACCACCCGACCCTCCATGACCCACGTTACGAGTTGCTTGATGGATGATTCCTGATTTAAAAGATCGGTGCGAAGAATCGGGCTCCCCGAGCGCTTGGCCAGATCCAGATAAACGGCAAGATAGTGCTCATGCCACTCCAGAGTTTCAGAATGTTCGTCACCGCGGATCGCTAAACGAGCTTGTGTGACACTTAATTCCGCCCAGCAAAGTACTGTTGGGATCCAGGTATTCCATTGTGAACAAAATTCTGCAGATTCCGGAACAAATGAGGCTACGGTCATCCAGCCACGATCAAGAACAATTGGAATGTTGCCAGGCACTGAGGAAACTGCATTCTCAATTGCAGTGCTCCCGATCTTCACAAGCTCGACAACATCCCTGTTCGCACCGACTCTCAGCAGTTCGGTACCAATAGACCCGGAAAAAGGGCGTACAGCCATACCACCGAGACGAGTGGCAAGCGCAGCCGCAAGGGTACTCTTTCCAGCACCATCATGGCCATCAAGCGCAATAATAAGCCGCTCTCTCATTTGAATGGATTTAATTTCAGGACACCGGACCCGTCATTACATTCCATCCAGTAGTGACGGCCCACACCTGCCGTAAGAGTCGATTGTGCCTCACCCCGTAGTTCTAGCTGCCCTTTTGGGGATACCCGGAATCCACCGGTTTTGTTGGTTGGAGCCAAAATTACCGCATTGTTTTCCACAGCAACAGTCACTCGACACCCCTGTCCTTTTTCCATTTTTAAAGCCTTGCGCGCTGAGACAGGAAGAGTGATGATTCCGCCCGGTGACATTTTGAGTCGACGATTTTTCACAATCATTGGCTTAGATTTTTGAGCCATGGCTTTGTCTCCTTTGGTTAAAAGCTGATTTGAGGTTTCTTTGAAGGTATGGCAGCCTTACCGAATACTAATTCGTAAAGCCGCCAATACCCGGCTAAAATATCTTCAGGAGTCCCTCCGGATCTCCACAGATCCTTATCGAACGCCTCTGCATTCGCGGATGCACTACTTCGCACACGCATGCAATCCGGGCTAATCTCTCCATACAGTACGGTCCCGGTGCGATCGATAAAAAAACAAATATCGACGAGCTGCAAGCCAGCCCGGGCAAATCTTTTCTCAATCCATAAAAACGCACTTCGTGCAAGTCTCTTGGCAGCGGCAAGATCGTCAAACCACAGTGCCGCATAATCATCCGGTAACGGCTCATCAGCAAGACGATTCCCATCTTCATCATGGAGTGGATGTCGCCAATCAAAGCACACCACCGGTTCTTGAAAACGGGTCCAGCGCTGTAGAGGTAAGCCACTCTTCCGGGTGGGATGACGATCGGCATATAAATACCGATGCAATGGTGATCCAATATGAAATCGTTTGACACGCACCTCAAGATTACATACGTCTACCACTTGTTCCGCAAGAAGATATCCACTCGTTGTTTTAACGAGTCCCAGAAATGCCGAACCAAGGTGATATGGCCCGGGTTCTTCAGCCATCTTGCGGAAAATTTCCGCGGAGAATTGCGTACGAACTTCATCAGTGCGGGGAGCTACGCCATAACGGTTATATGTATAGGAGTAGACCGTGGGTAGGAGCTTTGCGAGTGCTATCCGTGGAGTGAGCAGTCGGATCTCCTTACTATCTCCACGCACCAACAATGGTAACTTCTCGAACTCAACATCAATTTGTGCCAATACCTGCTCGATTAGACTGGCATCTGAATCTCCTGGCTCAACAAGAATTGTCTCACCGAATGGGCCGGAAAGAACAATTCGGCCATCAATCTTTGAGGACATTTGAGTTTTGACATGTAGATCAAGGTCCTGGCATAGATCAAGTAAATATTCAACCTCTTCTGAGCCCACTGCTGCCATCAATCAACAAGCCTCCTTTCCTTGTTATCAATACGATCATAACCTCGAACCACACAGAGGTTGGTATTTAATGCCAATAATGCCTGGCCGGTTGCCAGTGCTGATGAGGCTAATCCACCTAATTCGTTTCCGGACATTACTTGTTTTTGTGATTCCGGTGTATTGAATCCGATCGTAGAAAGGAGCCAATCGTGTATTTGCTCTTTTGGCAACCGCTTGCCAGCCGCGCCGAACGTCCCCTTCGCAACATTAGCTGGAATTTTGACGAAATATTCATACAGGTTTCGTCGATCAGGACCAATTACCTCTGCGGTAGTAATTTCACGACTCAGCATGCCAAATTGCTGCCGTTGACGAACAACGCCGAAACTAAAATTGCGGGCCAACAATTCTGGAACCGGCTTTCTAACTACCTCAACTTCACCCCAGATACATACTCCATAATCTAAAAGGTTGTCACCCGAAAGACGCTGCATCACCAAGAACTCAGACGGAGAATAGATCCCGAGGTTCAATTCTTTACCTTGCCAGGTCGGGGATGTTCCTGCGAGCTGTAAGAGTGCCGATTCCGGGTTGTCTACAATAACCACGGCATCAATATCCGCAAATTGATTGCTCGAGACACTTGATCCATACACCACAACTGCCTTAAGCCTGTGGCCAAGTCTTTCCAGCAATCCTTCTATGAATTCAAATCTCCCATCTGTATATGATGGCGAACAAGACTTTCGCATGACTTCCACTATTCCCGTCTGGGGTGCGATAAGCCTCCAAGCCTCCATGAAAACCGCACGTAGAGCTAAAAGTCGTGTCACGTCGTTAGAACTATCCACCGCCAGGGTGGAAACCCGATCGTGCAATCCCAGTGGTGTCAAGTCCATCGCCGCCCCGGAGGTAGATAAGGTTCCAGCATCCCAAAGTCGATCAAGCTTGCTTCCTATTGTTCCTGAAGAAAAGCGATGCTGGACGATGGCGGCCGAGAGTGTTACCCCTGACAAGAATAATACTGACTGCAGCCAAAGCCGTGATAGAGCATGGAACCCGGTAGGTAAACTGCCATCAATCCATTCCAACGGTTCAACTAATGTTGGACAATCCGTACTGACCGAGATAAAAAAGCGTGGGTGGAATAATGATGACCATTTTACTAGCTCCGGAGTGATTACCCTGGGATTGGGCATTTTCGAAGCCACGGCCCAACGCAGCAAAACAATCAACTCCTCGGCATTGACCTCGCGGTTCACCAGCATATAAGACAGTGTGTACGGTTCCCTACGCCATGTTGGTGGCCGAACCACCGATCGAACGTTTACCTCAATATCGACAGGCGGTTTGGCAGGATTAAATATCAAATTAACCATACGGTTTTCACCTGTTATCAGGCTTTCTTGTGCGGATCGGCAAAACCACCCTGTTCACTCTAACGCTCCTACACCAGACCGATATAGACTAGGCCGATTTTTAGTCAATTGACGGAATTAGTCAAGCTTTTGGCCTAAAAAATGGAACAATGGAACAGCGGTTATGAAAAAATTTTTTTATTGTTTTTTGAGGTCTGTCCTTGCGAGCTTACGCCCTCTTTCGCCTTCACTCATCTTTGCCATCGCGGAAGAATTCGCTGTCCTCCTTCTGACTCCAGGCCCTAACTGAAAAGTACTTGAATGGCTTTTCAATGCCGGGCTTCGGCCCTGCAGCCCATGGGCCGATTTGAAGGAAAGTGTAGGGAGAAATCTGTGGGGTCTTGCCTGGATATCACAAAATCTCCTTTGGGCTTCACTTACCTACCCTCAGGCGGGACAATCCGCTGTCGCATGGTAAGCTAACCCCAAGCATGCCCCCCAAACACATTTCTCCTCCCTGATGTTTTTTGCCTGTCTGATCATTTCCGAGTAGACTGTGGCACAGTCCAATATCAGAATGTTCCTGTTGAATATTTCTAAAAAATCGCCCGTAATCACTCAACAGGGATTCGACATCAATGGTCGACGGGAATGATCAAAACAGTCGTCCAGTCCTGTCCTGAGTCATGCCGAAGGAAAGCCCGCAGCCATTTTGGCGCGCGGAGCGTACTTTACTAGGTGAGCACGGCAAAATGACGACCTGCCTGCGCGGAGCCGCTACGGCGAAGGCAGGGAACGCTGCTGGCGGCTTTTTACAGCATTCCCAGAATGATCCATCCCTGTTGTGCCGGATTTAATGAAAAGAAGAGGAATTGAAACACCATGAAGTTTGCAAAATATCCCATTTCAGATGCTTTAAAAAACAACCTGTCCCGACTCGGGTTTGTGAAAACCACGGACATCCAATTTAAAGCCATGCCCTCGATTATGGCGGGGGAAGATGTTCTGGCCATCGCCCAAACAGGAACGGGGAAAACGGCAGCATTTGCCATCCCGATCATCAATCAGATTGACCAATGGAAAAGGAGTCAGCGCTCCGAGGGGATCCAATGTATTGTCATGGTGCCCACGCACGAACTGGCGATGCAGATTGGAGAAGTCTTTGCCCAGCTTTCTAAACAGACCAAGGTCAAGGCGTTTGCCATGTATGGGGGCGTGGAGCAGGACCCGCAGATACAAACACTTCAGAATGGCATTGATGTGCTCATTGCGACACCCGGTCGACTGTTTGACCTGATCAGTCAGGGGTATGTTCTGCTGAACCGGGTCCAAACCCTTGTGTTGGATGAAGCTGATCACATGCTCGATCTCGGATTTATTGGTGATATTCATGCGATCAAAAAAAAGTTGCCACACCAACATCAAACACTCTTTTTCTCAGCAACCATTAATGCCGAGATCAAAAAGCTGGCGTATTCTCAGGTCAGGCATTCGGCTATCCGGATTCAAATCTCCCCCGACAATCGTGTCTCCAAAAATGTCTCTCACTATGTGATGTTCGTTGAAATGGATGATAAACGGTTTTTCCTGGAGCGGTTCCTGAACGATAATCCTGAGAGCCGGGTGATCGTGTTTGTCCGGACGCGGGTGCGCGCTGAACGGGTTGCCAAGGCGATGGGTCGTGTCGGAATAGAAACGCTGACCATTCATGGGGAAAAGGATCAGCGTGACCGGGCAGCGGTCATGAACGCTTTTAAAACAGGTGCCTGTCGGGTTTTAATTGCCACAGATGTCAGCGCACGCGGCATCGACATTCCGGATGTCCATTATGTGGTGAACTATGACCTGCCGGATAAGGCAGAAAACTACGTGCATCGTGTGGGAAGAACCGGGCGGGGCGTCAAAAAGGGGATTGCGATTTCGTTCTGCAGCAGAGAAGAAAAGGCCCAACTTGAGGAGATTCAGGTGTTTTTAGATCAAGAGATCGAGGTCGTCAAAATCACCAAAAAGGATTATGCCTTTACGGTGACACATCCCAGCGGGGAACTCAGCTTGGAAGAGTTGTTAAAAGAAATTGAGGAGGAGGAAGAAGAAAATAAAAAAAAGAAAAAAAGAAAGCCTCAAAAGAAGAAAAAAAAGACCTAAGGGCTCGTTAAAGAATAGGAATGCCTCACAATCTCTGTGGACTGAGGATACCTTCCCCCCACAGGTGGCCTACCATTCCAGTACCGCCCCTCAACCAACTTCCTCAACGCCACGTTGGTGCTCGCAGCGAATCTTTCGCCGAGTTTCGGCAAAAGAACCCAAAACCATTGACGCCTGCTGCCTGGCAACCCCGGATAGGACGGACGCGTAAATTAAGAGGGCCGCCCAACTCGCCGAGCCTGTCCAGAATTTTGCCGAATGGCTCAAACATAACCCGCCACCATTTAACAACGTCAGCACATGGCCCGACCAGCAGACGTCGATTCAAAAAAATAGAGAAGAAAGAATTCTGTATGGATAGTCTCTGAGGTGAGGTGTGGTCTGGCAGAAATCCAATTCTCTTTGGAATTCACCCGTATAACCCACCACAAAGAATTCATTCTTAAGACCTGCCCTCTGCCCCCCAGATCCTTGCAATGGACAGAAAGGGCCAGTCAATACTATTCAGCGTGTTGAGCACTTCACCACAAACTGAAACTGGCGAACAATTCTAAAGATGTCGATCTAGGCGTCATACCAGAAGCTTGACCGCAAAATTGACGACCTTGTCAATGGCTTTGGCGGCTGCCGTTGCAGCCTTGATGGCATGGACAACTTGATTAAGATCCTTTAGGGCTGTCTTGGCCACCTTTTCAGCATCGTTCAACGATTTGATGGCCGCCTTATAGTCTGCTTCTTTTTTGTCGAGTTGATCAAAAATCACTTGCTGCCAGAGAATAAAAAGCGCATTGATGATTTTCTGCAATTCCATTTGGTCTTGTGCCACTGTCGTGTTGTTCCGCACCTTGTTGAGAACGTTCACAAGATCACCGATGCCTGTGCGAATTGTCGTCGCCATGATTGTTTATCCTTTCGTTGTGTTGACCATCCGCTGACCTAATCCTTCGTCTGGATGCCTTGGTAATACGCCTGTACGGATTTAACATGCATTTCCAACTGGCCAATGAGCTTCGCCGCTTCGGCCGATGAAAATTTATCTGCCTCTACGGCCTTACGTAACGCTTTGTGTGCCTTACCTGCGACCGCAGCTCCTTCACTGACGGCGGCGAAGAATGGCGGGGTATTCACCTCGGCCTCGTAAAGCTGCCGGGCTCGAACGAGCATCGTGTAACGACTGTCTAACGTGGAGTTTGGGCGCGACCGCTCGAGATTGTATGCCTGCTGTACTGATCCCCGGCTGTTGCTCAATGCTTCCTGGACAAAACTGGCCAGGTCTGTGTCCTTCCCAAGGTCCGCCGCGATGAGCTCTGTTGCCTTCTGAACGGCGGGGTCAACCTTCACAATAGCAGTTTTAAGCGCCTCCCGACGCTTGGCCTCAACAACGGCCTTCCCAATCCCGCTGACCGCAGTCGCAATACTACCCATGTCTGCATCGCTTATCGGAAGTTCATTACCAGACGCTTTTTTGAAAGTCTCGCGCAAGCCTACGAGAGAGCCGTTTAGGTCCTGGGCCGCGGCATCGATATCTTTGTCCAAGTCCGCTTCCGCCAGCTGTTGTAAGGCGCTTGAGTAGTTGGCGAGTTGACTCAGCACATCGAGGCGCAAGGCTAAGCGTTCGACTTTCTCTTTTCCACCCAACCCGCCGGTGTCGCCGGCAAAGAACCCTTGAAAAGTTGCGTCCGTTGGCCCCTTCTGCGGGTCCCCGGCTACATCGTAAATTTTTCGATCGTCACTGGCAGTCGCCACGAGATCAAAGGCTTTCCGCGCGTGATCACCCAGGGATGAGGATGCATCACCAAACTGCTTAACTTGGCTGAGCGACACTGATTCGCAACCAACGCCCATGACAAGGACCCACATCGAGATTAGTACACATGCGACCATTTGTTTCATAACAAACTCCTTTCTACTATGTGGTTGAACTACCTCAAGACCACCCATCTAACTGCCATGCAAGACGGATCGACCTGGAGCAAGGTAGAGCTACAGCTATGGAATGACGATTCGGTCAATGTCACAGAATGTGTTCTCCACCTATGGAGCATCAAATCATAATTATTACTGCTCGCCTCGCTCATCCCTCGGATTGGCCGCCTAGTCGACACGAATCCTTGGGCATTCGCCGAAAAAAGTCAAGTTGGGAGTCTACGTTAACTGAAATTTCAGGGGTCATGTCGGCAATCACGTAATCCAATTTCGGCTTCACTCAACTACCTCAAAGCGTGCCCAGCCTCTGTTGTACTGCAAGACCCGATACTCATCTAGCAGCCCCCTCAAGCGGGCGGTACAGTGGGAAAATATGCACCAACGTCTTCCCACCTTCTCAACTCAAAACAGGAACCATGGACAAATTTTACGGAGGCATTGATCTGCATGACCACAACAGTATGGTGGTCGTGCTGAATGAACAGGATCAGGTGGTGTCTCAAAAGCGGATCCCGAATACGTTACCGACCATGCTCACTCATCTCGCGCCATTTCAGTCACAGCTAAAGAGTCTCGTCGCGGAGTCGACTTAAAATTGGGATTGGTTGGTCGAGGAGGGGGAAGGAGGCGGGCTATGTTGTGCACTTAGCCAATTCGGCTGCCATGCAACAATATGCGGGGCTCGAATACACCAACGATCACAGGGATGCCCGCTGGCTGGCGCTCTCTGCTCCGGTAAGGGCTCTTGCCGATAGGGTACATCTATCCCAAAGAAGAGCGGACCGTGCGCCATCTGCTTCGGAAGCGCAGCCAATTGGTCCGGCAGAATACGGCCAATCTCTTGAGCATTCAAAACTTACTGACCCGAAACACGGGACAGACCAAAAAGGGCAATTAGATTTAACAGCTGACTCCCGCCAGCATCAGTGAGTTGGTCTCGCTCCCTGAACATGTGCTCGCGCTGCAGGGGACTATGGCGGTAATACAGCACTTGGCCTTGCAGACCACCCTGGTGGAACGGGCAGTACATGCCCGGGTGAAACTGCGCCCCAGGCTTCAGTCGCTATTGACCGTCTCCGGCATTGGCCAGACGCTGGCGCTCACCATCATGTTGGAGACCGGCGAGATTGGCCGATTCCCCAGGGGCGGCCAGTTTGTCTCCCACTGTCGGTGCGTGGGCAGCACCAAGCCGAGCAATGGGAAACGCAAGGGGGAGGGAAACACGGAGAATGGGAACAAGTATTTGGCGTGGGCTCTGTCGACACCGCCTACTTTACAATGCGCGAGGAACCACCAATTTGCTAATTCTCTCAGCCCAAACAGGCCAAGACGAATGTCTTCGTGGCGCTGAAGGCCGTGGCGCATAAATATGCCCGGGTCTGCTATGACATCATGCGAAGTACCGTGCCATTTGACGTCACGCGAGCCTTTGCCTGATGTGGAATGCGAACGTGAGCTGAGAATGGGTGGCTCAGAACCACAAGACTTGATTGGCCGCGTTCGCATTCCTGTTCTTCTCCCGCTGTTAGGAGATACTGAGTCGCCTCGACGATGAGCCAAGAAGGTGAGCCGTTTCTTCAGGCAAGCCAGACGATTTGTGATAGTTCGGAATGGACAGGCGTCGGGTACTAACGGTTTTCTGGGGCACGAACTTGCCAGAGGCTCGGGATCCTGGCTTCGGCCATGATCGTCTTGGGCTTGACCCTGATGGGTGACTGGTGCCCCTCAGATTAAAGAGGGGACACCGAATCCTATGAAGACTCAGCTGCGAATGGGGTTTCTGGCAGCAAAGAATGTAGAGAAAATGGTTGGAAAAATTCAATCTCCAACAAAGAAAAAGTGCGCCTATTTGACTGAGCCTGCTATGGTAAACCGCTTTCAAAAAGTCGCTAGAAGGTAGTCTTTCCCAGTTTCCCTTTCGCTTCCAGACCTCACCCGATGCCTTGGTTATACAGCTCCATCGTTTGCACAGCGCGTTTGAGGATCGAGCAATGGGACCGCTGCCTAATTTTCTTTGCTTGTAACATTTAAATGTTCTGATGCATTAGCACCAGGCACTATTTTCTCCAGTACTTTATATCCCAAGTAATTGGCCACAAAGCCGGTAACTATCGCACCCCAAAAATCGCTAACAGTCACCGAAATTAGAAATTGTGTTTCAGAAACTCGAGAAAGCACAATCGTGACGATTACACTTAACAGAGCCGATCCAAAGATTCCAGCCAATTGTGTCAGAATTTTTGTGAAAAAAGTCAGGGTTCGTGTTTTGACGGGAATCTTCTTAGGAAAGATGACATGTGCAATCAATCCCCCCAAGGCAGCACCCAGGAGAATCACAAAGAGCGGGGCAATTACAGGGAGTGTCACGCTCTTCGTCATCGTACGATACCCATCAACCGGAAACCCGGGGTCATTCCAGTACTTCGCGGTAACAGTTATGCTGTACTTCCCGGGGAAAAAAAATAGAAACTGAAACTGAGAAGTTATCTGATGCCATACATATTTTAGATTCGATGTGGTTTTCGAGGAAAAGGTATTGGTCCAGAAGGCGCTATAGCTATCCCCTGGATTCAACTTAATGACGTTGCTGAAAAATTTCTCGTATGGCACATTCTGGCCTCCTTCATGATGTTCTGTTGGAAAATAGGCGGCATACCCCGTAACCTCCGCTCTCGACCCCTCTAATTCCAATGGCAAAGTCAGTGCGAGTTCCGATTCTCGAATATAAACAGTAGACTCGGAAATGTTCTTTATTCTGGCAATTACGCCAAGGCCCTCTCCAGCAACCAGCTGAGATCGAGATGATTCAATTTCGATGGAGATGAGCGGTTCGGTATTAGTCCCACCCTTGGAAATTGCGTCGGACGTCAGGCCAAGACAGAGCGCGAGAATAGTGGCTATTAAGCAGTGTTTCATGGCGGTCTCCTTCCGGTGCGGTTCGAATTGCCCTGACGTAACAGAATCCGCGGCTGAGGTGCGGGCCGGAGGCCCGTCTGTTCGAGCTGGGCGTTCGGCTGCCACAGGCGGCTTACAAGCGGCACCAGGCGGGGACTCTGTTCAGCCGACCGCTCAGTAATTTCCCTCCATCCCACATCAAGTAGCCACAGCCCCTTTCATTTCCGTTTGCACCCCGTGCGCCGCCTGCGGTCCACCGCATCGCGTTATCGGGCGTCAATTTTTCTTCGGCCATAACCCGTCGTTTAGCTTTTCGATTCCGACGTCCTGTTCGGAGAAATCTCAAACGAAGCTCTTTTCAAAGTCTGAATATTCGGCACGAAACCCAGACGGTACAGAACATAAGCACCACGAGACAGATCGCCGAATACGGCAAGCTGAGCATCCCGTATAGATTGTCCTTTCGGAATCGAGACTTCTGCGACTCCATAAATCGTTCCAAATGTTCTTCGTCGTCTACTACAGCATCGGCACCTAAGTCTGCTCCTCTTTTCAATGCGTCGATTCCAGAACTCGACCCTAGGCCGCGTATCCCGGAAGCGGCTACGTCATAGCCATGCCGAATCAGATACCTTATTAGCCTCGGGGCAAATCTATCGAGATCCGTTCGAACAAATTTGATTCCATGCTGGATAGAGGCCGATTGTGTCTGAAATCGAGACCCAGGTTCCAATTCAAAGGACGGCGGAACGCTCCATATCGGAAGATGTATGATTGGACTATCCGCCTTCTCCTCATGACTCATTTCCTGATCAAAAAGACGAATGTCACGCTGAGCAAGTCGTGCCATCACAATTTCCATGGCACGAGAAGTGCGAGAAACAATAGATGAAAAGTGGTTGCCTTTGGCATCGTCGAAGGATGCTGATGCGTCACTAACAATAACCAAGGAGGCCTTCTGTTGAGATCCGCCTAGCCCACTATCTCCTGCTTTCATTAAGGGTTTGTCCGGAATCTCAGGCCCCAGTCCAAAGTTGTTTAGGATATGAAAGATCTCTGCGACTCCCAGATTGTCAAAGATACCGCCATCAGTCAGGTACTGCGTTGGATGGAAGAGAGCTTCCTTCGGGGAACCTAGACCAGTTGCTCTAATTCTGACCGGAGGGAACAGTGGCGGAAACGCGGCCGATCAGCAACCACGCGCGAGAGTTCCAAATGATCCGATCTAACTCCCGCAAAATTAGCTCTGCCAGGGATTGCACTTATAGCGATCCACTGTTCCTTGCTGAAACTGCAAAGCTGACCACTTGTTAGGCTCGTCGCCAAGAAATGGAACTTCGGCGTTTCTGGCAACTGTCCGAGTCTCGCACCGTCATATAGAGTATTGAGACAGCGCTGGAAAAGCTGTGTCCTTCCCAACAAGCCCGGTATCCAGCGACGCAATATGCGTCCTCGAACGTCCATTTGCCCAAATGCCATAAGCTGTTTTGTGACGCGCTGAAACTCGGGAGCATCGGGGTTCTGTATACGATTCCCAGCGCAATGCCATATCAGCAGCCAAAATACTGCCGCCTGAAACAGAAAAGACGTGAGTGATCTTCTTTAGCCAGCCAGTTGTTGCGAGCAGTCGGACAACACCAAGGTGATAGTAGGTAGCCCTTAGTCCACCACCGGAAAGGCAGAGAACATGCGGCGAAACTTCGTCCCTATTTTCAGGGCTATTTGATGACATCCCGAACTCCTTAAAGTAATCGGGAGACTATAGCACTCGAAGCAGACGTTCGGTTTCGGCGGTTCTATGGGGCAATGGGTCGAATGCATACGTTGCCTCTTGACGCCCAACAATGATTAGGCGGATCGCCTAAGAGCCAGATCTTCCATGTTCTGTCCGTATAAGACGCCATCGATTCTCCTGAAAAATACTCGACCATCGTTGTCATCTCAATCAGTTACAGTCCCTAAGTCAGTTATAGCATTTTAAGGAGATCGGCAAAACCGCCACCTTCGCTTACCTCAACGACCATCCACCCGACTGAAATGGCCCAAATGAATTCTTTCCCAATTGACGAATTTAGTCAAGCAATGGATTTAAGAAGAGAAAACGAAATAAGCGGGAAATTTATAGTGAATTTTTTTATTTTTTTTTAAAAAAGGGATAATCAACCTACCAGGCAACAGCGACTAACCCCCCTTTCCGGTTAAGCCATTAAAAAACAAAAAAGTGATAAAATTAAATCTGGTTGCATTCTCCTTCTCTTAACTCCTCGATACGAAACTCTCAAACAGACTTACCCCCAGAACTTGGGGGTAGTGATTTTGAAGTTCTGTGACAGTCGCCCATCAGAAAAGTAG
>CAVYYK010000029.1:0-8506 GCA_963772635.1 uncultured Alphaproteobacteria bacterium
CGCGGGGGTCAACTTCATCGACACCGCCGAAATGTATCCGATCCCGCCCCGCGCCGAGACCTGCGGACGCACCGAAGAGATCGTCGGCCGCTGGATCAACAGCCGCGGCAATCGAAACGCCCTCGTTCTCGCGACCAAGATTTCCGGCCCCGGATGGGATCATATCCGCGGCGGTGACGGCCGGTTCGGCCGAAAGCAGATCCGCGAAGCCCTCGACGGCAATCTGCGCAGGCTCGGAACCGACCATGTCGACCTCTATCAGCTGCACTGGCCGGACAGAAAAACCAACGCGTTCGGCCGGCGTGGCTACACCCACGACAATTCCGCCGCGTTCACCCCGCTGGCCGAGGTCCTCGATGCGCTGTCCGAACAGATCGAAGCCGGCAGGATCCGCGCCGTCGGCGTGTCCAACGAGACGCCGTGGGGGGTCATGGGTTTTCTGGGGCTCGCCGAGAAGGATGGTCTGCCGCGCATCGCCAGCATCCAGAACCCCTACAGTCTTCTCAACCGCCTGTTCGAGGTCGGCCTCGCCGAGGTGGCGATCCGCGAGGATTGCGGGCTGCTCGCCTATTCCCCGCTGGCCATGGGCACGCTCAGCGGCAAGTATCTCGACGGTGGCAAGCCACCGGGCGCGCGCCTTACCCTGTTCACCCACTATCAGCGCTATACCAAACCCCCGGCGATCGCCGCCACCGAGGCCTACGTCGCCCTCGCCCGCCGTCACGGCCTGGACCCGGCGCAGATGGCTTTGGCCTATGTCAATTCCAGGCGGTTCCTGACCAGCACCATCATCGGCGCCACCACCATCGAACAGCTGGAGAGCAACCTCGCCGCCGAGGACCTGACCCTCGACCGGGAGGTCGTCGACGGCATCGAGGCGATCCACGAAAACAACCCCGATCCGGCGCCATAGTGATCTGGTTCCGACATATGGTACCCATACGACGGAACCAGATCACTAGCGATCACTCGAGGAACGCGCTGCCATGTTTCGCCTGTTTGTCGGCATTCCCTTTCCCGAGGACATCCGTGCGGCTCTCGCCGGCCTGTGCGCGGGATTGCCCGGAGCCAAATGGGTCGCACCGGAGAACGTGCACCTGACCTTGCGTTTCATCGGAGAAGTCGGCAGGGACGACGCGGACGACATCCATCACGCGCTCGACCGGATCGCTTCACCGCCTTTCGAACTGGTCATCGCCGGTGTCGGCTGCTTCCAGAAGGGCCGCAAGGTGCATACGCTGTGGGTCGGGATCGACAAGGAGCCGTTGCTGTTCCGCCTCCAGGAAAAGATCGAGTCGGCCGTCGTCCGTGCCGGGTTCGAGCCGGAAAGGCGGAAATTCAAGGCCCACGCGACCCTCGCCCAATTCCGCAACGGCGCGCCGGACCGTATCGGCACCTTCATCGAACACCATGGCCGGTTCAGCGCCGGGCCGTTTCCCGTCGATCACTTCACCTTGTTCCGTAGCCATCTCGGCAACGCCGGTCCCCACTACGAGACGCTCGCGCGGTACCCGCTGGAAGCGTCGACCCCCGGCGCTTGATATTTGGATTGAAATGGAGAGGGCGCCGCCCCTTACCCCCCTAGGCGAGGCGGCGCCCTGGGAGTCCGCGCCCGGGTTCCGGAGAACCGGCGAGACGCGAACTCATCGCCGATGGCGCTTGGCGGCCGTTCGAACGGAGGGGCCAACCGCATTTCCAACACACCGTGCTGGTTCAATGGCCCTCGCCAATAACGACCGCTTCGCCAAAAATCCTACCGCAGCACTGCGGCAATCTTGCTTCAGTTAACCGAGCAAAACCGCAATATTATTACCGTTTTTTTCTATAAAATCAATAGTTGTTTTTGGAGATTACTTGACAGGAATGAATTGCAGTTGCAGGCGAACGCTCCGGCAGGAAGCTCGGCGCGGCGACGTCGACGGACTACCAGCCCGCTTCGAGGATCTTCTCCACGTACGCCGGCACCACCCGGGTCGCCGGACCGTAAAGCGTCTGGGCGAACATCGTGGCACCCTCGGAGGGTTCGAGGTTGAGCTCGACGGTGTGGGCGTCGCTGCTTTGGCGCACATGGCTGACGAAACCGGCCGCCGGATAGACATTGCCCGAGGTGCCGATCGACATGAACAGCGCGCATCGCTCGAGCGCGGTGTAAATGCGTCCCATCTCCAGCGGCATCTCGCCGAACCAGACCACGTGCGGCCGCATCCAGCCGGTTTCTCCGCACGCCGGGCAGGCATCCTCGACGTGAAGTTCGGTGTACCATTGGAACAGGCTGGCGCAGCCTTCGCAGCGAACCTTCAACAGCTCGCCGTGCATGTGCAGGACGTTGCGGCTGCCGGCGCGTTCGTGCAGGTTGTCGATGTTCTGGGTGACGATCAGCACCTCGCCCGGCCATTCCTTCTCGAGACGCGCCAGCGCCTGGTGGCCGGCGTTGGGCAGGACATCGGATTGGATGAGCTGCTGGCGCCGGCTGTTGTAGAAGTCCTGCACCATCTGCGGGTTGCGCTCGAAACCTTCGGGCGTCGCCACGTCCTCGAGGCGCACCCTGGCCCAGATGCCGTCGGCGCAGCGGAAGGTGTCGAGCCCGGATTCCTTGGAGATGCCGGACCCGGTCAGCACCACGATGCTTTGCTTGGAACGGTCGGTATCGCTCATCTAAACATTGCCGCTTGCCTGGGGGTTGATGATAATCCGCAGTCGGCAAACTTACGGAGGAATCCGGCTTGGTCAACGTCTTGTTCGTCTGTCTCGGCAACATCTGCCGCTCGCCCTCGGCCGAGGCGGTGTTCCGGGCGCTGGTCGAGCGCGAGGGCCTGGCCGGGCGGATCGCCGTCGACAGCGCCGGCACCGGCGACTGGCACATCGGCAGGCCTCCCGATCCCCGCGCCCAGAAGGCGGCGCGGCGGCGCGGCTTCGAGCTCTCGGGGCTGCGCGCCCGACAGGCCGGGCCGGAGGATTTCCGCCGTTTCGACTACGTCCTCGCCATGGACCGGGACAACCATGCCGACCTCGCCTATCTCTGTCCGCCGGGGGAGGACCATCGCCTCGCCCTGCTTCTCGACTTCGCCCCCGGGATCGACCTCGACGACGTCCCCGACCCCTACTACGGCGGCGCCGAGGGCTTCGAACAAATGCTCGATCTGATCGAAGTCGCGTCCCGCGGCCTGCTCGCCCACATCCGCGAAACCCACTTCCGGGCCTAGGAATCGCGACCCTTGACCCCCGAGACGGAAGCCATCATCACCCGCGTCGCCGGCTCGCGCCCGGTGCGGACGAGGGCCATGGGCGGCGGCTGCGTCGCGGACGTCCGCCGGGTCGACCTCGCCGACGGCCGCGCCCTGGTCGCCAAGCTCGGCGGCCCGGGTTCCGGCCTCGCCCTCGAAGGGTTCATGCTCCGCTACCTGGCCGAGCACGGCGCCCTGCCGGTGCCGGAGGTGCTCCACGCCGACGACGACCTCCTGCTGATGACCTGGATCGAGACCGACGGCGGCATCACCGCCGGCGCCCAGGCCGACGCCGGCGAGCTGCTCGCGGCGCTGCACGACGTAACCGCCGACGGCTTCGGCTTCGAACGGGACACCCTGATCGGCGGCCTCGCCCAGCCCAACCCGTGGACCACAAGCTGGCTCGCGTTCTTCCGCGACCACCGGCTGCTCCACATGGGCCGCCAGGCGCTGGACGCCGGCCGGCTGCCGGCCGGGACGATGACCCGGATCGAGACCCTCGCCGGCCGGCTGGAGCGCTGGATCGAGGAGCCGGCGGCGCCGTCGCTGATCCACGGCGATCTGTGGACCGGCAACGTGCTGTGCCGGGCCGGGCGCATCGCCGGCTTCGTCGACCCGGCGATCTACTACGCCGACGCCGAGATCGAGCTGGCGTTCTCGACCCTGTTCGGCACCTTCGGCGATGCGTTCTTCGAGAGCTATCGGCGCCGCCGCCCGCTCCGCCCCGGCTTCTTCGAGCAGCGCCGCGACCTCTACAACCTCTATCCGCTGCTGGTCCACGTCCGCCTGTTCGGCGGGTCCTACGTCGGCTCGGTCGAGCGCACCCTCGCGCGCTTCGGGGTGTAGAGACCAATGACCCTGCCCGAACCCGACCACACCCGCCTGGTGATCTTCGACTGCGACGGGGTGCTGGTCGACAGCGAGCCGATCGCCTGCCGGGTGATGGCCCGCGAGCTGACCGCGCTCGGCTATCCGCTGAGCCCCGACGACTGCCGGGAGCGGTTCACCGGGATCAGCATGAAGGCGGTGATGGCGATGATCGAGGCCGACTGGGGGCAACCGCTGCCCGCCGGCTTCGAGAACCATCTCCGTGAGCGGGACTTCGAGGCGTTCCGCGCCGAACTCCAGCCGGTGCCGGGGGTCGCCGACATGCTGGCCCACCTCGACATCCCCCGCTGCGTCGCCTCGTCCGGCACGCCGGAGAAGATCCGCTTCACCCTGACGGTGACCGGGCTGATCGGCGCCTTCGCGCCGCACCTGTTCAGCGCCCGGATGGTCGCCCACGGCAAGCCGGCCCCCGACCTGTTCCTCCACGCCGCCGAACGCATGGCCACCCCGCCCGGTTCCTGCGTCGTCGTCGAGGACAGCGTCGCCGGCATCGAGGCCGCCCGCGCCGCCGGCATGCGGGTGCTCGGCTTCGCCGGCGCGGGGCACGCCGGCCCGGGCTACGCCGAAAGGCTCGCCGCCGCCGGCGCCGACACCGTGTTCACCCGAATGCCCGACCTTCCCACCCTCCTCGCCGAGAGGGTCTGATCGGTCGCGACCGCCCCGACCGATCGCCCGGGCGCGCATCCATCCCCGTCATGCCTCTCCTGATCCCTGATCCCTGATCCCCGATCCCTGATCCCCGTTTTTGACGACGCTTTTGACGACATTTCCGGTGGTTTTGACGACGTTCGTTACGCATCCGTGGCGCTTAACGCATTGATAAAAAACGGAACCCCTCCCGGCGGAATGTGAAAGGTAGCAAAAGTAGACAAAAGTAGACATCTTTTCGGCTAAGCCATTGATTTTGCTGGAACGGCGTTTTCAGGCAGGTAGACAAAAGTAGACATGAAATTGGGTTACCGCTTTGATGTGACGGGTCATTTTTCCGTGTGCAAAAGTCGTCATTTTTCATGCAAGCGCCGCGCATTCTCAAAAACCCACGCCCCCCGGCAACCGCTGCCGAAACCTCACCCGAGACGCACCTGTCCCGCGGCCCCGAATAGAACATATCACGAACATATACCGTGGGGAGCCGGCAGTCAAGGATTTTTATCCTGTAGTCGCGGCCTTGGCGGACCAACGGCGCCGATCGGTGGTCGGCCTTCAACCTGATTTGGTCGGCTCCACCTCGGACAGCCGACTCTGAGGGCTCCTTGCCGTAACGGGGAGTCATGACCCAGGGGCGACATCCGATGGGGAAACAAATGTAGTTGTCGATCGTTGAGCTGTTACTGTGTGCGCGAACAGACGCCTTGAATTGATCCCTGCAGGCATGACAAGATTTCGATGGCATTGGTGACGCATGACGCCTTGGGCACGGGAGAATTGTCATGTTGCAGTGATTGGTATTCGCGGCGGGGGTTTCTGCGCGCGTTCGCCGTGTGCATGACCTTCCTCGCCGTCCCGTCATCCGCGGTGGCGGGCGACGCTGCATCGCAGAGGCAGGCCGACGCCGACCGCGAGAACGACCGGCGCCTTATCCGCCGGGTCCAGTCGGCCCTCAAGGACAAAGGGTTCGATCCCGGGCCGATCGACGGGATGATGGGACGGCGGACCTCGGACGCGCTGTCCGCCTTCCAAAGGAGCCAGGGGCTCGAGCAGACGGGCGCGATCGGACCACGGACCATGCGGGCGCTTCTTGGCGGATAGGGCGACGGGTGCGCGCGAGGGAGGCGCGGGCGAGCAGCCGGACACCAGGGTCTGCAATGTCTGCGCGGCACCGCTGCGGCCGAGGGCGCGGTACTGCCCGAGTGCACGAACTACCAGAACGCGCTGGCGCGCATCCTGGCCAGCGTCGACCTTCAGGCGCTCATCGCGCTCATCCCGGTGATTACGCTCGCGTTCGTCTTCGTAAAGGACCATCTCGTCCAACACGGCTCTGACGTCCGGGTGACTGCGCAAGCCTGCGCGGGAGGTGGTGCACGGTTGATCGCGTCGAACCTCGGAGACCGGGCCGCCGCGCTGAAGTCGGTCACCCTGTGGCTCGACGGCGGGGGGACGACACCGGAGGAGGTCTACAGGCTGGTGCCGAGAGACGTCGCGGCGCCGCCGGACGTCGCGTTGCAGTTTGAGCCGCAAAAGCTGAAGTTCATGGAGCTGCGCGCCGTCAACCGGGCCGGTAAAGTATGCGATCCTGCCGGTTTCCGAGGGTGGCGCCTGCGCCTACCGGCTGCGCATCGAACTGATCGAGTTCGATCAAAGCCAAAGATCGTGGCCCAGATGAACTAAGGAAGAAACGGAAGTCATGCGAGCCTTGCGGGCGGCGGGGACTCGGCGGGTTGGGGCTCGGACGTTGCTGGTCGCACTCGCGACCACCGAGCTTCGCCCAGACGGGCCCGCGGATCAACGTGCTGATCTACCGATATGGCGGATCGTCGCAGTCGCCGGCGCACGAGGAGGCGTTCCGGCACTTTATCGACATGGTGCAGGACCGGCTTCTGACGCTGTCGGGCGAGCTTTCCGGCCTCGGCGGCAACCTCGCCTATCTGCGCGACCTGAAGCGGTCGCGCGTAACGCGCCAGGGCCAACCGGTCGAGTTCAGCGGCAGCTTCGACGACCTCCGGACCGAGTGGGCGCAGGGACAAACGCTCGCGGTCCTGACCGGACAGATCCGGGAGCAAGTCAGCACATTCCGGGTCCGTAGCCGCATCTTCCTCGGCGACCTGAAAGGCGCTCTGCCGCGCGAGGACGTGGTGGTCGATCTCGAGTTCGCCATAGATGATTTCGAGCCGGCGTCCGACACCCATGCGGTCGCCGCGATCTATGCGCTGGCCATGGACGCCAAGCGGCGCCGCCTGCCTACTGATGCGACCGTGCGTCTGCTCAACGAAGCCAAGCGCTATGCCGACGGCATCGACGACTCGATGGTTGGAATCCGCGAGTTGAAGGCCGCGATCACGCAGTCGCTGGCCGAAGCAAGGGGCGCTCCATGATCGGCCGCGTGCGTCGCTACGCTATTCTCATAACGCTCATTGCCGGTCTGCTCGGCGCCACGTCGCCTACCTCGGCTCAGGGCGGCTGCCAAAGCTGGGACTTCTGCCTTTACATCCCCGCCTTCGACGGTCCCGACGCGATCGGCCTCAACGTGGCGACAGTGCTCAACCTCCGGACCTGGAAGACATTCCGCCGCAAACCCTGGCCGGACAACCCGCGCGATCTCGATTTCGGCAGCGCCGGAATTACATGGGACACCGAACTCCTTCCGGAACAGAGCCACCAGGCCGCGGAACGCCGCATCGAGAGCTGGACCATTGGCGCGCAGATGGTGCTTTGGGGCCGGGCCTACCCGTATGGCTCCGGCGTCGCAGTGCAGCCGAGGCTGTCCTTGCCGCTCTACAACGACGGGCGGGTCCACCGAAACGAAGTCTGGAACGTGACCGTGGACGGGCAGACGGTGGAGGCGGACCTGCCCGCCCGCCGCTACGAGCTGCCGCCCATTCTGCTCGATGCCGGTCTTGTCGAGCGCTACCGCGCGCCGACGGTGATGACGATCTACCGGGATCGCCAAGGCGACGCGGTGATCGGGCGAGTAGGGTCGTCCTTCGTCGGCGAGATCATCGAAGCCGACAAGGCGCAGGTGCGCTCGGACGGCGTGCGCGGCTGGATCCGCTATCCCGGGCTCGGCAGCAGTTCTTCGGGCGTGGTTGATTTCATCGCAGGACTGATCCGCATCTACCGGGCCGACTGGGGCGGGGCCGCAAGTGCGCTCGGCCGGGTCCTGGAAAATCCCGCGGTGAAGCCGCGCATCGCGCTCGACGCCCGCCTCTTACGGGGCATGGCACGCGAGCGCGATGGCCGGTCGGGGCGCGACGACTTCGCGACCGCACTTCGCCTCGATCCCGACTACGATGTGGCTGTACGCTATCTGGTCATGGCCGACCTGTCCCGTCTGGCGAGTGCCAATGTGGCTGACCGCCCGCCCCTCCGGGCGCGCATCAGCGAAACGCTCGACGCCCATTTGCACCTCTTCTCGACCGAGGACCCGTGGCTCATCGACGTGCGCCGAATCACGCTCGGGGCGCCACTCGCCCCTCAGCCGTCCCGTTAACTGACTGGCGACAGTGCCGGCTCGTCCTGCCCGAATCGCCTCGGTCTCGAACAATTGCGGTGGCAAAAGTCCGGCAGCGACTGGGACGCGGGCAAGCGGTGCCGACTTAGAGGATGATCTTTACCGGTCCCAGCCGAGTGATCTGGGCAAGTGTCAGTTCATGGTTGGTCTTGGCGCTGGCAGGAGTGTGGCCTGCGGAGCTGGCCGGGGTCGCGCAGTCGGCCACTTAGAGTGTACGGAACGGAAG
>CAVYYK010000030.1:0-20701 GCA_963772635.1 uncultured Alphaproteobacteria bacterium
TCACCGTCTCTCTTCTCAACTCTTTACCTCGGGGCGGCTGTTCAGGCCCTGCGATAGGCGCGGTACAGGCAAGCATCCACCAACGCTTGACGAGACGGGGGGCGAGATCCAGCCACCTTGGTATCGCGCGGAAAAAGGATACGGCCCGCCGATATCTCCAGGCGGCATGGGGCTAGGGGCTCCATGATGTAGATCGCCGTGAACGCCATGCCATGGGGCCCGAGCACCGAAAGCTGCTGAACGGGTCCGCGCTCGCTCATCATCAGTCCGTCGGACGCGACCTCGCGGGGGCGATACACCGGGCGGTAACGTTCGCGCACCATCGTCATGAACGCTTCGGGGGTGCAGAACTTATCCCGAATGCCTTTCGACGCGTAACCAAAGGCCCTGTTGCCGTCATCGGCCTCGAACGCTGCGAGTTGCGATCGGAGGACCTGCTCGAAGGCGATGCGGTCGTCGGCACTCAGCGCGGCTCCTACCCCCTCGGCGGCGAAGGCGCATGGTATCGAACCCAGCAACACCAACACGACCGATGCGATGCGTTTGATCTCGATATCCTTCGCTGTTCCGGCGTTCTCGATATATGGGTACGCGCGGGCGTCGGATACAGAGGATGGGGTTCGCGAAATCCCGGCGTGTTTCCCCTGCTTCGGGGAAGTGCTAAGCGGCTTCCCCGGCCCGGGAGTCGAGCTTGCCGCCGTCCCGTTCCATCTTGCGGCGCAGCGCCAGGGCGTGGTCGACATCCGCGTCGAGCAGGGTTCCCAACCGCTGAACGATGGTCGTTTCCTCCTTCTGGAGATGCACCATCAGGTGCGCTGAGAAGTCCATCGCCGCATCGCAAAACGCCGTCCAGCGATCGGCCGAGCTTCCGTGTTCGAGGATTTCGATGGCGAGGGTACGCAACCGCTTCGCCAGCGGCCCCATGGCGAAATGTTCCTGGGTCAAGAGTTCGGCCAAGTCGTCCGCGCCGACGTTCTTGAGCAATGGAAACAGCACGGATTCCTCAAAGGCGTTGTGGCCAATGATTTCTTCGAGACCGACGACCAGGTTTTCAAGCAGAGAGCGGTCTTCCACGTCGCGAGGGTCGATCGGACGATCGGCAAATCCACCGGTTACCCGGTTTTCCAGGCCGCAGATCAGCACGAGAGTACGAAAGTGTTCCTCATGCATTACCGCTCCCAGCTCCGTCAGATCCGACATGATTTCGATACTCCCTTGCGCCCGTACATCGGTGCGCTGTTCCGTGGCCGCCCGCGTTCTTGCTGCACCGCAACATAATGACGGAAAAGAGCGACGCTGTCACTGGGAAGATAGACCGCGCATGGCAGTCCTGCGTATTTAGCGGTGCCGCCGAGGGCATCGACGCGACCCCAGCTTTTTTACGGTTTCCGTTTGCGCCGCGACCCTGGCGTCCGCTAATATCGGGCCGAAGTCCTCCATAACTATTTCAGGACGCTTTTCCTTAATTGCGGGTACGGAGAGGATCATGCTTGAAGGCTACAAAGATCTGCGAAATGAACTTGGTGAAATTCTCGGCGGGGATGTCACCGAACAAGATATAGATGCTGCCGTACGGGCGATTATAAACCGAGACCATGTTACGGCGACGCCAGCATTGGCCGAGCTCAATACACTGGCTCGCACCGATGAGGGCAAGGGAAAACTTCGCTCGTTGCTTGCGGCCTGGATCATGCATGAGCGCGACCGCAAAGATGTTGATCGCGAACAGAAAGCGACCGCGGCGATCAACCATCTCCTCGATGCCCTTGGCGCCGAACGCCGGGAGAAGGCGCGCTGAAGGTCGACGCCGCCGGGTGCCCGAACACCGATCTATGCGGCGCGGTGGTAGCGGGCGGCGAACTGTCGTCGGATGTGGCGGGCGAGTTCGACCGCCACATCGCCGGCGCCGGCCTTCGGGAGGTGGAGGTTGATGTAGAACATCGGCAGCGGTGGCAGGCCGGTCTCGGACCCGAGGACCTGGAGATCCTCCGGCACCGTCGAGACTTGTAGCACCGAGACCGCCAGATCCGCCCGCAGCGTCGCCAAGATCGGCTCCATGTTGCTGATCTCACAGACTGGCCGCCAGTCGCGGCCGATCCCGGCGAGCGCCTTGACTGCCGTATCCCGAAACGCGCAGGTATGATTGCCGAGGGACACCGGCAGCGGTTCCAGCCTGTGCGCCCGCCCGCCGCGCGCTCCCACCCAGACGAGCTCGTCGGGCAGCAGCATCTCCGCACCGGCTCCGTGGTCACGCTCGGTGGTGAGGGTGAGATCGATCTCGCCCCGTTTCATTGCGCCCAGGAGGCACGGCGTGGTGTCGCAGACCAGCGAGACGCGGACCCGCGGCCAGGCCTGATCGAAGCTCTTCAGCACCGGCGGCATGAACGGGTTGACGATGTCATGGGGGACGCCAAGCCGAACCTCGCCCTCGAAGTCGGGCAGCGTCATCAGCCCCCAGACCTCGTCGTTGAGGGCGAGCAGACGCTGGGCATGGGCGAGCAGCCGTTCTCCCTTCGCCGTCAGCCGCAATCGGCGGCGGTCACGCTCGAACAGTTGTTGCCGAAACGTGTCCTCGAGCCGCTTGACCTGCTGGCTCACCGCCGCCTGAGTCAGGTTCAACAGCCGTCCGGCGCTGGTCATCCCGCCGGTCTCGGCGACGGCGACGAACGCGCGGAGCAGGGCGGTGTCGATGTTGCGAGCCATGGCACGTCTATCAATAACGAATAATTATTATATAGATAAATAACATTCGTTTCCGTTATGCAAGGGTTTTGCGTAGGGTCGGTGCATCCGAAACACTTTGGGTCGTCCTCGGGGCGACACTGGAGAAACCGATGCAAAGCACCTTTGCCAACCTCATCCACAATCCCCTGCAATGGGCGATCCGCCGCCCTCGGTTCGCCTTCGTCGACGTCGTCGACTTGGTCTTCAGCTGGATCGAGACAGCCGGGCAGCGCCGAAGGCTCGCCAGCCTCGACGACCGTATGCTCAGCGATATCGGCATCGGCCGCGCCGATGTCGAGGGCGAGACCAGCCGCCCGTTCTGGGATGTCGCGTGAACGGGATCGACGGCCCCCGACGGGTCGCGGAACCCGTCGGGGGTCGGCCGTCGCTAGTGGCGGCGGCGATGTTGCGCTTTACCTGACGTCCGCAAGTCCCCATCATACATGGCAGGCCAATGGCGGGTTGTGCCGCAGGAGGGGGAGCCATGCCGAATTTCCGGGACGCGTTCGTTCGCATCACGTTTTCGTCGGGTCCGGTGCGTAGCGCGCTCGCGGGCGCCTTTGGCGCGAGCGCTTTGGCGGCGATCGCGGCGGCACCGTCGAACGCCCACGCCAACGCCTATCTGGCCGGCCCGCAGGCCACCGAGTTGCCGCCGATCGGTGCGGTGGATTTCGCTGAACCGCCGGTGATCGCATCGGAGAACGGCGTGCTCGATACGACCTTGCGGGTGGTTCTCGTCGACAGCGGCGGCAATCCCATCGACTGCGACAGCGCCGAACCGAAGCACGCCGTGTACCGCGCCTACCAGTTGGCCGGCGAGGACAAACCGCGGCCGACCGGCCCGACGCTCAAGTTCCGGCCCGGCGATACGATCCGCGTCCTGCTCAAGAACGAGATGTGTACGGGCGACGACACGAACACCGCCAAGTTCCACGGAAACCCGCCGCAGGTCGCCATCGATCGGAACGGCACCCACGGTATCAACCACACCAATCTCCACACCCACGGGCTCTGGGTATCACCTGCCGGGAACTCCGACAACGTGCTGATTTCGACCCCGCCCGGGGGCGAGTTCCAGCACGAATACCTGATCCCCAAGGACCATGTTCCCGGTACCCACTGGTATCACCCGCACAAGCACGGATCGGTGATGACCCAGGTGCAGACCGGGATGTCGGGCGCCCTTCTGATGACCGGCGGGATCGACGAGATCAAGGAGGTCAAACAGGCGACCGAACGGCTGATGGTGGTCCAGATCTTCCAGAGCTCGACGGCGGTCAAGGCCCTCGCCGTGCTCCCCGACGTCGACCCGTTGCGCTTTCCCGACGACCGCAGCACCACCCTCAACGGCATCTTCGGTCCGACGATCAAGGGTGTCGCCCCCGGCCACACCGAGCGCTGGCGGATCGTCGCGGCGATGTCCGGCGGACTGCTCAAAATCGCGGTGGAGCCCTACGCCGCCGCCGGCAACGTCCCATCGGCGCGGGTTCCGCTCTATCCCATCGCCTATGACGGCATTCCGGTCGCCGAGGTCACCGCGTGGGACGACGTGCGCCTCTATCCCGGCAACCGGGTCGATCTGATGCTGCGGTTCGACGCGCCCGGCGACTACGCCATCTACAACACCGCGAGGGGCGAGAAGAAGCTGCTCGGATATGTCCGGGTCGACCAGCCGCCGGTCGAGCCGAAATACCAGATTCCCCAATGGTTTTCCGAACAGTACCGCCACCCGTCGCTGCTCGACGATCCCGGCGTCGAGGAGAACGCCCGCCAGGTGCTGTTCTCCCAGGCGGAGGGCAAGTCGTTCAGGGTGTTCATCGACAACAAGACCTTCGATCCCAACCGCGTCGACCAGCGCGTTCCGCTCGGCGCCAAGGAGGAGTGGGTGTTGTTGAACAATTCGCCGGAGGAAACTCAGTTCCATCCGTTCCACATCCACGTCAATCCGTTCCAGATCGTCGACAGCAGCGACCCGATCTACAAGAAGATGAAAGGCGTCTGGCTCGACACCGTCGGCATCCCCGGCACCCAGACCGGCACGACCAGCGACGGCGACGGGCCCGGCAAACCGGGATGGGTGAAAATCCGCTCCCACTTCAAGCGGTACATCGGACTCTACGTTCTCCACTGCCACATCCTCGGCCACGAGGACCTCGGCATGATGCAGATCGTCGAGGTCTATTGAGGCGGTCTGGTCGCGAACGGGCGTTACAATATCGTGGTCAGATAGCGCACCATCTTGCCGCCGGCGAGGTCCGCCCGGCCGATCTCGGAGAAGCCGAAGCGGGCGTGGAACGCGTCGGAGGCGGGGTTCGGCGGATCGACATTGACCTCGCAGGCGATGCGGTCGTGCCCGGCGTCGCGGGCCGCGGCGAAAAGATCGTCGTACAGCCTCCGGGCGATGCCCTGTCCGCGCGCCGCCTCCGCCACCGCGACACGGTCGACATAGACGAACCGCGCCAGACGCGCCTTGAACCAGAGGAAATTCGGACTCCGGTAGTCGGCGTCCTGGTCGAACGCGATCAGCAAGCCGCGTTCGGGTTCGGCGAGCCGGGCGTAGAAGGCGGCGCCGACGATGTCCACGAGCCCCTGGCGCGTCAGCGGCGACAGCTCGACGTCGAGCGAGGCGTTCAACGCCAGCGCCCAGTCCAGATCGGTGTCTCGTAGGGTCCGGATCATGACGGCTTCGTTCGGTCGTGGCTGATAAGACGTTTTTCTGCAGGAAGCCATGGGCCGGTACCAAATCGAGGGAAGATCAATTTCAACCACCTTGTTTCCATGTCGATGACGGCTCAGGGTCAAGAGTGACGGTCGGCGCCGCGCCGAAAGTGGTCAACTACCGGGGTGTAGCCGATGAGATCGGGTGGAGAGCCGAGCGCCGGTTTGGGTCTCCGGCTGGTCCCGGACAGCGGGCTCGCCGCGGCGCGGCATCGAACCGGCGGTGCTACCCAATGGCGAACCAGAGATTCGCCGCAGATCGCCACAAATGGTCATCTCTTGTTTCCGAAGGTAGACCGGCGGAGGGGGTGTTGGGAACGAGCCGAAACGGGCGCCTCCGCGCGTGCCGGGATGGCTTGAACTCGGACAGGGCAGCGGCGGAAGGGTGCTGGCGGAGCAACTCTGCGCAAGGAGGCGTGAATGATCGGGAAGATTGACTTGCCGGCGGGTGTCGAACCGGGGCTACGGTTCGCGCTGGTGCTCGACGGCCGCGGCGGCTGCCGCGATCTCGATTGGCAGGGGGTGGCCGGCTGGCGGCCGGAAGACGGCTTCCTCTGGATGCACCTGGAGCGCGACAGCGATGACACGGCGGCCTGGATCCAGGGGTCGAGCGGCATCGATCCGCTGGTCGGCGAGGCGCTGCTCGCCGAAGACACGCGCCCGCGTATCGAGCCTGTTGAAGAGGCGATGCTGATCGTGCTGCGCGGCATCAACCGCGCCGAGGTCGAGGAGGCGGAACTGGTGCCGATTCACATTTGGATCGATGCCAGCCGCGCCTTGACCCTGCGCGACCGTGACCACCATCTGGTGGCGCTGCGCGACATCCGCTTTGCGCTCGTCGCCGGACGCGGCCCGAAGACCGGCGGCGCCCTGTTGATGCAGATCGCCGACAAGGTGATCCGCGACGTCGAACCGGTGATCGACGAAATGGACGACGCCCTCGAACGGCTGGAAGACCGGTTGAGCGACAAGGACTCGCCGGCGCTGCGCAGCGAACTGGCCCAGATCCGCCGCGACGCCATCCATCTCAGGCGCTACCTCGGACCGCAGCGGGAAGCGATGGTGCATCTGCAGGCCGAACCGACGCCGCTGCTCGACCGGGCGAGCCGGCTGCGGCTGCGCGCCGTCACCGACCGTGTGGTGCGCGCCTGCGAGGACCTGGACGCCGTGCGCGACCGGGCGACGATCCTCTATCAGGACCTGACGGCGCAGATCCAGGAGTTGATCGCGCGGACCAGCTATCGCTTCACCGTCGTCGCCGCCGTGCTGCTGCCGCCGAGCCTGGTCGCCGGCATTCTCGGCGTCAACGTCGGCGGCATCCCGGGCTCGCAAGATCCCGGCGCCTTCTTCGACCTGATCGCCATCCTCGCCGTGCTGCTGCTGATCCAGTTCATCGTGCTGAAGTGGCTGAAATGGCTTTAGACGGCTGCGCGGCCGCGATGAGGGGCCGGTGGCGCTCGACGGGTGAATGATCGATGTCGCCTCCGGTTGCTCGTCGCCAGTTCCAGTATCGGCCGATCCGGATGAGTGTGGCGGCTTCAACTCTACGAGCGTTGCTCGCGAGGAGCCCTGCATGTTGCGCGAGTAGCCAATTGCGCCAGTGCGATCTGCTCTCTGCTCCGCTCCCTCTTGACCACATGGCCGACATGACGGCCCGTCGGGGAACAGGCCCACGGGTCTCCCGCGTCGCCGTCCGCGATAGTCCGCCAACGGAGTCCTCGCGATAGCGCTGTGTCGGCGCCCCGGGACGGGGGCGCTCGGGACGCTAACCGGAGCCTCGCGGCGACTCGCCGCCAAAAGTCATTTTAAGGATCATATTCCTCGTCTCTCCGCTTCCCATGCTCAGTGTTGCCTTTTTGCTCCATTCCGCGCTCGGTCACTCAAGCATCGCACAGTTCGAAGATCAACTCGCCCGGCACATGGTCGATTTGCCCGCATGATCCTCTTTCCCCTATCCCGCCCGGGCGGGGTGAGGGTAGGGTGGGCGCGCCAGGGGCCGAGCCGAACTGCGATCCCGCCGCGATGTTGATTTTTTGCAGGCGCGAAGTTAGGTTTCGGCGGTGACGCTCCGGCGCCGGGTCCGAGGCGCCTTCTGATCAGGGGAAAACCGAGTTATGACGACCAAGTGCATCGTCGTTCACATGTCCGATGATCCGCGCCATCTGCCGCGGCTGCGCCTCGCGGTCGATCTGACCGAGCGGTTCGACGGCCACCTCAACGTGGTCTACGCCAAGCCGCGCCCCGACTTTCCCGCCGGGATGATCGGCCGTGCCGCCTCGCTGGCCTATCTGGAGGACGCCGACGAGGAGGAGCATGAGCACGTCGCCGCGATCAAGGGTGAGGTCGAGGAGATCTGCGCCGGGCTCAGCTCATGGGAATGGCACGAGGAGCACGGGGCGGTCGACAAGCTGGTCGGGCGCTGGGCGCACCTTTCCGATCTCCTGGTGTTCGAGCAGGCGCCCCACGCCCACGTCGAGGACGACGTCATCCTCCACGACTCCGACCACATGGTGATGTCGGCGGGGTGCCCGATGCTGCTGGTGCCATCGCTGTGGGAGCAGGGAGAGGTCGGCAAGCGGATCATGATCGCCTGGAAGAATGGGCGCGAGGCGATCGGCGCGGTGCGCGGGGCGCTGGCGTTTCTCTACAAGGCGGAGAAGGTGTTCGTGTTCGCCTACGACGGCGAGAATTACGCCGACCCGCCGGGCAGCGACCTGGTCGACTATCTCGGCTATCACGGGATCGAGGCGGAGCTGTGCGGGGCGACCGAGAAGGCCGGCAAGCCGATCCTCGAAGCGGTCAAGGACAACGATTGCGATCTCTTGGTGATGGGCGCCTACGCCCACTCGCGGCTGCGGGCGCTGTTCGTCGGCGGCGCCACCGACTACGTCATGCGTCACACCACCGTGCCGGTGCTGATGCGGCACTGACGGTCCGCCGGCGGCAATGGAGACGCGGGCGCCCCATCGACGGCGGGGCGCCCTTTCTGGCTCTGGGCCGGCTACAGGAAGAACACCACCGTCACCAGCGCGAACAGCGGCACCAGGATCAGTCCCGACCACGCCAGATAGCCGAAGAAGCTCGGCATCCGCACGCCGGCGGACTCGGCGATCGCCTTGACCATGAAGTTGGGGGCGTTGCCGATGTAGCTGTTGGCGCCCATGAACACCGCGCCGGCCGAGATCGCGAGCAGCGTGCCCGACAGCGGTCCCATCAGGTGTTCGGCATCGCCGCCGGCGGTGTTGAAGAACACCAGATAGGTCGGGGCGTTGTCGAGGAAGCTCGACAGGATGCCGGTCAGCCAGAAGTACATGGCGTTCAGCGGGCTCGCCCGCTTCGCCGGTGACGGCGTTGACGACGGCGGACAGCGCGCCGTTCTCGCCGGCCTTGAGGATGGCGATCACCGGGACGATGGTGACGAAGATCCCGGCGAACAGCTTCGCCACCTCGAGGATGGGATTCCAGTTGAAGTCGTTGGCGGCGCGGTGCTCGCGGTCGGTAAACTGCCACGACACCCAGGTGATGAGCAGCAGCAGCACGTCGCGAACCAGGTTCTGGAGCTCGACCTGGACATGGAAGACGTCGAAACTGATGCCCGGTTTCCAGGTGCCGCTCAGCAACACCGCGCCGACGATGCAGCCCAACAGGCCGACATTGGCCCAGCCGTTGACGCCGATCTTGGTCTTTTCGCCGGTCTCCGGCGGCTGAGGGCCCTCCTTGCGGTAGAGGAAGGTGTCCATGACGAAGAAGATGACGAGCAGGCATGCCGGCCACCAGCAGCCATCGGCAGAAACACATGGACCGTCGGCCAGAAGAAGCTGACGCCCTTGAGGAAGCCGAGGAACAGCGGCGGGTCGCCCAGCGGGGTCAGCGAGCCGCCGATGTTGCTGACCAGGAAGATGAAGAAGATGATCACGTGGACCTTGTGGCGGCGATCCTTGTTCGCCCGCATCACCGGCCGGATCAGCAGCATCGACGCGCCGGTGGTGCCGGTCCAACTGGCGATCACCGTGCCGCCGGCGAGAAACGCGGTGTTGCTCAACGGCGTGCCCCGGAAGCTGCCGGCGAAGTGGATGCCGCCGGCGACGGTGAACAGCGCCAGCAGCAGGATGATGAACGGCAGGTATTCGAGCAGGGCGAGATGGAGCACCTCGAACAGGGTCAGCTCCCAGCCGAACAGCAGCAGGAACGGCCAGAGCACGATCACCACCCAGAAGGCCGAGACCTTGCCGAAATTGTGCTCCCAGAAGTGCGGCGCCACCAGGGGGAAGACGGCGATGCACAGCAGCATGCCGGCGAACGGCAAGGCCCAGAGCAGACCCAGCGCGGCGCCGTCCAGATGCGGCGCCCCGCCCGCATGGGCGTCCCCGGGACCGCCGCCGGCGGCGGCAAGAGCGACGACCGGAAGCAATCCGACGGCGGCCGCAACCGCACCTGCAAAAACCGACTTTTTCATCCCCTTCCCCTTGAACTCTCTGCAACTCCTCGCGTTGGATATGGTTGCGCGAGCCGCCGATTGTGCAATGCACAACGTTATAGCGGGATCTTCCGGCGGGGGCAAATCCCGAAGGGGTGCGGGGACGGCGATGGGGGTCAGAGTCGCGTCGCCCGGCATCGTCCGCCGGCCGACTTCCGTCCCTGCGGCTGGGCGGGCTCCCATGGCGAGGCGAGCTGGACGGCGTAGGTGCCGACCGGCAAGGTCTCCTTGATCAGCCCGCGCTCCTTGAGGAAACGCGGCGAAGCGGGCGTAGCGGGCGCGGTCGAGCGCCGCCGGGCGGAGCGCGAAGCGGGGGAGGGTATCTCGCCAGGCGCGGCGGTTGAGCTCGTCGTTCAAGGCCGGATAGGCGCCGACGAACGCATTCCAGCTTTCTTCGGGGTGGTTGATCAGGTACTGCACCCCGCGCTCGAGGGCATCGAGGAACGATCGCAACCGTGTGTCGTCCAGGCGGTCCCGGTGGGCGATGACGATCAACTCGTCGTAGGCCGGGACGCCGTTCTCCTCCGGAAAGAACGCCCGTCCGGGTTTGCCCTGGAGATCCATCTGGTTCAGCTCGAAGTTCCGGTAGGCGCCGATGACGGCGTCGACCTGGCCGGAGAGGATCGCCGGGGACAGCGAGAAGTTGACGTTGACGAGGGTGACGTCGGTCAGGCTCAGGCCATGCTTGGCGAGCATCGCGCCCAGCACCGCGTCCTCGAAACCGCCGACCGAGAACCCGACCTTGCGGCCCTTCAGGTCGGCGATCGAGTGGATCGGGCCGTCCTTCAACGCCACCAGTGCGGTCAGCGGCGTCGCCACCAGCGTGCCGACGCGGACGAGCGGCAGATCTTCGGCTACCTGCAGGTGCAGCTGCGGCTGATAGGAGATAGCCAGATCGGCCTTCCCGGCGGCGACCAGCTTGGGCGGGTCGTTGGGATCGGCCGGCGCGATCAGCTCCACCTCCAGCCCCGCGTCGGCGAAGAAGCCCTTTTCGCGGGCGACGACCAGCGGGGCATGGTCGGGATTGACGAACCAATCGAGCATGACCGTCAGCTTCTCCGCCGCCCCGGCGGAAGAAGTTTGCAGCAGCAAGGCGATCAGGACGGCCAAGGGGCCAAAACCGGTGTGCTTTCTCATATCGATCCTCAATCCTCGGTCGGGGAAGTCTCGGGCTGCCAGGGCAGCGCGCGGCGCAGCAATCCGTCCACGGAGAAATACAGCGCCACCGCCATGAACGCGAGCGTCGCCAACGCCGCGAACATGACGTCGACTTGCATCCGGGCGTTGGCGTGAAGCATCAGGTAACCGAGGCCGGCGCTCGCCCCCACCCATTCGCCGACCACGGCGCCGATCGGGGCGACGGCGGTGGCGACGCGGAGCCCGGAGGCGAGCGCGGGCAGGGCCGCGGGAATTCGAACGTGACGCAAGACCGCCCAACGGCCGGCATTCATGGTTCGTCGCCAGGTCGAGCCATCCCGGATCGGTCCGCCGCAGGCCGTCGTGGAACGCCGTCGTCACCGGGAAATAGATGATCAGCGTCGCCATCGCCACCTTCGACGCCATGCCGTATCCCAGCCACAGCACCAGCATCGGCGCCAGGGCGAAGACCGGAATGGCCTGGCTGACCACCAGCACCGGCAGCAGCCATCGGCGGGCGGGCCTGAAATAGGCCATGGTCATCGCGCTCAGACAGCCGAGCACGGTGCCGAGGACCAGTCCCAACACGATTTCGGCGAGAGTCAACGCGGCGTTGTCGAGGATCAGCAACCAGTGCTCCGCCCATGCCGCCGCGACCCTGCCGGGACCAGGCAGGATGTAGGGGGGAGCGCCGGTGACGACCGCCAGCAACTGCCAGGCGGCGACAAGGCCGGCGAGGATGACAACGGGGCGCAGAGGGATCTTCATAGCGCGGCCGCGGCCAGACGGCGAAGCAGATCGCCCTGCAACTCGAGGATACGGGGATCATCCACGTCCCGCGGCGGGGTTCCCGGCGGCTCGAGGGCGTCGCCGAGGATCGCCGGCCGTCCGGACATCACGTGGATGCGGTGGCCGAGCCGGAGCGCCTCGAGCGGATCATGGGTGACCAGCAGCACCGTCCGTCCGCCGAGAAGCCGGGCCGCCAGGTTCTGCAGGCGCACCCGGGTGATGGCGTCCACCGCCGAGAACGGTTCGTCCATCAGCACCACCGGCCGGTCCTCCATCAGGGTGCGGGCCAGCGCCGCGCGTTGGCGCATGCCACCGGAGAGCGCGTCCGGAAGGTCGGCGCCGTTGGCTGCGAGCCCGATGCCCTTCAGAAGGGCCATGGCCCGTTCTCGAGCTGGACGACGGGTCCGGGTCCCGGCGCAGGCGGCAACCGAGGGTCACGTTGTCGAGGACCGAGAGCCAAGGGAAAAGGAGGTCACGCTGGGCCATGTACGCGGCGCGTCCGGAGAGCGGCCGCCCGTCCGAGCAGGAGACGGTTCCGCCGGCGCCGTTGCCCGCCTCGAGACCGAGAATCAGCCTGAGCAGGGAGCTCTTGCCGATCCCGCTCGAGCCGAGAAGGCACGTCCACTGTCCGCCCGCCAAGGTCGACGCCAAGTCCGTCGAACAGGGGATCGCCGCCGTAAACCAGCCTGGCGTCCTCGATCGAAACGGAGAGCGAAACGGGGTCGGCGTCGCCGCGCATGTCCTCACTCGTCCCTACGCCGGCATTAACCGGATCAGGTTCGCGGGGTCGTCTCCGGAGCGGAGACCTCTCAGCCGGATTGCCGGCTCCCCCCGGGTGTCGGTTGGAGCCCGTATATGGACCCTGAGGCGAAGCGTGGCAAGGGGAGAGGCGGGAACGCAGGGTTTGTCGCGAGCGGTCGAAACGCGCTATACGATGGCGATGGACCGGACCAGACGTAAGCTTCTCATCGGAATGCTGTCGAGCGCGTGCGCCACGGTGCTCGCCGTCGAAATCGCGTTTCAGGGTTCCGCCACGGCCCAATCGAACCCGTTTCCGGTTTCTCGATTGACCGTCGAAACGGCGCGGGGGCGGTTCGAATTTGCCGTGGAGGTCGCCGATACCGTAGCGCGGAGGATGCAAGGCCTTCAGGGGCGCCACACTCTTGAGCCGAACGCCGGCATGTTGTTCGATTTCCAGACGCCGCAGAGGATATCGATGTGGATGAAGGACACTTATCTGCCGTTGGACATGATCTTCGTCGCCGCGGACGGTGTCGTTCTCAACATCGCCGAGAAAACGGTGCCACACTCGCTCGTTCCCATTACCTCCGCCGGGGAGGCGCTGGCGGTGCTCGAAGTCAATGCCGGAACCGCCCGGCGGCTGGGCATTCGGCCGGGGGATCGGGTCTATCATCCGATCTTCGATGGAACCGGCGGGTAGCGTGATTGCGGTGGCTGGGTGTTTTGTGGTCGGTTGACGCGACACGCTCTCTCCAACGGGGCAAAATTAGCAAACTTTAGTGATTGAATTCTTCGCGCGGGTTTGCTAAATGAGAGGTAGATATTGCATCGCACAATTCTCGTTAAGGGTGTGGTGTCCCAACGATGGATGAGGTGACGGAGATCACCCGACGGGAAGGGGCGTCTTCTGAAGGCCGAGGATCAGGAGGGTTCCGTGCCCCAGGCAAAATTTACCGCCGACGAACTCGCAGAATTCGGTAAGTGTTTTGAAAGGGTTCCCAGTTGGAAGAATTGGGAACGCCGCGACGGCGCTCACGGCGAGGATGTGCTGCAGATCGTTGTCCAGAGCGATACGCCGGCGGTATTGAAAGTCGCGAAAACCGAGAGTTCCAGTTACGTGGCGATCGGGTTCGATGGTTGGGGGCTGACTGTTTGTGACGACTTCGACACGTTGCTGGACACCTTGGCACGGATGAGTCCTTCGAGCGGCGTCTCCGACCTGCGCTCCTGGACCGTCGACGCCGCCGCCTAGGCCGGATATCTCACCGTAGGGGATGCATCGGCCCTTCCGAGGCGGAAACCTTCTGGACCGACTTCCTGCGCTTCCTGACGCGCCGTGGGCTCAGGGGCGTCAAGCTGGTCATCTCCGACGCCCACGAGGGCCTCACGGCGGCTGTCGCCAAGGTCCTGAACGCCACCTGGCAACACTGCGGCGTTCACTTCATGAGAGACGCGCTCGCCCACGTCGCCAAGGGCCAGCGCGACATGGCCGCCGCCGTGATCCGCAACACCTCCGTCCAGGAAAACTACGAGGCCGCCGTCGCGCAATGGCGCCAGGTCCCCGATTCCCTTCGGCCCAGATTCGAAAAGCTCGCCGAGCTGATGATTGCTTGTGGGTGAGAGTCCCATCCGGCCAAAGCCGTAGCGGGCAGGCTGGGACCGAGTCTTGCGGGCGTCGCGGTAACGCGGGGTCTGAAGTGTAGACAGGGGCCATGCAGGGTGCGGGATTGAGCCTCGAAAGGTGGAAGATCGCGGAGGCCGAGTTGCTTCCCTACCAGCGAAGGCAGCACGTAGCCGTCGTCAGGCGAGACGGTATCGCTCCGCCGGGGTCGAAGGCCGGATCACGCATGGAAGGCAATCGTCGGAACATGAGAGGACCGACCGGGTCCGCCGAATTGGTCTCCGGCGGGGGATGGAAGCAAGGCACTGCCGGAGCGGCCATCCGAGCTGAGGTCGGGAGTCGGACTGGTTCATAGTACTGATGACGCCGTCGAAGGAAACGAGACGTGTCGAGGGAAGGGGCCAGCCCGCAGCAGTTCTCATTTTGGCGTTGGGGGTTGGGGGACGGGATGGAATTTGGCGGTTCCCCCGGGATCGGATTTGTGATTCAAGATTGGGGTGGAGACGCTGGATACCCTTCTTGGATCGCTGCGGCGGTGTTGCGGTTCGCTGCCGGACAAGCGGACGGGGGCGAATGGTCGCTATGGGATGGCGGACATCGGGGTTGCGGCGTTCTCGGTGTTTTTCATGCAGAGCCCTTCGTTTCTGGCGCATCAGCGCCAGCTGGCGCAGGGTCACGGTCGCTCGAACTGCGAGACGCTGTTTGCGATGACGGCGATCCCGAGCGACAATCATCTCCGCGCGATGCTGGACCCGGTGGAGCCGGAGCGGTTCCATCCGGTGTTTGCGGATGTTCTGGGGGAACTGGAGCGCAGCGGTGGCCTGCAAACGTTCCGCCGGCTGGGGGACCATGTGCTGATCGCGCTGGACGGCACCGAATACTTCCGTTCGGCTAAGCTGCATTGCCCGCAGTGCTCGACACGCGTCCGCGGCGGCGCCCGGACGGAGTATTTCCATTCGCTGGTGGCGGCGACGCTGGTGGCGCCCGGGCACAGCCGGGTGGTGCCGCTGGAGCCGGAATTCGTCGTCCCCCAGGATGGCCACGACAAGCAGGACTGCGAGATCCGCGCGGCGCGGCGCTGGCTGAACGCCCATGGGTCCGCCAGCGGATCTCGGCGCCCTGGTACATCTGCAAGGGGAAGCTGAGCCCTTCGGAACGGAACCACAGCCAGACGCGGCGCACCGAGCCCATCTCGCTAAAGCGCGCAAAGACGTTGCGGATGGCCGTCAACAGCTGCTCATCAGAATGGAAGCGCACCTCGCCTTCTTGGTCACCCCAGACAAAACCGACCGGCAGGCCACGGCGCAACTCGCCACGTGCCGCCTTGTTGCGGATGCCACCGTTGAGACGGGCGCGCAGGACATGCAGCTCGGCCTCGCTCATGGTGCCTTTGAGACCCAGCAGGAGCCGGTCGTTGAAAAGTGTCGGATGATAGATGCCATCCGCATCACCGATGAGCGTGTCGGTGAGACCGGCGAGATCGATCAGGCGATGCCAGTCGGCGTTGTTGCGCGCCAAACGTGAGACTTCAAGCCCGAGAACAAGTCCGACATGGGCGAGCGCGACTTCGGCGGTGAGACGGGCGAACCCCTTTCGCGTCACAGAACCGGAGCCGGAGAGCCCGAGATCTTCGTCGATGACGATGATGCGGTTCTCTGGCCAGCCGAGATCACGGGCCTTGGCGGCGAGCGCATATTGCCGCTGGGTCGACTCGCGATTGTGCTCGACCTGGGCGGCGCTCGATTGACGTAGATAGACGACGGCTTGGCGGCTGAGATGGCTGGTGGTGATCTTGCTAGGCTCATTCATCGCTCGCCTCCTGCACCGGCTCGGCCGCCAGCATTCGGGCGATGACACGCGCGAGGATATCGAGTGCCGCGTCGCGTGTCTGCTCGTCCATCTGATCCCACGGCGTCGCCGACGGGTTTGGCGGTTGATCGTTCGGATCGAGAAACGCGAGGTTCAAGTGCATGGCAGCCCTCCATTGGCGTCACCGGCTCGAGGCACCGGCATTGGAGAGCGTCAACGATCTTGCGCAGCTGGAGCAAATCGTCGAGTTTGGCGAGACAGTGCAGGTCTGCATCTTTAGCAGCCGAAAGCGTCAGCCTGCATTGCCGGGCGGCGTCGAGATCTGTCCAGTCCGCCGGAACAAGCGAGCGGCTGCCGTCGGGCAGTACCACGAGCAGCCGGAAAACGCCGCTGCGCTTGATGCTGCCGATGACCGCCAGGCTTCGCCCTTCGAATGCGTGCCGCTCGCGAGTAATGGTCACCGATACCGGAAGATCACGGTGACGGGTAGTCTGTGGCCGTTTCCTTCGATCGGGTCAACCACGACATCCTCATCGACCGCCTTCGGAAACCGATCGGGGACGCCGGCGTCATCCGGCTGATCCGGGCCTATCTGAACAGCGGGATCATGACGGGCGGCGTGGTCCAGGAGCGGAACAGGGGAACGCCGCAAGGCGGGCCGCTGACGCCCTGAACGCAAAAGGTAACTTCTGCTTTGAGCGCCGGATCGACGGGTGGCGGGGCGGTTTGGTTGTTGATTTGCGTCATAAAGAGTAATATAAATATGGCACATGGCACGATCGACCCATGCGGAGAAGGCCGAGCGGCTCAATGCCGCCCATGGATTGCTCGCTGGGGGGCACAGTATTGCGGAGGCGGCGGCGGTGTTGTCGCGGGATTTTGGCCTCTCACGGCGCCAGGCGTATCGCTACCTGCAGGAGGCCCAGGCGATCGGGCATCCGGTGGCGGTGAGCGAAGGCTCGGTGCCGATCACGCTCAAGGTTCCGGTCGGTGTGGTGCGCGAGTTGCGCGCCTATGCGGCCACCAGCGGCCTGACGCTGGGCGAGATCGTCGCCCGCGCCGTGAAGACGTATCTCGCCGCCGCGCGCGAGCATGGCTGAGCGGCGGCCGCGGCAATGCCGAGATGTCCGCCTCGACTATGCGTTCGACCGTCTGCTTGTCGCCAAGCTGCAGCAGGTCTACGAGATCCTGGTGCCGGATCGCGTGCGGCTGGTCGGCGAGCGGGCGCCGGTGACAGGAGAGAGCGATGAAGATCGCCGCCATCTACGCCCGGGTCTCCTCGGACAAACAACGGGAGGACAACACGATTGCCAGCCAGACGGCGGCACTGATCGCGTTTGCCGAGAGCCAGGGTTACGGCGTGTCGGAGGCGTTGATCTTCGAAGACGACGGCTATAGCGGTGCCAGCCTGGTGCGCCCCGGTCTCGAGCGGATACGCGATCTGGCGGCCGAGGGCCAACTGGACGCGGTGTTGGTGTACGCCCCCGATCGGCTCAGCCGCAAGTATGCCTATCAGGTTCTGCTGGTCGAGGAACTGGCCCGTCACGGCGTCGAGACCGTGTTCGTCAAGGCGCCGGCGATGGCGACGCCGGAGGATCAGTTGCTGCTACAGTTCCAGGGCATGATCGCGGAATACGAGCGGGCGCAGATCCTCGAGCGATCGCGCCGCGGCAAGCGTTACCGAGCCCGCCAGGGCCAGGTCAGCGTGCTTTCCGGCGCGCCCTACGGCTATCGTTACGTCCGCAAGACCGACGAGGCGGCGGCGTATTACGAGATCATCGAGGCCGAGGCCGACGTGGTTCGCCGGGTCTACGACCGCTACACCGTGTCCCACATGAGCATCGGCGCGATCACGCGCTGGCTCAATGAGCAGGGCGTGCCGACGCGCAAGGGCTGCGGGCGCTGGGAACGCTCGAGCGTGTGGGCGATGCTGCGCAATCCGGCCTACAAGGGGACCGCCTGCTTCGGCAAGACGCGGATCGCCCCGCGCCAGCGGATCACCCGGCCGTTGCGACTGCGGGGCGGCCTCGCGACGCGCAACAGCGCCAGCCATGAGCGGCCGCGAGAGGAATGGATCGAGATCCCGGTGCCGGCGATCGTCAGCGACGAGACCTTTGCGCTGGCCCAAGAGCGTCTCGAACGCAACAAGGTCCACGCGCCGCGACGAACGATCACGCCGAGTGTGGTGCAAGGTCTGGTGTCGTGCCGCAAGTGCGGCTATGCGCTGTCGCGCACCTCGACCCGGTCGAGTGCCCGCACCATCCACTACTATCGATGCCTGGGCTCCGATGCCTGGCGCCACCGGGGCGGGCCGGTTTGCGGCAACCGCCCGGTGCGGCAGGATCTGCTCGACCAGGTCGTCTGGGCCGAGATCATCAGGCTGCTCGAGACCCCCAGCCTGATCCAGGAAGAACTCGATCGACGGTTGGCGGCGGCGCGCACCTCCGATCCGACGCAGCGGCGCGAGAAAGCCCTCGAACGCGATCTGGCGCGGCTCCGCAAGAGCATGGACCGGTTGCTGACCGCCTACCAGGAAGAGCTGATCTCGCTCGACGAGCTGCGCCGGCGGATACCGGCGTTGCGGCAGCGGGAGCGGGCCACCCACGCCGAGCTGCAGTCGATCATCGACCAGACCAGCGACCGCGCCACCTATCTACGCCTGGCCGAAACCCTGGCCGGGTTCCTCACCCGGCTGCGCTCATCGGCGGAGACCCTCGACGTTCATGAGCGCCAGCGCATCGTGCGGCTCCTGGTCAAGGAGGTTCTGGTCGGCGATGACACCATCATCATTCGCCACTCGATCCCGATCCCGACCACGCCGTCGACCGACGATCATTCTCCGCCGACCCCTACCGGCGGCACCTCCACCAGCCAATGTTACCTTTTGCGTTCAGGGCGTGCTGTCGCCACTGCTGGCCAATATCCTGCTCGACGAAGTGGACAAGGAACTGGAACGTCGAGGTCATTGTTTCGTGCGCTACGCCGACGATGCGAACGTCTATGTCCGCAGCCGGAAGGCGGGAGAACGGGTGATGACGCTGCTTCGGCGGCTCTACGGCAAGCTGCGCTTGACGGTCAACGAGACCAAGAGCGCCGTCGCCGGCGTGTTCGGTCGCAAATTCCTGGGCTACGCCTTCTGGGTGGCTCCGGGAGGGGCGGTCAAACGCAAAGTGGCTGCCAAGCCGATGGCGACGTTCAAGCAGCGCATCCGGCGACTGACCCGCCGTTCAGGTGGGCGCAGTATGCACGAAGTGGTGGAGCGGCTGCGGTCCTATGTCTTGGGGTGGAAGGCTTACTATCGGCTGGCGCAGACACCAAGGGTCTGGCGAGACCTGGATCAGTGGATGCGCCACCGGCTCCGTGCCATCCAACTCAAGCAATGGAAACGCGGCAAGACCATGTACCGGGAACTGCGGGCGCTGGGAGCAAAGCCCGAGGTGGCGCGACGGGTTGCGGCGAATAGCCGTCGCTGGTGGCGCAACAGCGGAATGCTTCTCAACGCCGTGCTAACCCTCAAATGGTCGGACAAGCTGGGGGTGCCCCGTCTCTCATAACCTCAACTCCTCGAACCGCCCGGTGCGGACCCGCATGCCGGGTGGTGTGGCAGGGGAGCGATCGTTCACGATCGCCCCCTATGCCGATCCCGGCGTGCGGACACGTCCAAGAGACCCCGATTCGAAAACGATAAAATTGTCCTAAAATTTGGATCATATATAACAACAATAAGAAAACAAGTTAAGTATTAATACTTTGATGGCAAATAAGTATTTTGCAAACGGTCATACAAACGTTTATTTCTAACATATCGATTTGTGATTTATTGATCCGCATCTGAAATCGATGTGTTGAATGGGGGTTCCGCCGAGGAGGGCTACCATGCCGACCAAAGACACCAATCAGGACCGCAGCCAGACGCCCCGCGACCTGGCTCCTCGGGTCGATGAAAACGTCGAAGCCCCCGACAAAGGCAAGGTTCCGCCGGCGCCACCGTCGAACGAGCCTAACCAGGTGGCGGAGCGCGCCGCGGCGCCGGCCGATGGCGCGCACGCTCCATCGCAAGGTGGGCGGAATGCCGCGGAGCTCGACGGCGGCAAGAATGTTCAACAGGCAGCGCTTCCGGCCGACGCAAAGCCGGCGGCGGACCAGCCGGCGAATGGCGAAGACCCCCCGGGCGGAGCCGAACAACGGATCGAACCGCAACCGGCGAACCAGCCGGCGGTTCCTTCCACCGGCCGCTTAGGCGGACCGCATGTGGAGCAGTTTGAACGGGACTTCGCGTTCACCCCTCCCGGCGAACCGGGGTCGAGTACGTTGGCGGGCAAGGTCGGCGCGGAAGAAGAGCCGTCCGATTTCGGTTCGCATGAGAATATCGAATCGCATTCCGATGGCGGCTACGACCCGAACGACTCGTCCTCCATGCGCAACGCCGCCGCCGTTTTGGCCGACGGAGGAGAGGGGACCGTTCCCGTTCCCGGTCAGTACCTGACCGGATCGGGCGGTGCCGATACTCTCACCGGCGGTGCGGGCGGCGATACCCTCGAAGGTCTCGCCGGCGACGATTTACTCGTAGGTGGCGGCGGCAGCGACACCCTCGACGGCGGCGACGGCAACGATACGCGGACGGCGGCCCCGGCGACGACGTTCTCCTGGGCGGCGCCGGCGATGATCAACTGGACGGCGGCGAC
>CAVYYK010000031.1:0-163509 GCA_963772635.1 uncultured Alphaproteobacteria bacterium
ATCCTTTTGCCCGTTACCCGATCCGAACGCTTGGTGGCTCGACTCACCCGGGGCCGCCGCAAGAATTCGACGACTTTTTGCAGGGCAACGCCAAAAGCCTTTTGCGTCGCTTGTACTTCCGGTGCCGCCGGCGATTGGCGGTCCTCGATCACCGGGTCGGATTTGGCGGGAGCGGCGGGTTCAGCGACGGGTTCAGCGACGGGTTCAGCGGCGGGTTCAGCGACGGGTTCGGCGGCGGGTTCACCGGTCTTCGGATCCGCCGAAGCGCCTTGGACGCGGGACCGAAATGCGTTGCTCATGCCGTTTTCTCCGCGAGTCGTCGAGAAGCCCGCTTTCCGGCGCGCTTCGCCGGAAGCGATGGTTGCGGCGTCGGTTCGGCGGCCGCCCGCTCAGCCGGTTGTTCCGTGGGCCGTGCCGGGCCGCCGGCGGTCGGGGGACTACCGTCAGCCGCGCCAAGGCCGCCTTGTCGATCACCCGACAGGCGCCGCCCTCGATGTGCAGGACCTTGTCGGCCTGACCGAGAATGCTGGCGCGATGGGCGACGATGACGATCGTCGCGCCACGCGCCTTGGCCTGGCGCAACGCCAGCATCAGCGCCTCCGTGCCCTGCGCGTCGAGATTGGAGTAGGGTTCGTCGAGAACCAGCAGCTGCGGGTCGCGGAACAGTGCCCGGGCCAGCGCCACCCGCTGGCGAAATCCCGCCGAGAGCAGGTGGTTGGATCCGCCGACGACCGTGTCGTATCCGGCCGGCAGACGCAGCACCAGCTCGTGGATGCCGGCCCGCTTGGCCGCTTCGACGGCGCGCCGCGGCGACGCTTCGGTGAAGCGGACGATGTTTTCGCGCACCGTCCCCGGCAGCAGCTCGGCCGACTGCGGCACATAGCCGACGTGACGCCCGAGATCATCCGAGGGCCAGGCGTCGACGTCCATCCCGTCGAGGCGGATCCTCCCCCGCCCGGGCGCCGCCAACCCGACCAGCATCCGCGCCAGTGTGGTCTTCCCGGCCCCCGAAGGACCGAAGATCCCGAGCATTTCCCCCGGCCCGACGGTGACCGAGAGGGCGTGAAACAGCGGCTCTTTGGCCCCTTGCGGGGCGTAGGACGCGGCTTCGACAGTCAGCACGCCCTTCGGCCGCGGCAAACGCATCCGCGCCGGTTCGGCCTCGGCCCGGTTCAAGACCTCCTTCAGCCGCTGGAACGCGGTGCGGGCGTTGATCAGTTGCCGCCAGCTGCCGATCGCCTGCTCCACCGGCGCAAGCGCCCGGGCGAGCATGATCGACGCGGCCATCATCGCCCCGGCCGAGAGTTCCTGGCGAACCACGAACATGGCGGCAAGGCCGAGGATCCCGATCTGCAACGCCATCCGCAGGAACCGGCCGACGGCGCTCAGCGAACCGGCGCGATCACTGGCCAGCGTCTGCCCGGCGGTCGTCCGACCGCTGCGCACAGCCCACCATTTGGTCAGCGCCGGCCCCATACCCAGGGCCTCGACGCTGTCGCCCTGACGGCTCATCGTCTCGACCGCCGCCATCGTCTCGGCATGGGCTTGGTTGGCCTCGGCCAGCGGCCTGCGGGTGGCCAGTTCGTTGACATAGGCGACGGTGAACAGCGTGACGGCGCCGAGCAGGGCAAACACCCCAATGCCGGATGGATGACAAATACCAGAGCCACGAACACCGGCACCCACGGGGCATCGAGCAATGGGAGCACCCCCGAACCGGTGAGGTAGCCCCGCACATGGGCTAGATCGCGAACGGCCTGGGTCGAATTGCCGCCGTAACGGGACGTCGGCCGCAGCGCCGCGATGAACACCGCCCCGCCGAGCCGTGCCTCCAGCCAGACGCCGATCCGGACCAGCATCCGCGAACGGACCATGTCGAGCACCGCCATCACAGCGAACGCCATCAGCGCCGCCATGGTGAGGACCAGGAGGGTATCCTCGCTACGGCTGGTCATCACCCGGTTGAAAACCTGCATCATGTACATTGGCACCGTCAGCATCAGGATATTGATGACGAAGCTGAACGCGCCGATGGTGAGAAGCGCCCGCCGGCAAGCGCGGATCGCGCCGTCGAGAAGCGACGGCGCGTCCGCGTTGGAGCCGGGGTGTTCGGAGGGGTCCTGAGCGGTCATGTCCTTTGCTTCTCTGTTTAGATGGTACCGACGAAGTCGGTCTGATGCAGGGCGCTGGGGGCAACCCCTTCGATGGTGATCACATCGCCGGGATCACCGCCGAACGAGATCATATCGATCTGGGTTCCGCCGCCAGTGTCGACGAACGGGCCGAAAGTCACCCCAGTTGGGTTGGAATTCAGCAACGTCGATAACGTCCTGGCCTGGGGTGAAATCCATGATGGTGTCGTCCTCCATGCCGACCGTCATCACGAACACGTCGTCGTCGGCGCCGCCGGTAAGTTGGTCGGCGCCTTGTCCGCCGTACAGGCTGTCGGCGCCCGCTCCGCCGTACAGCTTGTCGTTGTCTTGTCCGCCGTCGAGCACATCGTCCGACAAACCGCCGGTGAGCGAGTCGTTGCCGTCACCACCCTGGAGGGTGACCGGCGCCGCCTTTGACGAGGCATCGATGGAGTCCCCGCCGATGCCGCCAACGACCCACTCGGCATCGATAGTGGCCGCGTTGATGTTGGCGCCATCAAATCCTGATTGCGCCACGAAGACGACCTTGTCGACATCGGCACCGGCACCGGCGTCGACGCCGTTGTTGGCGATGTCGTTTTTGTCCACGTAAAGGGTGTCCGCGCCGCTGCCACCGATCAGCACGTCGACGCCGCCGCCGCCGGTCAGGACGTCGTCGCCGTCGCCGCCGATCAACGTGTCGGCACCGCTTCCACCATCCATGATCAAATCGGTCAACGCATCATAGCCCGCACCGTTGAATGAGTTGTCGCCGCCGGCGCCGGTGGCGATCTCAATGCTCGTCGCCCACAGGTCGAGGACGACGCCCGGGTAGCCGGTCAACCAGCCTTCGACGATGACGGTATCGGTACCGCCGCCACCGAGGACGTTCGTGTCGTCGGCATCGAAGTAGAGAACGTCGTTGCCGTTCCCGCCGTCCAGGAAATCGTCACCGCCGCCTCCCTTGAGGGTGTCGGCGCCTTCTCCGCCGTACAGGGTGTCGTCTCCGCGGGACGACTCGATCCAATCGTCGCCGTCGTTCCCATAGATCAGGTTGTTTTCGTCGGTGGCAAGACCGAGTCCGATCGCTCTGCCGTAGATCGAGTTGGCGCCCGCGCCGCCGATCAACGTATCCTGGCCCCGCCCACCTTGGAGGACAACGCTGTCCGCCGGGTCCGTATATCCGGAGGCATCGAACGAGTCGTTCCCGCTGTTGCCGATCGCGGCTTCGAAACCGGTCATGAAGAGGTTGAGGTCGACGTCAACGTTGGTCCGGACCTCGGCGGTATCGATCCCGGCACCGCCTGCCACGATGTCGTTGTCGTCGAACTTGATCAGGTCGTCGCCGCCGCCGCCGTCGAGATTGTCGATGCCGGTGCCGCCGCCGCCGTCGAGGGTTTCAGCGGCAATACCGCCGGTCAGCGTGTCGTCGCCGGTGTAGCCGATCGCGACCTCGATGCCGTGCAGACCCATGTCCAGGTTGACGCCGTCAATGCCCTGCACTTCGGCGGTATCGATTCCGATGCCGCCCTCCACCGATCCGCCGATGAGGTCGGCGGCATCGATTCTGAGCAGGTCGTTGCCGAGGCCGCCGTCTAGGTTGTCGGCACCCGCACCCCCTTCCAGGGTGTCGTCGCCGTCGCCGCCGATGAGTTGGTCGTCGCCGCCGTTGCCATCCAGCGTCACCGCCTCCGTCGAGCTGGAGGCGTTGAGGATATCGCCATACGCCGAGCCATTCACCTTGTCGAGATCGGCCAAGCCGACGTCCAGGTCGACGCCGACGTTGCTCACGACGGTGGCCTGATCGAACCCGCCCCCGCCATTGATGACCCCGGTTTGGATGTCGAATTCGTCGATCGTGAAAGTGTCGTCGCCCGCGCCGCCGATCAGCGTGTCGGCGCCGCCGCCGCCGTCGAGGGAGACTCCGGTGCTCATCCCGGTGGCAACGAAGAAGTCGTCGCCGGCGCCGCCGATGGCCTTCTCGATATCGGCCGCAGTCAGGTTGAGGGTGACGCCGCCCGGGCCCTGAACGATTGCCTTGTCGCCGCCGAGGCCTTGGCCGCCGCCGTCGATGTCGGCGAGGTTGTCCTCGGCATCGATATACAAGGTGTCGTTGCCCGCGCCTCCGGAAAAGGCGTCCGCGCCGGCGTCGCCGTAAAGGGTGTCGTCACCGTCGCCGCCGATCAGTGTGTCGGCGTCGTCGCCGCCATAGAGGAGGTCGCGACCGTCGCCGCCGATCAGCGTGTCGTCGCCGGCTTCGCCGTACAGAGTATTGGTAACGCCGATGCCGTCGCCGGCCTCGAGGCGATCGTCATTGTTGCCGCCATACAAGGTGTCCCTGTCGTCGCCGCCGATCAGCGTGTCGGCGCCGTCGCCGCCGAACAGGCTATCGTTGCCGGCGCCGCCGTCGATAATGTCGTTGTCGGCGCCGCCCCACAGCGTGTCCGCACCGTCGAGGCCCTCGAGTGTGTCGTTGCCGGCGAGACCGTCGACGGTATCGGCGCCGTTGCTCCCGCGCCAAAAATCGTCGCCGGGTGTCGGATCGCCGCTGATGCCGAGGAAGTCGAAGGACGACAAGGCGGCCTTGAGAGTGTTGAGGAGCGTGAGAGACTGGCCGCTACCCAGATCGATTGTGGTATCAATGCCGTTATCGCTGATCCGCGGTTCCAGCTCCACCCAGGTGGAAAACGTGGCGCTGAAGTCGGAGAGATCGATCTGGTCGTCGCCCGGGGCGAAGTCGGAGATGGTATCGTTGCCCATGCCCGGCTCGATATAAAACAAATCGTTGCCGTTACCGCCGTCAAGGACGTCGTCGCCGGCGCCGCCGTCGAGTGTGTCGTTACCTTCGCCGCCGCCGAGGCTGTCGCCGCCGTCACCGCCGAAAATCGTATCGTCGCCGGTCCCCCCGTCGATGACGTCGTCGTTGGCACCGCCGTCGAGCAGATCGTTGCCGGCGCCGCCGACCAGGCTGTCGTCACCGGAGCCACCCAGGATCGTATCGCCGCCGCCGGCACCGTCGAGGGTGTCGTTGCCGCCCAATCCGTCCACGCTGTCGCCAGAGGCGGTTCCGAGATACGTGTCGGCACCCGATGACCCCGACCAGATTTCACCGGTGGCGACGCCGATGAAATCGTCGGCGGTCAGAAGGCTGTAATCGACGCCGACCAGGGTCAGAATGTTGCCGTCGAGGTCGATCTGGGTGTTGCCTCCACCCGCGTCGGAAATCTGCAGCTTGAAGGTGTCCCAGTCGGGATAACGTTCCGAGGAAGGCGTTGACGTCCACCTTGTCCTGACCCTGGGTGAACCCTTCGATCGTGTCGTTGCCCATGCCCTGTTCCGTGACGAAGACATCGTCGCCGGCACCGCCGTCGAGGTTATCGGCACCAGCGCCGCCGGTGAGAACATCGTCACCGGCGCCACCGGCGAGGCTATCGGCACCAGCGCCGCCGGTGAGAACATCGTCGCCGGCGCCGCCGTCGAGGGTGTCGTTATCACCGCCGCCGTCCAGGATATCGGCACCGTCACCCCCGGCGAGATCGTCGTTGCCGGCACCGCCGACGAGACTGTCGGCACCGCCGCCGCCGGCGAGAACATCGTCGCCGGCGCCGCCGTCGAGGGTGTCGGCGGCACCACCGCCGGTGAGAACGTCGTTGCCGGCGCCGCCGTCGAGAGTGCCGGCGCCGCTGCCGCCGGTGAGCGTATCGTTGCCGCCGCCGCCCTGCAGGGTCACCGCGCCGGACACTCCGGAGCCATCGAACCAGTCGTCCCCGCTGTCGCCGATAGCGGCTTCGAACCCCGTCGCGGCGAGGTCGAGGGACACGCCGCCCGTGTCGTCGACCACGGCGGTATCGGTCCCGCTGCCGCCGGTCACGGTGTCGACGGCGTCGAACCTGACGAGGTCGTCGTCGGCGCCTCCGTTCAGTTGGTCGGCGCCGGCGCCGCCGTCGAGAATGTCATTGCCGTCGCCGCCGTCGATCACGTCGTCGCCGGGACCGCCTTCCAGGGTGTCGTTGCCGCCGTTTCCGGTGATGGTGTCATGGCCGTTGCCGCCGACGAGCGAGTTGTCCGCGCCGTCCCCGGTCAGCACCTGGCCGCTGCCGATACCGATGAAGTCGGTTTCGAGCAAATTGTTGTAATCGATGCCGGTAAGGGTGAGAACGTCGGGGCCGACGGTGATCTCGGCATCGCTGCCGTTGTTGCCCATCATCGTTTGCAGGGTCGGCCAGTCGGTCACGCCCATGTTGCTGACGTCGATTTTGTTCTGACCGACGTTAAAATCGGAGATCGTGTCGGCGCCGCCGCCCATTACGAATACATCGTCTCCGATGCCGCCGGTGAGCACGTCGTTGTCGTCGCCGCCGTCGAGGGTATCGTCGCCGGCGCCGCCGGTGAGCGCGTCGTCCCCCTTGCCGCCTTGGAGGGAATCGTTGTCGCCGCCGCCGTCGAGCACATCGGCGCCGGCTCCGCCGCTGAGGGTATCGTCGCCGGCATCGGCGGTGAGCACGTCGTTGTCGTCGCCGCCGTCGAGCACATCGGCGCCGGCACCGCCGGTGAGAACATCGTCGCCGGCACCGCCATCGAGGCTGTCGGCGCTGCCGCCGCCGTCGAGAGTATCGGCTCCACCGGCTCCATCCAGCGTCACCGAGCCGGTTACCCCCGATCCGTCGAACGAGTTGTTCCCGCTGTTGCCGATCGCGACCTCGAACCCCGTCGCGTCGAGGTCGAGAGAGATGTCGCTCGAATCCTGGAACTCGGCGGTGTCGATCCCGGCGCCGCCGCTGATCACGTCGGTGGCGTCGAACCTGACGAGGTCGTCGCCGGCGCCCCCCTGCAGATTGTCGGCTCCGGCGCCGCCGTCGAGGGTGTCGTTGCCCGCGTCACCGGCAAGAACGTCGTCGCCGCTGCCGCCTTCGAGGCTGTCGGCGCCGTTACCACCGGTCAGTACATCGTTATCGGCGCCGCCGTCGAGCACGTCGTTGCCGTCGCCGCCGTCCAGTTGATCATCGCCGGCGCCGCCCAGGAGGATGTCGTCGCCGGGGCCGCCGTCCAGCGTATCGTTGCCGTCGCCGCCGTCGATGGTGTCGCTGCCGCCACCGCCTACGAGCAAATCGTCGCCGGCGAGACCTTCGAGGGTATCGCCGCCCGCACCGCCGGTGAGGGTATCGGCAACGCCCGATCCGGTCAGGTATATACCGGGAACGGGGCCTTCTTCTCCCGCCTCGAGCGCGGCGGCGTTGCGCATGGAGGACGAGTCGTCCAGGTCGTAGCCGCCATCGGAACCCAATTCGATATCCTCACGCGAATCGGAATCCGACGGGTCTTCTTCCGCGCCGACCCTGCCCGCCAACGTGCTTGACCCCGGTTCGCCGGGAGGGGTGAACGCGAAGTCCCGTTCAAACTGCTCCACATGCGGTCCGCCCAAGCGGCCGGTGGAGGGAACCGCCGGCTGGTTCGCCGGTTGCGGTTCGATCCGTTGTTCGGCTCCGGCCGGGGGGTATTCGCCATTCGCCGGCTGGTCCGCCGCCGGCTTTGCGTCGGCCGGAAGCGCTGCCTGTTGAACATTCTTGCCGCCGTCGACCTCCGCGGCATTCCGCCCACCTTGCGATGGAGCGTGCGCGCCATCGGCCGGCGCCGCAGCGCGCTCCGCCACCTGGTTAGGCTCGTTCGACGGTGGCGCCGGCGGAACCTTGCCTTTGTCGGGGGCTTCGACGTTTTCATCGACCCGAGGAGCCAGGTCGCGGGGCGTCTGGCTGCGGTCCTGATTGGTGTCTTTGGTCGGCATGGTAGCCCTCCTCGGCGGAACCCCCATTCAACACATCGATTTCAGATGCGGATCAATAAATCACAAATCGATATGTTAGAAATAAACGTTTGTATGACCGTTTGCAAAATACTTATTTGCCATCAAAGTATTAATACTTAACTTGTTTTCTTATTGTTGTTATATATGATCCAAATTTTAGGACAATTTTATCGTTTTCGAATCGGGGTCTCTTGGACGTGTCCGCACGCCGGGATCGGCATAGGGGGCGATCGTGAACGATCGCTCCCCTGCCACACCACCCGGCATGCGGGTCCGCACCGGGCGGTTCGAGGAGTTGAGGTTATGAGAGACGGGGCACCCCCAGCTTGTCCGACCATTTGAGGGTTAGCACGGCGTTGAGAAGCATTCCGCTGTTGCGCCACCAGCGACGGCTATTCGCCGCAACCCGTCGCGCCACCTCGGGCTTTGCTCCCAGCGCCCGCAGTTCCCGGTACATGGTCTTGCCGCGTTTCCATTGCTTGAGTTGGATGGCACGGAGCCGGTGGCGCATCCACTGATCCAGGTCTCGCCAGACCCTTGGTGTCTGCGCCAGCCGATAGTAAGCCTTCCACCCCAAGACATAGGACCGCAGCCGCTCCACCACTTCGTGCATACTGCGCCCACCTGAACGGCGGGTCAGTCGCCGGATGCGCTGCTTGAACGTCGCCATCGGCTTGGCAGCCACTTTGCGTTTGACCGCCCCTCCCGGAGCCACCCAGAAGGCGTAGCCCAGGAATTTGCGACCGAACACGCCGGCGACGGCGCTCTTGGTCTCGTTGACCGTCAAGCGCAGCTTGCCGTAGAGCCGCCGAAGCAGCGTCATCACCCGTTCTCCCGCCTTCCGGCTGCGGACATAGACGTTCGCATCGTCGGCGTAGCGCACGAAACAATGACCTCGACGTTCCAGTTCCTTGTCCACTTCGTCGAGCAGGACATTGGCCAGCAGTGGCGACAGCGGCCCGCCTTGCGGCGTTCCCCTGTTCCGCTCCTGGACCACGCCGCCCGTCATGATCCCGCTGTTCAGATAGGCCCGGATCAGCCGGATGACGCCGGCGTCCCCGATCGGTTTCCGAAGGCGGTCGATGAGGATGTCGTGGTTGACCCGATCGAAGAAAGCCTCCAGGTCCACATCCACGACGATCCGCCGGCCCGACTGCACGTACGATTGCGCCGCAAGAACGGCGTCGTGCGCGCTTCGGTTCGGTCGGAAGCCGTAGCTGTGCTCGCTGAAAGTCGGATCAAGGATCGGTTGCAGCACTTGCAGCAGGGCTTGCTGGATCAAACGATCCGTTACCGTCGGGATGCCGAGCTCGCGCTCGCCACCGTCGGGCTTGGGAATCGTCACCCGCCGTACCGGCAGCGGCCGGTACGTTCCCGACAACAGTTGTTCGCGGATCTCCGGCCACGCCGTGCGCAGGTGGGCGGCGGTCTGGTCGATGTCCAGTCCGTCGATCCCGGCTGCCCCTTTGTTGGCCCGTACCCGTTTCCACGCCCGTTGCAGGTTCTCTCTCGCCAGAACCGCCAAAAGCAGCCCTGGCCCTGTGTTCCCCGGCTCACGGCGCGGGCGGCGGGCTTCGTCGCTGACCAGGCCAGACGCGGCTTCACCGCCCCCTTCCCCGGTCCGCCCCGCTGGCGCAGGCATCTGACGCACTGCCCTCCGCATCGCCATGACGGCAAACACTCCTCCTCGTTCGGTCCTTCGTCCGCGACCAAGTCGCCGACTACTACGACCTCTGCTGACTTCTCGCTCCGGCTCGACACCGTCGCCCTTTCAGGCATAAGGCGAGATCTCCCCAGGTAAGAACGCACTCCTTCACTGCACGACCGCCGGATCTACGCCGCTTCCCCTTGGTCACGAGAGCTTCGCGGTTCATGGCCCGCTCGCCCTGGTCCGCAGCGCCTTCTATCCGGTTCTTGTTCATCGGCCCACAGCTTCGCTCCACGCTTCCTCCCCACACTCGGTCGCCCTCGTGCAGTTGCGCTTCGCTTCGCTCGCCGTGACCAGCTCACGGTGGGACTTACACCCACAAGAGTGCGCCCATGCTGGGCGCACCACAAAAAAAGGGCCGCGCACGCACGGCCCAAGTTTTGGGAGGAAACGTCCAAGAAGCACGGCCAACCCGGGAGCGGAAACGCCCTCGTGTTGCGCCGCACAAGTGAGATGTAGTCGTTTCTTCGATCAATTTCAAATAGCATTTCCGCGAGGTCCACCCCATATGGGGGAAATTCGCGATCGGCACTGATTCGTACCCCATAACCAACTGAAAAAACGTCGATAAAATTGCCACACTCTGCGGCGGAAAAACGTTCGCGGCAAAATCGCCGTCAACGGCCGGGGACCCGTGATACCCGGCGACACGAGCGAGGGGCGCAAGAAGCGGCTGAAAAATGGTGCAATGCGAAAGAAAACAACGCCTGAACGCGTCCGAATCGGGCGGGAGATTGGAGCAAACACCTAAATCACCCCCGCTCCCCCTCGCCCCGGTCGTCGGCGCCAGACCATCGGGCCGGTCGAAATCAGATCACCCCGGCGTCGCGAAGTCGGGCGATCTCGGGTTCGGTCAACCCCAGCAGGCCCCGGTAGACCTCGTCGTTGGCGTTGCCGAGCGGCGGGCCGAGGCCGTCGATCCTTCCGGGCGTCTCGGACATCCTCGGAATCACCGACGGCACCACGACCGCTCCAAGGTCGGGATCGTCGACGGTCTGAAGATCGCCGCGCGCCCTGAAGTGCGGGTCGGCGAAGATGTCCTCGATGGTGTTGAGCGGCCCGGCCGGGACCTCGTCGGCAAGGCACCGGCGCATGACCTCGTCGCGGTCCAACGCGCCGGTCCACGCGCCGACCAGGGCGATGACCTCGTCGCGGGCCGCGAGGCGGCGCGCCTGCCGCCCATACATCCGCTCCGATGCCAGCTCCGGCCGTTCCATGGTCCGGGCGAGACGGGCGAACATCTTGTCGGTGGTGCAGGCGATCGCCACCCACTTTCCGTCCCGGGTCGGGAAGTGGCCGTGGGGGCAGGCGTTGAGGGTTCCGGCGCCTTCCCGCTCGCGGACGATCCCCGCGCGTCCGTAGGCCGGAGCCAATTCGTCGAGGACCCTGAACACGGCTTCATAGAGCCCGATGTCGATCGACTGGCCACCGCCGCCGCTGCGCCGGTTGAGCAGCCCGACGAGCACCCCGACGGTGCCGTAAAGCCCGGCGAGATAGTCGCCCAGCGACGTCGATCCCGGTGTGACCGGCGTCTCCCCCGGCATCCCCGCCAGGTTGGCCAACCCGCCGACGGCGTGGGCGATGCGGGCGAATCCCGGGCGGTCCCGGTACGGCCCCGTCTGCCCATAGCCGGTGACCCGGAGCATGATCAGGTCCGGATTGACCGCCTTCAGCCGTTCCCAGCCGAGCCCCCACTTTTCCAGGGTTCCGGGACGGAAGTTCTCGCAAATCACGTCCGATACCGCGGCCAGCCGGGTGAACAGCGCCGCCCCCTCGGGTGCGCGCAGATCGAGGGTGATCGATTTCTTGTTGCGCGCCTCCGAAAGCCAGGCGAGGGTCGAATCCTCCCGTTCGGTGGGCGTGCCGAACCGGCGGAAAGGGTCACCGGTCCGCGGCTGCTCGACCTTGATCACCTCGGCGCCGAACTCGCCGAGGATGGTGGCGCAATAGGGCGCGGCGATGAACGTTGCGGCATCGAGAACGCGGATACCGGCGAGCGGAGGCTTGTTCCCGGGCATGGAAACTCCTTAACGTCGCCACACCGCTTCGACAACGGGTTTGTGACGGCCGATTCGGAACAGGTAGGCGCTGTTGACGAACGCCAAGAGTTCGAGAAAGCAGGCCTTGCACCATTTCCGGCGCGACCAGCCCGACGGTCTGCGCACCGGATCTCCGACGGCGGTCAAGCCCAACCTTCGGAACACATAGAGGGCGCGCGGCATATGAAAGGAATCGGTGACGAGAACCACCTGGCGCCAGCCGCGCTCGCGGATGATGCGGCCGGTATAGACGGCGTTCTCGAAGGTGTTGACGGCGCGATCCTCGACGACGATCCGCTCGTCGGGCACGCCGAGATCGAGCGCCAGCGCGCGCATCACTTCCGCCTCCGCCGGCGGCGGTCCGGTCACCCCGCCCGAAACCACCAGATGCGCCACCCCTCGCTCGTTGAGGACGTGCACGCCGTGGGTCATTCTCCGTTTCAACGCGGGTCCGGGCACGCCGGCCGGTGTCAGCGCCGCACCGAGAACGACGACGGCGTCGGCAGTCACGAGGCGAAAGCCTTGCGGATCGCCTCGGTATGCTCGCCCAACGCCGGAACCGGACGCAGCGCCGTTTCGCCACCACCGCGGCGCGCGGGCGGCTCCGGCATCTCCACCGGCCCGGTGGGCGTACCGACCGTGCAACGATGCAGCGCCGGGTGCGTCGACAGCCCGGCCACCGAATTGACGAACCCGTAGGCGATGCCGGCCCGCTTCAAACGCTCGGCCAATGCCTCGGCAGGATGACGGGCGAAAACGGCGTTGATCTCGGCGGCGAGTTGCTCGCGGTTGGCGGCGCGCGACACGTTGCTGGCGAACGGCCCCTCCTCGGCCCATTCGGGATGGTCGAGGATCTCCCCGGCGAACCGCGCCCATTCCCGTTCGTTCTGGATCGAAATGAGGATCTGCCGGCCGTCGCCCGTCGCGAACGCCTCGTAGGGCGCGATCGACGGATGGCGCAGTCCGACCCGCCCCGGCTCCTTGCCGCCGTAATCGTAGTGAAGCAGCGGCACCGTCATCCAGTCGGCCAGCGACGCGAACAGCGAAACCGACAGCGCCGCGCCCTTTCCGCTACGTTCACGCGCGATCAGCGCCTCGAGAATCGCCGCGTGGGCGTACATCCCGGCGGCGATATCGCACACCGAGACACCGACCCTGGACGGCTGCTCGGGGGTGCCGGTCACCGAGCACAGCCCGCTCTCCGCCTGGACCAGCATGTCGTAGGCCTTCATCTCCCGGTAGGGGCCTTCGTCGCCGTAGCCGCTGATCGAGCAGGTGATCAGCCGCGGGTGGCGGCGGCGCAGTTCGTCCGGGCTCAACCCCGACCGTTCGGCGGCACCCGGCACCAAGTTTTCGACGAACACGTCGGCGCGGGCGATCATCCGGGCGAGCAGCGCGTTGTCCACCGGGTCCTTGATATTCAGGATCACCAATTCCTTGCCGCGGTTGAGCCAGGCGAAATAGGCGCTCTGACCGTTGGCCACGTGGTCGTAGCCGCGGGCGAAGTCGCCCTCGGGCCGCTCGATCTTGATCACCCGGGCGCCGGCGTCGGCCAGCCGCGAGGTGGCGTAGGGCGCCGCCACCGCTTGCTCGAGAGCGATCACCAGAAGGCCGTCGAGCGCTCCGCCGGTCATCGTGGGACGCCTCCGTCCATCAATACGACCGGGGCAGGCCGAGCACGTGCTCGGCGATATAGGCGAGGATCAGGTTGGTGGAAATCGGCGCCACCTGATACAGCCGCGTCTCGCGGAACTTGCGCTCGACGTCGTACTCCTCGGCGAAACCGAAACCGCCGTGGGTCTGCAAACACATGTCGGCGGCCTGCCACGAGGCGTCCGCGGCCAGCATCTTCGCCATGTTGGCCTGTGGTCCGCACGGCTGGCCGGCGTCGAACAGCGCCGAAGCCTTCTCGACCATCAGGTTGGCGGCCTCGGTGGCGGCGTAGGCGCGGGCGATGGGAAACTGGATGCCCTGGTTCTGACCGATCGGGCGACCGAACACCATGCGCTCGCCGGCGTAGGCGGTGGCCTTGTTGATGAACCAACGGGAGTCGCCGATGCATTCGGCGGCGATCAGAATCCGCTCGGCGTTCATCCCGTCGAGAATGTAGCGGAAGCCCCGGCCCTCCTCGCCGATCAGGCTCGAAGCGGGGATGCGGAGATTATCGAAAAAGACCTCGGTGGTGTGATGATTGATCATCGCCCGGATCGGCCGGATGGTCAGCCCCCGGTCGCGGGCCTCGCGGATATCGACGAGGAACACCGACATCCCTTCGTGGGGCCGGGCCGCCTGGTCGCGCGGCGTGGTCCGGGCGAGCAGCAGCATCAGGTCCGAATGCTCGATCCGCGACGTCCACACCTTCTGGCCGTTGACGACATAACCGTCGCCGTCGCGGACGGCGGTGGTGCGGATCCGGCTGGTGTCGGTACCGCTCGTCGGCTCGGTGACCCCGAACGCCTGAAGGCGCAGCTCACCGGCGGCGATCCGGGGCAGATACTCGGTCTTCTGCGCCTCGCTGCCGTGGCGCAACACGGTGCCCATGGTGTACATCTGGGCGTGGCAGGCGGCGCCGTTGCAGCCGCTTTTCTGAATTTCCTCCATGATCGCCGCCGCCTCGGCGATGCCGAGACCGCTGCCGCCATATTCCTGCGGAATCAGCGCCGCGAGAAACCCGGCCTCGGTCAGCGCGCGAACGAATTCTTCGGGATAGGCGTGCTCGGCGTCGAGCCGACGCCAGTATTCCCCGGGGAAATCGGCACACAACGCGCCGACGGAATCGCGAATGTCTGCAAATGCTTCCGTCACCGACCAAATCCTGCAATAAGAGGAAATCGCGCGATATTAACCGAAGCCCGCGCGCGGCGACCAGCGAGTTCATGTGAGCAGCCATGGAAAAGCGAACCAACCGCGAAGTCCTGGAACAATTTCTCGAGATTCCCGGCAAGACCATCATCGACGTCGGTTGCGGCGACGGATCCCTCGTCCGGTTGCTCACCCGCAAAGGCGCCCACGTGACCGGCATTGAGGCCAGCCCCAAGCAACTGGCCCTGGCCCGCGCCGCCGAGCCGGTCGGCGACGAGCGCTATATCCAGGGGTACGCCGAGGAACTGCCGGCGGACAGTCGTTCGGCGGATATCGTCATCTTTCTGAACAGCCTCCACCACGTGGATGTCGATGACCTCGCCCAGGCCCTCAAGGAAGCCGCCCGGGTGCTCAAGCACGGTGGCGTGCTGTACGTTTCGGAGCCGCTGGCCGAGGGTCCGTACTTCGAGTTGATGCGGCCGGTCCACGACGAAACCGTGGTCCGGCAGCGTGCGTACGAAACTCTCCAGCAAGCGCACCTCTACAGCTTACTGCCGGAGCAGGAGCTGGTTCATGTCAATGCGGTGCCGATCGCCGATTTCGCCGCGTTCTCACGCCGGATCACCCTGGTCAATCCCGAGATCCGCATTCGGTTCGACGAACTGGTGGAGCAGTTGCGGAGTGCCTTCGAGCAACTGGGTGAAAAAGCGGAAGAGGGCCGGGTCTTCGACCAGCCGATGCGAGTGAATGTGTACCGAAAACGGTAGAGTCCGGGTTTTGTTGGCGCAACAAATCCGATCCAGGCCGGCGTGCGGGCATCTTCCGGTGTTTCCGTCGCCGCCTATATCCGGTAAGAAAGATTAAATGGCCGCATGGTTCAATGACTCAAACGCCGGCCAGGGGAATCGTCTGATCAGTTATGGAAAAGCGAAACAGCACTGACGTGATCGAGGAATTCCTCGATCTTGAGAACGCCGTGGTGATCGATGTCGGATGCGGCGACGGTTGGCTCACCCGATGGCTCGCGGGCGAGGGCGCCCACGTTACCGGGATCGAAGTCAGCCCGAGGCAATTGGCCAAGGCGCGCTCGACCAAGTCGGTCGCCGACAAGTCCTACATGACCGGACTTGCCGAGGAACTGCCGGTGCGGAACCGCTCGGCGGACATCGTCATCTTCTTCAACAGCCTTCACCACGTGGATGCCGTGGGGCTGCCCAAGGCGCTGAAGGAAGCGTCGCGGGTGCTCAAGCATGGCGGCGTCCTCTACGTTTCGGAACCGCTGCCCGAAGGGCCGTACTTCCAGCTGATGAAACCGGCGCATGACGAGACCGTGGTCCGGCGGCGCGCCCAGGAAGTTCTCCGGCACGCCCCGGAATTCGGACTTCTTCTCGAACGGCAACTCACCCACCTGGACACGGTCAAGTTCAAGGATTTCCAGGCCTTTCACGACCGCATTACCTCGATCAACTCGGAGACCCGCGCCCGGTTCGACGATCAGGATCAGGAGTTCCGCACCCGGTTCGAGAGCCTCGGCGAGCAGAAAGACGACGGCTGGAGCTTCGAACAGCCGATGCGGGTCACCGTGATGCGGAGAAATTAGCCGCACGTTGGTTTCAGCCCCACAACGCCCGTTCCGGAGGGAACACGGTGCCGTTGTCGAAACGGAGCGCGGGTTCGCGGTCGCGGGCAAGCAGTAGCGGACCATCCAGGTCGACGTAGGCGGCGCCCCGCCCCAGCAACGTCGCCGGCGCCATCGCCAGGGACGTGCCGACCATGCATCCGATCATGACCTCCAATCCGGCATCGGCGGCGGCGGCCACGAGGCGAAGGGCCTCGGTCAGTCCGCCGGTCTTGTCGAGCTTGACGTTGACCATCCGGTAGCGGTCGGCAAGGCCGGCGACATCGGTCGAGGTATGGCACGACTCGTCGGCGCAGAGCTTCACCGGTGACGAAAATCCGAGCAGCCCGGCGTCATCCGTCGCCGGTAGCGGCTGTTCGATCATCTCGACGCCGAGGTCGGCAAGCGTCGCGCACACCCTTTCCAACAGACCCAGATCCCAGCCCTCGTTGGCATCGACGATCAGGCGCGCTTCCGGGGCCGCGTCACGGACGGCGGCAACCCTGTCGACGACCGCCTCGGCGCCGAGCTTGATCTTCAGCAGCGGTTGGTCTTTCAGCGCGGCGGCGGCCTCGGCCATCGCCCGCGGCGTGTCCAGCGCGACGGTCTCGGCGGTGATCGCCGGCACCGGCTGATCGATGCCGGCGATCTCCCAGGCCCGCTTGGCGCTCCGCTTGGCGTCCAGGTCCCACAACGCGCAATCGAGGGCGTTACGCGCGGCGCCGGCCGGCAGCACCGACTGCAGCCGTTCACGGGTGAGGCCGCCGGCGATCGCGGCGGCCTGGGACCGAACGAGGCCCGCAACCTCGGCGACGGTTTCGCCGTAGCGCGGGTAAGGCACACACTCACCGCGGCCGACGACACCGTCTTCTTCGATCTCGGCGACCACCACCTCCGCCACGGTCTTGGTGCCGCGCGAAATGGTGAACGCACGGCGAAGCGGCCATCGCTCGCTGCGAACCCGGAGCGCCCGTACCATCACGCCAGCCGATCGACGAGCGCGGCGACGCCGGTGGTCAGCGGATCGACGCAGGGCAGCGACAACCCGTTCTCGAGTTCGGCCAGATACCGTTCGGCCTCGGAGGGCGCGAGCCCGCTGGTGTTGACGGCGACGCCGACGCAGTGGACCGCCGGGTTGGTCAACCGCCCGGCGGTCTCGTTGGCGGCGATGCATTCGGCCAAATCCGGCAGCGGCCGCCCGGGCAACCCGCGCATGTGCGGGCGTTTCGGCTCGTGGCACATCACCAGCGCGTCGGCCTGCGCACCGTGGAGCAGACCGAGGCTGACGCCGGCATAGGACGGATGGAACAGCGATCCCTGGCCTTCGATCACGTCCCAGTGGTCGGGCTCGTTGGCCGGGCTCAGCCATTCGGTGGCGCCGGAAATGAAGTCGGCGACCACCGCATCCACCGATACGCCGTCACCGGCGATGAAGATGCCGGTCTGCCCGGTGGCGCGGAAGTCGGCGTTGATGCCGCGTTCGCGCATTTCGCGCTCGATCGCCAACGACGTGTACATCTTGCCGACCGAACAATCGGTGCCGACGGTCAGCAGCCGCTTGCCCTGCCGCGGCTCGCCGGTACCGACACCGAAGGCGCGCCGGGGATGGCGGACATCGATCAGCTTGCGTCCGCGGGCCTCGGCGGTCTCGCGCAAGCGGGGAACGTCGTCGAGGCGGTCGTGCAGACCGCTGGCGACGTCGAGGCCCGCCTCGACCGCCCTTACCAACGTGTCGATCCAGCTTTCGGGGATGAAACCGCCGGCGTTGGCGACGCCGACGATCAGGGTGCCGGCGCCGGCGGCGGCGCCCTCCTCCACCGCCACCACCGGCACGTCGAGCTCGGCGCGGCACCCGTCGAACCGCACCTGGCCGAGGCACCATTCGCGACGCCACTGCAGCACGCCGGCAGCGGTTTTGGCGGCCAGCCGGTCGCGCGCATCGCCGACAAACAACAAGTAGGGGCGTCGCAGCATATGTCAGACCCAGACCACTCGCGCGCCGACTGTCGCGAGATTCCCTCATGCCGTCGCCCGGCGGCACCGCCGGTACAACCGGGATTTCGAACGTCGGCACCAGCTTTCATTACCCGAACGCAGAGGCTTCACAAGCATCATCGAATAACCCACTTGGGGTATTCGTTAAAATCTATTGACATTTTATGAATATTTGCTATCTTTACGAGATAAGTTTGTAAGATACACAACCTTAACAATAACAAAAATCGGTTGGATCGAGGGAAGGGCCGAGCGTTGGCCCTTTTTTGCTAAGGAGGAGCTCTATGCGACGCGCAACTGGTTTTCTGTTGGTTTATGCTGGACTTGGCGCCGCGATCTGGGGGGTGGTGAGCGTCGGAATCGAAGATGCGTTCACGCCCCTGCATGCCTCGGCCGCGCCGGCGATGCCGGCGAACTTTGCCTCGATGCCGGCCGGCTCCCCGGACGCCGCCGAAGCGGGCCGTCTCTCGCCGCCGCAGGGCGTCCGCTGGCTGAGCCGCCTCGGGAAAAATCTCGATCAGGAATTCGAATGCCTCGCCCTGAACATTTACTGGGAGGCCCGCTCCGAGCCGTCGCTGGGTCAGTTTGCGGTTGCCGCGGTGACGCTCAACCGGGTCGCCGATCACTCGTATCCCGACAGCATCTGCGGGGTCGTACAGCAAGGCGGCGAAGAGAATCTCAACCGCTGTCAGTTCTCCTGGTGGTGCGACGGCAAGGACGACACCCCCAAGAACGACGACGCCTGGTCCGCCGCGCAATCCGTTGCGTATACGGTACTGTTCTTCGATCCCCCCGACCCCACCCACGGTGCGTTGTGGTACCACGCCGACTACGTCAGGCCCTCCTGGTCGAAGGAATTGTCCCGGGTGACCAAGATCGGCCGCCACATCTACTACCGCCACCCGCAGGGGGTTCTGCAGGCGTCTAGCCGGGCACCGTCCTGACCTTCCTCGCCACGGGGGCGCTCACAGCGCCCCCACCACCTCACGAAGGATGCCGGCGATCTCGTCGATGTGCAAGTCGTCGGCGACCAGCGGCGGCGCCACGCAGCCGGTATCACCCGTCCACTTGATCAGCAGGCCCGCCTCGAACAGCCGCTTCAGGCAGTGGTGGCCGCGGGCGCCGGGCGCCCCTTCGGGCTCGATATCGAAGGCGGCGAGCATCCCGTAGCCGCGGACGTCGGTCACCGCCGGCAGGTCGGCGAGGGCGAACATCCCATCGAGAAACCGCTCGGACATCGCGGCGGCGCGATCGAACAGCTTTTCCCGCTCGTAAATGTCCAGCGTCGCCAGACCGGCGGCGCAGGCCGCCGGATGGGCCGAATAAGTGTAGCCGTGAAACAACTCGACGGCGCCCTCGGGAGCGTTGTCGACGATGGTCTCGTAAATCCCGTCCTTGACCGCGACGGCGCCCATCGGCTGGGCGCCGTTGGTCAGCGCCTTGGCCATGGTCATCATGTCCGGGACGACGCCGAAGCTGTCGGCGCCGAAAGCCTTGCCGGTGCGGCCGAAACCGCAGATCACCTCGTCGAACACCAACAGGATGCCGTGGGCGTCGCAGATCTCCCGCAACCTCTCCAGGTACCCCTTCGGCGGCACCAGCGCCCCGGTGGAGCCGGCCATCGGCTCGACGAAGCAGGCGGCGATGGTGTGGCCGCCGTAGAGCGCGGCGAAACGCTGCAGATCGTCGGCGAGGTCGGCGCCGGCCTCCGGCTGACCGCGGACGAAACGGCTCTCGGGCCTCCAGGTATGACGCAGGTGGACGACGCCGGGCATCACCGCGCCGAACACCTCCCGGTTCTTGATCAGCCCGCTGAGCGAGGTACCGCCGATGTTGACCCCATGGTAGGCGCGCTCGCGCGAGACGAAGCGCAACCGCTCGCCTTCCCCCCGCGCACGGTGGTAGGCCATGGCGATCTTCAGCGCCGTATCGATCGCCTCTGAGCCCGAGTTGGCGAAGAACACGTGGTCGAGGTCGCCGGGGGTGATCCGGGCGAGCCTGTTGGCCAGCTCGAACGAGGACGGATGACCCCACTGGAACGACGGCCCGTAATCGAGCTGGCGGAGCTGCGAGGCGACCGCCTCGGCGATCTCCCGGCGGCCGTGGCCGGCGGCGCAGCAGAACAGGCCCGAGGCTCCGTCGAGGATCCGCTGGCCGGTGTGGGTCCAATAGTGAACCCCCTCGCCCTTGACCAGCAGCCTGGGATCGGCCTTGAAGTCCCGATTGGCGGTAAACGGCATCCAATGGTTTTCGAGGGTATTGGTGGTGTAGGACATCGTGGCTCTCCCTGCCGGCCTCGCCTCTGGCGTTTCACCCATGTTGATCGGCGCGACCGAGGAGATCAAGAGCCACGCGGTACGGGCGGACATCGGCCCGTCGCGGCGGGCGGCGCGCCGGGCGGTGGTACGCTTCGGATCGGCGGCGATAGGCCCTCGTTTCCAATGAAACCACCGCTGTGCGGATCGCCGGCACACCCGACAATTCCTTGAATCCCGATCGCAGTACCCCATATAGGATACAGGATTCAGTGCTCGGTCCGGGTAGGGTGTGATTCGCGCGTAACCGTCTGTCCCTCGTCACGTGAGGGATAACGTCCGCGAATGCGGTCATTGGCAATGGTCAGTACGGCGGTTCGCCGAACGCAGTGACCGGCGCGCGGTTCCGACGGCAAGCACGACTAATCGGAATCCTCGGACGCTTGGGGTGTTAACCGAGGCGCGGCGCGTGCGCCGCGCATCAACGAAGACGGGCCGGTGGGCTCGCGGGGCGAAGCGGCATCATGGAAGTTGACGACGAGACGCAGGAAAAGGACGCGGAAGCGGACGCCAAGGTCAGACAATGTCTGGTGTGCGGACAGCGATTTCCGAGCGAATGGGCGGGCGAGCGCATCTGCCCGAAGTGTAAATCGACAGCGGCGTGGCGTAGCGGCTGGCTCGGTGGATAACCGCCGACGCGCTCGCGTGTCGAAAGCTCTTTAGAACACGCCGGCCTCGAGACCGGCGGCCATCAGGGTACCGAGTTCCCGGCACTGGTCGACGAAGTCCTCGCGCCACTCGCCGCGACAGATCAGCGGCTCCTGGATCGCCCGCCAGCGCAAGCCGGTAACGATCGTCTCGACGGCGCGCCGGGTGCCGGTGCCGTCGTGTCCGGCGCGCACGTAGAGGGCGTAGGGAAGGCCCTGAGTCTTTTCCAGACAGGGATAGTAGGTCCGGTCGAAGAAATCCTTCAGCGCCCCGCTCATGTAACCGAGGTTTTCGGTCGTGCCGAGAACGATCGCCTCGGCAGCCAGCACATCCTCCGGTCCGGTCTCCAACGGACCCAACGCGGTGACCTCGACGTCGTCGATCTCCGGCGACCGCGCGCCGGCGATCACCGCGTCGAGAAGCGCTCGCGTGTTGGGCGACGGGGCGTGGGCGACGATGAGCAGGCGTCTTGACGTCATGATGCCGTCCATTGTCGCTCCGGGTCCCGCCGGTGACAAGGCGGTCGCTCTCGCGGTGTCGCTCTCGCCGGCACCGCTTCGCGCCGACCAGGCGAAAAACAGCAAACAATGCAAGCGCAATGGATCGCATCGACCGCGCGGCCTCTGGCGCCGTACGCCCGGATCGGATAGGGTCGGACCGACATCAAGCGGGAGGAAGCGATGGCAAGGCTGACGAAAATGCTTTCGGTTGCGCTCGTCCTGTGTTTTGCGGGCGTCGCGGCCGCGGAGGCGAGCGACGACGACGTGATCACCAAGAAGAGCCACCACGACGTGGCGACCACCCTCGATCGCCTCGAGAACATCGTCAAGGAGAAGGGCATCACGGTGATGGCCCGGGTCGACCACGCGAAGAACGCGAAAGGCGTGGGCATGGAGCTGCGGCCCACCCAGCTGCTGATCTTCGGCAACCCCAAGCTGGGTACCGCGCTGATGCAGGACGATCAGCGGATCGGGCTGGATCTGCCGATGAAGGTGCTCGTCTGGGAGGATGCGGAGGGCACGGTTTGGCTCGCCTACGTCGACCCGCAAGAGCTGGCCGAGCGTTACGGCATCGACGAGGACCACGAGGTCGTCAAGAAGCTGCAGCAGGCCCTCGACACCTTCACCACCGCGGCCACCGCCGAGCAGTAGGGGCGGAGCCTTGACATTCATCATTGAACACCGGACAGCGTCGGCGGTTCTACGGACGATCTGTCTGGCGCTGGTTCCGGTCCTGGTGCTGATCGCCGGGCCCGGAATGGCCGCGGCGGGGCAAGGCGTCGTCGACGCGGTCGGCGGTCCGTCCGTCCCCGCGGGCACCCCGATCGCCGTCGTCGCCGAGAACTTCACCGATCTGAACACCCATCTGCAAGAGGTGATCGAACGGGCGCTGGTCCGCCGCGGATTCACCGTTAATCAAAATGCGCCCCTGATCCTGTCGTTCGAAGTCGAAATGTCGAACGCGACCGCCGACATCGACGACCAGGCCGGAGCCAACGTCGTCGGCAGCGGCGAACCCGGCGCGGCAGGGTCTCCCTACCAGCAGGATCCATCGGGCGAACCCGGCGCAACCAAGTCTCCCTACCAGCAGGATCCATGGCAGGGCACCGGAGGCGATCTTGAACAGGAGGAACCGGAGTTCGAAGAGCCGCAGGTGGCGATCCCGTTCGGCCAAGGTGGCGGCGGTAACGCCGGAACGATACGCAGCCTGTCGTTCACCCTCGGGCGTGACGGCCGGCCGCCGGTCTGGGAGGGGTCGGTTACCGCGACGCTGCCGAATTCCGAACCGTTCGAAGCGGCAAAGGCGATGGTCCCGGTGCTGGTCGATTACATCGGCCGGACCGCCCACGGAGAGCAAGTCACCATCGACTGACGAAGCGGTTGTGGCGGATGTTCTGTGTCGATCGAGGAATGCCGGGCGGGAATCACCGTCGGCGGATCGAATCCACTTGGAAGCCCCAGACGCCACGGCCGTTGGCGCGGGCGATCTTCTCCTCGGCGTGATATGCGAACGGTGCGTTCGGCAATGCCAGCGCCAGTCCCTCGCCGATCAGGTAGGCACCCAGGTCCTCGCCGTCGTCAAACCGCGAATGGTTGACCGAGCAAAAGGCGGCGATACTGCCGTCGCGGTTCTCCCCCACCTCCCTGCACCGCACGAACCCCTGGATCTTGAAATCGAGGGCAAGGGCGGCGCGGGTCGCACAGCGGACGGGGCGGATGGAAGTGCGGCACTGAGTGGCATCGGACGGCAGGTGCACCCCGAACAGGCGGATCGTCTTGCCGCGGACCAGCAGCGACGCATCGTCCTGGACGATCGCGTAGCTTTCGATGTCGGCCGCCGCCGGCACCGCCGCCAGACAAAGGGCGGCCACGGCGGCAATGCGGATACCCCTCACCGGAGACTCCTTCGTTGTCGACACGCTCCTCTTCAACCCGCCCCATTGTGCCGCCGTCGGCCGACCTTGCAAACCCATCAACGGGCCCGTTACTCCGTCACGTTTTGTTGATCGGAACGGGGCGCGGAAATACCAAAGCTTACTGATGATGACTTCAGTATCGTTTTCCGGAGACGAAATACACAGCAGCGCCTCTCCGAGATATGACCAGAGTCACAAAGCTTGCGATTATTTTGAAATTTGTTATTATTCGCAGTCTCCTTCGCCTCAGGAAACTGGAGATGTAACGTCGGGTTTACGAGGCGAAAAGTTGCCCCAAATGGGGCGTCGAGGGAAGTACAAGCCAGGGTACGGAAACGACGATAGTCGTGGGAGTGTCTATACCAATCTCAACAAGCGGGACGCGTTCAGCGAACCCGCAAATACGAAAAGGAGCGGGCGGCCGCGACATCTGCGGCCATCAATGATCCGGTGCCAAGCCGGGGAGAAAAGTCCGTCTCGTAGCGTTCGCCGATCGGCGGGCCGTCCGCTTCTAAAAAATTCCCTTCGCTCCCTCGAACCACCACCTCCAGAGTCCAGAGAGAATGGTGAGCCGTCTCGCGTGCGGACGAACGGCCCTCGATAGGCGGTTGTCTCCTTCCTTTCCCCTAGCGGTTACAGGTAAATGGTGGCAGTAACGACGACTGGCCGACGCCGCGGCGCGCCGGAGTATTTTGCGGATGACCGAGCTGATTTGGACCGACTGGTGGCTCCCCGTCGTCGCGGGACCGTTTGTCGGCAGCTTTCTCGGGGTGCTCGTCACCCGCCTTCCCGCCGCGGAACCGGTGATCGCCGGCCGGTCCCGCTGTCCCCATTGCGACCATCCGCTGGGACCACGGGACCTGGTTCCGCTGGTGAGTTGGCTGGCGAGCGCATTCCCTTCGGCCCCTACCTCTGCCTCGCCACTTGGCTGGTATGGCTGTACGGCCCGCTGGTGTTGTGACCGTCCTTTCCCGATTTGACGCCGGCTTTGGCAACCAAGCTGGATCGTGGGTTACCGATCCGGCGTGTTTCCGCTATCGTCGGGGCCAAATTCGGGAGTCATCCAGGGGATGTCGGCTGAAACCCCAAGGAACCGCCGCGTGAGCGATTTCTACCCGCACCTCTTCACCCCTATCCGCATCGGCCCGCACGAGTTGCCGAACCGCATCCTGATGGGCTCGATGCATACCGGGCTGGAGGAGCTGGAGGACGGGGTCGCGCGGCTGGCCGCTTTCTATCGTGAACGAGCGGAAGCCGACTGCGCGCTGATGGTGACCGGCGGGTTCTCGCCCGACCTCGCGGGGAGCTTGAACGCGCACATGCCGCCCTTCGACAGCGAAGCGCAGGCGGAGGCGCACAAGCCGATCCCGGCGGCGGTGCACGATGCCGGGGGGCGGATCCTGCTGCAGTTGCTGCATGCCGGGCGTTACGGCTATCACCAGCACATTGTCGCCCCCTCCCCGATCCGCGCACCGATCAACAGGATCGCGCCGCGGGAGATGACGGAGGACGATATCCAGGCAACCATTGCCGCCTTCGCAGCGTCCGCGAAACTGGCCCGGCGGGCCGGCTATGACGGGGTCGAGGTGATGGGCTCCGAGGGCTATCTGATCAACGAGTTCACTGCGCCACGGACCAACAAGCGCACCGACCGCTGGGGCGGTCCGTTCGAGAACCGCGCCCGCTTGCCGCAGGAGATCGTCAAGGCCGTGCGCGCCGCGACCGGTCCGGACTTCATCGTGATGTACCGCATCTCGGTTCTCGACATCGTCGAGGACGGCAGCCCGCCGGAGGAGGTCATCACCTTGGCCAAGCGGATGGAAGCCGCCGGCGCCGACGTCCTGAACAGCGGCATCGGCTGGCACGAGGCCAGCGTTCCGACCATTACCCAGGCCGTGCCCCGCGGCGGTTATGCTTGGGCGAGCGAACTGCTGATGGGCGAGGTCGGGATTCCGGTGATCGCGGTCAACCGCATCAACATGCCGGCAACGGCTGAACGCATCATCGCCGACGGGCAGGCCGACATGGTCTCGATGGCCCGTCCGTTCCTGTCCGACGCCGCCTTCGTGCGCAAGGCCAGGGAAGGCCGCGCGCTCGACATCAACACCTGCATCGCCTGCAACCAGGCCTGCCTCGACCATTATTTCGACGGCAAAATATCCTCCTGCCTGGTGAACCCGCGTGCCTGTCGCGAGACCGAGCTGAACTGGACCGCCACCGACACGCCCGAACGCATCGCCGTCGTCGGCGCCGGCGTCGCCGGCCTGGCGACGGCCGAGGTGCTGGCGGAGCGCGGCCATCGCGTCACCATGTTCGAGGCTCACGACCATATCGGTGGCCAGTTCGCCATCGCCCGCCATATTCCCGGCAAGGAGGAGTTCGACGAAACCTTGCGCTACTACGCCCGGCGCATGGACCAGCTCGGGGTGGATTTGCGCCTGAAGCGCAGGGCCGAGGCCTCGGACCTCGAGGACTTCGACCGCGTCGTCCTGGCCAGCGGCGTCGTCCCCCGCATCCCCGATATCGAGGGCAGCGACCACCCGAAGGCGATGACCTACGCCGAGCTGTTGACCGGCGCGCGCAAGCCCGGGCGCAAGGTCTGCATCGTCGGCGCCGGCGGGATCGGCGTCGACGTCGCCGTCTATCTGGCGGAACGGGGCAGCCTCAGTCACACCGACCCCGCGGCCTTCCGCCGCCATTGGGGCGTGAACGCGCCGCCCGAGCCGGCCCATCCGCCGCACGAGATCTCTCTTCTCCAGCGTCGGCACGGCAAGATGGGCGCCGGACCGGGCAAGACCACCGGCTGGGTGCACCGCCTCACCCTCCAGAAGGCGAAGGTCGAGATGGTTCCCGGCGTCACCTATCGCCGGATCGACGACGACGGCCTGACCGTCGAGGTCGACGGCAAGCTCCGCACCATCCCCTGCGACAGCGTCGTCCTCTGCGCCGGTCAGGAGTCTGTCCGCGATCTCGAATCCGCCCTCGATGCCGCCGGCATCCCCGTCCACGTCATCGGCGGCGCCGCACATGCCGCCGAACTCGACGCCAAACGCGCCATCCTGGAAGGCGTCACCCTCGCCGCCCGCCTCTGAGAGTCCCGCGAACGACGCTGCGCCGACGCGGATTCGCCGACGCCGACCGAATTTTGTGTTCGCTTCATCCGGTGTCCGTGACAGGATTCACCGGCTCGCCGACGATGACGGTTCGCTATGAGCACAGAAACGAAAATCAGGGAGACACCCGGCGCCGAAGCTGTCGATACGGCCGTCGTCGATCTCCTGATCGAGCGCCGTAAGCTCGATGCCGGCGGCCTCGACCGGGCGCACCGGGCCGGCGAGAACGGCGACGAGCACCTGCACACCATCCTCGTCAAGCTCGGCATCTACACCGTTCATAGCGAGGGGCGGTCCGCCGGGGGTGCGGTTTACGGGCGGGTTACCGTCGTCCACGCCGACGAGGGCGGCAGGTCTCCCTACCAGTTTCTTGCCTGGGGCCAGGGGCGCCGGGAGCTTTTTCCCGTCGTCGGGCCACGGGAGGAGTAGAGAACGAAGAGTGGGAAACCTGCGGCGATATGCCCTGTTCGCCGAGAGGATACGTACGATGACCAAAAGCGATTCCGACCCCTCCGTCGCCGCCACCAAGCGCGAACTCGACCACGCCACCGCCGCCCTCGCGGAGCCGGGCGCCGGGGCGCTGGCCAATCTGGAATGCCGGGTGAGCGATCTTCAGGTCCGGTTTATCTCGACCCCGGCACGAGACCTCGCCGACATCGAGGCCCGGTTGCAGCTGATCCGCGAGATGGCCGCGGCGATCGGATCCGCCGGCTATCTGCTCAACGTGGTCGACGCCACCCTCGAGGATATCCGGGCGATGCGCGCCGACAACAGATGACAAAAAAGTTACCCCCAATTATTTCACGGTCATCCACGAACAATTGAAACTTATCCACAATCCTCACCCCGGCGCTGGTTGTCTCGCCCCCGTTCAACCGACCATACTCCCTCGATGGGGTGCTTTTGGCTCCGGACAAGAGCGTTGCCGAGCAACGCGCTTGTGGCCTTTTGCAGGGGGAGAACGGAATGCGCGACTTCCTGGAGGAAAAATGGCCGGAACTGGCCATCCTCACCGGTTTCGGCATCGGCTGGCTGGCCATCGTCATGCTGTGGCTCTGAGAGCCGGGCCGATACCCGCAATCGCGGCGAAGAAACCCGCAGACCACGACCTTCGGATCGGAGCTACCCGTTGCCGGGACGCCCGCTTTCATCCTTGATCCGAATCGCCCCGGCATAGTCGCCCTTGTCGAAGGCCTGCCCTCCGGCGGTCATCACGCCTTCCCAAGGCAGCCTTCCTTTCGGTCGCGGTGGAATCGTTGGGAAGAGCCACTGTACGACAACCTCTGGTTTTACTCTCTCGAAAATCCACCCCTCGCAGAAGTTTGAAACCACGGCTCTCCTGGCGCAAAGTGTCGATTGGTCGCGAACCGCCCACTTCGATGACGAGGGATCGCCGGATCATGAGCTCTCCGAAACCAGTGTGGCCACGTTTTTTGGCCGCCGCCGTCGGCTTCTGGCTTGCCGCCTGCGCTTCCGACCCGCGATCGGACGCGGTTGCCGGACTCCCCGCGCCGTGTTCGACGGTCGGCGCCTGGGTCGATCCCGCTTCGGGCTCCCGCCTCGGGTACGACGATGTGATCGCGGCGCAGGCCGCGCGCCCGGTCGTGCTGCTGGGCGAAAGCCACCACGACCGACGCCATCACCGCTGGCAACTGCATACCGTCGCCGCCCTGTACGGCCGCCGGCCGGATATGATCCTCGGCTTCGAGATGTTTCCGCGCGGGGTTCAGCCGGTGCTCGACAAGTGGGTTGCGGGAGAACTGACCACCGAGGCGTTCCTTCGCGAGGTGAACTGGCCGGAGATCTGGGGCTTCGACGCGGATCTCTACCTGCCGCTGTTCTACTTCGCACGCCAGAACCGGGTGCCGATGGTCGCGCTCAACGTCGACCGCGCCTTGGTCGCACGGGTCGGCCGGGAGGGTTGGGACGCGGTTCCGGCGGAGGATCGTGAAGGCGTCTCCGATCCGGCGCCGGCAAGCGAGGCCTACCGCCGCTCCCTCGCCCGGGTGTACGCGATGAAACACCAACACGTCGCCGGGGCTGCCGGCACGCAGCCTTCGCCGACCGACCCGTCGGCCGAAGACCTCGCCGAGATCTTCGAGGATCCGGGTTTCCTTCGTTTCGTCGAGGCGCAGCTTACCTGGGATCGGGCGATGGCGGAAGCGCTCGCTCGCGCCCGTCGCTCCGGCGGTAGCCCACTGGTGGTCGGCATCGTCGGCCGCGGCCACGCGGAGCACGGCTGGGGCATCCCTCGCCAACTCGACGAGCTGGGAATCCCGGATACCGCGGTGCTGCTGCCGGTCGACCGGGCGGAGGATTGCGGTATCGTGACCCCCGGCATCGCCGACGCGGTGTTCATCGTCGAGGAGATGGACGAACCGGAACGGCCGCGGCCGCGGCTCGGCATCCGGATCGAGGCAACGGACGCGGGTGTCCGGGTCGGCCAAGTGATGCACGGCAGCGTCGCCGAAGTCGCGGGCATCAAATCCGGCGACATTATCGTCGCCGCGGCCGGTTTCCCGGTCAAGAAGGCCGGCGACCTGATCGAGATCGTCGATCGGCAGGCGCCGGGAACGTGGCTGCCGGTCGCCATCCGGCGACACGGTAAACCACTGGAGATGATTGCCCGCTTTCCCGGCGGCGGCGAAGCGGACCGATGATCGGCCGGCTTCTGTCGCTCGGCCTCGCCCTCCTGGTGATCGCGGCGGCGGATCCCTCCGGCGCCGACGATCGGTCGCGTCTTCCGCATCACGACATCGACATCCGCCTCGATCCGGACGCGGGCCGGCTCGAGGTGGTCGATAGGGTAACGCTGGCGGGGCCGGCGACCGTCGACCTGCGGCTTGCGCCCTGGCTTCGGATCTCCGAGTTGTCGGTGGACGGCCGCCCGGTCGCGGTCGGTACCCTGGAGTCCGCGCGGCTTCCCCTGGCGGCAGGCGAAACCCGCAACGTCGTATTGACCTACGGCGGTACACTCCCGTCCGAACGCCGGTCCGCCGGCGACGGTCCGCTCATCGGACCCGAAGGATCTTACCTGCCCGCGGGCTCAGGCTGGCTTGCCGGAACCGGGCGCGACCGGGTGACCTACACCCTCACCATCACCGTCCCCCCCGGTTCCCGCGCCGTCGCCACCGGCGATCTGGTGGCGGAGGAGGACACCGGGAACGGCTACCGGGCGACGTTCGCGGCCGAGCATCCGTCGGAGCCGCCGACGGTCTTCGCCGGCCCCTACGTTGTCGGCGAGCTTCGGCGCGATGGAATCCGCCTCCGCACCTATTTCCACCCTGATCTGACGGAGCTGTCCGACGACTATCTCGACCGCTCGGCCGACTATATGGAGCGGTTCCAGGAGAGGATCGGACCCTATCCCTTCGACGACTTCTTCGTGATCTCGTCGCCCCTGCCGGTCGGCCTCGGGTTCCGCAACCTTACCTACGTGGGCCGCCGGGTGCTGCCGCTGCCGTTCATGCTGGACCGGTCCCTCGCCCACGAGATCCTCCACAACTGGTGGGGCAACGGGGTTTACGTGAACTATGGGAACGGGAACTGGTCCGAGGGCCTGACCACCTACATGGCCGACTACGCCCTCGCCGCCGAGCGGGGCCAAGGTGAGGCACGGGAAATGCGGCTCACCTGGCTCAGGGATTTCGCCGCGCTTCCGCCCGAGCGGGATTTTCCGCTCGCCGCGTTTACCGCCCGCCGGCACCAGGCGAGCCAGGTGGTCGGGTACGACAAGGCTGCGTTCGTCTTCCATATGCTGCGCGACGAAATCGGCCCTGCTGCGTTCGCCGCCGGCATCCGCCTGTTCTGGCAGCGCAACCGCTTTGCGACGGCGGGCTGGTCGGACCTGCGCCGCGCGTTCGAGGACGCATCGGCACGGGATCTCTCCCGTTTCTTCGAGCAGTGGGTGCAACGGTCGGGCGCGCCACGTCTCGAGCTCGTCGCCGCCCAGCCGGGGATCGGAAGCGCCGGTCATCGGGTCTCGGTGACCCTCGGCCAGGACGCCCCCGCCTACGATCTGCGGGTTCCGATCGCCGTCGAGACCGCGGACGGGGTCACCGATACCGTTGTCGCCCTGACCGGCCGGCAAAGCTCGACGAAGATCGAGGTCGGCGGCCTCCCCCTCGCGGTGTCCGTCGACCCGGATTACCAGGTGTTTCGCCGTCTCGCGCCGGAGGAAACGCCACCGATCCTCAGAGAAATCACCCTCGCCCCATCGACGACGGTCGTCGTCGCAACGGAGACTGACGAAGCCGACGCCGCGGCGCGGGTGCTGGCGACGAGACTGCTCGACCGGGCGGCCCGGTTCGCGGTACCCGCCGCCGCGGAAGCGGACGGAGCGCCGCTTTTGGTGATCGGCACCCGGCCGGCGGTCGGTCGGGCGATGGCGGAGACCGGCCTCGGGGCGGTCCCCGAAAATCTCGCCGGACATGGAACGGCGCAGGTGTGGGCGGGGCGCCGTCCGGACGGCCGCGTGTTCGCCGTGGTCGCCGCCGACGACGCCGACGCGCTGGCCTCTCTCCACCGCCCGCTTCCCCACTACGGCCGGATGAGCTACCTCGCCTTCGACGGGGCCAGAGCCTTGCTCAAGGGGATCTGGCCGGCCGGTGAGAACCCCCTGACCCGCAGTCTGGCACAGCCATAGCGATTGGGAAGGCAGGCGACGCCGGCTTATACCAAAGCTCACTGATAATGACTCATCGTGACACCCTTTCGGGTCTTCCGGCCAGGAGTGGGTCGCGAGGTGATGCTGAAGCATCATGAGCGGCGCAGGACGCCGTCCGGAAGCCCCGAAAGGGCGCCCTGCGGGTCGTGTTTCCGGCCCGCTCGGGGCGTCGCGAACGCTCGACGATGGGTCGCCATCGCCTTTGCATCCGCTCCTGCCGAGCGGGCCGGAAACACGATCACGATGGGTCATTATCAGTGAGCTTTGGTATTAGTGACACATGGAGGATCTTCCTGTAGACAGGCTGGAAACGTCTCGAACGCCGAAGCTCGGAGCGCCGCCACGTGGGCGGCGCTGCTTTGACGGCGACCCGGCGAAGAAACAAAAACAGGGTAGGATGCGACCTATGGCAAAGGCAGGTGAGCCGTGAACGAGCGAGTGTCGCAAGTCGGTCAACCCGCATCGGACGTGCCCCTGTTCGTCGACATGGACGGGGTCCTGGTCCACACCGACACGACGGTGGAAGCGGCGTTCGCGCTCATTCGCAAGAACCCGGTCTACGCTCTCGCCCTGCCATGGTGGCTGTTGAGCGGACGGGCGAAGCTAAAGCGCGAGATCGCCGGGCGCGTCGACATCGAACCGGAAAAGCTTCCCTACAACCACGGCTTCATCAGCTTCCTCAAAACCGAGAAGGCATCCGGCCGGCGGCTGATCCTGGCCACCGCCGCCGACGTCGCCTACGGGGAACGGGTCGCCGCCCACCTGGGGCTGTTCGACGCGGTTCTCGGATCGGACGGAGAGGTCGACCTGGCGGGATCGCGCAAGCTCGAAGGTATTCAAAGCTTCGTCGGCGGAGGCGCTTTCGATTACGCCGGCAATCACATGCAGGACCTCAAGGTCTTCGAGCACGCACGCAAGGCGATCGTCGTCAACCCGGAACCCGCGGTCCGGCGAGCCGTCGCCGAAAAACCCGAGATCGACCGGATCTTCGACGACGGCCTGCAAACCTACGAGGACTACTTCCAAGCGTTGCATCCGCGGCGGTGGCTGATGAACCTGCTCGTTCTGCTGCCGGTCCTGGTCGCCGCCGAACCCACCAATCCCTGGATCTGGCTGCAGGCGGTGGTGGCGGCCGTGGCCTTTTGTCTGTTCGCTTCGTCGCTCTACCTCTTCGACGATTTCCTCAACCTGCCGCAACGCCGGATGCTGCCGGCGGACGCCCACAGTCCGGTTGTCGCCGGCAAGGTCCTCGCCGACCGGGTGGCGCCGATGATCCCGGTGCTTTTCCTCGCCGGGTCCGTGATCGCGGCGGTGCTGTCGGGCGGACTGCTGGCGATGCTGGGGTTGTTCCTGTTCGTCTGGGTGCTGGGCTCGATGACCGCGGCGCATGCCGCTGCCGCGGGGATCCTGGCCTCCGGCCTGCTGTCGGCGATCCGCGTCCTCGCGGGCGGGACGGCGATCGCCGCCCTTCCGCCGATGTGGTTGATCGGAATCGGCCTGCTGGTCGGCGCCGTCGTCGAACTGGCGAGAGCCCGCAAACTGGGTTTCGTCTGAGCGTCTCCCAGTCTCCTCGCCCAATTCCGGAAGCTTCCGCCCTATCGGCCCAACGGCCGCCTCCGAGCCCGCGTCCGGATTTCCGGCTGAACGCGTCACAACCACTTCGTGATCGTCATAGACGAGAATCACGCCGACCAGTGCAGCTAAAAGTGATGCAGATCGGCAACATCACCCCATTTGGGTGATAAAAAGAGTTGCAAAGGACGACTCGCTTGTGATTCATTGGATTATGACCACAATATGTTGAAGCCCAAGGGAATGCGAACCCCAAATATACGGAAAGCACTAGAGCTTGAAAGAGACCGGGAGGGTCAAGCACAACCTGACGGAGAGCCCGCGATGTCCGCGCCGTCCGTGACCAAGGCTCGACACGACGGGCGGGCGCCCGCAGCCCGTGAGAGATGGTTGACGGCCGCCCTCGACTCGAGCGCCGAGGGGGTATCGGTGTGGGACGCGGACCACCGTCTGGTGTACTGCAACGACCGGTTCCGCGACGCCTACCCGACGATCGCCGGCCAGCTCATCCCGGGGGCGGACCTGAAAGGCTTACTGGGCAAGGCGGTGAAGGCCGGTCAGTTTCGGATCGACGGCCCCGCCGAACAGTGGATCGAGGACCACGTCCCCGGTCGCGGAAGCGACGGCGGGATCCGGGAACATCGGCTCGACGACGGCCGCTGGCTGCTCGCGACCGAACGGCGGACGGCGGACGGCGGCCTGGTGTGGACGGTGAGCGACGTCACCGAGCACAAGCTGACGGAGGAAACCCTGACGCTGCTCACCCGCGCCGTCGAGGAGAGCCCGTCGATCGTCGTCATCACCGATCCCGCCGGGGTCATCGAATACGTCAATCCCAGGTTCACCGAGGTCACCGGCTACGACGCCGGCGAGGTCATCGGCCACAGCGCCGCCATCCTCAAATCCGGGGATGCGTCGCTGAAGGACGACAAGCGCGTGTGGGCCACCCTGGCCACCGGAGAGCCGTGGCGCGGCCGGCAGCGCAACCGCCGCAAGGATGGGTCCGCGTACCATACCGACGCGTCGATCTCGCCGGTCAAGTCCGCCGACGGGTCGATCACCCACTTCGTCAGCGTCGAGGCCGACCTCACCGAACGGCTCGAGGCGGAGGAGCAGGCACAGGCGCATCGACAACAGCTGAACCGCTACATGCGCATCGCCACCATCGGCGAAATGGGTGCCACCCTGGCCCATGAGCTCAATCAGCCGATTGCCGCCGTGGTCAACTACTGCCGCGGCGCGCTGCGCCGGCTGGGGTCGGGATCGTGGACCCCCGACGAGTTGGCCGAGGCGCTCGAGGAGGCGTACGGCGAGGCTCGACGGGCGAGTGAGATCCTCAACAATATCGCCCGGTTCGTGCGCCCTTCGACCCGGCGCAAAGACGCCGGGGACATCAATGCGATCATCCGCTCGGCGGTCCGTCTGGTCGAAAAGGATCTGCGACGCCACCGGATCGACCTGGTGCTCGATCTCGCGCCGGATCTGCCGCCGGTGACCGTCACCGCCGTCGAGGTCGAGCAGACCCTGCTCAATCTGCTTCGCAACGGCATCGATGCCGTTTCCGAAAAGCGTTCCGGCGAGGGCACCATCGTCATCCGGTCGGCCCTGCTCGGCGCCGACACCCTCGGTATCAGTGTGCAGGACAACGGCGGGGGTTTCCCCCTCGACGTCGCCGAGCACGCCTTCGATCCGTTCTTCACGACCAAACCGGAAGGAATGGGGATGGGCTTGGCGATCTCCCGCTCGATCATCGAGACGCACGGCGGACGGGTCTGGGTCGAAGCCAACCCGGGCGGCGGCGCCGGCGTCCATTTCACCCTGCCGGTCAGAGAGGTTCGCCATGCAGCCGCATGACTCGACCGTCTTCGTCGTCGACGACCACGGCGGCATCCGAAAATCGCTCCGCTTTCTGATCGAGTCCGCGGGACTACAGACGGAGGGCTACGCCTCCGCCGAGGAGTTTCTCGGCAACTACCAGCCGTTCCGGGTCGGCTGCCTGGTCCTCGACGTCCAGATGCCGGGGATGACCGGCCTCCAGTTGCTCGAGGAACTGGCCGAGCACGGAGACTACCGCCCGGCGGTGGTGATCACCGGGCACGCCGACGTGACCACCGCGGTCCGGGCGATGAAGGCCGGCGCGGTCGACTTCCTGCCGAAGCCGTTCGACGACGAGGACTTGCTGGAGCGGGTCCAGCAGTGCATCGAGCTCGAACTCCCAATGGCGCCGTTGGCGGACCGAAGCGATCGAGGTGGTCAAACGATTGGGCACCCTGACGCCGCGTGAGCGAGAAGTCATGGACCTGGTGGTGGCCGGCCGCCACACCAAGGAGATCGCCGCCAGCCTCGAACTCAGCCCCAGCACGGTCGAGTACCATCGCCACAACGTCATGCAGAAAATGGAAGCCCGCTCGTCGGTCGACCTGACCCGAATGGCCTCGCTCTGCCGGAAGCTCCGCGGAACGCCCTAGGAGCCACTTTGCCGAGACAATCCACAGCCCCTACGGAATCTCTTGATTTTGGCTCGAAAACAACTTAAACTTGTACTCGTTTAGAAGTTCATCTACTTAGGGGGATCCTAAATGGAACCACGTCTACCCCGTCCGGAAGAGCTCAATCCGGCCGAACAGAAGGCCTATGCCTTGTCCCGGGCGGCGCTCGCCCTCGATCAGGCCCGTCAAGCCCGCCAGTCCGACCAGGACCCGGTGACCATCGTCGAGGCGCTGAACCACAACGTCGAGTTGTGGGTCGGCATCCAGTCGATGGTCAAGGCCGCCAACGGCTCGCTGCCCGAGGAGGTCAAATCCAACCTGTGGAAGCTCGGCGATTTCGTCATCGGCACCACGTTCAGGCATGGCCACGACATCGCCGACCAGGCGCTCGAGACCCTGATCAACATCAACCTGCAGATTTCCGAAGGCCTGCTCGAAGGTCAGGCCGCCTAGACAGCGTCTCCCGCGCCGATCCTCTGTTGACCCCCATGGCAGAGGAGCGGACTAGAACCCGGGTCGTCGGACCTCGCGACCCGGGTTCTTTTTTCCTCCGTTTCATCAAAAGCCGGCACCGCCGAAACCGGGTCGCGCATGTTATGATCGGCCTTTGTTGCGGCGAGAGAATGGAACGGGCCCGATGGGTGTCGCCAGCATGCCGATGTACGACCTGCCCGAGGTCCGCGGAGCCCTCGACGGTCTGTGGGATGGCCTCGCCCGCCACCTGCGGCGCGAGGGGGTCGCCGGTGTCCCCGACCGGATCGTCCACGACCGCCCTTTCCGCGAGTTGTGGACCGATCCGGACCTGCGGTTCAGCCAGTGCTGCGGTTACGACCTGGTCAACGGCTACGCGAACACGCTTCAGCCGATCGCGACGCCGCACTTCGACGCGCCGGAGTGCGAGGGATGCGAATACGCCAGCGTCATCGTCGTCCGCGAGGATTGCGCCGCGGCCGACGTTTCCGAGATGCGGGGCGCGGTCTGCGCGGTCAACGAGCACAACTCGCACTCGGGCATGAACGCCCTACGGGCGCTGGTGGCGCCGGCAAGCCGTGACGGCCGCTTCTTCTCCAGGGTCGAAACCAGCGGCGCCCACGCCGCCAGCGTCGAGATGGTCGGGAACGGTGGCGCCGACATCGCCGCGATCGACTGCGTCACCTATGCCCTGCTCCAGCGCCATCGGCCCGCCGCGCTCGCCGGCGTCCGCAAACTCTGCCGAACGGAAAGAGCCCCTGCGCTGCCATACGTCACCCGCCGGACGGTGGACGCGGACACGGTCGCGCGGATGCGCACGGCGCTGTTCCGGACCTTCGCCGATCCGAAGCTGGCCGCGGCACGTGAGGCGCTGCTGCTGAAGGACGTCGAAGTGATCCCCGTTTCCGCCTACCGGCGGATCACCGCGTTCCAGGACCTCGCGGCGCGTCACGGCTTTCCGCGGCTGAACTGACGTTCAGGCACCTCGGCGCCATCGCCCCCGGATGCGAGCCGATATCCCTGCAAAATGTTGACCGTGCAAAGGTCACGGCGGTAAGGCAAGTTCGGTCACTCTCTTTTTGGGATCGGAACGTTCGGGGAATGGTCTATCTGGAACTGGTGGCGGGCTTCCTCCTGCTTGTCGCCGGCGGCGACTCGCTGGTGCGCGGCGCGGTGGCGATCGCCCGGCGGATCGGCGTCTCGCCGTTGCTGATCGGGCTGACCCTGGTCGGGTTCGGCACGTCGACGCCGGAGCTGCTCACCAGCGTCCAGGCGGCGCTGGCCGGCTCGCCGGGGATCGCGTTCGGCAACGTCGTCGGCAGCAACACCGCCAATATCCTGCTCATCCTCGGCATCGCCGCCCTCATCTCGCCGCTGCGAACGTCGCCCGATGCTTTCCGGCGCGACGGCACCGTCGTTCTACTTTCGGCGCTCGCCTGCGTCGGCGTGGTCCTGTTCGGGCGGCTCGATCGGCCGATCGGAGTCGTCCTCGTGGTGCTGCTGATCGCCTACATCGTCTACACCTACCGGCGCGAACGGGTCGTCCACGATGCGTCGGCGGCGATGCACGAAGCCGAGGCGTCAGCGGCGGAGCCGGCGCCGACGCGCCTGTGGGTGGCGACACTGTTCACTCTAGGCGGAATGGCGCTCACCGTCCTCGGCGCCCGATTCCTGGTCGACGGTGCGATCGAGCTGGCCCGAGCCGCCGGCATCTCGGAGACCATCGTCGGGCTGACCATCGTCGCCGTCGGCACCTCGCTGCCGGAACTGGTGACATCGGTGATGGCCGCCGTCCGCCGCCAGTCCGACGTCGCCTTCGGCAACATCGTCGGCAGCAACATCTACAACGTTCTCGGTATTCTCGGCGTCACCGCCATCGTCCGGCCGATCCCGGTGCCGCCCGAAATCGCCCGCCTCGACATCTGGGTGATGCTGGCGGCGACCGTCCTGTTGCTGGTGTTCTCGGTGACCGGCTGGCGGGTCACCCGGACCGAGGGCGGGGTGCTGCTGGCGGCCTACATCGCCTATGTCGGCTATCTCGTGTCGCTCGTCGCGGCGCCTTAGCCTATTGCTTCGAGATCGGGGGTGAACAGGGTCAGCTCCGCGAGCCGCTCAGGCGCTGGGCGGTCCGGCTGAGCGCAAGCTCGTGATCGGTGCGCGCATCGAGCAGGCTCGCCAGCCGCTGGACGACGCGCAGCTCTTCCTTCTGCAGGTGCTCCATCATGTCGGCGATCAGCGCTTCCGCGGCCTGGCGGAACCGAAGCCATCGGCCGGCGGTCGCGCCGTTGCGGCGAAGAGCGGAGGCGATGGCGCGAAGCCGGAACGCCTTCGGCTCGATGGTGCCGTGCTCGCCGATCAGCGTTGTCACCAGTTCGGCGTCGCCATGCTCGCGAATCAAAGGAAACAGATTAGCCTCCTCGAAGCGGTGATGGTCGATGATCTCGTCGAGCCCGGCGATCAGCTCGTCGAGCTGTTTGCGCTCCTCGGCAATCCGGGGATCGAGCGGCCGATCGAAAAACGCCTCGCCGACCCGGTTCTGCAGGCCGCAGATGGAGACGACGAAGCGGAAGTGCTCCTCGTGAAGAAGTTGCCCGACCTCGCTCAGTTCAAACATCGTGCCCCGCCTCGACCCGGAGCTCACGCCCCACTTTGGCCTACCGCTATCACCGAGTCGGCGGCGGGGTCAATGACCCTGATCAAGACCCGGTTGTGCCGTTTGCTCATTCCGGCTTGTGCTCCATAACGCGTCACGTTATAGTTGCACGCGATGATCAGGAGCTTTGCCGATCCCGAGACGGAGCTGATCTGGAGCGGTCGGCGAAGCCGCAGGTTGCCGCAGGACATGCAGATGGTGGCGTTGCGCAAACTGCGTATGCTGAACCAGGCGCGCGTACTTTCCGATCTTCTCGTCCCTCCGGGGAATCGGCTCGAGGCGCTGAGGGGAGGCCGCGCCGGTCAACACAGCATCCGCATCAACGATCAATGGCGCATTTGCTTTACGTGGGTTGATGGAGGACCGAGCGATGTCGAGATCGTCGACTACCACCGCTGACGAGGAGCGGCTGCCAAACCCCCATCCCGGCGAGATCCTCTTCGAGGAGTTTCTCAAGCCGATGAGTTTGAGCCAGAACGCTTTGGCGCGGGCGGTTCACGTGCCGCCGCGGCAAATCAACGAACTGGTGCTCGGCAAACGCTCGATCACAGCCGATACCGACCTTCGGCTCGCGCGTTACTTCGGAATTTCGGAGGGGTTCTTCCTCGGTCTGCAGAACGACTACGACCTCATGGAACGGCGCCGGAAGATCGAGTCCGAGCTACAGACCATTGATCCTCGCGCCGCGTGATACCGGGCCTCGACAGAGGATGAGTAGTCTGCCGGCCGGCGACACGTCACGGTGATCGGGCGCTCGACGGCCTCGCCATCGCCAGCACCTGCTCGGGGGTATGGCCGTGCTCCCGGAGCGACCGGATCGTCGCGGCGCCCTGGCGCTTGGCCAGCCGTCGGCCCTGGTCGTCGCGGCAAAGGCCGTGGTGGTGCCACACCGGCGGCGGCAGATCGAGCAGCGCGTAGAGCGTCCGGTGCACGTGGGTGGCCTCCAACAGATCCTCGCCGCGGGTGACGTGGGTGACGCCTTGCGCGGCGTCGTCGACGACCACCGCCAAGTGGTAGCTGGTTGCGTTCTCCTTGCGGGCGATGACCACGTCGCCGAACCGGTCGAGCCGGGCGGTCCGGCGCCCGTGCGACCGGTCGGTCCACGACAGCTCGCCGGTCAACCTTCGGGCGCGGGCGGCGTCGAGACGAAGGGCGTGGGGCCGTCCGGCGGCGATCCGGTCGTCGCGCTCGGCCGCGTCCAGGGCGCGGCAGATGCCGGGGTAGACCGCGCTGCCGTCCGGCGCCACCGTGTGGGGCGCTCCCGCCGCCGCCTCGATCTCCATGCGGATCTCCTTGCGGGTGCAGAAGCACGGGTAGACGACGCCGACATCGGCGAGCCGGCGCAACGCCTCGCGGTAGAGGTCCATGCGCTCGGATTGGCGGACTTCCGGCTGCTCCCAGGTAAGGCCAAGCCATTGGAGATCCTCGAGATTGCGCTCGATGAAAGCCGGCCGGCAGCGGCCGGTGTCGATGTCCTCGACACGCACCAGAAAGCGTCCCCCGGCACGAGCCGCCACGTCGCTAGCGAACCATGCGGAATAGGCATGGCCAAGATGCAGATCGCCGGTCGGGCTCGGCGCGAAACGGGTGACCACGGTCATGCCCGGGACAGTTCCTCACGAACGTCAAATCAACGACGGGCGCGAAAAATACACGAAAACCCGTGGCGCACGCCAGCAAACCAGCGTATCGGCCCGATCCAGTGAACTTCGGATCAATGCAAACGAACCGGCGGAGTTATAGCAACAGTTCTTTATCTTGGACGCGCGGAGCACGGCGCAAATCCGGACCGGACAAAAAAATCCCCCGATCCCGGAGAAGAATTGGGGGTGGGGGAATGGGCTTCCCAGAACAGAACGCCTTGGCACGGTTCCACAACTCTCGAAAGTGTACTAAGTCTCGCTTGAACTCCTTGGATACTCCACTGAAGCCGGGAGAGCGTACTCAGCGGATCGGACGGCGAATAGTCGGGAGATGTACCTAGTGGAATCTACCCAGGGCCTCCTTGCCGGAAGCGGTGAGACCGCGGGACCGTTTGTCGATGTCGATGGCCGACGCCATCCGCACCAGATCGGCGAGAACCCTGACCTTCATCTTGTCCATGACCCGGGCGCGATGATTCTCCACAGTGCGTCGGCTGATTCCGAGCCGACCGGCGATAACCTTGTTGGCATGGCCGGCGACGACCAGCGCCATCAAGTGGACTCGGCTGTCATGCCGCAGGCTGAACCGCGGAGGAAAGGCGGAGATGGCGGTGGGAGAGGCGTGGCCGGCCGTGGAACGATGGGTTTGCGCCCGGTCGGCCGGCCGTCGACCAGGTCGTAGACGCGGTCGGCGATGGCCAGGATCGATGGATCGCGGCTCGCCAGGATCATCGTGCACTGGCCCCTGAACACGGAGAGGACGGAGCGCAACAGGGCATCGCTTGCGCTGTCTGTTCCCTCGTTGGCCTCGTCGAACAGCAGCACCCGCGGTCGGGTCGCCAGGGCCCGGGCAACCACGATCAGCTGTTTGAGACCGCGGGAGAGGACATCCGAGGCGGATGTGCCGAGGCGCGTGTCGAAGCCGAGCGGCATTCGCAGGATCGTCGTCTCGAGCCCGATCAGCCGTGCCGTCTCGAGGGCGGCCTCCTGAAGTCGCGGCCTGAACAGGGTAATGTTGTCGAGGATCGTTCCAGCGAGCAGCACCCCATGTTTCGGCACATAGGCGATGTGGTTGCAGACGCTGACGGGATCAAAATCGGTGGGGTTTCGCCCGTCGACGAGTGCAGCCCCGCGGTTGGGGCGGAGCATCCCCGCCAGCAGGCATAGAAGCGTCGTCTTGCCGCTGGCGCCGCCGCCGGCGACGGCAATGGTCTCTCCCGGCGCTACCGAGAGATCGGCATCGACGATGACGGGGGGCGGTTCCTCGCCGTTCCCGTCCGCCCCGTAGGCGAAGACGACGTCGACGAGTTCAAGGCGGCCGTGGGGTGTCGGCAGAGGCGGGAGGCGGGGCGATTCCGCCGGCGACAAAGCGGAAGATTCGGTGATCCCGTTGCTTTTTCGATCGGGTATCATCAAGGCTCGTGATCCGGCGGCGTTCATGGCTTTCCAGTGCGATTTAACGACCGTCGCCGTTAAAAGCGCTATAAAAAACTCCTCCCCGATCCCGGGGAGTAAGGGGGATGGACCGGGGAGGATTTGAAGCTTCCGAGAGTACACTTCTAGGTCGACGGATTCACATTCTTGGCCGACACCAAAGTCACTCACTCGCACCCCAAAGTTACGTTAAGGAACAGCAGCGAGCGTACTTGGTGTTTGTGCGGGCCGAATAGTCGGGAGATGTACTCACGGGAATTCTACTCAGACCGAATTTACTGAGGCCGCATGTGCGCGTGACGGTCCTTGCAGCGCCAGTCCCGTCGCTCACCCGCCGGGAGCGGCCAGACCGCGGGACCACTTGTCGATGTCGATGGCCGCCGACATCCGCACCAGATCGGCGAGAACCCGGGCGTTCATCTTGTCCATGACCCGGGCACGATGATTTTCCACCGTGCGTTGACTGATCCCGAGCCGATCGGCGATGACCTTGTTGGCATGGCCGGCGACGACCAACGCCATCACCTCGCATTCTCGACGGGTCAGCCGCTGAAAGCGGGCCTCGATCTCCGCCTTTGCTCCGGTGGCGACTTTCGATCGGCGCCCCTGGTCGAGGGCCCGTTGGATGCTGTTCAACAGGAACTGGTTGCGCACCGGTTTTTCGAGGAAGTCGACCGCCCCGGCCCGCATCGCCCGCACCGCGAGGGGCACTTCGCGACGACCGGTTATGACGACCACCGGCAGGGCGATTCCCGCCGCATTGAGCTTCTCCTGCAACTCCAAGCCGCTGATCCCCGGCATGACGATGTCGGCCACCAGACATCCCGGACGACCGGGGCGGTAGGAACCCAGAAACGCCTCGCCGCTGGCGAAAGTTTCCACCCGATGGCCCTCGGACTCGAACAGGTCGCGCATGGCGTTCCGGGTGGTTTCGTCGTCGTCGACGACAAACACCGTCGGCCGGGAGACCGATGTCACCGGTTCGCTCGGCTGCTGGTTCGGTTCCGGCAAGGGAGGCACCTCCGGCCGCGGCCGGCCGAAGCCGACGCGTTCGAGCATTTCCCGGAGCAACGCGATCAGTTCCGCCGCCCGGACCGGCTTCTGCAGATATCGGGCGCCGTATTCGCTGAACTCATGCTGACGTTCGGTCGAAACGACGCCGGTGAGAACGACGATCGGGATGTCTTCGCCGAACCTCTTGCGGATCCCGCGGATGAACTGAAGGCCGGTCATTTCTCCGGACAGGCTGTAGTCGATGACGGCAGCCAACGGCCGGATTTCACCCTGTTGGAGAGCCGCGAGCGCCTGGCCGCCTCCCCGTGCCGCGATGACTTGATACCCTTCGAGCTCCAACAGGATCCGCAGGGACTGGAGTAGCGAGGCATCGTCCTCGACCAGCAGGACAGAGACCGCTCGCCCGTCGCGCAAGGCAATCCGGTCCGCCAACGTGAGATCGTACCGGCCTTCCTCGCCCCGGCCTATCGGCACCTCCAGGGCGAACATCGAACCCTTGCCCAAGGTGGACCGTACGTCCAGCGCATGGCCGAGGAGATCGGCCATCCGCCGGACCACCGATAGGCCAAGACCCAGGCCGCCGCTCGACTCACGAGGGCCCGCGCCGATCCGATAGTATTTGTTGAAGATCGCCTCGAGCTGATCCCCGGGGATTCCGATGCCGCTATCCCGGACCTCGATCCGCAAGGCCCGTCCGCGGCGCCGGCAACCCAGCAGGATCTTTCCGGCGTCCGTATACTTGACCGCGTTGGACAGCAGGTTCTGGACGACCCGCGCCAGCAAACGCAGATCGCTGCGGATCACCGCATCGCAATCGACGATGCGCAGGTCCAGGCCCTTGCCCCGCGCATAATCGGCGAACTGGTCGCGCATTCGGTCCAACAATTCGCTCACGTGGAATTCGGTGATCTCCGGCTCGATCGCGGCGCTTTCCAGCTGATCGATATCGAGCAAGGTATTAAGGGTGTCGGTCATCGCCCCGAGGGTCGCCCCGAGATCGTCGACGGTTCTCAGGACATCTCGATCTTCCACCTTCCTGACCAGAACGCCCTGAAGGATGTCGAGGGTCTGCAGCGGCTGGCGCAGATCATGACTGACTGCCGCCAGGAACTCCGACTTCGCGGCATTCGCCGCCTCCGCCGCCTGTTTTGCGGCACTGAGCGCCTCGCGATCGCGCTTTCGATCGGTCACATCCTCGACCGCCAGCAGGATCAACGGCTGCGCCTCGGACTGACGACCGATCTCGCGGCCATTGATCTCAATGATCCGCGGCCCGAGCCCGGGCAGGTCGACCTCGACCTGCAGGTCCTCGAACGGCGCTTTGTCGGCAACAATGCTCTCCAGCGCCCGACGCAAATTCAGCGTATCGAATTTGCCGCTGGCCAGTTCATCGAGGTGTCGGCCGATGGATTGTTCCGGAGTGGTGTCGAAAATCCGACAAAACGAGTGGTTGGCCGAAACGATCTTGAGTTTGCCATCGAGGACGACCAACCCCTCGCGAACGGTCTCGACGATGCCCTCGGCATAGATCCGCGCATCATCGACCTCGATCTCGGCGGTTTTGAGGACCGAAATGTCGTTGAAGGTGACGACCACGCCTTCGATCCTGTTGTCCTCCGTCCGATAGGGCAGGATCCTTCGATTGAACCACGCACCCGCGTCCGATCGGATTTCTCGGGTAATCGGCGCGAGGTCGGCGAGAACGGTGTTGATGTCGTCGAACAACGCGGGGTCCTCGAATTTTCGCGACAGGTCGACGATCGGTCTTCCGATATCGGATGCGATGACGTTGAACAGCTTTTTCGCCGCCGGCGTAAACCGCTTGATGTTGAAGCTTGTGTCCAGAAACACGGTTGCGATGTCGGAGCTGACCAGGAGGTTGAGCAGATCGTTGGCCGTCTCGCGCTGCTGCTCCACCGTTTCCTGAAGCTGGGCATTCAGGGTGGTCAGCTCTTCGTTGAGCGACTGCAGTTCTTCCTTTGAGGTCTCCAGCTCTTCGTTGGTCGACTGGAACTCCTCGTTCATCGACATCGCTTCTTCGTTGGTCGCGGTGAGTTCTTCGTTGGCGATCTCCAGCTCGTTGATGGTGGCCTGAAGCTCCTTCCTCGTCGCCTCCAGTTCCCGTTCGAGGAGCACGGCGACGGAGGCATCGTCCCCCCGGTCCGTCCGTTCCTCGTGTTCGCGCGGCTCGACCCGAGGCTCGTCGATAAATCCGACCAACAGCAGGGTCCCGCCGTTCGCCGGAACCGGTTCAACGCGGACCGTCACCCTGACCGTTTCGCCGTCGCGCTCGACCCGCGCGCCGGAGAACACGGCGGGAGCGTCGTCGTCGATCGCCTTGCGGATGGCGACCCGCAACTTGGAAGGCAACCCGTCGCGGGCCATGCTGATCACGTCTTGGCTCGCCTCTCCCGGGGGTATCCTCAGGTACCGATCGGTCGGGCCGAAGTAGTAGAGGCCCCGGTTTTCCTGGTTCATCAGCACCGCGGCCGGGGCATACGTATCGAGCAGCGCCTGGCGGGCGAGGTCGGCAAAGTTGCCGGGCGCATGCTCGGTGGGGCGCCGCGGCCGCGTCGCCGGCGCCAGCGCGCCACGGCCGAGTCCGATCGGAAATTCGACATCGCCCGGCCGAACGCGGCCGACGCGCCGAAATATCCGCTCCCTCTTGAATTCGGCGACGAACCGATCGCTCGCCGTCCCGACCGTCTCGGAGGGCCCGAGAAAAAGGATGCCTTGGTCGAGAAGGGCGAAATGAAATAGGGCGAGAACCCTCTCCTGCACCTCGGGGCGAAGATAGATCAGCAGATTGCGGCACGAGATCAGGTCGAGCCGCGAGAACGGTGAATCGGTGAGCAGGTCGTGGGCCGCGAACACCAGGCAGTCGCGGAGTTGCCGGGCGACCCTGTAGCTGTGATCCTCCTTGGTGAAGAAGCGGCCCAGCCGCTCCGCCGAGACATCGGCTTCAATGGACTCCGGGTAGACGCCGCCGCGGCCGAACTCCACGGCATCCTCGTCGACGTCCGTGGCGAACACCTGAAGTTCGAACCTGCTCCTGATCGCCGAGATCTGTTCGATCAGCAGCATGGCGATCGAATAGGCCTCCTCGCCGGTGCTGCATCCGGGAACCCAGACGCGGAACGGCCTTGCGGCGCCGTGCCGTTCCACCAGGTCGGGCAGCACCTGTTTCGCCAGAACCTCGAAGGACTCGGGATGGCGGAAGAAGCTGGTGACGTTGATCAGCAGGTCCTTGGCCAGCCGTTCGATCTCCGAGGGATCTTCCGTCAGATTGCGCAAATATTCCGTGAAACTGTCAACGTAATTGATCGCCATCCGCCGCTCGATGCGGCGAACGATCGTACCGATCTTGTACGGGAAAAAATCGTGCGACGTCCTCGACTTGAGCAGATTGACAATATCATTGATGCTTTCATCCGCTTGTTCGCTGACTTCCGCGGATTCCTCCGGAATGTGAACGTACGATTGGCTGCAATACCGAATGATGGCTTGCGGCATCTCCTTGACGGCGAGGACCAGATCGACCGCGCCCGTGGTCAGAGGCGCTGCGCGGCATGCTGTCGTAGCCCGCCTCCTTGGGGTCCTGCACGACCGCCAGGCCGCCATGTTCCTTGACGGCCCGCAACCCCAGCGTCCCGTCGGTGCCGGCGCCGGAAAGGACGACGCAGATCGCCCGCCGCCGCCGATCCTCGGCAAGGGATCGAAAGAAGAAATCCACCGGCATTCGGGCGCCATGGCGGTTCTTCGGCCGCGAAAGGCATAGGTTGCCCTTTCTGATCTCGAGATAGGTCGCCGGCGGAATGACATAGACGTGGTCGGGACGGACCGGCGCTCCGTCCTCGGCGGCCAACACCTTCATCGCCGTGTGCCTGGCCAGCAGCTCGGCCATCAGGCTTTTGCGCGACGGATCGAGATGCTGGATGACGACGAACGCCATTCCGCTGTCGGAGGGCATCGCGTCGAAGAAGGCGCCGAGGGCTTCCAGAGCGCCGGCGGAAGCGCCGAGCCCGACCACCGGAAATTCGCCCGAACCGGACGCCGTATCGCCGGAACCGGCAACTTTTCGCCGTCTTTTGACGGGCGGAGCCTTCGGCTCCGGGCTGCGCTTGCTGCTCGTCATGCCGACATTCTTCGAGGTGCGCCGCCGGGCCTTCGCGGCCCCACCGCCCGGTCATCGATCCCGACCGCCGGCGGCGTCACCAACCCCATGCGTTGTTCAGCCGGGGGCTAGCATCGCACCGTAGTCACCGGCGCTCAACACCAACTTGAGCGGGCAACCTCGATGGTCTCGAGCGTCCTCCCGGATAGCCGCCCCTTACCCGATCGACACGTGCCCGCCGCAAGCTTCGGAATGGCCCTATGAGGAATGCCGTTGCAGCGGTGGGGCTCGATCCGCACAATGGAGCATAGGAAACATTCGTTAGGAAACGCTCAGCCCAGCCGATGTCAGTCCCGCCCTCCTCCACTCCCCGCCTCCGGCGCGACCGGCCGCCGGCCTGGTATCCGAAGGGGCGACAGGTCGATCCCACGGCGATCGAGGAGATCCGCGGGCTGCTCGGCGAGGAGCCGCGGCGCCGCGACCTGTTGATCGAACACCTGCACCGGATCCAGGACTGGTACGGCTGCATCACCGCCCGCCACATGGCGGCGCTCGCCGCCGAGATGCGCCTCGCCCAGGCCGAGGTCTACGAGGTCGCCAGCTTCTATGCCCATTTCGACGTGGTCCTCGAAGAAGAAACACCGCCGCCGCCGCTGACCGTGCGGGTATGCGACGGCATCGCCTGCGAACTCGCGGGAAGCCACGGCCTGCGGAATTCCCTGGCGGAGACCCTGGGTCCCGGCGTGCGGGTGATCCCGGCGCCCTGCGTCGGCGCTTGCGACAAGGCGCCGGTGGCGGTGGTCGGCAGGCGGCAGATCCACGCCGCCGACCTGGACTCCGTCGCGGCCGCGGCCCACGGCGGCCTGACCAACCCCGAGGTGCCGCCGTTCACCGCCTTCGCCGAATACGTCGCCGACGGCGGCTACCGGACCCTGAAGGCGTTGCGGGCGGGGGAACGAACCCTGGATTCGGCGGCCGAAACCATCGAAGCCTCGGGGCTGCGCGGGCTCGGCGGCGCCGGCTTTCCCAAGGGGCGCAAATGGCGCTTCGTCCGCCAGGCGCCGAAGCCGCGGCTGATCGCGGTCAACGCCGACGAGGGCGAGCCCGGCACCTTCAAGGACCGCTTCCTGCTGGAGAGCGACCCCCACCGGGTGCTCGAGGGCGCGCTGATCGCCGCCTGGGCGGTAGAGGCCGAGGCGATCTACATCTACGTCCGCGACGAGTACCCGGCGGCCCGCGCCCTGCTTGCCGACGAGATCGCCGAGGTCAAGGCGGCCGGGCTCGCCGACGGCGTCGAGATCCACCTCCGGCGCGGCGCCGGCGCCTACATCTGCGGCGAGGAATCGGCAATGCTGGAGAGCATCGAGGGCAAGCGCGGCCTGCCCCGCAATCGGCCGCCGTTCCCGGCGCAGAAGGGCCTGTTCGGCCGGCCGACCCTGATCAACAACGTCGAGACCCTGTACTGGTTGCGCGACATCCTCGAGCGCGGCGCCGCCTGGTACCGGGACGCCGGCCGCCCCCGGTACTATTCGGTGTCCGGGCGGGTCAAGGTGCCGGGGGTCAAGCTGGCGCCGTCGACGGTGACCGCCCGCCAACTGATCGACGAGCATTCGGGCGGCATGCTCGACGGCCATACCTTCAAGGGCTACCTCCCCGGCGGCGCCTCCGGCGGTATCCTGCCGGCGGACAAGGCCGACCTGCCGCTCGACTTCGGCGCGCTGGACGACCACGGCTGCTTCGTCGGCTCCGGCGCGGTGGTGGTGCTGTCGGACCGGGACGACCTGCGCGCCGTGGTCCGCAATCTTCTCAAGTTCTTCGAGGACGAGAGCTGCGGCCAGTGCACCCCGTGCCGGGTCGGCTGCGAGAAGATGCTGGCGCTGCTCGACCGGCCGGCGTGGGACGTGGCGCTGATGAGAGAGCTCAGCCAAGCGATGCGCGACGCCTCGATCTGCGGCCTCGGCCAGGCGGCGCCGAATCCGGTGCTGAGCGCGCTCCGGTTTTTCGCGGAGGACGTGGGATGAGCGATCCGATCCGGTTCATTCTCGACGGCGAGGAGGTCGAGGCGCTCGCGGGCGAGACCCTGTGGCAGGTGGCGAAGCGGCGGGGCACCGTCATCCCTCACCTCTGCCACCGCGACGCCCCGGGCTACCGGCCCGACGGCAACTGCCGCGCCTGCATGGTCGAGATCGAGGGCGAGCGGGTGCTGGCGCCGTCGTGCCTGCGCAAGCCGGTCGCCGGGATGAAGGTGATCACCCAATCGGAGCGGGCAGCCACGGCGCGGCGGATGGTGCTGGAGCTTTTGCTCGCCGACCAGCCGGAGAAGACCGTCGCCCACGATCCCGGCTCGCTGCTGTGGCGCTGGATCGACGACGCCGGGCTCGCCGCCAGCCGGTTTCCGGCCCGCCGTCCCCCGCCGCCCGACAACAGCCATCCGGCGATGGCGGTCAATCTCGACGCCTGCATCCACTGCAACCTCTGCGTCCGCGCCTGCCGGGAAGTCCAGGTCAACGACGTCATCGGCATGGCCGGCCGCGGCATCGGTTCCAGGATCGTCTTCGACTTCGGCGATCCGATGGGCCACAGCACCTGCGTCGCCTGCGGCGAATGCGTGCAGGCGTGCCCGACGGGGGCGCTGATGCCGGCGACGGTGCTCGACTCAGCCGGCGTCCACACCGGGCCCGCCGACCGCCATGTGGAGTCGCTCTGCCCCTACTGCGGGGTCGGCTGCCAGCTCACCTACCACGTCCGCGACGACAAGCTGCTTTACGTCGACGGCCGCGACGGCCCCGCCAACCGCAACCGGCTGTGCGTCAAGGGCCGCTTCGGTTTCGACTACGTCTCGCATCCGCACCGGCTGATGCGGCCGCTGATCCGCAAGGACGGCGTCGCCAAGGACCCCCACGAGAAACTCGATCCGGCCAACCCGCTCACCCACTTCCGCGAGGCGAGCTGGGACGAGGCGCTGGAAAGGGCCGGCGGACGGGCTTTCGCGGATTCGCCAGCGCGACGGCGGCCGGGCGCTCGCCGGGTTCGGTTCGGCCAAGGGCTCCAACGAGGAAGCCTACCTGTTCCAGAAGCTGGTGCGCGCCGGCTTCGGCACCAACAACGTCGACCACTGCACGCGCCTCTGCCACGCGTCGTCGGTGGCGGCATTGCTGGAGGGCATCGGCTCGGCGGCGGTGACCGCGCCGTTCACCGCCGCGCTCGACGCCGACGTCATCGTCGTCATCGGCGCCCGGCCGTCGCAGAACCATCCGGTCGCCGCCACCTTCATCAAGAACGCGGCGAAGGACGGCGCCACCCTGATCGTCATCGATCCCCGCGGCCAGGGGCTGACCCGCCACGCCGATTTCATGCTGCAGTTCGAGCCCGGCACCGACGTGGCGCTGCTCAACGCGATGATCCACACGATCATCGAGGAGGACCTCGTCGACCGCCAGTACATCGCCGGCTTCACCGACGGGTTCGCCGAGCTGGCGGCGCGGGTCAAGGACTTCCCGCCCGAGAAGATGGCCGCCGTCTGCGGCATCGACGCCGAGACCATCCGCACCGTCGCCCGCACCTACGCCCGCGCCGAGAAGTCGATCCTCTTCTGGGGGATGGGCATCTCCCAGCATGTGCATGGCACCGACAACGCCCGTTGCCTGATCGCGCTGGCGCTGATCACCGGACAGGTCGGCCGCCCGGGCACCGGCCTGCATCCGCTGCGCGGCCAGAACAACGTCCAGGGCGCCTCCGACGTCGGGCTGATCCCGATGTTCTATCCCGATTACGTGTCGGTCGAGGGCGCCGAGACCCGTGAGCGCTACGAGGCGTTTTGGGGGGCGGAACTCGACCCCAAGCGCGGGCTGACGGTGGTCGAGATCGTCGACGCCGTCCTCGCCGGTACGATCCGCGGGATGTATATCATGGGCGAGAACCCGGCGATGTCCGACCCCGACGCCCAGCACGCCCGCGACGCGCTGGCGTCGTTGGAGCATCTGGTCGTCCAGGACATCTTCCTCACCGAGACCGCGTTCCTCGCCGACGTGGTGCTGCCGGCGTCGGCGTTCCCGGAGAAGACCGGCACCTTCACCAACACCAACCGCCAGGTCCAGCTCGCCCGCCCGGCGCTGGCGCTGCCCGGCGACACCCGCCAGGACTGGTGGATCATCCAGGAGATCGCCCGGCGCATCGGCCTCGACTGGACCTACGGCCATCCCCGCGACGTCTTTGCCGAGATGCGCCAAGTGATGCCGTCGATCAAGGGGATTACCTGGGACAGGCTCGAGCGCGAGGATTCGGTCACCTACCCGTGCGACGCCGAGGACGAACCGGGCCACGAGATCCTGTTCGGCGACGGTTTCCCGACGGCGGACGGCCGCGGCCGGCTGGTCGCCACCGACCTGGTGCCTCCCGCCGAGTTGCCCGACGACGCCTATCCGATGGTGCTGAGCACCGGCCGGCTGCTCGAGCACTGGCACACCGGCGCGATCACCCGGCGCGCCGGCGTGCTCGACGCCCTCGAGCCCGAGCCGGTCGCCAGCCTCAACCCGCGCCAGCTCGAAAGCCTCGGCATCGCCGCCGGCGAGCGGGTGACGGTGAGCACCCGGCGCGGCGCCGTCGAGGTGACCACCCGCGCCGACCGCGACGTCCCCGAAGGCATGGTGTTCATGCCGTTCTGCTTCACCGAGGCCGCCGCCAACCTGCTGACCAACCCCCAGCTCGACCCGTTCGGCAAGATCCCCGAGTTCAAGTTCTGCGCCGCCCGCGTGGAGAAGAGCCTGACCTGAGGTTTATTGCACCCGTTCGGGGCAGAAAATTTGCGGTTTCTGTGATCCAGTTCACAGAGCACGCCGCCCCAAGGGCTTACCCTCCAATCCGGATGTGGACGGAGGAACCCATGAACATCACGATCGAGCAACTGGTCACCGGCGTTGTCCTGTGGCTCGCCATCATCGCCATCTTCGCGGTTCTCTGAACCGCCCACACCGGCGCAATCACACCGTAGGGGGGACGGATACCATGCGGAGTTTTCTACAGGAAAAATGGTTGGAGCTGCTGATCCTCGCCGCCATCGGCATCGCCTGGACGGTGACCGCCGTCTGGGCTGTTTAGGGTGCGGCCCGGCCAACGGACACAGGCAACAACTCACCAGACCAGAAGGGACCGAGCATGACACGAATTCTCGCCAGGCTTATCACCGTGGTCATGATCTTTTCGATGGAGAGCGGCAGGAAGCGTCGCTTCCGGCGTCATTGAACGCTCCCTCGGCCGATCGCGGACGGGCGTCCAAGGCGGCGGTGTCAGGCGATTGCCCTATCTGTACAGGCCGACGAAATCGGGTCGGAAGCCGACACTCGGCGGAGAGGTTCCGGAACGGACCCATTCAATAGTGCACGGTCTTCGCGAAGGATGTTCCCCGGCGGGACCTACCTCGATCGCGCCGCGCCACGTCTCGCCCCGGCGAAGTTCTTGTTGCCCACATTCATCGCCGGACTTTTTATCGAACCCGCTCCCGGATCGAACTGCCCCGGCCGGATCTTGTCGTCATGTCCGTCGGTGTTGGCTTCCCGTTTTCCGGTCTTCCGCGCCGCGTTCGCCTTTGCCCGTTGGCGCGCCTTGGCTTTGGTCATGTGTTCCTCGCCTTTCAAAGGTGTTTAGGGCCTTCATCGCCTCTGCCCCAAGGGCCTCATTATACGCCGACCTCGGCGGCTTTGGCTTCCGATAAACTTCAGTCGCGCAATGTGCCCGCCTGCCGGGTTCGCTGTTCACCAACAACGCTCGCAATTAATATGGGATCTTGCGGCCCAGTCGATCACCGTTGGCGCGCGCGCCTAATACCGACGGTGACCGTCGCTAAGGGTCCAGAGCCTAGTATTTTCCGTAAAACAGCGAAACGTCGAAATAACACTCTTGGAGCTGATCCCGTGCTGGACCCTGGACCTCGAAAACATCGAAATGTTTTTCGCCAATAGAAACGAGTTTCTGCTTTACGAACTTTCAGCTTTGAGGCATCAAGTAAGAAAGTATTCTTCTTCAATAGCTGATGACAGTCAGGGCTGTTTCGGGACTTCTGCCATCACCGGACTGGCAAATCAAGTTGTACAGGCGCATCCAGAGGAAGCGATGGAAGTCGGCGTGCGCGGGGTGATCAAACTCTCTGTGGCAAATGGCTGCGACCGCATGCGCCCCGCCGTTGGTAAAGTCCGTCTCCAGGATTCGGTTCGCCAGGGTCAGCGCTTTCCTGAGATCGCCCTTTTCAACGGCGAGGGCGGCGTCCCGGGCAAGTATTTCGGGTTCGTAGGGGCGGTATTAGGGCGAGGCCATGTAGGCGAGCTCGCAAGGCGGTCAAGTCGACGGTCCTCTCGCCGTCGATGACCCGTTGGCGCAGGCCCTCATACTCCGAGACCGGTTGTCTCTTGCGATTTCCAAACATCGGCAGATCCACGTGAGTGCGGTTTAAAGGACGCTAGGCGGCTCTTCCGTCGCCAAAATGGTGGCGCTATAGCGTGAACATCCGATTAACGTGCGCTCGCCGCCGCTCCGCTGGAGACGCTTATCCTTCCCGCGGTCCAACAGACATAGTCGAGACGAAACAGGCCGGCAGCCGCGCGAACGGTCTTGCGATCTTTGGTGTCGTTGACCGCCCCTGCCACGGCCCAGCGACAACGCACGCCATCGATCCGGTTTTTGGCGTCCCGGCCGATCACTGTTGGCAGCCCGGCTTGACAGCCCTAGGACCACGGGAACCGCGACCTCGTTGCGGCGCAAGGCGGGGATCGTCCACGGCGGGTCGTAGAACATCGTCAGTGGCTCGCCGTCCGGACGCCACGCGGATCCCGCGAGGACCTCGTCGAGAGCCTGTGAACGGCGGGCGATGGTGTCCGGACTCCTCGAGCCGCTAAACCGAAGAACGGCGATCGTCCGTTCGGGGACCTCGACGATGCGGACAGCGGGATCGGTCGGTTGCGGCGCCGTCTCCAGGGTGTAGTCGGCGGGCAGGAAGAACCGCATGGTGAACGCGCCCGATGCCCCGACCCGTGTCTCGACCGGCGCGGTCATCGCGACCTTCTCGGGCCCGGCGGCGGTCTCGACCGGTGAGGTCATCGCCACCTTCGCCCGTGATTGGTTGGCGCCGGAGATATAATCGAAGAGCGTCCGAAACGCCTTGTTCCGTCCCCCTTCCTCGTCGGCGGCCGTGACCGACGTCTCGGCAACCAGCCGGGAGGGATAGCGGCGAACCTCGGTGTCTTCCGACAGTTGGGCGATCACCGCGTAGGAAGCCTGCTCGGTTCCGGACCGGATACCGAAGACCGAGCAAGCGGACAGCAACAGCGCGCACATAATTGACCCCAATAACCCCACCGGTCGCATCATCGAGCTCCATACGGCACAGTTCACGATGCGACACTATACGCGGACAGGCGGATCCCGGTTCACAAAGCCCGTCGCCGTTAGTAGTCCGGCGGCCGACCGAGCCAATGTCAATCTCGAATCCAATAGGCGACACGCGGCGAAGGTGTTCGATCGCGCGAGCAAACGGACTCCGCCGATGCCTCTTCCCTTTCATCGACGGCTTCTTCACTATGGCGCGGACTCACGTCTCGAAGGCACGACTGCCGAAAAATCCCTCTGCATTGAAGGTGTCGTTCAATGGGTGATTTCTACGATCCGGATCTCGGCGCCACGCCGGACGATCCCTTCGCAAGGGACGCCGGCGGAAAGCTGGTGCGCCGATCGTTCTGGCTCGATATGAGCGATCGGACATTGGTGCTCGCCATGACCCAAGGCGTGGGCGCCAATCTGACCAATGAACATAAGCGACAACATTTGCGGGATCTGGGCCGGGAGCACCTCATCGATCAGGTGTGCATTCAGGAGATCCTGCCTCCCGAAAAGTAGCGGCCCGGCCAAATCGCCGCCGCAACAAAGACAACCTCTCCGCTCGAAGTTCGGCTTGGTGCAGGAAAGCGGCGGTCGCCCGGCCCGGCTTCTCGAGCGCTCTGTTGGCCAGGAGCGCTCGTATCGCGATCTGCTCGCCAACGTGCCCGAAGAGGATTTCGAGGCGCCGCGGGCCGATACCGGCCGAGAGGCAGTTGAACGCGTCGCGCAAAAGAAAATGGCGGCTCCGAAGAGCCGCCATCCGAAAAGGATAATGAGGCAGGATCAGGCCGCAGCCTTTCTCCGATAGCCGACGCCGAGCAGGCCGAGCATAGCCGAGCCGAACAGCCACACCGCGCCGGGGATGGGAACGACAGTGGTGATTATTGACGAAACTCTCGCTGCCGCCGTTGGCAAGATCCCTGCACGTGAATGCCGATACGCAGGTTTCCGTCGCCCAACGCGGCAATCGTGTCACGCAAAGGTTTGCCCACCTATGCAAGTTGAAGACGATCTCCAGCGGAGTCTCATCCCGGATTGACGCCGTTCGCTGGACCGGTATCGGCGTCGGCCCGAGAAACCCTGCGTGGTCACGAAAGCAGTTGCCGCGGAAGCTGGCGCCGATCGGACAGAATGGGCCGCGATGTTGCGAATGGCAAAGAATCTACTCCGGCGTCGCCACCGTTCACATCATCGGCGTCGATAAGGCCACGCGATGGCGAGCAGAGTTCCGTCGTCGAAGTAGACTGTCGGCTATGCGACGCCGGCGGACCGTGTTCGTGAAGTCGAAAAGACACCTGGTCATGCCACCATAGTCGTAACGTCCACGAACATCTGAGCCTCGCCGATCGCCGCGTCGGCTGGCGCTAGTGTTCGTTATGTTATAGAAGCCCGTAAGTCATAGTCGCTGTTGCCTGGGTCGGGATCAGACCGACAACAACCCACGCCGCGAGAGCACCGGCCGCAGCCGCCGCACTCAAAAACCTCCTCATAACCTGTTCTCCTTCCATTACCTGGTGCTATGATCTGGCACCAAGCCAAAATCCCACGATTATGGAAAACTACCATGTCCGCCCGCGATTTGCATTAACAAAAATTAACGTTTCGCGAAAAAGTGACCTTGGTTCAAAGGGTTAACCCGTTTGGGGGATGCGGGAGAGAGGGTGGCTTGCTCGACGAAACATCGATCATCGGGGCCAAGTACCTCTATTAAACAGACAATTTCCGGCCGCGAGGTCGGGGATGCGACGGCGGCGGAAATGTTCGGTCGGATCGGCGCCCGGACAGGCACGCCGGTGCGGCGGAGATGCGGCGGCCCGCGGGGATGTCGCCGAGCAGGAAACCATGAGCGGTTGTCCGATCCCGGTCCGTCCCCGCCTTCGCAAAGATTGATCGGATCAGCGAAAGCCAGGATCTGAGGCCTGCCTCCCTTTCCTTCCCGGAGGACCTGAACGATCCCGTTGCCTTTCAAGGTACGAAGCAACTGGGACAACGCTTGGCGGCTTGGGGCGTGATCGCCCTTGAAGGAAATGTCGCTGCGCTGAGGGCTTGGTTCAATGGGTGATTTCTACGATCCGGATCTCGGCGCCACGCCGGACGATCCCTTCGCAAGGGACGCCGGCGGAAAGCTGGTGCGCCGATCCTTCTGGCTCGATATGAGCGATCGCACATTGGTGCTCGCCATGACCCAAGGCGTGGGGGCCAATCTGACCAATGAACATAAGCGACAACATTTGAGGGATCTGGGCCGGGGGCACCTCATCGATCAGGTGTGCATTCAGGAGATCCTGCCTCCCGAAAAGTAGCGGCCCGGCCAAATCGCCGCTGCAACAAAGACAACCTCTCCGCTCGCGGTTCGGCTGGATGGTAGGCGGGGGTAGGATTTGAACCTCCGGCCTCTGCCATGTGATAGCAGCGCTCTACCACTGAGCTACCCGCCTAGATACCTCGCTCGAGATTATACGACGACCGGACCGTGCTGAAGCAATTTAATGTGCTTATACCGGAGCTCGCTGATAACGACTCATCGTGATCGTGTTTCCAGCCCGCTCGGCAGGAGCGAATGCGAAAGCGATGCCACCCCATCGTCGAGCGTTTGCGACGTCCCGAGCAGTTACGGGGACACTATACACGATTCCGGGAGGGAGTGTTCCGAGGATAATGTATTCGAGGATACTGCACTCAACTCCGGGCATCGCATCCGGGGCTCGAACGCCGTCGCGCGTTCGCCTTCGCATTTGTCTAAGACATCCAGCGGTACCCTCCGCGCTGCCCCCGGCTCGTGTTCCAATCCACCCTGGAATGTGTATAATGACTGCCGAGGATACACATTGGATGTCGCCATGCGCACCAACATCGAGATCGACGACGACGTTGATCCACGCAGCCATGCGGGTCAGCGGCCTGAAAACCAAGCGGTCGGCCGTGGAGGAAGGTTTGCGGTTACTGATCCGGCTCAAGGGCCAGGCCGAGGTGCGGTCGCTGTTCGGGCAGGTTCGCTGGGAAGGCGATCTCGACGACAGCCGCCTCGCCCGCCCGCTGCCGGAATGATCGCCGTCGACAGCTCGGTGTGGATCGATTTCCTCAACGGCAACGAGACGCGGGAGGTCGCGCACCTGTCGAGCCTGCTCGGCACCGAGCCGCTTCTCGTCGGTGACATCGTTCTCCTGGAGGTGCTCCAGGGTATCGGCTCCGAAGCGGAAGCCGCACGGGTCGAGGAAGCGCTCCGCCGCTTCGACGTGGAACCGATGCTCGATCCGGAGCTCGCCGTCCTCGCGGCCACCCATTACCGCCATCTGCGCGGTTTCGGAATTACGCTGCGCAAGACCATCGACCTGATCATCGGCACCTTCTGCATCGCCCGCGGCCACGCCCTGCTCACGGCCGATCGAGATTTTGCGCCGATGGCCCGGCACCTGGGTCTCATGCTCGTCTGACCGGGCCGTCGCACCCAATTCCGACGGGCGCCCGTGATAGGATATTTTTCCTTTACTTCGCCCCTGCTTTGATGTATGTTCTTTATACGTTCCCATTTAGGGCGGCGGGAGAGGTGCGGCTCGATTCAGGTCCCGGTGGCAGTGGGTGGTAACGGTGCGCGGATTCGAGAGGAATGCCGGGTTTTGACGAGTTTTGACGAGTTTTGACGAGTTTTACAACAGGCGATATTATGACAAATTGTAGAAACTCGTTTGGAAACAACGGGTTGCCGCCGTTGCGCAAGCCAAACGAAGGGTTATTGAAAAGCGTGTCGAATCAATGAGTTGTGTTGGGTTTTGACGAGTTTTGACGAGTTTTGACGAGTTTTCGGACGTTTTTCCGTTTTGTTTGATATCAACGGGTTATCCGATTTCTTGGGACCGATTTCGTCATTAAAGACCCCTGACTTCGCTCGGGTAAGGCGACGGCGGCGGCCTCGGGAGCGCGGCTGTTCGGCCTACCGTTTCAGCTCCGAGGCCTCCTGGGTCATTTCGTCGGCGGTGCGGAACGCGGTGGCCGAGGCGTTGTAGGCGTGCTGGGTCATGATCATCCGGGTGAACTCGTCGGCGATGTCGACGTTGGACAGTTCCTGGGCGCCGGTCACCAGCGCGCCGTTGCTGCCCTCGGCCGCGCCGGCCAGGGTCGCCGCGCCGGAGTCGGCGCTGACCGCGTAGACGTTGCCGCTCAGCGCCCACAGGCCGTCGGGATTGACGAAGTCGGCCAGCGCCAGCTTGTACAGCCGCTGCTCGATGCCGTTGTCGAACCGGCCGAGCACGTGGCCGCCGGCATCGAAGGCGACCGACTCGAGATTGCCCGGGGGAAAGCCGTCTCGGCTGTAATCGAGCGGGATGAAGTCGGCGGCGAACTGGCTGAAATCGCCGACGTCGAGGGTGAAGTCGGACGTGGTGCCGCCGGCGTGGGCGACCGACACGGTATAGCGCAGCGGCCCGACCAGGCCGCCGGTCGGGTCGAACACCAGCGGCTCGGCGAACGCGCCGAGGCCGGAAAAGCTGGAGACCGCCGCGTTGGTCTCGTCGACGATCACCGGGGTCGACGGATCGAGGGTGATCGACGAGCCGTCCGGCGAAATCGCGCCGACGGTGTAGCTGCCGTCGTTGCCGGCCGAGCCGGTGACGGCGAACACGTCGCCGGCCGAGAGCGAGGAGAAGAAGCCGATGACCGGGGGGCCGCCGCCGGCGCCCTGGGCGGTGATGGTATCGCCGATGGCGGCGAACACCGTTTCCTGGCCGGCGACGGTGGCGAACATCGGCGTCTGCGACGGCGCGACGGTCACCGTGTCGCCGACGCCGGCGACGATATCCAGTCCCCAGGTATTGACCGCGGCCGCCTTGGTGAAGTCGAGCCGCAGCGGCTGCCGGTTGCCGCCGGAGTCGAAGACGTCGATGGAATGGGTCGAGACGTCGCCGGGAAGGTCGTTGGCCGGCAGATTGACGGCGAGCCGCGCCGCGCTGGTCGGCATCCCCGAGCTGGTCACCGAAAGCGGGTCGACGCGGATCGACGTCAGGCTGCCTTCGCCGCTGGGAAAGCTGCCGTCGGCGCCGACCGGCCAGCCCTGGAGGAAGTAGCCGTTCTTGTCGACCAGATAGCCTTCGTTGGTGGTCAGCGGGTTGCCGAGCGGGTCGGTGCCGGTGATCTCGGGGCCGGCGGCGACGGTGAACCGGCCGTCGCGGCCGTAGACGGTGCCGCCGGAGCCGTCCAGTTCGGCGTTGAGGACGAACATCCCGCGGCCGCTGATCGCCGCGTCGAGCTCGCGGCCGGTGGTCTGGATCGTCCCCTGGGTGGTGACCCGCGCGTAGTTCTTCGGCTGGACCCCGCCGATGTCGGACTGGGTCGAGATCGGGCCGCCGGCGTCGGGGTTGCCCGGCGCACTGGCGAAGGTCCGGCTGAGGACGGTCTGGAAGTGGACGTCGGTGCGTTTGTAGCCGCCGGTGTTGACGTTGGCGATATTGCCGCCGATCACGCCCAGGGCTTGGCTCTGGCTTTCCATGCCGAGCACGCTGGGTTGGAAGAAACCGTAGGTGGCCATCGCTGCGCTCCCGTTGTTTCGATCCGGACCGGATCCGTCTCGCCCACCGATCTCGCAACAATCGGGCCAATCGTGAATTCGCGTCAACACTCTGATATCACGAGATTTTGTATCGACTTCCGGTGGGCAGGAGTTGACCGCCGAGCGACCGCTTCCGGCCCGGGCGGCAAATTCTGCCGGGCCCATGGCGATCGGTCGGCGGCATTTAACCGACTGTTAACCGCCACCGGCGCACCATCCGACGATCGAGAACCATCGAACGGAACCAGAGGGTCGATGAGAGTTCCCAACGTTGACGCAGGACGGAGGACCGTTTCGAGCCGCCGTCGGACCGGCGTTGCGGGACGGGACGGCCGGTTCGCCGAACACCTGCACGGTGCGGCGAACGACGCCGGCGTCGGCATCGATCGAACGATGGTTCATTCCGTCGGATCGGTTCTCCCCGCCCAGGAAGCGTCGAGCGCCACCGAAGAGCGCGCACGCACGCGGGCCCGGCGGTACGGCGAGGATATCCTCGACCGATTGGACGAGTTGCACCTCGCCATCCTCACCGGGGCGGTGCCGGCGGAGCGGATGGTCCGCCTTGCCCAGATGCTGAGAGCGAAACACGGGCAGGTCGATGATCCGCGACTGCGCTCGATCATCGAGGAAATCGAGCTCCGCGCCGAGGTTGAAATCGCCAAACTGACACGCGGCCGGTAGGACGCATCCCCGCCCGGCGAGAAACTCCTCCCGTGAGGGCCTTTACCGCGCGTTTTCAAAGAGTTGTATGCGGGCGCCGACGAAAAAATGCGCTTGCGGCGATACGTTGCCGCACCTATAGTCCGCCGCGTTCGGCCACCCTTGCGGAATTCCGAGAAAGCGTCATCGAGCATGACCGTCAGCCTGTCGCCCGACTACCGCCCCTCCGATCGCGAGCCGTTCATGAACGCCACGATGCTGGAGTACTTTCGGCGAAAGCTGCTGAACTGGCGCGCCGAGCTGATGATCGAGTCGACGGAGACCCTGCACAGCCTCCAGGACGGCGGCGTCATCGAGGCCGACATCGCCGACCGGGCTTCGGTGGAGACCAACCGGTCGTTGGAACTCAGAACCCGCGATCGCGCCCGCAAGCTGATCCTCAAGATCGACGAGGCGCTCGAGCGGATCGAGGACGGGACCTACGGCTATTGCGAAGAAACCCACGAGCCGATGAGCCTGTCGCGGCTCGAGGCCCGGCCGATCGCCACCCTCAGCGTCGAGGCCCAGGAGCGCCACGAACGCATGGAGAAGACCCACCGCGACGAGTAGCGGTCCCGGATCGGGGCACACTCTGAACAATCTGAACAATCTTCCCACTTCAAAGCGAGGGCCCGCAGCGCGGACCGCGGGCCTCTGGTGTGTTTCCCTTTTTGCCTGGACGACGGGAACGAAGCCGGCATTGCGCGCCGGCCGTCGTCCCGGGGTTTCGAGGTTCCCTAGAACGGGAACAGAATATCCCATAACTGGGTGCCGTAACGCGGCTGTTGCAGATCGCTGAGGGAGCCGCGTCCGCCATAGGCGACGCGCATCTCGGCGATCCTTTCGTCCGAGATCGAGTTGTCGGCCTCGATGTCTTGGGGACGGACGACGCCGGTCAGCAGCAGCTCTCGCAGTTCGAAGTTCACCCTGAGTTCCTGCCGTCCCATGATCGCCAGCGCCCCGTTGGGCAGCACTTGGGTGACGATGGCGGCGAAGGTGAGCTCGATTTTCTCGCTGCGGTCGATTTTGCCGTCGCCCTCGGTATTGTGCTTGGTCTTGAAGGCGAGCAGTTCGTCCGGATTGACCGCGCTGGGGAAGATCTTGGAAAGTTTGGTTTCGTAGCCGAGGATGGCGGGGACGCCTTGGGTCTCGCCGTCGTTGCGATCGCGGTTGGTCTTGTTCTCCATCTTGGCCTTGTCGTCGAGAAGCAGCCGGACGGTGAGGATATCGCCGACTTCCTTGGCACGAATATCCTTGAAAAAAGCCTTGGCCCCGGTTCTCCACAGCGAGTTGGGGTTGTCCTCGGGGATCTGCGGCGCCGGCATCGGCAGGCTGACCGGCCGATAACCCGGCTGAGCGACCGGGTTGGTGATCTCGGTCAGTTCAGGCCCGTCCCCCACCTCGGAAAGCCGGGTGATCACGTTGCAGCCACTGACAGCGATGACGAACACGGCGGCCATCGCCGGACCGGCGGTCGCGCGGACTGTCCCAGAGGTCATGTGCTCTCTCCTAGTTTATCTGAGTCGAGCCGAGAAGCGGAATGGTCACTTGGCCGGCGCCGCTGACAATGCCTTCGACGAGGGTATGGCTTTGAACGTTGGCGACACGGATGGAATCCCCCTCGCTGCCGTCCTCGAGCGCCCGGCCGCGAGCGGTCAGCTGCATGCCGGAGGTGGTCAGGACCAGGGTTACCAGCCCACCCTTCGGCACGACGACCGGGCGTTGGACCTCCGAGGCGCGCACCGGTTCGCCCGGCCGCAAAGTCCGTTTCGGCGTCTGCCCGATCAGGCCGTTGGCATCCAGCACCGTGTTCCCGGGCAAGCGGTCGGTCCGCAAGCGAAGCCACTGGACGTCGTCCGCGCCGATGACCTCTCCGCGCATCACCCGATCGGCCAGAATGGGAACGTCGGTCACGTCGTGGAGGCGGCCTGAAACACCGACCGGCTGAGCCGCCGGATCGTCGGACGGCGCCACGACGGCGGCGGTGAAACGGCCGCTCCGCGGGTCGTAGGCCACGACGTCCACCGCAACCGTCGGGTTGGCGTCGGCGGCCAGGTGGAGGCGAAGGCCGGGGTTGGCGAGTTCGATCGCCACCCGCTCCGGGTCGACGCCCTTGTCGACCAGCGCCGCGAGGATTTGCCGTTCGATCTCCTCGCCATCGATGACGATGCTTTCGCGCTCGACGACGACGTGGTCATGGATGGACATCGGCCGCCAGTCAAGCCCATGGGCCTGCGCGATTCGGTAAAGCAAGCGGGCGTTGAAAACGACCCGCCCGCCCGGAGCCGGCGCGCGCGCGACACCGACCTCCGCCTTACCGCCGGCACCGACGAAGAGATCTCCGAGACGCACCAGGTTGTCGCCGACCGTCACCGCCGCGCGCAGGGTCAACGGCAGGTCGCTGGCGGGCGAGGCGTCCGCCCGGGCCGGCGCGGACGACAGCATCACGACCGCCACCACCGCCAGAGCAATAAACGAGATTTTCACCGCTAACTCCTTGAACTGTCATCGGGTGGTGTTGAGCGTGGCCATCATCTCGTCCGCGGTCTGGATGACCTTGGAGTTCATCTCGTAGGCCCGCTGTGCCGAGATCAGGTTGGTGATCTCCTCGACCGCGTTGACGTTGGACGTTTCCAGAAAACCTTGCAGGATGCTCCCGTATCCGGGTTCTTGCGGCGCGCTTACCGCCGGCGCCCCCGAGGCCGGTGTCTCGATCAACAGGTTGCTTCCGATCGCCTCCAGCCCGGCCTCGTTGGCGAACGTCGCGATCTGCAGTTGGCCGACGTTCTGAAGGGCGACCTGTCCCTGCACCTTGACCAGAACCTCGCCGCTCTGGTTGATGGTCACGTCGATCGCATCGGCCGGCACGGTAATGCCGGGCAACACCGAATAACCGTCGTGGGTGACGATCTCGCCGTCGGCGTTGAGCTGGAAGGTGCCGTCGCGGGTGTAGGCGGTATCGCCGCTGGGCAGTTCGACCTGGAAAAAGCCTTTCCCTTAAATCGCCATATCCAGGGTATTGTCGGTGGCGGTCAGGTTGCCCTGCTCGTGGATCCGGTAGACTGCGGCCAGCTTCACCCCGAGACCGATCTGCACCCCCGACGGCACCACCGAACCGTCGTCCGAAGACGTCGAGCCGACCCGCCGCATGTTCTGGTACAAAAGGTCGTGGAATTCGGTCCGCCGGCGCATGTAGCCGGTGGTGTTCATGTTGGCGAGGTTGTTGGACACCACCTCGACGTTGCGTTGCTGGGCGAGCATTCCGGTCGCCGCGATGTTGAGCGCTCTCATCTTCCCGTCCTTTCCGTTGCCTGGGCGCCGGCCGTCGACCACGCGCCCGGGGACGTAAAAACCCCGTTCATCCCGAGTACACCTGGACCATCCTCTTGATCCGCTCGTCCTCCTTGTCGATCAGCATGCGCGCACTGTCGTAGGCGCGCTGCACGCTGATCATCCGCGTCATCTCGATGATCGGCTCGACGTTGGATCCCTCCAGCATGCCCTGCATCAGGTTGACCAACTCCACATCCTGGGGCCGATCCGGCGACGACATCAGCCCGCCGGAGACCACCTGCAGATTGTGGGGGTTTTCGAACCGCACGATGCGAAGCCGGCCGATTTGACCGTTCTCGGTGGACACGATGCCGTCCCGGGAGACGGTGATCTCGGTATCGGCGGGGCTGAAGAAGATCGGCCCGCCGTTGGACGTCAGGACCGGCATCCCGTGTTCGGTGACCAGCTGCCCGTTCTCGTCGGCTCGGAACCGCCCGTTGCGAGTATAGAGTTCTGCGGTCGGGCTCCCGACGACGAAGAAGCCTTCGCCCTCGATCGCCAGATCCAGTGGGTTGCCGGTCTCGCTCTCGTGGCCTTGGGAGAAATCGCGCGCGGTGGCGATGTCGCGAACGAAAGCCAGCGCGTCGCCCCTGAGCCCGTTGCCGTCGCGGTTGGGAACCAGGTGCTCGACGAACATCATACGTTCGCTCTTGAACCCGGTGGTGTTCATGTTGGCGATGTTGTTGGCGACGACGTCCATCTGGCGGCGCAGCGCGGCCTGCTGCGAAAGGGCGATGAGTGCCGTGTTTTCCATTTCCGTCGTTTCCAAACTGTTCCGGCTTGGGGTTACCGGCCATCCTTATGCATCACCCGTGCCAAATCCATAAATTGCGCGAATTCAAATAGTTATGGGAAAGACGTGGGCCTAAATCCGGCCACCGTGCGGATCCGGCGGAACCCTTTGCCCGGCAGGAACTGCACACTGGGCCAGCGAGTGGGCCAGCAAATGGGACGGCTCTACCGGGACTTGCCTTCCTCGCCGAGACCATGAGGGGACAAAATCCAGCAACCTCAACCAGTTGTTAACCAGGCGGATCTACAGTGCTGGTGATGTTGAGGCACGACGAGATGTCGGAAAGCCGGCAACCGCTCGGGAACAAACTACAGCCGAAAGCCTTGAAGAAATGACTCAGGCCGGCGACGAATCCGATCCAAGCGTCGAGGCCGTTGCGCCGAAGAAGGCGAGCGGCATCAGCAAGCTCCTGATCATTGCCGGCGTGGTGATCGTGCTCGCCTGCGGCGGCTTTGCCGGCGCGTACTTTACCGGCTTGCTCGATCCGGTGATGGCGATGATCCTCGGCGACGAAAAGCCGCAGCCGGAGGAACACGCGGCCAAACCGGGAGAACCGGTCTTCTACGAGATGCCCGATTTCGTCGTCAGTTTGAACGAGGGCGATCGCAAGTCCCGGTACATGAAGATCCGCGTGAGCCTCGAACTGGAAGACAAGGGCAGTATTCCAGTCGTCGAGCGGTTGATGCCGCGGATCGTCGACAACGTCCAGGTCTACCTTCGAGAGCTACGCGCCCAGGACCTGAAGGGGTCCGCGGGGACTCTGCGGCTGCGTGAGGAGTTGTTGAAACGGATCAACGCTTCGGTGACGCCGCTGCGCATCGACGACGTTCTGCTCCTTGAGATCCTCCTGCAATAGCCCCACTGACGCATCGAGGTAGCTCGACGATGACTTCATCGGAGTCCAAAGACATCGACCAGGAAACCTCCGAGCCCGGAGAGCAGACGACCGGTCCTGCCGACGAAGACGCCGAGTGGGAAACGGCCGATGAGGGCGGGACGGGAAGCGACGGCGCCGGCGAGTCGAACCGCGAGTCCACCCGAGTGCTCAACCAGGACGAGATCGACAGCCTTCTCGGATTCGACGATTCCGGCGACATCAAAGGGAACAGCGAGGGGATTCATGCGATCCTCAACAACGCATTGGTTTCCTACGAGCGTCTGCCGATGCTCGAGGTCGTCTTCGACCGGCTGGTCCGCCTGATGTCGACAAGTTTGCGGAACTTCACCTCCGACAACGTCGAAGTGTCGATCGACAACGTCGCGTCGACCCGGTTCGGCGATTACCTGAATGGCATCCCGCTCCCGGCGATGCTCAGCGTGATCAGGGCCGACGAATGGGACAATTATGGGCTGGTTACCATCAATTCGGCGTTGATCTATTCAGTGGTCGACGTGCTGCTGGGCGGCCGACGCGGTACCGCCGCAATGCGCATCGAAGGGCGCCCGTATACGACGATCGAGCGCAATCTTGTCGAGCGCCTGGTCCACGTCATGCTGGGTGCCCTCAGTGCCGCGTTCGAGCCGCTGAGCCCGGTGACGTTCCGCTTCGAGCGTCTGGAAACCAATCCGCGCTTCGTCACCATCACCCGACCGGCCAATGCCGCCATCGTCGCCCGTCTGCGGGTCGACATGGAGGACCGTGGTGGCGAGATCGAGTTGGTGTTGCCCTACGCCACCCTCGAGCCGGTCCGCGAACTGCTGTTGCAGATGTTCATGGGAGAGAAGTTCGGGCGCGACGCCATCTGGGAAAACCATCTCGCCGAGGCGATGTGGTCGACCGAGATCGAGCTCGAAGCGGTCATGGACGAGCGCACCATGAAACTGAAGGACGTTTTCGACCTGAGCGTCGGCACCAGGATCATGTTCGAAGCGACGCCACAGTCGTTGATCGAAATACGATGCGGCAACATTCCGCTGTACGCCGCGAAAATGGGCCGCCAGAGCGACCGCATCGCGGTTCAGGTCGAACGGCGGATCGAAAAACCGGGACCGGGGAAATAGCCGTGGATTTGTCTTTCGCCCTCGACATTCTCGTCGCCGCGCTGCTGGCGGTCACCATCGTATTTGCCGCGGTGCTCAACCGCCGGATCGGCAAGCTGCGCGGCGACTGGCATGAACTGGAAAAAATGGCCGCCGGATTCCGACAGGCGACGGTGCACGCCGAGGACAGCATAGGCAAACTGAAGATCTCGACCGAGACGCTGCAAGAGAGAATCGACAAGGCGCAAAGCCTCTGTGACGACCTTGCCTTTCTCATCGACCGTGGTGGAGCCACCGCCGACCGCATCGAAAGCGAGGTTCGCGCCACCCGCAATCATCGCGATGCGCCCGGTGCGAAACCGTTCTCCCCTGCCGCAAAACCGCGTGCCAACGGAAACAGGGCCGACGGGTTGCCCCAGTCCGAAGCCGAGCGCGACCTGCTCAACGCGCTGCGGTCTGAGCGATAAGCGGGAGCCACGGAATTGCCGACGTCCACTTTTCGTTTTCGCTTCCTGCCGGTCACCCTGTTCGCCGCCACGTTGATGCTGACGGTGAAGATCGGCAGCATCTGGCAGGGTGTGGACCGTCTGTTCGACGGCTCGGTGCTGGCCGCCGGTACGCAAGCCGAGACAACGCCGCAACCGAACCCAGCCACGGACGAGCCTATTGCCGGCAAACCGGCAGCGGGCAAGGACTCGGTTGCCGAAACCGCTCCCGCTCGAGAGCCTGCCCAAAAGCAGGTGGAAAACGAACTGAGCGACTCCGAGATCGAACTGCTGCAACAGCTGGCCGGGCGCCGCGAAACGCTGGAGATGCGCACCCGCGCGGCGCAGGAACAACAAGCGTTGCTAAAGGCGGCGGAGGCCCGGATCGATCAAAAGGTGAGGGAGATGAAGTCGATGCAGGCGACCATCGAGCGGCTGATCGGGACCTACGATGACCAGCAGGAAGCCAAGATCCGCTCGCTGGTCAAGATTTACGAGAACATGAAGCCCAAGGACGCCGCCCGGATTTTCGAGGAACTCGACATGGACACCCTGCTGCTCGTCGTCGAACGCATGAAGGAACGAAAGCTGGCCCCGATCATGGCCCAGTTGAATCCGACCAAGGCCAAGGACATAACCGAGGAGCTTGCGCGACTCCGGCTGGTACTGCCCGAGTCGGGGACACCTGGCGGTCAATCGGGACGCAATTGAATGATTGCTGCGCCGGTGTTTCCTTTGTCACTTCCCTTCCGCGCCAACGGAACTGCGGTCTGAGTGCGAATGCCGCCGAAACCGAACGAACCCGCTGTCGTCGGATGGGACCAGCGGCCGCAGGACGAACAGCCGGGAGCCGGAAGTACCCTGACCCTGTTCCTCGCCCTCTATCTGGTGGTTCTCGCCTTTTTCATCGTGTTGGTGAGCATCTCCTCTCCGGAAAAGGTCAAGTCGAAGGCGGTGATGGAAAGCCTCACCTCGGTTTTCGCGTCGGTTCTGCCACCGAAGACGTCGCTGACGTCTTTCGCCGCCGACGAAGGGGACGTGATCGCCGCCCGGGAATTCCAACGGACCGTCTCCGACTTGTTCGCGACCCAGCTCAGAGTGGCCAGGGTCGAGGAAGTACAACCGGGTCGATTGATGCGCATCTCGCTGCCGGTCGAGGCGATGTTCCAAAACGGACAGGCGGTTCTTCGCGAAAACCGGTTGTCGCTGCTCGATCGCATCGTCGCCGCAATCAGCGCTCGCCCCCCGGGTCTGCGCTTCGACATGGAGTTCGCCGTCGGCCGCGCGCGGGAGATCGACGGCCCCTCATTCGCAAATCCGATGGCGGAGATCGACCGGGCAGGCGCGTTCGCCCGCCAGATGCTTGCCCGCGGAGCACCGCCGGATAGCATCTCCGTCGCCGTCGGCCCCGGCGATCCGGGACAAGCGTTGATCACCTTCTATGTCCGGCCCCTCGACGAAGCCGTGGTCCCTTTCGGGGATACCGGCACAGATTGACCGAGGATAATGAAAACCGCCCGGACAAGCTTCGCCGCATCAAGTCCGGCCGAATGTGGACGACCCCACGAATACGATGACGCCTGAGCAAACACGCTATTCGCACGAGCCCGCGGTTACCGGTCGGGCATGGATGATCACGTTCACCGATCTGGCATCATTGCTGCTGGCGTTTTTCGTCCTGCTGTTCTCAATGTCGAGCGTCCGAATGGACTCGTGGCAGGTCGCCATCGACTCGCTTTCTCAAACCCTCAATCCGACAAGGGTTGACAAGGTCGTTCCGTCGGCTGTTCCCTTCAATATTGGCACGACTTACCCCAAACGGGGCAGCGACTTGGACTACCTGGCGACCGTGCTGAGCGAAGCGATGCGTGAGGACGCTTTACTGTCGAACACCCGGATCATGCGTTTGGCCGACCGGCTGATTGTCGCATTGCCGGGGGACCTTTTGTTCGAAAAGGGCCGCGCGGAACTCTCCGAGCAGGCGGGCAAGTCATTGCTGATCCTGGGCAGCGTGCTACGCAACATCGGCAACCGGATCGGCGTCAACGGACACAGCGATCCGGAGCCCCTGAACGCGGGCGCCTACAAATCCAACTGGGAGCTGTCGCTCGCCCGCGCCATCGCCGTCTCCAACGCGCTCCGCCACGCCGGATACGGTCGAGAGATCGTCGCGTACGGTTTCGCTGACAGCCGCTATCAGCAACTGCCGAAGATCGAGGAAGAGCGGCGCCGGGCCCTGGCGCGGCGTGTGGATATCGTCATTCTACCCACGGAGCCCCCCAGTTGATGTCGTATCGGTTGGCCGTTCGTCTCGTCGTTGGTATCGTGTTGGCATCGATCGCGGCCTCAACGCTCATGGTGTTCGCGCCTTCGGCACGGGCCGAGCCCGTTCGGGTCGAGGCGACCGTGTCCGAGAAATCCGGACGCATCATCTTCGCTTGGGGGTCCCCGGTCGGCTTCGAGGTTACCGCCGACGACGGGCGCTTCGTGGTCCGCTTCGACCGGCCGATCGAAGCCGATTTCGATGCCGCCCTGCGGCGTCTCGCCGGGTACGTCGGCACCGCCCACCCCGGCGCCGACGGCCGTTCGGTCGACTTCGCGCTGCAACGGCCGGTGACCGTCATGAGTTACGGTGTCGGCAACACGGTGATCGTGGACCTGATGGACAAGGCCGCGACCTCCGACACCCCCAAGGTCCGCCAGGCCACGACCGCCCCGGCGACTTCGGGCTTGCCCAGGATCCGCGTCCGCGCCGGCGAGCACGACGGCTTCAGTCGTGTCGTTTTCGACTGGCCGGAACGGGTCGGATACCGTATCGAGAAATCCGGTGAAACCGCGACCGTCATCTTCGACCGCCCGGCGCGGATCGACCTCGAAAGCTTTGACCGGCATCAGCTCCAGCACGTACTGGATGCCGAGGCAAAGCCCCGAGAAGGCGGGTCCGCGGTGACGTTGACCCTGCCCGCGGCAGCCCGGGTCAAAAACTTCCGGTATGGGCCGAAGGTGGTCGTCGACGTGCTCGCAGCCGTGGCTCCCGACGCGGACCAAGACCTCGTGCCGCTCCCGCCCGCATCCGAACGGGTGCCGGAAGCGGTGGCCGACGCGCCCTCGATCGACCCGCCCCTACCTGAGAAGGAAGCCGCCGCCCCGCCGACCCAATCGACCGCCGTGCTCCCGGAGAAAACCCCCGTGGAATTCTCCGCGGAAACGGCGGCCCAGATGGAAACGGCGGCCCCGGAGGGCCTTGAGGCTCCGAAGGACGCGGCGGCAACCACCGAGACGACCAAACCGCCGGCGTCGGTCGACCGACCGCACGAGCCGAAAACAAGCCTCCCGGCCGCGCCAACCAAGAACGATGCCCCGCAGTCCGCCCCCGCCGCGGAGACGGTCAGCCTTCGCTTCGACTGGGAGCAACCGGTGGCCGCCGCGGTGTTCCGACGCGCCGGCAGCCTGTGGACGATCTTCGACGCGGCCACCACGCAGGATCTGGAGGCCCTCCGCGCCGCTGGCGGCGGCCTGATCCACACCATCGAGCGTATCCCGGTCGAGCGGGCGACGGTGCTGCGGATGACGACGGCCGAGGGCATCAATCCCGACCTCCGACGAGACGGCCTCGCCTGGATTTTCGATTTCGGCCGTCGGCCGCTCACGGCCCGCGACAGTATCGAGTTGCAGGCCCAGGTGACCTCGCCGACGGACGCCCGCCTTTTTCTGCCGGTGCCCGAGCCCGGCGAACCCATCGTGTTCACCGATCCCGAGGTCGGCGACAGCTTGGTGATCGTACCGGTGGTCCCGCTCGCCCACGGCGTCCGGCGAGCCCACGCGTATCCGCAACTCCGGTTGCTGGCGACTGCGCAAGGGGTCGCGATCCAGCCGCTGGTCGACGGCCTGCAGGTTCGGTCTTCGCGGGAAGGGATCGAAATCTCGGGCGGCGGCAAGCTCAGCATTTCGCCCGTGCCCAAGTCGACACAGGCCGGGGCGCGAGTCGGCACCACCGAAGGCCTCGCCCGGGCGATGGACCTGGCCAACTGGGCGGACGGGGATCTCTCCGCCTTCACCGATCGCAAGCGGCGGCTCGTTCTCGCCGCCGCCGAGGCAGCCGACTCCGCGCGCGAGGGGCCACGCATGGAACTGGCACGCTTCTACCTGGCCCATGCGTTCGGCGCCGAGACTCTCGGCGAACTGAAGCTGATCGCCGATGATCGGCCCGGCGTCGAGGCCGAGGCGGAATTCCGGGTGATGCGGGGCATCGGCAACCTGTTGATGGGCCGTTTCGCGAATGCGCGCGAGGATCTGTTTCACGAGAGCGTCGACGGGATCGACGAGGGCACGCTGTGGCGGATCGCCACGAGCGCCGCCGCCGGCGATGTCGCGCGCGAAGCCGGCGACATCGAGCACGTCGTGTCGATGGTCCCGAGCTATCCCAAGCCCCTGCGGTTAGCGGTCGGCCCGTTGCTGGCCGAAGCGGCGATCGCGCACGGTCACGTGAACCAGGCGGCACGTCTTCTGGATCTGCTCGGTGTCGAGGCGCTCGGTCCGATGGAAACGGCTGATCTCGGTTATCTCCAGGGCCGGCTTCTGGAGGCCAACGGTGACGTCGACGGTGCCGTCGCCAAGTGGACGGAACTGGAGCGCGCACCGAATCGGCAGGCCCGCGCCAAGGCGCTCCTCGCCCGCAGCGAGCTTCTGCTGAAATCGGACAGGATATCCCGGACCGAGGCGATCGAGGCACTTGAGCAACTGCGGTTCGCGTGGCGAGGCGACAAGTTCGAATTCGGCCTGCTGCGGCGCCTCGGCAGGCTCTATATGGAAGAGCACATGTACGCCGACGGACTTCGATCGCTGCGGCAGGCGGCGACGCATTTTCCGGAATACCCGGAAACCGCCGAAGTCACCCGGGAGATGGCGCGCACGTTCGAGGACCTCTATCTGGGCAGTCCGGGCGAAGCGCTTCCGCCGATGACCGCGATCGCGCTTTACGACGAGTTTCGCGAGCTGACGCCCGCTGGCGACAAAGGCAACGAGATGATCCGCAAGCTTGCCGACCGGCTTGTGCAAGTGGACCTTCTGCCGCGCGCCGCGGCGCTACTCGAAGACCAGGTGCGGCTTCGTCTCGGCGGTGTCGAGAAGGCCCGGGTCGGCGCCCGGCTGGCCCTCGTCCAAATGCTGGACCGCAAGCCGAACCGAAGCGCTCGCGGCGTTGCAGAACTCGGAGGAGAGCGATCTCCCGGAAGAGCTGGATGCGCAGCGGCGTCACCTGCGGGCACAGGCGCTCGCCGAACTGGGCCGTCGCGACCTCGCGTTGGCGGCGCTGGAAGGCGACAGACGGCAAGGACGCCGACCTGATTCGCGCCGAAATCTTCTGGAAAGACGAGGATTGGTTACGCTCCAGCATCGTGGTGCGTCGGATCATCGCCGCCAGCGGTGTGCGGCCGGGAAAGCCGCTGACCGAAGAGCAAGCCGCGCAAGTGCTCAATCTGGCGGTGGCGCTCACCCTGGCGGGCAACGAGCGAAGCGTCGCCAAGCTCCGTAGCGACTACGGCAAGGCGATGGACGCAACGCCCCAAGGCGAAGCTTTCCGCCTCATCGCCGATTCCGGAACCGCCGACCCCTCCCAGATCCGGACCGTCGCCAACAAAGTTAGCGAGGCCGAGGGGTTCCAGACCTATCTCGCCGCCTTCCGCGAGCGTCTCGATCAGACGCCAATCAGCGCCATCAACTGACGCGCTCCGGAGCCCCGTCCGCGCCTCGCAAAAGCGCAAAATTCGCGCTTGCAATCAACGTCGGATTTCGCTTAGGTTCGCGCTCCTTTTCCTGGGGTCCACCACTGCTGGGAGGGGATTCTTTTGCCCAAGGATTTCGAACTCGCCGCGCCGCCGGCGTCGACTGACGGAACCGGCGCCAGCGTCGGTCCGGACTACTTCATCGAACAAGACGGCGTCCGATACGCCGGGGGCCACCTGCTTTTGGACCTCTGGGGTGCCCGTAACCTGACCGACCCCGAAGCAATCGAGACCGCCCTGCGGGAGGCGGCCCTCGCCGCCGGCGCGACCATCCTGCATGCCCACCTTCACCAGTTCGGCGATGGCGGCGGCGTTTCCGGCGTCCTCGTCCTGGCGGAATCCCACATCAGCATTCATACTTGGCCGGAGCGCGACTTCGCCGCCATCGACATCTTCATGTGCGGGGCGTGCGACCCCCACAGGTCGGTGCCGCTGCTTCAACGGGCGTTCCAACCCGACGATCTGCAATTATCGGAGTTCAGGCGGGGCCTGACCCGGTGAATTGGTTCGAGGAGGATCTCCACAGCCGGATTCTCGGCCACGGCTACGCGCAGCGTTTCCGGGTTTCGCGGGTCGTCCATCGCGAAAACACCGATTTCCAGGAACTGGAGATCTTCGAAAATCAGGCGTTCGGGCGGGTGCTCGCCCTCGACGCCATCATCCAGACCACCGAGCGCGACGAGTTCATCTACCACGAGATGCTGGTTCACGTGCCGTTGCTCGCCCACGGCCGGACCAGGCGAGTGCTGATCATCGGTGGCGGCGACGGCGGCGTACTGAGGGAGGTTCTACGCCACCCGGTTGACCACGCAACCATGGTCGAGATCGACGGGCGGGTGATCGACCTGTGCCGGGAGCACCTGCCGGGGTTGAGCGCCGGTGCCTTCGACGATCCACGCGCCCGGGTGCTGGTCGACGACGGCATCAGGTTCATGGCCGACACCGCCGAGTCCTTCGACGCGATCATCGTCGATTCCAGCGACCCGGTCGGGCCCAACGAGGTGTTGTTCACCGACGCCTTCTACGCCGACTGCCGGCGGCGGCTCACCCCCGGCGGGGTGCTGATCACCCAGAGCGGCGTTCCATTCCTGCAGCGGGGAGAGGTGATCGACGGCTACAAACGGCTGAAGCCCCACTTCGCCGACGTCGGCTTCTACGTGATCGCCGTCCCTTCCTATGTCGGCGGTTTCATGACCCTCAGCTGGGCCAGCGACGACGCCGATCTGCGCCACCAACCCGAGTCCGTGCTTTCGGAAAGGTACACCGCGTCCGGCCTCGAGAACCGCTACTACTCGCCGGCGGTGCACAAAGCCGCGTTCGCGCTGCCGCCCTATATTTCCAAATTGATGGATTGATACCGGCCGCCAGCCGGGTTAGCCGCCGAAGCTGCGCACCAGGCTGCCGACCACCAGGTACCAGCCATCGACCAGCACGAAAAAGATGATCTTGAACGGCAGCGAGATGATGATCGGCGGCAGCATCATCATGCCCATCGACATCAACACCGAGGCGACCACCATGTCGATGATCAAGAACGGCACGAAGATCAGGAAGCCGATCTCGAAGGCGCGCCGCAGCTCGCTGACCATGAACGCCGGGATCAGCACCCGGAGCGGCGTCTCGGTGCGCAGCTCCTCGTCCGGCACCTTGGCCATGTCGGCGAACAGCATCAGGTCCTGCTCACGGACGTGGCTCATCATGAACCCGCGAACCGGCTCGACCGCCTTGTCGAACGCCTCCATCTCGCTGATCTCGCCGTCGATCAGCGGCTTGATCCCCTGGTCGTAGGACTGCTCCAGGGTCGGCATCATCACGAAGAAGGTGAGAAACAGTGCGAGGCTGACCAGCACCTGGTTGGGCGGCGTCTGCTGCACCCCCATGGCGGTGCGGACGAACGACAGGACGATGACGATGCGGGTAAACGACGTCACCATCACCAGAATCGACGGCGCCAGGCTCAACACCGTCAGCAGCGCGATCATCTGAATGATGCGGCCGGTGACGCTGCCGCCCTCATCGCCGTTGCCGAGGTCGAGCGAGAGCGCCTGCGCCGCCGCCGGCTCCGCCGCCAAAAGCAGCATCGCGGCAAGTGCGGCGAACAGGACGTACCGGCCGGTCATCGGGGCATTTCCGGTTTGTCGGCGGCGCACCCCTCGGCGCCTTCCGGCGGCGGCAGGGGAAGACCGGCGGCCGGCGCCGGAGGGTCGGCGGTCGCCGCCGTCACCGCCGCCGCGAAGTCTCCCGGCGGGACGGCGATCGCGGTCTCGATCACGGTTTCCGAGGTCGGTCCGAGGATTACCAGATGCTCGATCGAATCCCGGCGAAGCAGCACCAGTTTGCGTTTGGCGTCGAGGGGAACGATTTCGGACACCGACAGCCGCCGCCGCCGGCCGCCCTTCGCCGGCGTGGCGTAGCCGAAACCGAACCGCCGCGCCAGGACGGCGAGGACGCCGATCAGCGCCAGTACGAAGACCAGCGCCAACACGAACTGCATATAGAGACCGAGATCCATAACGGGTGATTCCCTCGCCAACGTTCCCGGTTCAGGTGTCACCGGTGGCCTTGCCGTAGGCCTTGATCGCCGGCTGCCGTTTGGACGCCTCGACCCGGCCGACCAGCGCCTGGTGGCGGGCCGACAGCTCGTCGCCGAGCGTCTGGAGGTCGTTGCGGAGCGAGACGATCCGCTCGCTGACGATGTCGGTATCCCGTTTCGGCGCGGCCTTCACCGCTTCGCAGAGCTCGCGGATGCAGGCTTCGAGGCCGCTGAGGTCGACGATCGCCCCGTCGCCGGAACGCCGGCGCGCGGTTTCGATCAGCGCCGCGGTCTGGGCGAACTTGTCGTCGATATCCTGGGCACGGGGGGCGAAGGCATCGGTCATTTCGGGGTTTCTCCGGACGCCGCGGCACCTGCTGCGGGCCCTGAGGGGGCTGGCGGCATGGTGCCATTGGCGCGATAGACGTAGACGAGGATTTCGGCGACCGCGGCGAAAGCGGCGACGGGGATGCCGCTGTCGATACCGACGGCGCTCAACAGTTGCACGAGGTCGGCGTCCTCGCGGACCTTGACGTCGTGGGCGAAGGCGACCTGCAGGATCTGCTCGGCGATGGCGCCGCGCCCGCCGGCGACGACCCTCGGCGCCCGGTCGCGCGTGGGCTCGTAGGCGAGCGCAACGGCAATGGTGTCCTGCCGGCTCCTGTCGTTGCCGTCGCCGGGGTCATCGGAATGGGACACGGTCGCGATCCGTCAGCGGTTGCGCCTAGTTGGCGATCCGCAACTCTGTACAATTTTGTTTAATTTTTCTTTATCGCCCCGGATCGCCCGCCCGAGGCGCCCCTGCAGTCAGATCGAAGCCCCGCGGAACCCCTGCGCGACCACGTACAGCTCCGCCGACTCGGGGCGTGAAGCCGGCGGCTTGGCATGGCGGACCTTGGTGAACAGCCGCTTCATCTCCTTGAGCAGCGCGGCCTCGGTGCCGCCCTGCAGGACCTTGCAGACGAACGTTCCGCCGGGCGCCAGCACGTCGACGGCGAACGCCATCGCCGCCTCGGCCATCGCCACGATCCGCAGGTGGTCGGTGGCGGTATGGCCGGTCGCCGCCGGCGCCATGTCGCTCAACACCACGTCGACCGGCCCCTCTAGGGCGTTGTTCAGAAGTTCCAGGGTCGCGTGGTCGTAGAAGTCGCCCTGCAGCACCGTCGCTCCCGGCACCGGCGCCATCTCGGCGATGTCGACGGCAATCACCCGGCCGCCGCCCGACGCCCCGGCCCCGACCCGATTCACCGCGACCTGGGTCCAGCCGCCGGGCGCGGCGCCGAGGTCGACGACGCGGGTGTCCGGCGCGAGAAACCGGAACCGGTCGTTGAGCTCGATCAGCTTGAACGCGGCCCGCGACCGATATCCCTGCCGCTTGGCCTCGATGACGTACGGGTCGTTGAGTTGCCGCGCCAGCCACCGGGTCGACGAGATCTTCCGCCCCTTCGCGGTCTTGACCCGCTCGGTCCGACCGCGGTAGCCGCCGAGGCCATCCTTGCCGCCGCCGGCCCCCGGCCCCTTCGCCCGCCTGCTCACGAGACTGGCGCGCCTGCGCCCAATGTTGCCGTTGCCCCTTCCGCCGCGATCATCGCCAGCAGCAGTCCCTCGCGGATGCCGCGGTCGGCGATCCTCAGCCGACCCACCGGCCACCGCCGGCAAATGGCTTCGAGAATGGCGCAGCCGGCGACCACCAGATCGGCGCGCACCGGACCGATGCAGGGGTTGGCCGCCCGCCCGCTCCAGTCGCTGGCGGCCAGTCCGGCGCTGACCGCGGCGATGTCGTCGAAGCCGATGTCGAGGCCGTCGATCCGCCGCCGGTCGTACCGCCGCAGCCCGAGATAGAGCGCGGCGAGGGTGGTGACGGTGCCGGAGGTACCGAGCATCTGGACCTTGCCGTCGGCCACGTCGCGGGCAATGGCGTGCTCCGCGTCGAACCCGGTAAGGGCGGCGTCGATGATCCGGGTCATCTCGGCGTAACGATCGGCGCCGATCCTGTCGCCGCCGAATCGTTCGGTGAAGTTCACCACCCCGTGATGGAGCGACAAAAGGCCGGCGACGCGCGGCGGCCGACCCGGCGCCTGCTCGATCCAGGTGACCTCGGTGCTGCCGCCGCCGATGTCGAACAGCAGCACCCGGGGGTAGCGGGGATCCAGGTGTTGGAGACAGCCGGCGAGGGTCAGCCGCGCCTCCTCCGCCGGGGTCACCGGTTCCAGCGCGATACCGGTCTCGGCTTCCACCCGTTCCAGGAACGCCGGCCCGTTGTCGGCGCGCCGGCAAGCCTCGGTGGCGATCCCGCGCGAGCGGCGGACGCCGGCGTCGCACATCCGTCGCGCGCAGACCTTGAGCGCGCCGACCGCCCGTTCGATCGCCGGCTCGGCCAGCCGGCCGTTGGCCGAAACTCCTTCGCCTAGGCGCACCGCCCGGGAGAACGAGCCGATCACCCGGAACCGCCGGTCATCCTCGACCCGAGCGATCAGCATTCGGCAGTTGTGGGTGCCGAGGTCCACCGCCCCGTAAACGGCGCCGGGAAAAGGCCGCTGCGGTTGCCGCCCGCCAGTCTCCACCGGTCGTTTCCTCCGAAAGCCTTTTCTTCGTTTTTCAGCGCGCCAACACGCACCGATGGCGCGTCGTCGTCGTGTGATTGTTCGGGGGTCATTGTGCAGCGGGCGCGCACGGCGAAGCAAGCATCCCGACGTCGCGTCTTCAACCGTCTACCCAACCGCCAACCGGTATGCTAGAACGGCGACCCAGCCCCGCCGGCGGGTGTTGGGGAGTAGGCTAACGGTAAACCTTCCGGCTCTGGACCGGACATTCCTGGTTCGAATCCAGGCTCCCCAGCCAAATCTCCGCAACATCGACCATTGACTTGAAACGCGAAACCGCCTCCCATGCCCTGGAACGCGGGTGATCAGTTGGGCGGGCAGTCGCGCGGCGTGCCGAAGCCGTTGCCGGCGAGTTTGCCGACGACGTGGGTGAGTTCCCCGACTTCGCAATAGGGCTCCGCTTCGATCCGCAGCTCCAGCGTCCGATCGTTGCCGGCGCACGAGATGACCTCGCCCACCCGCAGCCGCTCTCCGACCGCGTTGCCGCGACCGGTCAAGGTCACGAACAGGCCGTCCCGGGTGGCGTCCGCGGGCAGGCTCGCCTGATCGAGCGAGACCTCGAGGATCTGATCGAAATCGGGTGGCCCGCTCAGCATATGGGCGAGGAACAGGTCGCCGCCGCGGCCGAACAGCACGTAACTGAGCTCCGTCGGCTTCGGCCGGTCCGGCGCGAACTCGCGGGCGTGGACCAGGCGCGCGATCATCATCGGCGCGCCGACGATGCGCTCCCGCCCGGGCCGCTCGAAGTGATTGCGAAAGACCTCGACGGTGTCGAACGCGCGCAGCGGCGGGTGCCCCGGATAGTCGAGAAGGAGAGCGGTTTGCGCGAACGCCGGCGGCACCGCCGTGTAGATGCTCGCCGGATTCTCCCCGCGGTCGGTGACATATCGCTGGTGCGCGGCGCCGTCGGCGTCGGCGAATTCCGCCTCGAGGATCACCTGGAAATTGTGGGGGTGGCTGAACGGATCGGTCATGAACACCGGGAGATGATACAGGTACACGGTTTCCCGACCGAGCACGAGTTGTCCGTGGGTGGCGACCGTCGGCGACGACCGCGTCAGCTCGCCCTCGGCATCGCGGGCGACCTCCGGCCACATCGCCGGCGGTTGATGAAGCTCGGGCTGGTGGAGCCCGGCATAGGCCGCCGGCAGGGCATGTTCAAGGATACAGGCTTGTTGGGCGGCGGCGGCGCCGGGATTGGCAACAGCGGCCAGCAGCGTAGCCACAGCCAAGCAAACCGTTTTGACCCATGGAAGCTGGATATTCATGGCAATACTCCCCGCAAAGGTTCTCGATACCCTATCGGTCCCCCCCGAACCCCCTGGTTCAGTGCCGGTCGGCCCATTCGCCCACCCTGGATCATATGGGAAGCGTCGGTCGCCATTTCCCGAAAACCTGAACCGTGTTGAGCGCTTGCCCCGCGTTCATCCGCGTCCTCGAAGGCGGCTACAGCTCTAAATCGCCTGGTTGAGGCGCGGCTTCCAGAACGGGCGGAACAGCTCGATCTTCGGGCAGCGGTTCATGACCACCTTGAGCCCGGCCGCCTCGGCCAGCCGCGCCGCCTCGTCGTTGCGAACGCCGAGCTGCATCCACAGCACCTTGGCGCCGATGTCGATCGCCTCCTGCGCGACCTCGTAGGCGGCCTCCGAGCTGCGGAACACCTGCACCATGTCCACCGGCCGCGTCGATGGCGGCCAGCGACTCGTAGCAGCTTGAGGCCGCGGATCTCCTTGCCGGCCTCCTTGGGATTGACCGGGATCATGTCGTAGCCGGTCTCGTGCAGGACGCGCAGAACCCCGTAGCTGAACTTCGTCAGGGTCGGAGCTGGCGCCGACCATGGCGATGGTTTTCACCTCCTTGAGGATCCCGGCCAGATAATCCAGCCGGATAATCCTGATCGTGGTTCATGACGCTTGTTCCTGCGATCCAGCGGCGGCGGCCAGAAGTCTGGCTTCAGCTCGTCGGGCCGCAGCGGGCTCTGGAACGGATTGCGGTACAGCTTGTCGTGGCTCTCGACGCCGACATCGAGGGTGCAATCGCTCAGGGGCCGGGCCACGCAGAGCAGGACGTAGCCCAGCGGCGATCTGGCGCCGGTTGAGGGCGACGCCCCGCGCGCTGATCGACCTCGCCCGCAAAGCAGCCTGGCGGCGCAGGAGATGCAGCCGCCGTAGCGGCAGCCATAGGGCAGCGACACGCCGTCCGCCTCGAGCGACGTCGAGCAGCGGCCTGTCGCGCGGTCGACCTCGAAGATGCGCCCGTCCCGGTTGGCGAGTGTGACGGTGACGCTGCGCGCCATGCGCTCTGCCCTGCCATGTCGTCCTAGACCCAGATGTCCGACGAGCAGTCGCCGCCGGGATAGCGCGTTTCGTGGCAGCGCGCCGGCCCGTTCGGCTCCTCGCCGAAATCGACGAAGAAGTCCGGGTTGATCGCCATGCCGCCGTTCTCGGTGTCGCAGTCGACGATCAGCATGCTGCCGCCCTTCTCCCGCATCGCCGGGTAGAACTGGTTGTCCCAGGTCGAGAACAGCGACGTCGTCACGTAGAGCCGCTTGCCGTCGAGCGACAGCTGGATCATCTGCGGCCCGCCGGTGATCCGTGCGGCCGTTCACCTCCGGCGCCTTGCCCAGCAGCCCGCCCATCCAGACCTGGCCGGTCAGCTTCGGGTTCGACGGGTCGGAGATGTCGTACTGCCGGAGGTCCCCGTGCAGCCAGTTCGAGAAATAGAGAAACCGGTCGTCCATCGACACCAGGATGACGGTGATCAGCCCCGGCACCGGGATCGGCCATTCCGGATGTCGACTGGTTCTCGACATCGATGACCTTCTCGACTGATCCACTCGCCGTCCTCCTTGTACCAGTGGAAGATGTTCGAGGACAGCGCCGCGCCGACGAAGCCATGGCGTCGAGTCGGGGTCGTGGTGGAAGCGGACCTCCAGCGGGATCAGGCCCTCCTCGCCCAGATCGACCGAGTCTGCTCGACGCGCTTCTTCTCGAAATCCCAGAAATGGATGCTGGCGGCCGTATTTGCAGGTGGCCGACATCCTCCAGATCGAACCCCGGCATGAAGGTGTTGGGCGCGGCCCATTCGCGGCGAGACCATCATGTTGTGGCGCGGCTGGTACCAGAAGTCGTAGTTGTACTTCATCCCGCCGAGGTCGTTCTCCCAGCGGCCCGACGATCTCGAAATTCTCGTCCAGGTGCAGGAACCCGCCGGGTGCGTCGCCCTTGGCATCGCCGAGCATCGAGATGATGATGTCCGCGCCGAGGCAATGCACCGTGTGCGGCGCCGAGAGGTTGGTCTTCGCCTTGATCTCGTCGCCGTCGATCGTCTTGTACAGCGTGCGGCTTGCGCGGATCGGTGGCGCGTGTCGACGATATACAGATTCGACGTGCGCACGCCCGGCACGATCAGATACTGGCGCTCCTTGCTGGCGATCGTTGTGGCAGGAGGAGCAGGCGTTCCAGCCCATGTGGTGCAGCTCGTCGCCGATGCCGGGCATCTCGAGCCGGCTGGATCACCTGGCTGTAGGTCGGACTGTCGGGATCGACGTCGATGGTGGCCAGGTAGTCGGGCTTCTCGATCCCGGTGCCGATGTAGAGCGCGATGGTGTAGAGGAGCTTCTCGCGCGGTGCCTTCATCGCCTCCGCCGGCGAGGCATAGCCCGGACCGCAGCAATACACGTCGGCATCTCCTGCCTCCCTGAACCGTTTCTTCGGCGTTAGATATATTTGAGAGATTTAGCGCCTGTGCCACGGTGCTCCCGCGGTGCAACTTGACATATGGGAAGTCGGTGCATCAAAAAAGCTGAGCGCCCTTGGCGTGACGGGGGGCGCAACGAAGACAGACACTAAACCGCCGGAAAAGCAGGCACAAAAAATGCGTATCCGTTTGAAGTGTCTGCAATAGGGGGTGCTGCCAAACTTCTCCCTCCTTGTCCGAACTGGCATCGTGAGCCATGAGCCGTCGTTGCGATGCCTCTGGATCCATGTTGTCCACACCGCAAGACGCAGGCCCCTGAGTAGATTTTGTTCGCTATAATAATCAAGCCCACCCGTGATCGGAGGATGTGCTTGTACGGCCTCCACTCATCGGGGTGTCTCTTGATAAGTTGGCAGGCGAGGCCAAGGGGAAAGTGGGGCCATGCGGTCGAGCAAAGTCGTTCATGTGGTGAGCTGCCATGCCGAGGGCGAGGTGGGCGACGTCATCGTCGGCGGCGTCGCGCCGCCGCCGGGCGATACCATTTGGGCCCAAGCGCGCTGGATCGCCGAGAACGAAACGCTCCGCAACTTCATGCTGAACGAGCCGCGCGGCGGCGTATTCCGGCACGTCAACCTGCTGGTGCCGCCGAAGAACCCGCAGGCCCGGGCGGCCTGGATCATCATGGAGCCCGTGCGACACGCCCCCGATGTCGGGCTCGAACTCGATCTGCGTCTCGACGGTCCTGCTGGAGACCGGCATCGTCCCGATGGAGCGAGCCCGAGACCCGCTTCGTCGCTGGAAGCGCCGGGCGGACTGGTGGAGGTCGACGGCGGCCTGCCGCGACGGCAAGGCCGAGAGCATCACGGTACGGAACGTGCCGTCCTTCGTCGACCGCCTCGACGCCGATTTGGAGGTCGAGGGGCTCGGCACCCTCAAGACCGACATCGCCTACGGCGGCGACTCCTTCGCCATCGTCGAGGCCGAACCCCTAGGCTTTGCGCTGAGCGCCGACGAGGCGCGCGAGCTCTCGGAGCTGGGAGTCCGCATCGCCCATGCGGCCAGCCAGCAGCTTGGATTCCACCACCCCGAGAACCCGGACTGGGCGCATGTCTCCTTCTGCCTGTTCGCCGGGCCCCTGAGCCGAACGGAAACGGGTTTCGCGGGCCGCAACGCCGTGGCGGTGGACCCGGGCAAAATCGACCGTTCGCCGACCGGTACCGCCGTCTCCGCCCGCATGGCCATGCTGCACGCCCGAGGGGTGATGCGGGTCGGCGACCGCTTCCTCGCGCGCTCGATCATCGACTCCGAGTTCCGCGGCCGTATCGTGGCGAAAACCCGGGTCGGCGATAGGCCCGCCATCGTCCCGTCGGTCACCGGGCGCGCCTGGATCACCGGCACCCACCAGCTCCTGCTCGATCCCGCCGATCCCTGGCCCGAGGGCTATCGCATCGGCGACACCTGGCCGATGCCGCGACTGAAGGATAAATATCCTTGACTCCCGGTTCTCCAAGGCATATGTTCACTATACGTTCTATTCGGGACGGCGGGAGGGGTGTGTGCGCCAGGCATCGGGTATCTGGGATAAGGGTTGGAGGCGGAGGTTCCGGTTTTTGAGAATGTCAGGGTTTGTGGACGATTTCACCAGAAATGTCTACTTTTGTTTCGGCAATTTCGCCAAGTAAATCAATGCGGTATACCAAATTCATGTCTACTTTTGTCTACCGGGTCGTAAAAGCCGGTCCAGGAAAATCAAAGACTTAGCCGAAAACATGTCTACTTTTGTCTACTTTTGTCTACCTTTCACATTGGGCGCGGAGCGGTTTTGTTTGAAATCAGCGGGTTGAGCGCCACGGATGCGTAACGAATGTCGTCAAAACGGGCGAACATGTCGTCATTAGGTAGACAAAAAAGGCCCGGAGACGGGGGCCCCGAGAACCGGTGACCGGACGGACGGAGCGGCCTATTCGGCGGCGGCGACCGCTATCGGCTTGGCCGCCCTGGCGGCGCGGGCGCGGGCCTTGTCGGCGGCGGCGACGGCGGACGAGGTGTTGGAGAACATCTCCAGGGTGTCGAGGTCGTCGTCGTTGGCCGGGGTCAGCGCCAGGTCGGTGTAGGCGAGCTTGGCGGGATCGTTCTCGACGCGCCGGCAGATCCGCTTGTACTTGTTGACGAACAGGGCGACGCGCACGGTCTTGGCTGACGATTTCCCACAGATAGCGGGGATAGAACACCAGCGGGCTCTCGATCGGCATGCCGGAGCGGCGTTCGCTGCGGTACTTGCGGCGGAACAGCCCGCCCTGCAGCGGATGGATGCCCTCGATCGCCTGCGAGCCGTAGAAGTAGAGCAGCAGGCCCAGCACCTTACTCGGCTTGAGCCCCGAGGCGGCGGCGCGCCGGAGCACCGTCTCGATGTGCTCGGGCGTGTAGAACGCGTGCCACGCCTCGCGGTAGGTCGCCATGAATTCGTCGGCGGACATCAGCGGATGGGCGGTGGTTACGTGCTCGGTGTCGTAGTTGTTCATGTCCGGGTCCATCCATACCCCCTTGGCGTCGAGGATCTTGTGGTCCTCGGACCCGGGCAGCGGGGTCAGACAGAAGAACTCGACCAGGTCGACCGGCAGTTCGCGCTTGATGATCTCGATGTCACGCAGCACCCGCTCGCGGGTGTCGTTGGGGAAGCCGATGATGTAGCCGGCGCAGGTGGCGGCGCCGATGCTCTTCCACGCCTGCAGCATCTTCCGGTACTCGGTGATCCGGTTCTGCTTCTTCTTGGCGGCGATCAGGTTGTCGGGGTTGACGTTCTCGAGGCCGATGAACACCCGATTGACCCCGGCGCGGCCGGCCTTGGCGACGAAGTTGGGGATCTGGTGGCAGAGGGTGTCGACCTGGATGATGAAACCGAAGTTCATCCCGTCGCGCTCGCGCAGCTCGATGATCCGGTCGAAGATCCCTTCCCAGTTGCTGTTGCGGGCGAAGTTGTCGTCGGTGATGAAATACTTGCGGATCCCTCGGGAATAGCCGTCGCGGAGGAGTGCCTCGATGTCGTCGGCGGTGCGGTAGCGGGACTTCCGGCCCTGGACGTTGATGATGGTGCAGAAGCTGCACTGGAACGGGCAGCCACGCCCCGAATCGAAGCTGGCGCGGGAGCTCACCCGTCCTTCGAGCATGTCGGGTGTCGTCAGCGGCAACACCGCGCCTTCGAGGCCGGGAAGGTCGGCCATCACGTTGTAGAGCGGCTTCAGCTCGCCCCGGTAGGCGTCGGCGAGCACCTGGTCGAGTTGCCCCTCGGCCTCGCCGGCGAAGATCGAGATGCCGAGGTCCATCGCTTCCTGGATCTCAGGGGGAATCCGCGGCAGCATCGACAGCGAGCCCGAGACGTGGAAGCCGCCGATGCACACCGGGATGCCGGCGGCCTTGAACTCCCGGGCGAGATCCACCGCCCGCGGGTACTGGTTCGACTGGACACCGATCAGCCCGACCATGGCTTTGCCGCGGCTCGCCTTGATCTCGGCGATGATCCTGCGCGGCCTGATCCGGGTGTTGCTCTCGTCGAGGGCGGTAGTCACAATTTCGACATTTTCGCCCAGTACTCGACGACGATGACAATCATCGGCAATGCCCCTGAGAACCGCCAGGGTGTTCGACGGAATATCGGAGCGGACCCATTGGATGACGTATCCGTCGTCGTCGTAATGGGACGGCTTGATCAGATACAGCCGGAACAGGTTGCGTTGGCTGTCATGGCCGTTCTTCGGCATTCGCAGCTTTTCCTCTCACCCAAACTTCCCCCCGGGCAGCCACATCCGGGTCGAATTCGAAGGCAACGGCCGACAGAGAGCAGAAAAAGATATATAAGCGCTCTTGGCCGAGGAGGACAGGCGGTATCAGCCGAAACGCGTTGAAGTGTGTTCGCTCGGACACACCCGCGGCCGTCCCCTCGGCCCGGCCGATACCGTCCGCAGGCACGCCAAAAGCGGTTGCCGCAAAACGATGTAACATCGGTCCGAAAGGATCCGACAAAGCCCCTCGAGGGTCAGCGTTAACGTTTTGTTCGAGAGGCACTGATACGATTGAAGCACTCGTCGGGTCTTGACGTAGGGCAAACGCTGGGTAAAAACAGCGGCTGACGAGCCCTTTTAGAGAGGGTCGAATGTGGCCGTGAGAAAGAGGAGAGAGAGAAGTGCAGGACAATGAGAACCGGCTCGAGTTGACGCGTCGTCACATTCTTGGGCTTGGCGCCGGTGCCCTGGTCAGTCTTGCCGCAACTCCCTCGTGGGCCTTGGTCCACAAAATCGGCGAGAGATCCCTGTCGTTTCAGCACCTGAACACGTCCGAGACGCTGTCCGTGGTCTATTGGGCCGAGGGGCGGTACGTGCCGCAGGGTCTGCACGAAGTCAATCATCTGCTGCGCGACTACCGCACCGACGAGGTCAAAACGATCGACCCGCGGCTCCTCGACTTTCTGTTCTCCCTCAAGTACCGACTCGATACCAACAATCCGTTTCAGGTGATCTCGGGCTACCGCTCGCCGCAGACCAACGCCATGCTCAGGCGCCATTCCCATAGCGTCGCCAGGAACAGCCTGCACATGCAGGGCATGGCCATCGACATCCGGGTCAAGGGCTACAAGCCGAGCCAGATCGCCCGTGCCGCCCGTGAGATGAAGCTGGGCGGCGTCGGGACCTATCGCCGGTTCGTCCACGTGGACGCCGGCGACGTGCGGGTCTGGAGAGGCTGACCGGGTCCGTCCGGTCCGCACGATGCCGCGCAATATCGTCGGAACCATCGTCAAGATCGCCGTTCTCTCCTTGATCGTCGGGTTGATCCTCTCGGCCCTCGACATCAGCCCCGCGCGAATGCTGGAGGGGCTCGGCGTCACTGCCCGCGATGCCATCGACACCGGAGCCTCGCTTGTCGCGTGGGCGTTGGAATACGTTATCGTCGGCGCCGTGATCGTGGTGCCGATCTGGCTGATCGTCGCGGTGATCGGCTCCCGCCGTCGAGGCAACTGAACCGACGGACCGGCCGTCGTCACAACCGCCGCGAGACGATCTCCTCCACTTCGTCGTCGGTGAGCACGATCGGATTGGTCTTCATGCTGCTGCCGCGGCTTCCCTCCACCACCTTCGCCATGTGGCCGGGCTCCATTCCGTAGGCGCCGAGCCGGGCCAGCGTCAAACGCTCGGTCCACTCCCTGAGCGTACGCACCAGCGCCTCGAGATCATCGTCCCGGTCCGCCCCTTCGCTTCCGGCGAGCAAGCGGCCGACCCAGGCGTACTTGTCGAGAACGCCGTTCTCGGGATCGCGTTCCTTCAGCGCGCGGATGTTGACGGCGGTGGCCTCCGCAACCAGGGTTCCGCAGCAGAGACCATGGGGGATCGGGAAATAGGCACCGAGTGGCGACGCCAGTCCATGGACCGAGCCGAGACCCGTCTGCGCCAGACAGATCCCCGACATCAGCGAAGCGTAAGCCATGCCGCTGCGCCCCGATTCGGCCTCCGGGTCGTCGCCGCCCCGCCAAGCGGCGAAGAAGCCCGTCGAAAATGCTTCCAGCCCCGACCACGCCAACGCCTCGGTCATCGGGTTGGCCTTGATCGAGACGTACAGATTCGAGCAGTTGGGTGAATGCATCCATGCCGTTGGCGGCGACCACCTCTTGCGGGCACGAGGCCAGCAGCTCCGGATCGACGATGGCGAGATGCGCGATCAGCGCCTCGTCGCGGAACGACTTCTTGAAGCCGTCTTCGCCCTGACGGCTCAGAACCGCGTTCTTGGTCGCCTCGCTGCCGGTGCCGGCGGTGGTCGGCACCGCGATCAGCGGCACCGACGGCCCCTCGTAGGGAAGCTCGGGCCCGACCCCTTCCAGGTGCTCCATCACCGAGCGGCCGTGGGGCAGCAGGCCGGCAATTGCTTTTCCAGCGTCGAGCGCGCTGCCGCCGCCGATGCCGATAACCACCTTGACGTCGCTTTCGCTGAACTCGGCGACCGCGTGGTCGACCAACTCGGGCGTGGGCTCGCCCTCGACGCTGAGGTCGTACCAGGCGACCCCCTCGCCGGCGAGGCCGTCGAGCAGCCTCTGCCAGTTCGCCGTCGACCGGAACGAACGGGCGCCGGTCACGATCAACGCCCGCTCACCGAAGGCGCGGGCCTCCTGGGGCACGGTCGCTACGGTTCCGGCGCCGAAGACGATGCGCGGCAACCGGGCGATGCCAAACGGCTGAATGGGATTCACCGGGTCATTCCTTCGGAAACAGGCCGTTGTAGGGGATGCCCTGGCGCGGCTCGGCCATCATCTCGGCGACGGCATCGCGCCAGGCGAGGTAATGGGGCGTCTGCTTATGAGCGGCTGCGTCGTCGGCACCGACGTAGGCTTCGTAGAGAATGAACCGGGTCGGGTCGCCCGGGTCCTGCAGGATATCGAAGCGGCGGTTGCCGGGTTCGCGCACCGAGCCCTCGTGGTTGGCGCGGCTGGCCTCGATGAAGTCGTTCACCCGATCGGGCTTCACCGAGACCTTGACCAGTGTCACATGCATGGCCTTCCCTCCCCCATTTGGTGTTCATGAGAATCTTGCGGGCTGGCCGGTGGCGCCGTCAAGAGTTGGTCATCATGCATTTGTGCTCGGGGGGCAGTTTGTGTAGGCTTCCGGCCGCTCCCCGGGCATCGACCTCCGAACAACCGCGATATTAAACATGAAGATCGACGACTTCGACTTCGATCTCCCGTCCAGTGCCATCGCCCAGAGGCCGATCGTCCCCCGAGACGCCGCCCGCCTGCTCGAGGTCGGCGAGACCGTGGTCGATCGGATGGTCCGCGACCTGCCCCGGCTATTGCGTCCAGGCGACATCATGGTGTTCAACGACACCCGGGTGATCCCGGTCCGGCTGAAAGGCAAGCGAGGAGAGGCAAGCATCGAGGCGACGCTGCACAAGGAGATCGCTCACGGGCCGCTGGCGCGCCTTCGTCCGCCCGGCGCGGCGGTTGAAACCGGGACAACGCATCCGGTTCGCTGCCGATTTCTCCGCCGAGGTCGAGGCCAAGGACGCGACCGGCGAGGTGACCCTGGGCTTCGACCGACACGGCCCGTCGCTGATGGCGGCGCTGGAGACGCATGGCGCGATGCCGCTGCCGCCGTACATCAAACGATCCGGCCTCGCCGACGACCGCGATCGGATCGACTATCAAACCGTGTTCGCGTCGCGCCCGGGAGCGGTCGCCGCTCCGACGGCGGGGCTGCACTTCACCCCGGAGCTGCTGGCCGGTTTGGACGGTTGCGGCGTCAGGCGCGCGACGGTGACCCTGCACGTGGGCGCGGGAACCTTCCTTCCGGTCAAGGCCGAGAACATCGAGGACCACGTCATGCATCCGGAATGGGGCGAGATCGGCGAGGCCGCCGCCGCCGAGATCAACGCCACCCGCGCCGACGGCGGTCGGGTGGTGGCGGTCGGCACCACGTCGCTCCGGCTGTTGGAGACGGCTGCCGACGGGGACGGTTTCGTTCGACCGTTCGCCGGAGAGACCCTGCTGTTCATCAAGCCGGGCTACCGGTTCCGCGTCGTCGACATGCTGCTCACCAACTTTCATCTTCCCCGTTCGACGCTGTTCATGCTGGTCTGCGCGTTCTCCGGCACGGGACGGATGAAGGAGGCCTACCGGCACGCCGTCGCCGCCGGCTATCGGTTCTATTCGTACGGCGACTGCTGTCTGCTCCGACGGAGTGCGAGCCCATGAACGGCATCGAGTTCCGGCTGATGGCCACCGACGGCGAAGCCCGACTCGGCCGACTGCAAACCGCTCACGGCGCCATCGACACCCCGGCGTTCATGCCGGTGGGCACGGCGGCCACGGTCAAAGCGATGACACCGGAGGCGGTGGCGGCCACCGGCGCCCAGATCATCCTCGCCAATACCTATCACCTGATGCTGCGTCCCGGCGCCGAGCGGATCGAACGGCTGGGCGGACTGCACGCGTTCATGAACTGGCCGGGACCGATCCTCACCGATTCCGGCGGCTTCCAGGTCATGTCCCTCAACGAACTCAGGAAGATCAGTGAAGACGGCGTCGACTTCCGCTCGCATATCGACGGAAGCCGCCACCGGCTGACCCCGGAGAGCGCCGTCGACATCCAGCGGATGCTCGGCGCCGACATCTCGATGGTGCTCGACGAGTGCACGCCGTTCCCCGTCGACCGGGCGATCGCCGCCGAGTCGATGCGCCGGTCGATGCGCTGGGCCAAGAGGTCGAAAAAGGCGTTCGTCGAACGTCCCGGCCATGGCCTGTTCGGAATCGTCCAGGGCGGCGTCTACGAGGAACTGCGGGCGGCTTCGGCGGAAGCGCTTCTGGCGATCGGCTTCGACGGCTACGCGGTAGGCGGGCTCGCCGTCGGCGAGGGCCAGGAGACCATGTTCGAGGTGCTGGAGACGACGGTGCCGCAGCTTCCTGCCGACCGGCCGCGCTATCTGATGGGCGTCGGCAAGCCCGGCGACCTGGTCGGCGCGGTCGCCCGGGGCATCGACATGTTCGACTGCGTGCTGCCGACCCGCTCCGGGCGGACCGACCAGGCGTTCACCCGCGGCGGTCCCGTCAACATCCGCAACGCGCGGCACGCCGAGGACCCGAGACCCCTGGACGGGACCCTGGCGTGCCCCGCCAGCCGCGACTACAGCCGCGCCTATCTGCACCACCTGGCGCGCTCCAAGGAGATTCTCGGTGCCATGCTGCTCACCTGGCACAATCTGTATTACTATCAGGATCTGATGTCGAGAATGCGCCGGGCGATCGGCGAGGGCCGCTTCCGGGCGTTCGCAGCCGGGTTCGCGGCGGAACAGGCGAAAGGCGACATCGAACCGCTGTAACGCCGGTTAGAGGAGAGAGAGGAGCCGGACCTTGGAGGAAGAACTGCACCTGACCCAGCTCGGTCGCTCCGCCACCATCCCGACTTCCCCCGCCGAGGCGGTTCTGGAGACGGTGACGAACCCTCATCCGGGCGAGACCTATCTGGTGCGCTTTACCTGTCCGGAGTTCACGGCGCTGTGCCCGATCACCGGCCAGCCCGACTTCGCCCGTTTCGTCATCGACTACGCACCCAACGAACGTCTGGTCGAGAGCAAGTCGCTGAAGCTCTACCTCGCCTCGTTCCGCAACCACGGCGCCTTTCACGAGGACTGCACGATCGCCATCGCCAAAAGGATCCAATCGGTGGCGGCACCCCAATGGCTTCGCATCGGCGGCTACTGGTATCCGCGCGGCGGCATCCCCATCGACGTCTTCTATCAGAGCGGCGACCCGCCGCTCGGCCTGTGGGTGCCCGACCAGGGCATCCGGCCCTATCGGGGGCGGGATTAAGCCGCCATCGTGAACGACGTCAGGGAGAGCATCCGCACCAAGGCCTTCGAGGTGGGCTTCGACGCCGTCGGCTTTGCCGCCGCCGAAGGCGATCCCGAAAACGCCCGCAACCTCGACGCTTACCTGAAGGACGGCCGGCACGGCGACATGACCTGGATGGAAACGACCGCCGATCGGCGGGCCGATCCGCAAGCATTGTGGCCGGAAGCACGGAGCATCGTCTCTTTCGGCATGAACTACGGGCCGCCTGAAGACCCTCTGGCCCAGATCGAATGGCGCGACCGCGGCGCAATAAGCGTCTACGCCAAGGGCCGCGACTACCACAAGGAACTCAAGAAACGTCTGAAACAACTCGCCCGCTGGATGGCCGAAACCTACGACTGCCAGGTCAAGGTGTTCACCGACACCGCACCGGTGATGGAAAAGCCGCTGGCAATGAAGGCCGGGGTGGGATGGATCGGCAAGCATACCAACCTGGTCTCGCGCCGTTTCGGGTCGTGGCTGTTTCTCGGCGAGGTCTTTACCAATCTGGTGCTGCCGCCCGACGCCCCCGAAACGGATCACTGCGGCTCATGCGATCGGTGCGTACGGGCCTGTCCCACCGGCGCTCTGCCCGAGCCCTACCGGATCGATCCCAATCGTTGCATCTCCTATCTGACCATCGAGCACAAGGGCGCCATCGACGAGACGTTGAGCGCCATGATGGGGAATCGCGTTTACGGCTGCGACGATTGTCTGGCCGTCTGCCCCTGGAACAAGTACGCGACGCCGACTCGGCACGAGGCCTTTTTGCCCCGGGCGGAGTTGAACGCGCCCCGGCTCGTCGATCTGGTCGAGCTCGGCGACGCCGAATTCCGGACACTGTTCACCGGATCGGCGGTCAAGCGCACCGGGCGCGACCGCCTCGTCCGCAACGCGCTCATTGCGATCGGGAACAGTGGAGAGCGAACGTCTATCGACACAGCGTCACGGCGCCGAAACGATCCCTCGGCGCTGGTCCGTGACACAGCGCGACGTATGCTCGATCATCGCGACGACGACTGATTCGACAACACCCGGCGCTATTTTGTCGCCAGGGCCCGCGCCAGTTGGCTCAACGCCTCGCGGTGACGGTCGTTGGGAATCTGCGTGAAATTCCGAGCAAGCTCAAGACACATGCGTTGGCGCATCGACAGATCGTCCTCGCTCGGCTCGCCTTCGAGGCCTTCGAAAAAATGTCCGACGGGCACACGCAGGACCCGGGCGATATCGTAAAGCCGCCCGGCAGAGATGCGGTTGATTCCCCGCTCATACTTGTGGGCTTGCTGGTATGTCACTCCAATCATGACAGCCATCTGCTGCTGGCTAAGCCCGAGCATCACCCGTCGTTCGCGAATGCGATTGCCGACCTGACGATCAACGTCGGTATCGCGTTTTTTAGTCTGCATCAGATCGTCCAAGGGCACCATGGTTTCCTGTCTCCCAAACACTTGAGCGATTGTTCCTTGTTTTCTCTTGCTCAACCGACACGCCTGTCGGCAGAGGCGAACTTGATACCCCCACTTATCCGCTTCAGCCCCAAAAATCCCAGAACAGCACCACCCTCGATGGTTCTGGATTACTGCTACGGAAACAACTTAGGTGACGTTACCCGGTCGTGATTATAACGACCGCCGTCACCTGGTGCATATACTATAGCACCCATTCCCGGCAACCTACAGCGTTAGATTGGAAGCACAAAATGTAACTGTGATTTTTGCCCCCAAGAGCGCGGCGGCGGTCTCTATGGCAATCCACCCATGGTTGTCAGGCTACTCATGGTTGTCAGGCGACGGCGGTCACCGGGCACGGCGGTGGGTTGCGAGATCGTCCAGTTGCTTCTGCATTTGGTTGACGCGAGAGCGCAATTCGCTGATCTGCTCCTCGGTTACCGAATGGGTCTCGCCGCCTCCCTTGATGTCGGCGGCCTCGTCTTGGCCCTGGAAGGGACTGAACATGCGCATCGCTTGTTCAAAAATGGCCATCTGATGTTTGCCCATCTCCTCGATCGGACCGAACGGCATCAACCCGTCGAACGCGCCGCCCATATAGCTTCTCATCTGTTCCTGATTGCGGGCGAACAACTGCATGGTGTGATCGAGGTAGCGGGGAACGATGACCTGCAGACTGTCTCCGTAAAAACTGATCAGATGGCGCAGGAAGCTGACCGGCAGCATGCTCTGCCCCTTGGACTCCTCCTCGACGATGATATGGGTCAGTACGGACCGGGTAATGTCCTCTCCGGTCTTCGCATCGTAGACCGCAAAGTCGTCACCGGCCTTGACCAACCGAGCCAGGTAGTCAAGGGTGACATAGCAACTGGTCGCCGTGTTGTAGAGCCGCCGGTTGGCGTACTTCTTGATCGTAATAGGGCCCTTGCCGTCGCTTTCCGCCAAGGCCCCTTCGGTTTCGTCGCTCATCAAAAATCGCCCTCGCCCGCTACCGCAACGACGGGCTCCTGATCATCGATTATTAGGCAAAAGATATTGCAATGCAATAACCACGATTTCGCAGTAGCAATACGCTCCCGACGATAACACCCACCGCGGCGTCGCGGCGGCGTCTTTGTTATGGCGGTCGACCGGGCGAATGGCAGGTCGACATACTCGCCTTGACTCCCCCCCCAATCGCCACAACCTTTGACGCCACAAACCGACGAAATGGTGCTGCGTGGGAGACACGCCCACCGAAGCGCCAGCTCGAAATCCCAACTTGTGCTTAAGGATAATAAGGCATGGAAACTAAGGAAGTCGTAATGGTCAGTGCGGCCCGCACCGCCATCGGCAAGTTCATGGGCAGCCTCAAGGACGTGAAGGCGCGGGACCTGGCCCTCACTGCGGGCAAGGCGGCCATCGAACGATCGGGCGTGCCGGCCGAAGACATCGACGAGATCACCATGGGCCAGTTGTACACGGCGTTGCAGGGCTCGTTGCCGGCCCGGCAAGTGAGCATGCGTCTGGGCCTTCCCGCAAGGAGCAGCGCGGTATCGGTCAACCAGAACTGTACCTCGGGAATGCGGGCGTTGGAGATCGCCGCTCACAACATCATGCTCGGCCAGACGGATATCGCCCTGGTCGTCGGGGTCGAGAGCATGACCAACGCGCCCTATCTCCTGCCGAATGCGCGCATGGGCTACCGCATGAACGCGGGTACCATCGAGGATCACATGATCCATGACGGCCTTTACGACGAGCTCGTTCCCGGCCACATGGGACTGACCGCGGAGAATGTGGCTGAGAAATATGGAATTACCCGCGAGGAATGCGACGAACTGGCGCTGACCAGCCACACGCGGGCGCGCGAGGCGATCGATGGCGGCCGCTTTCAACGCGAGATCGTGCCCGTCGAAACGCCGGGCAAGAGGGGCCAAAACTTCGTCTTCGACACCGACGAGCACCTGATCCGCGACGCCACCTTGGAATCCATGGCCAAGCTGCGCCCCGCCTTCAAGAAGGACGGCGTCACCACGGCAGCCAATGCCTCGGGCATCAACGACGGTGCCGCCGCCGCGGTGATCATGTCCGCCGACAAGGCCAAGGAACTGGGCCTCAAACCGTTGATGAAGCTGGTCGCCATCACCAAGGAAGGGGTGCCGGCGGAAGTCATGGGACTTGGGCCGGCGGTCGCCATTCCCAAGGTTCTGAAACAGGCCGGGCTCAAGTTCGACGATATCGAGTACTGGGAGATCAACGAGGCGTTCGCCGCCCAGTGGCTGGGCGTCGGGCGGATGCTCGAGCAGGACTTCGGCATGAAACTCGGGATGGATAAGGTCAATCACAACGGCTCGGGGATCGCCCTGGGTCACCCGGTCGGCTGCACCGGCCTGCGGATCATCGTCACCCTGTACTATGAAATGGAGCGGACAGGGGCGACACTCGGCGGCGCCTCGTTGTGCGTCGGCGGCGGCCCGTCGATGGCATCTTTGTGGTCTCGCGACGTCTAAACCGTTCGGCGGGTAGGCGCGGAACTGTTACCGCCCTCGGGTGGTGACCCCGCGTCCTCGCGCCCCTGACCCGTACCGCATCGCGATCGCGGAGCCGACGGCGAAGGCCGAAGCGTTCGATTGCCGGTTCAGCCGCTCGCCCAGCGCCTTCGTCGTCTGTTTGGGCCGCGCCCCCCGGCGCCAATGCCACGTTCGGCACAGCGCTTGAACGCCGGCAAGTGCCGGTCGCGCGAGGCCGACTGCAGTCGCAAGAGAACGGCCCGCACGTCGGGCTCGTCGACGACCGCCAACAGCCGTTGGTACATCGCGGCATTCTCCTCTTCCCCTCGCACGGCGGCCTCGCAGGCGGCCGTCACCGACGCCGGGGCCTCGATCCGGCCCTCCCATTCGTCGGCAGGCGGATCGAGTCCGTACCTCCCGTAAAGCATAATCAGCGCCGCAATGTGCCGCTCCTCCGATGCGACGATGTTAACGAACGGCTGGACCGGGCCGAAAGCCGCGATCACCGCGCGGTAGGTAGCCCGCGCCTTGTATTCGTCATCGAGAGCTTCCGCCAAGGCGGCGATGGTTGGTTGGTTCATGGGACAGCTTTTCCGGATCTGCGAAGGCAACGGAGCAAGGCACGCCAGCCGCTCGATGAACATGGCCTTGCCCGTTCGCGTTTGCAACATCGTGGACGAAGGCACCGACAACGGAATCGGTTTGCTTCGATGCCCAAACAGAGTCGAACGCGGAGATACCGGCGCCAAGCCAAGCTGATTAAGCCGAGGCATCGTTCGCTTGCGCAATAGAGACGTCAGCCCTATGCTCCCGCGCACCCAGGATCATTAACCGAAATCACAGAGACACTCCCGGCGGAGAAACCCCGGGCCAAATTAGAGGAGACAAGCATGACAGACATCGTCATCGCGGGAGGCGCGCGGACACCGGTCGGAACATTCAATGGAAAACTCGCAAGCGTCGCTCCAACTGAGCTCGCGGTGATCGCCGTTACGGAAGCGCTCAAACGTGCCAAGACCGAGGCCGGAGAAGTCCAGGAAGTCATCATGGGCCTCGTGCTCAGCGGCAACACCGGCGCCGGCCCGGCCCGGCAGGTCTGCATCAACACCGGCATCCCCGACAGCAGCACGGCCTACGCCATCAACCAGCTCTGCGCCTCAGGCTTGCGGGCGATCGCCGAGGGTTACAAGTCCATCAAGCTGGGCGACAGCGACGTGGTGGTCGCCGGCGGCATGGAGAGCATGAGCTGGGCGCCACACTTGGCCAACATGCGCGGTGGCACCAAGATGGGTCCGGTCAAGTTCGAGGACAGCATGCTCCGCGACGGACTCATCGACCCCTTCGGCCAGTACCACATGGGCAACACCGCCGAGAACATCGCCAAGAAGTGGCAGATAACCCGGCAGGACCAGGACGAGCTTGCGGTCAGATCCCAGAACAGGTGCGAAGCCGCGCAGAAATCCGGCAGGTTCAAGGACGAGATCATCCCGGTCACCATCAAGGGTCGAAAGGGCGACATCATCGTCGATACCGATGAGCACCCGACCCACGGCACCACCATGGAGACGCTCGCTAAGCTGCGCCCCGCCTTCGACAAGGAAGGGACGGTCACCGCCGGCAACGCCTCGGGTATCAACGACGGCGCCGCCTCGGTGATCCTGATGAGCGCCGAGAACGCCGCCAAGCGGGGCGTCGAGCCCCTCGGGCGTATCGTCTCGTGGGCGACCGCGGGCGTTGATCCGGCGATCATGGGCACCGGACCGATCCCGGCCAGCCGTAAGGCTCTCGAAAGAGCCGGCTGGACCATCGACGATCTCGACCTGATCGAGGCCAACGAGGCATTTGCCGCTCAGGCGATCTCCGTCAACAGAGAGATGGGCTGGGATGTCGACAAGGTAAATGTCAACGGCGGCGCCATCGCGCTCGGTCATCCGATTGGTGCCTCGGGCGCTCGGATCGTCATCACGCTGCTCCACGAGATGATCAAACGTAACGCCAAGAAGGGTTTGGCGACCCTCTGCGTCGGCGGCGGCATGGGCATCGCCATGTGCATCGAACGCGACTAGAAACGGTCCCGCCGTTCAACGCGTCAGGGACATCGGGCCGCCCCTCGGGGCGGCCCGATTCATTTCGCAGGTGCGAAAAGACCCTTTATCTCGGCGCCAAAAACGATTAAACCCGAGCGACATATCGGATTTTTCACTTCACCCGAAAGCAACACACGGGGTCGGGCGCATTCCGGGTGGCGGTTACGCAAACGCCGGGACCACGATCCTCAAGTGGGGGAACTCAGAATGGCAATCAACAATGTAGGCATCATCGGCTGCGGCACCATGGGACTGGGCATCGCCCACGTGTGCGCCCAGGCGGGACGACAGGTCGTCGCGGTCAAGGCGACCCCTGGTTCCACCGACAAAGCCAAGGCAACACTCGACAAGGGCCTGGCAAGGATCGTCGAACGCGGCAAGATGGATGCCGCCGAGAAGGACGCCATCATGGGTCGCGTCACCTTTACCGACAAGGAATCGGCCGTTGCCGACTGTGACCTGGTAATCGAATCCATCGTCGAAGACATCACGACGAAGAAGAACCTGTTCAAACGTCTGGAAGGCATTTGCCGCGAGGACGCAATGCTCACCAGCAACACTTCGACCTTGTCGGTGACGGCGATGATGGCGGTCTGCAACACGCGCAACCGGATCGCCGGGCTCCATTTCTTCAATCCGGCGCCGGTCATGAGGCTGGTGGAGATCATCCACGCGTTCGAAACCTCCGAGCAAGTCATTCAAGGTCTTGACACTTTCTGCAGGGAGATCGGCAAGGACCCGGTGATCGTCCAGGACACCACCGGGTTCATCGTCAATCGATTGTTGACGCCTTACATGTTGAACGCCATTCGAATGCTGGAACGGGGCACCGGCACGATCGAGGGCATCGACCACGCGATGATGTCCGGCGCGGGCCATCCGATGGGGCCGTTCGCGCTCGCCGACTACATCGGCCTGGATGTGGTCGAGGCGATGTCGATGAACATCTTTATGGATGTTCGCCACGAGCACCATGCACCGCCGCACACGCTCACCCGCCTGGTTCAACTCGGCTATCTCGGCCGCAAGACGGGCAGGGGCTTCTACGACTATTCGCAAAAGCCACCGGTACAGAACCCACAACTGTCACGACCGGTCGTTTAGGCCGAAACAACGACTGCGGGATCGCGAGAGCCTCCTTATCCAACCTCCGTGGGTAGGGAGGCCTGACGCCTTATGGGCCGTTTCCGAATTCAGTCGTCCAATCGAACCTCCGTTCGCTGCGCGTCGTGTCGGCCGTCAGAGGAACGTTGCCGCCGTGGCAGACCGGAGCTACTGATGGCCTGGGGCCTTGCGCCTTGACCGTCTTATTGGCGCAGGCAGCCATCGGAGGCCGACGACGGGGTTGACTTTATCCCGTCATCTGGCATTTGAGTGGACCCTGTGGCCAACCGGCGGCGCTCAGCCGGCGGAGGTCTGCTTTGAACCCGCACCGGAAACAAAACCACTGATCGCCAAGCCTGCAGAAGCGGAATGCTGCAACGCAGCATGTAGACGCTGTTAAGAAAATTCTGCTATTGAATGGCACCTCAAGCTGCCCCGGCACCCTCTAAACAACCGGATTGCACATGGATCACCTGGACGCTCTAGAAAGCAAAACCATTTATATTTTCCGAGAGGCATTCAACAAAATCGACAAGCTTGCGATGCTCTGGTCGCTCGGAAAGGACTCCAACGCCATGCTGTGGATGGCGCGAAAGGCGTTCTTTGGGTACGTCCCCTTCCCCTTGGTCCATATCGATACGGAAAAGAAGTTTCCCGAGATGTACGAGTTCCGGGATCGCTATGCCAAGGAGTGGAAGCTCGATCTGAAGATCGGCTACTGCCCTCCGGTCGAGGAAATGGATCCGACGCTGCCGCCGGCGGCTCGATCTGCGGCGCGGAAAACAGCCGGTCTCAATGCGATGCTCGCGAAGGAAGGCTTCGCCGGTTTCATCGCCGGAATTCGCCGCGACGAGGAGGGGACCAGGGCCAAGGAGCGGGTCTTCAGCCCGCGCGGCACCCAAAACAAATGGGATTTCCGCGACCAGCCGCCGGAGTTCTGGGATCAGTTCAAAACCGATTTCGCCCCGGACACGCATCTGCGCGTTCATCCCATTCTGCATTGGACCGAAATCGACATCTGGCAATACGTCAAGCGCGAGGGAATCCCGTTGGTTGATCTCTATTTTTCCAAGAACGGTAAGCGTTACCGGTCGTTGGGCGACCAGGACATCACTTCACCGGTCGACAGCACCGCCAGCACCCTTGACGAGGTCATCGCCGAGTTGAAAGAAACCAAGGTCGCCGAGCGCTCGGGCCGAGCCATGGATCACGAGACGGAGGATGCCTTCGAGCGTCTGCGCGCTGAAGGATACATGTGACATGAACGATTCATCTTTTGCGCCGCCGGCTCAAACAACCCAGCCGATCAAGATCGTCATCGTCGGTCACGTCGATCACGGCAAATCGACGCTGATCGGTCGTCTTTTCCACGACACCGGCTCGCTTCCGGATGGCAAGACCGAGGCCATTAAGGCGATGTGCGAACGCCGCGGTATGCCGTTCGAATGGGCATTCCTTATGGACGCACTCAAGGCCGAGCGCGACCAGGGCGTCACCATCGACGTCTCGCACATTCACTTCAAGACCGCGAAACGGGATTTCGTCCTGATCGACGCTCCGGGTCACCGCGAGTTCCTCAAGAACATGGTGACCGGTGCGGCCCAGGCCGACGCGGCGGTTCTGGTCGTCGATGCCGAGGAAGGAGTCCAGGAGCAGACCCGACGCCATGCCTACCTTCTTCACCTGCTCGGTATCCAGCAGGTGGTCGTGGCGATCAACAAGATGGACATCGTCGACTTCTCGGAGGGCCGTTTCCAGCAGGTGGCGTCCGAAGTGAAGGACTACCTGGCGGACCTCGGCATCGACCTTCAACACACGTTGCTGGTTCCCGTTTCCTCCCGTGACGGGGACAACATCGTCAACCTGTCCAAGCGGATGCCGTGGTACGAAGGCGTGACGCTGGCAGCGTCGCTCGACGACTTCCAGCCGCCGGTCCCATCCCTGCAATTGGCGCTGAGGTTCCCTATTCAGGACGTCTACAAGTTCGATCAGCGGCGAATCTTCGCCGGCCGTATCGAGAGTGGCCATCTGAACAAGGGCGACACTTTACTGTTTTCGCCTTCCAACAAGACCGCACGCGTATCTTCGATCGAGGCCTGGAGCGCCAAGGAACCGGTCATGGCCGTGCGCGCCGGTGAGTTGATCGGCGTGACCCTGGACGAGCAGTTGTTCGTGGAACGCGGCGAGATGGCGAGCCTGGTCAGCAATCCGCCAATGCTCACCAACGTGTTTCGCGGCAGGTTGTTCTGGCTCGGCCACAAACCCCTTGTTGTCGGCAACCGCTACAAACTGAAGCTTTGCACCGCCGAATTTCAGGTCGAGGTGGAGAAAATCGAGCGGGTCATCGATGTGAAGGATCTCGGCACCGCGCAAGCCGACAAGGTGGAACGGAACGCCGTCGCCGAGGTCGTGCTGCGTTCCCGCGGGTTGATGTGCCTCGACCCTTTTGACGTCAACATTGTCACCGGCCGTTTTGTCCTTGTCGAAGACTTCGATATCGTCGGCGGTGGACTGATCAACATGGACGGTTATGCCGATCAGCGGCCCGGCCAAACCATCCGGTCGACCAACATCTTCCGCGTCGAGCACAGGGTCCCGGTGGAGGACCGCTGGCATGCGAATGGCCACAAGGGCGGAATCCTGTGGATGACCGGGTTGTCGGGGGCCGGCAAATCGACTCTCGGGTTCTTCCTGGAGCAGCATCTGTTCCGCAAAGGATACCAGGTCTACGTGCTCGACGGCGACAATATCCGCCATGGCTTGTGCGCCGATCTCGGCTTTTCGCCCGAAGATCGCGTCGAGAACATTCGCCGCGTCGGCAATGCCGCGGCGCTGTTCGCCCGTGCCGGCTTCCTGGTGATCACCGCGTTCATTTCGCCTTACCGGTCCGACCGGGATCGAATTCGCGCGGTGGCGCCGGACATTTTTCACGAGATCCACATCGACGCCAATCTGGCGGTTTGCGAACAGCGGGATCCAAAGGGTCTTTACGTCAAGGCACGGAAAGGTGAAATTGCCGAGTTTACCGGCGTTTCAGCCCCTTACGAACCGCCGTTGTCGCCCGAGTTGCGGGTCGACACGGCTGCTCACAGCGCTGAGGAGTGTCTCGCCATTCTGTCGGATTACGTGTCCAGGAATTTCGCTCTAACCAAGCACTGATGGCAAATTCATGGGCGAGATCGTCTATCCAGTAATCCTCTCCGGAGGAGTCGGCACGCGCCTGTGGCCGATGTCTCGGGTGCTGCATCCGAAGCAACTTCTTCCGCTGACCTCCGAGAGGAGCATGCTGCAGGAGACGGTCTCCCGGGTGAGCGGCCCCGGATTCGCGCCGCCGATGATCGTATGCAACCAGGAGCATCGCTTCGTCATCGCCGAACAGATGCGCGGACTTCAGGTAACCCCCGAGGCGATCGTTCTCGAACCGCAGGGCCGCAACACCGCCCCGGCGGTGACGGTTGCCGCATTGTTGCTCGCCGCCAAAGACCCGGATGCGATCATGTTGGTCCTGCCTTCGGACCATGTCATTGGCAACCTTGAGCGATTTCGGGACGCCGTCGCGACCGCGGTGACCGCCGCCCGGGGCGACGCCTTGATCGCCTTCGGTATTCCGCCGACCCGACCCGAGACCGGTTACGGCTACATTCAGCGTGGAGACCCATACAACGGCATACCCGGGTGTTTCCGGATCGCCCGCTTCGTCGAGAAGCCTGATCTCCCGACGGCGGAAGCCTACATCGCCAGCGATCAATACGCCTGGAACAGCGGCATGTTCGTATTCCCCGTCGGCAGCTACCTGGATGAGGTGGCGCGGCTGAAGCCGGACATGTTCGAGCTATGTCGGCAGTCGGTGGCGCAAGCTACCTCCGACCTGGACTTCCTGCGGCTCGATCGGGCGTCCTTTGCCGCGATGGAGTCGGTGTCCGTCGACTACGCGGTGATGGAACAGACGACCAAAGGCGCGATTGTCCCTGCGAACATGGAGTGGAGCGACGTCGGCTCCTGGGCGGCCCTGTGGGAAATCAGCGATCGCGACGCCCACGGCAACGTAGAGATCGGCGACACGATAACGCTGGACGCCCGCAACTGTTATATCCGGGGAGATGGGCGTCTGGTCGCGGTCGTCGGTGTCGAGGACCTCGTCATCGTTGCCACCAACGACGTCGTCCTGGTCGTGCCCAAGCAGCGGGCGCAAGACGTCAAGCAGATCGTCGACCTCATCGAAAAAACGGGACGGACCGAGCATTACGTCCACAAGCGGGTTTTTCGCCCGTGGGGATGGTACGAGTCGATCCACGACGGCCCTCGCTTCCAGGTGAAGGAGATCGTGGTAGAGCCCGGCCAAAGGCTGAGCAAACAGGTCCACTATCACCGCGCCGAACACTGGGTCGTCGTCAGCGGTACCGCCAGAGTGTCGCGGGACAACGAGACCTTCTTCCTCACCGAGGACCAATCCACGTATATTCCCCACAACGTCAAGCACTCGCTCGAAAATCCTGGCAAGATCCAGCTCAGGATGATCGAGGTCCAGTCGGGCAGCTACCTTGGCGAGGACGATATCGTCCGCTTCGAGGACAATTACGGACGCTTGAACGATGGCGAATCCTCCGGCTCCCGATAACGGTCGCCGGCCGCTTTCCTCAAGACGGGTTGGTGGGCTCCGTCTCCCGCATCGAACGACGGCCGGAGAACACCTCGTACCACCCCGCAAGCGCCGGACGGCCATCGCGCCAATGGTCGTCGGGGAAACGGAACTGTAGCCAGCCCAGCGCGCAACCGACGGCGATGTGGCCGATCGTTAACGGACCGTCGAGGCCGACGGCCTCGTCCTCCAGGGCATCGAGGCCACGATTGACCACCGTCGCCTGTTTCGCCGACCAAGACGCCGAGCGTTCTTTCTCCGGGCGGAGTGCTTCCAATCGCCGCGCTATTCCCGCGTCAAGGATTCCATCCGCCAATGCTTGACGCCTGAGCGCCGTCCACCGCGCTCCTCCGGGCGGAGGAAACAGCTTCAGCCCGTCGTGCAGCGTGTCCAGAAATTCGCAGATCACCGGAGAAGTCATAGAGCGCTTCACCGCCGTCGGTGATCAACGTCGGCACTTTTCCGAGCGGGTTGTCCCCCGGCAAATCGGTGGACGGATCCCGAACGTCGGTGGGAACCCGCTCGATGCGCCCGTCGAGCCCGGTCTCGATAGCCAACACGATGACTTTACGAACATAGGGCGAGGCTGACGAGTAACGGAGCTTCATCACATCCCTTCGGATTCAGAACATGTCCTTTCGCCGGCGGATCTCGGCGAACACGGCAACCTCGTCCCTTCCAGCAAGCCCGGCGGCCCGTTTCAAGCCCTCGTCATCGGCACGCAAAAACGGGTTGGTCGCCCGCTCTTCGGCCATTGTCGACGGCACGGTCGGCTTGCCCGCGGCCCGCAGCGCGCGGATTTCCTCTGCCCGCGCCTGCAAGGCCGGATTGCCCGGCTCCACGGTCAGCGCAAAAGCTGCATTGCTCTGGGTGTATTCGTGAGCGCAATAGACAAGGGCGTCGTCGGGGAGGGCGCGGAGCTTGCCGAGGCTCGACCACATCTGCGCCGCCGTACCCTCGAACAGCCGACCGCAACCGAGCGCGAACAACGTGTCACCACAGAAAAGCGTCCGCGCCTTCTCGAACCAGTAAGCGATATGGCCCACCGTGTGCCCGGAAATCTCGATCACCCGCGCTTTCTGGCTGCCGACGGCAATCTCGTCGCCCTCGCCGACGGCAACGTCGATACCGGGGATCCGACGGGCGTCGGCACGGTTACCGACGATGGTGCATCCCGTAGCCTTCTTGAGCTCCAGGTTGCCGCCGACATGGTCATGATGGTGATGGGTGTTGAGGATCATGGTCAACGACCAGCCGAGACGATCCAGGGCATCGAGGACCGGTCCGGCGACTGCCGGATCCACCGCGGCGCAGGCGCCCGTCTCGGGATCGCGCGCCAGGTAGACGTAGTTGTCCGAAAGGACCGGAATCTGATGAACTTCGAGCATGGTCAACCGACGAACCGCGATAGGCACCGGAAATCGTTCGCAACACTACACCTCCGCGGGTTGGTGCGCTAAACTCGCCGCGCAATGTGGACGGACGCCGTTGATCTGAGGGATTTCTACGCCTCCGGGCTTGGCCGTGTGGCCAGACGGATGATCAGCCGGCGCGTCCGCAGCCTATGGCCGGACGTGCACGGTCTCAACGTGCTCGGCCTCGGCTACGCTACCCCTTTTCTCGGACCTTTTCGTGCCGAGGCGCAAAGGGTGGTGGCGATCATGCCCGCCGGTCAGGGTGTCCTGCATTGGCCGGCGGAGGGCGGCTGCCTGACCACTCTCGCCGACGAGACGTGCCTGCCGTTCCCGGACCGTTTCATCGATCGGGTTCTTGTGGTTCACGCACTGGAGTGCGCCGATCGAATCCGGCCGCTGATGAGGGAACTGTGGCGGGTGCTCGCCGACGGAGGCCGGCTGCTGGTGGTCGTTCCCAACCGCCGTGGACTCTGGGCGCGAATGGAGAGGACTCCTTTCGGTCACGGCAGGCCCTATTCGCCATACCAACTATCCCGGGGTCTGCGCGATACGATGTTCACCCCATACCAGTCGGACACCGCCCTGTTCGTGCCGCCGGTGCGTTCGCGCATGGTGCTGTCTTCGGCCGCCGCCTGGGAACAAATCGGCCAGCGCTGGTTCCCGACGTTCGCCGGAGTCATCATCTTCGAAGCGACCAAACAAATCTACGCCGGCCACGTGGTCTATGCCGAAGAGAAACGGAAGAGCTACGCGACGGCCGCGTCCCGATAGCAAACGCGGTTGCTAGGTCCTGAGCAAGAAGACCGCCTGCTCCCCGAACAGATTGACCATAAACAGCTTGCTTCCGAACCCAAGGGGAACGCCGTTTCGATCGAGGGAAATACTGCGGTCGATGGTGACACCCATCTTGCGACAGAGAACGACGAAGTCCCTGATCGTGCACAGATGGATATTGGGCGTCTCGTACCATTCGTAGGGCAATGTCGTGTTGACCGGCATCCGGCCGGTAACCAGAAGGTGCCAGCGCAGCCGCCAATAGGCGAAATTAGGCAGTGAGACAATGGCGTGGCGCCCGACGCGCAGCAATTGCTCCAAGGTCGACTTTGGCGCCCGCATCGCCTGCAGCGTCTGGCTCAGCACCACGTAGTCGAAGGCGTGGTCGGGATAGTCCAACAGGTCCGTTTCGGCATCCCCCTGAATCACCGAGAGCCCGGCGCTGACACAGGCGTTGACGCCGTCGACGCTGAGCTCGATGCCCCGGCCGTCCACCCCTTTCTGGTTGACCAGATGATCGAGCAACGCGCCGTCGGCGCAACCGACATCGAGCACCCGCGAACCCGGCTCGATCATGTCGGCGATGAGCTGCAGGTCCGCGCGTATGGTATTCGGGGGCGCGGCACTCATTCCGTCGGTGTCTTGGGCAATCCGCGGTGCTGAGCGGCTCCGCCGAGGAACCCCTTCAACACGCGATGGAACTCGGGCTCATCAAGCAGAAACGCGTCATGACCGCTGTTGGACACGATCTCGGCAAAGCTCACGTTGGCCGCCACCGCATTCAAGGCGTGCACGATTCGGCGGCTCTCCACGGTCGGGTACAACCAGTCGCTGGTGAACGAAATCACGCAGAACCGGATCGGCGTATCAACGAACGCCTTGGCAAGCCCGCCACTGTACCGCGCGGCCATGTCGAAGTAATCCATCGCCCGGGTGATGTAGAGATAGGAGTTGGCGTCGAAACGTTCGACGAAGCTGATCCCCTGGTGGCGAAGATAGCTTTCTACCTGGAAGTCGGCGTCGAAGCCGTAGGTGAGCCCCTCGCGGTTCTGGAGCCGACGGCCGAACTTCTCGTGCAGTTTCGGTTCGGACAGATAGGTGATGTGCGCAGCCATGCGCGCGACCGCCAGGCCGCGATGGGGGCGCTTGCCATAACGCCAGTATTCGCCGCCGCACCAGTCGGGATCGGCAATGATCGCCTGCCGCCCGACTTCGTGAAAGGCGATGTTCTGTGCCGTATGGTGGGCGGCCGAGGCGATCGGCACCGCTGCGAAGACCCGTTCGGGAAACAGCGCCGCCCACTCCAGGACCTGCATGCCGCCCATCGAGCCACCGATGACCGCGAACAGCTTTTCGATGCCCAGGTGGTCGAGAAGCATCGCCTGGGCGCGCACCATGTCGGCGATGGTGATCACCGGAAACGACAAGCCCCACGGCTCGCCGGTCTCGGAGTTGATCTCGCTGGGCCCCGCCGAGCCCATGCAGCCGCCGAGAACATTGACGCACAGGACGTAATACTGCGTCGTGTCCAGCGGCTTGCCGGGTCCCACCATCAAATCCCACCACCCCTCCTTTTGGGTGAGCGGGTGGGATTCGGCCATGAACTGATCGCCGGTCAGCGCATGGCAGACCAGAACCGCGTTGGATTTGTCCTCGTTCAACCTGCCGTACGCCTGGTAGGCGACGGGAAACTCGCTAAGCTCGACGCCGCAGTCGAGCTTCAGGGTCCGGTCGCGCCCGAGAAACACCCGATGACCGGGCAGCACGAAGTCGATCGGATCACCCGCCGAAGCTAATCCTTTTGGAAGAATCATGAGTGGGCATGCCCGCATGAGTTGCGATCGCTCGCTTCTCATAGCTAGGGATTGTGCCTGGTGGTGTCAATGTTTTCTTTGCTTTTGAGAGACCATGTCATTATCACTAGGCGACCTTTCGGAGGACTTCCTTCCGATCCTCAGGATGGCATTTCCGGATCCGAACATGCGTGGCGAAACAACACTGGAAGCGGTGCGGCAGTCGATCGACTCGATCGACGACGCCATCCAAGACCTGATCATCCAGCGCACCGAGCTGGTAGAGGAAGTCCGCCGCCTGAAGCACGACTGGTCGGTCAAGATACAGCCGTCGCGTGAGGCGGAAATCGCTTACCGTCTGATCGAGCGCCACAGCGGACCCTTTCCGAAGCGGGAGTTGGTCGCGATCTGGCGCCAGTTGATCACCGCCACATTGGCCTTCGAAGGGCCGTTTTCGGTTGCCGTCTACATGCCCTCGCAGGACAGCGGCTACTGGGATCTCGGCCGCGATCAATATGGCCTGTTTACCCCGATGAGCCGGCAGGGCTCGGTACGGTCGGTCATCGAGGCGGTGCGGCGTCAGGAAGCGACGGTCGGTATTTTGCCGTTACCCAGTCACGACGACACCGATCCGTGGTGGCGGCACCTCGTGACCAGCCAGCCGGAAGCGCCCAGGATCATCGCACGCCTGCCGTTCACCGGACCGAGCAACGGGCGCGGCGGCAATCTGGAGGCTCTGGTCATTTGCCCGGTCGCGGTAAAGCCCACCGGGCGGGACCGCTCGTTTCTTGCGGTCGACTCGGAAAAACGTCTCGGCCTCAACCAGTTTGCCACCGCGCTCGCCGAGGTGGGACTGCCGTCGACCTTCGCCACCCTGTGGCGCGACGAGGGGGGAACGCGAGCGTGGTTCTACCTGGCCGAAGTCGAAGGCTTCCTCACGGTCGAAGACAAGCGTCTCGCCCGGTTCCGCAAAGCCCTTGGAAAACCGCTGAACCAGCTGCTTCTGCTCGGGGGCTACGCCCAGCCGTTGACCGCCGAGGAGTTGGGGCCGGGAGCTTCGGCGCACAGGACGGCGTCGGCGAAGCAGGCCGGCGGCTGGGACGCGGCGCCCGCATGAACCTGCCCGTCCCTCGGCCCGGAATTGAGGATATCGCGCCTTATGTCGGCGGCGAATCGAAGATCGCCGGGGTCGAGCGCGTCATCAAGCTGGCCTCCAACGAAAGCGCGCTTGGCCCGAGCCCGTTGGCTGTCGCCGCGTTGGTCAAGGCCGCCGCCGATAGCCACCGCTATCCGGACGGCAGTTGCAAGGCGTTGCGCGAAGCCCTCGCCGACCGGCACGGACTCGACCCGGCGCGGATCGTCTGCGGTGCCGGCTCGGACGAGTTGATCACCTTGCTGTGTCGGGCCTATGCGGGGCCGGGCGACGAGGTCCTGTACACCGAACACGGTTTCCTGATGTATTCCATCGCCGCGAGGACGGTGGGGGCGACGCCGGTCAAGGCACCGGAGACCCATCTGACCGCCGATGTCGATGTGTTGCTTGCGAAGGTCTCCGACAACACCCGAATGGTCTTCCTCGCCAATCCGAACAATCCCACCGGGAGCTATATCTCCGAATTGGAGATGATCCGACTGCGCGCCGGCCTGCCTGAGAACGTGGTGTTGGTCATCGATGCCGCGTACGCCGAGTACATGTCCCCTACCCTCAACGACTACGGGCCCGGCACCCGTCTGGTCGAGGCCGGCGAAAACGTCGTGATGACCCGGACCTTCTCGAAGATCTTTGCGCTGGGCGGCCTGCGCCTCGGCTGGGCCTATTGCCCGGCGGCCATCGCCGACATCCTCAACCGGGTCCGCAATCCGTTCAACGTGGCGAGCGCGGCGCAACTCGCCGGCATCGCCGCATTGTCCGACGCACCGCTGGTCGAGCGCGCCCGCCTGCACAACGACAAATGGCGGGCGTGGACCACCAAACAGCTACGCGGCCTGGGGCTCGAAGTCCCGCAAAGCTTCGGCAACTTCGTGCTGGTACGGTTTGCCGCCGAGCCCGACCGCAACGCCGCCGCCGCCGATGCCTTCCTCAAGGCGCGCGGCATCATCGCCCGGGGAATGGCGGCGTATGGTCTGCCCGAGTCGTTACGGATCACCATCGGCCTCGAAGACGAGATGCGGGCCGTGGTCGCGGCGCTTGCCGAATTCAAGGGCTGACCGATGTCCGAAGGCACCGAGAAGACATACTTCGAGCGGATCGCCCTTATCGGCGTCGGGCTGATCGGCTCCTCGCTGGCGCGGGTCGTCCGGCGGGATGGTCTGGCCGGGCACATCGCCGTTTGCGCCCGAAGCCATGCCACTCTCGACAAGGCCAGGGCGCTCGGTCTTGCCGACAGCACCACCACCGATCCCCGCCAAGTGGTCGAGGGCGCGGATCTGGTGGTGCTGTGCACGCCGCTCGGGGTCTATGGCCAAATCGCCGAGGCGATGGCGCCGGGTCTTACGCCGGGCTGTATCGTCACCGACGTGGGTTCGGTGAAGCAGTCGGTGATCGTCGACGTGGACCCGCATCTGCCCGAGGGCGTCCATTTGGTGCCGGGACATCCGGTCGCCGGAACCGAACACTCGGGTCCCGAGGCGGGCTTCGCCGAGTTGTTCGACGGCCGCTTCTGCATATTGACGCCGGCTCCGGGGACCGACGAAAGCGCGGTCGCAAAAATCACCACGCTATGGGAAACGGCGGGCATGACCGTGGAAATCATGCGTGCCCACCACCACGACAGCGTGCTGGCGATCACTTCTCACCTGCCGCATCTGATCGCCTATACCATCGTCGCCACCGCCACCGACCTCGAAGATCACCTGATGCTGGAGGTGATCAAGTACTCGGCCGGCGGTTTCCGCGATTTCACCCGTATCGCCGCTTCGGATCCGGTGATGTGGCGCGACGTGTTCCTCAGCAACCGCGACGCGGTTCTCGAAATGCTCGGCCGGTTCAACGAGGATCTGACCGCGCTGCAGCGGGCGATCCGCTGGGGCGAGGGCGATAAACTGCAGGAGCTGTTCACCCGCACGCGGGAAATCCGCCGCGGCGTGCTCGCGGTCAAGCAGGCCTGAGCCGGCCCGTCGATCGTCTACAGAGTCGAGCCCGGCGCGGTCCAGCGCCTTCTCCCAGATCGCATCCGGATCGTCACCGAAGATCAGCGTTTCCTCGGCCGGCGCCGTCAGCCAGTCGTCGCGGGCCATTTCGCCCTCGAGCTGTCCCGGCCCCCAACCGGCATAGCCGAGAACGAACAGGCTGCGGCGAGGTCCCTTCCCTTCCGCCACCGCCCGCAGCACGTCGAGGCCGGTCGACAACGCCACCCCGGCATCGACCACCCGGGTGCTTGCGCCGGTATAGTCGGCGGTGTGGAGGACGAAACCGCGGCTGGAATCGACCGGGCCGCCGTAGTACAGGCGAACGCTGCCCGAAACATTCTCGTGTTCGACGCCGAAGCCCTCCAACAGGGCATTCCAGGGGCCCTCGCCGTAGCTTCGGTTGATGACCAGCCCCATCGCCCCCTCGGCGTTGTGATCGACCATGTAGATCACCGTCCGTGCGAACCGTGGATCTCCCATGCGGGGGGTCGCAACCAGCAACTGCCCCGAGAGGTACCCGCTGGGGGCCTGCACGCCGGTCCGGTGTTCCTCGAGCGAATCCCCCTGTCGCCAGCACCAGGCCGGCGATCAACGCGATCCCCCAAGTGCGAAGCTTCCCGAACGGCATTCCCTATTCTATCGCAAATCGGGACTCGATATCACCATTGTATGTTTACGGCTTTTTCGGCTCCGTTTTCCGCCAGCGAATTTCCGGGATCACCGCCAGCGCGATCGGGCCGGCATTGAGCGTCCGGTCCTGCAGGGTCAGTGGGATGTCCACGAAAGGCTCCTTGCCGTCCACGGGCTTGCGCGCCATCAGCCCCAACATGACCTTCGCAGCCACGGCGTTCCTATCCTCGATCAATCCGCGTTGGCGCAAGGCGTCGACGGTCCGCGACGCTCCGACGATGCGGGCGTTGAAAGCGCCGATCGGCTGTTCGGCTTTGTCCAACGCCAGGGTGCCGTCGGCGGTGAGCGTCAGTGGCCCGTAGAGGAGCTCGAGCCGAGTGACTTCGAGGGTCCCCCCGGCGTCCCGCCACCGGTCCAGCGCCTCTGGCCAGGGGCCGGCCCCGAGGGTGCCGATCAGCTTCGCCGTCAGCGCCGCACGGGTGAGGTTGTCCCCGAGCGGCAAGCCGAGCGCACGCGGGAGTTCGATATCCGCCGCCTCGAGGGTGAGTTCGTAAGTGACCGTTTGATCATCCGCCGGCGCCCCCGGATCGCCCCGGGTGGCAACGTCGATGCGGGCGGCGGCAACCGCGTCGCCGCCCTCGACGGGCCGGAGCACGAGGTCGCGGACGGTTACCACAGCGACCGGCAGCCAGCCGCCGGGAGCGGCATCGATGGTCAGCTCCGACGCCGATCCCTCGTAGGAAAGCGACCTCCCGGCGGTCGCGAGCTGGAGCCTCTGCTTACCCGCGAGCCGCACCGTCACCTGCCCGGGATCGAGCGGGCTTATCTCGACAACGGCCGCGTCTCCCGACCAGGACCACGATGCGTCGGTATGGCGGCCGGCGATCGTCGGATCCGCGAGGGTGATACGCACCGCAGCCGGAAAGCCGCCGGTCTCCGGCCGGGAATGGGAGATCTGGTATCCTTCGGCCCTTCGCTGTTCGATCCAGGTCATTGTCGCCGCGCGAAAATGGTTCGCCGCCAGCAGCCACAGCGCGCCGTAGGCGAGGCCCGACAACGCGAAGGCAACGGCGCCCCAGATGACCAGGCGGCGCACTCTTCGCCCGGGAAATGTCGGCGGGAGGTTCATGACGAGGCCGAATACAGGAACGTACAGGCCGCGGTCGACACTTTTATCGAGTTGCCGATCGACCATGGACACAATACCCTCCCGCAGCCATTCGGACGATGAAATCATGGGCGAACCCGCAGTCACCGACACCCAACACCCCGACCCGACCAGGACCGCCTGGATCGCCGCCATGCCGGCGGTGTTCGTGGTGTTGTGGAGCACCGGATTCATCGGCGCCAAGCTGGGGCTGCCCTATGCCGAGCCGTTCACCTTCCTGTTGGTGCGCTTCGTCGCCGTCATCGCCTTGTTGACCGTCATTGCCATTGTCTTCCGCGCGCCGTGGCCGGCGACCCGGGCGGAAATCGGTCACGGCGCCGTCGTCGGCGTGCTCGTTCACGCCGTCTACCTCGGGGGTGTGTTCGCCGCCATCTCGCGGGGGGTCCCCCCGGCCGTCGCCGCCTTGATCGTCGGCCTGCAGCCGCTGCTGACCGCCGCGGCGGCCGGCCCGTTTCTCGGAGAGCGGGTCACCGCCCGGCAATGGCTGGGTCTGCTGATCGGCCTCGCCGGCGTCGCGCTGGTGGTGTGGGAAAAGCTCAGTTTCCGCACCGAGCACCTCGCCGGCATCGCCTTCGCCGTCGCCGCCCTGATCGGCATCACCGTCGGCACCCTCTATCAGAAGCGCCACGTCGGCGGCATGGACCTCAGGACCGGCGCGATCGTCCAGTTCGCCGCTGCGGCACTCGTCATGCTGCCGGCGGCGCTGTTGTTCGAAACCATGGACATCGTCTGGACCGGCGAGTTCGTGTTCGCCCTCGGCTGGCTGGTGATCGTGCTGTCGCTGGGAGCGATCACGCTGCTCTATATCATGATCCGCCGCGGCGCCGCGGCCAAGGTGGCGAGCCTGTTCTATCTGGTGCCGCCGGTCACCGCCGTCTTCGCCTTCGCGCTGTTCGGCGAGACCCTCGGCGTTCTCGCCCTCTTCGGAATGGCGCTGGCCGCCCTCGCCGTCGCCCTGGTCACTAGGGGCTGACACCCGTGTCGATCGACGACGGCGATCTGTGGGTGTTCGCCTATGGCTCGCTGATGTGGGATCCGCGGTTTCCCCATGTCGAGACGCGGCCGGCGGTGCTTCATGGCTATCACCGTGCGCTGTGCATCTACTCGGTCCGCAACCGCGGCACCCCTGATTGCCCCGGTCTGGTCGTCGGGCTCGACCGCGGCGGCTCATGCCGTGGGCACGCGCTGCGGGTCGCCGCCGAGAACGTCGAGGCCACCCGCGCCTATCTTTACGAGCGGGAGCTGGGGACCGGCGTCTATACGCCCGCCATGCGCAGAGTCCGTCTCGATGGCGACGAGACGGTTTCGGCGCTCGCCTTCGTCACCCGGTGCGACCATGCCCAGTACGCCGGCGGGCTAGCGCCCGAGCGCGCCGCCAAGCTGGTCCTCCAGGGCCACGGCGCGTATGGCTCTTCGCTGGACTACCTACGGAACGTCGTCCGCCACCTCGACGACTTCGGCATCGACGACGGCCCGCTCCACCGCGTCCTGGCGATCGCCGAAGCAACGGCCGGCGCCGGCTAAATTCCGATAATAAGTTTTTTTTCCTTGCCTTTAGGGCTTTTAGGGGATATATTAGGAATGATATCTTTTTCAGGATCGCTCCCCGAAAGGACCACATGGAGGACGAAGCGCCATCGCGCAGCGCCGAGCGGAAACGGCGCTCGAAAACGAAGGCCGTCGCCGCGATTCTCGTCTCGATCGGCACCCTCACGGGCTCCGTCTATCTTTCGATCGACGGCGAAACCCTCGCCGCCGTGTTGCGGGCGTTGACCGGGTCGAACCGTTCGATCCCGGCGTCCGGACCCGCGGTTGGCGATATCGGCGACGTCGCCGGCGGCATCCACCAGAACGCATCGCGCAACACCTACCTGTACAACAACGAATTCCGGGTGGAGGTCGTGCGCCGGACGGGCGACACGCCGGTGGCGAACCGCGAGCTGCGCGACAAGGTGCTGGCGGTGATCGGGGATCTGGTCGCCACCCTCGACCGCGAGGAAGCCTCCCCCAGGTCGCTTCAAGATCTCGGACAGACGCTGGGATCGATCATCGAACAGACGCCGATCTCGCAATACCAGCTCGCCACCCGGCAGTTCACCCTCGCCCCCGGCGCCGCCTACTTCCTCCCGGGCGGCGCCAACAGTTTCGCCTATCTGGGGCCCTCGGCGGAGGACGATCCCGGCGCCATCACCGTCATGCGCAACGGCCGCCGGGTAAGCATGCGCATCGGCAGCGTCCGCGTCTTCACCCAAGACAACCAAACCTGCCGCCTCGTCCTCCACGAGATCGCCGAACACCAAGCCGCCGCGACGTTTTCCTACACCTGCCAGGCGACCTGAGCGGAACGTTGAATTCTCACCCGCACTTGGAATAGCCGCAGCTGGTGCAGGTGTCGCAGTCTTCCTGGCGGATCAGGGTCGGGGCGCCGCATTTGGGACAGCTGCGGAACCGGGTGTTCGGTCCCTCGCCGACGGCCTTGCGCGCCTTCTCGGTCATCGCCTCGCCGCGGGCGCCCGGCGCCGGAAGGAAGCCGATGCCGATCATGTGCTGTTCGATCACCCCGCCGATCGCCGCCAGCAGTGACGGAACGTAGCGGCCGCCCACCCACTGGCCGCCGCGCGGATCGAACACCGCCTTCAACTCCTCGACCACGAACGAGACGTCGCCACCGCGGCGGAATACCGCGCTGATCATCCGGGTCAGCGCCACCGTCCAGGCGTAATGCTCCATGTTCTTGGAGTTGATGAACACCTCGAACGGGCGGCGGCGGCCGTCCTGGATGATGTCGTTGAGGGTGATGTAGATGGCGTGGTCGCTCTCCGGCCAGCGCACCTTGTAGGTGCTGCCCGGCAGCGCCTCCGGCCGGTCGAGGGGTTGGAACATCTGCACGATCGCGCCGGAATCGCCGAGGTCTCTCGGCTTGGCCATGGCCGACGGCGCCTCCAGCGGCAGCTCCGGCTGGGCTGCAGCCGCTTTCCCCGCTTTTCCCTCCCTGACCTCGAGCACCGCGCCGGTAACCTCGTTGGGCCGGTAGGTGGTGCACCCCTTGCAGCCGAGTTCGTAGGCCTGCGCGTAGATGTCCTTGAAATCCTCGAACGAGATGTCCTCGGGACAGTTGATGGTCTTGGAGATCGAGCTGTCGATATATTTTTGCACCGCCGCCTGCATCACCAGGTGGTCGTTGGGACTGAGCCCCTGGGCGTCGACGAAATACTCGGGAACCGCCGTCCCCTCGCCCTTGAGCCGGCGGAACAGCCGGTAGGCGTAGTCGGCGACCTCCTCTTCGCGGCGGCTGCCGTCGGGCATCAGCACGTGGCGGGCGTACTTGAAGCTGAACACCGGCTCGAGCCCCGACGAGACGTTGTCGGCGAACAGCGAAATGGTTCCGGTCGGCGCCACCGAGGTCAGCAGCCCGTTGCGGATCCCGTGTTCGGCGATCGCCGCCCGCACGTCCTCCTCGAGGTCGGCGACGTTCTCGCCGGCGAGGTACTTCTCCCGGTCGAACAACGGGAAGGCGCCCTTTTCCCGGGCCAGCTCGATCGAAGAGAGGTAGGCGGCCCTTCGGATCGTCCGCATCCAGGTCTCGGTCAGGCGCACCGCCTCGTGGCCGCCGTAGCGGGCGCCGCACATGATCAGGGCGTCGGCGAGGCCGGTGATCCCGAGGCCGATGCGGCGCTTCGATCTGGCCTCGTGCTCATGCTCGGGCAGCGGATAGCGGGAGACTTCAATGACGTTGTCCATCATCCGGACCGCGGTGGCGACCAGCGCCGCCAGCGCATCCCCGTCGATGCCGGCGTCGGCCTCGAACGGTCGGGTGACCAGCCGGGTCAGGTTCACAGATCCGAGCAGGCAGGTGCCGTACGGCGGCAATGGTTGCTCGCCGCAGGGGTTAGTGCCGTGGATGTCCTCGCAGTAGTGGAGGTTGTTGAGGCGGTTGATGCGATCGATGAACACCACCCCCGGCTCGGCGTAGGCGTAGGTCGCCCGCATGATCTTGTCCCACAGCTCGCGGGCCGGCAGGCTCTTGTAGGCGACGCCGCCGAAGGTCAGCTCCCACGGCGCGTCTTCCTTGACCGCCTGCATCAACGCGTCGGTGACCAGCACCGAAAGGTTGAACATGCGAAGGCGTCCGGCCTGCCGCTTGGCCTCGATGAACGCCTCGATGTCTGGGTGGGTGCAGCGCATCACCGCCATCATCGCGCCGCGCCGCGAGCCCGCGCTCATGATCGTCCGGCACATGGCATCCCACACGTCCATGAACGACAGCGGACCCGACGCATCCGCCCCGACCCCTTCCACCGGCGCTCCTTTCGGCCTGAGGGTGGAGAAGTCGTAGCCGATGCCGCCGCCCTGCTGCATGGTCAGCGCCGCCTGCTTCAAATGCTCGAAAATGCCGGTCATGTCGTCGGGGATGTCGCCCATGACGAAGCAGTTGAACAGGGTCACCCGGCGTCCCGAGCCGGCGCCCGACAAGATCCTTCCGGCCGGCAGGAACTGGAAATCCTCCATCGCCTCGTAGAAACGCTGCTGCCAGAGGGTCTGGTCCTGTTCCGGCCGCGCCAGTTCCGTCGCCACCCGCATCCAGCTGTCGGCGATGGTCTTGTCGACCGGCTGGCCGTCGACGGTCTTGAGCCGGTATTTCATGTCCCAGATCTGCTGGGAAACGGGCGCCACCTGCATTTTCCGAGCCCTCAACCCTTTCGAATTCATCCGCCGACAAGCCTCGCCGCCGACACATGCGGCGGCTCAACTGTAAGCGTCGGCGGAAACGACGTCAACGACAAGCGTTCCCGTTATGTTTCCACGGAGTTGTCCCCGCTCCGCATCGAGGAATTTCCTTGATCGGCAGGACGTTGCGACAGTTATTCCCGGGTTTGACGGACCGCGGACGCAGCTTTGTCCACAGGCACCGCACCGGGGGCCGGCGGAGAACCGCCGCCCCGGAGTTCGTGTTCGCCCTGTTCGCGCAAGCGCTCCGTGGCGGTTTCGATGCGGTTTTGCAGCGCCTTGAGGAACTCGCGGCGATCGAGACCACCCGGCATCGGCGGCAGGAACTCCAGGGTAATCACGCCGGGATACTTGAAAAAGCTGCGCCGCCCCCAGAACACCCCGGAATTGAGGGCGACCGGAACCACCGGGACATCACAGTCCGCGTAGAGGACGGCGACGCCGGGCTGGTAGGGATTGGATGCGCCGGGAGCCGAACGGGTTCCTTCCGGGAACACGATAACCTGGCTGCCGGCGGCGAGGGCGCGCCGGACATCGGGAGTCATCGCCTTCAGCGCCCGAAACCCGGCGGCGCGGTCGACCCCGACGTTTCCCGCCTTGCGCAGATACCAGCCGATGAAGGGAACCCGGAACAACTCCCGTTTCAGAACGAAGATCGGATCTTCGAGGAGAAGGTGGAAGATCAGCGTGTCCCACGCAGACTGATGCTTGGCGGCAACGATGGCGGCACCGGACGGCAGGTGCTCCCGGCCCTCGATTCGGTACCGGAGCCCGCAGGTAACGGCGAGCCAGCTCATCATCCCCCGAATCCACGCCCGCGCAGCCTTCTGGATGCCCTTGCGCGGCACCACCAGCAACGGCAGGCACAAAACCGACAGGATCGCCGTCCAGGCGAGGGCGCCAACGGCGAACAGGATCGAACGAATCTCCGTCATCGTATCCTCAAGCCTTTTCGCGCCCGAGCACGCGGGCCGTTTCGTGATCCAGCCACGCCAACAGGAACTTGTGGTATTCGCCGATGATCAGCGCCGTGGTGCCGGGCCACAACCACCAGCGCTCCCGCTTGACATTGTCGGGAAACACCGGGTGCGGGACCACCGTGGCCTCGGGAAGAGCAAATCGGAATTCGAGTAGACTTCTCGGCATGTGGTAGCTGGCGGTGACCAGGCGCAACGAGTGGTAACCGTGGTCGCGCATCCAGGCGGCGGTCTCGACGGCGTTGCCGGCGGTATCCTGCGCACCGTGGCCGGTTTCCACACGCGCTTCCAACTCGTCCAGAGGGATCCCCGCCGTCTTCAGCAATTCGGCGATGTCGACGCTCTCGTGGACACCGGACACAAAAACCTTGCCGGCCTTGTTGTCCGCCAGCAGTTGCAAGCCGGTACTCAACCGTTCGCTGCCGCCGGTCAACACGACGATGGCGTCGGTAGGGGTGTCGGCATCGGCCACCGTCTCGGGTATCATTTCGGCGAACCGGACTAGGCCGTATACCCAGGCGCCCCCCGTAACCAACAGCAGGACGACGATCCCGATTGCCAGGATTCCGATCCGACGGCGGTGATGGGGGCTCGATTTCGGCATCGCTCGGGCGCTCAGAGCATGCTCGCCAGATTGCGCATGACCGTCACTCGGGCGGTCAGCATCGCGATCACCGCCACCGCGATCGGCAATACGGCGAGGATCACCCAATGGGCCGGCGCCAGGGTCAGGTCCGGCAGGGGGCCACCCTGGAGCCGGGCCGCCAGTTGATCGATACCGACCAACGTCGCCACTCCAGGCAACAAGCCGATCACCCCTCCCCTGAGACCCAGGGCCAGCGCCCGATCCGCGAACTGCCGGGCAACGTATGAATCCTGCGCTCCGATCAGATGCAAAACCTCTATGGCGTCCAGGTGAACCGCCAGTCCCGAGCGGGTGGCGTACACGACTGCACCGGCGATGACCAGTCCGATCAGCGCCAATATCAGACCGGCCAGCACTTCGACCGTATGGATGAGGCGAAGCAGTCGGTCCAACCAGACCCGGTGGTCATCCAAAACGGCGCCCGGAACCGCCGCGGCCAGACGCTTCGCCAAATCATCGGCATCGACATCGCCGCCGGGCTTCAACTGCACATCGATGAGTTGCGGCAACGGCAGATCGAGCGCGGCATCGACTTCGCCCAACCATGGTTCGAGCAGGGCGGCGATGCGGCTTTCGGGAATGGGTTCGGCGTGGGCCACCTCGGGCGTGGCGCGCAGGACGCCGAGCGCCGAGCGCAGGCGAGCGCCAGCGGCTTCCGTACTGTCGGCCGGCGCGATCTGGACCGTCAACGTGCTGCCGAGTCCCCTCTCCCACCGCCCGGCGGTGTCGTTTATCACCAGGACGCCGGCCAGCGCGAGAACCGCCAAGTAAACCATGAACGCGATCAGCCAAGGAAGAAATCGGTCGAGCGGGTCGCGATCCAGCGCCAGGTCGGAACGGTGGCCAAACATTCAGGCGATGCCTTCGATCGCCGGCGCCTCGGTCGGTCGCGGCGCACCGGACCCGCCGTTCGCCTGTTCCGGCACCTTCGGGTGTTCCATCCACAGCCTGCCGTGCTCCATCCGCAGCCTCCGATGTCCGATTCGACCGGCCAGAGTTCGGTTGTGGGTGGCGACGACAACCGTGGTGCCGAGCCTGTTCAGTTCCTGGAACAGATGCATCAACCGTACCGCGATATGATCGTCGACATTGCCGGTCGGTTCGTCGCAGATAAGCAATTTCGGCCGGCCGACCACCGCCCGGGCGGTGGCGACGAGTTGTTGCTGGCCACCGGACAACGCCTGCGGCAGCGCCTCGAGGTGTTTCTCGAGGCCAACCCAGCTCAGGAGATCGACCACGTGCTCGCGCACGTCGCTCTCATGACATCCGGCGATACGGAGTGGCAGTGCCACGTTGTCGAAAGTGGACAGGTGGTCGAGGAGGCGGAAATCCTGGAAGACGACGCCGATCCGCCGCCTCAGCGCCGGCAGCCGAGCGCGCGACGCCTTTGCGGTATCGTCGCCGAACAGGGTGATCCGGCCGCTGGTCGGCCGCATCGCAAGATACATCAGGCGGAGCAGGGTCGTCTTGCCGGCGCCGCTTGGTCCGGTCAGAAAGTGGAACGCGCCGTCCTCCAGTTCGAACGACACGTCGTCGAGAATCTCCGGACCGGCGGGGTACTTGAGGCCCACCCCCTCGAAACGCACGATGACCTCTTTTCCCTCGGCGGTCCCCATATTCCATCCACCTGCTTGCCCGCGATAACACGGCGACCAAGATCCGACTCCGCGCACCGTCCCCGTCTGCTTGCGTTGTCGGGAACGGAAGCCTATAAACCGCAGAACCTTACCACACCCTGTCGGCGATGATTATAACCTGTCCGCGCTGTTCGACACGCTACACCGTCGACCCCGCCGACATTGGACACCACGGCCGTAGGGTCAAGTGCTCCAATTGCGGGAGTCAATGGGATCAAGCACCGTGGTCACCGGATCACGGCGCGGAACCGACGATGTCATCGTCCGGGCCAGGGCCGACGGTCGCGATACCGCGACCCGAACATCAATCCCGCCAACCGTCCCCCGATCGCGACGCCGATTCGCCACCAGTGGCCACGACCGGTGCCGCCCCGGGCGGCAAAACCGCATCCACTGTCGAATCACATACGGATGCGACACGGGCAGCACCCGGAGAGCCGAAATCCGCCGAGCCCCGTGGCGACACCGGCGACGAGAACCCTGCCGACACCGCCGATGAGCCGCAGGACCTGGCCGAAGGCGAGCCGATTCCGGCGGTGCTGACCGCCGCCCGGGACGAATTCGCAACAACCCGCGCAATCGTGGAACCGACGGGCCAGCGGTGGTCTGATCGCCGCCTTGGTTGTCGGGGCGGCGATGATCGCGGTGGCGGTGTTGATTTTGGCCCGCGATCCGATCGTCGCAGTCGTTCCGGGGGCCGCGAAGATCTACGAGATGGTCGGTCTTTCCGGTGAAAAGCTTGGCGCCGGGCTGGACATCCGTGACGTCAGTTCCACCCGCGAGCCGGCCGGCGACAGCGAAACGCTGGTGATCGAGGGTGTCATCGCCAACACTTCGAACGGGCCGAGAAATGTCCCGCTGGTCCGCGTCGCACTGTTCGATGCCGACAACGAGGAGCTTCAGTTCGTCACGGTATCGCCGGACCAACTCGCGCTGCCGCCAGGGGAAACCATCGACTTCATGGCGCGACTTGAGAACCCCGCGGCGACGGCGCGTCGAATCAAGGTGACGTTCGCCCCCCGGGACGAGAGTTCATGAGATATAGAAGATACGGGCGGTCGCCGACGGCTCAGAACCGGCGCAACAGTCGTTCGATATAGTCCAATTCCGTGGGTGCGCGGTAGCGCTCCCCGGCGCGCCGACGCAGCTCCCGAAGGATTTCCTGCGCCCGATGCAACTCGTTGTGATCGGGGATCTTGACCTGATCGGCGCCCAGCCCGCGGTAACCGCCCTCGGGCGAGCGCCCGAAGAAATCACCACCTCCCCCGCCGTCTTCGTCGGGATCGCCGGCGAACATTCCAGCGAACCCGCCCAGCTTGCGGGCCATCGCCTCGCCGGCGGACTCCAGCGCCTGGTTCAGGTGCTCCACCGCCTCGGTCTGCTTCTCCACCGCCGTTCCGAGACGCCCGGCGCCCAGCGCGTCGACGGCGCCGCGCATCGCTCGCTCGGCCTTGCCCACCGGCGGCGGGATCCCGCCGATGAAGCTGTCCAGCCGCAGCATCTGTTCGCCGAGTTCCCGCCGCAGCGCCTCCTGTTCGGCGGCACCCTCGTTCGACCCTGGCGCCGGCTCGCTTGGCTCGCCCCGGTCCTGTTGCGCCCGCAGCGTGCGAAGTTGCTGAAACGTCTCATCGAGCAAGTCCTGCTGGCGCTGCCCGAGGTTCCTCAGCGCCTGCATCAGCTTGTGCGCCTCGATCAGATCCCGGCGCGAGCCGCTGTTCTCGAGGCCCATGCGGAGGCCGTCGAGGATCCTCTGCAACTCGGCCAGCAACTGGCGGGCACTGTCGCGAGCCCCGGTAAGGGCGAGTTGCCGCGCCATGTCGATCAGTTCCCTGAGATCGTCCGAACGCAACATCTCGCGGTTGATCCCGAGGTCGGTGGGCGAGCCGGTCTCTCCGCGGCGGGCCAGTTCGGCCGCCATTGCAGTCAGATATCGGTCGAGAGCCCGTTGCAAGTCGTCCATCAGGCGCTCGATCTCCTTCGAGTTCGAAATCCCGCCGCAACGCCTCCCAGAGGCGTTGCCGGGCGTCACGCAATTCCCGCTCGGCAACGGGCACGTCACCTTCCTCGATCCTGAGCGCCGTATCCCACAACAACCGCCGCACCGAAGGCACCGCCTCGGGCCCCCGATCACGAACCAGGCGGGCCACGGAAACGGCGAGAGCAAGCGAGACGACGGTATCATTGGCGAAATAGGCGGGCCGGATGGCGATTTGCCGCAGTGAGAGGGCGACACCGCTTCGGACCGAGAGGGAGTCGCCTTTCATTCGCTTTCGCTCGGCGATGATCGCCCGGGCCACGGGATGGGAAAACGCCCTTTCCGGCAGCACCATCTCCAAGACATCGCTGGATCCGATCTGTCCGCCCGTATCCTTGACCTCCAGGTGGATCCGTACCGGTTCGCCCGCCAACGGATGGGCGGTGAGGTCGTGAATACCGCTGCCGGCGACCGATGTCGCCTTCAAGACCGGTAGCGGCAACGACAACCGGACCATCCCCTCACCGGCCGGTACCGATTGTTCGTCCGCACCGCGGATCACCACGGTGACGTCGTCGACGCCGTAGTCGTCGGAAGCCTCGTAGGCAATCCTGAGGAACGCACCGACCGTCGCATCCGGTGGTTCGGAGAACGCGACGCTCGGAGGTTGGTCCGCGATCAACCGCAGCGCCCAGGCGGCGAGATCGCGCCCGTCGGAACGTACCGCCAGCCGATCCCCGTCCTCGATGACCGCTTCGGCGCGATAGGCGGTGGGGTTGTCGGCATCCTCCATCGCGGTGAACGGCGTCTCGTGATCGCCGACCAACAGCCCGGGAGCCGTTGCCAGTCCGCTGGCTCGGGCGAGAACGGTGCTGCCGCGGGGAACTTCGACGATCCCGTTCCCGGCGGTCTCCGACGGTCGGGAGCTGTCGAGAAACAGCGGTGCAACGCCGGTGTAAGCCGGCGGCGTGATCCATAGCTCCAGGGATACCGGACCTTGCTCGCTTGCGGCGAAGTGCGGTACCAAAGCCCGCCCGAGACGCGGGCCGGCGTCGCCGGCACCCGCCGCCAGGCCGATGACCAGCAGCAACACGACACCCGCCCGGATCCCCCAGGGTTCCCGGCGGGCCATTTCCGGAGCCGGCGGCCGTACCGAGAGATTTTTCACCGTCGCCGCCACGCGGCGGAGATGCGCCTCCCACAGGAACCGCGCGGCGGGAGTCTCCGTCCCGCTCGCCAGACGGTCGTCCAAAGCCGCGAGGGGCCGATGGTCGAGGCCGCTATCCCGTTCGATCCGGCCACGGGCGGCAGCCCGGTCAACCGGCCGGAAGCCGGCCACTCCGTAACGAAGGGCGATGGCGAAGGCGGCGAGAAAAGCCAGCAGAACCAGCGCGTGCAGCCATCCCGGCAAGGCCGGCAGCGCATCGAGGAGCGCGACCGCGACGAAAACCCCGACAACCGCGGTCGCCGGCCAAAGTCTCGGCCACAAGCGTTCCCAAAGCAGCGCCGCTCCGGCCAGCCGCAACAGCAAGCGGTAGCGGCGTGAACCACGGTCGGTCATGACCGATCTCCGGCGGCGGCCCGAATAGGGTCATGCCCGCTTTCTTCCAACCAGTCGGGCATCCGCTGACGTGCCAGCAGGTCGTCCTCCGACGACCGGTCGCTGACCACCGCGAAGGCATCGCCGTTGACCAACACCTCCGGCACCAGCGGTCGGCCGTTGTAGGTCGACGCCATCACCGCCCCATATGCGCCGGCGGTTCGCATCGCCAGCAGCTCGCCGGCGGCGACCGGCGGCATCGGCCGGCGGGTCGCGAAAGTGTCCCCGGTTTCGCAGACCGGGCCGACCACGTCTTTTTCGGCGAGTTCGACGTCCGCCGCCGGCTCGACAACCGGCACGATGGCATGGTTGGCGCCGTAGAGCGCCGGCCGCAGCAGATCGTTCATTGCCGCGTCGACGATGACGAAGGTGCGTGTCGCGCCTTCCTTGACGTAGATGATCCGGGTCAGCAGAACCCCGGCGTTGCCGACCAGCATCCGGCCCGGCTCGAGGATGATCCTGCAGCCCAGGTCGCCGAGCGCCCCCTTGACCACTTCGGCGTAAGCCTCCGGTGTCGGCACCGGCGACGTTTCGTCGCCGTAAGGAATGCCGAGGCCGCCGCCGACATCGAGGGTCAGGACGTGATGGCCGTCCGCCCGAAGCATGGCGACCAGGTCGCGAAGCCGGTGGAAGGCCGCGCCAAACGGCGCGAGATCGGTTACCAGCGAGCCGATGTGCACGGCCGCGCCGACGATGTCGATCCCCGACATCCCGGCGGCGCGTGAATAGACCCCGCGAGCGGCGGTCCACTCGATCCCGAACTTGTTCTCGCTCTTGCCGGTGCTGATCTTGGCGTGGGTATGGGCGTCCACGTCGGGGTTGATACGGATCGCGACCGGCGCCTTCACCCCGAGCGACCGGCCGATGCGATCGAGCGCTTCCAGCTCGGGCTCGGATTCCACGTTGATCTGCATGACCCCGGCACGAAGCGCCGCCGTCAGCTCGTTATCGGTCTTGCCGACGCCCGAGAACACGATGCGGCCGGCGGGAACCCCCGCCGCCAGGGCCGCCTTCAGTTCGCCGACCGAGACGACGTCCGCGCCGGCGCCGAGCCGCGCCAGGGTGCCGATCACCGCAATGTTGGAATTGGCCTTGACCGCGTAACAGACCGACGCATCAAGCCCGTCCAAGGCACCGGCGAACACCCTGTAGTGGCGCTCCAGCGTCGCCGTCGAATAGACGTAGACCGGGGTTCCGACCGCCTCGGCGATCCGCTCGATCGGTACGTTCTCGGCGTGCAGCCGGCCGTTCCTGTATCGGAAGTGATCCACGGTCCCTGCCCGCCCGCTACCAGCCAGGGTACTGGCGCGGGTAGTCCGAGCCCGGCGGATGCTCGGGCTTGTCCTTGCGGCCGCAAGCGCCGAGCGACGCCGCCAGACCGACGATCAACGCGATCACCAGAAGCTTACGGATCATCGAATTCGCCTCGCATTCCCTGGCGACAATATGACGCCTTCCGGTCCCGGTTGCGAGCACCAATCAATTGCCCTAATCGAACCCCGGGGGCGGCGGATCTCCAAGGCGGGCGATGGCGAAGGCCTTGAACAGGTCGCCCATCTCCCGCGGGTGGACCAGGCGGCGAAGCGCGGCGCGGATGTCCACGGCCTGTTCCGGCGTCGCCGACCTGAGCAAATTCGCCGCGCGATGTTCGATGCCGAGGCGGCCGAGAAACACCCCCTGGGGGACCGGCCCGTACGGGCGCGCTCCGGCCGCCGTGGCCGCCCGGGCAAGGGCTTCGAAGTCGACGTGATGGGTGAGATCGGCCTCGCCCGGTCGGTCGAGCACATCATCGAACGCGTGGCGGCGAACGGCCTGCAGGGTGTCCCCGGGGGCGCTTCGCGGATGGCCGTAGTCGAAGATCAGCGCCGCGCCACCGTCCCTCGCCACCCGATCGCCGATGGCCTCGGCGGTGACATTTCCGTCCGGGCAGACCTCGACGACGTCGCCTTCGCCGCCGGCGTCGGCCGCGGGCACCGCATCGGGGACGACGACCGGTCCCGACACGAACCGGAAACCGCCGCCGTCGGGGCTCAGCCCAACCATCCGCTCCCGCCAGCCGTCGGTCGCGCGCACGTACTGGTGAACCGGCAGCGCGTCGAAAAACTCGTTGGCGACCACCAGCGCGGGGATTCGCGGCACCGACGACAGGCTTCGGTGCCATGCCGGCCGAATCCGCGGCCGAATCGGTGCCAGGGCCCGGCGCTGGCGGTCCCGCAGTACCGGGCTGGTCTCCACCAGGTGCAGCCTCAGGGCGCTCGGAAACTCGGGCACCGTCCGGGCGGCGGAGCGCAGCCCATCGGCGATCAGTGTCCCCCGCCCGGGTCCGAGCTCGACCAGATTGACCGGATCGGGCCTGCCGATCGCCTGCCATACCGCCGCGCACCACAATCCGATCAACTCGCCGAACATTTGGGAAATCTCGGGCGCGGTAATGAAATCCCCGTCGCCGCCGAGCGGGTCGCGGCAGGTGTAGTAGCCGTAGCGGGGGTGTCCCAGGGCCTCGGCCATGTATTCGGCGACGCTGATCGGCCCGGCGGACGCGATGCGCCGCCTGAGAAGCCGAGTCAACGGCGAGGCGGTGCCGCTATCTACGGGCCGCACCACGAACGATCAGGGCGACGCCTACGATCACCATCGGCAACGACAGCCACTGGCCCATGGTGGTGCCGGCAAAGAGAAACCCGATGTAGGCATCCGGCTGGCGGAACAGTTCGGCGATTCCTCGAAAACAGGCGTAGCCGACGAGAAATGCCCCGGACAGAATACCCGGGCGGCAGCGTATCGCCTCCACCCGCCACATAAGGTGGAGAACAACGAGCAGGACGATCCCCTCCATCGCCGCCTCGTAGAGTTGGCTGGGGTGGCGCGGCTCGGGACCGTAGCCGGGAAACACCATCGCCCACGGCACGTCGGTGACCCGGCCGACCAGCTCGTTGTTGACGAAATTGGCGACGCGCCCCAGCAACAGGCCGATCGGGGCGACGCAGAAGATCAGGTCGCCGAACGGAAGCAGCGCAATCTTGCGCCGCCGGCAGAACAGGAGCGTCGCTACCACAACGCCGAGCAGCCCGCCGTGGAACGACATCCCGCCCCGCCAGACCTGGAGAGCGGCGAGCGGGTTCTCCAGATAGTAATCGGTCTTGTAGAACAGCACGTAGCCGAGGCGGCCGCCGAGCACCACGCCGAGGGTGGCCCATACCAGGAAGTCGTCGATGTCGCGGGCGAGAGCGGCGTGCGGCGGACGCTTGTTCAGCCAAAGCGCGTACCGCCAGCCGAGCAGCAATCCGAAGATATACGCCAGCGCGTACCAGCGTATGGCAAACGGCCCGATTTCGAACAGGATGGGGTCGATGACCGGGTAGGGAATAGCGAAGGTCATGCCGGCGCCGGGTCGTTGTGGTGTCGTGCCGTGGTCACCGGTAGGGATCCTGACGGTCGAGATAGCCCTGCACGTAGGCGGTGACGCCGTCCTCGAGCGAGGTGAACGGGCGGCGATAGCCGGCGGCGCGGAGACGGTCCAGGCGGGCTTCGGTAAAGTATTGGTATTTCTCGCGGATGGCTTCGGGGGTCGGCACATACTCGATGGCCGGCTCCTTCCCGAGGGCACGATAGACCGCGCCGGCGAGATCGGCAAAACTCCGCGCTTCGCCGGTGCCGCAGTTGAACAGGCCGCTCACCCCCGCGTTGTCGAGCAGCCACATCATCACATCGACGCAGTCTCCCACCCAGACGAAGTCGCGAAGCTGTCCCCCATCCGCATAGTCGGGGTCGTGGGACTTGAACAGGCGGGCGGTGCCGCCGGCCTTCGCCGTCGGGTAGACATGGGAGACGACGCTCGCCTGCGGCCCCTTGTGATACTCGTTCGGACCGTAGACGTTGAAAAACTTGAGCCCCGCCCATTGGGGAGGGCAGGCCCCTCCGTCGGCCACGCGACGCACCACCCACCGGTCGAAAAGGTGCTTGCTCCAACCGTAGACATTCAACGGCCTCAATTGGGCCAACGCTGCCGGCGAAGCGTCGTCGTCGAACCCTTGTTCGCCGCTACCGTAGGTCGCGGCCGACGACGCGTAAACGAACCGTACCCCATGTTCCACGCACCAGGTCCACAATCGGGTCGACCGCCGGAAATTGGTCTCCAGGGTCAGATCGGCGTCGGTCTCGGTGGTGGCGCTGACGGCACCCATGTGGATCACCACGGCAATTTCGTCGCCTTTTCGTTCGAGAAAATCGAAAAGGGTTTCCGGATCGACGAGATCATGCAACTCGCGTTTGGCGATATTACGCCACTTGTCGTCGACACCAAGGTGGTCGCACACCACCGGCGGGGCCGCGCCCCGTTCCTCCAACGCCGCCAGGACGTTGGACCCGATGAAGCCGGCACCTCCGGTGATCAGGAACATGCCCGGGCTTATAGGACGGAAGGCCGCATATCGCAAGCAACCGCGGTTGCGGAGACGGCACCACCACCCCATAATGTTGCCGGCACCCCGATGGATGGGTGTAGAGGATCGCATTTCCCGGTTGCCGACGGAGGAGAAGACCATGCAAACCAGCAATCGCTTGCTCGACGATCTGGCGAAAGTGGCGAGTGGCGCCGCGTCAACCCTCGCCGGCATCAAGGACGAGATCAACGGCTTGATTCGTCAGCAGCTGGAGCGTCTGGTCGCCGACCTCGATCTGGTCGGTCGCGAGGAGTTCGAGGCGGTCAAGGCGACCGCCGCGACTGCCCGGGCCGAGCAGGAAAAGCTGGAGAAGCGGATGGTCCGGCTGGAGGCCAAACTGCCGGCAACAAAAAAGCCCCCACCGTCTCGGACCCGCAAGGCCGCAAAGCCCAAGGAGTAGGCCACGGCCGGGCGGATTTCCGCCCGGCATCGTTCTCCCCGGCAAAGCCCAGGTGACCAACTCCGCTCGCTTCGGCGCCTTATACACAACATAGGGCCCACGGCTCCGATTCCCGGCTTGCACCGGTTGACGGCCTGTGGCAACCTACTTGTTGTAGGGAGGCGTTAATAATCATCAATATATCGTGCGCCACACAGTATCTGGATGCGCGAGGCGAGCGGTCCACCATGCGAGTTCACCGATCTGCGAGGAGAGACCACCCATGACCCTCATCCAACTGTCGGAAGCCCAGAGCCGCAGCCCTCTCGACGTCATCGAGCAACTCGTCGCCGACAACGACTGGGTGTTCGATCGCCCCAACGACGAGGAAATCGCCGTGCAGGTGCCCGGACGCTGGTGCGACTACAACCTGTACTTCGCATGGAACGAACCCGCCGACGCCATGCACTTCACCCTGGCATTCGATATCCGGGTGCCGGATCGCAAACGGCCCGTCGTCAACGAGCTTCTGGCTCTGGCCAACGAGAAGATTTGGATGGGTCATTTCGTCGTCTGGCACGAGGAAGGTCTGCTCACCTATCGCCACGCGTTGCCGCTCCGCGGGAGCACCGGCCCGACGATGCAGCAGATCGAGGATCTGATGCACAACGGCCTCGCCGAGTGCGAGCGGTTCTACCCGGCGTTCCAGTACGCCATCTGGGGCGGCAAGTCGGCGTCCGACGCCCTCGCCGCCGCGATGATCGATACCGTCGGCGAGGCTTGAGAACCTGAGAGTCTGAGCCCCCGATCGATGTCCTCGACGCTTATCCTCGTGGGCGGCGGCAAGATGGGCGGCGCCATGCTTTCCGGTTGGCTCGACCAAGGGATGGACGCGGCGGCGATGACCGTCGTCGAACCGCACCCCGACATTGCCTCCTCCCTCGCCCGGCGCCACGGCATCACCGTCGTCGAGGCGCCCGAAGCGATCGACGCCGATATGCGTCCGAACGTGGTCGTGTTCGCCGTCAAGCCACAGGTCGTCGGCACCGTCGTCCCGGGCTACGCCCGCTTCCTCGGCACCGGAGCGGTGTTCCTCTCGATCGCCGCAGGCAAGACGATCGCCACCTTCGAGCGGTCTTTGGGCGGCGATGCCGCCGTCGTCCGCGCCATGCCCAATACGCCTGCGGCGGTACGCCGCGGCATCACCGTCGCCTGCGCCAACAGCCGGACCACCGCCAAACAGCGGGCGCTGTGCTCGCGGCTTCTGGAGGCGGTCGGTGCCATCGCCTGGGTGGAGGACGAGGCGTTGATGGATCCGGTGACCGCGGTATCGGGAAGCGGTCCGGCCTACGTCTTCCTCCTGGTGGAATGCCTGACGGCGGCGGGAGTGAACGCCGGCCTGCCCGCCGACCTCGCGGAACGGCTGGCTCGGCTTACCGTCACCGGTGCCGGAGAGCTTCTGCACCGTTCCGAGGATCACGCGGAGGTCCTGCGCCGGAACGTGACCAGTCCCGGCGGAACCACCGCCGCGGCGTTGGAGGTGCTTATGGGCCCCCGCGGTCTCGAGCCCCTGATGACGGCAGCCGTCGAAGCGGCTCGCAAGCGGAGCCGCGAACTGGCCGAGCAGGCCCCTTGACGCCCACTCCCTCAAGATCGAGAATCGGCCAACACCGGCTGCAGCAGTTCCTGCAGCGTCGCGAGCGCGTGGGCCTCGAGCTGGCGCACCCGATCCTTCGACACCCCCAACTCGCGGCCGATGGCGTCGAAGGTCGTTCTCGCCTCCTCGAAATAGCGCTTGCGAATGACAAGCTGCTCGCGCGGCGGCAAGCGGGCGAGGGCCGCGCCGATGACCTCGCTGAGGAAGCGCTGTTCGCTGATCTGGGCAACGGTCTGCTCGGGGGTGGGCTGTTCGCTGGCCAGGCGATCGATCGCGCTGCCGCCCGCGATCGGCTGGTCGAGTGAGCCGTCGCGCGCCGTGATCCGCCGCGCAAGCGCTGTCACTTCGGCGGTCGTGATGCCGAAGCCATCGGCGAGCGCGGTGGCGATTTCGTCTCGCAACTCCTCGCCGGCCTCGGCCATTTCGGCGCTCATCCGCCGTAGCTTGAGGGCCAGCGCCTTCTGGGCGTTGGTCGTGCCGATCCGAACCAGCGACCACGAACGCAGCGCGTAATCCTGAATGGCGGCACGAATCCACCAGACCGCGTAGGTGGACAACCGCAACCCCCGATCCGGATCGAACCGCCGCACCGCCCGGATCAGTCCGAGGGTGCCTTCCTGGATCAGATCGTTCATCGGCAGGCCCCAGCCCCGGTAGCCGCGGGCGATCTTGATGACGAATCTCAGGTGGCTGCCGACGAGTCGGCTCAGCGCCTCGCCGTCGCCGGCCTCGGCACGTCGGGCCAGCGCCCATTCTTCGTCGCGGTCGAGCATCGGATGTCGCACCGCTTCATCGACGATGGGGTTGTCGCTGCGTACCTGTCCCGCTCCCATGACCGTCGGGCTCTTCCTGTTGCATGGCTCTCTCCCTGCGGCCCACGCGAGAACCGAGGGATTTTAAGCTTAGATATGAACGGTCGCTGCTGATACAATCGGAAGATCTTTATCCATTGCGGAGGCTGAAGTGGCACGCAAGGCAGACGTGTCGGATCGGATGTTGTCCGCGGCTCTCGAACTGGCGGCCGGCCGCGGTTGGCGTTCACTGTCGCTGGCCGAGATTGCCGGCGAAGCCGGTGTCTCCCTCGCCGAGGCCTATGCCGCCTATCCGACAAAGGCCTCCATCCTCGCCGGCTTCATCGCTCGTATCGACCGCCAGGTGTTGGCCGGCGGCGCCACCGAGAAAGAGGACTCCGTCCGCGACCGGTTGTTCGAAGTTCTGATGCGGCGGTTCGACGCCCTGACACCACATAAGGACGCCGTGGCGGGGATTTTGCGTGATCTTCCCTCCGATCCGGCAGCGATCCTGGCGACGGCGCCGCAGTTGGCCAACGGAATGGCGTGGATGGTGGAAGCGGCCGGCCTGTCCTCCTCCGGGCTGAGGGGCGCGATCCGGGTCAAGGGAGTAACCCTGATCTATCTCAACACGTTGCGTGTGTGGCTGCGTGACGACAGCGCCGACATGGCCCGGACCATGGCCAGCCTAGACCAAAGTCTGCGACGGGCGGAAAAACTGATCAGATGTTGCCGCCCACGGTCGCGTGGCTCGCGTTGGGGCTCGGACAGAGATCAAGGGTTTGCGGAAGGCGAGGCGCCCGCCGAAGGCTGAGCCCCGCGCCGGATCGCTCGAACCCGACCTTTCCCCCGGCATTTTTCTCGCTGTCGCCACCCGGCGACGGCCATCAGCACAGATTTCGCCCCATGCCTCCAACCGTTCTTACAAAAAACTGTTATTTTTCAAAACATTACAGAAATGCTGCAGTGCGATAAAAAAATATTGTGCACTGCAACATAATCGTTGACACGCCCCGCCGATTGGCAGATATTCCGCTCGTCAACCGAATTTCACGTGCCCGACAGAACGGGCGAAGGAGTGGCCATGGCTAAAAGCCCAGAATTGTTCCCCGACATGACGAAGCTCATGAGCGAGTTCGACATGACCAAGCTCACCGATCAGTTCCAACAGTTCATGAAACAGTACAAGATGCCCGGCGTCGATATCGATGCGCTGATGGCGGGTCAGCGGAAGAACATGGAAGCGCTGACCAACGCCAACCGCGTCGCCTTCGAAGGCGTCCAGGCGGTAGCGCGGCGCCAGTCGGAAATCCTCAAGGAGACCATGGACGAAGCCACCAAGGCGGTGGAAGCCATCTCCAAGAGCGGCTCGCCGCCCGAGGCCGCGGCCAAGCAGGCCGAAGTCGCCAAGGACGCGTTCGAGCGGGCGCTTTCCAACATGCGCGAGCTTGCGGAGATGGTCGCCAAGTCTCAGGAAGAGGCCGGCAACACCATCAATACCCGCATCTCCCAGTCCTTGGAGGAATACAAGGACCTGGTGTCGAAGCTCAAGAAGTAGGCGCAATCGTAACTGCGTTCGATACGGCCGCCCCCGTGGGGCGGCCGTACTCTTTTCGACTCATGCCAACGACCCGGCCGATCGCCCCGCCCTCGGGACCGGCGCCGTCAGTCCCACAGGTAATCCGTGTCCAATTCCCCCGCGTCCATCTCCTACGACGATTTCGCCAAGGTCGACATCCGCGCCGGCACCGTGGTCAGGGCCGAGTCTTTTCCGGAGGCGCGCAAACCTTCGATCAAGCTGTGGATCGATTTCGGTCCCGAGCTGGGAACGAAGAAAACATCGGCCCAGATCACCCGGTATTACGCCGCCGAAACCCTGATCGGCCGCCAGGTAGCCGCGGTCGTCAACTTCCCTCCCCGCCAGATCGGCAAGTTCATGTCCGAGGTGTTGGTCCTCGGCTTCCCCGATGCCGATGGCGAGGTCGTGCTGATCGCGCCGGACCACGACGTTCCGAACGGCGGGCGGCTGTTCTAAAAGCCTATCCCCGTGCACGGCGCGGGTGACGGAGCCGGTATCGAACCGCGAGCAGGGTCTTGGGATCGCCGAGTACCGAAAGCAATTGTCCGTTGTCGAGAAAGACCAACGGATCCTCATCTCGTACGCGCTCGGCCAGGACATGGCGCGCCCCCGCCAGACGTGGATCGCCCACCGCCCCATCCCGCAACCCTTGCCCCACCACCGCCGCATGGAGCATGAACCGGGCATTGTTGGTCAGGACTTCGCGCAGGGGATCGGCAGTCCGAGCCATCTGGTCGGCGAGGCTGGCGGATCGCTCGGAGGCATCGGTGACGATCGGCGGTACGGAACCGTTTCCTCCGGAATGGTCAGCAACCCGAGCCGACGGGCGGCAAGGCCCCAGCTCAATCTGGCGCCGATGTAGGAAATGGGAGCCGCCAGGACGAGGCCGACGACGGCGGGAGACATCCAGATCAGGAGCTCCGGTGCGACGACCCACGCGGCGGTCCCGAGAATGCATCCCATGAGCATGTGGCCGCGGTGACGCCGCACCGTCTCGCGGAACGGGATACCGCGATCGTCGCGGACCTGGGCTTTCCAGCCGCTGTCGTAGCCGAGCAGCACCTCCAGCACGAAACGGCTCTGCACGAGCATCAGGATCGGTGCGCAGAGAGTGGAGTACGCGGTTTCGACCACGACCCCGAGAAAGGCGCGCACCAGCCCGCCGAAGCCTCGCCGCAGCGCCCGGTCACGCATGAGAAGAAGCAAGCCGAATAGCTTGGGAGCCAGCAACACTGCCATCGTCACCGCAAACAGCCGCGCGGCGCGTTCCGGATCGATGATCGGCCAAACCGGGAACAGCGTTTCGGTGGGCAGGAAATACACCGGCAGCTCGAAGCGTGCCTGCAGCGCCGCGAGGATGCCGACGATGATGAAGATGAACCACAGCGGCGAGGCGACGTACGACATGATGCCCGTCAGCAAATGCAGCCGCGACAGCCCTCTTAATCCCTTGGCGCCGATCACGGCCGAATGCTGCAGGTTGCCCTGGCACCAGCGCCGGTCGCGCTGGGCCGAGTCGATCAGCGACGGCGGGCTCTCTTCGTACGAGCCGTCGACGTCGGCGAGCAGATAGGCCCCCCAGCCGCTGCGGCACATCAACGCCGCCTCCACGAAATCATGGCTGAGGATGTGTCCGCCGAACGGTAATTTGCCGGGGAGCACGGGCATGCCCGCCGCGTCGGCGAAGGCGCGCGTCCGGATCATCGCGTTGTGACCCCAGTAGTTACTGGCGCCCTGGTGCCAGAACGACAGGCCAGCGGCGAGAAGCGGGCCGTACAGTCGTCCGGCGAACTGCTGGACGCGGGCGAACAGGGTGTTGCGGTTGACGTTCCGGGGGACGGTCTGGATGATCCCGGCCTGCGGATTGCTCTCCATCAGTCGGGCCAGCCGCACCAGGGTCTCGCCGGTAACCAGGCTGTCGGCGTCCATAATCATGAAATGGTCGTAGCGTCCGCCCCAGCGCTGAACGAAATCGGCGACGTTGCCGGCCTTGCGTGCTTCCCCGGTGAGAAGATGCCGATAGAAAAGCTTTCCCGTAGCGCCGAGACGTCGCCGCGCGGCGTTCCAAGCGACCTCCTCGGAGATCCAGTTCGCCGGCCGCGTGGATCCGCTCAACGCGAAGAACTCGAACGCCGCGAGTTGTCCGGTCGCCCTGACCAACTCGTAGATCGCCTCGAGACCGCCGAAGATGCGCGAGGCATCCTCGTTGGCGGTCAAACTGATCACCGCGGTCCGCGAGCCGAGAGGCGTCGAAGGGTCCCTTGGCGATGCGAGCCCGCGCACCGGCAAGCGCTGAAACATCGCGACAAGACCGGCGACTGCGGTCCAGAACGACACGGCGATCCACAGGAAGTTGGGCACGAACAGAACCAGGAGGGCGATTTCCAGAGGGGAGTAACCGCCGACCTTCATCACCTGCGAAAGCTCGTAGCCGCCGAGGCCGGTCGACGCCAGCGCCGCGCCGAGAATCAGTGCCGGGCGCCGCCACGATGCCAAAGATCGCCGCCGTGCGCGCAGGTCCTCCGGCGCGTCAGGAGCCCAGCGACGCAGTGACTGGACCGGCATCGCGAGCGGCGCATCCGGTGGACAGGCGACGGGAAGGGCCTGGGAGAAAGCCGTTTGGAAAGCCCTCGAGGGCTCGGCCGCAAGGAAATCGTCCGACCACGTATGCTCGCCGTTCAAGGCGAGCAAGGCCGCCCGGCCGGCGACGACGGCCTCTCCCGGACGGATGCCCCGGGCCTCGGCCAAAGGGCCGATCCACGCATCGATCCGCGCGCGAAGGAGGGCTGCGACGTCCCTGGAAAGCGCGGTCTCTCCCAGTTCATCGGCCAGTTCCCGTGCCAGACGCTTCGCCTGTGCCGCATCGACGATACCGACATCAACGAGTTCACGGGCGACGGGATTGATATACGCCGTCTTCTCCGCTCCGGCCCGTCTCGGTGCGCGACGCGTCTTGGAGCTGCCGGAAGACGAACCGTTCGCCGCGCGCTTTGCCGACGAATTACCCATACCAGCGGTAGCTCCAGGTCTCGGTGAGCGCCTCGTCGCCGAGCTTCAAGAAGCATCGAAGCTCGCTCTCCTTGTCACCCTCGGGCACGATCTCGAAAAACGCGCGCCAGCCTCCGGCGACGTCGTTGTGTTGTGCGACGACATGGCTGATGGTTCCGGAAGTGGCGCTGACGACCGCCGCGACCGGAGCGTCGGCGGGAAGGCTGTCCAGTTTTCCGCCCTTGAAATCGATGACGAACCGCCGACTGTTGTCGTCCCAGCCGCGACCGACGCGGGTAGCGACGGTTTCCGCCGCCGTCGGGCGCACAGGCGGGTTGAACCCCCAGTGCAAGCGATAGGCGAGCGAGACCTCGACCTTGGCTTCAAGGGGTTGCGATGGCGACCAGAAGGCAATGATGTTGTCGTGGATTTCCGCGTCGGTCGGGATTTCGACCAGTTCGACGGCACCGCTTCCCCAGTTGCCGACAGGTTCGACCCAGACACTCGGCCGAAGCTCGTAGCGCGCCTCGAGGTCTTCATAGGCGTCGAATTTGCGCTGACGTTGCAGGAGCCCGAACCCCCTCGGGTTGTCGTCGATAAAGTTGCTGACCCGCAGGCGCTCGGGATTCATCAGAGGGCGCCACAGCCATTCCCCTGCCCCCGTCCAAATGGCCAGCCCGTCGTTGTCATGGACCTCGGGTCGGAAGTCGTCGACGTCGACGCGGTCGTTGGGACCGAAAAAGTACATGCTGGTCAAGGCGCCGAAACCCACCCGGGGGATCTCGACGCGAGGGTAGAGCGTGAAGGTCACGTCCGTGGTTGTTATGTCGCCGGGCCGGATCGTGAAGGTATAGACGCCGGTTGTGCTGGGGCTGTCGAGCAACGCATAAATCACCGCCGTGTTGCTCTGCGGCGTCGGTCGCTCGAGGTAGAACTCGCGGAACATCGGAAACTCTTCGCCGCCCTCGGCGGCGACGCCGATCGCCAGGCCGCGGGCGGAAATGCCGTAGAAATTGCCGCGCCCAACCGCCCGGAAATAGGTCCCGCCCTGAAAAACGACGACCTCGTCTTTGTAGTCGGGACGGTTCAGGGGATAGTGGTAACGAAATCCGGCAAAATCGATCCCGGTGGGAGGCTCGAAGTGATTGGCTCCGAAGTCGAACAGATCGGCCGAATAGGTCACCGGCGCCGCGGAGCCGTCGGATACCTCGAACAACCGAACCGGCTCGGTGTAGTATAGGCCCAGATGAAAGAACTGCGCCGTGAACGGGAGGTTCTGGTCGACCCACAACCCCTGATCCGGTCGGAACCGGATATCGCGGTACTGGTCGTAGGTCAGCTCTGCCAAGGTCTCGGGGAGCTTGGCACCGTGTTCGTCGAATGGCTTCGCCGCCAGCTCCTGCGCACGGCGGCGCAGACCGGCGATCGAAAACGGTACCGGCTTGCCCAGGACGGGCGCCGCTAGGGCGCCATCGCCGTTGGCGAGCAGCCATAGCACCCCGACCATTGTGCCGAGAAATGCCCGCCGCGTTGCGGCCGGAGTATCCATGCCTTGTTCGGAGCGCGGGGATTCCCCGCGGCCTCCGGCGCCCTCCCCCATCGAGGGGGCGTCATGCCAACGAGACGTCGTTGCCATCGAAATAGTGACCTCCTATCCTTTTTCCTTTTCAGCGCCGATCAATAGCGGAGCCGAGCAATCGCCATCCTCTTTGGCTCCTCGCCGACAACGCATCGTAGCCTGCGGCAATCGCGCGCTCCGTTTCGGGCACGATCGGCGATGGAGCATGGCGGAGGGTGTTCCCGAGCCCAGCCGCTGCGTGAACCGCTGAATCCGAGGCTGCTTCGATACCGCGCCGGCCGCCATCACCGGAATAGATCGTGGCGAAATTGGGGTCGTTCTCCTCCGCGTCGAACGCCTTCACCCTCCCGGTCTCGCTGGTGAACGGGACCGGTGCGCCCCGACATGTCACAATGCCGCTTCCCGATCGGCTGAGATCGCCGCTCACCGGATACGGTTGCAACCACCATTGACGACACCCGGGAACCGTTCCGGGAACCTGAGGAACTCCTCGTTCATGCATTGACGAACTGAACACACGAAACTCCGCATGCTTTCAAAAACTTAACTAACCGTGTTACGGTGATTTCTCGAACTGGGCGGAATTGTGTTTCTTTTTATGGATCTACAAGATGATACGCTTGTTGTGCTCGACGGATTGCGCGGTTTCGTTTGCATCGGCCTGTATCCGTTGTTGCAAGGGGCGATGATGCCCTCTCTCGACACGATGCAAAACCGGGAAGTTCCCCGCCCCTTCCCTACCTTCAGTCCCTCGGCCAACGCGGGACACCATCTAGAAGCCCTATATCCACACTGACAAAGACATCCGGACGTTCATATCGCCGGACACTTGGTGATATTATGAGTTACGCCATTCACTTCGTCAATGGCATCGGGCGTCTCTAATAGGGTGCGCAGGCTCCGACGATGGTCAGACACTCGGCGCGAGCAGGGTGGCCGGAATACCGGCCATTCACCGAAAATCGAACCCCATCTCTCCAAGCGCCCGGCGCAGGTCATCACGCTGCGGGCCACTGAATTTGGCGTCGATTTCGCCGGTCCATGAATCGGCCGCCGTCGGCTTGCCCATCTGCCGGTAGTGCGAGGCCAATGCCGCGTCATAAGCGTCGAGAGCCCGATCGAGCCCGTCCCGACGATACCGCTCGAAATGCACGATATCGTGGTAGTCCATCCGCGGCTTCTGCTGCGGCGTCGACGACGGCCAACCGAGGCACATGCCGAAGACGCAATACACCCGGTGCGGCAAGTCGAGGATCCGCGCGACTTCGACCGGATCGTTGCGCACGCCGCCGATCATCACCCCCTTGAGTCCCAGCGAATCCGCCGCCAGATAGGCCGACATGCCGACCAGCGCGGCGTCGATCGTCGATACCAGTCCCAGTTCGAGATTGTTGTTGTCGTCGAGGCCGTGGCCGTGGCGGCGCAAGGCCCGCTCGATCCGCGTCAGATCGGCGCAGAAAGCCAAGAACACCGGGGTTTCCGCCACATGCGGCTGATTGCCGGTCGCGACCGAGAGCCGCCGCCGCGACTCGACGTCGCGGACGACGACCACGCTGTACGCCTGGATGTTGGACGAGGTGGGGGCGCGCAACGCCGCCCTCAGCACCGCCTCGACCTGCGCCTCGGGCACCGGCTCCGGCTTGAACGTGCGCACGCTGACGCGGTTGTGCAGCACCTCGATGGTTTCGCTGGACGTAGGAATGTCGGAATTCGCGTGCAGGTTTTCGTTTGCCATGGCTCGTCGATCCTGTTCCTTCGCTCGGAGGGGCCACGTTCAACCCAGGTGGCCGGCGATCCGGATCACCGGCGTCTACCATAAAATTGTCGGTTGCGGGGATGCGGCAAGCACGCGCTCGCCACAGACGATTCGGCGATAGCGGGCGATTCGGCCGGCCGCAATCCTCCGACACCCGACGCGGTCAAAATCTCGAAGAAAATAGTCCATTTCTCACAACATGTTGTGGATCATCACCGCATTTGCCTTGACCCCGTTCTCTTGGGACGGGACCATAACGTCAGGTGTTCAAAAAAGTGAGCCAGTTCGCGTCGAAACGTCGGCGCCCGGTGAACAGGGTGAGGCAGAAGGCCTCGAACAAGCCTGCGGTCGGCGATCTTGGAGCACCTTTGGAGGATGTGTCTTTCCCGGCACCCCGTTGCGGTTTTCGAGGCGTGGACGCCCGAAACCAGCGTTGCAGGATTTGGTGGGAGACCCACATGGCGAACCTTCAGGACATGAACCGCGTCCTCTATCGTCACGACTGGCAGAGCGTCGAGGAATGGGCGTCGGCGATCAACCATCTGGCCGATCTCAGCGAGCAGGAAATCGGCGAGATGGTCGGCAAGGGCTCGCCGTCGAGAAACGGCGGCCATCTGCTCCGGTTGCCCGCGCCGAAAGCCTGAGATCTCATCCGCAAAGGCCGTCAGAGCGGCAGCCGCAGCCGAACCCTGAGCCCGCCGCTCGGCGATTCGCCGAGAAAGATGTCGCCGCCATGGCCGCGCACCACGTCGCGGGCGATGGTCAACCCGAGCCCGACGCCCCCGGTAACCGGATTGCGCGAGCCTTCGAGGCGGAAGAACGGCTTGAACACCTCCTCGCGCTTGTCGAGGGGAATACCGGGGCCGTCGTCGTCGATGACCACTTCGATACCCCTCGCGCGCTTCTGGGCACGGACGGAAACATGGGTGGCGTAGCGCTGGGCGTTATCCAGCAGATTGGTGATACAGCGGAGAAAGGCGCTGGGTCGGAGCGGCAACTCGAATTCTCCTTCCGCCTCGAGGTCGACCGTGCCGCCCTTGCGCCGGGCCTGTCGCACCGCCTCGCCGAGCAGCGCGATGACGTCGCGAGGCTCGGGATTTTCACTTCCCTCGCCGCGCGCGAAGGCCAGATAGCCCTCGAGCATCCGCTCCATCTCGGCGACGTCTTCGTTCAGCGCGGTCACGCCGTCGTCTTCCGCCATCATCGCCAGCTGCAGCTTCATCCGGGTCAGCGGCGTGCGCAGGTCGTGGGACACACCGGCCAGCATCTCGGTGCGCTGGCTGATCTGGCGGACGATCCGCGCCCGCATCGCGATGAATGCGGTCGCCGCCTGACGCACCTCCCGGGTGCCCTCGGGTTTGAAGTTGGGAACGTCGCGGCCCTTGCCGAACGCGTCCGCGACGCGGGCGAGGCGCTGGACCGGCCGGACCTGGTTGCGCATGAAGATCGTCGCCACCCCCAACAGGATCAGCGCTCCCCCGACCGTCCACAGGACGAAGATGTAAACGGTCGAACTGAACAGCCGGTGGCGCGGAGTCACCATCGTCAGCACCCCTTCCGGCAACTGCACCTTGATGACGACGAGACCTTCCAAGCTACGCGCATCGACAACGGCCGGTTTGTTCACCTTGTCGCGCAACGCGCGGCGCAGTTCGCCCTCGACGTCAGTGGGATTTGACATCGGGTTCGGCAGAATCGCCCCGTCCTCGACCGACGCCGTAATCTCCATCGAGCGCTTCGCCGCATCCAAGATCCATTGATAGTTCTCGGGATCGGGATAGCGGCGGATCGCTTCGATCAGTACCGCCACGTCGCCGGCCAGTCCCAAGGCCAGTTGCTGCTTCACGTGGTTCCAATGGCTCTCGTAAAAAATGTAGCCGGAGACCAACTGCAGCACGATCAGCGGCGTCACCACGATCAGCAGCGACCGTCCGAGGAGGTTGCGCGGAAAGTAGTCCTTGATCATCGGGTCAGTCGGGTTTCAGCACGTAGCCTTTGCCACGCACGGTTTGCAGGTAGCGCGGGTCGCGGGGGCGGTCCTCGATCTTGCGCCTCAGCCGGGTGACCTGCACGTCGACGGCGCGGTCACCCCCGGCGGCGCCGGTCAGTTCGATCAGCGCCTCGCGGCTGAGCGGAACTCCCGGCTGCAACGCCAGCGCTTTCAGCAGCGCCGCCTCGACCGAGGTGAGGCGAACCGGCTGGCCGTTCTTGCGGAGTTCCTCGCGCTCCATGTCGAACATCATCTCGCCCATCTTCACCGCCGCCGGCGCGGCTTCCGGCTGGGGCGCACGCCGCAGGATGTTGTTGATCCTGAGCAGCAGTTCGCGCGGTTCGAACGGCTTGACCAGGTAATCGTCCGCCCCCCGTTCGAGGCCGGCGATGCGGTCCTCGGGCTCGCCCATGGCGGTGAGCATGAGAATCGGCACCGTGCTGGTCCGCCTGAATTCTTCGGCGAAGTCGAGGCCGCTTTCACCGGGCATCATCAGGTCGAGCACGATCAGATCGAAAGAAAGGCTGGCGAGCTTGCTGCGGGCGTCGGCGCTGCCGGAGGCGGTGGCGACGATCGACCCGTGCTCGGTCAGAAATCTCGCCAGCAGTTTGCATAACTTCGGGTCGTCGTCGACCACCAGGATGTGCGGAACGTCTGTCCTCATGTTCTCCTTATACCACCGAGTTTCACCGGTCATCGAACCGTCGACGATCCTTCGGATTGACGATCCCGCGCAGCACCGCGGCAAACCCTTGGGCGGCGTCCGGCCCAGCCTCCCGGTACGCGGCGGCGATGAGCTCCGCCTGTCGCGCGGTGAGGGTACGCTCCAGCGCCTCGGCCTCGGCGGTGAGATGGAGCCGGCGGCGGCGGCGGTCGCCGGCGTCGGGTCGCTGCACGACGAACCCCCCGTCCACCAGCTGCCCGAGGACCCGGGCAAGGCTCTGCTTGGTAATTTTGAGGATGGCCAGCAGATCGCTGACGCCGATCCCCGGATGGCGGCCGACGAAGTAGATCACCCGATGATGGGCGCGGCCGAAACCGTAGCGGGCGAGCAATCCGTCCGCCTCGCCGGTGAAGTCGCGATAGGCGAAGAACAGAAGCTCGATCGCCCGGCGGAGCGCCTTTTCGTCCGCATCGAGGGGATGCGCCCCGGTATCCGCTTCGATAGCGGTGTCCAACCGGTTTGCAAATCCGGCGATCGCCGTCGGATCCTGCATCATTTCCTTGCCGCCCGCGACGCCCGAAATTTACGTCAGTAATATTGACATATATGGCCGGCAATGGTACGAAAAGCAACAAGTTTCAAGGCGATGCGGAATAATATTTTCGTATATTGGCAGGTTAGGGAAAGATAATTTCATGGCTACGCAACCCTTCGACGATCGGGACGGCCTGATCTGGTACAACGGAACCCTGGTGCCGTGGCGCGACGCCAAATTGCACGTGTTGAGCCATGCGCTCCACTACGCCTCCTCCGTGTTCGAGGGCGAGCGGGCGTACAACGGCACCATCTTCAAGCTGACCGAGCACTCGGAGCGGTTGGCGGCCTCGGCCGGATGCTCGGCTTCCAGCTGCCGTGCAGCGTCGACGAACTCGACCGCGCGTGCAACGAGGTGTGCAAGGCCAACGGCATCGTCGACGGATACGTCCGCCCGGTCGCCTGGCGCGGCAGCGAGATGATGGGGGTGTCGGCGCAGGCGACGACGATCCAACTCGCCATCGCCGCCTGGCCGTGGCCGTCTTATTTCTCGCCGGAGGCGCGTCTCAAGGGGATCCGGCTGAAGACGGCGCCGTGGCGCCGGCCGGCGCCCGGAACCGCGCCGGTGCACGCCAAGGCCGCCGGGCTCTACATGATCTGCACGATGTCCAAGCACGCGGTCGAGGACGAAGGCTACGACGACGCGCTGATGCTCGACTGGCGCGGCCAGGTGGCGGAAGCCACCGGCGCCAACATCTTCATGGTGATGGGCGACGGACGCCTGCACACGCCGACGCCGGACTGCTTCCTCGACGGCATCACCCGCAGGACGGTGATCGGCCTGGCCAAGGCCCGCGGCATCGAGGTGGTGGAGCGGGCGATCATGCCCGACGAACTGGCCGGCGCCGGCGAGGTGTTCCTCACCGGCACCGCGGCCGAAGTGACCCCGGTCGGCGAGATCGACCAGCACCGCTTCACCCCGGGCGAGATCACCAAGTCGCTGATGCAGGACTACGAGAAGGCCACCGGCCAGACCGCCAAGAAAGCCGCCAGCGCGGCATAGGGAGAGTCTCCTGCGGCCCCCACGAACACCGAGGCGCTAGACCGGACCATAAAAAAGAGGATCGCGTCGGTGCCCGAAGATCTGACTTGGCTGGACATTGCCGCCTTCCTCGCCTTCCTGGCGATCTGGTTCGGTTACGGCACCCTGTTCGACGGCCGCTTCCGGCGCCCGAACAGCATCAACGCCAGGATGATCGGCATCCGCGAGGCGTGGATGATGCGGCTGCTCGACCGCGACAACCGGATCACCGATACAACCCTGGTCGGCCACTCGATCCGTAGCGTCACCTTTTTCGCCTCGACCACTCTGATCCTGATCGCCGCGCTGGTCGGCGTCCTCGGTTCGGCCGAACGGGTTCATTCCGCCACCCTCAACCTGTCGGTGCTGTTCGGCGGCGGCACCCAGGCGCTGTTCGAGCTCAAGGTTTTTCTCGTGGTCGCGATCTTCGTCTACGCGTTCTTCAAGTTCACCTGGGCGATCCGCCAGTTCAACTACTTCGCGGCGGCCATCGGCAGCGCGCCGCTCGCCGGCTCTCCCGCGCTCGACCGCAAGTTCGCCCGGCGGATGGCGCTGATGCTCAGCCACGGCTTCTGGCATTTCAACGCCGGGGTGCGCGCCTACTACTTCGCCCTGGCGGCGCTGGCCTGGTTCATCCACCCGCTGCTGTTCATCGCCGCGACGGTGCTGATCACCATCATCCTGATCCGCCGCCAGCTCTACTCCGCCACCGCCCGCGACATCGCCGAACACGCCGAAGCCCTCGCGGCCGAACCCGTCGCCGCGAAAAAAGCCACCGACCCGTAGCGCCCGATGGCGCGATGACGGACCGCCCGGACGGAGATCCGCGCGCGTACCCCCATCCGTCATATTGCATATTCCGGCATCACGTTATCAGCTCGTCTTCGGTCTCGAGTTCGCGGCGCGGATCAACCCGCTGGCCCGAAGGATTCCGTGTGGATGTGGTCCGCGGGGACGCCGCGACGCTCGAGATCGTTCTGAACGTCGGCCATGAAGCGGGTCGGGCCGCACAGGTAGTACCGGGCGTCGGGATCGTCGCCGAGGCTGGCCAACAGCGCGCCGTCGATCCGACCTTCGCTGTCGTAATCCTTGCCGATCTCGTCCTCCGGGCGCGGCTGGCTGTAGGCGACATGGAGCCGAATTCGGTCGCGTCGTGCGGCCAGCGCGCGGACCTCGCGGCCCAAGGCGTGGTGAGCGCCGTCGCGCGCGCCATGGACGAACACGACCGGACGCGCTCCTTCTTCGGCGGCCAGCGCGTGGAGCATGCTCACCATCGGCGTCACCCCGATGCCGGCGCTGACGAGCACGATCGGGCAGGTGTCGCGGGACATCACGAAGTCGCCCGCAGGCCGGCGCGCGCCGATGATCGCTCCCGGCTCGACATGATCGTGCAGGTAGCGTGAAGCGAGTCCGCTGGGTTCGCGCTTGACGCTGATCCGATAGCGGCCGTCGACGTGGTGAACCGACAGCGAATACGTCCGGCGAACCGGCTGCTTCCCGTCCGCGAATGTCGAGTTCGATCGGCAGATGTTGGCCGGCCTCGAAGCCGGGCAGCGGTCCGCCGTCCCCGGCTTCGAATACGAACGAAGCCACATCCTCGGTCTCGCGGATCTTCTCGACGAGCCGCAGGGAGCGCACCGACTCGGCATCCGCGTCCCATCGCAAGGCAACGGCCATGGGAAGCTCGACGATCTCCTCGATGTCGAAGGCCACCAGACGCCGCGCGCCGGGAACGCGGGCCACCGCCTCCGATTCCCAATCGATCGTGGCCCGGCCGGTAAGCTGCAGCAGACTGCCGGTCTCGAAATCGACGAACAGCAGACCGGCTCGCGGGTCGAGAACGAGGTTGCCGATGGTGTTGAAGTGGTTGTTGCCCGCGTAGTCGGGGAACACCAGGCGGGTCTCGTTCGCGACCGCGACGAAGCCCGGGTCGCCCCCGCGGTGAGAGGCATCCATGCCGAACGCCGGGTTGTCGCCGTCGCCGCGGTGCCCGGTGGCAATGAAGAAGGTATCGGCCGAGGCGATCCAGTCGATCTGGGATGACGTCAGGCGGGTGCCGCGTGATGGCGCGCCAGCCGGCACGCCGTTGACGTACGCGCCACGCGCGCTCTCGAATGTATTGCGGGCAGTTCCCGAATGTCTGTTCGACCTCGCAGATGATCGCGTCCGGGTCGTCCCTCCGGATCCGGCCATTGACGCGGTTGCGCCTCCGCGTCGCCAGTTCGATGCCGAGAATTCCGATGTCGGTCCCTGTCAACAACGACCCCTCCAGCGCATCACCCGAAACCGGCGTCGCATCGATCACCAGAGAAACGGGGTCCGGCGAAGTCACGAACCCCTCTTGGCCGGCCAGCAGGGTCGCCCACGGTCGTTCCCTGTTCGTCGCGTGCCGCGACGACGAGGAACGGCATCGCCGTGTGGAAGGCGCGATGTTCCTCGGGCAGGTAGGGGCGCACGACTTTCCGCGCCCAGTTTTCGATGTCACGGACCCCAATGCGCTCCTGCACCCGCTGCTCGCCCGCGTGGAACGGGGACTGTGATTGACTCATACCCGCGGATATGGGGATCGCTTTGGTGCTCAGCTCGGTCGTCATCCGTTTCCCTCCTACGTTGCGCCTCGATACGGCGGCGCGCCGCAATGGCGCGCCGCCTGTTCGGGGCTCAAGCCGCCTTCGCCCTCGCCAGATCGACCTTCGGGAAGTCGACGTCGGTCTCGGCGACGTGATTGAAATAATTGGTGAAGATGTTGACCGCGACGTTGGCGACGATCTCGGCGATGGCACCGTCGTCGTGACCGGCGGCGCGCACGGCCGCGATGTCGTCGTCGCTGACGAGCCCGCGCTTGTCGACGACCTTGCGGGCGAACACCAGCGCCGCATCCAGCTTGGGATCGGCGGAACGGCCTTCGAGTCGACGAGTCGATCTCCACTTCGTCGACCTTCAGGCTCTTCGAGATCGCAACGTGGGCCGACGCGCAGTACTCGCAGGCATTGGCGCCCGCCACGGCGAGCGAGAACGCTTCCCGGGTCTTGGCGTCGAAGCGACCGCCGGCCAGCGCCTCGCCGAACCCAGGTAAGCCTTCAGCGCAGCCGGGGCATTGGCCAAGGTCCGCAAGAGGTTCGGCGTCACGCCGAGCTTCTTCTGCACGCCGTCGAGAAGCACCTTGGCTTCGCCGGTGGCGGTTGCGGGATCGATGGGGGTTAAACGGGGCATGGTTACTCTCCTTTCTCATTTCTCAAAAGGTTGAATTTCGGGCGCCGACTGGACGACTTGGCGGGCGGCGCCCCTGTCCCGCTAAGTGTCTCCAAGGATCCACGGGGCGGCCCCGAGCAGTCATGACACCACTCAGCCGTCCGGAGCGATGAACTCCATGCGAATCCCGCCTGGGATGAAGCACATCATGTGCCTGGCGGGTCCGCCGCCTAGCGGCTCCGGCGCGAACTCGATGTCGACGCCATGGGTGGTATCCAGCCTGTGGTACAGGTCATCGAGGACGCCTGCGTTCGCGACCCTCAGGGCGAAGTGGTGGAGGCCGACGTTGTTCTTGCGGTCGAAAGGGATCGCGTTCGCCGGGTCGGTGGCCTGCCACAAGGTGATCATCGTGGCGCCGTCGCTCACGAACACGGCCGGATAGTCGGGTTTCTCGCCGACCTGATAGAATCCCAATGTCTCGACAAAGAAGGCGCGCGTTCCGGCCAGATCCGGTACGGTGAGGCCGATGTGATGGGCGCCTTGCGTTACGGCAGTATCGGGCATCGCTCCGTTGCTCCTCTACTTCGGGGTCTCGCCGGTTCCTTGGAGGAACGGCGCAGTCCGTTGGTGTTCCGTGCCTCAGACTTGAAGAGCGACCCTGTGAAGTCGGTTCAAGTCCCGGTTCGCCGACAATGATCGTCGCAAAGCCGCCACGAGTATTTCAGGATTCCGCGTTTCAGAATCGTGCACTGCGCCGCTGGCGATCGCGGTCTCCAATCCCGATTTATCGCTGCGGGCGGCACCAAGGCTGTTACCGGTATCGGAGGCAGGAATGGACAGACAGGAGATGAGGCTAGACGCTCCGCCGCGGGGCAGTGTGCCCGAGTGGGGCCGGCGTATCCGATTCGACAAGTTCTCCGTCGAGCTGGTTCCCGCAGGCGAGCGCAGCCTCAACGTGCGGCTCGCGAAAACCCTCGCCACGATCAGCTTCGGCGCCGACGAGGGATCCAGCTCGCTGGCGGGCGACCGGCTGCGACGCTACGAGCGCCGTCCCTACGAGTACATCGTCGTGCCCGCAAACTTTCCCCTACGCGGCGAATTCTAGTGCGGCGCCGGAAGTGCTCGCCTTCGCGTTCCGTTTCGAGGACATCAAACCCGATATCGCCGCAGCCACCCAGATTCCGCTGGAACGCTTGGAGTCCCGCGTGATTATCGGCGGTCCCAAACCTTTTACCACGGAGATCGCTCAGCGTATCCGCCGTCACATGAGGGCCGAGACCGTTTCACGGGACTACCTCCAGGCGCTGGGATTCACGCTCATCGTCGAGATGTTACGCCTGCCGCCCCGCCAGCAGGCAACGGGCCGCGGTTCGACCCTCAACGATCGCGTGCTTCGCTCGATCCTCGACTACATCGACGCCAACCTCGATGCCAACCTGTCGCTCGAAACCCTTGCCGGCCTTGCCGGCGTCCTCACGCATCGGTTCGGGCGGGCTTTCAAACGCAAGGTCGGCGAACCGCCACATCAATACGTGCTGGCCCGCCGCATCGAGGCCGCGCGCGCCCTGCTGCGCTCGACGGATCAGTCGATCGCCGACATCGCTTATGCCACCGGCTTTTCGTCCCAGAGCCACATGACCACTACCTTCCGGCGCGAAATCGGCGCCACGCCCGCCCAATTGCGAAGCGAAAACGAGGATTAGGGCCTGTGGAGAACGAGGGCGACGCCGTCAGCGACCGGCCTTCTGGTAGGTGCCGACGAGCTCGGCTTCGGCGAGGACGTGGCCTTCCATCGCCCTCACAAGCTCCGCCTTGGTCGGGGATTTCAAGCCGGTGATAACCGTGTCGAGGGCATAGAGCTTGTGGAAGTAGCGATGCCGTCCGATCGGGGGGCATGGACCGCCATAGCCGGGTCTGTTCCAGTCATTGAGGCCCTGTTGGGTGCCCGGCGGGAGCGCCTCCGGTGCCACCGCTTCCGGGAGCGCGCCCGCCGTCGGCGGTAGGTTGTACAGCACCCAGTGGACCCAGGTCATTTTGGGGGCCTTCGGATCCGGAGCATCGGGATCATCGACCACCAGCGCAACGCTCTCGGTTCCTTCAGGGACCCCGGACCATGCCAATGGCGGCGAAACGTCCGAGCCCTCGCAGGTGTAGCGCTTGGGCATTTCTCCGAGATGGGAGAATGCTGGCGATTTGAGTGATAGCGTCATGGCGGCCTCTCCAATCCCCGTGGAAACAGACAATAGAACGATCAGAACCGCTGTGAGGAGTCGCATCCAATCTCCGGCCTTGGAGCCTGCCCCCCACTCCACTACCAGGATACGATAGGCCATGCGGTGGCGCCAGCCGCGTCACTCAAGAAATCAGCGTACGCGATACACGCAGTACCGCGCCAGCAACACTAGTGCTCTGGTTTTTGCCCATCTCCGAGAGTGGCCTCGATTTCATGCTGCCATGGAGGGTTCGCGCCAGCGCGGCTAACGACGACGGAAGCGACCCGCGTGGAGAACTCGAGCGCCCTACGCAAGGTGTCCTCATCAATCGACTTCAGGTCTTGTTTCCGCAGGGCGCCTTGCTTGCGGAGGCTGGCCAGGAAGCCCGCGTTGAAGGTGTCGCCGGCGCCGACCGTGTCGACCACGGTCACCGGTTTCGACGGCACCGTGACGTCGAGAGTTCGTGTGACGGATCTCGACCCTTTTTCGCCCATGGTCAGGGTGACGATCGAAACCCCCGCGTCGATCCAGGCCCGCGACAGAGACTCGAAATCGCCACTAGGGTCGAGCCAAGCCAAGTCCTCTTCCGAGACCTTGACGATGTCGCTCATTCCGATCATCCGCAGCAAGCGGTCGCGGTAGGCCGTTTCGTCGGTGACGAATCCGGGCCTGATGTTGGGGTCCAACGAAATCACCGATGTTTGGTGATGGCGCGACATCAGTTCCTCGAAGGTGGCGCCGCAGGGTTCCGGGATCAGGCTGATGGCACCGAAATGGAAGGCCTGTATGGATGTGGGCAGGCTCGGAAGGTCTGATGTTGCGAGCATCCGGCCGGCGGTGTTTTCGTCGACGAAGCTGTATTGCGCGTTGCCGTTCTTCAGGGTGACGAAGGCCAGGGTGGTCGGCCTTGGGCTGCGCACGCAGTAATCCGTGCCGACGCCGGACTCCTCCAAATAGGCGATCAGCTTCTGGCCGAAGATATCGGTCGAAATGCCGGACAGGAAGCACGTCTCCTCACCCAGCCGCCCGAGGGCAACCGCCGTGTTGAAGAGCGCACCGCCAGGCACCGGAAGGAAAACCTCGCTGCCGTCGTCGAGGTGCCGTGGCAGCATGTCGATGAGGGCTTCGCCGCTACACAGGATCACTGGGGCCTCCGTTCGCATAGGAGTCGAGTGATTTCGCGATGCCGTCCCGGTAAAGCGCCTTGAGGGCCCGGGTGAAGGCTGCCGCGAAGGTGGCGTTGCCGCCGAGGGGGCCGAAGATGTCGGTCATCGACAGGAAAGCCACAGGGTCGCGTTCGGCGCGGCGTGCGGTTTCCCCGAGGCGTTCGGCGTTCTCGTCCTCGACGGTGAGGGGGCTTCCGTCGTCCCGCCGTCCCGCGCAGTAGCGACACCAGAGGGCGACCTCGAGGGCCAGGCCGTCAATCCCCAGGCCGGTATTCAAGCGGTCGGAAAGGGTCGGCAGGATGAACTTCGGTTGGCGATTGGAACCATCAAGGCACAAGCGTGGGATCGTGTCGCCAATCCTTGGATTGGCGAACCGCTCCATCACCGACGCGAGGTAGGCGTGGAAATCGACTCCGGGAATGGGCGGCAGGGTCGGAATGATTTCGGTTTGTTCGAGCTTCTCGAGAAATGCCCGGATCAGAGGATCTGCCATGGCGTCATGCACGAAGTGATGCCCCAACAAGGCCCCCGGATAGGCAATCGTCGCGTGGCCACCGTTGAGGATACGCAGCTTCATGAGTTCGTAGGGCGCGACATCGGTGACGAATTCGACACCGACCTTTTCCAGGGCCGGGCGTCCGGCGGTGAAGCGATCCTCCAACACCCACTGGTGGAACGGCTCGCAGACGACGGGGGACGCATCTTCGATTCCGAACTCGCTGACCGCCAATGCGCGCTCCCGTTCTCCGGTGGCCGGTGTAATGCAATCGACCATGCCGTTGGGGAACGCGATCTCCGAGGCCATCCAGTCCGCTTTCTCGGCCGATATTCCGGCGGCCAGTCCGACCATGGCTTGGCGGGCGACGCGTCCGTTTTCAGGCAGGTTGTCGCAGGAGACGATGGTAAAGGGGGGCAGGTTTCTTTCGCGCCTCGAGGCCAGCCCGGCCAGAAGAATGCCGAAAACCGTGCGGGGATCGGCCGGGTTCTCGATGTCGTGGATGATGTCGGGGTGATCGGCGTCAAAGCCGCCGGTGTTGGCGTCGATATAGTAGCCGCCTTCGGTGACCGTCAGGCTGACGATGCGGATCTCGGGTCGGCTCAAGGCCTCGACGAGGGCCTTGGGATCGATCGGGAGGTAGTCGATCATCGCCCCGCAGACCGTCGCCTTGTAGCCGGTGGGATCCAGTTCGATGACCGTCGACAGCCAGTCCTGTTGGCGCAGCAGTTCCCTTGTCTTGGCATCGTTGGGTCTTACGCCGGCGCCGACGATGCCCCAATCGTGATCGCTGCCCGCGTTGAACAAGCGATTTAGATAGGTTGCCTGATGGGCGCGGTGGAAGTTGCCGACGCCGATGTGGAGGATGCCGGGGGTGAGCTTTTTTCGGTCATACCGGGGTACGGATACGTCGGCCGGCAGCCGATCGAGGGATTCCTGGTTCAGTTTGATCGCAGCCATCAGCTCATCCACTGCCCGCCGTCGACGTTGAACGTCTGCGCCACGACGTAATCGCTCTCGCTGTTGGCGAGGAATATCGCCATGCCGACCAGATCCTCGGCCGTCCCCATGCGGCCGAACGGAACCTCCTGGCCGACGAGACGCTTCTTTTCACCGAGTGGGCGGTTCTCGTATTTGGCGAACAACGCATCCACACCCTCCCAATGCTCGCCCTCGACAACCCCCGGCGAAATGGCGTTGACGTTGATGCCATGCTTGATCAGGCTCAGCCCGGCCGATTGGGTCAGGCTGATGACGGCCGCCTTGCTCGCGCAGTAGACGGCGACCAGCGCTTCGCCGCGCCGACCCGCCTGGCTCGCCATGTTGATGATCTTGCCGCCCTTGCCGCGTTCGATCATCGCTCTGGCCACCGCCTGCAGGGTGAACAGGGTCCCCTTCACGTTGATTGCGAACACCCGGTCATAGCTCTCCCGGGAGATCTCGATGAAGGGAGCCATGTCGAAGATGGCGGCATTGTTGACCAGAATGTCGATGCCCCCGGTTCTCGTCACAACCATTTCGACCGCGCGGTCGATCGACTCCTGATCGGTCACGTCGAGGGGAACGGCGAAGGCCGCAGCCCCGATTTCGGTCGCGGTCGCCTCGGCCCGTGGTACATCGATGTCGCCGATGGCGACGGTGGCGCCTTCACGGACATAGGCTTCGGCGAAGGCTCTGCCGATGCCGCGTGCCGCTCCGGTTATCAATGCGGTTTTCTGGTTCAGGCGTGTCATTGGATTGTCCTTCCATCCTCGGCAAAGCGGTAGATCCTGTCCTCGTCCGCGGAGAGATAAACCGTGTCGCCGTGTTTGAGGTCGATTTCGCCCTCGGTCCGCACCGTGATGAGGTCACTGCCCTCCACCGCAACATGAATGAAGGTGTCGGAGCCCAAGTGCTCGGCAACGCCGACCTTTCCTTTCAACATCCCGCTTTCACGGGACACATTCAGGTGTTCCGGTCGGACGCCGATGGTGTGGGCGTTGCGTTTGGTGGCTTCGGCACCCCTCACGAAATTCATCTTCGGCGAACCGATAAAGCCGGCGACAAACAGGTTGGCCGGTCTGTGATAGAGCTCGAGGGGTGACCCCACCTGCTCGATCACCCCGGCGCGGAGCACCACGATCTTGTCGGCCATGGTCATCGCCTCCACCTGGTCGTGGGTGACGTAGACCATGGTCGTGCTGAGGGTCTGGTGCAGTTCCGAGATCTCGAGCCGCATGTTGACCCGTAACGCGGCGTCGAGGTTCGACAGGGGTTCGTCGAACAGAAAGGCCTTGGGTTCACGGACGATGGCTCGGCCGATAGCGACCCGTTGGCGCTGACCGCCGGACAACTGACCGGGCCGACGATCGATGTAGGCATCCAGATTGAGGACCTTGGCCGCGCCGTCGACCTTGCGATCGATCTCGGCCTGGTCCATGCCGGCCATTTTCAGCGGGAAGGCGATATTCTTTCGCACCGACATGTGGGGATAGAGCGCGTAGGACTGGAACACCATCGCAAGGCCACGCTTGGCCGGTGGCACGGCGCTGACGTCCTGCCCGTCGATTTCGATCTTGCCGGAAGTCAGATCCTCGAGTCCCGCGATCATCCGCAGCAGGGTTGATTTGCCACAGCCGGACGGACCGACGAAAACCACGAATTCGCCTTCGTTGATGTCCAGGTCGAGAGGCGGGATGACCTCGGTTTCGTCGAATTTCTTGGTGACCTTGTGAAGATTGATGCTTCCCATGATTTCCTCCTATTTCACGGCGCCGAAGGTGAGACCTCGAACCAGTTGTTTTTGGCTGAACCAACCCATGATCAGGATCGGCGCGATAGCCATGGTCGAAGCGGCGGAGAGTTTGGCGTAGAACAGCCCTTCAGGGCTCGAGTAGCTGGCGATGAAGGCGGTCAGGGGCGCAGCCGTGGCCGCCGTGAGGTTGAGGGTCCAGAAGGCCTCGTTCCATGCCAGGATGACGTTCAACAGCAAGGTCGAGGCGATTCCGGGCACCGCCATGGGGGTAAGAACGTGGACGATCTCCGACCACAGGGTGGCGCCGTCCATGCGCGCCGCCTCGAGGATTTCTCCGGGGATCTCTTTGAAATAGGTGTAGAGCATCCAGATGATGATCGGCAGGTTGATCAGCGTCAGGACAAGCACCAGGCCCGTGAGGGTGTCGAGGAGACCGGTGTCGCGGAAGAGAAGATAGATGGGAATCAGGACGCCGACCGGCGGCAGCATCTTGGTCGACAGCATCCACATCAGCACGTCCTTGGTCCGCTTGCGCGGCACGAAGGCCATCGCCCAGGCGGCGGGAATGGCGATCAGGAGGCCCAAAACGGTGGAGCCCACGGATATCACCACCGAGTTCGCGAAGTGCCGAAAGTAGTTGGACCGTTCCTGGACTTCGAAGTAGTTCTCCAGCGTCCAGTCAAAGCCGAGAAACAGCGGCGGTGAGGCGATGGCCTGGGCCTCGGTCTTGAAGCTGGTCAGCACGGTCCAAAGGATCGGAAAGAATATCAGCAGACCGACCAACCAAGCTGCAATCGTAAAGCCGATCTTGGTTCTGGTTTTTTCGTCGAGCGTCATCGATCAAGCCTCCAGGTTCTTGCCGATCATCCGCATCAGGAAGACGGCGACGATGTTGGCGAGGATGACGGCGACGATGCCGCCCGCCGATCCGCTGCCGACATCGAATTGAAGCAACGATTGCGCGTAGACAAGAAAAGTGATGTTTGTTGACGCGTTGCCGGGCCCGCCATTGGTCGTCACCAATATCTCGGCGAAGATCGACAGCAGAAAGATCGTCTGGATCAAAATCACCACTGTAATGGCCCGCGACATGTGCGGCAGGACGATGTAGATGAAACGGCTCCACTTACTGGCACCGTCCATATTGGCGGCTTCGATTTGGTCGCGATCGAGGGATTGCAGGGCCGTCAGCAGGATGAGCGTGGCGAACGGCAGCCACTGCCAGGCGACGATCAGGATAATCGAGAACAGGGGTGCTTGGGCGAGGAAGTCGAATGGTTCCAGCCCGAGGAATGCGGCGGCATGGGCGAACAGACCATTCACCGGGTTCATGAACATGTTCTTCCACACCAGCGCCGAAACCGTCGGCATCACGAAGAACGGCGCGATCACCAGGATCCGGACAATGCCCTGTCCCCACATTGGTTGATCGAGCAGGATGGCGAGGCCGATGCCGCCGAAGATGGTGATGACGAGAACGCCGCCGACGAGGAGCAGCGTGTTTCCGAGGGCGGCGAAGAAAGCCGGGTCGGTCAGGAAAAACTCGTAGTTGGTGAAGCCGATCCATTCGTGCACACCCGGCATCAGCAAATTGTAGTTGAGGAACGAGAAGTAGAGCGTCATCGAGAGCGGCACGATCATCCACCCGAGAAGCAGCAAGACTGCGGGTGAGATCATGATTCGCGCGGCAACCCGTGAGTGACCTGTAGCCATTGGAGTTATCCTTCAAGCATGGGTCCGAGAAAAGGGAGGGTCGATCCGTGCGGGACCGACCCCCAGGCCGGCGGGGTTATTTGGGGTAGCCGGCCTTCCTCATGGTGCGATCCGCCAGATTTTGGGCGTTCGCGAGCGCCTGATCCACCGAGAGCGTCCCCGCCAAGGCGGCAGCGAATTGCTGGCCAATCGCCGTCGCCATTCCCTGGAATTCGGGAATAGCGACAAACTGAATGCCGACGTAGGGGACGGGATCGACGGTCGGCTTGGTCGGATCGGCCGACTCGATGCTCTTGAGGGTCATGCTGGCGAACGGGACTTTCGCATACTCCGGATTGGCGTAAAGCGAAGTCCGAGTGCCCGGCGGCACATTGGCCCAGCCTTCTTTCGACGCGACGAGGGCCAGGTATTCCTTGGAGGTCGCCCAGGCGATGAATTTCTTGGCGGCTTCGACGTGTTGCGAACTTGTCGGTATGGCGAGGCTCCAGGCCCACACCCAGTTGCCGCGCTTGCCGAGGCCGGTGTCCGGAGCCAGGGCGAAGCCGACCTTGTCGGCCACTTTGCTATCCTCCGGATTGGTCACGAAGGCGGCGGCCACCGTGGCGTCGATCCAGATGCCGCACTTGCCCGACTGGAAGAGCGCCAGATTCTCGTTGAATCCGTTCGAGGACGCCCCCGGAGGGCCGGCATCGTTCATCAGGTCGATGTAGAAGGTGAGCGCCTTTTTCCACGCGGCGCTGTCGAATTGCGGCTTCCAGTCCATGTCGAACCATCTGGCGCCGAAGGAATTCGCGGTCGCCGTCAGCAACGCCATGTTCTCGCCCCAGCCGGCCTTGCCGCGCAGGCAGATGCCGTAGACCCCGTTCTCCTTGTCGGTCATCGCGCGGGCCGCCTTGGCGATAAAGTCCCAGGTCGGCGCCTCGGGCATTACCAGGCCGGCTTTCTCCATCAGGTCCTTACGGTACATGACCATGGAGCTTTCACCGTAGAACGGCGCCGCATAAAGCTTGCCGTCGACGGTCAGACCCTTCCGGATCGCCGGCAGAATGTCGTCCACGTCATAGGAGGCCGGTAGATCGTCGAGGGGAACGAGCCAGCCCTGACGCGCCCAGATCGGCACCTCGTAGGTTCCGATCGTCATGATGTCGTATTGGCCGCCCTTGGTGGCGACGTCGGTGGTGACGCGCTGACGAAGCACGTTTTCCTCGAGCGTCACCCAATCGAGCTCGATCCCCGGGTTTTTCGCGGTGAAATCCTCGGACAGCTTCTGCATCCGGATCATGTCGCCGTTGTTGACGGTGGCGATCGTCAGCTTGTCGGCGGCGGTTGCAGTGCCGGCAAGCGATGCCGCAAGCGCCGCTCCCGTTAACGTTTTGAGCGCCGTTCTGATCATGGAGCTTCTCCCATTTTTTCTGACCAAGATAGATATTCAACAACTGCTGTTACTCGGTTTCAACGGCTTTCTCTACTTGACAAAAAGCGAGATTGAGCAATTGCTATATCAATGGGCAAATGTTCGCATTGCGCCCTTGCGGTGTCAACCCCTTTTTTTCCGCTTGACTCGATTTCGCTGCGCCCGACCTCACGCTGGGCGCGCAAAACCGCCTAAAAACAGAGAACTAACGGAGGGAACTGCGCTGAAAAAAGATCAGTCGGCCAGGATTTCGGCCGTCGATTTCGTCGGTGATGAGGCCCGTGATCCATTGACCCGCAAGGGCGCCCCGGATGGCGCGAACCTTGTTCTGTCCACGCGCCACCCCGATGATGGGTTTGTCAGGCGGCTGTCGTAGTGGGACACTCGCCACGCGGTCGTTGGTCTGGAAAGAAATCAAGATACCGTCGTCGTCAAAAGCCCAGCCTATGATCTCTCCAGCGCCGCCGGCGGCCTGCAGGTCATCGAGTTCCCTTCGAGTGATGAACCCGTCATTCAACAGCGGCGGGGAGTCATTGAGTTCGCCGATCCCGATGAAGGCTACGTCGGCGGACTGGGCCAGGGCAATATTCATGCGGATCGGTTTTTGCGCGCAGATAATGTCGCGTTCTTCCTTCGACGTCGCCAATAGCGGAACTGCCAGCGGATGTCGCGGGGCGCGGGTGGCGTCCCCGATCACCGTGATCGGGTCGTTGACGTTGGCTGAGCCGTCCGGCGCAAGACTGCCGACCAACGACACCACCTTGTGCTGAGGGCAATTCATCGCTCGAGCACTTGTTCCACCGCCCCGCGGATTTCGCGGCCGGTTCCCAAGGCCATGACGATGGGCTTTTCCGATTTGAGGTATTTTCTCCATCTCCGCCGCCGCGACTTGGGCAATCCCCAGCGCCGGATCATCCGAAGTCGGATCGACCAAGGTAACTTCGCAGAAGTCCAAGCCATACCGGTCCTTGAGGCGTTGCGCCAAAGCCATGCACTCCGCGATCGGGTGGTCCAGCCTGAACTTGACAAGGCGTTCACGCGTGGCCAGGGCGACAAGACGCTGCGCCGATTGCCGGGATACCCCCATTTTCTCGGCGATCTCGTCCTGCGTGTTCTGCGCCACGTAGTAGAGCCACGCTGCCCGCGCGGCATCATCAAGCCGTTCATTATGAGTGTGTTTTGGCATTGCCGATCATCATCGTCCGGTGCTGAATTCTCAACGAATATACGGGCAATTGCTCAACAGGGAAACAATTGCTGCAAAATGCGGACGAAGACTTGGAAAATCGAGTGACGGTCGGCGCCATGCCGAAAAAGTGGTCCGCAGCCGGGGATAGAGCCGACGAAATCTGGTAGAAAGCTGGCCACCGATCGGCCCCGTCCGCCCCTCAGGGCGACGAGTAAAGGATATTTTTCCTTGACTGCCCGCCCCTCGCGGTATATGTTCACCTTAAGTTCCTTTGCAGGATGAGGGGGGAGAGGTGTGTTTGTCAGATGTCGGGGGTTCGCGCCAGTTGTGGCGGATGGCGGCGGGGGATGCGTTTTGAGAATGCGCGGCGATTTCACGAAAAATGTCTACTTTTGTTTCGGCCATTTCATTAATTGAATCAAGGCTCTATGGCAAATTCATGTCTACCTTTGTCTACCAACGCCGAAGAGCAGTTCTCAGCAAAATCAAGCACTTGACCTCAAAACATGTCTACTTTCGTCTACTTTTGGCTACCTTTCACATTTGGTGCGGAGTGGTTTCTTTTGGAATCAACGGGTTGAGTGCCACGGGTGCGTAACGAAGGTAGACAAAACGGCGCCCGCGGTAGGCAAAAGGTAGACATTTTCCGCGCCTTCAGTACGGCGCCTCGACGTCGCCCATCTCGACGTAGACGCTCTTGAGCTGGGTGTAGTGTTCGATCGCGGCGAGGCTGTTCTCGCGGCCAAGGCCCGACTGTTTGTGCCGCCGAACGGCATCTCGATCGGGGTGATGTTGTAGGTGTTGATCCAGCAAACGCCGGCCTGGAGTTGCGCCACCACCCGGTGGCCGCGCCGGAGGTCGCGGGTGAACACCCCGGCCGCCAGGCCGAACGGGGTGTCGTTGGCCCGCGCGAGCACCTCGTCTTCGGTCGCGAAGTCGAGCACCGACATCACCGGCCCGAAGATCTCGTCGCGGACGATGGTCATGTCGTCGCGGCACTCGGCGAACACCGTCGGCTCGACGAAGTAGCCGTCGGCGCACCCCGGTCCGGTGTAGCGGCGACCGCCGCAGACCAGCCTGGCACCGGCGCGCCGACCCTCGTCGATATAGCCGAGCACCCGGTTCATGTGGTCCTCCGAGATCAGCGCGCCGACGTGGGTTCCCGGGTCCATCGGATCGCCGATCACCATCTTCTCGGTGCGGGCGACCAGCCTGTCGAGGAAGGCGTCGCGGATGCCCGCCTCGACGAACACCCGGGTGCCGTTGGAGCAGATCTCGCCCTGGGTATAGAAGTTGGCCATCAGCGCCGCCGATACCGCGTTGTCCAGGTCGGCGTCGGCGAACACGATCAGCGGCGACTTGCCGCCGAGCTCCAGGGTCACGTGCTTCAGCGTCGCCGCCGCGTCGGCCATCACCGCCCGGCCGGTGCCGACCTCGCCGGTCAGCGACACCTTGGCGACGGCCGGGTGGCGGGTCAGCAGCCGTCCGGTCTCGGCGGCGCCGTGGATGACGTTGAACACCCCGTCGGGGACCCCGGCCTCGGTGTAGATCTCCGCCAGTTTGGGCGCGCTCAGCGGCGTCAGCTCGGAGGGCTTGAAGATCATCGCGTTGCCGCAGGCCAGCGCCGGCGCCGACTTCCAGCAGGCGATCTGCAGCGGATAGTTCCAGGCGCCGATGCCGACGCAGACGCCGAGCGGCTCGCGCCGGGTGTAGGCGAACGACCCGCCGAGGTCGAAATGCTGGCCGTGCAGGCCGGCGGCGAGGCCGGCGTAGTAGGCGACCGCGTCGGCGCCCGAGAGCACGTCCACCGCCAACGCTTCCTGCAAAGGCTTGCCGGTGTCGAGGACCTCGATCCGCGCCAGTTCGTCGTTGCGCCGGCGCAGCAAAAGGGCGGCGCGGTTGAGGATGCGGCCGCGTTCGGCGCCGGTCATCGCCGACCAAACGGCGAACCCGTCGCGGGCCGATGAGACCGCGAGCTCCACGTCCTCGGCGCCGGCGGCCTGGACCGCGCAGATCGGCTTGCCGGTGGCCGGGTTCAAGGTCTCGAAAGTGTCACCCGAGCGGGCGTCGACAAAGCGGCCGCCAATATAGAGCGTCTGCTGGGGAAGGTTGGCCATCGGGTCTCCTTGCCGGCCGTTATGCGGCCCGACCGATCATAACCGGTCACGGCAAGTTTGGCTTTGGAGAACAACGCCTCGCAGGCGACCGAGGCCAGCGTCGGCAACCCCTTCGCCATCCGATGAGCGGCCGTTCGCTGTCCGGCGCGATCGGCCTGGCGCACCGAACCGATATCAACGGACCTTGGTATTATTTGGATTTCGCACTTACCGCAAAAGCACGCAAGGTTGTCAGAACGGCGGGGCGGATCTTCGGATTTGCCAGGGCGACCTGCAGGTCACGTACGGCGTCTTGCAGTTGGGGGTCCCCGGTAAGATCCCGAAGGATCTGTCCGGGGTCGGTCTCCGTTTCGCCTTTTCCGCCTCGCTGCCCATGCTTGAGCAGCGCTCTTCGAACGGCGGCGCCTCTCGCTGAAACGGATCGCTGAAATCGAGAAAGCGTCGTTCTCGATGATGAACCCGCCCCCACTTCCGTGCACTGTGGACGGGCTACACATCTGTTCGTATCATCAGCTACCGCGATGCTCGGCTGGAGCTTTTCATGACCGCACCTTCAAAGGAGACACGTCCCTCGTCGCCAGGCGTGACTATTCGTTGGCTGATGGAGGATGCGATCACAGAGGATGCGGGGCTGAGTCTTGCCCGAATGACCGTCGATCCCGATGTCACATCCGAGGCCCATCGCCACCCCAACTGCACCGAGACGATTCATGTCCTGTCCGGCCGGGTCGAGCAACGCCGGGGTGACGATTGGATCGAGATGGGCGCCGGTGACACGATCCTGATCCGCGAGGGGGAAATCCACCAAACCCGCAATATCGGGACGGAGACCGCCGATCTGATGCTCGCCTACTCGAGCGGTTCCCGGCTGTATGAGACTTAGGCCCTGAAGGGTTCGGGTATGGGGAGGGCGGAGGATGCAAGGCACCGTGTCGGACAGTCCGGTTCTCATCGTCGGCGCCGGTCCGACCGGACTTGTTCTCGGGATCGAGCTGGCGCGCCGTGGGGTGCCGTTCCACCTGATCGATCGGCTCGAAGAACCGCTCGGATGGGACCGGGCGATCTTCATCAAGTCCCGATCCCTGGAGGTCCTTGCCGGCCTTGGACTGGCCGACGCGTTTTTGCAGCGCGGGCGGCCGGTGCACGGCATAGACCTGTATTCGGAAGCGGCGAAGGTCGCGGACTTCCGGTTCGCGGGCCTGGATACGCCGTTCCCCTATATCCTCTCGATCCCGGAGAACGAAACCGAGGGCATCCTCAACGCGCGGCTCGAACAGCTTGGCGGTAGCGTCGAGCGAGGCGTCGAGTTCATCGGTCTGGAGCAATCGGATTCGGGCGTCCGCGTCCGGCTTCGCTCCCACGACGCCGGCGAACGGGAGCTCGACGCAAGCTGGGTGGTCGGCACGGACGGTTTTCACAGCCCGGTTCGCGAGGCGGTCGACGACGCCTTCGACGGCCGGGACTATCGGCGGCTGTGGGGCGTGATGGATGCCGGCATCTCCGGCTGGCGGCATCCGCGCGAGATCACCTGCGTGCAGCTTCAGCCGCCGATCGTCATCCCGTTCCCGCTTGGCGACGATCTGTGGCGGATCTATTTCCGTGCCGACTCCGACAATCCCGATGTCGTGTTCGCGCTCGGCGAGAGGCTGGCCGCGGTCTCGCCCGGTGCGCGACTGCAAAGCCCCGACGCGCCAAGGTTCTTTCACGCCCATTCCCGAGTTGCCCGCCGCTACAGGACCGGCCGCGTCCTGATCGCCGGCGATGCCGCCCATGTCTCCAATCCCATCGAGGGCCATGGCATGAACGTCGGCATCCAGGACGCGCACAACCTCGGTTGGAAACTGGCGCTGGCGGTTTCCGGGAAGGCGGCGCCTGCTCTCGTCGACTCATACGAGGCCGAACGCCGGCCGATCGCGCAAGCCATTGTCGAGTCCGGCGATGCCGCGGAGGCGCGGACCCTCGAGTTCGGCTTCCGATGCGAGGCAGGAGCTGATCGCGTTCCTGTCCACCGCGGAAGGGCGGGAATTCGCCGCTTTGGCCGAATCGGAGCTCGGGTTCGGCTATGACCAGAGCCCGATCGTCGCCGAGATCGGGGCCGAGCCGGCGCCGTCCGGGCGCGGCACCAAAATCGGACATCGCGTCGGAGACGTCGCCGGGCTGGTGGGGCAGCATGGAACGCTTCGACTGCACGAACTCATTGCCGTGCCGGATCATACCCTGTTGTGGATGCTCGGCGAGGCGGCGACCGCGAAGGTCGAACAAGCACTTTCTCATCTGAAAGCGGCCACCGAGCGCCGCCCGGGTTTGCGCGCCCACGTCGTAGTGCGAACCGCGCCTGCGTCCGGGCTATTCCCCAATGGCCTTCTGTGCGACCCGGACGGCGGGCTCCACGACCGGCTCGCCGCCGATGGCGCGAGCATGTGTCTGATACGGCCGGACGGACATCTCGGCTTCCGTTGCCAACCGCCGTCCTTCGATACGCTCGACACCTATCTCCACCGGGTGTTCGCCGAGGAATGATCGCCTCCTCGAGTTGTTCCCGGATGTATGAGACGAAGCTGGCGCAATATTGTGAAGGAGACCGGGGCAACAATGCTTCCGATCAACGATGACAGCCGCAAGTGGTGGATCTTGATCGCCATGGGCGCGGTCGGAGGAGTGATTCTGCTGGACGAGACCGTCGTCGGCGTTGCGCTGCCGACCATCCGGAAGGATCTCGGCATGTCCTCGGTCGCTTCGCACTGGGTGGTCAGTGCCTATCTGCTCGTGTTCACCGGCTTTGCCGCGGCCGGAGGCAAGATCGGCGACGTCATCGGTCTCAGGATCGTGTTCGTCGTCAGCATGTTGATCTTCGGCCTGGCATCGCTGGTATCGGGGTTCGCCCCGGACGGTGCATGGCTCATTGCCTCCCGCGCCGTTCAGGGAGTGGGTGCGGCGGTCATCTTCCCGGCCTCCTTTGCCATGGTCACGATCGTCTTCCCCAAGGAACAGCGCGGCATGGCGATCGGCATCCTGGCCGCGGTCGGTACCGTGTTCTTGGCGGCGGGCCCGCTGGTCGGCGGGTTCCTGACCGAAATTTTCTCGTGGCGCTGGATCTTCTGGGTCAATGCGCCGATCGTGGTGCTGATCATGCTAGTGGTCTCGGCGGCCTGGGTCGACCCGCCACGGAAGGGCGGACGTCCGGACATCGACTATGGCGGGCTGCTGATGCTGGTGGCCGGGCTCAGCATGCTGGTCCTCGCAGCCATGCAGGGTGAAGCGTGGGGTTGGACCCGGCCGGTCATCCTCGCCTTGCTCGTTGGCGGACTTGTCGCCCTTGCCCTGTTCGTCCTCATCGAGCGCCGGCGCGCCGAACCGCTGATCGAGGTCGACCTTTTCCGCAATGCCACCTTCAGCGCATGCAACCTCATGCTGTTGACCGCCCAGTTCGGCAAGATAACCATCTTCGTCTTTGTCGCCCTCTACCTGCAGGACGCGCTGAAGATGAGCCCGCTCACCGCCGGGCTTGCCCTGCTGGTCGCGGTCGTCGGCACCCCGATTGCGGCCACGCCATCCGGGTGGCTCGCCGACAGATTTGGCGCGCGCCGGCCCGCGTTGGCCGGGCAGGCCCTGACCGCATTGGCGATGCTTTGGGTCGGGTTCGCCTCCGCATGGGACAGCTATGTGTTGCTCGTGCCTGGCCTGGTCTTGTGGGGCGCCGCTTTGCCGTTATGTTTCATGCCGGTGCAAAGGGAGATCATGAACGCGGTGCCGGTCGAGAAGCAAGGTCAGGCCGGCGGCATCATGGTGACGACCCGCCTTCTGGGCGGCACCGTCGGCATGGCGACGTGCAGCACGTTGTTCGCGATGACGGAGGATTTCCAGGTCTGCTTCCTGGCGACGGGAGGGGTCATGCTCGCGGTCTTGCTGGTGGGATGGTTCGCCATTGGGCGCCAACGTGGTGCACACGCACCGTAAGCCCACTGCCGCAGGCGCCTGTGCAGCCACAACAGCCCTTTCCTTACGAAATCCGATGGTAGACCCCTTTGCGGCATTCGATCCTCGATAGACACTCTGGTTGAGCAACCCTAGACTCGGCCAGACGGCATGGAGAGGGAAAGGCCATTTGCATGGCCGACGAGCGGGTCCAACGTAGGCTAGCGGCGATCCTGGCAGCCGATGTCGCGGGTTATTCGCGACTGATGGGCGAGGACGAAGAGGGCACGCTCGCCCACTTGACGGCCCACCTCAGTGAACTAATCGAGCCATGTATCGCGGACCACCAAGGGCGGATCGTGAAGACCACCGGTGATGGTCTGCTGGCCGAGTTCGCGAGTATCGTCGATGCGGTGCGGTGTGCAATTGCCATTCAAACGGGCATGCGGACTCGGAATGCCGTGGTCCCGCGTGACCAGCGGATCGAGTTCCGGATCGGACTCGATATCGGCGATATGATCGTTCAGGCCGATGACGTCTTTGGCGATGGGGTAAATGTTGCGGCCCGGATCGAAGGTCTGGCGGAACCCGGCGGTATTAGCCTTTCCGAAGATGCGTTCCGACAGATCGAAGGACGTATCGATGCGGAATATGTGGATGCGGGGCTGCAACACCTCAAAAACATCGACCGACCGGTGCGCGTCTATCGCGTCCGCGGCGACGGCCCGGTGCGCGTGGTCGTCCCGATCGGCGTCCGTTGAGGCGCTGGCGTTGGCCCGCCCTCGCAACCGTCGCGGCCCTGGTGGCGCTCGTCCTGGCAAAACAATTCGGGGTGTTGCCGATACCCGCGCGTG